>KQ959716.1 GCA_001552935.1 Umbribacter vaginalis | reverse complement strand
TCCGGCCCTGAGTTCACACAAGGTCTTAGGCCCCGGCATCAGCGGGAGAGGAATTCCGAAAGGCCCCCGAGGAACTCGCATGGGGACTGGCCTTTCCTGAGGCCACCAGAGCGGGTCCCTGAGGGCCCCGTCGTAAGTCGAGAGCACCTGCCGCAACTCGAGAAAATCCAGGAGGTTTTGCCCTCCAGGCGAGATGAGGCCCATTTCCGCTGAGGCTTCTCGAGGCTAATCACATCTAACCCCTGGAACTTCCAAAGGGTCCTTCACACCCTTTCTGCAACTCAAGAAGTTCCCGACACACCCGTCTCCACTCGAGAGGAAGCACGAGGGTCCCGAACACATCCAGGGGAGCCCCGTTTCCGCCTCCGAGCTCGAGATGAGGGATCCTTTCCCGGTTTCGTAGGGAAAGAATTCCCGGCGTTCCCGTCGCATCTCAAGAGGAGGGGCTCTCCACAGGAAAGGCGAGAGGAACTCCAGGGTCGTGCCACCATTCCAAGAGTCCCCCAGATGTGTCAGTCCATTCCAGAGGAACCTGTTTTCCCTGCACTGCCTTGACGTTCAAGCCGAGGATCGACTCCCACCACGTGTGCACGTGGGACAGCCCTGTGGGAAAGCCTTGTGGGAAAGCCTCGTGGGAAAGACACGAGGGAAAACCATAGATGCTTTGATCCACGGGGCGGACTGCGTGACACTGCTGCTACCGCTCTGGAGGAAAGCGCAAGTGCATGCCCGCATTCGAGACGAGGACTGAC
>KQ959715.1 GCA_001552935.1 Umbribacter vaginalis | reverse complement strand
CATACCCAGAAAATGCTTCAAAAACTTTTAACATAATTCACTTCTTAAATTTGAAAATTGAAGCACCTAGTAGGAAGAATGCTCTCCCTACTAGGTACAAAGATTGTTTAGCGCTTTGAGCGCTTACGTTTAGCAATGACAAGTGCAACGCCAGCTGCAATTAAACCTGTAGCAATAGCAGCAATACCACCGATAACTTCGCCTGTTTGAGGGAATTTGTTTTTCAAGTGGGGCTGCGGAATGTTTTGATCTGCTAAAGGCTGTACTTTTGGTACAGGAGCAGGATCAGGCGCAGGTGCTGGTGCTGGCAGATCTAAATGTGGCTGCGGTACAGGTGCTGGTTGTTGCTGCAAATTAGGAACTTGCGGTACTTGTGGCGTTTGTGGTGTTTGCGGTGTCTGTGGTGTTTGTGGCACTTGTGGTGCGCACCACGGCAAACACGGCATCCACGGTTGCTGCGGACACGGTGCAGGGCAGCTAGGCTCGCACGGTTTCGGACATGGTGGGCATGTCTGTGGCTCACCAGGACGCGCCTTAACCTTTACCGTTTGATTTTCGCTGTTTAAGTCCTTATGTTCACAAACAACGTGACCATCCAGCAGGATTTGTTCAAAGACA
>KQ959714.1 GCA_001552935.1 Umbribacter vaginalis | reverse complement strand
TCCGCTGTTAACGGGCGAAGAAAACGCATAAGCGCAGGTTGGGAAAGCGCTGCTTAGGAAAGCGCAAGTTGTAATAAACGCTGGTTGGACAAAGAACGAAGCGGTACACAAAAGGTAAAGAACGAAACGAAACACAAAGGAGCTGGTATGGATTCTACATCAAGCATACAGCAAGCACTTGTTGCAGCACCAAAGCACATTCTTGATGCGTGGAAAACGCCACCATCTGTTATGAATGGCTATCACCATGCTGAAACATGGGATCATGCAGTCGATTTTTGGCGGACGCTTCCTATTCCCACCTGGGAAGATGATGAATTCCTCCAGCTTATTGCCAAGCATCATGCTATCGACAATACCAGCAGCGTTCTTGATATCGGGTGCGGTTCGGGCATTTATTCTTTCGCGCTTGCGAAACGCGCAAAACGCGTTGTAGGTATTGATATTTCAAGCAAAATGATTGAAGCCGCAAACGATCGCAAAGAAGAACTTGGAATTGAAAACGTACAGTTTATTCGTGACGACTTTCTTGCGCATGCGTTTACCGAGCGCTTTGACGTGGTAATTGCCCATATGACACCCGCTATGCGCGATGGCGACGGCTTCAGAAAAATGCTTACACTTACAAAACGCTTCGGCTTTACCGCACGTCCCACGCGTCGCAGCGACAGTATTGCCGATGGCATTACGCAACTTATATCGCCTGACCAGGCGCATCAAAACGACGTAAGCATTCCCGCGCAGTTCCTTATTTTGTGGAATGCAGGCATAACGCCGTTGGTAAGCCACTACCCTGCCGTTTGGAACAGAACGCGCACGCTGGAGGAAGCGCTTACATACTAT
>KQ959713.1:215124-244693 GCA_001552935.1 Umbribacter vaginalis | reverse complement strand
TGGTGTGGAAGGGGTGGTGGTGCCGCCACCTGTGCCTGATCCACCAGGCGTTTGTTGTTGTGTGTCGGCAATGACCAACGTACCAGGTGATACAACAGTGTCGCTATCGCTTGTAGCAGCAGCATTATAATACGCTGCATGCGCATCATTATTGCCAATAAGGTCTTTTGTTGACCATACCGGTTTGTCGGTACCTTGTTTTTTCCATTGCGCATCACGCAATCCACACGCGCTATCAAACGAGAAGTTTGTACCGAGCGTAAGTTCAGATAAGCTGGTACACGTTTTAAACATATCTTTTGCGGTGGTATTTGTTGTGCCAGCTTTAGTGGTAAAGCCACTTATATTCAGCTTGGAAAGTGACGTACAGTTTTCAAACATTGATGTGAAGCGTTGTACTTTTGCTGTATTCCATGTTGATAAGTTCAGTTCCGTTAAGCTGCCACATCCTGCAAACATATACTCAAATCCAGCACGATCGTCGACATTTGCGCTGCTTGTTCCTGTTGCATGTACTTGTTCAGTATTAAAGTTCTCAATGCCTTTGATGTTAGTTAATTTCGTACATCCTTCAAACATACCTCCCATATTTTCAACTTTTGAGGTATCAAAGTTGCTAACATCAAGCGAGGTAAGGTTTTCACAGTGTTGGAACATGCAATTGAGATCTTTTGCGTTACTGGTATTCAGCTTCTCAAGCCCTGTTATGCTGTTTAGTTTTTTGCAGGCATAAAACATGGCATCGTAGGTTGTTACCGCATTGCCAAGTTTTGTTGGGAGTTTTATTTCTTCTAACGATTCACATTGAGAGAACATTTTTTGCATATCAGTTACGCGCGATAAATCAAGGTTAGAAAGATCGATGCTCGTTAATTTTGTGCATTTGCGAAACATTAAACTGGTATCAACTACTCTTGATAAGTCAAGTGTGTCGAGGCCTTTAAGCGTTGTTAAATTTTCCAAGCCGCAGAACATTCTTACACAGGAATTGTCATCCGCTGTATCAGACGCTTGAATTTTTAGTCCGCTTAGATCAATTTCAGATACATTCGTAAATATAGTTAAGTTGCTATCATCAAACGAAAAACAAGAAAAGAGATATTTGGCTGATTTTGCTGGCAGTGTGCAGTAAACGGTGTCGCCTGCTTTATTTTGTGCTGTGTTAAACGTAATTTTTGTACAAGATTTTAATTTAGTATTGTTTTCATCTTTCCAGCTTTGCGTTGTATCGAACGCTCCAACTGCTTCCATTACGCCTGCTTGCTTACCACTCGGAACAGCGTCGTCAACAAGAGGAGTCAAAATAAGTTCATTATTTTCTATCTTCCAAGCAACGCCGCCATCAGTTCCGCTGGTAGCTTCTTGCGATTGCGATGTTGATGCTGTATCAGGATCTGCCCAAGCAGCTGTGGGGGGGAGTACAAGTGCGCTCGCAGCAATAAAACTGCTGGCAACTACTGCAAGTCCTGCTTTTTGTAATAATGAGTAGTGTGTACGGTTCATACGTGCATCATGCCTTTCGTTTATATTTCTTTGGTTACGGTAGTGTGAATGCTTATAATATGCACGCGCACTTTGTATGTGCGCTTTGTTTTTGTTATCAATATTCAACGATCATTTTGCAACGAAAAACGGTAACAAGACATATTACTAAGAGTACATAGCATCACAATAAAACGTAGTTCTTTTCCATTGTAGAGCAATGCTCGGTTTATGTATATAAGAAAAGTCCACGTCAAGCAAAAAACCACAAGAAAGCAGTATGCTTCTTGTGGTTTATTCTGGCGCTTTACGTTCTGTTTAGAACAAGGTACGCTCATATGTGAAAAAAGAACGCTTTGTAGTAACGCTCTACGTTACTACAAAGCTGTACCGTGCTCTATCTATTGCTCCTTTTTATAATCCTGCTTTCTTTGGCGGCGCAAACGCATAAGCACACCTGCGCTTACGATACCTAACATACCCGTAAGAGCTGCTAGTATGCTTGAGTCTCCTGTCTTAGCAAGATATCCTGCATCGTGCTTATTATGCTTATGGGAATCATGGCGTGATGCTGCGTCAGTTTGCGATCCGTTTGTATCGTTTTGGCTGTTTGTGTTGTTACTATTTCCAGAATCATGAGCACCACCACCGTCTTGAGGTGTATTGAGTGACGGATCGTTCGGATTAAGATAATCATTGTTCGAGCCTGCAGAGTTTTGAGGAATCGTTACCTGTACAACAGTGCCTGCCTTACCATTAACAATCATATTATGCTGCATTTCACCATTAATTGGCGTCAATAGCAGCGTTGTTCCTGGTTTCTGCGCATCAATCGTTGCCATAAATGCGCCTGTCTTTTTGTCTGATACTACGATGTCGCCCAAACGCTTTCCCTGTGCATCGCTTACGATAACATACGCTCCTGGAATGTCGAGTGTGCCTACAATAACAGTTTTGCCTGGGGTAACGTTGTTCCCTAAAGCATGTTTAACAATTTGTGGTGTTGCATAACCTGCTATTGCGCTCGCAGGCTCAGACGGCGTATCGTTTTTGTCTTTTGCTATTGCGGTTACCGGGCTTCCATCTTTTACTGCATGCGACGGGATAGTAACTACGCCTGTTGTTTTATCAACCACAATACCATCAGGCGCATCTCCGTTAATTTCCCATTCTCCTTGGCCGTTTTTACGAACACAGATAGTACGCGTAGGTTTTTCAGGGCCATTGAGTGGATCAGGTGTTACGGTAATATCGATATTGATATGATCAGCACCTGTTGGCGGCATAACGTTGACGCCACCATCGTTTGTTGCGCTTACCGATGGCGAATCTGGCTTTTCAATAATGGTAAGTTGGTAGGGGTCTCCCTGAGTATTGTTCTGATGTGGAATGAGAGTCAATGGAGTGCCAGCCTGTTGTTTTGGTATGTCAGTGCTAAATGCTCCGTTTGCATCGACCGATATGCTTACCGGCGATCCGTCTGCATTTTTAAGTGGCTGACCTTGTGCATCATTGATGGTAACTGTTGAGTTAGGTGTAGCTGTTCCGCTGATAGTTGTTTTATTTCCGTTCTTTTTAGCATTAGTGCCAGTTGCATTACCTATGAGAGGTGTGTCTTTAACGGTCACATGGACGGTTACTTCCTGTTCAAGAGGTGTTGTTCCAGGAACGGTTACAACAACAGTACCCGTCGCATCTCCTGTTTTCGAGGTATCGGGTGCATCTTTTCCGCCGTCTGCTTTCGGCTTCCATTCAAACGTTGTGCCATCAGGGTATTTATCAGCATTCTTGATGCTGTCTTTTGCTGATGGCGTGCTATCTTTTGCAACATTGTATGGTTTGGGAATCGGCGTAGGCACAACGCACACGTTTACGTCAACATCAATTGGCGTAGCCATGCCAGGAATTGTTACGCGCACTTTGCAATCCTGATTATCAGGTCGCGTAAGGTCTGGCTTTTTAACCCACTCAAAACGCGAATTTTCGGGGAGTTTGTTGGCATTGCCGATACTGTTCTTAGCATCAGGAACCTTGGTGTTATCAGCACTTTGCGCAATACGCGTGTCTTGTGCAACCGGATTTTCCACTACGGTAACTGTAGTTTTTACCGTTTGCGGTTTTGCTCCTGGCATGCTAACAACTACCGAAACATCCTGTTTGCCAAGCTTTGAAGTATCAGGTTGTTGTGACGCACCTTGTGCGGTAGTGCCCCACGTGAATTCTGTTCCTTCGGGATATTTCTGTTTGCTTGCGCTGTCTTTAATATTGTCGGCAGGATTTGGTTGACTATATTGCAATACCGTTGTACGTACGCTTTTGGGTTTTTCGAACACGGTTATAGTAACGGGAACATCAACTGCGTCTTTACCTGGTATTTGTACTGTTACGGTGCCGTTCTTTGGGCCTGTCGATTGCGTATCGGGCGCATTTCCTTTCCAGGTAAATGTGGTGCCATCAGGGAAGAGGGTAGTATCACCTGAGCCTTCGATACTGTCTTTAGCATCGGGAGTATCGCCAACAAATGCATTACCGTTGTGCGCCTGCGGTCTTGCGGTTATGTGTAGGGTAACGGGTACTTCGAGCGGATCTTGCCCTGGAATCGTAATAACAACCGTGCCGTGGCTCTCTCCTACGGTGTCGGTAGAAGGCGTTTGATCAGGCTTCCATGTAAACGTTGTGTTAGCAGGATACTTGTTGTTTCCATGATCGTCCGTTGTTACAACTGCGTTTTTCGCATCGGGCAACGGCGATCCTTGCATAACTGTGAGCGGTTTGCTCGATCCATCAACAACGATAATATCTACCTGCGCTTCTACGGTTGTAGGCGTTGCAGTATCATTGGGTGCAGGGAGAGTAATAACAACGGTACCTTGTGTTTTACCTGGTGTATTAGTGTCAGGAGCGGGATCTTTCCACGTAAACGTTGTACCATCGGGAAATGCGTTGCTGTTTGTTATGCCATCTTTTGCATGTGGCGTTGCACCTTTTGGCAGCGTTATGCTGGTTGTTGTTGCTTGTGGTGCGCTTACCGTTATAGGAACATCAACCACTTCGCTTGTGCCATCAGGATACGTAACAGTTACCGGCACACTAAAGTCACCCGCTTGCTTGCCATCAGGGATTTTCGCTTTGTCATTATCAGCAATGGTAAACGTTGGTTTTTTAGCAGCATCGTTCGGGAAGTTCGGTACTGTAACTTTGCTCGTAATATCCTGTTCACTTGGTTTTTTACCAAATGTGCTGGTAAGGGGCTCGGTGTGTGGTTGATAGATATTTGCTTGCGAGTCGGCAATGCTTACCGGCACATCAATCGTTTCGCTTGTTCCATCAGGATACGTAACAGTGACCGGTACGTTAAAGGTGCCCGCTTGTGTACCATCAGGTATTTTTGCTTTGTCGTTATCTGCAATGGTAAACGTTGGCTTTGTGGCGGCATCGTCCGGGAAGTGAGGTACTGTTACGTTGCCTATGATTTCTTGATCGCTGGGCTTTTCTCCATGTTTCTTTTCGAGCTTTTCCGCAGATGGAGTGTACGTATCAGAATCTTTTTGCAATGTTGTAATTGGAACAGATACCTCTTCGCTTGTGCCATCAGGGTATTGCACCACTACAACAACATTGTGCGTGCCTACTTCAGTGTCATCAGGGATAGTTTCGCCCGGTTTGATGGTTTTCGTAAGCTTAGTAGTATCTCCCGTAAAGTTCGGAATAGTTACTGCATTCGTGATGTCGTCATTGCTTGGTTTTTTACCAAATGGCTTAGTAATTCCTTGCGCAGTAGGCGTATATATATCTTTGTCGGTATCAGTGATTTCCACAGGCACCGTTAGGTTTGCAATCGAACCATCAGGATACGTCACAACAACATTCACAGGAAATGTTCCTGTTGTGTTTGTTTGTGGAACGTTCGCGCCTTGTGCAAGCTCAATTTTCGTTGTTTGAGGTGCTGGTTTATTGTCTACTGTTGACGTTTGTACTTGCTTAATAATATCTTCCGTGTTCAGCGTATCGCCGCGATGTATTTTCAGCGGCTGTGCGCTTGGCTTATAAGTAGTAGCATCGCTATCCAGCGTTGTAACTGTTACTTGTACTTTTTCTTCTGAACCATCAGGATATTTGACGTTTACGGGTATAGTAGTGCTGCCAGGGTGTTTTCCATCAGGAAGCGGCGTTGAGGGGTTCTCAAGCGTGATAGTAACATTGTCTTTTATGTCGCTTGGGATAGTGTTAGGCAGTGTTACTTTATCTTTAATTTGTTGTTCGGTTATCGTTTTGCCGTATGGCAGTTCAATTGTTCCACCTGTTGGTGGATACGTTTTCTTTTGTGGATCGCTTACGGTGAGTGTTACGTTCGTATGGTTTTGAGAACCGTCGCTATAGGTAATAGTAACAGGAATAGTAAATGTTCCTGCTTGCGTGCCATCAGGTATAGTGGCTCCACCGTCAATGCTTACTTTTGGATTTGTTGGATTCTGACCGTCCTTAAAGCTTACACCCTTGTCATTTCCTATGCCTGTGATCTTCGTTTTTATAGCATCAGTTACGGGTGTTGTCGTGAATGCTTGCGTAAGGGAATTACCGAGCGGTGTGTATTTCTCGCTTTCAGGCTTATCGATGTTAATCGTTACCTTAGCAATATCGCTCGAGTTATCATCATATGTTACTTTAACTTGCACGGTATGCGTACCCGTATCTTTACCGTTCGGTATTTTAGTTTCGTCAACAATGCTAATTGTTGGCGTTTGAGCTGGCTTTTTATTATTCTTCCACGTTATACCGTTACCAGTGCCTGTACCTGTTATACGGTTCTTAATATCATTATCACTTGTTCCATACGGAAGCGTAATAGTATTGCCAATAGGTTCATATTCTTTATTAGCATCACCAATGGTGATAGGCACTTCAACCGTACTTGTTGAACCATCAGGATACGTAACTTTTGCTTTCACGCTCGACTTGCCACTTTTTGTTCCGTCGGGGAGTGTTTGTCCGTCCACCAAAGCGATAGAGGGCTTTTTAGCAGGGTCGCTCGACGGATATTGTGTGCTAATCGCCTTTGTAATGTCGTCTTGCGTAACCGCAGTTCCGTGCGGCTTCGTAATAGGAGTAACAGTTGCAGGATATTCATCTGCGTCAGTGTACACGGCAATACGAATAGGAAGTTCAGCCTTGTTGCCAGCTTTATCTTTTACAACAAGAACGCGGCTCCATTGTTGGGCGCTGCTCGATTCTTCACGCGCCGCTTTTCCTTTAATATGAATAACAGCTGGTTTTGCCTTTGAGTTATTGTCTTTATGTTCAACAATACTCGTTGACGTTACGCCTGGAACTGCTCCATCTGCAAAGTTAGCACTTTCTAATGTACCCGTGTTGTCGCTTGCTTTGATACTAATATCAAAATCTTGCCCTAATTTTACTTTATAGACGTAATAATCCTTATTCTTGAATTTCGTCGTTGGCATAGTTGGTGTTTCAAACTCAGGAGCTACATCGTCTTTTACGGTAACGGTTGTTGTAATGTCTTTTGTAGAGCCATCAGGCAATTTTGCACGCACTGTTGCAGGAGTATTTTCACTTGGCGTATTCCACTTTGGCTCATTAAGCCATGTGTATGTGGTGCCTTGAGGAAAATCATTTCCTTGTGGTTTAATGGCGTCAGCTGCGCTTGGATGTGTCTTATTCGACATTTGGTAGTCGATATGCTGCCCTTGTGCATTTTTTCCAAACTTTTCAGCTTGCGTATGAACAACAAATTTCAGCGGTAGCTTTGTTGTGTTGCCTGAAGCGTCTTGTGCACTGAGCGTACGGTTATAATCTCCAGGCTTCGTATCGTTTGGAACAGGCCCTGAAATATGCAATGCGCGCGGATCGGTTTGAGAACCACTGCCAGGCTTATTGTCGAAATTCTCAACTTTCATGCTGTTTACAGGCGAGTTGATAGCAAGGTTTGTTACCTTGTTGCTATTATCAACAGCAATAACACGCAAATCGTAGGGTTCACCATGATACGTATCAATAGTAATTTTTCCGTCAGCACCTGGCGTTACTTCTTTTGTATAAGAGCCATGCGCGTCTTTGGTAAATACTTTGATAGTTGGTTTTTCATTATCAACAACCGTTACTTTTACATCAATGTCTTTTGTGCTGTTATCGGGAAGCGTAACGCGAACTTTACCAGGTTTTTCATTGCCTGTTTGTGACGTATCGGGCGTATTATTTTCTACCCATTTGAAACTTACATTAGACGGAATGTTAGGATTATGCTCGAAAATTTTCTTTGCTAAAGCATCATCGAGTTTTTGGCCAAGTGGTACGGTTAGTGTTGTTGGTTTTAGTTCGTAGGGCTGTTTGACGTTTACGGTAATGTGTTTTGTTGCCGTATGACCTGCAGCATCAGTCGTGCTAAAGGTAAGAGTATGCTTACCTACTTCTTTAGCTTGTATACCCGTTATCGTAAGTGTTAATTCTTGTTTGGTGTCGGTATTGTTTGCACCTTTTTTCGATACAACGCGCTGCAAATCGTTTGGATTCATAGGGCTGAGGCCAAATCCGTTTGGCGCAGGGGAAAAGATTGCTGGAGCAGTATTGATAGCATCGACTTTTATATCATCTTGTGCAGTAAGTTTGATGGTAAGATCTTTTCCTACTTCAACGTCATAGGTCTCTTTGTCGGTAGTAAGTGTTGGCGGATTTGTGTCTTTCGTAGCAACACTGTCAGGACCTGGATTAGACGTTAAATCGTAGCTTAGTTTAGGTCCATCGCTATGATGAAACGTGGTAACAGCATGTATTTTTCCTGCTGGAACGCCTTTTTCTACCGTAATGGTTGCAGTAGTGCCGTTAATTGTGGACGTTTCACCAAGTTTGGCTCCGTGTTCATCATAGAGAGTGACCGTAGCGCTGTTTGGACCTTCGAGGGTCATGCCATCATGTACATCAACCTGCACTTCTGTGTTTGGAACACCAGCTTTACCAGTTAAGTTACTGGTAATGGTAGGAGCTTTTGGTTTTACGTTTAATGTTGCTGTGCCTGGATTCGTGCTTCCATCAGCATAGGTAGCAGTAAAGCTATGTGACGATTGTCCAACGTGGTTAGTGGTAGGCGTTGTTTTCCATGTAAACGTCGGCGTATTCTTCCCATCTGCATTATCTTTAACGGTTACTAAGGTGTTTAGTGGAGGAAGTGTGTCGCCAACAACAATATCTTTCTCGACAGTAGATGACGTGAGTCGGTGTTTAAGCGCAAGTGGTTTTTCTACTGACACAGGAACTTGCACCAAATGATACGAACCATCAGCATATTCTACTTTAACGGTTGCGTTTCCTACTGGCAGCTCGTCTTTCTTCCTAAAGTATTTCTTGGGTGGATTTGTTGCTGACGGCTTTGAAAAGACGCTCACTTTTGCATGTGCTTGAGCGTCGATACCGCTCACTTTTTAAGAATTTCATCATCGGTAAACGTGTGTCCCCACGGCACTGTAAGCTTTGAACCTGTTGGCTCTGCATATTTGTGATTCAAATTTTTTAAGTTGTAGCGAATTGTTTTTTCGGTTTTATTGCCCGATGCATCGGTGGCGCTTACAACAACGTTATACACTTTTTCATTAGGCGAGTTGCCGTTTTTGTTGCTGAACTCAACATCGTTTAAGCTGGTTGTATAAGGTTTTTCCTTTGAGGCTGCATGCTTTGTTTTATCG
Source organism: Umbribacter vaginalis (assembly GCA_001552935.1). GTDB lineage: Bacteria > Actinomycetota > Coriobacteriia > Coriobacteriales > Eggerthellaceae > Berryella > Berryella vaginalis. The sequence continues at coordinate 235,514 of KQ959713.1, read as the reverse complement.
TCGATGCCTTTATTCTGAGGCAGGCCGCTTACGTGCAAATTGGTGATGGAGCCGCTGTTATCCGATGCGCCAAACTTCAAAGAAAGCTTGTCGCCTTGGTATACGTCTATCGTTTGAGTATCGGTAAGTTCTTTTCCGTTGAAGTATAGTTTTGGAGCTTCTTTATCGCTGATAACGCGTGGTAAATTGTTTTCAGAGCCACCTTTTTCACGCCCCGACACAAACGTATATGCTGAATTGGTCGTTTTACCAAACGATGATGTATTTGCCCAGGTATACGCATCTTGAATGTCTGCAATCGTTGCGTCTTTGCGCAGCTTTACTTCGCAGTGCAAGTGGAATGCTCTGTCAACGGCCGTAGTACGTACGCCTATGCCGTAGCTATAATTTCTATATGGTTCAGGCAGTTCAGTAGCATTGCGCAATACACCGTCCCCCGCATTTTTATGGAAGAGCGTCCTAAGATCTTCCTCACGGCTTGCTTTTACGCGTGCACCTAAGTCGTATTTATACGTTGTGCCTCCGAACTCTTGATCATTTGACAGCGGATTGATGCCCGTTTTTGAATTTGTGTTGTCACGTGAAAAGCGCTCAAAGTCGCGTGAGAGCACTGCATTGGATGCTGTATCGGCATTGCTGACATATGCTTCTATCGACAAATTACGCAGCGTATCCCCTTTATAAGCGCCATAGTTTAAGTCGGCTACTGCCCATGGTATTTGCCAGGTGTATTGCTGGAGCGCTGAGTTGTTCAGCATGCTTTTTGCGTCGTTATTGAAAAATACATCGAATACAAGGTATCTATCGCCATTGTTTTCCGTTTTGATATGCGCGTACATATCTGACTTTTTCGTAGTAGTATTCCAATCGCCTACGCCGTCGGCACCAGGAGACATAATACTGCCGTTGCTGTTTACGGCGCGATAGCGTTGGAATTCCAAAATATTTGGCTCCACCAGCCACGCTTGTTTGTTTGTACCCCATCCATCATCCGCGCTTGAGCGATCAAGGTTGTGCGTTGCATTTGCGTCTATCGATCGCGCCAGTATCATAAAAGGCATAGCTGTTGCGTCGTTCTGTTCGTTAGTTTGTAATGTGCTAGGAGTGTTTTCTCCTATTGATGTGGTTGCTTGTGCGGAATTGTGGTGCGTAGACGCACTTGCATTGTTTGATGAGGGGGCATTTTCGTTAGTATGAATAGAAGGCTGGCTTTGTTGGTTAGTATGGTTGATAGCAGATGATGGTGATGATGTTTCGTCTGCTACCGCCGCAGAGGTATTTTGTGCAGCAATGCAACTTACGGAAAGAAGCGCTGACATAGCACCTACTTGTAATAGTTTATTCGTATGCTTGCTTGTTGAAGCGTGTGATGGAGTCTGATGTGCCAACGCATGCTTATTGTGATGTGTGTTCTTCGGCGTGTTGTTCGATTTCATAAAGAGCCCTCTTCTTTTGTCTTCCTATATGTGCGTATATATCTTCCAACCAGTAAGAATATAACGTTATCCCTATCGGCATAAATCTATGACATAAAATAGTAATAATTTATCCAATATCCCTTATAACAAGTATAAATTAAGGGTGGGGGGGGGTAAAGGTTCGTCTGATTGATTGTATGTAAATGGTAGGGTTTTGTGTATATTTTGTGTGCATTAACGAGCATGTTGCAGCTACATCATACTTTCTCGTTCGTTTCTTTTTAGATAGTGCTTGTACAAAGTAAGAGGAAATTATCTCTATGCGAACAGGCTCAAGCAGCGTCATGGTAGCTCCTGCTTTTTCTACAGGGGCACGTTCGGTGGTGCTCCATCGTGTTTGCGCTTCGTGTTGAGTAACGCGTATTGATAATTCAGGTGGGCGAAAGCTCGTATTGAAAGGAACTTAGTATGAATAGTGAAGTACATTCAGCGCCAGTATCATCTGCTAACGCACAGGATAGCTCAAATGCTGCAACCATTGCCGCGCAAGATCATCAATTTGAAGACAAAGATATTGCAACGGTTCCAGGACACTGGCTGCTTGCACGCTTGGGCAGGCGTGTTTTGCGTCCTGGCGGGTTAGCGCTTACGCAAGCAATGTTGAATAAGGCGCATCTTGATAATGCTGATGTGTGCGAGTTTGCACCTGGCATTGGGCGTACCGCCGAGGAAATCATCGCGCATAAACCGCACTCCTATGTGGGAATTGATCGCAATGCCGACGTTGTTGACATTGTTAACAACATTGTGCGCGATTATGGTGAAGTTCGTCTTGCAAACGCGCAAGACACCCATTTGCCTGCTGAAAGTGTTGATGTGGTCGTAGGCGAGGCAATTTTGTCGATGCAAAGTGACGAAGACAAGCTTGCCATTATGAAGGAAGCGTTTCGTGTGCTGCGCCCAGGTGGCCACTATGCACTTCACGAGCTTGGGCTCGAGCCCGATTCGCTTGATGAAACTATCAAAAATGATATCCGTACTGACGTTTCACGTGCTATTAAAGTAAATGCTCGACCAGCTACAAAACACGAATGGTTGGCACTTCTTGAGCAAGCTGGTTTTCAGTTTGAATGGAGCGAGGCAGCTCCTATGCTTCTTATGGAGCCTGAACGTGTTATGGCTGATGAGGGCAAAGAGCGCGCTCGTGTGATTATGCATAATATGGCAACCATTCCTGGCGCAAAAGAACGCGTTATGGAAATGAAGCAAACGTTTGGCAAGTATCGTGAATATTTGCGCGGCATAGCATTTGTTGTGCGCAAACCGCTGTAAGGTTCGGCGCGGAAGCGCGCTATCAGGCGCGCATCGCCCAACCGCTGTAAGGTGCGCCGTGAAAGCGCACAAACTGTTGTAACAACGCGCATATCAGCACATCGTTCGCACGTTTGTGTTTGTATGTGCGCGATAGTACTAACATTGTTCGTTCATCATAGGAAAAGGAGATTATTATGACGACCAATTCACATTCATGCAGCTGCGGAAACCATTCATCGAAGACATCGGGCGCCGTGCTTGGTGTATTCCAAGATGTTGCTTATCCTGCTGAGGGCTTTAACGGCATCATTGCCCACGAAAGCGATTGCATGCTGGTGCGCGCGTTCGCGTTTGCAAAAGGCGGCATGCTGAAAGAGCACAAGGCGCCGAACTGCGCTATTGCAACGTGCCTTGAGGGCGAACTTGATTTCACACTTGAAGGAACGCTGCATCATATGCACGCTGGCGATTTCATTTTTATGGCACCTGGTGCGGTACATGAAGTGCTTGCAACAACGCCTGCTCGCTTGGAAGTTGTTGTATCAAAGCACTAAATGTGTTGTGTTGCAGTTCTCATTGTGTAAGAACTGTGTTGTTTGATACTGCGTTTCTTGCGTATCGTGGCTGTTCTAAAGAGTGTTTTGCATTGGCAAAGCACTCTTTTTTTATTTCGTTACGCTCAGATTGTTCTGGCAGTTTTGTTGCGTGATGCTGTGATATTTCTTACTATACCGGATGCTTTTAGTAAAGTTATCCTTGTGGGAGGTTCTACTATACCGTGGTATACCGAGGAAGGTGTGCGTGTGATAGGCGTGCTCGATTTTCTACTTGATCCGGAGCGTGTGCTTTTGCACATGTAATGAGCCCTTGAGTAAGACGCGTTTTTGGTGTTGCACTGTTTGCGTGTTGCATAGGAACGTGACGTTGCGAAAAACACCTGTTCCTGAGCTTGATGGTCGCACCGTGCGTTCTGCGTGCGTTCTCCCGTGCTTTATGCCGTGGTTTTTCGTTGCTCGTTTTGTGCTCGCGCGTTATCTTGCGCACAAATTCGTTACTATAGGTGCAATGCAACAACATGCAATGCAACTGGTACTCTATATGTAACGATAAGTCGCGAGATAGGAGACCCATGTCCGACGATTATATCTACAAGCGCGTTTTGTTGAAATTATCAGGGGAAGCCCTTGCAGGAAGTATGGGATATGGTATCGACCCCAGTGTTGTGAACAGTTTGGCACAACAAATTCATCCTATCGTCAATGCAGGTGTGCAGCTTGCCGTTGTTATTGGCGGTGGTAATATTTTTCGCGGTATGGCAGGTTCTGCGGAAGGCATGGATCGCGCACAGGCCGACTACATCGGCATGTTGGCAACGGTTATGAATGCGCTTGCGCTGCAAGATGCTTTCGAGCGCCACGGTATTTTCTCGCGCGTGCAAAGCGCTATCAATATGCAAGAAGTATCCGAACCGTTCATTCGCCGCCGTGCTATTCGCCATCTTGAAAAGGGTCGTGTTGTAATTTTAGCTGCTGGAACAGGTAATCCATATTTTACTACCGATACAACAGCTGCCTTGCGTGCTTGTGAGCTTGATTGTGATTGCTTGCTGAAAGCTACCAAAGTTGACGGCATTTATGAAAGCGATCCGGTGAAAAATCCATCGGCGCGCCGCTTTGATCGCATTACGTATCGCGAGGTTCTTACGCAAAACTTGCACGTTATGGATGCAACTGCAACGTCGCTTTGCATGGATAACAATATGCCGCTTGTTGTGTTTAATTTGATGAACGATGGCAATATTGCCCGTGTTTTGAAAGGTGAAGCGGTAGGAACAACCGTATACCAAAATGATGACGCAAAATAGGCACATGAAGTGTAATATTACATGCAAGGTTTTATTGGCGGTGTCAGGAAAGCTATCAAGAACGATGTCAGTACATGCAGCAACGAGAGCGCTCATGCTGCCACCAGCACAAGCACGAGGAATAGTGTATGCGACAGGCATCAAGAACGGCGCTCATGCTGCCACCAGCGTATGTATCGGAGATTACGTGTTAGCAGCGATATAAAACTCTGTAGGCAAAAAGCTTGTTATACGTGTAACAAGCTACCAAGAATAAGCTATAAAGGAGATTATTATGCAAGAACATATTGCAAAAGCAAACCAGCGTATGGATGATGCGCTTCATTCGCTTGAAACTGCATTTGCAGGGGTAAGAACAGGGCGCGCTAATGCAATGGTTCTCGATAAAATTCGTGTTGAGTATTATGGAACGCCAACACCTATTAACCAGCTTGCTGGCATAAAATCGCCCGATGCGCATATGCTTGTTATTGAGCCGTGGGATAAGGGTGTTTTGCGTGCTATTGAACAGGCAATTCTTGAAAGTGATTTAGGCGTAACACCATCCAATGACGGTTCAGTGGTGCGTTTGCCTTTTCCTTCCCTTACTGAAGAGCGCCGCAAAGAGTTAGCTAAACAGTGTCGTTCATATGCAGAAGAAGCACGCGTGGCTATTCGCAATGCACGTCGTGATGCCAATTCAGCTATCGAAAAGCAGGTGAAAGCTGATTCGCTGCCTGAAGATGAGCAGCATCGTGCTGAGGCTGATGTGCAAAAACAAACGGATACGTATATCGCACGCGTTGATGCTGCGCTCAAGAAAAAAGAAGCTGAAGTGATGGAAATTTAAGCATGTTGCAAAAGCCACTGACGTATATATTTCCACATGTACCAGATGATATAGATATTTCTGCGCTTGATTGCGAGAAGATTCCGGCTCATGTTGCTGTCATTATGGATGGAAACGGCAGGTGGGCAAAGAAGCGCGCGCTGCAGCGTTTATTGGGCCATCGAGCTGGCATAGAAGCTGTTCGTGAGCTTATTCGTTGCGCTAATGATATAGGCGTTCATTATCTTACCATTTATTCGTTTTCGTCGGAAAATTGGCGTAGACCTGCTGACGAAGTGTCAGGTTTAATGAATTTGTTTGCAACAACCATGCTGAAAGAAGTCGACGAGCTGCATAAAGAAAATGTGCGCATCATGACAATTGGTAATATGGGTGTTCTGCCTGCACAAACACGTATCGCGTTTGAAGAAGCATACGAAAAAACGTGCCAGAATACAGGGATGACGCTGGTTGTTGCCATCAATTATGGAGCGCGAAGCGAGCTGGTGCGTGCAACGCAACAGCTTGTTGACCAGCATGTTCAGCGTGCATTGTCGCAGGGGGCGGCGGGTGGTGCATCTGATGTACTTTCGGGTGCGGCGTCAGGTTCGCCGTCGGTAGCTACCTTGGGTTCATCGTCGGCTTGTGAGCTGGGTTCTCTCTCGGGTGTGCCGTCGGACACGGTTAAAATCACCGAAGACGATATTGAACAGCATCTATACACGCGCGGGCTGCCCGATCCTGATCTTATTATTCGTACGTCAGGTGAGCTGCGTTTATCGAATTTTTTGTTATGGCAAGCGGCATATGCGGAGCTTATTTCGAGCAGTGTATTATGGCCCGATTTCGACCGTTACGAGTTTTTGCGCTGCTTGCTTGAATTCCAAAAACGTGACCGCCGTTTTGGTGCTGTTTAACAGGTGCAACAATAATGAAGGATAACAAACAACATACTCCTTCCCGCCGCGAACAGTGCCGTCAAAAGGCCAAGCGTGTTAAAGAAATTGCCTATGCGAAAACACCGCAGAAGTTTAAAAATGCAAGCAGTTTCCAAATACGTTTACGTACTGGAGTTATATACGTTGCTGTTGCCGTAAGTACCATTCTTGCTGGTAATTTTGCTACGATGGCATTTCTGTCAATTACGGCTGGTTTATGTGCCGCTGAATTCTATTACATGTTGCGCAATGACGCTAAAATGCCTAATGAATGGATAGGTGTTATCGGCGCAGCGCTGCTTCCTATTGCTGCATATGTTCAAGGCTTAAAAGGCATGATGGGCGTTATATTGGCAATTATGTTGGTGCTCACCGTATGGTATGTATTCTGGCGTCGTGCGCGCATTGCCGATGTTGGAGGAAGTATTTTTGGATTTCTGTATACGGGAGGGCAATTAGCAGGCATTATGCTACTGCGCCGCTCGTTTGATGTTGAGTGGGCAGGCTTTATTGTGCTGGTTATTTTCATTAGTATTTGGGCAAATGATGTTGGTGCTTACCTTATTGGACGCACGTTTGGCAAGCATCGCCTTGCACCCCATACTTCTCCCAATAAAACGTGGGAAGGCTTTATTGCAGGCTTGGTGTGCTCGGCGCTCAGCTGGTGTTTACTGTTATTTGTGCCTGATGTTCATTTTCACGTGGTACATCTTTTGCTTATCGGATTTGTGGCAGGCTTGTGCGGCGTGTTAGGCGATTTGTGCGAAAGCCGCATTAAGCGCAGTGTTGGTTTCAAAGACTCAGGAACTATTATGCCTGGTCATGGAGGACTATTTGACCGTTGTGATTCTCTTATGACAGCAGCTACCGCATCAGTCATGCTGTTAACGCTTCTGGGATATGTGCAGCTGGTATAACGAGATGCAGCTTAAATACGTGAGTGATTGAGCATACGTGCAATAAACAGCAGAAATGAAGGGTAAGCTGCTCATTCGCACCAAGAACATGTGACAGGCGCTGATGGCATGGTAAGAGTGCATGGTGAAAATATGCAGCGAGTAAGCGCTGATAGGCAACGAGAAAGTGTGAAACTATGTCAAAGACAGGTGCTGTAGACGAGCAAGAAATACCCTTTACGTCAACAAAAATGCCACGCCGTGTGGTTGTTCTTGGATCAACAGGCTCTATTGGCACACAAACGCTTGATGTTATTGAACAGCATTCTCGCGAATTGCGCTGCGTTGGCTTATCGGCGAATACGCATGTCGGTGCCCTTATAGAGCAAGCAAAACGCCATGGGGTACAAAGAGTTGCGCTGGCGAGTGTTCCAAAAAACAGCGCCGATAACGATGCTTTTGAGCATTATCTTTGCACCGCACAAACGTCATTACGTTCAGGTAAAACGTTGCAGTATTCATACGATAACGCAAGCGATGTGCCTCCATCTGCACTTGAACGTACCAATCATGAACGTACCAATGAACTTTCGTCGTGTGCGCATGAGAGCACCGATGACCTGCCACATTATGGCATGGAAGCGCTGCTTGCACTTGCAACATGTCCTGAAGCCGATATCGTAGTAAATGCGCTTGTGGGAGCTGTTGGCTTGCGCGTGAGTGAAGCAGCGCTGCAAGCAGGAAAAACTTTGGCGCTTGCGAATAAAGAGTCGCTGGTTGTGGGTGGTGATATTCTTATGCGTCTTGCGCACACCACCGGAACTTTGTTGCCAATCGATTCTGAACACGGCGCCATTTTTCAGTGCCTGGTTGGCGAACAGCACGCCGAGGTTGCGCGCTTGTGGCTTACGGCGTCAGGTGGTCCGTTTCTCGGCAAAACGCTTGGCCAGTTACGCAACATTACGCCTGTTCAAGCACTTGCGCATCCCACGTGGCACATGGGCGCAAAAATTTCTATCGACTCGTCAACACTTATGAACAAGGGGCTTGAAGTTATTGAAGCGCACCACTTATTCAACATGCCCTACGATCGTATTTCTGTTGTGGTACAGCCTCAATCGCTGATTCACTCGATGGTGGAATTTGTGGACGGTAGCGTAAAAGCGCACATGGGAACAACCGATATGCGTATTCCCATTCAGTACGCGCTTTCGTATCCGCAGCGTTGGAGTGCGCCTGTTGCACCGCTCGATTTCACCACGCTTTCGCAGCTTACGTTCAAAGCTCCTGATACTACGACATTTCCGCTGCTGAAGCTAGCGTATCAGGCTGGCAAGCAGGGAGGCGTGCATCCGTGCGTGATGAATGCTGCCAATGAAGTTGCGGTGTACGCGTTTTTGAACGGAGCGTGTGCTTATACGGATATTGCGCGTTGTGTTGAAACTGTTTTGGAACATCAGATACACTATGAACAAGAGTCAATTCAGCAGCTTGAAGCTATTGATACCGAAGCGCGCCACCGAGCGTGTAGCGTTCTTGGTATTGCTTTTGAGCAGCACCAACACATGCGTGGCCTTGCGTAGCAGGAGCATGGCGCTGCTAACCGTGCGCTGCTGCACGCAATATGCTGCGGCACGTGGGGAACGTGAATAAGGAAATGCCATCTGACGTGCGTTTTCTGTCTCGTGCCGCAAATACTGGCGCGTGCTTGTGTTCCCTTGTGGTATCGTTTTGCTGATAGAACTGACGTGTGCAATAGTGCTCAAGCAAAGCTTAAGCCCGCGCGCAAAATGCGCTTGCACGCTGTGATAATGAAAGGTAACTACGTGGACGTACTGTTAATGATTATATATGCAACGCTCTCGCTGGGCTTTCTTGTTTTTATCCACGAAGGCGGGCACTTTTTGGCTGCGCGTGCCTTTGGCGTGCGCGTGAGCGAGTTTATGATTGGTCTACCTGGGCCGTCGCTTGGTTTTACGCGCGGCGAAACGCGCTTTGGTGTAACGGCGGTGCTGTTGGGAGGCTATGCACGTATTTGTGGCATGGAGCCTGGCGAAATTCATCCGCATACCAAAGATGTGCTGCGTTTTATTGCAACGCATGGTGAAGCTTCGGTTAATCAGGTTGCGCAGGAGTGCTCATTGCCTGTTGAGGACGTGGTTGCTGCATTTGAACAGCTGGAAGACTGGGGCAGCATTAAATCGCCGCGCAAAGTGAATAACGATGCGGTGTTTCAACTGGCGGCGTGCTTGCCCAGTGCGCGCGTAAAAAAACGCTGTTCAAAGCAGGGAATTTTAGTTCCTGCACAGCGTGCTCAAGGCGAAGCGATGTCGTTTTGCAGCGATTCCGCATTCGAGAATTTCTACCGCTACGAATTGGCACAGCAGTATCGCAGCATCCCTTTTTGGAAGCGCAGCGTCATTTTGGTGGCGGGCGTTGCCGTAAATTTGCTGTTCGGTTTGCTTGCGTTCGTGGTAATTTACTCGATTTTGGGCGTTGACGTGGTTAATCACGCAACGGGGGAAGTGGTGCATCGCTTCTTGAACCCCTTGCAATCCATTCAAGCGGGTTTCTCGTTTATCGGCATGGCGGTTGTGTCGGTGTTGCACCTGTTCAACCCGCAAACTGCCGCCGAAACCGTACAAAATTCCGCCTCGGTCATTGGCATTGCCGTGATTTCCAAAACAGCTGCAGAACATGGCCTTGTAAGCTTTTTATCGTTCATGGCAATGATTTCCGTGTCGCTGGGTGTGATGAACCTTATTCCTATTCCGCCTCTTGATGGGGGTCGTTTCGCACTGGAAGTGGTGCAAAAACTGATGGGCCGCAATTTAGGCAAACGCATTATGAACGGGGTTTCAACGGTTGGCGTGGTTATTTTTATTGCGTTTTTTGTGTTTATGTTCATGCATGATATTCAGCGGTTTGTGTTAGGAGCTCTACAGTAATGGATTGCACACCGGGAAGCGCCCAATCGGTGAACAGTATGTCAAGGAATGGTGCATCGATGAACAGCACATTAAGAAACAACTTGTCGATGAACACTACATCGGGGAGTGCAATCGATGAATGTCCTTTCGCGATAAGCGGCATAGAGTAATGAACAGCATGTATCATCAAGGAGCTTGCAATAAATGACTGACATTACAACACTGTATAACCCAGACGACTTGCGCATGCCTCTTGCGCGCGAAAAAACACATCGCGTACAGGTAGGTTCAGTTGCGCTTGGCGGTGGTGCGCCTGTGGTTGTGCAATCGATGTTGAACGCATCTGCGCAAAGTGCAGAAGAAAATCTTGCACAAATTGATACACTTGTACAGGCTGGGTGCGAAGTGATTCGTATGGCAATTCCACGCCGTAGCTGCCTTGATGTATTCGAGGAAGTATGTTCGCGCTCGCCTGTTCCTATTGTTGCCGATGTTCATTTTGATGCTGGTATTGCTATTGAGGCTGCGAAGCGCGGTGCGTCAAAGTTGCGCATCAATCCTGGTAATATTGGGAGTTGGGAAAAAACCGATCGCGTACTTGATGCCGCTGGTCAAGCAGGTATTCCTATTCGCATTGGCGTGAATGCAGGCTCGCTTGATAAGCAGCTTGCAGCACGTAGCGATTTAAGTCTTTCGCAAAAGCTGGCGCAATCGGCATACGATTACGTTTTACATTGTAAGCACTATGGTTTTACCGATTTGGTCGTAAGTGCAAAAGCTCACGATGTATGCGATACCGTGGAAACGTATCGCATTCTTTCGCGTATTATGCCTGATATACCCTTGCATATTGGCATTACCGAAGCAGGCACAAGTTTTCAGGGACTCATCAAATCAGCCGCCGGATTAGGTATACTGCTTCAAGAAGGAATTGGCGATACGATGCGTATTTCGCTTACTGATAAGCCTGAAAAGGAAGTGCGTGCGTGTTGGACGCTGTTAAGTGCGCTGGGCATTCGCAAGCGCGGATCGGAAATCATTAGTTGTCCGACGTGTGGGCGCTGCCAAGTTGACCTTATTGCTCTTGCCAGTGAAGTTGAGGCATATTTGCAAACAGTTCATAAAACGCTGCGTGTAGCTGTTATGGGTTGTGTTGTAAATGGCCCTGGTGAAGCAAGTGATGCTGATCTTGGCGTTGCTTGTGGCAAAGGGCAGGGTGTTTTATTCCGCAAAGGTAAAGTGATAAAAAAAGTACGCGAAGATGAAGTAGTTGAAGCGCTGAAAGAGGAGATTGACCGCTTATGAAACCACAAGCCGCTGTTTTGTATTTGTCGCGCTATTATGCGCCAACCTTAAAAGAAACGCCCAGCGATGCCGAGCTTGCAAGTCATCGTTTATTGCTGCGAGCTGGGATGATTCGTAAGATGGGTTCTGGCTTGTATTCGTTTTTGCCACTGGGAATGCGTGTTTTGAACAACATTACGCGTATTGTGTGCAGCGAGATGGATGCTATTGGCGCCCAGCAGATTATTATGCCGTTGCTGCAACCTGCTGAATTATGGCACGAAAGCGGCAGGTGGGATGATTACGGCCCCGAGCTTATGCGTATTATCGATAGACATGACGCACAGTTTTGTCTTGGACCCACACACGAAGAGTTTATTTGCGCGCTGGTGCGCAACGAAGTGCGTTCTTACAAAGAACTGCCCGTGTACTTATATCAACAGCAGGTGAAGTATCGCGATGAAATTCGTCCGCGATTTGGACTTATGCGCTCACGTGAGTTCGTTATGAACGATGGTTACAGTTTTCATGAGACGCAAGAATCGCTTCAGAAAACGTATGACGAAACCAGTGTTGCGTATGCGCGCATGCTTGATAGAATGTCGCTTGAGTGGCGCGCTGTTGAGGCTGATAGCGGGCAAATTGGTGGCAAAGTGAGCACCGAGTTTATGGCGCTTGCTGATGCTGGTGAGGCTGCCCTTGTATATTGTGACTGCGGTTATGCTGCCGATGTCGAAGCAGGCGATAGTCTTTCGCATCCGAAGGCGTTTCGTGGTACACAAGAAACCGATGAGCAGGGATTTTTTGCAACACCGGGTATTCATAGCATTGAAGACTTAGCACAATTTTTGCATGCAACGCCGTGCGAATGTGTAAAAGCGCTTGTTGGAACAGATAAAGATGGCAATCCTGTTGCATTTTTTATTCCAGGCGATCATGAGCTGAATTATATTAAAGCTCAGCATCTTGTACCAGGATTTACGCTTATGAACGATGCGCAGCTTCAGGAACTTGGCTTGCCAAAAGGTTCGATTGGTCCTGTTGGCTTGCCTGATAACGTGCGTATTTTTGCCGATGAATCGTTGTGGGATATTCAGGGATGGGTAGTAGGAGCTAACCGCGATGGCTACCACCGTATTGGTGCACGTCATGGTGTCGATTTTAACGTCGATACGTGGTGTACGGTATGCGAAGTAAAAGCTGGTGATGTGTGTCCGTGTTGTGGACGCAAGCTTAAAAGCGCTCGCGGCATTGAAGTGTCGCAGGTATTTCAGCTTGGCGTGAAATATTCCGAGAGTATGCACGCAACATTTATGAACGAGCAAGGAGAAGAGCAGCCTTTTATTATGGGTTGCTACGGTGTTGGTGTTTCGCGTGCAATGGCTGCTATTGTTGAACAGATGCATGACGATGCAGGCATTGTGTGGCCTGCCACTGTTGCTCCTGCTCAAGCAATTATTTTGCCGCTTGATAAAGAGGGTAGCGATGTGTGGGAAACAGCATATAAGCTTGCTGATAGGTTTGCACAGCGCGGTGTTGAAGTTGCTCTCGATGATCGCAGCGAACGTCCTGGCGTGAAATTTAATGATGCCGATTTATGCGGTTGGCCGTTGCAAATTATTATTGGAAAGCGTGGTTTAGCTGCAGGTGTCGCAGAGTTGAAGCTGCGTGCTACAGGTCAAAAAACTGAAATTCCTCTTGATGAGCTGGTAGAACGTGTGACGCGTGCCGCACAGCTTGTTGATTGTTGCGTGCGTGAAGATAAAGATGCTCCTACGAGCGCGATGGAACGTACAACACATACGCAAGCAGCGGTGCAGGCAACTGCGCACGTATCCGCGCAAGACGCTGCTTCCCCTGCATCGCAGGCAGACACAGCAACAAATACAGTAGCAGACACATCAACTTCATCTGGCAGTGCCGCTCCTGTGTTGTCTGCACAGCCGTACCCTAATCCGTATACGTTACTTTTCAAGAATTAGAACCAGGATGTATTGCATGAAACCACTTATTGATCAGGGAATTAAAGCAGTACTGTTTGATAATGACGGTACGCTTGTCGATACAAAAGCATTGCTGCTTGAAACCTTTCATCAGGTGCTTCCCCGTGTGTTGCCAAACTCTACGTTTAGCGAACAGCAGCTTGTACACGGTATTGGCAAGCCGCTTGAAGAACAGTTGCACGAATTTACCAGCGATGAAGCATGCTATGAGCAGCTGCTGAATGAATATCGCATAGTGACAAATCAGCTGTTGGAGAGCATGGTTCGTAAGTTTAGCGGCATGGATCAGCTGCTTGATGCACTGCATAAGCGTGGTGTAGCGCTTGCAGTTGTTACCAGTAAACGCGAACAACCCTGTCGTGTTGGCTTGCGCAAATGCGGAATTGAACACTTCTTTAACTTTGTAGTATCGCCTGATAATTACGTGTATACGAAACCCGACGCTCGTCCTGTATTGCATGCTTGCGAACTTTTGAATGTGGCTGCTCATCAGGCAGTGTTTGTGGGAGATAGCCCGTACGATATGATGTCTGGAGCAGGAGCAGGTGTTACCACCGTTGCGGTAACGTGGGGAATTTCTCCGCGTGCACAAATTGAAGAAATGTCACAGCCTGATTATTGGTGCGATAGTGTTGCAGATTTGTCTGCGCTACTGTTAGGCGCAGGCGATACTGCACACGAATAAGTACTGCTCCTGTTCAAGCAATAGTTGCTTCTGTTCAGCCGCGTAGCGTCCGTGCACCTCGTTGCGTTTCAACACGCTTACGTGCGCGCGCCACGCGGCGTTTCGCTTGAACACGTTCCCCGCGGGCTTATTCTTGCTGCGAACAGCGCTTTTCTGCTGCTTCAACAACATGCAAGGCAAGCACGCTGGTTGTGACAGCGCCAACTCCACCAGGAACAGGTGTAATAGCTTCAGCATGCGGCTCTACGGTATCGAAATCAACATCTCCAACCAAGCCTTGCTTTTCTTCTGAATAGTTTGTGCCAACATCAATCACTACTTGATTGCCCGAAAAATACTCAGCACCAATTGCTTGCGCACGCCCGATGGCTACAATTACAATATCGGCTTGTTTTGCCAATTCATGTGCCTTTTGTGTACGCGAATGGCAGATGATGGGCGTTGCGTGTTCGTGCAACAGCAGCATACTTACCGGGCGACCAACAACCAAACTGCGCCCAATGATGGCAACTGTTTTTCCTTCCAGCGCAATGTTGTAATGATGCAGAATTTCCATGCACGCTTGCGCAGTACAAGGTGCAAATCCGTTGCCTGAGCCACTAAACACGCGCGCAAGCGATCCGCTTGTTGTTCCATCGACATCAAGGCGTGGTTCAAGACATGCTGTAGCTTCGTGCAGGTCAAAACCATGGGGAAGGGGGCTGAGCAACAACACGCCGTGCACGGTAGGCGATGCGTTTAGCTGCTGAATGCAAGCAAGTAAATCGGCTTGCGTTTGCGTAGTTTCTAAGGTGTGTAGCTCAACAGTCACTCCTACGGTTTCACAGCGTTTAATAGCTCCGCGCTCGTAGGCGCACTGGCTTGGGTCATTGCCTACACGCACAATGGCAAGTGTGGGCTGTATATGCTGCTGTTTTAGCTGCTCTACACGTTTTTTAAGCGATTCATTGAGGCTTGCTGCAACATCTTTTCCCGATAAGAGTTTCGCCATGTTAGCGTCCTTCCCGAATGAGATAGCGCGTTACCATCGCACAGATGCGCTGTGTTTTGTCGTGTGCTTCTACTACGGTACGCTGTGTTGTTTCTTGAACGTGGAGCGCATATGTTTCGTCCGCCATCAATTTTGTGTTCGCAAACACGCTAAACGCTGCAGCATTAACAGCGGCATTGCACAACACAGCTCCCGCGCCACAGTCGGATATTACCAGTCGCGAACCGATAAGTGCCATGCGTTCGTGCAGGTTGAGCGCACGCAGTGCCAGCTCAATAATGTGCATTGGTGGTTTACACGCCGCTCGCAGGGCGGCTTCGAGTGTTTCTGCGCGCGTGGGATCGTCTTTTGGAATACCATAGGCTTTGGCAAGGGGCGCAAATGCGGCTGCATCTTCGTCTATAGCAAGACGAAGTTTTTGCGAAAGATCTTCGGCTGTTGCAATGATGCGCTGGAGCTCATCTTCAAACGCGGCGTATTTTTTCTTGCCGGTGGTAAGGTTGCCAACCATTTCAACAAGATTTGAACCGAGCGCTCCTGCAAGCGCAGCCGCACCGCCGCCACCTGGCGTTGGAGCTGATGATGCAAGCGCACATGAGAAGTCGTTAAGTGTTGTGTGTTGAAGTGCTGATTGCTGTTGAGCCGCCTCGCAAGGTTGCGCCTGTTCAGAGGGTACAGCGTGACGTTCCGTATGGTGTTGCACTGCCTCGGATGGTTTTGCCTGTTCAGAAGTTGTATCTTGACGCGTCACATCGTGTTGTGCGGTATCTTCACGAGCTGCAGTGTGCTGGGTTGCTTGTTGTGATGTCATAGCAGTATTCTTTCTTGGGTAGGAGCTATTTCATGTTGGTGTTGAGTGTTGGTGCTGTGTCACCTTAAAACAAACCTGTGATAGTGCCGCTATCGTCAACATCAATACGCAGCGCTGCTGGACTTTTGCCTAAGCCAGGCATTGTCATTACATTGCCCGCATACACTACAATAAATCCTGCTCCAGCGCTTACTTTTACATCGCGAATGAAAATTTTGAAGTCGCGCGGTGCGCCTATCAGCGTAGCATCGTCGCTAAAGCTGGCAGGTGTTTTTGCAACACAAATGGGCAAATCGCCAAATCCAAGCTCTTCAAGGCGTGCAATTTCTTTGCTTGCTTTAGGAGCGTAGGTAACGCCTGCTGCATGATAAATGCGTTCGGCAAGCGTGTTAATCGCTTCTTGAATAGAGCCTGATAGCTGATAGGCAAACGTAAGTGCTGTTTGGTTGTGGTGTTCGCATGCGTCAACAACCGCGTTTGCAAGCGCGATGCCGCCTTTGCCACCCTTTTCCCACACTTCAGATAGCGCGCAGGTAACACCCAGTTTTTTGCAGGCATTTTCGATAAGTTGCAGTTCTTCGGGCGTGTCGGTAGGAAATTTGTTAATTGCAACAACGCATGGCACGTTAAATACACGTTGCATATTGTTTAAGTGCTGCATAAGATGGGGAATACCAGCTTCAAGAGCTGCGCTATTCGGCGTTGCAAGTTCGTTTTTGCTTGCGCCGCCATGCATTTTCAGCGCGCGGACAGTTGCAACGATAACGCACGCATCTGGCATAAGGCCCGCCGTGCGACAGGTAATATCGATGAATTTTTCCGCACCTAAATCGGCACCAAAACCAGCTTCCGTTACAGCATATTCTCCCAGTTGAAGAGCCATTTTTGTGGCAATTACCGAGTTGCATCCATGAGCGATATTTGCAAAAGGACCTCCGTGTACAAATGCCGGTGTTCCTTCAAGCGTTTGTACCAAATTCGGCTTCAGTGCGTCTTTGAGCAGGGCTGTCATTGCGCCCTCTGCTTGTAGTTCACGAGCACATACCGGTTTGCCGTCCATGGTGTAGCCAATAACAATGTTGCCCAGGCGATCTTTAAGGTCGTGTAGGTCGTTCGCTAAGCACAAAATAGCCATTACTTCTGAGGCAGCTGTAATGTCGAAGCCCTCTTCACGTGTAAAGCCGTTCGCTTTGCCGCCGAGTCCTACCACAATTTGGCGCAGCGCGCGGTCATTCATGTCCATAACGCGCTTAAACGTAATAGAGCGCGTATCGATGTTCAGGGCATTTCCTTGATGGATGTGGTTGTCGATAAGGGCGCACAGCAGATTGTTTGCGGCGCTAATGGCAGCAAAATCTCCTGTGAAGTGCAGGTTTATATCTTCCATGGGAACAACTTGTGCAAAGCCGCCACCTGCTGCTCCACCTTTCAAACCAAATACAGGGCCCAATGAGGGTTCGCGTAGCGCAATAAACGAGCGCTTTCCAATATGACGCAGCGCATCACCCAGTCCAACAGTTGTAGTGGTTTTACCTTCTCCAGCACTGGTAGGGTTGATAGCACTTACGAGCACTAGATGACCATCGGCGTTGTTTGACGCTGATGTGGGTGCAGCGTGTGGCGTTGCTGTGGCATCGTGTGATGCGGACACGTCGGTCTTTGCAGATGCGCTGGCAGGCTCATCAAAGTTTGCAGAGGAGAAAATGTCATCGGAGAGTAGGTTGTAATGTACTTTTGCCTTGTTGCGTCCGTATGGCTCCACATAGCGTGAAGGAATGTTTGCTTTTTCTGCTACGGCTGCAATGGGTTCAACGGTGGCACTTTGTGCAATTTCAATGTCGGTCTGCATGTGCGCAAGCCTTTCTCGTCGTTGGAACTAGAGGTGTGTTTTGTTGTGTTTTAGAACGTCACCTGTTATGTAGTGTAATAGATTTTCGCTGTTTCAAGCGATAAAAGAGACGCTTGTGTCAAAACTGTTCGTGAGGGGTGCGCGTGCAAGGCAGTGCCTTGAAGTTTCCTTGAAGTTTTTGTTATAGAAGGAGAATTGATCTGTGAGGGGTGCGCGTGCAAGACAGTGACGCTATTTGCAAGCACAGATGAATTTAGAAATGTGTGAGGGGTGCGCGTGCAAGGCAGTGCCATTTACGCACGCGCTGATATAGTGTTGGTAGGTAGTGGTGATGGGCTGGTATGAACTGGACTAACGCTTTCGTTGTGGTTTAGCGGAGCACTGTGCATAGTGCGATGATGCTGCATAGTTTGAACGCGTGCCTTTTGCGCCTGTATGGTTTGAACGTGCGTTTCTCGCTTTTGCGCCTGCACCACGTTCACCATTTAAATGTGTGTTTTTCCCTTTTGAACCTTTTGGGTGGGTGCTTTTCGCACCGCTTGATTGCGTGCTATTAACACGCGTGTCTTTTGGCTTTCCACTTCTAGGGTTGCTACCTGGTGCGTTGTTTAGTGTTGCGTTCTTAAACCGTGCGCCTTTAGGTTTTCTATTGTGTGATGTTGAGTTTTTACCACCGCTTGGTTTTTCACGTTGCTGATTTGAACCAGTGCGTGCGCTACTATCTTTATAAGCGGCATTGCGTACTCGTTTTTCGTTGCGTTCTCGCAGCACAACAGGAGCTTTGTTCGCGCGTGTGAAATGCATACGCGTGCGACCTGCGTGCTCATCTGCACGTCCATCCGCATGCCTATTCGTACGCCCACCCGTACGTTCATCTGAGCGCAACCCTGCACGCAAACCTGAACGCACATGATTGGGTTGTTCTTCTAAAATAGCGGCATCTATATGCACTGTTTCAAGGGGAAGGAGCGGCAATTCCGTATGAATAAGGCGTTGAATTTGGCGCAGTGCACTAACACTTTCAGGGCTTACAAACGAAACGGCAAATCCTGTTTCACCTGCTCTGCCAGTGCGCCCAATACGATGAATGTAGTCGTCAGGAAAGTCGGGTAAATCGAAATTTACTACGTAGTTTACTTGTGGAACATCAATTCCGCGTGCCAGCACATCGGTTGCAACAAGAATATTTGTTTTGCCTTTCGAGAAGTTTTCAAGTGCTTTTCTACGGTTTGCCTGTGATTTATCGGAGTGAATCGATTCTGCACGAAACTTTTCCCGCTGTAGAATTTTGCAACAATGTTCTGCACGATGTTTTGTGCGAGCAAACACGATTACTTTTTCAAAGCCTTTTTCCATTAACAGCGCATGTAACAACTCTTGTTTTTGTGAGTGCTGAACAGGAAGTATATACTGATCAACCGTTTTTGCCGTGTCGCCGTGCGTGATAATTTCTATGCGAACAGGGTTGTGTAGTATCGGCTGAATTTTTGCAAGAATTTTCTTGTCGAGCGTTGCAGAAAAAAGAAGTGTTTGGCGTGTGGGCGGAATGTCTGCGATTATCGACTGAACAGCTGGCCAAAAGCCCATGTCAAGCATGCGATCGGCTTCATCAAGAACCAGTGTGCTCACGCGGCTGAGGTCGATAACACCGCGCTCACGTAGGTCCATAAGTCTGCCGGGCGTGGCAATAAGGATATCAACACCGCAGCGCAGTTTCGTAATTTGTGGCGGATATTTTGTTCCTCCGTAAACAACCGCAAGATGATGTTGTGTGTTGCGGCAGATGGTAGCGCAGGTTGTGCCAATTTGTTCTGCCAGCTCGCGTGTGGGAGTTATCACAAGCAAGCTAGGAGTGGCAGCGTCCAAAAGCTGCGGCGCCTGTGCCGTTGTGCTTGGTGTGTTGTTGTGCTGCTTGCTATTACATGAGATAGAACCGTTCTTTACGCCGTTGCCGTTTTTCTTCCTGCTGTTTTGCGTGTTTGCGCGCGTTGTGCCTTGCTGTTTTGGTAAGCGTATGTGTTTGCCGTGAGGCAGGTGAGTGAGTACTGGCAACAGGAATGCAGCTGTTTTTCCTGTTCCCGTTGCAGCTGCTGCGCACACATCGCGTCCTTCAAGGATGGCAGGAATGGCTTGTTGCTGAACAGGCGTGGGTGTTGTGTAGTGCAGCGCGCGAAGCGACATCATTACCTGGGCTGATAAGCCAAGGGTGTTGAAACTTGCGTTGGGGTTATCGGGTGTAGGTGCGGTAGATATGCTGGTAGAAGTGCTGTTAGAAGCGCTGTTTGTGTGGGAAATGCTCGTTTTTGATTGCGAGGTATGATGAGCACGTTGCGTAGGTATTTCGTGGTTTTGTGTTCCAGACATGCAGTTCCTTTCGTGGATATTCAAAATGCGATTATGACGCCTTTTGTGTGAGTTCGGACGCACAAATGAATAAACCCACAATTTTCCTGCACCTGTGAACAAGTTGTAATATGGCGTGAACGGTGAGCATTTTATCTAGATGGGTGAATTACCAGTTAAAACGACACTGCTCCAAAACTTAATACTCTTTTTGCTGCATGAGTGATTTGTTGAATTACCAGTTAAAACGACACTG
>KQ959713.1:214410-215024 GCA_001552935.1 Umbribacter vaginalis | reverse complement strand
ACCAGTTAAAACGACACTGCTCCAAAACCAATGGGAAGGTGGCTTTTCCGAGCCTCGCGTTGAATTACCAGTTAAAACGACACTGCTCCAAAACCTTACGGACGATGTGCGTGAAAAAGCCTAAGTTGAATTACCAGTTAAAACGACACTGCTCCAAAACAAGAAAGGTACGCAGACTGAAACGACTGAGGTTGAATTACCAGTTACAACGACACTGCTCCAAAACAAGTCAATGGTTTTGTATTCAGCACTTTTCGTTGAATTACCAGTTAAAACGACACTGCTCCAAAACTTATCTTTCACAAGGTAAATAATACCTGCTGTTGAATTACCAGTTAAAACGACACTGCTCCAAAACTGTATAATATCGTCAAGCTAAAATGTGCTGTTGAATTACCAGTTAAAACGACACTGCTCCAAAACCCGTGGAGGATCGCCGTATACGCGCGACAAGTTGAATTACCAGTTAAAACGACACTGCTCCAAAACCCTGTCGCGTTTGAAAAAGTACTCACGGTGGTTGAATTACCAGTTAAAACGACACTGCTCCAAAACACCTTGTCGTTGTATTTCTCTTGAGCGTCGGTTGAATTACCAGTTAAAACGACACTGCT
>KQ959713.1:214087-214310 GCA_001552935.1 Umbribacter vaginalis | reverse complement strand
AATTACCAGTTAAAACGACACTGCTCCAAACCCCTGGTATTAGGCAAGCAGCCTAACAAGCGGTTGAATTCCCAGTTAAAACGACACTGCTCCAAAACTGACGCAATCGCGATTAACAAAAAGGAATTGTTGAATTACCAGTTAAAACGACACTGCTCCAAAACCTTTGCAAAGCCTTGATACGCGTTTTGCACGTTGAATTACCAGTTAAAACGACACTGCT
>KQ959713.1:213768-213987 GCA_001552935.1 Umbribacter vaginalis | reverse complement strand
TACCAGTTAAAACGACACTGCTCCAAAACGAAATGAAACGGGCTAGTGTGGATGGCTCAGTTGAATTACCAGTTAAAACGACACTGCTCCAAAACTTATCTTTCACAAGGTAAATAATACCTGCTGTTGAATTACCAGTTAAAACGACACTGCTCCAAAACATAAGTGTTTTTATAATTTGTCAATTTGTGTTGAATTACCAGTTAAAACGACACTGCT
>KQ959713.1:213452-213668 GCA_001552935.1 Umbribacter vaginalis | reverse complement strand
CCAGTTAAAACGACACTGCTCCAAAACCATAAACCTCACTATTACAACATAACTCTAGTTGAATTACCAGTTAAAACGACACTGCTCCAAAACGTTGTGGCGGAGTTGTGAATTTACATGATGTTGAATTACCAGTTAAAACGACACTGCTCCAAAACCTATATCCGGAAAGCGTACCAGAGGATTGGGTTGAATTACCAGTTAAAACGACACTGC
>KQ959713.1:162229-213352 GCA_001552935.1 Umbribacter vaginalis | reverse complement strand
CCAGTTAAAACGACACTGCTCCAAAACCATGGAGCATTTCGTTTCACTCTCCATTGCAAAAAGAGTGGGTCGCTTAACTAGCAATTCTTGTAAATTGTTTCACATAATGCCTCGTCAACAACAAGATTATTGCAACCATTATACACATTGTTAGGTATGGCATTCTCCAGAAAGAGCATTGAAATAGGAGCTTTTAGCACTTCTTCAAGGAAAATTTTTAGTTCATTGTCACTCAAAAAGAGCGACAAATTAACAAAAATAATTACTTTTTTATAGTGTATGTCTTGTGCAAAATGCAAGAACTGTATAAGCTTGTCAAGGAGCGTAGATTGTTCTGAAAGCTCAATACCGAAAGCAAATGATTTCAGAAACTTATCTAAACTCCATTCTACTGAAAAAGTATAATCTGCGCTATATTGCAGAGCATAGGTGTTGATAAGTGAAAATAGCTGATTTGCTTGTTGTTGTATTTCAAGACTTTGATTGATATCAGATTGCATGGTTGCGCAGAGCTGTTTTTGTAATTCTCCTATAAAGCTTTTATCCGACCAAGGAAGATTAAACGGATCAATAATCACGGAACATGCTTGAAGTGGACTGATAGCTTTATTGTCCTGATCGATAAACGCATAGGGTTCTTGCGCATGTTCTCCTAAGTGCGACAGCAACGAGCTTATTATGCGCGTATAGAGTATCTTGCTATGCACAGAAAGCATAAAAGGCTGATAAGGGTTAATATCGCACGTATGTTCAAAGCCGTTAATGCATAATTTCATATAATGATCAGCCCTTTCAAAGAGGTTTCTCTATCATTAAACGGCGCCTCTCCCGTAAGATATGTCATATTACTAAATTGTTTTTCAGTAATGCGTAATACTTGTACTAAACCCTTAGGCGGCTTATGTTGCGTTAGTCGTTCCAGTGCATACATATACGCAGCATCATTTATCACTAGGCGCACATATACCGATTGCTGCATAAACACAAAGCCCTCATTAATCAAAAATCTGCGAAAGTGTCGATATTCCTTTTTATCGGCCTCCGTAAGAATAGGAAGGTCAAAAAATACAATCATGCGCATATATCGTACTCGTCTATCGGTCATGGCATTGCGTTAAAAGAGCTGATATCACTTACAGGAATGGTTTTATTAAGGGCATTTATACATTCGCTTATATACATGTGAATAATTGAACGCAGCTTATAAATGCCGTTTTTGTACTCAAATTCAAGGTTTGGCATATCAATAAGATTGTATTTTACTTCTCGCGTAAGTTCGCTAAATTCCCCTTCAACAATAATTCGATCAATAACAGGCCGAAATGGCTCCATAAAATCGCAGCTTAAATTGAATGGGTTGGCAGGGCCTCGATGATAAATTCCGCATTGCAACAATAAACCTTTGGCAGCAAGCTCTCTGTTTAGTATAGAGAGCAAAATAGCATAGCCATAGTTAAGCATTCCATTGATAGGCGAACCGTCATCGCGTGAAAAATGAGATCCAAAGAGCGCTCTAAAGTAAATATTTGCAGCTACTGCCTCGCGGTTCGTTGTATCGCCCGATTTTACAGTACGCGCCAGTTCATAGAGTTGATTGGCAGGATTAGTATGACCACAGTCAAGGAGCACATCGGCTTGGTTATTTATTTTATGCATAATAATTTGCTGCCATACACGTTTTTTGGACGGTTCACTCCATTGTAATTGCTCGTTGGATCGTTGGAATATGTTATACGCGCCAAAAAGCGGTAATAATTGACCAACGGGATTATGCCGTTCATCGGGGATAATAAGGGATATTTTGTTTTTTGCGAGCTCCGAGAGCAAGTAAGCGCTCAGGTATGCCGTCTGCGTTTCAAGGCAGACGGCATCAAACTCGCTTAAATGTATGGAATGGGTATTGTGCTCTGTACGTATAACCATGCAACCGCTTTGGTAGGAGCACTTACATGGGTTTTCTATAAATATCTCACGAAATGCCAATGGTTTCCTTTCGCTCGAACATGCCTGTTACGGATTGATCAATAAAGGTCACCGTGGTGGCGGGATCATTAAGCAGTGAGTTTAGATTAATGAGTTTTACGCCTGCTGTTTTTGCACCACCAAATATTTGAAGATTAACTACATTGGATTCTGCATTAATAAGGTTAAAGAGACCATAAATTGAGTTCTGTAACTCAATACGATCAGGTATGTCAAGGCAATCGGCCAGTTTTTCTGTAAGGTTTAAGCGTCTAAATACATCAGGAGCAATACGCGGTGCATTACGCAATATGTATACCACCAGTTCTTCTAAGGCACTGTCATCCAGTTCTTTTTTGTCTTCTATAGCATTGATTGCTCCATAAAGATGCATTGGGAAGGCAAGCTGAAGCGCATTTCTTACTTCTTTTTTGCCTGTTATGTAGTAATAATCGCTTACTGAACGATCGCTGTCTCCACTGCATTGGCTAATACAAATAAGCTGATATTTTGGAACGCACGCGCGCTCGATACGCTGGAAGACCAGATCCTTTGTTTTTCTTTTAGCGTTTGGCACGTTTTCATGTTCTACCAATTGCTTGGCATACTGTGCTAAAGCACCTCTATCATCACGATTTATGTTTGCTGCTATATACAAGGGCACACCATCGAAGCGATACTCTACATCTCCTTGTTTGTTAAGCACGCTATAAATAAAGAAGTGTGCGTAGTCTTTCCCTGAATAACCACCATATTTCTGAGTGTCTAAATTCTTTTTAAGCGGAATAAGTGAATCTGGTGTTTTCTTCTTGTCGTGCGGCGAGTAAATGGTTTGATCCCAGAACTGGCCAGCATCGATAAAAGGTCTTCTGGTGAGATATAAATTTTTATAGCTAAGCGCACGGCGAAGGCGTTCTATCTCAGAAGCGCTATTCCATATAGTGTCACCGTTTTCGTTACTATAATCGCAAAAGAAACTATGCGCCATAAAGCTGCGTGAATCGAAATTCCGAGTTTGAGCACTGTGTTGCAACTTGCTTTGAGCAATATATGCGCGTAATATTTTTACGTATCTTACAGGGTTTTCATACATATCGGGAAAGCGCGTTTGTACAAAGCGACCCATGGTAGATGCCAGCAGCGCATCATGAGCATGATGGAAGGAATTGGCAGTACGTGATTTATATAAGTTGCATGCTATGCGTACATCGTGCGACAACGAAGCTTTAACAGGAATAATTTTCGTATCAGGTAGAATTCTACTCAATTCATCGCGTAGAACTTTTACTATTTGACTTGTTTCTACTAATTGTCTATTAATGAAACCTTTAATTTGAGCATCCGATAAAGATTTACGTTTCAGGTTATTGTGTTTCTTTTCGGATATGAGCCCAGCTTTTTCAAGTGAAGTCCAGAATGGCTCTTGTTTTGCTTGAATGACGCTTGAAAGCAGCAATGAGTCGCTTTTTCGTTGGTTTTCGCTTGCGTAAACCAGTACCCTATTGTCAAAACTGTTGTCTGTTATGTAGGATTGAGGGATAACGTGGTCAATTTGATAGCTTGAAAGATTGTTAATATCAAGCGATTTGCCAGAATACATGCACTTCCCGTTTTGCGTAAAATACAAAAATAGTTTGTCGTCAATATTTTGTTTTTTGTAGGTTTCAAGCAGTTCTAAGGAGTGTTTAATTGCTGGTGCATTTGCCTTATCAATCGATTTAAGCGTTTCTAGGTTTTTCTTTAAGCTGGAATAACGTGATGATGTGCGCGTGTTATGTTTCCCATCTTTTTCATCGCGTGTTGTTTCAATATAAATGCACGTAGGATCATGCTTAGTGATTCGTCTGATTTCACCAACAATATGCAGCGCTTGATTTACACCGCGTTTAATAGCGGGTGACATAATGGCTGTGTCAAGCACACTTTCGTTGGTTTTGGCAAGGTGCTCGTTGTTATATTCCTCAATTTTTTTATCGAATTCGAGCTTTTTGTCGGTAATTACTTGCATAAATACCAACGTTCTGCCGTTTTCTGGATGTCCATTGCGCAATACGTCTATAATGCTCTCACGGCCACGTGGCGTTTCAACAGTTAAGCCCGACAATAATTGTTTCGAGCATTTTCCCCAACCGCTAAATTTGCGACGTGCGATTGTTTTAATTTCGTCCTTGCTGAACATATCTCCAAAACGTTCTTTAATTTTCTGTTCGAAAATTTCTTTATCTTCAAAGATGGTGCCCCACAAAATAAGTTGTTCCGCTGTTTCTATTTGTTGTGCAGTTAAATCATTTGCTGCATCTACGTTAAAGAGTTTGCGGAAGAAATGGTGCGAGCTCAGCGTCGATTCAAAGCCATGTTCGCCCTGACCGCCAGCAACGGAGTTATTGATGTGCCCTTGTGCCTTTAAATAGTTCGAAACATCGGCATAGCTTACTTTTTGTTTTTTAAGAAACAGCTGGCGGTATATTGCC
Organism: Umbribacter vaginalis; assembly: GCA_001552935.1. Taxonomy (GTDB): domain Bacteria; phylum Actinomycetota; class Coriobacteriia; order Coriobacteriales; family Eggerthellaceae; genus Berryella; species Berryella vaginalis. The sequence continues at coordinate 208,919 of KQ959713.1, read as the reverse complement.
TTGCAGTCTTTGTTGCTGAGCGGCATTCGACGTTCTCCATCGCAATTCCATCGCGCTCCGTTCAGTTCGTTAAGAACGCAAAACTCTTGATATAGCAGCGATTCTTTCGGCAATACGTCTTCGCCATATAAATAGGTGCATTTACCTGTCATGCGTAAAATAAATGCTTCTGCGCTGGCAGATTTGTCGATAATACTGTCCCAGTTCCATGGGTAAATGCGCTGGTTTTCTGCGTCTTTATTGCGTTTGGACCAAGCGAATTTACGGCCATTGCGTTGTATCCCTTTTTGGGTCAGAGGCCCTACATAGTAGGGAATTCTAAACGTAACAAGCGATTCCAATTTCGGCTTAATTTTTGTAAGGAACGGGTAGTGTTGAGCTTGATTCTCAATAATGAGCTGCATTTCTTCCAGATGGAATTGATAAGGATACACGCCATTATCGCTTGTTTTTTGACGGCGCAGGAATTTCTCTTCATCGAAATCTTGCTTCATTTGTTGGTATGCTGCATCGTTCACCGCATCAGTATTTTCAAAAAGATCCTTGATATATTTCTTGAATTCATCATAATCGGTGCTATGTTGCGCATTGTAGCGTGCATACGTACATAATTGCTTTTTTGCCTTTGGGTCTTCGGCGCTAAGGTTAAAGCACTCGTTGTAGCGTTGCGGATTATATTTTCTTACCAGTTTTTTAAGAGTTCTCAGTTGTTTGCTGTAGAGCGCATATGAGTAGCAATGATACGCAGAAAGGGTACATTGCGCTGATTCGTTTTTAACTGCTGTATTATTTAGAATTTTTTCTACAATTATTCCAGAATATAAATTGAGGATACTTTGCAGTAATACCTGATTGGCATCATCAATTGTTTCTTGCAATTTGAGGATTTTTTCCTCTTCATTGCATTTTGCTTTGTATTCGTCTTTTTCACCTTCAATATTGAAGATAATTTTGAAGTCGGTTTTATATCCTAACAGTGCTTTTGTTAATTCGCCTGCAATTTTATCGTTTTCAATGCATGTCGCGAAAAATGTTTTAAGAGTGTCCTTTTTTTGCTGGTTGCTTTGCTGATGAAAGCACGTATTCAATTGGCTTGCAAGCGTTGTGGTGCCGTCAATTTCGTGAAAACAAAGATCATTATTTTCACACCACAGCTGCAGCTGATCCAGAAAATCGGCAATTTGGCTATCGAGGTTAAAGTTTCTTACATTAAGCGTTTTGTTGTCTTGATATAAAAAGTTCCCTCGGTATTTCACAATATTGTGCAACGCTAAATAGATAAGGCGCAGATCAACCTGTTCACTGCACTCAACTAAAAATTTGCGCAGGTGAAAGATGGTGGGGAATTGCTGGTAATACTCCTGTTCATTGGCAAATATTTGAGCGCCGCACAAAATAGGTTTGCCGCCAAACAAATAACCTTTTCCTTGTTCGGTTCTGTCTTCTTGCCACAACCTCGATTGGTTTAAGCGAATAAAAAAGTTTGAATCGCATGATTCCATTTCTGCAGCGAACTGCTCTTGCAGCAGGGAAATACGCCATCTACGACGCTTGAGTCGTCTGCGTGCACCGCGCGCTTCCCGTGTTTCTTGTGCGGTTGATGCCGACTCAAACAGGCGCGAACCTAAGGTAGGCCGATGGTTAAACGTAAAGAGATCGCCATCGAGTGTGGTAACGGCCCATCCGGTAGAACCAGTGCCTACATCGAGCCCAATTGAATAGTCTTTTGCATTGCGAAGTTTCATGTTGACAGAGCTCCTTACGTGTTTTACACTCTAGGTGTTTTAATTACCAGTTAAAACGACATTGCAAGTCAAAATAAAGCTGTAGCTTAAAGACTCACTTTGTGAGCGATGTGTAGACATCAACTCTGAACTCCTTCGGGAGTTCTTTTCTTTTATTTTCAAGTATTATGTAGTTACAATCAAGAATACACGCATACAGCTACGGTAAGCGGCTGTGTTTTGCACGTGATGAGTTACTGCGCACGTTGAGGGCACTGCGGTTTGGGATGGGCACTGTGTACGTAGAAGGCACTGCGGCACAGAATGGGGCTTGCGCACGTCGCGGGCACTGCGCATGCCGATGGTACTGCGGTGCGGCATTCGTGCACAACCCCAGCACACGTAACACCTGCACGTAACACCTGCACGCACCGTTCACAAGCCCCCATCAGCACGCCATTGCCCATAAGCGCCCGCACAATTCCCAGACAGGAGAACACGCGTGAATGCTTCTAAAAACACGTCGATGAAACCGTTACCAGAAACGGATATATCACAAGTTCAACAGGCACTTCCTAGTACCTGTGAAGAGTTCGTGCACACGCTTCGTGCCACCATCGAGCGTAATCACCTTGCACATCCGCACACACCAGTGCTGTTGATGGTTTCAGGCGGTTCCGATTCGTGCGCGCTTGCGTATGTAGCGTGGCTGTTGCGTGAACGTGGTGTGTTGCAGCACCTGGCTATGCTGCATGTGAACCATTGTTTGCGCGGCTTTGACTCTGATGCTGATGCTGCGTTTGTGGAGCGCTTGGCGGCGCACTTGAACATCCCTCTTTTTAGCTGCCGCATTGATATTGCTCGCATGGTGCGTGATGAGCAGGGTAATATGGAAGCTATCGCACGTCGCGAGCGTTACCGCGCAGCACAAGAAGCGCTTGAAAGTTTCTGTACTCATTGCCAGCTTGCACCCTCGCACGGTGTCTTCTGCACCGCGCACACGGCAAACGATCGCGCTGAAGCGTTCTTCATGCGCTCAATTGTGGGCACTGGACCAGGTGGTTTTCGTGCCATGCGCTACCGTAACGGGCAGTGTATTCGCCCTTTGCTTGACGTGTCACGCGAACAAGCGCGCGCGTTTTTGCGGGCGTTTCCCCATGTCTTACCTGGTGAACACGGGGAACTTTGGCGAGAAGACGCTACGAATGCTAACACCGATCACTTTCGCGCATATGTGCGCCATACGCTTGTTCCCGCAGCTGAAAAGTGGAATCCGCAATTTCTAACAGTGCTTACGCGTAGCATGAATTTGATTGCTGATGAGGACGATTTTCTTGAATCGCTTGCTCACGATATCGCCTGCAATCAGGTAACGTGGCTTGATGAAGGTGCGGGATTGGGTTGTGTGTATCAGCATGGATTTCTGCTTGCGCCCCAGTTGGGCACGTATCATCTGGCGTTGTGTCGGCGCGTTGTGCTGCAAACGCTGAAGCGTATGCTGGGCGATGATGCGCGTATCGAAACTGCCAGCGTGCAGGCTATTTTGAGCGGTTTTGTGTATGATGAAACATCGGGCGCGTGCCATATGAACAGCGGATATGTTGCGAACATTCAAGGAAATTACGCAGTAAGTTCCAATAAAAAGGGTGTTCGTGTTGAACCGATGAGTGCGTTTCGCGCACGACGCAAAAAGTAGTCACGTGCATTGCGTATCAACATGCATTGTTCGAATTAATTATTTGAGTACTTGATCTTGCGCCTCTGATTTTTTATGCATGATTTTTTGTGCTTACTTATGGTTTCAATTTTTCTATCTAAGTAGAAGATACGAAAGAGGTAACGTCCGTTTACAATTACAGCCGTGGTATTTAACATAATGGAACAACAGATACTATCGTAACGTTTATGGAGAAAGCGAACATGCCAGATTCTTTCACGAACGAAAAACATAAAGAAATTCCTATGAGTGAGGCGAATCCACGTTATTGTATATCGTACACGCATACCTGGGAAAACTATTACAGGATGAACAGGGATTTATACAAGCAGAAGATGCTGCACATGGGTGCAGTAACTTTTATTCTTTTAATGATTGTTGGAACTGTTTGTATGACAGCTGATACGTTACAGCTGCTTGGATGGGGCGTTTATTGCGCTGCCATTCTGCTTCTTGGTGGCTTGCCGTTGATCTGGAAATATATACTCCGTTTCCAATTTCGAAGACAACAGGTAAATGGTAACGAGGAATGGAATTATGTGTTCTACAATGATTCATTTACCGTGCATACGAAGAACACTATCGTGACAAGAAAATATTCCGATTTGTATTGCATAGTTGAAAGTGCCGATTACATTTATTTGCTACTGGAAATGAATCACGCTCTTCCAGTTCCACGCGATAAGGCACAGTGTGATACATTTCTTCTTAGTTTGGGTAAGCAGCGAAAAAAAGATAGAATTGCATCGGTACTCTGCTGGTTGTATGTACTAAGCGGTATTCTAACAGCATTTTACGGAATGACTGCAGCGCGTCTTCCATATCAGTGGCTTTTGCAGACGTGGGTATATGTTATATGTGCGGCAATGCCATGTATCTGGATTATTACAATAGTGCTAACAGGTGTTTCTTGGAATCGGCATCGTATTTCCTGTGTACAAAAGACTGGTGTAAGAATCGTACTTCGGGTTTTATTGTTTATGCTTTGCAGTTTACTTATTTTGGGTCTTGGTTTGTTTGACACGGTATTTATTTTTGATCGATACCCGATAATAAAAAATGACAATGGAACCTACACAGAGCACGTGGACGATAAGTATGCCCCTTTTGAGTATTATCTTTATCAGTCGCAAGGACCGTTTTTCTTGAAGTATCTTCGGCCAATGACAAATGCAAATGATACAGATCCGACAATAAGTGAATCAGAGTGGTTTTCTCGAATGGAGAGTAACAACAGTACAGCTGGAAAGTTAACAACTGAATATCGAGAGGACCCTTCTCGTGCGTTTGATACTTCTGTTCAGGATGCAGAAGAAGAGAAACGACGAATCGGAGCTCTTAAGATATTTGATATGTATTTTGTACCGCAAGGCTCTACGTTTAAGGAGCACTATACTGCTAAAGGGGATAGATATTTTGTCCTGCATGAAAGCAACTCGGATATTGCCTATTTGCAGTATGATAGAGATTCTAAGAATGGTAATTGTGGCCTTTATGTCGTATTTAAGGCTATTAAATCTTTAGATGGACGCTGGTCGCCCTATGATACACAGATGCAGAACATATATGCTTATGAATACAACACTGGTACTATTGTAAAGAGCGATAAGGCTAGTTGGTCGGATGCTGGAAGTGAAGAGTATCGCACGTTGACGGGCGAACTATAAGAACAGTAAAATTCCGTTTTGGATCAGCGAAAATTCTAATATGCAATAGTCTTGGGATCTTCACGTTATTGTGTTTATGCCAGGGGTGAATTCCTTTAAGGTTCTATAATAACAACGTGTTAAACGTGCATTGCGTTTCAGCTAGAAACAATGCAAAGGAAGTTACACCATATGGCAAGCAATCAACCACGCGAAGGACGTTACATGGAGGAAAGCATTCTTGATAATCAGCCAATCGATTTGGTGCTCGCGTCAACATCGCCTCGGCGCAAACAGCTTTTTGAACAGGAGAAATTGCGCTTTCGTGTTCTTAGTGCTCACGTTGATGAAACGCTTGATGCCGATTTGCGTGCGCGTCCGTTTGATGCTGTGCAAAAGCTGGCCGAGAAAAAAGCCCACGCGGTAGTAAATGCCATTTTGGCTGATGAAAACTATCGTGGCTTTCTGGTGGTGGTAGGCGCTGACACGATGGTTGCGCGTGGCGGGGAAGTGTTCGGCAAGCCTACGTCCGCTTCCGATGCAACGCGTATGCTTCGCGCGCTGTCTGGCACATCGCATTACGTGCACACGGGCGTGTCGGTGTGGTATTGCTTTGCAGGTGAACACGAGAGTGATTTTTCACTTGCGTATCGTAGTTTTACGGACACAACGCGCGTTACCTTTAGACAGCTTAGCAGCCTTGACATTGAAACATATCTTGCAACGGGTGAACCGTTTGACAAAGCGGGTGCGTATGGAATTCAAGGCAGCGCCGCCCAGTTCGTGCAGCAGCTTGACGGCCTACGCTCCACGGTGGTTGGCTTTCCTATGGAGCGTTTTCTGCACGAATTTGCTGATGTTGTACAGCGCGTGAAACTTTCATGATGACGTGGGGAACGCGTTCTCCACGAGCTCATACGCGTGTCCTACGAGCTCATATGCGTTCCTGAGTATCTGAGGCACTGCCTTTGAGGCACCGCCACGTTTCCAAGCACTTACCTTGCTCTTCCCATGCGTTTACACATATTTGCACGCGCGCGCCCGTTCGAGCTGCACGTCTTCAATAGTTGGGAATTTTTGTGTCGCGTTTTCACACTCGCGCCCGCTCGAGCGTAGTGTTATCCTGCACGAGCATTCGTTTCCCAGTGTCACCATCGCGTTCCCAAGCAGCTGAATCGCGCTTCTTAGCATCAGTATTTTGCTGCAATTGAGGATGTTTTATTTTATGCGCGCGACCTGAGCTCATCAATGCCGCGTAGATGCTACAATAATGAACCGTATCATTACATTTTCAGGCGAGGCGCGTTTGTGCTTAGTTATGCATTATAGTTATGACAGGCATAAACCGGTACGCCCGATTGGGGTTAAGGACGCATAACTATGACAACACAGCCTGCATATTCAGATAAAACACCAGTTCAAATGACAGGTTCTCGAAGCGAACTTGCTCAAGCTGATGGTGCGAATACCGCATCGGCGCACTATGATATGCACAACGACATTAAAGAGGTGTTTTTCACCGAGCAGCAAATTCAAAAACGAGTTGCTGAACTGGGAGACGCTCTTACTCAAGAGTTCCAATCGGTTGCTGATAAAGGCGAAACGATTGTGCTCGTGTCGGTTTTGCGCGGTGCTGCAATTTTCATGGCCGATTTGGCGCGTTATATGAACGTGCCTCTTGAGATGGACTATATGGCCATTTCATCGTATGGTTCGGGCACGAAAAGCTCTGGTGTTGTGCGCATTTTGAAAGATTTATCGTCCGAAATTAAGGGCAAGCACGTTATTATTGCCGAAGATATTCTCGATTCAGGCCTGACGCTTACGTATTTGCTGAAGAATCTTGCTTCGCGCGAGCCAGCGTCGCTTTCGGTGGTGCCTTTGTTGCGCAAAAAAGTAAAGGAACAAGCACCCATCGATTGTTTGCACGTTGGTTTTGAATGCCCCGATGAGTTTATTGTTGGCTATGGCCTTGATTATGCTGAAAAATATCGCAATTTGCCTTATATTGGTGTTTTGAAGCCCGAAGTGTACGAATAGGAGTTTTGGGATTAGCACCAGCGGCGGTATCAGCGTTGCACGAACAGCACAAGTGCCGCGAATGGCACAAGTGCCGCAAGCACGACCGCTACGAGCATGAACAGCATGACCAGCACAAGCACCGCACCAGCACAAATGCCACTACCAGCACAAACACGTAAAACTACGGTACCTACCAAATGGTATAAAACAGTACAAAACGATATAAAACGGTACAAGAAAGTTAGGACTTATGGCACAACAACGAAACAAGTTCAAGCCAAAACCAAAAAAGCTGCGCACGCTTATCATCAATGTGGTCATTGTTGCCATCATTGTGTTTTTAGTGGGCCGCCAGCTTATGTTTGGGCAAAACGGGCAGCAAGGAAACACCGATACCTTAATTACCTCGGAATTTGTATCTGCTGTACAGCAAGACCGTGTGAAGTCGGTTGTATATGACGCTGGCTCGTATACTGTAAGTGGAACCTATTACCCGGCAATTACTGCTGGTTCGCAAATTAGCTCAGCGTTCAAAGATTCATTTGAAGCGCTGAATGCTCGTTCAGGTGAACAAGCTCGCGTGCATACGCCTGCGCATGCGTCATCAAGCGCAAGTGCTCAGGCGGGTGAAAATGCACAAGTACCAGGGGTAAGCACGTCACTTCTCGATTCAAAGCAATTAGGTACCGAGCGTCATTACACATCAACCTACCTTGGACAAAATTCGCTCGATGCGTTGCTGAAAAGCCATCCGCAAATTTCGTACGAAATTAAGCTTCCATCACCCTTTAGGGAAATTTTGCAGTCGGTTGTGCCTGTTATTTTGATGGGTGCGTTACTCTTCTTTTTCCTGTTCCAAGTGCAAAAAGCGGGAAGTTCACAAATGGGATTTGGTAAAACGAGTGCACGCCGGTCTATTGAAGAGCGTCCTGATGTTAGCTTCGATGACGTTGCTGGTGCCGATGAAGCGGTTGAAGAAATGCGCGAAGTGAAAGACTTTTTGTCAAATCCTGAAAAATATAAGGAACTGGGAGCACGTATTCCTCATGGTTGTTTGTTGGTTGGCCCTCCTGGAACTGGTAAAACGCTTCTTGCTCGAGCTGTTGCTGGCGAAGCTGGCGCGCCCTTTTTCAGCATTTCAGGATCCGACTTTGTTGAGATGTTTGCGGGTGTTGGCGCAAGTCGCGTGCGCGATTTGTTCAAGCAAGCAAAAGAAGCTGCACCGTCGATTATCTTTATTGACGAAATTGATGCTGTTGGTCGTAAACGTGGTGGCGGCTTTGGTGGCGCGCATGAAGAAGCAGATCAAACGCTCAATCAGCTGCTTGTTGAGATGGACGGTTTCGATAAAAACGACTCGGTTGTGCTGATTGCTGCTACAAACCGTGCCGATGTGTTAGACCCTGCACTCTTGCGTCCAGGGCGTTTTGATCGCCAAATTCTTGTTGATGCACCTGACGTGCGCGGACGCGAAAAAATTCTGAAGGTTCACGCTAAAGGCAAGCCCTTAGGAACTGATGTTAATTTGAAATCAGTTGCTACGATTACGCCTGGTTTTACGGGTGCCGACCTTATGAATTTGCTTAATGAAGCTGCGTTGCTTACGGCACGTCGCGGTAAAAAAGTTATTACGCAAAGTGAAGTGAGCGAAGCGATGGAGCGCATCGTTGCTGGTCCTGAGCGTAAAGGTCGCGTCATGACGGAAAGCACGAAAAAGACGATTGCGTATCATGAAAGTGGTCATGCACTTGTTGGATTCAGCTTACCGCTGGCCGATCCCGTTCATAAAATTTCGATTATTGCACGTGGGCGCGCACTTGGTTATACCCTTAGCATTCCTGAAGAAGATAAAGTGCTGAACACGGTAGGAGAAATGAAAGCTCAGCTTGCTGTCTTTATGGGTGGACGCGTTGCTGAAAAGCTATTCTGCGATGACTATACAACAGGTGCTAGCAACGACATCGAGCGCGCAACAGCTATGGCGCGTGCTATGGTTACGCAATATGGCATGTCGCACGTGTTGGGCAACCAAACTTTCGCAAAGCCACGTGAAGAGGCGTATTTGGGCGGTAATGCTTGCAATTATTCAAGCGAAACGGTGCAGCTTATCGATAAGGAAGTGTCGCGTCTGCTTGATGAAGCGTATAACTGTGCGCTTACCATTTTGAAGAACAATGCAGAACAAATGCACCTGATGGCGCGCGTGTTGCTTGAGCGCGAAACCGTTGAAGGCGAAGCGTGCAAGGCGCTCCTTGAGAACAAGTGGGATGAATACGTAGCGCGCGAGCCTGAACTTGAAGCTCAACGTGAAGCTGAGGAGCAAGCGGCACGCAAAAAAGACAAGGATGTTCTGCGCAAGAAAGCAGCCGATGAAAAACACGAGAACCACACGCACGGAAAGCATAATCGTCACGATGGAACTGTGATTGATAAACTGGAAACGATGCTGAGTGCCGAGGGTATCAATGTGCAAATGAAACCTGAACGGCCACTTGAGCGCGATGACGAGGATGCGTCTAAAGCGGCTTCTAAAACAGCAGCGCCCAAGGTGGCGCCTAAAGCGGCAGGCAAGCCGGCTTCTACAACGACGAAACCAGCCTCTGCACCTGCGGAAAAGCCAACTTCGCAATCGGCCGACGCTGCGGACACAACACCCCAGGCTACTGAAAAGCCGCTTCGTGGCACTGGTTCAACTAAGTCTGATTCGTCGAAGGAGTAAGCGCTGTTATGCTGTGGAAGTGCGCGTCATTTACGTTTGATTGCCAGCGTCCTATTATTATGGGTGTCGTAAACGTTACACCCGATTCGTTTTCTGACGGTGGGCAATTCAATTCTTTTGATCGTGCGCTTCAACACGCCCGCGACCTGCAAACACGTGGCGCCCACATCATTGACGTGGGCGGCGAGTCGACACGTCCCGGTGCACAGCCTGTTTCCGAAGAAGAGGAGCTTGTGCGTTGTATCGACGTGGTGCGCGCGCTTGCGCAAGAGGGAATGTGCGTCAGTATTGATACGCGCCATGCTCGTGTGGCTCGTGCGTGTGTTTGCGCAGGTGCAGCTATCATTAACGACGTTTCAGGTTTTCGTGATCCTGAAATGCGTAAGGTAGCTGCTGAGTGCAATGCTGGTTTGGTCGTTATGCACATGAAAGGCGATCCTACTACCATGCAGCAGCAAACAAACTACACGGATATCGTTGCCGAAGTGCGTGATTATCTGCGCGAACGCTGCAATCTTTTACAAGAAATGGGTATTGCACGTCAACGTATTTGTGTTGATCCGGGCCCTGGATTTGGTAAAACTGCCGAACAAAGCCGCACGCTTATGCGCAACTTGCAAGAGTTCGTGCATCTGGGTTATGCCGTCATGTGTGCACCGTCTCGCAAAAGCTATGTGGGCGCAACGTATGGCATCGAAAAGCCGCTCGATCGTGATGAAGCGTCGGCGCAAGAGGCTCTTATGGGTGCTGAACTGGGTGCTTGTGTTCTCCGCATGCACAATGTTGACGCTACGCAGGCCGCGCTGAAGCAGTTTCGGCCGCTTGCTGTTGTGGCACTTGGGTGCAACGTGGCGCTTGTCGATGACGCAGCGCAGGGAGTCGATGCGAAAATTGCCCAGCTGAACATGGCTATTGGTGCGCTCTGTTCGCTTCCCGATACCACGCTGGTTGATGCGTCGCGTTTTTATGAAAGCGAGCCTGCGTATAAGGAAGACCAGCCGGCCTTCGTGAATGCAGTGGTTGCATTGCGTACGGGGATTGCGCCTCGTGACCTGCTGAAATACCTGCATGCTATCGAGAACAGCTTAGGGCGTGTGCGCACAGAGGAAAATGGTCCGCGCACCTGCGATTTGGATATAATCGACTATCAGCTGTATGTAAGTGACGATGAGCAGTTGACGCTTCCACATCCGCGTGCGTGCGAACGCTATTTTGTGGTAGATCCTTTGCGTGAAATTATGCCGTCGTTTGTCTTTGCGAACGGCGTAAAACTTGCCGATGCGCAACCATGTTTTGGAAAAGCAGAAGCTCTTACACGAAGTGAGGCTGCGTATGAACCGCCAGCCGCGCAACAGGAATAATACGCCGTTTTTGAAGCGTACACCGGGCACGAATGATACTCCCATCCAGGAGACGCCACCGTGCGCAAACACCCAAACATGTGCAGATAGTTCCATGTTAAACAACGATATGTGGCACTCGGCACTTCATCAGTATCATGTACCAGCTTGTTTGTGGGATGAGCACACTCAAGCGCAATTCTTGTGTCCTACCGATGAACATAATAATCACGTTCACCTTGAGCCTGCGCTTGTTCCCAGCTTTCACGTTTATGAATTTCAAGAGGTGAGCTCTACCAATATCCTTATTAAACAAGCTATTGATGCCGATGCTCCTGAGGGTATTGCGGCGCTTGCGCATCAGCAACGGGCTGGTTATGGACGGCAAGGGCGAACATGGAACAGTCAACCAGGTGGAATGTATCTTTCGTTTCTGCTTCGTCCGCGCGTTCGGCAGGCCGAGTATCCGTCGCTTGCCCTGGTGGTAGGGCTTGCGCTGCGCAATTTTCTTGCCGAGCGTTTGAGGGGAACACCGCGTGAATCGCTTGCACCGTTTATGAGCGTGAAATGGCCAAATGATGTGTTGGCTCCTTGTATTGTGCCCCATAGAAACGTTATGCCTGATACATTTAACGTATTTGATGGAGCCAACATACCTGATACACCCGATGTATCTGATATAACCAACATGCCTGATGGAGCTCACTTACCCAGGGTCTCCGAGCTGGCATGCGTGCGTGATACCAGCTCTGCGCAACAGCATGCCGCGAGCGTGGAGCAAAACCATGCTACAAGCTTGACGCACATACATGGCAACAATACAGCACAAACAGATGTCGCTCGCTCTGAGCAAATACATGGCGCTCGTATGGTTCAAAAACCTTTCGCAGATGAGTACATAATGGGCAAGTTAGCAGGTATTTCGTGCGAGGTGCATCGAAATGCTTTGTGTGTTGGTGTTGGCTTGAACATTCAAGTTCCAGAAACCTGCGAGAGGGTACCAGCGTCAAGCACGTTATCGCAGCCCTTGTTTGCGCCTGCGTATTGGGAGCCCATCGCCGCAACGCAACGTCCCAGCACCTATGAGTATATTGCACACATTGCATGCGATTTTCTTGCGTATTTTTCGGCGCCGTATGCGCTTTGGCAGGAAAAGGGTTTTGCGCCTTTTGTTGACGCATACACAAAATTCTCGTATTTAACAGGCAAAATGGTTCATATCGTGAACCAAAACGGTACCGAGCACGCGCGTGGACGCGTAACAGGCGTTCATCCAAGCGGTTGTCTGTTAGTCAACGCTTGTTCAAACGCTCGTTTAATTTCGTCAGGTGAGGTACATATTACGCATATATCGGACTACCATAGTAAAAATGGGAAATGAGGAAGATATATGACAGACTTTACTGTGTTAGATCCATCATGCACGAAATCTAAGGACGATACCTATCAAACTGTTGCACATAAACAAGCAGCACCTGCTTCTCCTGACAACAATCGCGCGCAAGATAAGCGCGTGTCACGCCTGGGAACAAGCCCTTTGGGAGGCTTGATTGCAGAATTTGCGCTTCCTGCTATTACAGGGATGATCGTAAGCGGCGCATATGCTGTTATCGATTCGGTATTTTTAGGGCAAGCAATGGGCTCTTTAGGGCTTTCTGCTGCAACCGTTGCTGCTCCGTTTATGATTCTTATTGTTGCGTTTGGTGTACTTATCGGAAATGGCGGTAATACGCTTGCTGCTTTGCGTTTGGGCGAAGGAAAAGTAGACGAAGCCGAGCGTGTATTAGGCAATACGGTGCTGCTTTGTCTTGTATTGGGCATTTCAGTATTTGTTGCGGTGTGTATACCTGCGATTATGGATGCCCTGCTTGCGATTTCAAGTGCAACGCCCGAAGTAGCGCCGTTTGCGCGTACATTCATTACGATTATCGCTGCAGGTATGTTTGTGCAGATGATAGGCATAGGAGTGAACAACTTTATTCGTAGTGCTGGTGCACCTAATCGAGCACTTATTACGATGCTCATTGGTACCGTGGTGTGTATCATCGCTAATTACCTGCTGGTATTACGTTTCGGTTTGGGTGTTGAAGGAAGTGCACTTGCCACTGTTATTGGACAAAGTGTTACTGCCATTTCAGTATTATGGTATTTCACGAAAACGAAAAACGTAGTTTTTCGCTTGCGTGTGAAAAATATGCGTCCGCGCGTACATCTTATAAAAACCATGATTGTACTGGGAGTTCCAAGTTTTATTGTGCAAATTGGGATTGCAGTTTTGTGCGTTGTACTTAACGTTCTTATTGTGCAATATGGCGAAACAAGTACCATAGGCACCGTCGGAGCGTTGGCGTCTATTGGTGTTGTTCAGCGTGTTGCGCTGTTTACTATTTTGCCGCTTGTGGGCATTACGGTAGCGATTCAGCCTTTGCTTGGGTTTAACTATGGCGCAAAATTGTATGCCCGCGTTAAATCGACGCTTATGTATGGTATCGTTATCAACTCGGTATTTTCCATTGTTATGTGGCTTATTATTAGGATTTTTCCGTACCCTATTGTGCAAGCGTTTGGCATATCAAACCCCGATTTACTTGCTTATACCGAATTTGCGATGCAGGTGCAATTGTTTATGTTGCCGCTGGTAGGCTTTCAAATTGTTGGATCAAACTATTTTCAAGCAACAGGTCAGCCTATTATTTCGATCATTTTGTCGCTTATGCGTCAAATGCTGGTGTTAGTTCCTATTTTGCTTACTATCAATTTGTGGATGCCGCATTTATTTCCCCAGTTTACGCAACTTGACTGTCTCAATTTTGCTATGCCAATCTCCGATATTATTTCAACAACGGTAGCGCTTATTTTTGTTATTCGTGAAGTACGTCGATTAAACAAGGCTATTAAATAAGGCAGGTAATGTGCTTCAAGCGCGATTAAGCCTAAGCGCAACGTAACACGGTGCACCGTAATACAGTGCACCGTAACACAATTAAATCATTTTGAAACATTAGATTCTTAGTAATTTTATATAATGCAGCTATGGTTATTCATGTAAGGAGTATCTATGGCTCATTCCTACGAATACAAGCATGCGAATACACAATATTCTTGCAGGTCACATAAGCATTTATGCATCGAAGCCTCCTCGCCATCGCATGCAGTAGCACTGTTAGCGCTTACCATTGCGTTAATGGTAGTAGGCGCTTGGATTAGCGTTCCTTTAGGGCCTGTGCCATTTACGCTGCAAACATTTGCTTTGATGCTGGCACTTATGATACTGCCGCTGCGTTTAAGTGTTGCTGCTACAGCATGTTATTTGCTACTTGGAGCTATCGGATTGCCTGTTTTTGCATCTATGCATGGAGGTCTTGGCATTTATTTTGGGCCTACAGGTGGTTTTATCTGGGGATTTTTTCTTGGAATGGTTATTGCTGGTGCGCTGTGCTATGCGCTTGAGAATGTTGTTCATAACTTTGTTGTAACACGTGCTATAGCTGGTGTTGTATTCTCGCTGGTTGTACACGTATGTGGACTTATGCAATTTATGGCTGTTATGCATGCAGACATTGTAAAAGCGCTGATGGTTACTACTGCTCCTTTTGCAGTAGTCGATGTGCTTAAAATAGTAGTTGCTGTGATAGTTGCCAGCGCTGTTGTTCGTGCGCTGCGTCATCGCGCCGCTTAAGTACTGTCTGGCGTTGCTCAATTATGCCGCCATTATGAAGTGTGATTACGCTGCCACAATGACGCGTTATTTTATACGCCGCCACCTGAGTACCGCCGAGTGATGTCCTATACGCTGCCACAATGACGCGTTATTTTATGCAGCGCTGCTATGAAGCGTCAGTAATTGATGGGATTGCAATAATAAAACAAGCACCGCCACCAGCCCGATTAACAGCCTCAACAGTTCCGTCATGCTGTTCGACAATGGTTTTTACAATCGATAAGCCAAGCCCTGTGCCGCCAGTTGTGCGTGCACGCGATGCATCGGTACGGTAAAAACGTGCAAACAGCAGTTTAGGATCAATATCGCCAAATCCCGTCCCATCATCTTTTACTTGAATGACAGAGTTGCCTTTTAATCCACACAGCTCGATATCAATATGTCCATGAGGCTCAATGAAGCGCGATGCATTTTCAATAAGATTGGTAAGCGCTTGTTTTAATTTGTTTGCATTGCCTAAAATGTCCGGTGCTTCGCCGGTAATTTTTACGTTAGCTTTGCGATCGTGCAAAATAGGTTGCAACGTGTTTACTACTTCGTTTGCAATAGTGCGTAAATTCACGCGCGCAAGATCAACGTGGACATTATCATTTTCAAGACGTGTAAGCGATAATAAGTCGTTTACCAGGTCGGATAGTCGCGTGCTTTCCGTAATGATAGTGTTTTGGAAACGCTCGCGCATAGCGGGGGGTAAGTCGGGGTCAAGCAACATTTCTGCTGTTCCACGTATGGCGGTAAGGGGAGTGCGCAGTTCATGCGCTGCATCGCTTACAAATTCCGCCTGACGCTTTTCTTTACGCATTAAATCGGCGCGCTGATTGTTTGTTTTTTTAACGAGTGCTGCCAAAATCGAGTTAATAGTATCTACTTCATCAAGATAGCCCTCAGATCGAAAAATAGGGCATTGACCTGCTCGGTAAGCTTCGAGTTTCGCAGCTAAACTTACCAGCGGTTCCGATAAGAATCCACCAATAATAAGCGATAGCGCAAATGAAATTACTGCAACGGGAATAAGCAAGAACATCGCGCGCGCGGTAAGGTGCCCTAATACAATGCATGCCGCAAGCACAAGAGAAGTTGAGAGCACCACCAACAGGGTGCACATAAAAGCAAAATATGTTTGCAAGCGTTTGACGATCTTGTCCTTTGTGTATGCTATTTACCAGCGTTTATATAACGCGGAAGCGATAGCCGTAACCGCGTACGGTTTCTACGAGCGTTGGATCGTAGCCTGCTTTGCCAATTTTATCGCGTAGACGCTTGATGTGCGTATCAACAGTTTTGGTTTCAGTAAGAAATTCCCAACCCCATGCGTCACGAAGCAAATCTTCACGTGAAACTACTTTGCCCGCTTGTTTCATAAGGCTTGCAAGCAGCTCAAATTCACGTGGTGTTAAGTCGAGCGAGCCGCTTTCACCTGTTGCGGTATGCGAGTCTTCATCAAGGGTAATACCACTCACGCTTATTGCGTTATTCGTGCCTGAACCTTCAACTCCATTGCCACGACGAAGCAGTGCATGAATACGTGCGATAAGTTCACGAACGCCAAAGGGTTTCGTAAGATAGTCATCGCCGCCAATTTCAAGACCTACTACCTTATCAAGTTCAGTATCGCGTGCCGATAAAAATAAAATTGGTGCGCTTGAAATAGAACGTAAGCGACGGCACAGTTCAAATCCGTCCATATTCGGTAGCATAACATCGAGAATAAACAAATCGTAGTTATTACGTCGTGCAAGCGCAAGTGCTTCTTCGCCATTTGCGCTTTCATCGGGCGCATATCCCTCTTTACGCAGTGCATAGGTAACAAATTCCGTAATAGAAGCTTCATCGTCCACAACAAGCACGCGCTTAAGTGAATCAGCCATATATGCTCCTTATCATGTTAGTGATAGCAATACGTTTACAAACAACATTCTTTCCTTTTGTATAATATAACGATTTAGGGGCTTATTCGGCGTCATTTTGTAAAAAGGTGATTTTATGTTGTTATGTGTTGATGTAGGAAATACGCAAACCGTGCTTGGGGTGTACGAACAATCACATCTTCGTGTGATGTGGCGTATTTCAAGTGAAGCGCATCGTAGTGCCGATGAATTAAAGTTGAGCATTAAAGGTTTGTTTGCTCTTGATGCTATTGATTGTAACAACGTGCAGGGCGCTGTTCTTTCGTGTGTTGTTCCATCGGTAAGCGCTGCATGGATTGAAGCATTAAACAGTCTTTTTTCACAAGAAACGATGATATGCAATGCATTAACAGTTCCCGAACAGCTTTTCAAAACAACGTATCCGCGCAAAGAAGAGATTGGTGCTGATAGAGTGGCCGATGCCATTGCAGCGCGTTATATGTTTGGTGAGCCAGTTGTGGTGGTTGATTTTGGTACTGCAACGAATATTGAAGTTATCGATAGGCAGGGATATTTTGTTGGTGGCATCATTGCGCCAGGCGTCAATACTTCAGCCGATGCGCTGTTTGCTCATGCGCGAAAGTTAAGTTCAACAGAGCTCTTTGCACCTGATAAGCCTATTGGTTGTAGCAGTGCCGATGCTATTCGTTCGGGTATTGTATTTGGTGAAGCTGAAAAAGTATCGGGCTTGTTAGCGCGCGTTTCTCAGCAGCTTGGATACAGCAGTCATGTGGTAGCAACAGGTGGCTTGGCTGATGTTGTGGTACCTCATATGCGCCAGCATGTTGCTGTGTGTCCGTATCTTACGCTTGAGGGAATGCGTATTTTTCATGACAGTACAGCACGCTAAGAGACTTTAGGTGTGTGGATCGGATGCAACGATTGAGAATTTCAACGAACAAAAAGGAAACAATACCTCGTTTATTCTGCTATAACTTCATATTTGTCGACTAAAAGCATATGCGTATACGCTACAATAACGCCACTTTAAAAGTTGTTTGTTAGTTATTGTACAAGTAAGGAGTTGCATTTATGTCTCACGTGCAAGCAAAACATTTGAAACATATGCTCGTAGGTGCCTCATGCGCATGCGCTCTTGCGGCATGCGTATTTGGCGTAAGTGGTGTTGTTGGATTGTCTCCGTTAGCGGATGCGCATGCTGATCAAGGTGTTGAACAACCACAGTCTTCTACTGCTGACTTTCGTAGTTTTATTACGTTTAGTGGTCAAAGCGCCTTAAATGATATTTATACAACGTGTAAATTTGCATCATATAACGTTTTCGATGGCGTGAACGATGCTGCAACACTTGATCATGTGTCTGATGCATTATCTCAAATTAAAGCCGTAAATGCATATCGAGCAAGCGTTGGATTACCCGAGCTGCGTATTTCTGCTAAGCTGATGGTGCAAGCGCAGTGCGATGCTCATTATGCTGATAAGAACATTGCACATCCTCAGCAGTTCAATGTTGGAGAAAACTTAGCGTGGACGTATAACACCACTGATGGTTATTCCTTGTGGCTTGGAGAAAAAGCTGATTTTGACACGCTTGCTGCACAATATGGCGGACAAAATTTAGTAGGGCGCGCTGCCTACGATTTCTATACCGCGCACCAACAAGATATTGAACATGCGCTTAATGATTTGCGCACGACGAAACCAAATGCACAAATTGGGCACTACTTAAATCTTATTAATCCGAATTATTACGCAACAGGCTTTGGCGTATGCACGTATGGTTCTACCAATGGTTGGATCGCCGCAAGCCAAGTGTTTGACTTGCAAACACCTAAGCTTGCTCTTGGTTATCATGTTGTAGGCACCGTTCCAGAAAGCAATGAATCGAATACACAAACTGTTGCCGATTTTGAAGCGCAATGGAATGCGTTTAAGGAGCGTGTACAAGGTCAGTTAGAAAGCGATGCTCATTCTCAAAATGATGCAGGAGAATCTTCACCAGCACAATCAGACCAGACAGACCATACGAATACCGCAGACGATAGTCAAAACACCACCTCTACAACAAACGATTCTCCAGCTACCAGCGCCGATGCGCCGTATTTTCCTGAACTAAGCGCGCTTAAAGGTAATCGTATTTCTGGTGCTTCTTATGCGCAAACAATGCAGGCAATTAGTCAAGCAGCTTATCAAAGCGCCGATGTTGCTATTCTTGCTACGAAAAATGGCTATTGGGATGCGTTATCTGCTAGCGCACTTGCAGGAGCGCATCATGCGCCGTTGTTATTGTGCGATTGGGACGCTGCACCTACACAGACCATCGATGAGCTGAAGCGTTTACACGTAAAAAAGGTTATCGTATGTGGTGGAACAGCTGTTGTTCCTGATCATGTTATTGCACAGCTTAATCGTGAACTTCCGTCAGTA
The DNA here is from genome assembly GCA_001552935.1 of Umbribacter vaginalis. Classification (GTDB taxonomy): domain Bacteria; phylum Actinomycetota; class Coriobacteriia; order Coriobacteriales; family Eggerthellaceae; genus Berryella; species Berryella vaginalis. The sequence continues at coordinate 189,735 of KQ959713.1, read as the reverse complement.
ACGGTTGAACGCGTATTTGGTAACTGGGCTGATGATACAGCGGTACGTATTGCGGAGCGTATTCAACACGCCGATACTTGTTTTGTTACGACGAGTGCACATTATGCCGATGCGCTCAGCGCTTCATCGCTTGCGTATGCGAAGCAATTTCCTATTTTCTTAACGAATGAACAGAATGTGTTGAGTGATACAACGCTTGCTGCTATTCATCGTTTGGGTGTTAAACGTATTGTTATTGTGGGAGGAACTGCAGCGGTTTCCGATAACGTACAAGCACAATTGACGCACATGAACCAAGCAGCGCAATTAGGTGCAGACATTATGCGTGTAGCGGGAGAAACGTGGTACGATACCTCGCGCGCGATTGCCGATTTAAGCCTTGCATGTGGCTTTAGTGCGAACCGTGTTGGCATCACTACCAGCTGGGGATACACTGATGCTCTGTGCGCTTCAGCGTTGTGCGGATCGCTTGGAGCGCCACTTCTTCTTGCTGATGACACTAATCCCAAGGTAGTTGCTGAGTTTTTAAGAGATAACCACGATACAATTTCACAAGTAAATGTATTTGGCGGCGACGCTGTTGTTGGTTCATTTACGTTGCACAAAGCTCATATTTCTTTGTAGTAAAGCTGCCTTGCTGGCGTATTGCTTTGTATATGGTGATAGTATAAAAAGCCGCTAAGCGTATGAGTCCTTGGCGGCTTGTTCGTTGATGTTCGTTATTAACGCAGGTACATGAATGCCTATGAATGCCTGGTGACGTATATGGTAATGGGGCGTTAGCATGAGTAGTTTCCGTGTGGTAACGTGTGCGCTCCATTGCGTATTTTCCGTGTGGCACGGTAAGGCTGAGCTCAGGAATTTCCGTGTGGTAATGTGGGCGTTAGCTTTTCTGGTTCCTGTGTGGTACTATCGAGATACAATGATATAAACGCAGTTCAAGGTGGTTATGTGGATACTTCATATACAAGCGAACAGCCGCGCTGTAATGAATTGAACAGCAATGATATACAAACGTGTGCTGATACGTGGAACGTACAATGTTCAAGCGCCAAACAGCTTCAAAACGTAGCTGCGCTGCTTGCACCATATGTGCAAGCAGGTGATATTATTCTGCTTGAGGGCGATCTTGGTGCTGGCAAAACGTGTTTTACGCAAGGGCTTGCGCATGCAATGGGTACGCACGATGACGTTGTAAGTCCTACCTTTAACTTGCTGTTATCGTACGCAACGCACGGAATTCCTCTCTATCATTTCGACTTATATCGTCTTGATACGTACGAACAGCTTGATGATATTGCGTTTTACGAAACAATCGAGGGCGATGGCGTATCGTGTATCGAGTGGGGAGAAAAGTTTATTGACGCGTTAGGTGATGATATACTGCGCGTTTATATTTCTGTTGATGAACAGCAAAATCGACAGGTTCATATACAAGCTACAGGAGCTCGCAGTGCGCATGTATCTAAAAGCTGGCATGACGCGTATACACAGTTGTAAGGTGAAGGATTATCGATGAGCAAGTCGTATGTTGTAATGTTTGACACTTCAAACGAAGTAGTAACGGTTGCGCTTGCACGTATAGTGCTGCACGATGGACGCTGCGCACTTGAGTTGTGTGACAGCGATACGTGCGCTGCTCATCGTGCATCAAATACGCTGCTTCTACCAATGCTCGATGCGCTTTTGAAAAAACATCACGTTGACCATAGCGATCTTCAATGTGTATGTTGTGGTCTTGGGCCTGGTTCTTTTACTGGTGTTCGCATTGCGCTTGCTACAGCGAAAGGCATTGCGCAATCACTCTCTATTGGCTTAATTGGCATTTCAACGCTGGACGCATTGGCTTGGGGAGCATGGCATGCTGGCACACGAGGTGCGCTTGCAGTGGTATGTGATGCGATGCGCAAAGAGGTATATCCTGCGTGCTATACCTTAACTGAACAGGGAGTGCAGCGTCATACCAGCGTATGTGTGATGAAAGTTGCACAAGCGTATACCTTTTTGCACGACACACGTGCGTCACTTTCTCATTCGGCAGGGGGAAGCGGTAGTGCTGATGTGTCATGTTCCAATTCGAGTGCGTCACAGTCTGAGGCTACGGCGTCGCTTTCTCATAACGCGTTAACGTGGGCTATTACTGGTGATGCGCTTACAAAGTATGTCGATGAGTTTTCATCGTTTGGCAGCATGCTTCCAGAAAAGCTGTGGAATACCAGTGGTTGGGGCTTGTTGTTGTGCTTGCAACAGGAAATCGATAGTGCGCGCGTGGATATTTTCGATGCTGCTCGCCATAATCCTGCCTATGTTTTACCTGTTTACACGCGTCTTTCTGATGCTGAAGAAAATGAGCGTGCCCGTTTGAGCTCAACTGATGCGCCGCATAATGCCACTTCTGTTTCAGTACCTGCGTTTGTATCAGCACGTACGCCTGATGGCGTGTCTGCCGGCACGTCTACGTACGATTGCACACTTCCTGCGTCTGGTGTGAGTTCGACAGTTGCATCGCGCGATATTGTGTTGCCTGATGAAAATGGTGATGGTGAAAACGTTGTTGTGTTTCTGCCGCTTGATGCAGCCAGCATGAATGCTGTTGCAGCGTTAGACGCGAACGTTATGCCAACAACTCCCTGGACAAGCGAGCAGTTTCTGAGCGATTTGCGCACGAGCGGTCATGTGTGGTGGGCTGCTTATGCGCTGAATACGCACCGTAACAAGCGTACATTACTTGCATACGCAGGGTGTTTAGTAGCAGGCGATGTAATGGAGCTGCTGCGTATTGGCGTAAGCTGCGCACATCGTCGTTGTGGGATTGCACGCGAGTTGCTCACACGTCTTGCTGATGATGCTCGCAATTTGGGAGCCACAACGATGATGTTGGAAGTGTCCGCAGCTAATGAAAGCGCGTGCGCTTTTTATGAGCGCATTGGTTTTACGGAAGTTTCACGCCGACCTGCATACTATTCAAACGGTGACGACGCTCGTATTATGCAAGCTCCGTTGCTGGTATCAGGCTTTCAAACAGGCGGTATGGAAGTGTGCGAGCATGAAGAAACGGAAGTTGCTCTGCACTCAGCATCAGCGCCAACGGCTTGCATTGCTACGCGTAACGCTTCTTTGCCCAGTGCATCCGCCATCAGTGATAACGCTCCAAGCACTTCTCATACCGATACTGCTTATAACACTGAAGGTGCTGTTCATACACTTATTTTTGCGGTTGAATCGTCATGCGATGAAACAGCCGCAGCGCTTATCGATGGCGCAGGAAATTTACTTGCCGATGTTGTAGCATCGCAGATTGATTTTCATGCTCGTTTTGGTGGCGTTGTTCCGGAAATTGCAAGTCGCAAGCATATTGAAGCAATTTGTGGCGTTGCGTCTGAGTGCATGGATGCTGCACGAAAGCACATAACACCTCGTGAAGCGTCAATGTTTTCATGGAAAAGCCTCGATGCGATAAGCGTTACGTATGCTCCTGGCTTGCTGGGTGCGCTTGTGGTAGGTGTTGCGTGGGCAAAAGGTGTTGCGTGGGCGCTTGAAATTCCCGTGATTGGCGTTAATCACCTGGAAGGGCATTTGTACGCTAATAAAATTGGAAATGACTGGCTTAAGCCTCCGCTAGTTGCCTCGCTGGTCTCAGGTGGAAATACCTTGCTTGTTCATGTACAAGCGTGGGGGTCGTATCATACGCTTGGTTCAACGATTGACGACGCCGTGGGCGAAGCATTCGATAAAGTTGCAAAGGCACTTGGCCTTGGATATCCTGGTGGACCTCATATTTCTCGTCTTGCAAAACAGGGCAATCCGCGTGCAATTGCGTTCCCGCGTGCAATGCTGCACTCGGGCGATTATCGCTTCTCACTTTCGGGCTTAAAAACAGCTGTTATTACCTACATCAACAATGCAAAACAGCGTCATGAAGAACTGCCTGTGGCTGACATCGCGGCAAGTTTTCAGCAGGCAGTAATCGATGTACAAGTTGAAAAAAGTCGTACAGCGTTGCGCGAAACGGGTGCAAAAGTGTTTTGCTTAGGTGGCGGTGTGGCTGCAAATCCGCAGCTACGTCGTGCGTACGAGGAGATGTGCGCTGAAGAAGGTGTGCGTCTTGCGCTACCGCCTTTGCGTTCGTGCGGCGATAATGCGGGCATGATTGCGCTTGTAGCATACGATCGCTATAAGCAAGGGAAATTTTTCAATATTGGGTTTGATCCTCAAGCGCGCTGTAATTTAGACGAGCCGTATTAAGCGCCACACGCTCGACTGAACACACACTCGACTGGATTATGTGACTTCAGCTTCTTCGCGCGCGAGATTTATGTAGCTACCTTACCCTTTTGCTCTGTCGCTCGGTTTAGGTACGTAGTTTACGTAGCTGTGCTTGATTACTATTTATGTAGTTTACGCTTCTTCACAGGGCTTAAATGCGCGATGAATAGCAGCAATCCCGCCAGCGCAGTTTTTCCACGTCACACGCTCGAAACCGCTTTCTTCAAACAGGTGTGCAAATTCTTGTTGCGCTGGAAACGCATGTATCGATTGTGCAAGATATACAAAGCCTTCAGCATCCCCCGTAATAAATTTACCCCATAAGGGAATGTTATGGCGCAGGTAAAATTCGTATAACGCGCGCCACAGCTTATTGTGCGGATGCGAAAATTCTAAACACACACACGCGCCGCCTGGTTTCAGTACACGGCGTATTTCCTGCAATGCACGTTTTCTATCGGGCATGTTGCGGATACCGTAAGCTACGGTAACGCACTCGAAGCTGTTATCGGCATAGGGTATGTTTTGCGCGTCTACAACATGGAAATCAATAGGAGTAAGTTTGGAATAATGGCGCTGATAACGCTCTTTTGCTACGTCAAGCATTTCTGGAACAAGATCGCTGCATACTATGCGAGCTGGTTTTTTCTTGCGCGCGACACAAAACGACACATCGCCTGTTCCTCCAGCTATATCAAGAACAGTATCCGCGTGCGTAATGGGTGCGTAATCTACCAGCGCATGCAACCATAAACGGTATGTTCCAAAGCTTGAACAGGTGTTAAACAAGCCGTATTTTCGTGCAATATTTGAAAAAATACATTTTACACGCTCTTCTGATATCGATGCAGGAGCTGGTGTTCCCGATGCAGTGTCTATAGTGTGTATATGCGAATGTTCTGCTTGTTTTGCTGAGGCATTATGCCCATGTAATCTTGTCGGTTTGGTATCGTTGGTATCAAAAAAGGCATCCTTGGTGTGTTGATGTGGGTCGTGAGGCATGTTTTGTGTGCTGTGAGAAGTCATGATTGCCTTTCATCAAACTTGTGCGTATGTGCATCGTACTGATAAAACAGTGAGCAGGTGGTATAGGACGATAGCTATGATACAAGTAACATTCTATAAAATGTTTGGAATTGTAAGTTCCCGAAGTGTATTATGCACACAGTGATATGATAATAACGCTTTTAGCGCAAAAATTTTCTAAACGGTTACGCGACTGCTTGAATAAGAATGATTACACTATGGCAATTGCGGTTCGTTGAGAACGTTTTATGCGATTTTATACGGTATAAAGGAGATGCAATGAGTTCGCAAAAAACTAGTGGAAAGCAGACTGCCGATCGTGTTGCCGCTGCTCGCGCACGCGAAGCTCACTACAAAGCTGCCCGCGAACGCTCCGAGCGTATTAAAAAGGTATTTACCGTGGTTGTTGCTGTGGTATTGGTGTTGGCGCTGGGCATTCCAACGGTTGCACTGTCATTGCTTGGTGGTGCGCATTAAGCGTTTTCTGTTGCGCGTTTTTGCGAGGAGAGCTGTTCGTTAGTGTGATAGCACGCGCAGAGTAAGAGCTTTATGGTAAAGCGTTACCTGGAGAAACGATGCAGCATGAACAAGCGTTGCACCGTGAAGAAACGATGCGACGTGATGAAGCAATGCAGAGGTGCTCTGGAGCGGTATAGAGGTGCACAGGTTGTGATAGCGCTGCATTATATGTGCGTATTATAATTGCATGAGAGCGTAACACAGTTGGTTTTGGCGATGAACAGATAGACAGTGCGCTTCGAATGCACCGAGATATTGCACCAACAAAGACGAGAAATGCGCATGTATCACCTGTTTAATCGGGTAATTATGGCGGTACGTATTGAAGGGTTAATTTGTGTTTGGTATTGGCGGATTTGAACTATTTATAATTCTTCTTTTTGGGTTTCTTATTTTTGGCCCCGAAAAATTGCCAGGAATGGCAAAAACAGCTGGTAAAGCTATTGCAAAGCTGCGTAATGTTCAGCAAGAAATGAGCGATGTTATTCGCAGCGATGTGTTTGACCCGAACTCTGATGAACCTATTAAAGATCCCACACAAGCTTTTGATAAGGTTGCCACAAAAGCTTCGTCGTTGGTGAAAGAAACCTTTGATGAAGCAACAGGACATAAAAAGCAGCAAAGTTCTGCATCATCGAGTGTACGTGCGGCCGATGCAGATGCTGCGAAAGATGCCTTTGAACAGCGCAAAGAACGCTACGAGCGTGAACGCGCAAAGCGTGCTGCAGAAGCGGAAGCTCAGCGTAAAGATGAAGCGCGTAAGCGTGATGAAGAGCAGTTGCGTGAGCGTCGTCGCATGGAAGATGCAAGTTTACTGCCCGATTCTGCCGTTGCTGCAGAAGAAGTTCGTCGTGAAGAAGAAGCCGAGGAAGCTCGGCGGAAACAAGAAGCTGAACAGCGTAAAGCTGCAGCTCAGCGTAAAGCAAAGGCACGCGCACATGCAAAAGAGTTGCAAGAAGCAGCGCGTGAGCAAAAAGAGACTCAAACACATGATGTTGCTGCAAGTGAAAACGCTCCTGACAGTACTAAAATGTCCGTTAAAAGCGATACTGCACGCGATACTTCTGACGGAGCGCTCGATAATGCTATTTCTGTTGATGAGCAGAGTGTCTCTGCATCAAGTAGTACAGCGAAACGTGGCACTAAGCGTTCGGTAGCATCCAAAACTCCTACTAAAACTACTGCACAAACTCGCACAAAAACTACTACAAAAGCTACGAAGTCTGCCATAAAGACAACAAAATCACCTGATACAACTGCAAAAACAGCAACAAAGACTACAAAAACTGCCAAAGCCACTGGCACAACAGCGGCAACAAAAGCTACAAAAGCGTCTGAAGCCGCTGGTAAAACAACTGCTAAAGCCGCTGGCACTAAGCGAACTAAAAACGCAGCTGATAGTACTGATCAAGCTTCGACATCTTCTAAAAAAACGACCGCAAAAACATCCGCTTCCACTGATCAAGCTGAGCAATCGGTATCTGAGAAAACAAAAACGTCGCGCAGTAAAACGTCAAGCGCAGCATCTCGTACAAAAACGTCACGTAGCAAAGCGTCAACTACAACGTCTCGCACAACAACGACGCGTGCTAAAGCGTCAACCAAAACAGGCGCACAAGCACCTGCTCCAGCATCCAGCGATACGAGCACTGAAACGCCTACTATTTCAACTGCCTCGGCATATGGTAGTTTAAGCATCGAAAAGGAGAACTAACATGCCTATTGGACCTGCTCGTATGCCGCTTATGGAACATTTAGGCGAGCTTCGTATGCGCATTGTGCGTATCGTGGCTGCGCTGCTTATTGCCTTGATGGTGTTTTATACCGCTACACCTACGATTATTCAATTTCTGTTGCTGCCTATTGCGCAATCGGTTGGTATTGATCCTACTACTGGTGCGGCTCAGCTGTATATTCTTGATCCATTTGAGGCATTTGCTACGCGTTTTTTGGTGTCGTTTTGGGCATCAGTTGTTGCTACGTCACCAATTATTTTGTGGCAGATTATAGCGTTTTTTCTGCCAGCGCTTCGCCCGAAAGAGCGCCGTTGGTTTATGCCTACGTTTGCAGCAGCGGTTGTGCTTTTTATTTTCGGAACTATCTTTTGCTATCTGGTAATTCTTAATCCTGCGTTTGGATGGCTGGTTGACCAAGCAAGTGGTGTTGGTTTAGTACAAGCACGTCTTTCTACGTATATTGACATCATTATTAAGTTTGAACTTGGTTTTGGTATTGCCTTTGAGCTTCCAATTCTTATTTTCTATCTGGTGATATTTAATATTGTTTCATACAAGAAATTACGTAGAAGCTGGCGTTATGTATATGTTGGACTGATGGTATTTTCAGCTATTGTGACGCCCGATGCTAATCCAGTTACTATGTTTTTGATGTTTGCAGCACTGTTAGTATTATATGAAGCGTCGTTGTTCGTAGCGCGCATTGTTCTTATGCGCCGCATTAAACAGCAGCAAGAACAGGAATTACAGGAAAAACAAGCAAGCTAAACAGTGCATACAAAGGTTTAAGGAGCATGATATGCACGAGATGGGGATTATGGAAGGTGTGCTTGACAGCGCTTTGAAAAGCGCACAACAAGCTCACGCACTTCGCATTCGCAAAATAACGCTTTCAATTGGCGATATGACTGAATGCATTGATGATGCGCTGCAATTTTCGTTTGAAATTTTGTCGGAAAACACGCTTGCACAAGGTGCAACGCTTGTGTTGAATAAAGTTTCGCCACGTAGTGTGTGTCTTGATTGCCGCAAGGAATTTGATCACGATCGCTTTCATAGGCAATGCCCCTATTGTCAGAGTTATTCAACCGATCTTATTGCTGGTCGTGAGCTTTCTATCGATTCCATTGAGGTTGACTTACCCGATGATAACAAGGGTGTAAGCGAGGGGAATGTCGCGAGTGATGGTGGCGGCACAAAAACTGCACATAGCGAAAGTGACAGTTAATCGAGCGGTAAGAATAATCCGAACGCTGCGCTATGTGTCGCCAGTGTCGTATTTCTCTTAGCGAAATGCACCATTATCCTCCGTTTTGCGGCATTTCCTCTCGTGTTTAGCGCTTGACGCACGCAGTTGTGTGCGCTACAACATGCAGTAAGAACTGTGATTCAAAAACGAACTCTGTTATGGCATATAACAGTTTATAGCGTTAGGGGAGTGTTATGGAAATAGACATTAAACAGCCCATTCTTGATAAGAACGACAAAATTGCTGCTGCTTTACGCAGTAAGCTCGATAAACATCACGTGTACGTAATTGACCTGTTGGCAAGCCCTGGATCTGGGAAAACATCCACTATTCTGGCAACAATTGATGCCTTGCGTGATGAATTTAATATTGCTGTTATTGAGGGCGATATTGCAAGCAGTGTAGATGCCGAAAAAATAAAAGACTACGGCATTCCTGCTGTTCAGATAAATACTGGTGGCGCGTGTCATCTTGAAGCAAACATGATTTCTAAAGCAATCGACTTGCTTGATATTGAACGCCTCGACTTAATTATTATCGAAAATGTAGGTAATTTAGTATGTCCTACCGATTTTTATTTGGGCGAAAACACTAAAGTGATGATTTTGTCAGTGCCTGAGGGTGATGATAAGCCGCTCAAGTATCCTGGTGTTTTCCAAGCTTCGCGTGCTGTTATCTTGAACAAAATTGATACGATGCCGTTTTTTAATTTTAACCGTGAAGCGTTTGACGAGGCAGTTAAGAATCTTAATCCGCAAGCTCCAATTTTCCCCATCGCTGCAACAAAGGGCGACGGAGTGGATGCATGGGCAGAGTGGCTACGCAAGCAAATTCATGCTATTCAGTAAAGCAAACTTGCTTGTTATCTGGTAATACAGGCGCGTCTGCTTGCAAGGCGTTTTGAGCTGTTCTGTTTATTGTGCGCGCGGCGTTATGCAGTCTGTTTGTCGATACCTTTGCCATGGTTTAAGATAGATGATATGCCCTGTTTGTGAGCGCCTACACACGTAATGCGCTGCTGTCACATTGTTGATTGCCCCATTTGAGAACATCGGCGAAATGAAAAGGATACTGTTATATCAATGGTTTGCTCATCACGTTTTCCGCATGCAGTAAGCGTGCAAGAGATATACGACCTGTGTGTAAGCGATGTGCGTACATTTTGCAAACAGGCGAATGTATCGTCATTAGTTGTGGGATTATCAGGCGGTATCGATTCAGCGCTCTGTACGTGTATGGCTGTTGATGCGCTTGATGCAGAACATGTAACAGCCTTAGTGTTGCCAGGGCCATTTTCTTCTGATGCATCGCGAACTGACGCCTATACGCTTGCTCATATGTTGCACATTCCAGCACATGAGATCTCAATTGTTCCAGCTTACGAGGCGCTTTCGCAGCCCTTGTCTACCTTGCTCGGTGCGCACTATCAGGGAGTTCCCGATCAAAATGTGCAAGCTCGTCTCCGTATGGTGGCGCTTATGGCATTCTCGAATGCGTATGGTGCATTGTTGTTGAACACGGGCAATAAAACTGAGGCACTGATGGGATATTCAACGCTGTACGGCGATACCGCAGGCGCGTTTGCCCCGATTGGAGGTTTGTATAAAACAAGTGTGTATGCGCTTGCTCGCTTGCGTAGCATTCCAGAAGCAATTATTGATAAGGCGCCGTCTGCCGAACTTGCTCCTCATCATTTTGACGAAGACGTGCTTGGATTTTCGTATGAACAGCTTGATGCTTTTTTGGTTCGTGTGTACGATTTGCACATGAGTGTGCATGATGCAGCACAAGAAGTTGGATTGTTGCCTGATGAGGCGCAGAGCATTGTTGCTCGTGTGGAACAATATACCTATAAGCGTGCATTGGAGCCTCCTTATCCACAGCACACGTTTTATGCTTAGCACGTGAGTGCGTCTGCGTTCATGTGCTTGTTTCGCTTTCGCCACGCATACATCGCGCTCGCAGATTGTGCGCTCCTTATTCGCGTACTTTTAGCTTTCTCCATGTGCACGTTTCGCTCGCACCCATTTTTTCTTTGCGTTAGCTGCGCCGTCATCTTTTCTCCATATCGCTTTGTACCTGCGCACCTGTTCACTCCGCGTACTGCAATTCGATTTTGAATTTCCTATATTTGTCTTGTTTTTTGCACAAAGGGTGTTATATTGAGAAGTGGAATTTAGCACTCATAATATTTGAGTGCTAGCAGTTTTTACAAGTGAGTGCTTGAAAGGCTTGCTTATAAAGCTGTCACGTTAGATAACCATGAAAGGGAGGTCTCAACTATGAGCCTTAAACCATTGGGCGATCGTGTGATTGTAAAGGCTGATGAGGCTGAATCAACCACAGCTTCTGGTTTGTATTTAGCAAGTGAGGCAAAAGAAAAGCCTCAAACCGGTACTGTTGTTGCCGTAGGAGAAGGCAAGTTGAACAAAGATGGCGTTTTAGTACCTGTTCCTGTTTCTGTTGGCGACAAGGTTATTTACGGTAAGTATGGCGGGACGGAAATCAACCACGACGGCGAAACCGTTTTGATTCTTCGTGCCGACGACATTTACGCTATTTGTCAGTAAACTACGTGCCATTACTTGTGAGATAAGGAAGTTCCTACTATGGCTAAAGATATTTTGTTCCAGGAAGATGCGCGCGCATCTCTTGCTTCAGGTGTTAAAAAGCTTGCCGATGCTGTTAAGGTAACGCTTGGTCCTAAAGGCCGTTATGTTGCTATTGAAAAGTCGTACGGCGCGCCTCTCATTACCAACGACGGTGTAACCGTTGCTCGTGAAGTTGAGCTTGAAAACCCTGTTGAGAACATGGGTGCACAGCTTATTCGTGAGGCTGCTGTAAAAACGAATGACGTTGCTGGAGACGGTACTACTACCGCTACACTGCTTGCCGACATCATTGTGTCGGAAGGTCTGCGCAACGTTACAGCTGGTGCAGACGCGCTCAGCATTCGTCGCGGTATTCAAAAAGCAACCGATGCCGTTGTTGAAACCATCAAGAAAAACTCAACCGCTGTTTCAACACAAGAGCAAATTGCAAATGTTGGTACTATTTCTGCTGGCGATGCTGAAATTGGTTCAAAGATTGCAGAAGCAATGGAAGCTGTTGGTAAAGACGGCGCAATTTCTGTTGAAGAAAGCCAAACGTTCGGCATGGAAATGGACATTGTTGAGGGTATGCAGTACGATCGCGGCTACATTTCTCCTTACATGGCTACCGATATGGAGCGCATGGAAGCGGTGCTGAACGATCCGTTTATCCTGCTTACCGACCAGAAAATCTCCAATATTCAAGATATGCTGCCGCTGCTTGAGTCCATCATGAAAACAGGTCGTCCGCTGTTGATTGTTGCTGAAGATGTTGAAGGTGAAGCGCTTGCAACCTTGCTGTTGAACAAGTTGCGCGGCACTATCAATGTTGTTGCTATCAAAGCTCCTGGTTTTGGTGATCGTCGTAAGCGTATTTTGGAAGACATCGCAGCTGTTACAGGTGCGCAGGTTATTTCAAAAGATTTCGGCATGACTATTGCTGATGCTACTCAACAAGCATGCGGTACTGCGAAAACCGTTAAGGTTGACAAAGACAACACGCTTATTGTTGACGGCGCAGGCGACAAAAAGGTTATTGACGAGCGCATTGCGCAAATTAAAACCGAAATTGAACGCACTGAGTCTGATTTCGATCGCGAGAAATTGCAAGAGCGCTTGGCAAAATTGTCTGGTGGTGTTGCAGTACTTAAGGTTGGCGCTGCTACCGAGCCTGAGTTGAAAGAAAAGAAGAGCCGCATTGAAGATGCACTTCAGGCAACACGTGCTGCGGTTGAAGAGGGCATTGTTCCTGGTGGTGGCGTTGCGCTGCTCGATGCTGTAAGTGCGCTGGACGCTCTAAAACCTGCTGATAAAGATGAAGAAGTTGGCATTAACATTATTCGTAAAGCGCTTGAAGCTCCTATGCGTGCGATTGCGCAAAATGCTGGCTTTGAAGGCAGTGTTGTTGTTGAGCACGTAAAGGCTCTTCCTGCTGGCGAGGGCTTGAACTGCGCAACTGGCGAGTATGGCAACATGATTGCTATGGGCGTTAACGATCCTGTGAAAGTAACACGCACGGCGCTTGAGTCGGCTGCGTCCGTTGCTTCGCTGATTCTTATTACAGAAGCTACCGTTAACGAAATTCCTAAGGAGAAAGATAACGCTGCTGCAGCTGCTGGCGCAGGTGCTGGCATGGGCGGCATGATGTAAGCTTTGTCCTTGCGCGAATGAGTGCAAGTGTGTAGCTATCCGAATGAGTGCATGCTACTGCACATTTTGAGGTACGTAGGCGTAACTGGTAGAAATACCGGTTACGCCTTTTTCTTTTGCTATGGTTTTTTATGATATTGTTTGTACAAGAACAATTCTAGAAATCAAATTACACAAGTACTCGCTCGTGGTGCTGAACTAGAAAGTTTGCGCGTATGGAACAACAATTATCCTGGCTATGGGCAAAGAAAAATTGCGTTCATGAGGCAAAGAAAAATTGCGTTCATGATGTACCAATGTGGCTACCTCTTACTGTTCATTTACAAGATACTATGGAAGTATGTGGACTTTTGTATGAGCATTGGTTGTCTAATGGCGTTAAGGAATTTTTGAAAAACTCAATCAGTCCTGATCTAGAAGATAAGGAAGAGTTCCCGAAAAAGTTATGTATGTTTTTGGGCGCTGTCCATGATATCGGCAAAGCAACACCAATTTTTCAGGTTAAAGCCTCACATTCTGTTGATAATGAACTTGATACCTTAGTTTTGGAAAATTTGAAACAGGCTGGGTTTACAAAACTTGATGAATACATCGCAAAACAATTGAAAGACGTTCGTCATAATATTTCGGGACAATACATTTTGACTAAAGAAGGCATTAATCTATGCGTTGCTAACATTATAGGGGCTCATCATGGTATTCCTGTTTGCGAGCAAAAAGCCGAAGATGCATTTTATGGGTATAATTCATCGTTTTACCAGGACGATAACAACAATTCTCCTATTGCTATTTTGTGGCAAACTCTTCAAAAGACATTAGTACATAATGCACTTACCAAGTGTGGATTTAAATCTGCTTCAGATTTACCATGCGTTAGTCAACCGGTGCAAGTGATCCTATCGGGTTTATTGATTATGGCGGATTGGATTGCCAGTAATGAGAAATATTTCCCACTTATTTCGTTAGATACCTGCAAGGTAGAACCAAACCGTGCAACAAAAGGATTTAAAAAATGGTATGAAGAGCGCACACACGCATGGAATTTTGAAGGATATAATTCTGAATTTTTTGATCCAGATATTTTTCAAACACGTTTTGGTTCTATAGAGAAAAATCCTGAGCACACATTCAAACCAAATAATATACAAGAAAAAGTTGCGAATTTAGTGCACAAGATTGCAGATCCAGGCATTATTATTTTGGAAGCGCCTATGGGTAAAGGTAAAACCGAAGCTGCACTTGTGGCGGTAGAAGAACTCGCAAAGAAAACCAAAAGAACGGGAATGTTTTTCGGCCTTCCCACGCAGGCTACATCAAATAGCATGTTTGGCCGTATTACAGATTGGTTGCGCCATTTTGATGGAAAACAATCAATTAGGCTTATACATGGAAAAGCACAGCTTAATGAACAATTTGCCAATTTACCAAAAAGTAGCGGTATTTATGAAGACGATACTTATGATGATAATAGAAGCATCCACAATATAGGATCTAGTGAAAACGATACAACTAAAATAAGTGTTAATGCCTGGTTTGCAGGTAGGAAACTATCCATTTTAGACGATTTTACCGTTGGAACTGTTGATCAGATTTTGCTCATGGCGCTTAAACAAAAGCATCTCATGCTGAGGCATCTTGGTTTTTCCAACAAGGTTGTTGTTATTGACGAAGTACATGCTTATGACGTGTACATGAGTGTTTATTTGTATCAGGCTTTACGATGGCTTGGTGCGTATGGAGTGCCGGTTGTTATTTTATCAGCTACGCTACCAAGTGATAAGCGCAAACAGCTTGTTGAAAATTATATGAATGGAGCTGGAAAATTTAAAACGGCTGCAAAACCCCCAAATTTTGATACGAATGAGGCGTATCCACTTTTAACATATAACGATGGCCAGACTATTAAACAGTTCTCTGATTTTGATACAGAACAAGGAGTTAATTATGAAATACAGTGTAAATCGCAAAGTGAAAGCGAAAACGAAGCTATCGTTGAGCTTGTAAGGAAACTTACACCAGATGGTGGAGTTGTGGGCGTGATTGTCAATACGGTTCGCAGGGCGCAGGAGTTTGCCCAGTGTTGCATGGAAATATTTGGTGAAGACAATGTTGCGCTTCTGCACTCTTCATTTATTGCGACTGATAGATATTGTAAAGAAAAACAGCTGATAGATACCATAGGTAAAGGCGGGAAGAGGCCACACTTTAAAATTGTTATCGGAACGCAGGTTATTGAGCAGTCGCTTGATATAGATTTTGATGTCTTAATCACAGATCTTGCTCCTATGGATCTTTTGCTGCAAAGAATGGGGCGTCTTCATAGACACCAAACTACCAAACGTCCGAAAAATCTTCAGATGCCAAAGGTGTGTGTATTGCATTGTGTAGATTATGCCTTTGATAAGGGAAGCGCTTATATTTACTCACCGTTTATTTTGTTTCGGACAGAATATTTTTTACAACAGCATCTTCAAAAGAAGACCACGATTAATTTACCTAATGATATCTCGCCTTTAGTGCAGAGCGTGTATTCGGATACTGAGTTAAATTTACTTGAAGAAACGGAAAAATTAAGAGAACGGTATCGCACATATAAAGATAAATATGAATTGACCGAAAAATACAAAGAGAATAAGGCAAAAATATATAGACTCGGTATACCAGCGAAAAAAATTAGTACAGAAAAAAATTTAGGTGAGTGGATTACAAATTCAGATAATGAAGCTGAAATTTCAGACGCTCATGCATATGCTGAAGTGAGAGATACTGTTGATACGGTAGAAGTTATCGCATTAAAGGCTTGCGAAGGCGGATATGAATTTTTTGACAAGCCTGGAGTTCTTGATCCAAGCGATAATAAAACAGCTATGGAAATGGCGAAACATACTATTAAATTGCCTCAAGCTATTTTGTATGGTATTAGGCCTCAGGATGAAGTTAATACCAATACGGCTGGAATTGACCTAGTGATACAAAAGCTTGAAGACTATTACCGAGAAAATTTAGCCGCTTGGGATAATCAGCTTTGGCTAAAGGGCAGCCTCGGTATAATATTTGATAAAAATAATGAGTTTAAACTGCTTGGAAAGACATTAAAATACGATACACGTTATGGATTAAAGATAGTGACGGAGCACAGAGATGAGTAGGTTTAATTTAATTGATGAGCCATGGATATCTGTTGTAATTGACTATAAAGGCACCACAAAACTTGTGGGGCTTAAAGAGTTCTTTGAAAACGCACACACCTATATTGCATTAGCTGGTGATATGCCAACACAAGATTTTGCTGTTATGAGGTTTATTCTTGCTATTCTGCATACGGTGTTTTCTCGCTACGATGCACAGGGCAATGCATACGAAATGGTTAAGCTTGATGAACGTATGCAACAGCGTGAAGAAGTTGATCAGGGAGATTATGAAGACTATGAAGACGCTTTGCTATACACATGGAAAACCCTGTGGAAAGCAGGAAAATTTCCTGATATTGTCGTGAAATACTTGGATGCATGGCATGATAGGTTTTACTTATATGATGATAAGTACCCATTTTACCAGGTAACGAAAGAAATTATATCAAAAGTTAACGCAGAGCTTACGAACAGCACATACGACCGAGCAATTGTTTGTCCCAAGTTGATTAATAGAACGATTTCTGAGTCGGGTAATAAGATAGCGTTATTTTCTCCGCGATTCGATTCTAATAAAAATAATCTCACCGATGCTGAATTAGTGAGATGGCTTATTACGTTTCAAGGCGTTTCAAACGCGTCGGATAAGAAAACGATTATTAAAACTAAATCAACGAAGTCAATTGGATGGATTTATGGTTTAGGTGGAGTGTTTTTTAGTTCAGATAATTTATTTAAAACATTGCTTTTTAATTTTGTTCTTAAGCACCCAGAACAACAATATAATGTGTCGCAACATCCAGTATGGGAATTTGAGCAATCTGAACTTTATGAAATGTATAAAGAATCAAGAATGATTGATAATCTTGCATGTTTATATACCAACTGGAGTAGGCTTATGTATTTGTTTTACGCCGATGATAAGGAGTCTCGAAAAAATTTACGGTTGAGAATAGTTAAAACTCTTGCCCCTCAGAAAGAGACTAACGTTCTTGAACCAATGGCTAAATGGAAACCTAACAAGATTCTCGCTGCAGATAAACCTCAAAAGAATGAAGCTGCTTGGAGGTCGTTTAATGCGATTATCAATCGCAGTGATAATTATAGAAGATTACCTGGTATAGCAGATAATTTGAATCACTTAAAAAAAGATTTTGGCGAAGATGAACTAGTTCAGGTTAATGTAATCAGTGCAATAGATGATGGCGAGCGTTTGTCTAGAGTATTGGTAGAAGAGTACTATGATAATTTTAATTTAAAATTGTTCGTTGCAACAGATTTACTTGATAAAGGATGGGTGGTAAGAATTAATGACGTTATTGAAACAACAAAAGAAATAATTGAAAAAGATTATGGTCATTTCTTATCTGAAATAAAGACAATTAGGAATATTAACTTTAAAGATTTTGTACCAAATAAAAAGGGAGACTTATATTTTAGAATTGATAAGCCTTTTAGAGATTGGTTAGCCGACATAGATTGCAAGGATAATAAAGATGCAAAAGAACAGGAATGGTATGCGAAATTAAGAAAAATTATTCATATTCAGATATATGAATTTTTAAAAAATGCATCTTTACGAGATTTTATTGGTGTTGTTATTAAGGATAAGAAAAATAAAAATAAAGAAAATAATATTGCCATAGCTTTGAATATACTTATGGCAAGTGTTAATAAGAAATTGCCTAAACTAGATAACAATCATAGGAGTATATGATGGAGCAAAGTATTTATCAGGATGTGTCAAGGATCCTTAGCAAAATAGATACTACGCGTGATACACCAGATACAAAAGCTTTACTTGCTCAGTTACGTAATTCAATTGTTTCAAAAAACATTAACTATGTTTGCTCATTGGGGTATCTTGTTTCGTATATTCCCGAAGAACAGTTGGGTAGCGGTGAGAAATTAAGTCATTATGAAAAGGCAATTTTAGTTGCTGTGCAAATGTATGCGCTTCATCAGCAGTCAAAAAGTAACTCAGTATTAACGCTTGATAATAAATATTATAACTTAGGAGATTCACTCCGTATGCTCAGAAGCGAAGATAGCAAGTCTATAGATAGACGATTTAATATAATGATTACTTCACGTAATTTTAGCCAATTACAAAATCAGCTAAGACAATTTGTCAAGCTACTAAAAGCAAGGTCAGATGCTAAGGTGAATTATGCCAAGCTTGCTGATGATTTATATTGGTTTTTGCGTGGTTTAAAAGATAATTTAAAAGTCGCCTGGTCACGCTCGTATTATAAAGCTACAAAAGAACATAGTGAAGGGGAAAACTAAAATGGAAAACACAACTTCAGAAAGATTATTTTTAGATATTCATGCTATTCAAACTGTTCCACCCGCAAATATCAATCGTGATGATACGGGTAGCCCGAAAACGGCACAGTTTGGTGGTGTTACAAGAGCAAGAGTCAGTTCTCAATGTTGGAAGCATGCAATGAGGAAGTCTTTTCCTGAAGATAAATTGGGCGTCAGAACCAAACGTGCTTTGGATTTATTTTATGAACACTTAGGAGATCTGGACGAAAACAGAAAATACGAATTACTATTTTTGTTAGAGTCTTTGGGATTTGCAGTAAAAATTAGTGCAAGCGATGATAAGGGTGAGAGTGAAAAGATTATTATCGATAGTGTTTTTATGTGGTGTAGTAATAATATTAAGGCGTTTATTAATTTTTATCTTAAAGAAAAAGAGCAAATTACTCCTTTAGCTGAGAAGTATCATCAAGAGATTAAGGAGGAACTTGCGAACCCGAACAGCAACAAAAAGAGGTGGCGGAAACTTAGCAAAAAAGAAAAGAAATTACAACTAAAATTGTCTCAGGATTTAGCTACAAAATTAAAAGATAATAATTCTCTTGATATTAACCTTTTTGGTAGAATGCTTGCAGGAAATGAAGATCTAATGACAGACGCATCGGCTCAGGTGGCGCATGCTATATCAACGCACGCTATAGAGGATGAATTCGATTTTTTTACTGCTGTTGATGAAAAAACAATTGAAGGTCAAACAGGAGCAGGTATGATAGGCACTATCGAATATAACTCTTCTACATTATATCGTTATGCAAATATTGGTCTTCATAATTTACATAGTCAGCTTCATAATAAAAAAGATGTTATTGATAGTGCACAGTTGTTTGTTGACGCATTTGTAAAGTCTATGCCAACAGGAAAGATTAACAGCTTTGCGCATCAAACTTTGCCCCAAGCTATTATTGTATCCTTAAGAGACGACCGTCCAGTTAATATGATAACTGCATTTGAAAAGCCAATTAAATCTGAAAATGGGTATGCTGCTCCCTCAATTGTAAAGTTGTTTGAGGAATATGGTAAGTATGACAAAATTCTAGACAAACCTCGTTTTACTGAGTATTTACTTCTTGATGATTTTAATGTTGCCAATATTGGTGGTAATGCTGCACATAGCCTTAACGATCTCATTGTTGATTTAGGTGCAGCTATATCATCAAATCTTAAAGAACAGCGTGAAGAGCTTCTCGAAAATTAGGTGATCTATTGTGAAAACAATATTACTTAAGTTAAGTGGTCCTCTTCAAGCATGGGGCACGTCGTCACATTTTGAAACAAGAAAAACTGACTACTATCCATCAAAATCGGGGGTAATTGGTATTCTTGCAGCTAGCCTTGGCTATCAGCGGTGCGAAGATGCAAAAATACAAAAACTTAATACGTTAGATTTTGCAGTTCGTATTGATCAAACGGGTGGGCTTTTAAGAGATTTTCATACCGCAGCGAAATATAAGCGATGTGCAAATGGGTGCGACAGGAGTATTAAATTTACCAAGACTTATACAACTTATCGTTATTACATGGAAGATTCTGTGTTTGTGGTAGCTCTCTCTCATGCAGATAATCAATGGATCGATCAGATAATTTATGCGTTGAAGCATCCTTGTTTTGCTCCATATATGGGAAGACGTTCGTGTCCTTTACCAGCAGATTTCATACTTCCTTCTTCAAATGAAGATGCGCTTTCTGCATTGCGTAACGTTGAATGGCAAGCCGCATCTTGGTATAAGAATAAATATAAGAATTATCGCGCAGAAATTTATGCTGACAAAGATTTAATTCCTCATGGAAGAGCAATAATGAGAAACGATCACGTGGTTTCGTTTTCTCAAAAGGAGCGTAAATTTAGCCCACGATTTGAAGCAAGAACAGATCAGGAATTAAGCACTAGCAACAACAGTAAGCTTGGTAACAATGAACCTGACTTTTATGAGAGTATCTGAGGTGTGCGATGTATATATCAAGAGTTCAGCTTGATTCTTTAAATCGTAGAGTCATGCGCGATTTAAAACATGTAGGTTGTTACCACGGATGGATTGAGGATTCATTTCCTGAAGAACGTTTACAGCCTAAAGAAGAATCTAATCGGAAGTTGTGGCGCATTGATCAAGTTAATAATAAGCAATACTTACTTATTGTTAGTAACAACAAACCGGATTTGAAAAAGTTAGAAAAATATGGAGTTAAAGGATCGGCGAGTACTAAAAATTATGATGCGCTTTTAGCTTCTTTACAAGAAGGAATGAAAGCAAAGTTCAAAGTCAAGCTTAACACAGTAAAGTCGCTCTCAGATCGAACCACCCACCCTAAGCGTGGGAAAGTTGTAGTAGTTGCTTTTAAAGATTTGCCATCTTTCTTTATGGAGTGTGCAAGCACCAATGGATTCTCGATTAACCCTGAGCAAATTCGTATAACAACGAGTAAAGAATTGTTTCAGCATTATGGTGAGAATAAAACGAGTCATGTTCATATGACGTTTGCCGTTGCAACGTTTGATGGGATTTTAACAATTACTGATTTAGAAAAATTTAAAAAAGCACTGACGCATGGAATGGGAAAGAAAAAAGCGTACGGATTTGGAATGCTTACTGTTATCCCTTGTAAATAACGGCATTGTATGTCGGTTGCAAAGGCGGTTATCGCATGGACACGTTTGCAGGCGCTAAAAAAACAGAGCTACCAGAACTGCCGCGAATCAAAGATCGGGTAAGTTTCATTTACGTTGAACGTGCGAAAGTCAGTCGTCTTGATAGTGCAGTTACCGTATATGACGCGCGCGGAACCGTTCGCATTCCCGTTGCGATGATAGGCGTTCTACTACTTGGCCCAGGCACCGATGTAACGCATCGCGCGATGGAACTTCTTGGCGATGCGGGTGCTTGTGTTGTGTGGGTTGGCGAACAAGGGATTCGCAATTATGCACACGGACGAGCGTTGTCGCGCAGTTCGCGTTTATTGGAGCAGCAAGCCAAGTTCGTATCGAATACACATTTGCGTTTGAGCGTAGCGCGTGCAATGTATCAAATGCGCTTTGAGAATGAAGACGTGTCAACTCATACGATGCAGCAATTGCGAGGAAAAGAAGGCGCGCGCGTTCGTAGCATCTATCGACGCATGTCACGGCAGTATGGTATTGAGTGGGACGGGCGTTCATATGATGTTGAAAATTTTTCCGATGGCACGCCCATCAATCAAGCGTTGTCTGCAGGCAATGTATGTCTGTATGGTTTGGTTCATAGTGTGATTGTAGCTCTTGGGTTATCACCTGGACTTGGGTTTGTACATACTGGGCACGATCTATCATTTGTATATGATGTTGCGGATTTGTATAAGGCAGATATCATCATCCCAGCAGCATTCAATCTTGTATCAAGCATAAGCGAAAACAGCAATGTTGCCGATCTTATGCGCTTGCGTGTACGCGATGTTTTTGCAACAGGAAAATTAGCGGCGCGCATTGTGCACGATGTACAGATCTTGTTAAATGTTTCTGCAGATGAAGAGGTGATTGTCGATGTTATTCATCTGTGGGACGACAAAGAACGCTTAGTTGCAGCTGGCGTGAATTATAGCGAGTACCAGAAGGCAATTGTTAGCTGATTAATATTATGTGTGCCTTTTGGCGTGATGAGGTGGGTTACCCAAAGTATCTTGGTTATATATGCGATAACATGTGAGGTGAACAACATGCGAGGTGAATATGTATGCCCATGACGGTTGTTACATTATCGCGCTGCCCCGCTTCACTGCGAGGCGACTTAACAAAGTGGATGCAGGAAGTGTCAACGGGTGTTTACGTTGGCAATTTTAATAGTCGCGTACGCGAGCAGTTATGGGAGCGCATAACCCAATCCTCAGGTAGTGGCGCTGTCACTATGTCTTTTGCGGCTCAGAATGAAATCGGATACGATTTTAAATTGAAAAATGCGCAACGGGAAGTGATCTATGAAAGCGGTATTCCTCTTGTGTACATTCCTTCGCCTGTTGTATGCGTGTCCAAAGATGACGCTGGTGACAGCGGAGTGGGCAGTGTTGGCGATGGTGGCGTCGCAGGTGATGGTGCGGGAGCGGTTTGTTATGGGTTTAGTAAAGCGGCACGCTTTCGAAAGGCTCGTCAGTATTCAAGTAAGCGCCCTGCTAAGTTGAATGCAAAGGCCAAGCACGAGTTGATACAAACGGATGAAGTTACTAAGTATACCTGCGGTTGTTCCTTGCGTGATGTGTTATCAGCTACGCTAACAAATGAATGTGTATTTGTTGACATTGAAACAGATGGTCTATGTGCTGGTCAGAACCGTATTCTTGAACTTGGTGCAGTGAAGTGGTGTAGTGGTGAAGTGCACGAGTATCATTGTTTGGTGGCCGGGAGCAATGATTATGTTGTTCCAACAGATGCAACTACACTAACAGGTATTACAACTCAAATGCTATATGAACAGGGGATTAGTGAAGGTGAGGCGCTCGGTGCCCTAAGAACCTTTATAGGAGATTTACCAATTGTTGGATATAACATTGCTTTCGATATGAATTTTTTGACTGCGGCGTATCGTGGCGCGCACAAGGATGCTTTAACTAACAAGACTATAGATTTGCTTCGTTTTGTAAAACAGGAAAAGTTATTCTTGAAAAGCTATAAGCTTGAGAATGTGCTAGGAGAGTATGGTATCATTGAAAAACTGCCACATAGGGCGCTTGAGGATGCAAGGCTGACAGCATTGCTTGCAACAAAAGTAAATAAATTTGTCCATTTTTTGAAGTAATACTGGCCTGTGAACTGGATCTTTTTGCTGTTTTTCCCGCATACGCGGGGGTGATCCCTGCACATGATAGCCATACATGTCTTTTTCTTCGTTTTTCCCGCATACGCGGGGGTGATCCCACCTTTACGCCTTTGAGCAGGTGCGGAGCAAGGTTTTTCCCGCATACGCGGGGGTGATCCCGGACACTCCAGCAGCAACTTGATACTGCAACAGTTTTTCCCGCACACGCGGGGGTGATCCTCGAGGAAAACGCGCGACAATATTCAAAAACTCGTTTTTCCCGCACACGCGGGGGTGATCCCAGTGAGGATCAAACGGTAAAAGTTGCTGGAAAGTTTTTCCCGCATACGCGGGGGTGATCCCCACTTTCCCCAAACAGGCGAAGTTATCGGTGGGTTTTTCCCGCATGCGCGGGGGTGATCCTGACTATGCGATCGATTTTTACGATGAACTGTGGTTTTCCCGCATACGCGGGGGTGATCCCTATTTTGGCTACGAGGACACAACGGTTCATATGTTTTTCCCGCATACGCGGGGGTGATCCTCAAGAAGAAAAATTGAACATTGTATCACTCCTGTTTTTCCCGCATACGCGGGGTGATCCCTACTTTGGGTATGAAGACACAACGGTTCATATGTTTTTCCCGCACACGCGGGGGTGATCCCAAGTCCCTATCATGCGCGGCTTTATCTTCCGCGTTTTCCCGCACACGCAGGAGAGCTCTGCGCTTTTGTGGTAAAATGTAGTTAACCCGCTAAAGGGCACTGGAGCTTTACCAGAGCCATTTAGCGGGTTATTGGCTATATAAGTTTTCCCGCATACGCGGGGGTGATTCCAGTTAACGTATATAAAATATATAAAAAGCTAAAATAATAAGCACGCCTACCTTGACTTAAATTATCACGTTGATATAAAATGTAATTAAGTTCAAAGCGATGGGAATAAGCTTTCAGTAATTGTAACTGCGAACACTGTTCCAAGCTTTGAACTTTTTTTGTTGGGTGTTAGTATTTTTATCTGCAACTACAAGCGGTTTATACACATAGCCCTGAAGTTCCTACTGATAAGTAACTCTTGTTTGACCGATAGTTAAACCATGATGTATAATCTCATTAGATCCAAAGCAAAAAGAGTATGCTTGCGACAATTGTTGCCGCGAAAACTGCTCAAGTCTTTGGATTTTTTCTTTGTTCATGGAGAAACTAGCATCTGTTGTTGCATGTTTATCTTTGATCGCGCACACGGGGACAATCCCAAAAAAATTCTCCCCGTTGTATACAAAAGCGGTAACAGCATCGAGAACGCTCCCGAAGATGCTACCGCTTGGTATCTTCACTATATCACGCCAACATCATAAATGAAATTTTTCTCGCATACGCGGGAATAATCCCAGCATCATCAGGAATGCTCCCAACGATACTGCGATTTTCCCATACGCGCGGCGTGATCCTCATCGAAATCGTAATCGCGAAAATTGTAAGCAAAGTATTATCGCACACGCGAGGATAATCCCAGCGGGTTAAGCAGCTGCGGAAATGCCCGCCGCCGATAACCCGCTACTTTCATTATACCACAAAGGGGTATCTATGTTTTTTCCGCACACGCGAGGGTGATCCTAATAAAAAGACTAAACCCCTCTGAATCGGTCAGTGGGGAAGCCTTTTTATGCTTACACTATGCCACAGTTTTTCCCGCACACGCGTGAATAATCCTAGGAGGTAGCTCCTCCATTAGCGGAGCAGCATGCCTCCTAGTTAAACAAAATTATACTACAAAAGAGTGCTCATGTTTTCCCGCACCCGCAGGAGAACTCTGCGCCTTTGTGGTAAAATGTACTTAACCCGCTAAGAGGCACTGGAGCTTTACCAGAGCCATTTAGCGGGTTATTAGCTATATAAGTTTCCCGCACACGCGGGGGTGATTCCAGTCAACGTGCATAAAAAGCTAAAATAATAAGCGCTCCTACCTTGACTTAAATTGTGATGTTGATATAGAATGTCATTAGGTTCAAAGCGATAAGAAGAAGCCCGCAACAATTGGAGTTGCGCACACTGTTCCAAGCTTTGAACTTTTTTGTTGGATGTTGGTGTTTTCATCTGCAACTACAAGTGGTTTATACACATAGCCCTGAAATT
Source organism: Umbribacter vaginalis (assembly GCA_001552935.1). Classification (GTDB taxonomy): domain Bacteria; phylum Actinomycetota; class Coriobacteriia; order Coriobacteriales; family Eggerthellaceae; genus Berryella; species Berryella vaginalis. The sequence goes on along the minus strand of KQ959713.1, from coordinate 164,346 downwards.
CTTACTGATAAGTAACTTTTGTTTGACCGATAGTTAAACCATGATGTATAATATCAACAGATCCAAAGCAAAAAGGGTATGCTTGCGACAAGTGTTGCCGCGAAAACAGCTCAAGTCTTTGGATTTTCCTTTGTTCGTACACAATACGATATTCTCCCGTACATATGTATGCTTCTCATGCACATCCGCGAGGGCGTAATCTGGGCGTAATCTCGATATTGTCGTGACGATATTGCTGTATCGATATTGCTGTATCGATATTGCTGTGATACAGTGACATTAAATAGAGGTGATAACGTCGGGCGGATGCCTGAGGTTGTCACCTCTATATTTTAAGTTCGGTCTTTTTTGTACGCGTGGAAAAGGTTGAGGTAGGTTAGCTATGGCGCTAGACGTGGATTAGCGTTCCTATACCTGTGGCGTGGGATAAGTCTGAATGTCGTACATAAAAAGCTATTATGATTAGCGCTTTTACCTTGGCCAATACACCTTGACCAATAACTAAACCTTGATGTATAATCTCATCAGATCCAAGGTAAAAAAAGAGTATGCTTGCGGCAATTGGAGCTTCGAAAACAGCTCAATACTTTGGGTCTTTTCTTTATGCTGAGCTTTCGTGACGCAATAACAGGTGCAATGGTCGACGAGCTTTATGCGTCCTACCTATATATCACAATGAACATTATAGGGAGATGACTTTAATGCAATGTGTAACCGTAACGCACCTTCGCAAAGATCTTTTTGCATTACTCCACTACGTTCTATATTTTAATGAGCCTGTTAAAGTACGCACGAAGAATGGCAATGCTGTTATCATAAGCGAAGACGATTACAACACTTTAATGACAATGCTATATACATCATCAGTTCCTTATATGCGCAAAACGATTATTGAAGGCCTGCATACTCCTCTTTCTGATTGCGTTTCAGAAAATGAGGTTAGCTGGTAAGCATTAGTGTGCACGCGAAAGAGATTTCATTCAACATTATTTAAAGATAGATTTTGATCTTTAATGTGTAGCGTTGATCATTTCATTAATGAGACTTTCATTTATAAACTCAGAAGATGTTATGTTTTTCATTCGGCTTCTTTTTCTATGGTCAATTTTAGATCTTCGGGCACTTTTGCTGAAAGCGTTTCGCGTGGTTGCATAGGAATGCGCTTCGCGTATGCAGGTGCATAGTCTCCATGCCATTCGCTTGGTATTTCACCAGCATCAAGCTTTGTCGACCATTGTTCAATCAGTTTTTTAGCGCCTTGTTTTTCATTGTTTCTTTTATCGATACCTTTAACACACATCTAATTCTCCCTTTTGCGTTTCTCTTGCTTCAGATCTTCCATTCGTCAGGATTATAGCCTGAATAGACCATGAAACGGCTTTGCTGAATATCAATGCACACAACAAACTGTTTAGATTTTTAATGTGCAGCTTTTTGGTTTGAATTATAATGAATTATTTATATAAAAAGTCATTATAATAAGTGCTCCTTGCTTGACTTAGGTTTTCGCTTTGATGTATAGTGTCTATACGTTCAAAGTGATGAGAATAAGTACGCAGCAATTGGAGCTGCGAAAACTGGTCCAAGCTTTGAACTTTTTTGTTGGGTATTGGTGTTTTCATCTGCAACTACAAGTGATTTATATAAATAGTCCTGAAATACTTACTGATAAGTAACTTTTGTTTGACCATCGTTTGAAACTTGATGTATAATCTCATCAGATCCAAAGCGAAAAGAGTATGCTTGCAACAATTGGGGTTGCGAAAACAGCTCAAGCCTTTGGATTTTTTCTTTATTTAGAGAGTTAACCAACATCCGCTTTTACAGTCTGCGCCTTTTCCGCGCAGGTGATTCTAAGGCGTAACTACGATAGGGCTGAACCCCGAAGTAGCTACGCCTTAGTTGTTTGTAATTGTATCATGTCAGTTTTGGATAAGCTCATTACACTTAGCTATGAAAATAATAACAGCGCTGATTTAGCGATACTAAAAGACCAAAGATTAAAGACGAACAAATTATGCAGCTACCCTTGCTGGAGTGGACGTATGGGGTAAAGCTGTAGTAATGCTTAACGATGCAACAGAGCGCACCTTAACTTGCTGGAGTGGACGTAGGGG
>KQ959713.1:910-162129 GCA_001552935.1 Umbribacter vaginalis | reverse complement strand
GGGGTAAAGCTGTAGTAACGCTTAACGATGCAACAGAGCGCACCTGAGCCCCCGAGCAAACGTTTCTATAAGCGCCTTTATAAATAAAAATTCAACCTTGTAAATTATTTTTAAGTAAGGTATAACGAGTGTGTTTGTTTTGCACGTGGTGTTCGGCTTATGTTTACCCGTGCAAGCCTTGCTTTGGTGGGTGCTTTGCGCCTGCAACAAACTTAATTTATACATCAACTATAAGGAGGTGGGATGTATGGACGCACACGGTGCTGGTCACAGTAAAAGCAACAGTCATAGTTGCTCTTGCGGTCGAAGTAGACGTATAAATAGTTGCAAAGAAGTGCATATATCTCATCTTTGCCTGATGGTCACATATATATGTGACAGGGGAGTTGATGTTTATGAAGAACATCTGGAGCATTGTTACGCGTACTAATACGCGCACTAATACGCGTAAGACCTTATCGTCATCTCAAACATTTTCATCTCAAGATACTCATGTAAGTATTTCAAAGCATAAGCCTTTTGATAGTAGTGGCTCATCTCAGAAAAATACGGTAGAAGTTTCGCACGAAGAGCGTCTTACGTTTGCGGCTACGCACAGTAAAACTGCGGTGTTGAGCTATGTACAAAGCTCGCAAGAAGGCTTAACTGAGCGCGAGGTTATTAGTCATCGCGCGCGTTACGGCACCAATTACATTACGCATAAACGCGAAAAAAGCCTCGTTCATCAACTTATAGAAGCGTTTATCAATCCCTTTACCGCTATATTGTGCGTATTGGCAATTATATCTGGACTTAACGATGTTGTATTTCCGCTGCTTTCGATGTTTGGTCAGACGCCCGATAATTGCAGCTACACAACAGTTGTCATTATTGTTGTTATGGTAACCATTTCGGGATTGCTGCGCTTTATTCAAGAGCGTAAAAGCAATAATGCCGTTCATCAGCTTATGGTGATGATTAAGACTACCTGTTCTGTGCTTCGTAAAGGTGATACAGACCAACCTACAAATGAACAGACGGCGCACCGCGAAACTGCTGCGCGTGAAATACCTTTGGACGAATTAGTTGTAGGAGATCTTATCTATTTAAGCACGGGTGATATGGTACCTGCTGATGTTCGCCTCATCGAAACTCACGATTTGTTTGTTAATCAGGCATCTTTAACGGGTGAAAGCGAACCTGCAGAAAAAATTGCCGCAACACAAGCACACCAAGCGAGTGTAACTGATTACGTCAATATTGCTTTTATGGGGACAAATGTTATATCTGGAAGCGGTTGGGCAATTGTGGTGTCTACCGGCATCCATACGCTTTTTGGAAGCATGACTCGTGCGCTGGACGAAAAAGATCCCCAAACAAGCTTTGCAAAAGGCGTTAACGCGGTAAGTTGGGTACTCATTAGATTTATGCTGGTTATGGTGCCCATTGTATTGATGATCAACGGTTTTACCAAAGGTGATTGGGTCGCGGCATCGCTGTTTGCAATTTCGGTAGCGGTAGGCTTAACGCCAGAAATGCTTCCCATGATTGTTACCACGTGCTTAGCCAAAGGCGCTGTTTTAATGAGCAAAAAGCAGACCATTGTAAAGAATCTCAATTCTATTCAAAATTTTGGTGCTATGGATATTCTTTGTACCGATAAAACAGGAACGCTTACTCAAAACGATGTCATACTTGAATATCATTTGAACATTCACGGCAAAGATGACTTACATGTATTAAGAAGTGCATATCTTAATAGCTATTTCCAAACGGGCTATAAAAATCTTATGGATGCAGCCATTATTAAGAAAACCGAGGAAGTAGAATCCGCTGATAAAGAGCTTGAGGATCTGTCAGAAGCGTACACCAAGCTTGATGAGATACCATTTGACTTTAAACGTCGTCGCTTATCGGTGGTTGTAAGGGGTTCTGAAGGCTCTACGGTGATGGTTACTAAAGGTGCTGTTGAAGAAATGCTTTCAATCTGCACGCAGGTGAGAGATGCAGATGCCGTGAAAGATCTTACTGCTGATGTAAAAACAAAGATTTTATTCATGGTATCTTGCCTTAATGACCAAGGATTTAGAGTGCTTGCACTTGCGGTAAAAAACAATCCATCGCCTGTTGGTACGTTTAGTGTTAGTGACGAATGTTCGATGTGTTTTTTAGGAATTCTTGCATTTCTTGATCCACCTAAAGAAAGCGCTGCTTCTACACTTGCAGCTCTTCGTAGTCATGGTGTAACTACCAAGATTTTGACGGGCGACAATACGCAGGTTACACGTACCATTTGTAAAGCTGTAGGTTTGGAAGTGAGCTCCATTCTTGAAGGTAGTGATATCGAAGATTTAACTGATACACAGCTTTCTGAACGCGCGCAAACAACTACTGTTTTTGCAAAGCTGACGCCCGAACAAAAGGCTCGTATTGTGCGCGTCTTGCGCGAATGTGGTCACACCGTTGGGTATATGGGTGATGGCATTAACGATGCAGCTGCTATGAAACAAGCTGATATTGGAATATCGGTTGATAGAGCGGTTGACGTGGCAAAAGAATCGGCTGATATCATTCTGCTACAAAAGGATCTCGGTGTTCTAGAGCAAGGTATTATTGGCGGTAGAAAAACGTTTGCCAATATGGTGAAGTATATAAAGATGACGGCATCTTCTAATTTTGGTAATGTATTTTCGGTACTTATTTCTTCTGCAGTGCTTCCGTTTTTACCTATGCAAAGTATCCAGCTTATTTTGCTGAATCTTATTTATGATCTTTCCTGCACAGCCATTCCGTGGGATGGTGTAGATCGCGAAATGATTGCGCGTCCACGTGCGTGGAATGCGTCATCCATCGGTAAATTTATGATCTGTTTTTGACCCATAAGCTCCATCTTTGATGTGCTTACGTTTGCTGTTATGTTTTTAGTGATATGCCCTCTTTGCGTATCAGGCGGTGTTGTTTGGTGGGATTTGTCAAGTGTATATAGCGGCGCGCAACTTGAAGATGTAAGAGCTGCGTATTGCATGCTTTTCCAAACGGGCTGGTTTGTTGAGTCTATGTGGAGCCAGACGCTGGTTATTCATATGATTCGTACGTCAAAGATACCGTTTATTCAAAGTAATGCATCGTGGCAACTTACTTTGTGTACCTCGTGCGCTATTGCTTTCTTAACACTGATACCGTTTTCGCCATTGGGAGCTGTCTTGGGATTGTGTCCTCTACCTTTAATCTACTTTGCGTATTTAGCATTATGCGTCCTGTTGTACATGGTGCTCACAACGCTTTGCAAAAAACTGTATATTCACCATTATGGTGAGTTGCTTTAGGTTTAGCACGTATTTTTATGCACGATAATGCCTCTTTGTGTTGGGGCCATTATCGTGCATATAGTTTTGCATAATAAATTATAGCTAAGGGAAGGGCACTTGGCTCTTTTTGGCTCGGAATTTTATACCATTATATGGACGCTACTAATGAAAATTCACGCCGCACTGTTTTCAATGGCAGAATTCTTAATTATATGTTATATTGTATAAAACACTTTATGTTGTAAAGTAAATGCTATAAATATAACGTTAAATGGGGTAATAGTATGGCTCAAGTAAATTTTAGAGTAGACGATACAATCAAAGCGAAGGCTGAATGTGCTTGTGCAGCTATGGGTTTAAATATGTCTACGGCTATAAATATTTTTCTTACAAAACTTGCAAATGAGCAAAGAATACCATTTGAAGTAGCTGTTGATCCATTTTATAGGGATGAAAATATGGCAAGACTAAAAGAGTCTATCAACCAGCTCAATGCAGGTAAGGGAAAAGTACATGAGGTAGATTATGAATAAAATTTTTTCAGATGAAGCCTGGGAGGATTTTGAGTATTGGACGAAGCAGGATAGAAAAACTATTAAACGTATACTTCAGCTGCTACAGGATATTGTAAAAGAAACGGTTATGAAGGAATAGGCAAACCTGAAGCCCTCAAGGGAGATTTAAAAGGTTTTTGGAGCAGAAGAATAGACGATTGTAATCGTCTTGTATATCGCATAAGGAATGGAAGTATAGAAGTAGCACAGTGCGGATCACATTATAGAGATAAATAAGTATATGTAATATCAATCTAGCCATCTGTCCAACTGTTTGCTACAACAAAATGGAATTCTACGATTAACTAAATAATCTATTCCACCATCTTTTTTAGTTGAAAATACTAATAATTTTTCCACACGCTCGTTTGTGCAGCCAGTTCATTCCAAGTAATTACTCCCATCGCGCTGTTTGTTCCTGTTTGCCCACGTTAGCTGATCCGCTCAGAATTGTAGTTTTTACGGATAGTAACAAATTTCCAATAATATTACCGCAATACGATTGACGCGCACGTCATTTCCCGTTATCATATCTGCTTGCGTGTTAATGCATTGGGTCGTTAGCTCAGTTGGTAGAGCAGGGGACTTTTAATCCCAAGGTCGGGGGTTCGACCCCCCCACGACCCACCACTTAACACCACTCAACGGGACACTGGGCCATCGTCCAACGGCAGGACTCTGGTTTTTGGTGCCAGCTACCAAGGTTCGAATCCTTGTGGCCCAGCCATTCCGATTCAAACTTTTTCTGAGGCTTATATGTTAAACGACCTGTATCACGTTCTTGACCCTGTGGCATTTCGTATAGGGTCGTTTGCTGTTCGGTGGTATGGTCTTGCGTATATTGCGGGATTTATATGCGCTGGCCTCATTATTTCTTACATTATGAAGCGTTGGAAATTGCGCTTTTCTTCTGATGCGGCTATCACAATAATGATTTGGGTAATCTTTGGCGTGCTTATTGGTGGACGCCTTGGTTACGTGTTGTTTTACGGCGACGGCTATTATTTTTCGCATCCTGAGCACATTATTATGCTCTCTGAGGGCGGCATGAGTTTTCATGGCGGCCTGTGCGGAGCGTTGCTATCAGGCATTATTTCTGCATGGCGTACAGGTATTCCGTACACCACCCTTACCGATATTGGTTGCATTGGCGGCTCTATCGGGCTTTTTTTTGGTCGCATTGCCAATTTTATTAATGGCGAACTGTGGGGCGCGCCTACAACACTTCCGTGGGGCGTCGATTTCGGGGGAAGCGCAGGAAACGTTATGCGTCACCCCAGCCAGCTGTACGAAGCAACGTTTGAAGGCTTGCTGCTGTTTTGCGTGCTGATGGTGCTTGCGCGTCGCATGCCTCCTCGTCCACGTGGATTTTTCACGGGCGTGTTTTTGGTGTGGTATGGTTGTTGCCGCGTGGCAGTAGAGTTTGTTCGCCAGCCTGATGTTCAGCTGGGATATTTGTATGGTGGTTGGCTTACCATGGGACAGGTATTGTCATTTCCCCTGATAGTTATAGGAATTCTAGTGCTGATACATGCATTGCGCGCTAAGCGTCCTCAGGCAGGGCTTCCCGAATAGCGCTCGGGAATGGTTGCACCACATGAACGGTTGCGCCACTCGTTCTTGCATCGTCCGTTCTTGCACCGTTCGTTCTTGCACCGTTCGTTCTTGCACCAACACTCGCATCCGTTTCCGCACGTCTATGTGCGTCATCACGCGCGCTGCTGCTCGCTCTGGTACGCGCCGTCGCTCGCGTTTCCGCACCCGTTCCCGCGCATCCACCCGCGCCTCGAATGCGCCTCGAGCGAGCCAGCGCATTACCAGCTTATGAGCGTGTTTCTCCTGTATATCCTGCAATAATAAACTGCGCGTAGCGAATGCTTACATACACAACCATGATTAGCGCAATTACCGTTTGCACACTCGCGATGGTGCCAATAACGCTGTAATTCGGCAGCAAAAACGATGCCGTTGTGCTTGCGGTGGCTGAAATAACAAACGGAAACGTCATAGCTGCATAGCTTGGGTAAAAGCGCAATTTTAAGCAGCGAATAGCGTTCCCGCAGGCAAAAATATACAACACGCACGCAATACCATATACGCATGTCACAAACAGCTCGTTGGGATGCGCTTCAAACACCATATACGAGTTCAAACAAATGCTTGGCGGAGCAGTATAAATGCAGTACAGCGGGAACATAGCTTCGTTTTTAATAGGGTTGCATACGCTGCGCACGCCAACAGCAATAAGCAACAGCGGTGTTATTCCAATAATCACCCATAAAAGCACGTTCAGGAATGCGTGAACGGGGTAGGTGGTTCCGGTCATGCACGCAATAATAGGCCCAATGAGCAGCACAAAGTGCCCAGGATGTATATCAAGTAGTCCTTGCGTTCGCAGCGCGCGAATGATAAACCACACTATAAGGCACCCGTGCCCGATAATGCCGATTGCCCACACCACAAAGCCAAATTGCACAGATAGGCTGCGTGCATACGTGCTTAGCACCATCACGCCCATAAAGAACGCACCAAAGGTAGCAATGGTGGTTCGATCGTTTAAACCGAGGAACGCTACTTTAGGAAATGCAATAAATTTTGCAAGGATGCATGCCAACATCAGAAGTGCAAGCACAAGGAAAACACCCTGTGCAAATGGCGCTTGTGCAGCAAGTAAATTTCCGATAGACGCACTTGCAAGCATAACACCCCCAAGTGGTAGCGGAGTATGTTCTATTCGTTGCAAAAAGCGCACAATAATCACCTGGTTTCTTGTAGCTACGAGCGCGTGAAATTGTTTGTAGCTGTGTGTAACAGCGTATGTAACTGTGTAACAGCAATATAACAGCGGATGCACTGTGAATCTTTTGAAGTATAGCACGAGCATTGTACGGCGCGGCTTACATTCTGTTTACAACAGTCTGGGTTTCCTTTTGTTTAGAACAGCGCAGGCTCATCGGTGTAGATGTTCTGTGCGAATGCGTGGAAACGGTGTACGTTGCGCCTGCGTCCCAGCATTCCCGCGTTCCCGCATTCGCCCCTGCGTCCCCGCGTTCCCATGTTCACCCCCGAGTCCCCGCGTTCCCATGCTCACCCCAGCATTCCTATGCAATCAGTCAGTTTCATTACTGCAATGTAACGTATTATTATCAAGGTGTCGTTATAACAAATACTAATGTGCAAGTTCGGTATAGTACAGGTATCATGGATAGTAGCAATATTGTGTCTTAACAAATAGTGCGTTTGACACGTATTTTCATGGTCGGGGGGATTATGAACTCAAAGTTGAAGCGGCGCCTTACAGCACTTACTGGCATCATTGTTATTGTACTGATTGTAGTACTTGCCATTGTTGGCGGTGCAACGTCAGCTAAGCGCGTTAGTGTTGCAGAAGCAAGCTCGGATACCTATATCGACAAAAAAATTCAAGTTGAAGGACATGTGGTTGATAATTCATTTACCATTAATGGAAACGTGCTTGAATTTTCTATTTACGACAAGCAAAACGATCCGCGCGCTCAGCATACCTTGCGCGTGCGCTACGAGGGCGGCGTGTCTTCAACATTCGGCAACGATGTTATTGCCATTTGCACTGGTCGCATGGACGAACAGCAGATTTTGCACTGTGCAACGTTGGTAACGAAATGCCCGTCCAAATATGAGAATTCAACCGATGCGCTTAGTGTTTCGCGCTTATTGAAATACGGCAAGGTGGTTCAGGATAAGCCCGTTCGCCTTACAGGAGATGTAAAAGAAAACAGTTTGCAGCCTGTGGACGCAAACTATCGTTTTGTGCTGGTTGATCCAGCTACTAAAGAAGAAATTAACGTGAAGTTCAAAGGTGCCTTATCGGAAAATATTAAAGCAGGAACAACGCTTGTGATTACCGGTTCGCTTACCGCTGAGCTTGATTTTAATGCAACTGATGTCGCTATGAAGGGGTAGGCGTGTTTTCACTTATCGGATTTCTTGGTTTATCAGCCGCTTTTATTGCCGTCTTGGTATCGGTACTGTGTTTTGTTGTCGATCATGTTATGGTGTTACGCGCTGGGCGCACCCAGCAAGGAGCATATAACAAGCAGGTCACGCGCTGGGCGTGCGCGGGATACACCGCTAGCTTGCTGTCGTTTGTGTTCTTGCTTGTGTGCTGCGCGGTGCTCGTCTATTGCTTTTTTACCGGCGATGTTTCTATAAAATATGTTGTGCACGAACGCACGCTGTCCGACACATCGCTTACGTGGCTGTATAAACTGGCGGGCTTGTGGGCTGGCCGTTCGGGCTCGCTGCTGTTTTGGTCGTGGCTGATTGCGCTGTTCACAAGTGCAATTATTCTAGTGCGTCGCCGTAAGCTCATTCATCTCGATTCAATTGCCTTGCTATGCATGCAACTTGTTCTAGCAGCATTTTTGGGCGTTATGCTGTTCGCGCAGGCAAATATGCCGTTTACGCCAACGCCTGCAAGTTATTTCACGTCTCAGGGTGAACTGAGTGCCTCTGCCCAAATGCTTGGTATGAACTGGCTGCTTGAGCACTGGGCTATGGTTATTCATCCACCTACCTTATTCGTAGGATATGCAGGTTTCACGGTGCCATTTGCCTATGCCATCGCTTCTCTTGTAACGGGCGATGCGTCTAAGCGTTGGGTAGAACATGCGCTGCGTCCTACGTTTGTGGCGTGGTTGTTCTTAAGCATCGGCATTGGCCTTGGCGCTATCTGGGCATACGTTGTGCTTGGTTGGGGCGGATATTGGGGCTGGGATGCTGTTGAGAACGCATCGCTGCTTTCATGGCTTATTGGCGTTGCGCTCATTCACACCTTTGTGGTATACCGCCAACGAGGCGCGTTTAAGCGCTGGGGTATTATGTGTTCGTGCTTGGCATTCGGTTTTGTGATTGTTGGTACGTTCATTTCGCGATCGGGCATTGTGCAATCGGTGCATGCTTTCGAGGGCGATCCTGTGTCGTTAGGCTTGTTTGGCCTGCTCATTGGCGTGGCTGTACTGGCAGGCTTGGTGGGGCTTATTCTGCGTTGGAAGCGCTACGAAGCCGACACGGCAGGCGCCGATGATGTTGAAAACATGCTCTCTCGCGATGCTGCGTTCTACTTCAATAACATTATTATGGTGCTGTTCACCTTTGTGCTTACGTATATGACCATTTCACAGGCACTTCCCGCATGGATGCCTTTCGGTCACGATGCATTAGGAAAAGCTGCATACAACGCTATCGCGCGACCGCTTGGCTTGTTCTACCTGCTTATTATGGCGTTTGGTCCGCTTATGGGTTGGGGAAAAACCAACTTCAAAACCTTTGTGCGCGATGCGAAAATTCCTGCTTTGTGCAGCGTTGTTTTGTTTGTCGTGCTGATGGCGTATTTTGTAACAACGCTTTATCCAAGCTATGTTGCAACAATTAACACCAGTTCAAGCGTTGCGCAAGAAATGCGTGAAATGGGTCCGTCGTGGTATTATAACGGGCTTGCTGTAGTTGGATTTTTCATTGCAAGCGTGCTGTTTTTTAACTCGTTGTTTATTTTGGTGCGTGCTTTGCGTCGCAGCTTGGCGCTTGCTCGTGCTAGGAAAGCTGCTAAAAATGCTGTGTCGCGTGGAACGTTTCTGCTGCAAACCTGCGCACGACTAGGCGGTTTTGTTGCTCATTGCGGTGTTGCACTTATGCTTATTGGTCTTATTGGCTCGTCGATGTATGTTACCGAAAAAACGTCGTATTTGGCCTATGATGGTGCAACAGATACATCGGCTGATATTTTCACAATCAAAGGCTACGATTTGCACTTCAAGGGCTCCGACATTCAAACCAACGAACGTACTGGAAAAATGCATTACACACTGTTTTTTGACGTGGCTAAAGACGACAAGATAATCGATTCTATCGCACCGTCAATTGCAATGGATCAAATTACGCGCCAGCAAAAATTATCGGCTGCGGTTACATCCAGCCCACTTGAAGACTTGTTCGTGGTGTATCGCGGAACGTCTGCTCAGGGGCAGTTGGCGCTTGATGTGCGCGTAAATCCGCTTGTGTCAGCTGTGTGGCTTGGTTTTTACGTGCTCATTTTTGGTGTATTATTATCATCACTTGGAGTGAACTCCCATACCAAAGAGTAATGAGTATTACATGAATGCTACTGAGCCTAACTGCACGTCACAAGCTTGTGAAACATCTGCGCACGCTTCTTGCGCAACTGGCACGGTAGCGTTGTGTGCGCGCAATGTTTCAAAACAATTTGGATCGCGAACGGTATTGCGCAACATTTCCTTCGAGGTTCAAGAAGGTGCGTTCGTGAGCATTTTTGGCCCTAACGGCGCAGGTAAAACAACCTTATTGCGGATGCTTGCAACACTCGAGCGCCCAACAAGCGGTACCCTAAGCGTGCAGGGATTTTCTCTTGATACTCACGCTGAACAGGCACGCGCGTGTATCGGCTTGCTTTCGCACACGCCTATGATGTATGGCAATCTTACGGCGCAGGAAAATCTTGAGTTTTACGCGCGGATGTACGGCGTGCAAAACGCTCAGCAGCGCATTGACGATTTGCTTTGTGAAGTGGGCTTATTGCATCGCAAGCACGACCGCCTGAAAGTTTTTTCGCAAGGAATGTGCCAGCGTTTGACAATTGCGCGAGCGCTGCTTCATAACCCTTCGATTATGCTGCTTGACGAGCCGTATGCCGGGCTTGATCCGTACGCTGTTGACGTGTTTGATACGCTGCTTGAGCGCATTGTTCCTTATCATACCTGTGTGATGGTAAGCCACGACATTAGCCATATCTCGCCGTTTTCGCAAAAGTCGCTTCTGCTTGCGCGCGGGGAAATTTATGCGTATAAAGATTCGGCGGCTGTTACGAAAGACGATTTCAGCGCGCTGTATGCACCGTCGCAAGGACGTCGTGCGAATGCGAAGCGCAGCAGACAAGAAGGTGCACGATGAGCAGGAATACTACCAACACAAGCAGCGTTGCGTGCGTGAAACCTTCTTCGTTTTCACAGTTCAAAACCCTTGTTCGCAAAGATATTCAACAAGAGCTTGCCAGTTTCGACATGCTTACATCGATGGGTATTTATGCAGTGTTGATTATTGTGGTCTATGGTACATCGCTTGCAAATACGCTCTTACAAAAAGAGTTAATGCCCCTAATAGCAGGCTTGTTTTGGTCGCTTATTGTGTTCAGTTCGTTGCTTGGTTTAGGGCGTTCGTTTTATCGCGAACAAGAACGCGGTGCGCTATCAGGTATTTTGCTTGTTCCGATGGATCGCAGCATCATCTACGCCGCCAAAGTATGCACGAACGTCATTTTTATTGCATGCGTTGAAGTAATTATTGCGCCCTTGTTTTTCTTCTTTTTCATGACGCTTATTCCCTTGTCATCGGTGCTTTATGCCGTCCTTGTGCCGCTTTTGCTTGGCACGCTTGGTATGGCAGGTGTTGGCGTTATGTTGGCAACTATCACCTGTGACGCTCAAGGTCGCGAAGTTATATTGGCGGTGCTGTTCATTCCGCTAATTTATCCTTTGCTGTATTGTTGTGTGACGGCAAGTGCGGCGGCGTGCACAGGTGGTGCGGAATGGTTTGAGCCGTGGCTTTTGGGCGTGGGATTAAGCCTTGTTTATGATGTGATTATGCTGGGAGTTTGTTGGATTTTATTCGAGTACGTGGTAAGCAATTAGCGCAACAACACACGTGCGCACGATGATATTGAAATACACATGATGAAACGTGTGGAGTAATCCATGCGAAGGATACGATAAGGAGAACTATGACAGAAAAACTATCGTGTGACCAGGGGAATTCCAGGCAAAACGAACACGAGCATGCATCCCGTACTTCTGGTGCGGCCGCTTGTAGTGTACCTGCTTCGCAAGAAACGTCTGCTTCGCTGCGCGCCAGTTCCCGCCGCACGCCTCGCGGTGCGTGCCCCGTTATGTCATTGCGCGTTGCTGTATCGGCGCTCATTGTTGGCATCATCGCAACCACGCTTGCATTTTTAGCGGCATTTTTCTTTGTTGCGCCTGTTCATGGAGCACAAGTGAACGGCTTCGAGTATATTGGCGGCCAGTTGGTAGCAAATAAATTGCTTATGTCGCAGAAAATCTTCTACTTCCATATGCCTGCTGCGTTCGCGTCATTTGTTGCTATGCTAGGCGTTTTTGTGTTCAGCATTCGCTTTTTAATGAAGCTCCAGCTTACAAGTGATACTGCGGCCGCCGTTGCGATGGAAATTGCCCTTATCTTCGTGATTTTAACGATGATAACAGGCGATTTGTGGACGCGCTTTGAATGGGGCGTGTGGTGGACGTGGGATCCGCGCCTTACTACCTATTTGGTGCTGATGCTGCTGTGCATTGCGTATTTTGTGCTGCGCTCATCGCTTGTCGATTCGCTTAAACGTGCCACGTATAGTGCCGTTATTGGTACCATTGCCTTTATTGACGTGCCTATTACGATGATGGTAACGCGTCTTATTCCTACGAGTTTGCATCCCGTTGTTATTCGTGAGGGCGGTATGACGCCCGATATGGCAGCGATTACAGTACTTGCGCTGGTGGGAATGCTCCTGATTGCGTTTGCGCTGTTTGTTGTCCGTTATCAGCTTGAACGTAACACGCAACGCCTCGAAGCGTTAAAACAGGAATTTGAATGCGACTAATTGCTACTGTGTACGCAGTTTTGCAGGAAGTTTGGCACTATACCTCGTACGCAGTTTTGTACGGGGAACACAACACAAGGAGATAAACAGATGAATCCTATTTTGCAAGATATTTATAGTACTATTATCCCGTCAGCGCCATTTATTATTGCAGCTTATGCGCTTTTTTGGGTAGTATTGCTGGTATATGTTATAAAGCTTGCCCGTACAACACAAAAGCTTTCGCGTGATATTGATACGCTTGAGGCGCTTATCAAGCAGCAACAGTAATTGTGTAAAACCGCACGTAGGTTAAAAGAAGCGCAGGCGATATGCGCCGTAGCAAATCAAACGCTCTACGAAGCACATCAGGAAACGCATCATGAAGCGCCCTGTAAAGCAGTAAGGTGCAACCAGCACGAAGCGCCACGTGAAGCGCAAAAAAAGAGAAAGGTAACGTTGTGAAAGCACTTATTCCAGCAGCAGGTTTAGGAACACGTTTTCTGCCTGCAACAAAAGCAGTTCCTAAAGAAATGCTGATGGTGGTTAATAAACCGGCCATTCAATACGTTGTTGAAGAGGGTTTTGCCAGCGGAGCCGATGAAGTTGTGATCATCAATGCACGCAACAAAAAAGCCATCGAAGAGCACTTTTCGCCTGATACCGCTTTGGTTGATACGCTCAATCAGCGTGGAAAAACCGCCTATGCGCACGCAGTTGAACAAGCCGGATCGTATGCAGTGCGCTTTGTCTATCAAGACGAACCGCTTGGTTTGGGACACGCCATTTATTGTGCGCGCGATGTGGTTGGTGACGAACCTTTTTACGTGCTCCTGGGCGATGTGCTTGTTCCCGATAACGCTATGCTTACGCGTATGAAACGTGTTTCCGAGCAGCACCACAATGCCAGTGTGATTGCCGTTATGCCCGTTCCCGATGAAGAAGTAAGTCGTTTCGGCATTATTGGCGGAACCGAGCTTTCTTCTGACGTGTGGAAAATTGACTCTCTTGTTGAAAAGCCTGCACTGAAAGATGCGCCTACGCACCTGGCAGTGTTTGGCCGCTATTTGCTGACTCCGTGTGTGATGGAGTTGTTATCGCACGTAAAACCAGGTGTTGGTGGAGAAATTCAGCTAACAGACGCGCTGGAAGCCTTGCTGCGCGAAGAAGAAATGTATGCGCTTGTGGTTGACGCGCGCGAGGGTTTTGATACTGGTACGCCTGAAAGTTGGCTTCATACCAATAACGAGTTGTATAAGCGTACATTTGGCAAGTAAGTGCGCGCGCCACGTGTTGCTTTGACTGAGAGAAATCCCTCGAGAGCTTCTCTTGCGAGGAAATTTTGTTCGAGGAAACTGCGTTGGTATGAATCGTGCTTGGAAGACACGAGCTTGAGCGGGTCTTGTTTGGAAGACGCGCGTTCGGGCAAATCGCGCTCGAGTAAACCTTGCTTCTCGTGAGTTTTGCGCGAAAAACCTGCGCTTATGCGCCCCGAGCTTGAGCGACCCGTCCTTGAAAAACACACGTTTGCATGAACCATGCTCGCGTGAACTATACTTGCTTATGCAGTACAACAACCAGATAAGGAAGCGTTTATGCCTGATATTCAACTTCGATTTCATCGAGATACGCTTGTTTTGTCGTCCGATTTATCGCATGCGCCAGCAGAAAGCAATGCTGCTCCACAGCTTGCAACGCAGCTAGAAGACGCGTTGCTGCTTGATAGTGAAAGCATTGAACAGCGTTTTCGTCTTGAGAAAAGTGCAGGAGCTGCGTGTTTGTGTGTACCGTGTAAGGGCTTGTCTTCACGTTATTTGTCGGTGCAGGCAGTGCGTGAAGATCATGCTCAGCGGCTTGCAAAGCAGTTGTTTGCGCTTATTGCTCAGTTATCACCAACACATGTGGTAGCAGAAATTACACCGCTTGAAATTCCCTTTGATGCAAGCAGTGCTGCATCGCTTCGCGAGCAGCGCGACGCGTACGCTTTTATCGCGCGCGCACTGAAAAACATTCCGCTTGACATGGTGCTGCTTTCGCGATTTCCAAGCTTTGAACTAGCAAAATGCGCTCTTGTTGGCATAAAAAAAGTGCTCGATGTGCCCTGTGCTGCAAGCGTCAGCGCACACGCGTATGCCGGCTCACCTGACACCAGTGCGCTTATTCAATCGCTTTGTGATTTAGAACTTTCGGTGTTTGGTTGGCATGTTCCTTATAACGATGACAAGCTTATTTCTTTGTTCCAGGAAACAAAACGCGCATGTAACGTACCATTGCTGTGTGAATTATCGCTGGCTTCATGTAACAACTTAAATGGTAATCGTACCAGTTCACTTGCGATTTTAAGCGATATACTTGTGAAACAAGTCGAACAGGTGTATGCTTTAGGCGTGCAATTTTTTCGCGTAACAGAAAGCCCACGCGCTGCACTTACAGCGGCACTTACTGCTAGTATTCAGGGGCTTGACGTTCGCACTACAAACAGCAACGATACGGGTAAAAGCGAGTGAAACGGGTACCATGCTTCAATCTGATGAATTTGGATCGCTGCAACGAGTTGTTGATGCGCTGTATGCCGACCCACGTATCGAAACCGTGCGCCGCATGGACGTGCTGGTTATGGCAGAAGTGTACGACTTGTGCTCTAATTTATGCGACATTGTAAAATTGTTGCCGCCAGGTAGCTATACGCGCCAGAAATTGTGCAATCAGCTGAATGCGTCGATTACAGGACATGCGTGGGGGCTTATGTATGGCACCGTTGAATAAGAGTGTTGTTTTTGCTGAATGCCTTAAGTAAGGCGTGCAGTGAACTGTATTTATGCGTGTTAGGAAGTGAAATGATAGGCATTACAAGCATGTTTTTCATGCAGTTTATGAACAGCCACGAAGCTGATATTGCAGCACGTATTGTGTGGGCGTGTATTCAAATTGTACTGTGCATTGTGCTGGTATATTTTGTAACACGGCTGCTCACACGCTTATTATCGCGCGATTCTGTGCCTATTCCATCAAGTTCTATTTTTGTTGCTATTATTAAAGTTGTGCTGTGGTTTGGGTGTGTGTGCTCCATTTTGTCATCGTGTTTTGGTTTCGATTTATCTGCTGCGTTTGCTGCATTAGGCGTTGGTGGTATCGCTCTATCACTGGGAGCAAAAGATACGATCGCCAATGTCATCGGTGGAATTCAAGTGTCGGTGCTTGGCTTGGTGGTGCCTGGAGAATACATTCGGGTAGGCGAGTCGTGTGGACAAGTGCAAGATGTTACGTGGCGACAAACCGTTGTAAAATCACTTGATGGCACGCTTTATTACATTCCGAATGCTCAAATTAACTCATCAACATTGGTAAAAGTGATAAACCCAAGCGTTGTTAAAGTGCCTTTAGTGCTTACGAAATTGCCAACGTCGGTATCGCAACTGGCAACTCATCTTGAAAAATGTGCCTATGATGCGGCGCAACAGGAGGGTACTGTTCGCGAAAAACCAGTATGTATTTTTAAGGAATTAAGTGAATATGGAGCACGTGGCTTGGTGCAGTTCGAAATGGCAGATGAATTTGAGGCATTGCGGGCGCGCGATAGCGTAGTTCGTGCTTTAGCTGACGCTGTTCAGCACTAAGAAGCCCCACGCTCGTCTTAAGGGTGAACCCACCTTCTAAAGGCGGGTAAATTCGCGGTTGGCTGCCTGGCTTTCGTATCAACAGATACGAATTCCCATTTCACCAACAATACTGAAATCCCTTACAGTTTGTCATCGGTCCACCGCGTATGAAGACGAAGCGTGGAACTTCTTTTACTGTAAAATGAAACAGGTAAAAAGAAAAGTCTTGACTTGTAAGTATTTTCTTGATTGGTGCTGCACATGCTTGCTGTTTGGCAAGCGGTAAGGATAGCAAGCAATGGAAACGTTATTTTCGCAGATAAACCAAGATAAACGGGATCGTTGTGCACCTCTTGCATGGCGTATGCGCCCTCGTAGCTTGAATGAAGTTGTGGGTCAGCAGGATATATGCGCAGAAGGCACCTGGCTTTATCAGGCAATTCAGCACGATACCCTTACGTCACTGTTGCTGTATGGACCTCCGGGAGTGGGCAAAACATCGCTTGCACACGTTATTGCTCATACGACACACGCCCAGTTTGAAGCTCTGTCGGCCATTGGAGGCACGGTTGCCGATTTGCGTAAAATTATCACCCGCGCCGATGAAGCGCTGCTGCGTCAAGGTATTCGCACTATTGTGTTCATCGACGAGATTCATCGTTTCTCGCGCGCGCAGCAAGATGCGCTGCTTCCTGCCGTTGAACAGGGAATTATCATCTTGATTGGTGCTACTACTGAAAATCCGTATTTTGAAGTAAATACTGCGCTCCGTTCGCGTTTGCATATTATAACGATGCATGCGTTATCTCAAGATGATATATATGAATTACTGCAACGTGCTTGTTCCTACAAACGAGGATTGAATGGCGTTTTTGAACTAACCGCTGAAGCGCGCGATCGTATTGTTGTGTTTGCGCATGGCGATGCACGTGCTGCACTTACGATTCTCGATGAAGCAGCAACACTTGCACGCGTTCAATCTGGCAGTGCACAAACATCTCATCAATCAGGAAAAACGCCCATTACGCTTCAGCATGTTGAAGCGTCAGCGGGTGTGCGGCTTCCTTCGTATGACAAAAATAAAGATGAACACTACGATATTATTTCTGCGTTTATTAAGTCGATGCGCGGAAGCGACCCTGATGCTGCACTGTATTGGCTTGCGCGCATGATTGATGGTGGGGAAGACCCGCGCTTTATTGCACGTCGCATTATGATTGCCGCCTCAGAAGATGTTGGCAACGCCGATCCGCAGGCACTGCTCGTTGCGAGTGCTGCGTTTCGTGCTGCGGAAGTGATTGGGTATCCTGAATGTCGCATCAACTTAGCACAAGCGGCACTTTACGTTGCGCTTGCTCCTAAAAGCAACGCAGCTGAAGCTGGAATCGATGCAGCACTTGCTGCAGTACGTTCCAGCAAACAAGCGTATGTTCCTAGCTATTTGCGTGATAGGCATCGTCCGGGGGCGCAGGATTACGGTGAGTATCACTATCCGCATAATTACGAAGATGGTTGGGTTGATCAGCGCTATTTACCACAGGGCATTGAACAAGGTAGTTTTTTTAAGCCCTCGCAGCGTGGTTGGGAAGCGCAGGCGTGCAAGCGTCTGGACGGTATTGCGGCTGCTCATCGAGCTCAGGTGGCGAGTCAACGCACGCAAGCAGCGGGCCATCGAACTCAGGCGGCAGATTGCGCGAAGCCCGCACCAACGCCCGCACCCTCACCGTGTTCTCACGAGCAGGCAGCGCATCGCGCCAAACCCTCACCGCTTCCTCGTGATACGCGTTAAAAGTGACGCGCAGGTGCAGAATTTCAACATCGAAACGCTGCAATAATGTTATAGTAAGACTAATTCAAGGAGGTGCACACAATGGATATTCCTGCTATTGTGTTACAAATAATTTTTGCTGTGGTGGGCATTGTATTGTTAGTTGCGCTTGTGTACCTTATTCGTACACTTAAAACGGTGCGCTCAACAATTATCGACACAAAAAAACAGCTCGATCCAACGTTGCAAAATATGGCAGAACTTACTTCAAGTGCCAAACCTCTTGTGGTAAAAAGCGAACCTATCCTCGATAGAGCTGCACTTTCTCTTGATGCGTTGAATTTGGAAGTAATGCGTCTTGATGGCATTTTAGAAAATGTTGCTGAAATGACCACGACCGCGCAGCATGCGGTAAGCGCGCTTGATGCGCTGGCGAATGCTCCTCAGCGCGCTGTACAACACGTTACCAAAAAAGTAACGGGAGTTATTAACAAGTCG
This sequence comes from Umbribacter vaginalis, assembly GCA_001552935.1. Taxonomy (GTDB): domain Bacteria; phylum Actinomycetota; class Coriobacteriia; order Coriobacteriales; family Eggerthellaceae; genus Berryella; species Berryella vaginalis. Next base: position 143,782 of record KQ959713.1, on the reverse strand, counting down.
AGCGCAAGCGATACTGCGCGTAAGTTGCACGAAAAGCGCCTTGAAATGCTCGATAGCGCCGGTACTGCTGCTGCACCTGGCGCTTCACGTGGTAGCGTAGCGAATACCGAAGCTGGAACTGCGGCCAGTGCCACACCCAGCACGATGGATGGTACGGCACAACAAACCGCCCCAAGCACCGCATACGGTTATGAAGAAACCAGCGCAGACGGTCTGGTAGATGGCAGCATACCCGCTGATGAACGTTTCGATCCTGCTGAGCGCAATTATTACACGTATCCGCCGCGTAGCAAGAAGTAGGTATTTTCATGGCAGTTTACCCACAGCGCGCCTCACATATTGTCCATACTATTATGCTGGCAGCATGGACCTTGGTCGGCTGTGGAATTGTTATATATGGGCTGGTTAAGCTGGCACATATCATTGCTATACCTATTGGTGTAGTACTGTGGTCGATGGTTATTGTTTTTATTTTGCGCCGCCCTGTTAATTTCTTTGAACGCCACGGCGTGCCGCGTGCTGTTGGAACAACGCTTGCGTATCTGCTGATGTTTCTTGTGGGTGGCGTGTTAAGCTTCATGCTCTTTTCGCCTTTGTTTGGCATAAGTGCGCAGTTCAGGAACTTAACGCAGAACGTGCCCGACTACATTACAGCTGTGAATAGTGCTTTGAATGCGTTGTATGTGCAATATGCCGATTTACTCCAAGACGAAACTTTGCGTGCGTGGTTAGGGCAGGTGGCAAGCTCGCTGTTCGGCGTGTCGTCGAGTATTGCAAGTGCCAGTGCAACGAGCATTTTAGCTGCGGGAACGTCGCTTGTGAACATTGGCATCACCATTGGATTTGCACTTGTTATTGCTTTTTGGGTATTGGTTGATCTGCCGCGCATGGGGCACGAGGCGTATCGCGTGTGTGGTGATAAAAATGCGCACCATCTGAAAATTTTTCATGCATCGGTCACGCGCGTTATGGGCGGATATATTGCTGGAACTGCTATTCAGTGTCTTATTATTGGCGTTCTATCAGCAGTACTGTTCTTTATTTTGCACTTGGAAAGCCCTGCAGCACTTGGTATTGTCACAGGAATTTTGAACATTATCCCCATTGTTGGTCCGTGGGCAGGTGGTATTTTAGCTGCGCTGTCGTGCGTTATGGTAAGTCCGATTGCTGCGCTGTTTGCGCTGGTAGGAACTATCGTTATTCAGCAACTGGTGTACACGTTTATCTCTCCGCGTCTTATGAGTAAGTCGGTTAATATTCATCCTATTCTTACGTTTACGGCGTTATTAGCTGGTAGTGCTCTTGGTGGGGCAGCAGGCGGCTTGCTTGGCTCGCTTATTGGAGCACTTCTGTCAATTCCTGTGGTTGCCGTTGCAAAATCGCTGTTTGTGTACTATTTCGAGCTGCGTTGCCAGCGTCGTATTGTTGCTGATGATGGAGTGTTTTTCAAGGGGGAAAATCATCATAGACACACTCATAACTCTCAAGCACAATATGCTGAATGCGAGGATGGTTCAACAAAAGTTATTATGGGCGACAACAATACAACCAGCGACAACCATATATCTGATAGCAATTGCCAGCCGGTAACGACAAGAGAAAATAGCAAGGATACTGATACTAATCGCAAGGTTGCACGTTTAATTGAACACACTAAAGATCCTGATACAGCACCTACTAAAGAATCTGATCAACCCCGCGATAAATTCCGCTATAATGCACCTGATAAAGAGGCTGATACTGACCCTGACACCCACTCTGATAAGGAATTTCTGACAGCGGATATTGCCTTACACGATGCTCTTGGACTGCGCTAACCTATATCAGCCGCGCCTTACCATGAACATCACTTTCTCATATCACATCCTACTTCTTCATATACGAGTTTATATAGAGCAAGCCCTCATAAGAGCTTCATGTCATGCATATACATTACTCTTTTTGCGCCTTACCACAAACATCACTACGCGTTCATAAACGTTCCAGTAAAGCACCACATGCCAGCAACTACGCTGAATTCTAGAGAAATGCCGAAACTTGCGCTTCTTGTCTTTCAAAATGCTTCAACAAAACGTAATATAGCTAATTACATACGAACAAAGAGAAATAGGTGCTCTCGTGAAGTACATGACAACTGCGGAAATCCGCGAAAAATACCTTTCATTTTTTGAATCTAAGGGCTGCAAGCGCTTGCCGTCAAGCTCACTTATCCCTGACGACCCTTCATTGCTGCTTACAAGCGCAGGAATGGTGCAATTCAAGCCCTATTTTTTGCATGTAAAAGAATTTGATCCTGCCTATATTGGCGCTACGACGTCGCAAAAGTGCGTACGCACGAACGACATCGATATTATTGGTACAACAGGCAGGCATTTAAGCTTCTTTGAAATGCTTGGAAATTTTAGTTTTGGTCGTTATTTCAAAAAAGAGATGTGCACGTGGGCATATGAATTTTCAACTGAAGTGCTTAAACTTCCAAAAGAAAAACTGTACTTCACCGTGTACCTTGACGATGACGAAACCATCGAAATTTGGAAATCGCTTGGCGTGCCTGACGATCATATTTCGCGCCTGGGTGAGGAAGATAACTTCTGGCGTGCAGGACCTACTGGTCCGTGTGGTCCGTGTTCGGAAATTTATTACGACCAGGGCCCCAGCTTTTCATGCGGCAAGCCCGATTGCAAAGTGGGCTGCGACTGTGATCGCTACCTTGAGTTCTGGAACTGCGTGTTTACGCAATTTGACGGCCAGGAAGATGGCACGCTTGCGCCCCTTCCAACAAAAAATATCGATACTGGTATGGGGCTTGAGCGCATGGCAGCCATTATGCAAGGTGTTCAGTCGAACTACGATACCGATGTTATGCGCGATTTGGTGCGAGTTGGCGAAACCTTAAGCGGAAAAGCGTATCATAGCGCACCTGCAGTTGATTTGTCGCTTCGTATTATTGCTGATCACAGCCGCAGTGTTTCCTTTATGATTGCTGATGGCATTCTTCCATCGAACGAAGGTCGCGGATACGTGTTGCGCCGCTTGCTGCGCCGTGCGGTTTTGCATGGCCACAAGCTGGGAATTCAAGGGCCGTTCTTAAGCAATTACGTTGCAAAAATAGTCGAGCTCATGGGTGATGTGTATCCTGAGATTGTTGATAATCGCGAGCTTGTGGAGCGCGTGATGCTCTCAGAAGAGCAGCGTTTTGGCACCACCTTGCGCCAAGGCCAGCATTATTTGCAAGAAGCGCTTACTTCGCAGGTAGATGATGGCGTTCTTCCAGGTGAGATTGCGTTTACCTTGCACGATACGTATGGATTCCCCTTTGAGCTTACACGTGAAATAGCTGCTGAAGCGGGTGTGCGTGTTGACGAGCAGGAATTTAAAGCCTGTATGGAGCAGCAGCGCACGCGTGCACGTGAAGCAAATACGAAAGACGCTGAAGCAGCATGGTCTACCTATGGTGGCGTTCATGCTGAGCTGCTTAAGCGAGTGGGCGCGTCGCAGTTTGTTGGTCATGAACAGCTTGAAGCGCAAGCACGTATTGTGGCGCTCATCAAGGACGGCGCTATCGTTGACGTACTTTCAGAAGGCGAACAGGGCGAAGTGGTGCTTGACGTTACGCCGTTTTATGCGGAAATGGGCGGCGAAGTGGGAGATACAGGTACGCTGAGTACAGCAGCATCTCTTGCGCGCGTAACTGATACACAAGCTCCGGAAAAGGGCCTCATCTGCCATAGCGTTACCGTTGAGCGTGGCGCTTTTCGAGCACAGGACATTATTCAAGCTCAGGTAGATGGGCTGCGCCGCAAACGTATTGCGCGCAATCATACGGCAACGCATTTGCTTCATGCTGCTTTGCGTGAAGTGCTCGGCGAGCATGTGAACCAAGCAGGGAGCTATGTTGGCCCCGATAGGTTACGTTTCGATTTCACGCATTTCCAAGCGCTAACCAAAGAAGAAATGCTTCAGGTTGAAGCGCGCGTTAATGACGTTATAGGCCAGGCAATTCCCTTAACGGTTTGTGAAACAAGCCTTGAAGAGGCGCGTAAAAGTGGAGCAATGGCGCTGTTTGGAGAGAAGTACGGTGAAAAAGTTCGCGTAGTTTCGGCAGGTGAATTTTCTAAAGAACTGTGCGGTGGTTGTCACTGTAACAACACGAGTGACGTAAACTACATGAAACTCATTTCACAAAGCAGTGTTGGTGCAAACGTGCGACGTGTTGAGGCGCTCACCAGCTTTGATGCGTTTAACTATGCAGCGCAGCATATTGCAGTGCTCGATGATGCTGCAGCAATGCTTAAATGTCAACCTCTTGCGCTTACAGAAAAGCTTAACCAGCTGTTAGCTGAAGTAAAAGAAGCGCAAACAACACTTAAAACTCTTAAAGCGCAGGCTCAAGCTAAAAGCGCCGATTCATTGCTGGATAATCAAGAGATAAGTGCTGCAGGGTATCCTGTGATTTTTGGAACGTGTAGCGATGCCGATGCGGGCGCGCTTCGTACTAGTTGGGATATGCTTCGACAGAAAATGAAAACTCCAGGTGCTGTTCTGCTAGCAGGCACGAATAATGGAAAAGTAACGTTGCTTGCAGCTGCGAGTGATGAAGCTGTTGACGCTGGGTTTGACGCTGGTGCGCTTATCCGCGCGATTGCGGTTCACGTTCAAGGTGGCGGTGGCGGTAAGAAAAACATGGCACAAGCGGGAGGTAGCAACGTAAACGGTATCGATGCTGCCTTTGATGCTGCTCGCGAAGTGCTTGGATGTCGCCACGCATAATACGCATAGCAGGAACAGGTGTGCTTACACGCGCGCCTGTTCTTGTACGCGCGCCGTTCTCGTTTCTGGTTACGTTCCCACACGTGCCACCCGCAGTCAAAACAGCTAACGCGGCCAGCACAGCAAAACACGTACGGTACGCAGCGCTTATAGGCCGTTTACTTGGTCATTTTTAGCAATTACGTTGTGAAGTTCGTCGATATAGCCTTCGAGCAACTCGTTCATTTTGCGCTTTTTGTGCATAATGTAGCCGATAGTCATTTTGTGCTTTTCTGCAAGCGGTATCGCAACGATGCCCTTGTACATTTCTGTCGATAAAACACCTGTTGAAATAGTATATCCATTAAATTGAAGCAACAAATTAGTAAGTGTTCCACGATCGGAATAGCGAATATTGCGCGCATGTGGCATGTAGCCAAAAGGCTCTTCTGAATAGTAGAACGAATTTTCGTTGCCCTGCTCAAACGAATACCGAGGATAATCGCGCAAATCATCAAAGCTGATAGTTTTCTTGTGTGCCAGGGGATGATGTTCACCAACAAATACATGCGCCCACGCGCGAAAGAGCGGCTTAAAGCTTACTTCCGCATCATCAAACGCCTTTTCAAGCACGCGCGCATTAAAATCATCAAGGTACAACACACCGATATCGCTTCTAAAGGTGCGCACATCATCGATTATTTTTCCTGTTGCGCATTCGCGTAAAATAAAATCGTACTGTTCGCTGGCACATTGTTCAGTCACGTTGACAAATGCCTGGAGTGAGAAATAGTAGTGCTGCGTTGAAATGGAAAGACGCATGTGAGGCTCATGACCGCGTGCATAGCGCGATTCCAGCATGTCTGCCTGTTCAATTACCTGACGTGCATATCCCAGCAGTTCAGTTCCATCGTTCGTGGGGCTCACACCGCGGTTCGAGCGCGTAAAAATGGTAATTCCCAGTTCTTGTTCGAGATCTTTAATAGCAGTTGATAGGTTGGATTGTGAGATATACAAGTTCTGAGCTGCGGCATTAATTGAGCCAAATTCAGCTATTGCAATAAGATAGCGTAGTTGTTGAAGTGTCACGTATGCTCCTTTCTAGAAACCACTCGCACAGTTTGTTAGCGCAGCACACCATCTTGTTTCATACGCTGGGTACCTGCATCATCAATAGCAGCTGCTCCTTTTGCTTCGCCATACTTATATCCACCTAGGTATTCATCTTTCGTATCATGAATAAAATCCCAAATAGCGTTGTTAATGCGCACCCAACCTGTCCATCCTGGATGCGCTGAGTCAAGAATGAAGTATTTCTCGTATTCAAAACTCGAAAAGTCGGCATACGACACTTGTTCAAGGTCGCATAACTGCTTGAGCTTTTCGTATAAGTAGGTGCGCTGATCTTTTGGAATGTTCAACTCGTCACACCATACGCCCTTAAAGGGAATAAAAATAACAAGTGGTTCATAGCCGCATTCACGTGCAATGCGCAGCGTGTGCTGGAAATCTGCCTCTTCACGTGCAGCTTCGTTAAGAGTTTGATCTTGCCATGCTCGATTAGCTTCAATTTTATCGGCAACAGCATTGCGAAAGCCAAAGCGATTTGCCCCACCATCTGCATCACCACGTTTCACAGCTTGCTTCATACGTTCAGCCCATTGTGGCACTTCAATAGGTGAACCAGACTGTTTTTCAGGTGTGCGAACAAGCGCTTTTTGAGCGATGGTACTCCAATCAAAAAGAATTTTCATTTGCTCTTCGTATTCCATCAAGATGCCGTTGAGTGTGTCGATAGGGGTATCACCATTAGCTGCACTAATGAATTTAGGTGAAACTGTTTTTTTAAGCTGCTGCAGGCGTTTGCGCACGTAGTCTTTAGATTCTTGGGAGATGTTTGGGTTATGCACAAATTGTTTATACAACGAAAATGACAGCTGTTTTCCCATCGCTGCTTGTCCACCGTTATATTTGAAGAACCATTGTGGCGATAGAAAAAAGAAAATTTTACGGTGTTGTGACGCTGGCTGATATGCACCCATTGCAATACCTTGCGAAAGACACTGATCGTTAGCGATTCCTATTAAGTTGAGGTCAAATCCACGATTATGCTTGCCATAAAATCCATCGGGAGCATCGGGTGTTTGGTTGTCATGTATAAAAAACTCCGACGATCCAAACGCAAGATACGAGTTTGCTTCTTGCGTTGCTTTGTTTATGGCAACACTGCGCGATTTTTGCTGCGAGTATATGTAACTGTAAATGCGGTTGTCAGAGTGCGCGTACGTAAAAGAAAGGATAAGCGGCATATTGATAATAACAAGCGCAAGTGCAATCAAGCCAGAAAAAATTCCTACAAGAAGATAGCGTGCTTTTAATTGTGGCGGAGCAGTATGGATGGTGTTAGTTGCACTTTTAGCATCGTGCTGTGCACCTGTAGAAGGAGTGTTGAGTTCTATGTGATCGTGCGTGTTCATATATATAAGATACGCTTTCGGCTAAAATCCTGCATAGATGGTTTGCACAGATACAAAAAATCCTGAAAATACAATAAACCAGTAGGTAAATAAGCCCAGAACAAATACACCAACAGCGCATACAAGCGACAATAACAGCTGATGACGCAGGAAAAAGCTGGCTACGCTGCCGCTTACACGGTTTAAGAATGTTACCTTATGTGCCATAACGTGTCCTTTCACATGTATAAGGGTCGATACGTACATGATGCAAAGCTGCTCTTATGAAATTGCCCATAAGAACGCAACCCATGAAATCAGCGAACGTGTTCACAAGAACGTGTCCTCCGCAATTCGCGAACCAGACCTTATGAACCTGCCCTTAACATCCTGCGTCTTACGGCAAGTTGGCAGTTTCGCTCAGCAGCGGATTGCGTGCGGTAAGCGTTTTTGCTTCCGCTTCATCACGCTTCATGCGCTGTATACCTTTATCATTTAACGCGGCTGCACCAGCAGCAGTTCCATATTTATATCCGCCTAGGTACGCATCGGGTGTATCGTGTATAAAATCGTAAATTGCATTATTAATGCGCACCCAACCTGTCCATCCAGGATGATACGTATCAAGCAAAAAATACTTTTCGTACTCAAAGCTTGAAAAATCGGCATATGAAATACGCGCCTTATCGCATATACTACGTATTTTTTGGTAGTAATCAAGTCTATCGCTTTGCTTTACGCCTTGGTAATCGTACCACGTTCCTTTAACAGGCAAGATAACTACCAACAATTCGTAACCTGATTCTTTCGCAACATTTAAAGCCCACGTAAAGTCGCTGTATTCTTTATCGGCGTTCTTGAACGTTTGGAGCAGTTCAGCTGTATCATCTTTATGATCAGCATAAGCTCGATCCTCAATACCAAACGGATTGGTTGTTGCTTGAGCATCACCTTCCTGTATGCCGTTTTCAATAGCGGCATTCCAGTTTGGTTCATAAGGAGCTTGTGTGCTTTTCTTCTCATCGGTACGCTCAATAGCACCTGCTACAATGCGTGGCTTGTTGAAGCGCAGTGCAAGTTGCTCGCGATAGGTCATAAGCAAGCCATTTACGGCATCAAGGGGAGTAGCAGGGTTTGCAGCGTTAATCATCTGCGGGCTAATAATTTTTGAAAACTCGCTTAAGCGTTCTTTTAAGTAGGCGCGCGAAGCATCTGAAATGCGCTTATTTTTCAAAAAGTCGCGGTAGAGCATAAAAGAAAACTGATTTGCCATGCCATCTTGCCCGCCATTTTTGCGGAAAAACCATTGCGGCGAGACAATAAAAATTGCTTTATCGTGAAGCGAAGCACGGCGAAATGCGCCCATGGCAACACCTTGATTGAGTGATTGATCGTTTGCAACGCCTATCAAATTCAAGTCGATGCCGCAGTTGTGTTCTCCAAACATGCACGCAGGTACACTGAGCGTAGCATCTTTCTTAAAGAAAAACTCTGATGTTCCAAATGTAAGGTAGCTGTCAGGCTCCTCAGTAGCGCGCGTCATGTCTACCGAGCGCGACTTTTCCTGCGAGTACAGGTAGTTGTAAATGAGGTTTGGGTCGTTGTCGTCCAGGCGCGGCAATAGCGAAGGAATGGCAAGTATACATATCGCTAAAGCGATCAGGCCAAGAATTATTCCGCGTCCGAGTGTCCAAGGGCGCAAAGTATGTTGCTGAGCCGAAGAGGTGGCATCGTTCATGCGCTATAACCTAATTTCTACTTGGTGAATAATCAAGTTTACGGTGTTCATCTCTTCACGTTCTACTTCAGTTGGCGCTATTGACACGCCAAAGGTATCTTCAATATCAACAAGCAGTTCAACAGCGGCCATCGAATCAAGAAGACCCAGCTCAAACAAATCTTCATCGCGATGCGTGCGCACTTCGTCGCTGTCGCATACTTCTTCAAGCATATCAAGGAGTTTTGCTTCTACTTCTTCATGGGTATAGGCGCTCATAGCTTCAACAATCCTTTCATTACTTGCGCAATTTGGTCGGAAAACAGCGCAAATCCAAATACAACAAGGTTAATAGTAAATCCCCAGGTAATAAATTTATACCACCAAGCGTTTTTATGTTTCTTATGAAAAGTAGTGCGTTGCCAAAGCTCTGTTATAGCAAGTAAAACGCCATGATATACGCCGTAGGCAATGTAGCTTACGCTAAGTCCGTGCCACATGCCCATAAGCGTCATGTTAAGGATATATCCTGTTTCTGAAATGGCAAGACGGTTTTTGTTAAACCATTTATGCTTCAGGGAAAAACGCACAAAGCGCATGAAAACAAAGTCGCGCAGCCAAAATGAAAGCGTGATATGCCAGCGGTTCCAGAAGTCTTTAATGTTCAGTGCTGCAAAAGGCGCTTTGAAGTTGCGGGGTGTTTTAACGCCAAAACAATAACTTAAACCCATAGCCATCAGCGAATATCCTGCGAAATCGAAGAACAAATAAAAGCTGTATGCCCATGCATCTTTAATTTGGGCTGCAATGTTATAGAGCCATTCTGCTTGACTTACAATATCGTTTGGCAGCGGCCCAATTGTTGCAAACGAGTGTGCAAAGGTGCCAAATACTTCTTTATAGATAAATCCTGCACCAAACAGTAGCAAGCCTTTGCAAAACAGCAGTCCGTAGTCGTGGCGCGACAAGGTAGTGTGTAAGTCGTCGTAAAAACGCCTTGAACGGTCAATAGGTCCCGATATAATAGTGGGGAAGAAAAGCAAAAAGTACAGGTAGTCAACAAGGCTCATCTGCTTAATTAAGCCATCGTGAATTTCAATAACGGTTTGTACTGCTTTGAATGTAAGGTATGAAATACCAATAAACCCAAGTAAATTCAGATGCGTTGTTTCGGTAATTTTAAACACAACAAGAGGTGCAAGCGTTGCGATAAGCGCTATTACAAAACGCAGCTTTGACGTGCTTTTTCGTAGCAACCAGAAACTTGCGATGGTGCTTAAAACAAGGAAAAATACAATAGAAGCAGCTTGAATAGGAGTTTTATAAAAGAGCAACACCATAAACACCAGTGTTGCAAAACAGCCAAACGGCCTGATAGGCTTTTCAAATGCTCCAATAATTCCTGCTATCAGCGCTACCCCTAAGCTTAGAGGGAAGAAAATGGGATCGTCGTAAAAAGACATCGTTCGTTTCTAATCCTTTGCTCTCTATAACGCTTTAAGCGCTTTTCTATCAATTTTAGCATTAGCAGTTAAAGGCATTTCATTAAGAATTTTAAACGAATGAGGAATCATATAAGGAGGAATTTTCTCCCCAAGAAGCCGTTTTATTTCTTTAACGGTAGTAAAACTATTCTCGCACGAATATGATCCATCAAGCACAACATACGCTCGCAAGCTTTTGATGCGCTCATCTTTTACTACAGGAATAACTGCAGATTGCGCAATAAGCGGCAATTCGTCGAGGTTACGTTCAATATCGCCCAGTTCAATGCGAAATCCGTTTACTTTGACGAGATTATCAATACGTCCGCCAAAATATAAACATCCCTGTTCATCAAGGTGTCCGTTATCGCCAGTGCGGTAAGCACGCGTGTGCTTATCAAGTGGTAAGCATGCGCTAAATGCTGCATGTGTTTTTTCAGGATTGTGATAATAACCTTTGGCAACCGTATCGCCTACGATAACAATTTCACCCTCCACGCCAGCGCACACAGGTTTTCCTGTATCGTGCGACACAATGTAAATAGTAGTTCCTTCACGCGCAAAACCAACAGGAAGGGGTGTGTTGGCATCTGCTTGTGCGCGAGAAATTTCACAATAGGTAACAGCAACAGTCGATTCTGTTGGTCCATAGGTATTAGCAACGCGTACATTGGGAAAGCGATCAAGCAATTGACGTGCAGTTTTGCAACGCAGCGTTTCGCCACAGAATAAGAACAACTGCACATCGGGCAGTAAGTTATGGTCAAACGAAGGGTCAACGAGGCACATATCAGCAAACGATGGTGTAGAAATCCACACGTTGATGTGCGAGCTTTTCAGTGCTGCGAACAGCTGCTGGTAGTTATGCGTTACCTCCGAGCTGATGGCATATAAACAACCGCCTGTTGTAAGCGCACCAACTACTTGGTATTCCGATAAGTCAAATGAGTAGGGCGCCTGATCAAGAAATACTGCGTTTGCATCGCTTACAGCAGGAAATGTATGCATCCAGCGCATGAAATTTCCAACATTGCGCGCGCTTACTTCAATACCTTTTGGCTTGCCAGTAGAGCCAGACGTGAAAATAATGTATTGCGTGTCTTCGCCTTGAACCCATTGTGCTCCTTCTTTCCTCACAAGAGCTTCTAGGGAGTTGTTGCAGGTAGGGGAGACGTTTTGCGGGGAAGACGTGTCGTTTGTGTTGGTGTTTGTGTTGGCATGTGCGGCATCATCGTTTGCGGTGTTTGCGGCGTCTGCTGTACTTTCGCTCGCATTGCCGTTTTCGTTGTTGCATACATCATCAGCAAGAATCACGCTCATCTCGTGTGCATTATATATATGCTTGCGTCCCAGTTGTTGCGTAATTTGTTCTGGCAGGGGAAGTGTTGCAATAACGTGTGAGTTGTCTATTTGTTGGTAAATGTCAAGTACACGCGATGCAGGCAGTTCAGAATCTACCGGTACAAAGGCATGGCCACTGCGCAAACATGCCAGAAAACTGGCTATCATGAGCGGTGATTTATGGCCATATACGATGTAGGGAGAGCGCGTGTTGCTGCCATCGCTGGCGGCATTTGCGCTACTTGCAGGGTCATTGCCGCAGTTTGCAGGCTTGTTGTTGCTTGGCGCTTCCGCAGCGTCCTGGCTGCATTCCCGCGCTTGTGCCTGCTCAGCGGTACCAGAAGCGGCATCAAAAGCGGCGCCACCAGTGCGGCCAGCGCCAACACCGCAACCAACTCCATCGCTTTCTTCCAAACGCATAAGCCACGGCTCAACGTTGAGATTCTCATATTCTTCACTTGTATATTGATGAGGACTTGCGATACCTTTTTGCCGTTCAAGAGCGTATTTAATACGGCTTGAAAGACGCCAAATTTCGCCATAGCTAAACGACCAGTTGTCTATGCGATAGGCAATGCGTGTTGGTTGTTCAAGCGCATAGCGCGCTACTGCATACAGAAATTCATTCGATAAACTGCACTTTTCGCTTTGAACAGTAGTATCCATAAACGTGTCAAGCCCCCCTTGGCTTTGTTTTGATACGTAAAATTTCGGTCATTGTTGATCAATATGCGTTAACGCGTAACACAATTGCTCGCCAAAACGGGTTCGGCACGTGTGCAAAACCAACTGTATAGGATACGACTTTACGGCATTTCTTATGCTTTCATCTGAAAAAAATCATTATTTTCACGTGAGAGCTTAAGCAAAACATAAGGTATCGCGTGAGAGCTTAAGCAATCAAATAGGAAACACCCCAAACGGTCCACCAGGAAACACCCCACTAGGAAACAACCTAAGCACCCCACCAGGAAACACCCCACGAGGAAACAACTTAAGTACCCCATCAGGAAACACCCCACCAGAAAGCAAACGCATAGCTCCTCTGCTTCGATGCGTAACGCTTAAATCCTTGTATGTGCGTGTTATGATTCTTGGTATACTTACATAAATATGTATCGTGCAACAAGCAGCAGGCGCAAGAACACCTGTTCAGCGCAAAGGAGATTAGTATGGCAGTGGTAAATAAGCAACCAGAAACATTTGAACGAGCGCGTAAAGCCGTGGTTATTGGTTGTGGTTTTGTTGGCTCTACCTGTGCGTTTGCGCTTATGGAAAGCGGTGTGTTCTCGGAAATAGCTCTTGTTGATGCTCACGCTAACAAAGCGGAAGGTGAAGCGCTTGATATTGCGCATGGCACGCCGTTTTATGGGCCTGTGGAAGTATACGCTGGGTCGTACGCCGATTTAAATACTGCCGACATCTGTATTATTACGGCAGGTAGTGCTCAAAAACCTGGTGAATCACGTTTAGATTTAGTAGCACGCAATGTAGCTATTCTACGCAGTATTTTGCACGACATTAATCAAACGTCTTTTGATGGCATTCTTATTTTGGTATCGAATCCGGTTGACATTCTTACGTATGTTGCCGCACGTGAAACAGGTTTACCAGCACATCGGGTATTTGGAACGGGCACTATTCTTGACAGTGCACGCTTCAAAAGCATCTTAAGCTCGTATTTGGATATCGATCCGCGCAATGTGCACGCGCGTATTATCGGTGAGCATGGCGATAGCGAATTTGCGGTATGGAGCATGGCTAATGTATCGGGTATTCCTTTGATGGAATGCTTCAAAAATAAGAACATCAACAATCCTTCTCAGTTGATGACTGATATTGAAGAGCGCGTACGGAAAAGCGCAGGTATTATTATCGAAAAGAAAGGTGCTACTTATTATGGCATCGCGGCGTCAGTTCGACGTTTGTGTGAAGCTATCATGCGTGATGAGAAAGCAGTTATGACCGTCTCAACCATGCTCGATGGTGAGTATGGATTGAGTGATGTTGCGCTGAGTATTGTAAGTGTTATGGGCATAAACGGCATTGAAGAACATTTGCCTGCTCCTATTTCGGAAGAAGAATTGGCGAAATTGCGCGCATCAGCACAAACGTTAAAGGATGTGATTGCGCAGGTTTCGTAGCGCGCATGTGCACGCGTTCCTGACCCCGCGTCACCGAGCCCGATGCCGTACTCGAGCCCATTCTCGTGCCCGCGTCACCGAGCCCGCACCCGTTCCCGTTGCCGCACTCGCGCCCACGCCGCCGCGCTAAGCGTGTGCAGATGATGAAGATTTTATACCGCTCGAAAAAGTTCTTAGTTTTCATTTCATCCTGTGTTACATTATACGGTGCTGCTTACTGACTATAAGCGTACGGAGGAGCACTTTTGACGAAACAAGATGTTATTGAACTCGAAGGTACCGTGCAAGAGGCACTGCCGAATGCAATGTTTCGGGTTGAACTGGAAAATGGGCACACTATTTTAGCTCATATATCTGGAAAAATGCGCTTGCATTATATCAAAATTCTTCCGGGTGATAAGGTAACTGTTGAGCTTTCAGTTTACGATCTTAACAGAGGCCGTATTACGTATCGCTTTAAATAGGGTCTACATCTCATAGTTTTTAGAATGTTGCTATGAGTGTAGTTGCTGTGCGCATGCGTGATGAACATGCGTTGCGGCTCATTCCATATACCCTGCGCCTGTAAGCGCGCTCAAATCTCGGCTGCGGCTGGCCGTGAGTGTAAGACGAAATAAGTATGAACGCCGAAAGGAAAAGAACATGAAGGTACGCCCTTCGGTCAAAAAGATGTGCGATAAATGCAAAATCGTGCGTCGTCACGGCAAGATCTTTGTGATCTGCGAAAATCCGCGTCATAAACAGCGTCAAGGCTAGGAAGAGGAGATAAGTATATGGCTCGTCTTGTTGGTGTCGACCTCCCTCGCGATAAACGCGTCGAGATTGGCTTAACCTACATCTACGGCATTGGTCTGACCACTTCCAAACAGATCCTTGCTTCAACAGGCATCAATCCTGATTTACGTTGCAACGACCTTACGGAAGATGATCTCTCAAAACTTCGCGATTACATTCAAACACACCTTACTGTTGAAGGTGATTTGCACCGTGAAGTATCGCAAAATGTAAAGCGCCTTATGGAAATTGGCTGCTATCGAGGATTACGCCATCGTCGCGGTTTACCCGTGCGTGGTCAGCGTACGCACACCAATGCGCGCACGCGCAAAGGTCCTCGTAAGCAAATCGGCGGCAAGAAGAAGTAGGGGTAGCTAAATGGCACAGAAGAAAAATGTAGCTGCGCGCGTTAAGCGCTCCGAGCGCAAGAATATTGCCGTTGGCGCTGCGCACATCAAATCGACTTTTAACAACACAATTGTGAGCATTACCGACCCACAAGGAAATGTAATTTCTTGGCAGTCAGCAGGAACTGTTGGTTTTAAGGGTTCGCGTAAATCAACACCGTTTGCGGCACAAATGGCCGCGGAAGCTGCTGCAAAAACAGCTATGGAGCATGGTCTTCATAAAGTTACTGTTTTTGTAAAAGGCCCTGGTTCAGGTCGTGAAACTGCTGTTCGTTCACTTCAGGCCGCTGGCTTGGAAGTAAGCAGCATTCAAGATTGCACACCTGTTCCTCATAATGGGTGCCGTCCGCGTAAACGTCGTCGCGTGTAGTCGAAAGGATTAATATCATGGCAATTGACAGGACTCCGGTTCTGAAACGCTGCAGAGCGCTTGGTATAGACCCTGTAGTTCTTGGCTACACATCTAAAGAATCTAAGCGTCAGCCTAACCAGCATCGCAAAGAAAGCGAATATGCACTGCAGCTTCGTGAAAAACAAAAAGCAAAATTTATTTATGGCGTACTCGAGAAGCAATTCCGCAGCTACTTCAAACGCGCAAAAGCAATTGAAGGCGTTACGGGTGAAAACTTGCTGATGATTCTTGAGAGCCGTCTTGACAACGTAGTGTTTCGTTTAGGTTTTGCACGTACGCGTAAGGAAGCACGTCAAAGTGTTACTCATGGTCATGTAACCGTAAATGGTAAGCATGTTGACATTCCTTCGTATCGTGTTCGTCCAGGCGATTTAGTTGCTGTTGCTCCAAAAGCAAAAGAGCTGCTTGTTATTAAGAGTGCTCTGGTAAGCAATGAGCGTGTAACCGTGCCTGCATGGCTTGAAGTAGACATCGAGAAACTTCAAGGTTCCGTGCTTTCACTACCTACACGTGAGCAAATTGACCTTGACATCAACGAACAACTTATCGTTGAACTTTACTCCAAGTAATCACGCTTATTAAGGAGGCTTATCTGGCATGACAGAGTTCATGAGGCCTACAGTCACAACGGAAGAAGTGAACGACACACTCGCTCGATATATTGTCGAGCCGCTTGAGCGCGGTTATGGTAATACGCTCGGTAATTCGCTTCGTCGTGTGCTGCTTTCATCACTTGATGGAGCACGTGCTACAGCCATTCAAATTGAGGGTGTACAGCATGAATTTACCACGGCAGAAGGTGTTATTGAGGACATTACCGATATTGTGCTTAACGTAAAAGGCTTAGTATTTAGCGCCCTTAACGAGGATGTTGATACGGCCGTTGCTCACAT
Source organism: Umbribacter vaginalis (assembly GCA_001552935.1). Lineage (GTDB taxonomy): Bacteria > Actinomycetota > Coriobacteriia > Coriobacteriales > Eggerthellaceae > Berryella > Berryella vaginalis. The sequence continues at coordinate 127,405 of KQ959713.1, read as the reverse complement.
ATCGGTGGAAGGTCCACGCACTGTTACCGGTGCCGATTTGCAAGTACCTGCAGAGTTTACGCTTATCAATCCCGAGCATGTTATTGCAACGGTTGCCGATGGTGGCCAGCTTAACATGACCATTCGCATTGGTGTTGGGCGTGGATACGTTTCTGCAGAGCGCAATAAGCGCCACGACGATCCCATTGGCGTGATTCACGTTGATTCATTATTCTCACCCGTTCGCCGCTGTACGATGAATGTGGTAAATACTCGTGTTGGTCAGCGTACCGACTACGATAAGCTTGTTCTTGAGGTTGAAACTGACGGATCATGCACCCCTACTGAAGCTTTGCTTCGTGCAGTAAACATTCTTAACCAGTACATGGGCGCTTTCAAGGTGCTTTCGGGTGAGGATGAGTCTGAAGAGGTTGAAGTTCCTTCCATTTTCACGCCTGAAGGTCAGGAAACAAATGTAGAGCTTGACAAGCAAATTGAAGATCTTGATTTGTCGGTACGTTCGTTTAACTGCTTAAAACGTGCTGGTATTTCTTCAGTACGTCAGCTTGTTAACTTTTCTGAGAACGATTTACTTAATATCAGAAACTTTGGTGCAAAGTCTATTGAAGAAGTACGCGATAAGCTTATTTCGATGGGCTTGAATCTGAAATTGTAGGGAGACAGAGATCATGAGACACAACTACAAAGGCCGTAAGCTCGGTACCGACTCGAGCCATACACGTGCGATGAAACGCAGCCTCGTTGGTGCCTTGCTTGCAAACGATCGTATTAAGACTATTGAGTCGCGTGCGAAGGAAATTCGCCCCGATGTTGATCGCATTATTACGTGGGCAAAGAAAGGCGATTTGCATTCTCGCCGTTTGGCTATTGCTCGTTTGGGCGGCGATAAAGAGCTTGTGCGCGAAGTATTTGAAAAAGTTGCACAGGGCTTGTTTTCCGATCGTAATGGTGGATATACGCGCATCATGAAGCTGGGTAACCGCAAAGGCGATAACGCTCCTATGGTTATCATTGAGCTTGTTACCGAGCCTGTTCACAAGCAGGAAAAAGGTGCTGCAAAGAAGGCTACACCGCGTAAAGCTACGCGCAAAGCGGCTGAAGCAGACGTTAAAGGCGCAAGTGAAATTGCTAAAACGGTAACGGAAAGCACTGCTGCAGCTGAAGCAAGCAAAGATGCTGAAACTGAGGCTGCTACCAGTGAAAATGCTGCGCAAGCAAGCGAACAGAGTGCTTCAGCAACAGAAGCAAAAGCAGCTGACGAAAAGCCTGCTTCAAAAAAATCTGCCGATAGTGCAGAGAAGAAAGCAGACAAGTAAACTGCGAAAGCCAAGCAGCAAGCACGTATTACGAACGTAGTACTTTACGCAATCTGCATGTAAGCTGTTTTGAGTATGGTACTTCGTGTTAGCTACTTTAATGCATGTGCAAGCATAGTGTTCATAAACAAGAAACCCACCCTGTTATAGTGCAGGGTGGGTTTTTCTTACTGGAGCGTGGTCTTGTTTAGGCGGTTCTAAGCGGGCTGTTCCTTGTAGAAAACAAACCGCTTATTATGCAGCCTATTGGTATCTTACTTACACGTTAAAACTCGTGCTTTAGGCACGTTAAGCACTCTTTTGATTATTATTTGAGCGCTTCCGTAGAATTCTGTTTGTTAATCCAGCAGCGCTTCCGATAAGCACTATACTTACGAGAAGTAAGAATGTTCATAATATAATATTTTGTTTCCCGTAGTAACATTATTACAGAATAGAAACTTGTACGTTTTTGCCTTGACCTTTGCTTAAACTGGGCTATTATATAGCTATCAATTAAAGGGTATGCAATTAAATGTATACACTCGTAAGGAAGGAACGTAACTATGTCACTTATTGGTAAAGAAATTGAAGATTTTACCGTTCAGGCATTTCACAATGACGGTTTTAAAACTGTTTCAAAGCAAGACGTATTAGGAAAATGGTCGGTATTTTTCTTCTATCCTGCTGATTTCACATTCGTGTGCCCAACTGAGCTTGAAGATTTAAGCGCTCTATACGACCAGTTCAAGCAGGCAGATTGCGAGATTTATTCCGTAAGCACCGATACTCATTTCGTTCACAAAGCATGGCATGACGCTTCTGAGAACATTAGCAAATTGCAATATCCTATGCTTGCTGATCCAACGCATGTTCTTTCAAAGATGTTCGATGTACTTATTGAGGCTGATGGCGTTGCTGAGCGTGGAAGCTTCATTGTTGATCCTCAGGGTAAGATTGTTGCGTACGAAATTAACCAGGGTTCTATTGGACGTAATGCCGTTGAATTGCTCCGTAAAGTTCAAGCATGCCAGTTTGTAGCTAAGCATGGTGACTCAGTATGTCCTGCAAAATGGGTTCCTGGCGCTGAAGTTTTGCACCCTGGCATCGACCTTGTTGGTAAGCTGTAAGCCACAAAACGTGCAACATTGCACAGCTGCAAAGCAGGAACGCTGCATAGCGGTAAAGCTGTCACGTACCTTTATTAAGCTCCTTTGATGCTTGTTGGCGCGAACAGTCCAGATAGAACAGAATTACAAATTAGGCACCCTTTCTGAAAAGAGAGGGTGCTTTTATATATGGTGGCGTGTATATGGTGGTGTGGCGCGATTTATTCTACGTGAGCCGAAGGGCATAGGTCGCTTAAAAAGCACTCTGAACAGCGAGGATGGCGTGCAATGCAGGTTTCTCGCCCAAATAACACCCATTGGTGATTGATAGGCTTCCAATACGATTGCGGATACAGTTTCAATAGCTCTTGTTCGGTTTTGAGTGGCGCATCACTGCGTGCTAGCTGTAATTTATGCGCAATACGAAATACGTGCGTGTCTACGGCAATACCTTCTACAATTCCAAAAGCTTCGTTCAGCACAATGTTGGCGGTTTTACGCCCAACACCAGGCAATTTGGTGAGCTCATCCATCGTGTGCGGAACCTCACCGTTGAAATCAGACACAATCATTTGCGCACATGCAATGCAATTTTTAGATTTGTTGCGATACAAACCGATGCTTTTCAGAATGCGCTCGACGTCGCTTAGGCGCGCTGCTGCCAGTTCGTAGGCATTTGGATAGTGCTTCCACAAAGTAGGGGTAACCTCGTTCACGCTTTTGTCGGTTGTTTGTGCAGATAACGACACTGCAATCGTAAGCTTGAAGGGGTCTTTCCACCAATGCAAGGCGCACTCTGCCATGCCGTAGTGCGCGTTCATACGATTGGCAATCTCTATTGCCCGCTCTCGTTTTTTCGCTAGCGCTTCACGTGGCACAGTACCCACCCCTTGTTTCTCTCTGTATAGCTACGCGCAGTTTGGTGCACGTTTTTGCCTTGCAGCTTGTTCGATTGAAGTTTTGCTTGCTTGTAGCGCTGCTAATGCATTGTGTTTCTGTGTTGTTGCATTCCTACTTCATTGCATTCCTGTTTTGTTGTGTTCCTACTTCAATGTACGATGCGGTAATGTTGCTTGCAATGCTCTATGGCGCTGAAATTCTGTTTGTTGCTCAGTAATGTTAGGCGTCTGCAAAGTGAATCGAACACGTTTCATCTTCTATACACGTGCCTATGCGCGCAGGTACAACGCCTGTTTCTGCACAAAATGCTGCTTCAAAGCGCGCAGCATTGTGCTCGTCAACTGCTACCAGCAAGCCGCCTGAGGTTTGTGGATCGCACAGCACGCCCAAACGCCGCTGCAGTGTTTGGGTATCAAGTGTACCTGAATCGATAAAGTTTCGTGAAAAGTCGATCACTGTGGCGCATCTGCCAGGCAAAATGCCCTTGCAACACAAGTCCCACACGCGCGGCAACAAAGGAATGGCATCCCAATTAAGACGTGCGCCCACCTTGCTTGCCTGCAGCATTTCATGCAAATGACCTGCAAGTGCAAAGCCCGTTACATCGGTTCCTGCATGTGCGTGTGCTGCTTGCATCGCGCGCGAACCGGCGGCGTTAAGCTGCATCATCGATTGAATTGCCGGCTCAAATGCCGCCTGATCGATGTGGCCCTTTCGGAATGCCTGCCCCAAAATACCTGTTCCAAGGGGCTTTGTAAGATACAGTGCGTCACTCGGCTGTGCGCCTGCGTTGCGAATTATCCGCGATGGGTGTGCAATTCCAAGCACCGCAAGTCCGTATTTTGGCTCAGTGTCATCGATGGAATGCCCACCCACCAGCACCGCTCCTGCTTCGTTAACAGCATCCAGCCCACCTTGCAAGATAGCGCTGGCAACATTATTTCCAAGCGATGGAGAAAGTGCAACAATATTAAGCGCACAAAGCGGTGTAGCACCCATTGCAAATACATCCGATAGTGCATTAGCTGCGGCAATGCGTCCAAATTGGTACGGATCATCAACAATCGGCGTTAGAAAATCAAGCGTCAGAATGGCCGCTTGTTCGTTGTTAAGTTTGTAGACAGCAGCATCGTCGCTTGTTTCGAAACCAAGCATAAGCTCGCTTGCTGCCTGCGGTTTTAGCGTATTAAGAATAGTGGCAAGGTCGCCCGGACCCCATTTTGCTGCTCAACCGCCTTTTGAAGTAAGGCGCGTGAGTTTTACCGTTTCACATGCAGAACGTGTTTCTGCGGTTCCTTGGTTTGCGTCTGGTGCTGCGGATGGAACTGCGTTTGACACCGCCCCTTGAGCCGCCGCTAGATTCGCTCCTTGAGCCGTTTCCTTCACAGCATCTGCGCTGTTTGCAAGGCCCTTTTCTTCTTGTGCACGCGCTGCTTCGCTGGCTTCTTCATGCTTTGTGCGCGTCATGTACTCATTGTTAGGCAAGTTCACGAAAATCACCTGCTCGTTTTGTGATGTGTTTACTGTCAAAGTATTCCAACAGTGGAATAGCATATTTGCGCGAGACACCCATAGCGTTTTTTAGGTCGGCAGCCTGCGCGCGTGTGTTCGCTTGTAAATAGAGCACGACGGCATCTTTCAGCTGTTCATAGGCACGTTTTTCAAATGCAAGGTCGGGTTGAATACGTACCACGGAACCCTCTGCTGCAAGCGCACCAATAATGCGGTATGCAAGCGAGGTATTGTGAATGTCTGCTTGCTTAAAAAGTGCAGGTAGAAGGGGAGGGGCACTTCCTGCATCACGAAGTGCAGTAAGCAGCGTATCTTTCAATGTTTCGTCGTTTTTACGTGCTCCACCTGCGGCCTTTTTATGTGCAACGAGAGCGTTGTCAAGTTCAAGCGCGCCCTTTGTCAGCTGAAAGTTTAGCAGCGCTTCACAGCATTCCACAGGCAGGGGCGGATGAAACTTGGACGCAATATGAGAGAATAACTCTTGTTTTGGCATACCTCGCTTGTCGGGATGCGCCTGATGGTAGCTGAGCACCGTTTGTTCAAGGCTTGAGGACAACCGCGTTTGAAGCGCGCGAGGCGCATAAAATGCACCGAGTGCAACCACCAGATTAGTGCTGCACGCTTCCTGCAAACGTTGTGCACATTCCTTCAAAGGAAGCCCCGATAAATGTTGGAAATCTGCAAGCGTAAACGGCGCCGTTGCGCGTTCAAGTGCGCAGGAAAACGCGGTAGCGTAGTCGCCTTTAAGCAGCGCGTTCAGCTGCGATTCTTCTAGCGCGTCAAGAGTGGTGCGGCGTTTTGGGTGCGCGCGCAACACAATGCCGCCGCCCAGCACGCACACAGGCGATTGCGTTCGCAAGATAAAACGGTCGTTTTCGCATATCGTAAGCGATTCTTCAAGGCGAATTTGCGCAAACGTGCGCTGGTTACTTTCAAGGCTTTCCTGCTTGTTCATTAGCAACACGCGCCCGAACACTTCTTTAGTACCATGAGCAATGCGCAGGCGCGTTCCCGTTTTAAGCGGGCGTTTTTTGAGCGGTGCGCAGTTCGTGATGAACGCATCAAAGCGATCGGTATCGGTAATGCTGTTCGGCGATGTAAGCACACAGCCAGGGCGAATATCCGATGTTGTAATACCTGCTAAATTCAGTGCAACACGTGACGATTCATGCGCTAACTCGCAGTTTGTGTCGTGGCTTTGCACGCCTCTCACGCGTACAAGCGCGCCCGATGGGTGAATTTCAAGATCATCATCTTTGCGAACGGTACCGCTCCAGAGCGTTCCCGTAACAACGGTACCAGCCCCTTTGATAGTAAACACACGATCAACTGGCATGCGCATAATATCGTTTGTATGAAGTGACTTGCATTGTTTTGCTGCCTGTAGCAGGGACTCTTTAAGCTCGGGAATGCCGCGGCCCGTGCGTGCCGATGTGGGAATAATAGCTGCCTGCGCATAGGAAGTATCGGCAAGAAATGCGCGAATGTCGTCGGTGAGCAGGGAAATCCATTCATCATCGAACGAGTCACACTTCGTAAGCGCAACAACCATATGTTGAACCCCAAGCATTTCAAGAACAGCAAGATGCTCACGCGTTTGCGGCATAATGCCGTCATCTGCGGCAATACAAAGTAGCGCTAAATCAATCCCCGTTGCTCCTGCAATCATTTGTCGCACAAAACGCTCGTGACCAGGAACATCAACAATGCCGCACACAAGGTTGCTGCCAAGAGGCAACTGTGCAAAGCCAAGCTCGATAGTTATGCCGCGCGCTTTTTCTTCTTGAAGACGGTCGGGATCGGTGCCGGTAAGCGCTTTGACAAGGGTCGATTTGCCATGATCAATATGGCCTGCTGTGCCAAGGATAATATGTTGAAGAGCCATATGAGTTCCTTTACCTTTATGCCTGACATCGTAGGTGTATTGTGGTGCAGCTGTGCTGCCTTGTGGTGCAATAGTACTGTTGATCAGCACTATTGCGTTTTGCAGTATTTCGTTGCAGCAGTACCGTCCTACCAGTTCGTTGCCATGCCTACTCGCTAGTTCCGTCCTACAAGTTCGTTGTTCTTCCTACGCATGAGCGAAAATTGTTCCTAGGCACCAGCGGCGGTTGTTATTCCTGATCGCCAGCTTATCTGCAATGCTTCAGCACCACTCATAACGCGCCTGTTTGTAACATTCTTTACGTTATTTGCGGCCGTTCAGCTGCTCAAAGTAGTTGCGTAATGCCTGAGAAATACATTCAAAATCGACCATTCCAAGCAAGGTGCGCACATCGAATAGCAGGTGTTCATTTTTTAAGCGAGCAATTATCGGTGGCGTACTGTTCTGATTTAAGAAGCGATCGCACTTTAGTGCACTTCCTTGCAGGAATTCAATAGCTACTACTTTAGTAGGAATATCACACATCGGCAGCGCACCGCCCCCTGCACGCGAAATTTCATCTTCCACGCTTACGTTCACCCAGCTGCTATTCAGTGAGTTTTTAAGATACGTGCACAGCTCTTGTGCCTGTTGATCAATATCAGCCAGTGGCTCTGAGAGCATGTGCAGTGTTGGAATAAGCGCGCGAGCATCGTTTTCGTCTAAATACAGGCGCAGTGTTGCCTCAAGTGCTGCAATTGTCATTTTGTCAAGGCGAAGCGCACGTGCCAGCGGATTTTTCTTCAAACGGTCAATCAGTTCCTTGTTGCCCACGATAATGCCTGCTTGCGGGCCACCCAGCAGCTTATCGCACGAGAACGACACCAAATCTGCGCCCTGCTGGAGACATTCGCTTACCGTTGTTTCCTTAATACCGCATGCGGAAATATCAACCAGCGCACCCGATCCCAAATCTTCATACACCAAAGGCGCACTGTGCGTACCGCCCGTTTGTTGGAGAAACGTATCGGCAAGTTCGCGCAGCTCTTTTAGCTGCACCTCCTCCGTAAAACCCGTCATGCGGAAATTCGACGGATGAACTTTAACCAGCAAACCTGTGTTTTGTGACAGTGCGCGCTGATAATCGAAGATGTGCGTTTTGTTGGTTGTTCCTACTTCAACCATGTGTGCGCCTGAAAGCTGCATAATATCAGGCACGCGAAACGAGCCTCCAATTTCTACCAGTTCACCGCGCGAAATAATGGCCTCGCGCCCCTCACAAAACTCGCGCAGAACCATCATAACGGCCGCCGCATTATTGTTGACAGCAATGGCAGCTTGCGCGCCTGTAATGTTACATACCAGCTTTTCATAATGGTCGTGACGGCTACCTCGCTGCATAGTTTGTGTGCTATATTCCAAGGTAGAATAACCTTTTATAACATCGTTGACCGCTTCTATAGCCGATGGCGCAAGAACGCTTCGCCCTAGGTTCGTGTGTACAATAACGCCTGATGCATTAACAACATGACACAGCGATGGGCGCTCGAGCGCAACAAAGCGCTTCAGTACGCGCGTAACAATATCGTTGAGATTGACGCTAGAAAGCGTGCTTGAAAGAATGTCACTGCGCAATGAGTCTAACACTTCTCGGCTTTGGTCAGCCACAACGGTGCGTGGATACAGTGTTGTAAGCCCAGCAAGAGCTTCATGGTGAAGCAGTTCTTCAATCTGCGGTAATTGACGCAATAATGCTTGTTGTTCTGGTGTTGGCATAGCTGCCTTTCTCGTAGATCATTGTGTAAATTATAGCGCTTATTCGCATTTTCCGCGATGTACGGTATTGCAACAATGCTGCGCGGGAGCATGCCCGCTGGCGCGTTGTGGTGCGTGGTTGGGAACGTGTCCGAGCTGGGGAACGTTGTGCCACTGCTCGTAGCGAAGCTGGCGGTACTGCTGGCGAGGAATATGTTCGGGCCGGGGAATGAGTTCCCGGTTATAGAAAGGAACATAGTTTTTGAATAAAATATAGCAATATTGTAACTATCTTATAAAATGAGTCGTTTTTGCTGCAGCTTTGATATAATTACTCCATTCATTTTGTAAAAAAGTTGACACCATATGTATATGAAAAATATAATATTTACAGACAGACAGACAGACAGACAGACAGACACACAGACAGACAGACAGACAGACAGACAGAGTAAATCGCATTCACCTTATCTACTCGTATCCTTTTATAACGTTTATGCCGGATGCATAGGTATATAACCGCCTGTTGTTTGTTATAACGATGTGTCAATTTTTACTGCACAAACTATATGCAATATGATTCGAGAGGAATTATGAAGACGAGTAGTTTGAAACATGTTGGTCAACTTACGATGGTACTGATGGTTAGCTCTAGTTTGTGTATGGTGCCACTGCCAGCTCAGGCTGGCGAAGTGAAGTCCGCAGAGCTAACAGTAGCTACACCCGCACCAAAAGATATGACTGCAACAACATCTCCAACAGCGCCTAAAGCGGTAGAAAAGAAACCGCTTCGCATTTCTTTTAACTATCTAGCTGCAATAGGAAAAGGCCACACAACACCAGGAGCGCTTGGCCAGCTGAGCCCTGCAATGGAAGCTATGTGGAAAAACCTTCCAATAACGGTTATAGATGCGCAAGGGAATACATATGAGGTCCAAAAAAATCTGAACCTTCATTGTGAACGTACGGTTGGCAATTTTGCCAACGGCGAAAAAGTAACAATTATAGTTGACGATTCACAGATTCCCGATGGATACAATCTTTCGTGGGAATCTGATTATACCTATCCTAAGCCAATTAAAAATTATGCTCAATTTCAAGCGGTCGTTGATAGCAGCACGCCTATCCGCATTTCGTTAGCACAAATGAAAGTGAAATTTGACTTACAGGGAGGAAAAATTGACGGTAAGTCGGACTCAATAACAAATATAGTAAAAAGGGATAATACGGTTGATTTTCCGACAGATCCAACGAAGGCAAACCTTGTGTTTGGTGGATGGTTTACAGAACTGCCTGATACGGAATCGTACAGAAAAAGCGGCCGTGTTGGTATGCGTTACTATTGGGGGCCACAATCTCCCTTTTCAGATTACAGCCGTGATTGGATACGCTTTAACGACGAGGCTATCGACCCCTTGTATGATGGTATATTTTTGCTGCGCGCGCAGTGGAATGCACAAGCTAGGTTTAACGCTAACGGCGGCGAATTTAGCGATGCCAAAACCGAGAAAGACCTCTCTGTTCGACAGAATAGCATCATTACGCTTTTGGATGCACCCTCGCGCACCGATTTCCAATTCTTACATTGGCACGACGCCACTGGAGGTGTTCACAAACCCGGAGATACATTAGCCTTGAAGCTCAATACGGTGTTTACTGCTCAGTGGAAACAAATTCGCGCTACGGTAACATTCAAGAACAGCGATGACGCAGAACTAGCAAACGTGAAAGTGGAAACAGGCAAGGCAATTGATACGGATACATTAAAGGATCAATCAATGCCGGAGCATCCAACGAAATTGGGTTACACGTTTAAAGAGTGGAGCACGAAAAAAGATGGAACGGGCGCAGTGTTTACGGGCGCAAGTATCGTGGATCAAGATACGACGGTATATGCCGTGTATGATGCCGATTCTTCCTCGACATCGCCGTTGCCTTCCTTGTTTCCTCCAACGTCGAAGCAAAATAATACGACTGCGGTGCCTTTAGTGCCTCGCGCGATCGATGCGCCTGCAACACCAAAGCCCCAGAACGTGCCTGAACACCCTAAAGCGGTAACACCTTCCTCAGCGCTTTCTACTCCAGTATCTCTGCCACAACCTGCAGTGTTACAAGATGCTTCTGATCGTACGTGCCAGTCTTGCAGACCGATGCACGCAATGCCAAAAACAGGCGACGAGTCTTCAGTGTTTGCGTTCATTTCAATGATGACGCTTTCGCTTGCTGCGTTTGTAGGCGTGCGCAAAAAGAAACGCGCCAGCGCGAAAAGATAGGCATTATAACCGACCGCTGTAAAACGCGGCCTTTGCTTGACAAGATGCCTTTTACGGTGCAAGGTTACCTTGTAGGAATACAGTGCAACGTAGCATTGTAGAAACGACATGGGAGGTTTTTATGAGCACGTGTGGATGTTCTCATCATAATGAAGCAGCACAGACAGCGGATTGCAATTATGTGCTGTTTTTAAGTAAAGATCATTTGGGAGAAGGCGCAGAAGAGCTGGGAAAAACGTTGATAGCAATGGCGCTTCACACCATTGCTGAATCGGGTGAATTGCCGCGCTATGTGCTGCTTATGAACTCGGGTGTAAAACTGGTTGCTGGTAGCGAGAATGAGGAAGCAGCGCGTTGGTTACAGGTCATGGCTGATAACGGTACGCCTGTGTTGTCGTGTGGCACGTGCTTGAATTATTACGAGCTTGGCGAGGCGCTTCATGTGGGCGAAAAGTCGACGATGCCAGCTATTATGGAGCACTTGCGTCACGCAGACAAAGTAATTACGCTGTAAAAGGTGCAGGTAAGCGCGTCATAGCTGAAGCGTTTGTTATGTGCGCATGCACCTATTGATAGGTGCAGGTAAGTGCATGCAGTACCAGTACAACTCGCATTTGCAACAATACCTTTTGAATAGGATAAATAGTGTCTGAACAGGAAACATACGTGCTTGTGTTCAATTCGACCCACGCGGCGTTGGCAGTGCGCGCGTGGGTGCTTGACGTTTCGCGCCGTGAGCGCTTTGGGGATGTTGCTGTTATTGCTACTCCTGAAGCAATTCAAGCAGGATGCGGTATGTCGCTGTTGTTTTCGCAGGTAAATGGGGAACGTCGCCACGCACTTGCGCAGTTGGGAACGCAGTTTGAGCACTGCGATATGCGTCTTTTTCGGCGCACGGTTTCCTCATGTCACGACGCCGCAACGAACCATCACCCCTCATCACACGCGCATTCCGCAACAAGCTCAGATGTTGCTACAAACTCAGATGCTTCTACAGGTGCGCATGCGTCCACAAGCCCGTATACCTATCAAGCGTGTGAGTTTTCGTCCTTTGTGTAATGCGGGCTCGCATCCTTTTCCAGTAATGTCGCACCACTGCACCTTTCTCCAGTAATGCCGCCTCGCACCCACACCCGCAACCACTCGCATTCGTTCCCGCACCCGCCGCCGCCCAGTCACGTTCCCCATATTTCTTGATATAAATAGTTCATTTTCAAAACTCTAAAAATTGTCGACTTTTGACAGTGTATGCTATACTATCTGCATAAATAGGCAAAGTGTATGATATGCAATGTGTCTTATTCTCTTAAAAACAATACAAGGTAACATTGAAATAATCGCCTAATAAGCGACACTGCGCTGAATATTTTTCTGTATCAAATACGTGCATAGTTCTGTAATTGATTTTTTTTGCATTTCTTGGCGTGTGCTTTGTTTCTTTTGCATCTTTAATACATTGGTAACATTTGCGCAACGCATCCTTTGTAGACTAGCACCAATACATAAGACCAATACGTAAGTATCGTATCGATTTGAGGTGGCTTGCATGACATACATTCAGAATGTTTTAGCTTCGCTGGCACAAAAAGACCCTCAGCAAAGTGAATTTCTGCAGGCAGCGCGCGAGGTTTTGGAATCGCTCGAGCCTGTTATGAGTGCACATCCCGAATATGAACAAGCCGCCCTGCTCGAGCGCTTGGTTGAGCCAGAGCGCATTGTGCAATTCCGTGTTCCTTGGACTGACGATAACGGTACTGTGCATGTAAATCGTGGTTATCGTGTGCAGTTCAACAGTGCTATTGGTCCTTACAAGGGAGGATTGCGCTTTCACCCCAGTGTTAACTTGGGTATCATTAAGTTTTTGGGCTTCGAGCAAATTTTCAAAAACGCGCTTACTACGCTGCCGATTGGTGGTGGCAAAGGCGGTTCGGATTTTGATTCTAAAGGCAAATCGGATCGTGAAATAATGGCATTTTGCCAAAGTTTTATGACCGAGCTGTACCGTCACATTGGAGCCGATACCGACGTTCCTGCAGGGGATATTGGTGTTGGTGGGCGCGAAATTGGCTTTTTGTACGGTCAGTATAAGCGCATTCGCAATGTCTCGGAAGGCGTGCTTACTGGTAAAGGCTTGTCGTATGGCGGATCGCTTGCGCGCAGCGAAGCTACTGGTTATGGCTTAGTTTACTTCGTGAACGAATATCTGCGCACGAAAGGCGATTCGTTTGAAGGAAAACGCGTTGTTATTTCGGGCGCTGGTAATGTTGCGTTGTACGCAGCGCAAAAAGCAACCGAGCTGGGTGCAACCGTTCTTACCTTGTCCGACTCAACAGGCTGGGTATACGACGAAGCAGGTATTAACGTTGAAGCGGCGCGCGAGCTGAAAGAAGTGAAGCGCGAGCGCATTTCAGAGTACCTGCGATACCAAAGCTCTGCTCGATATACCAAGGGCAGAGGTGTGTGGGATGTAGCATGTGACATTGCCCTTCCGTGCGCAACGCAAAACGAGCTTCACGAAGATGATGCTCGCAAGCTTATTAGCCAGAACTGCAGCGTTGTTGCCGAAGGTGCCAATATGCCGACTACCTATGAAGCCACGAAGTTGCTTCAAGAAAACGGCGTTGCATTCTTCCCTGGAAAAGCAGCTAATGCCGGAGGAGTTGCCACTTCTGCCCTTGAGATGGCGCAAAATTCTGCGCGTGTGTCCTGGAGTTTCCAGCAGGTAGATGAAAAGCTCAACGATATTATGGTGAACATTTTCAATCAGTGCCACGATGCGGCTGAGCAGTATGGATTACCAGGAAATTTCGTAGCCGGAGCGAACATTGCAGGCTTTAAGAAAGTTGCCGATGCAATGATGGCTCAGGGAGTGTGTTAATCAGCAAGCGATTATTGCACAACACTCACACCCTGAAACGCTTTCCGGATGCTGGGAAGCGTTTTTTCGTGCGCCGCAGTATGTTGTTTTGAAGCTTTGCAGGTTTCGTCTGCGGTGGGAGTGTTGCGTTGAAGCTGTGCATGGTGTTCGTGCTTTCTGCTTGTACCTGCTTGTGCTTGCGCATACGTTCCGTTTGTGCCTGTGCGTTCTGCGGCTAAACGGTGTTCGTACTACGAAAATTCGGCGCGCGTATATGCTGGATATGTGCGGCATATACGTTCAATGTAAATATAATAATTCTCCAGTGCGTTTTCTCGCTTTTACGTACGTTTTATGGTAGCGTTAAGCGCACTTATACTATGAATGGATGGTGCACAATTATGAATACGAAAACACGCGAGCATTTTGGCTCACGTATGGGATTTTTGCTGGTGGCTGCTGGATGCGCTATTGGTCTGGGAAATGTGTGGCGTTTTCCTTATATTGCTGGACAATACGGCGGTGCTGCATTCATTCTTATTTACCTAATTTTTCTTGCAATTTTAGGCATTCCAACGATGATGATGGAATTTGCTGTAGGACGTGCGTCGCAAGTATCTACCGCGCGCTCGTTTCACGTGCTGCCATCGCGCGGAAATTTTCGCTGGTTTTCGTGGTGGTGCTATGTTGGATCGATGATTTTGCTGATGTTTTACACCACCGTCTGCGGTTGGATGTTTGCATACATCTTTAAGCTGGGCTCGGGTGCATTTACCAATGTTGATCCAGCAGCGTCGAAAGCTGCATTTACTGCACTTACTGCCGACCCTGTTCAAGTGGTATTTTGGATGGTCGTAACCGTGCTTATTGGCGCCATCGTGTCGTTTATCGGTTTGCGCAAAGGCGTTGAGCGTGTATCAAAATTCCTGATGGCAGGCTTATTTATTATTCTGATTGCGCTTTGCATACGTGCTGTAACGCTTCCAGGAGCTGCTGACGGATTGCGTTTTTACCTTATGCCCGACTTTTCACACTTGTTCGCAGGTGTAACGCTTTCAGAACAGTTCGGACACTTCGGTAATGCGCTGTATGCTGCTATGGGTCAAGCATTCTTTAGCTTGTCAGTTGGCATGGGCGGCATGGCAATTTTTGGTTCGCGCATTGGCAAGCAGCGCTCGCTGTACGGAGAAGCACTGAGCGCAACTGGGCTTGATACCCTTGTTGCAGTACTGGCTGGTCTTATTATTTTCCCAGCTTGTTTTGCGTTTGGTGTAAACCCTGATGCAGGTCCATCACTTGTATTTGTAACGTTACCTATTGTGTTTGGACAGATGCCCTTTGGTGCGTTGTGGGGTGCGCTGTTCTTCGTGTTCATGAGCTTTGCAGCTATCTCAACCGTTATTGCGGTTTTTGAAACGCTTGTAACGTGGATGGAAGATCGCTGGCATACTCCACGCCGCCGTGCGGTGCTTATCAATGCTGTTGCGCTGGTGATTTTGTCAATTCCGTGCGCGCTTGGATTTAATGTATGGAGTGGCGTAACACTGCCTGTATTAGGAGATATTCAAGGTATCGAAGATTTCATTGTGTCGAACAATATTTTGCCGACGGGTGCACTCATTCTGACGATTTTCTGCACCTGGAAGATAGGTTGGGGTTGGGATAACTTGATGAAAGAGTCCGACTTGGGCGATGGTATTAAGTTTCCTCGTTGGCTTAAACCATGGTGCAAATTTGGTATCCCTACACTGATGATCATTATTTTCATTATGGGATACATTCCACTGATTTCGCAGTTCATGGGCTTAGGGAAGTAGTACCGCCACCACACCTGCGCATATGTTTAGGTGCTGGTAATAGTGGGGAACGCAGTAATGCGCCTGGAACGTGGCGCTTGCGTTCGTTCCCGCAACCACACGCAACCACACGCGAGCGCTCGCGCTCCCCTGAAAAACATAGTTCCAGTAAATAAAAACGATGCAGTAAGGCACGTACTTACTGCATCGTTTTGTGTTTCACGCTTAAGAGCGCTAAAAGCTTGCTAAAAGCGCTAGATGTTTGTTTTGCTGGAACGTATGAACAGCGACACAATGCCTGCTAGCAAAGCTGCGCACACCAGCCCAAAGAATGCCGAGGTGTATGAGTTCGTAAATTGGATAATACACCCAATAAACAGCGGCCCAACAAAGCCTCCCAGCTGACCTCCAAAGTTAATGACGCCGATGTGTGACCCGTAGCTTGACCCGGGCAAACGCGACGCAACGTAGGCAAAAATTCCCGTAAACGCAAGCGATTTTACAAAGTACGTTGCAACTTGAAAGCCGATAATCCACGCCATGTCGGTTGATAAGTACAAGCCTGTCATCGTTACTACCGTTAAAAAGCTTGCAATAACAATAAGCAAGCGTTCGTGATTTTTGAACACGTGAACCATTACAAAACCCGAGATGAGTGCTGCAATTCCGCCAGCAATCACCGGCAATGGCACCAGCACGGCCAGCTTAATAAGCTCGATGTGCTTCTCGTTTAAGAAGTAAATGGGCATCCACGTTTCAAGGCCTTTCGTAATGCAGTTCAGCGCCACGCCGATAACGATAAACGTCCAAACACGCGGGTTAATGTCGCGCCAGTTAATACGTGCACGCTTGCTGGGTGCGGATGAAAGCGAGTGTTTGCTTTTGAAAAAGATGTATACAATCGCTAAGATGACGCCAAAAATACCCAGCCAGAAAAAGCCTGCTCGCCAGCCCATGAGCGCAATAATCGGTACAATGATGAACGGTGCTACGGCAGCTCCTGCATAGTTTGATGAGATAAGCGCCGATGTAAGCTGCGATCGTTTTTCTTCGGGGAACACTTTTGCAATGTGTGTCATCGCGGCAGCGGGATACGGACCTTCTGCTAAACCGAACAGAAAACGAACAACAAGCAGCGCTGCTATCGACCATACGCATCCGGTAAGACACGTAAGAATTGACCAGATAATAAGCGTAACAATAATAATGCGCCTGCTTGAGAACGTGTCGGTAAGCCATCCTCCTGGAATTTGCATAATGGTGTATCCCAGGAAAAATGCCGAGCCAGCAGCACCAAGTGCAGCAGGCGACACGGAAAATTCTTGTCCTATTGCTGCAAGCGAAATGTTAAATACGCTTCTATCAGCAAATAAAATCATGTAGCCCAAATAAAGAATCACGAACGATCCAATAAGAAATGCACGACTTTCACCAGATGCAGCTGTTGTTGCTGCACGTGCAAAACCTCCAAGCGATGGATTGTTGCACGCGCTTTCAGATGGAGCTGTTTGTGCTGTTTGCGCCTGCTGTTCCTGCTGTTCGTCGCGCGTTTGGTTCGTCGGTTGGTGTTCATCGGCAGTTTGGGCACATGCGCCAAGCGACGATGAGTTTTGTTTCATGCGGTTCTTCCTTTCTTAATAGTTTTGATTGTTGTATATACACACTCATACGTGCTAAGGCTCGAACGTTAATTCCTGTGCTCGCTTGCGCAAAACGTAGGTAAGCACTTTTCCGCTTGCATTGCTTGGCAGCGCATCGCAGATAATGCAGCGTTTGGGCGCTTTATAGTGCGCAAGATGTTTGCGTGCATACGCAATGACACTCTGTTCAATTTCGTGAAGAAAGCGGATTTCATCTGCGGCTTTCTGCTTTTCTTTCAGCGCGCTTCCCGATAATACGAAAAACGCTACAGGAACATGTCCCCAGGTAGAAGAGGGAGCTCCTACCACACTTACCGATCCAACGGCGCTATGGTGAAGCAGTACCTGCTCGATTTCTGCAGGATAAATATTCTCACCACCGCTGATAATCATGTCGTCAAGGCGGCCTTTCAGGTATAAAAATCCCTCGTCATCGAGATATCCGCTATCACCTGTGTGATACCACCCATCATAGGTGCGCTTTGCAAACACGCTTGGAACATTTCCATATCCTGGCGTAAGCGCAGGGGTTTTTATGCAGATTTCACTCGTTTGAGGGTCTATGCGAAGTTGGGTTGTGAACAGGGGTTTCCCTACCGATCCCAGTTTGCGCGCGGCATCGTGTGCCGAAAGCGCTACAATTTGCGAACAGGTTTCGGTCATGCCGTAGCACTGCACAACGGGAATGTTCCGCGCGGTGCATTCTTCAAGCGTCGCCTTATCGATAACGCCACCGCCCACCAGCATCACGCGCATGGCTGCGTTATAGGTAAGCTGGTCTTTTTTCGCCAGCGCAAGCAGTGTGCGCAGCATATACGGCACCACCGACATAATGCTTATTGCTTCGTCGCACAAAATGGCAGAAATGTGCTGCGCGTTAAAATGCGACACAAGGCGTACCGTCATGCCGTAGATAAGCGAGCGCATGATAATCGAGAAGCCTGAAATGTGGAACAGAGGCGTTGCGCACAGCCATACATCACTTGGTAAGACGCCTAAATTAAGCGCCGAAGAAACAGCGGACGCAAAGTGATTACCAAAGGTTTGCGGAACGCTTTTCGCTTTTCCTGTTGTGCCTGATGTGTACATAACAGAGGCAACAGCGCTCAGCGAAAACGGCGCGTGTGCTGACGCGGGAATGGTGCTTTCGGGTGTGTTTTGTTCCCACGTTTGATACGAATCTAAGTAGATACAGCGTTTATCGAAGGGGCGCATATTTAAGCGCTCATCAAGCAAAATGCAATCAAGCTGTGAATCGTTTGCCTGTTCGGTAAGCTCGCGCGTTGACAATCGCCAGTTCAGCCACACAATAGTTTTTCCTGCCATCAGAATGCCCAGCGCAGCTAGGTATCCATCGATGCAGTTCGAGCACAGCAATCCAATTGAGCTTTTCTTGGTGCACGTGCTGAAATATGCAGCACGTTTGCATGCTTGTTCATACACCTGTGTGAAGGTAAGTTGTGTTTGTCCGTCATCGATTGCGCAATGCTCGCTGTTAAGCTGCGCTTGTTTCAGCAGCCAGTTTGGTACGCTTTGTTGGAACAGCGTTGTCTGAACAGCTGCGTCAGTAAGCTTGTTGATGTCGCTTGGGGCGTTGTGCTGGCTGCGCGCCTCTGAGCATGTGGCAGTACGTGGCATGGTAGTGTTTTCGCAGCTTGCGGCGTTGTGCTGGGAGCGCGTACGTTCGCCGCCCGTATCGCCAGCAGTGCCACGTTGCACACCTGCGTGTTCGCTGCTCGTATCGACAGTACCGCCAGCAGCACCAGCGCCACCACGCAGCGAACGCGCATCGTGCAATCCATTCGTTGAAGAGGGTTTATTCATTTTTATCACCTTGTTGAATATCTCGCATCATAATACTATGGTTTACGCGGAGTGCGCCTTAGAGATACACCAGGTAATCTTAAGGAAATGTGGGGAACTGACCAAAGTTTGGCTCACGCTTTTCGTTAAATGCGTCGCGGCCTTCTTTTCCCTCGTCAGTGGTATAAAACAGCATCGTTGCATCGCCCGCGAACTGCTGCAAACCAGCCAGTCCATCGGTATCTGCGTTCATGGCTGCTTTAATGAAACGCAGCGCAGTAGGCGATTTCTTTAGAATTTCATGACACCATTCAAGCGTTGCCTCTTCAAGCTGTTTCAGAGGAACCACTTTGTTAATCCAGTTCATTTCATAGGCTTCTTGCGCGGTGTAAAAATGCCCCAAAAACCACACTTCTTTTGCGCGTTTGTGACCTATCACACGTGCCAAATAACCCGATCCATAGCCTGCGTCGAACGATCCAACTTTCGGCCCCGTTTGGCCAAAGCGAGCATTATCGGCCGCAATCGTTAAATCGCATACCAGCTGCAAAATGTTGCCGCCGCCAACCGACCAGCCTGCAACCATAGCAATAACGGGTTTCGGGATGATGCGAATAAGATGCTGCAGGTCAAGCACGTTTAGGCGCGGAATATTGTCGGTACCTACATAGCCACCATTGCCACGTATCGATTGATCGCCGCCTGAAGAAAATGCTTCGTCACCTGCGCCTGCAAGGATGATCACGCCAATTGACGCGTCGTCACGACAGTGCGTGAATGCGTCAATCATTTCGGCAACCGTTAAAGGCGTAAACGCGTTGCGCTTATGCGGCCGATTCATGGTTATTTTTGCAATTTTGCCTGTTCGTTCGAATAAAATTTCTTGATACGATTTTATCGAAGTCCATGTTGTTGATGTCATCTACGCTTCCTTTATACTATAACTATATTGACAATTACGTATAGGTAAGCACGATGCACAGACTGTCGAACATACCGACGCGCCCGTGATTGTGCGCTAGGCTCATTGCAAAATGTTCGCGCGTGTATCGTAAAGCGAGGTAATACTATGAATTTGCTTGAGAATTTTGGAATTTGTATAGAAGAGGTAAAGCCTTCACGCGTGGTGCTTAGCATGGAAGTTCGCGATATTCACAAACAACCGTATGGCATCATGCATGGAGGAGTAAGCGCTCTTCTAGCAGAAACAGCTGCTTCTCTTGGTGCAAATTGCTCGCTTGACGCAACGCATGTTGCGAACGGAGTTAATATTACCACGCAACACCTGCACGCAGTGCAAAATGGTAAACTAATCGTTACCGCTACTCCTCTTCATCAAGGGAAAACCTTACAGCGTTGGGATGTTGTTATTTATAACGAAGACGTTTTAGTGTCAAGCTCGCAGGTAACACTTATTGCGCGTCCCGTGTGTGCACGGTAACGCTTTTCGCGCGCGCTCGCTTTTTGTGATACAGCGCAATGCCATAAGCAATCATCAGGCACGTGTATATCCATGTTTGTGCAACGTAGCGTGCTGTATCAAGTAAAAAGGCACTGGGCGTTCCTAAAATACGCATGCCACTTGCTGCTTGTGTGAATGGCCAGCCGTAAAACGTGTGCCCAAGCCCCAAAAATATACCCTGAGCAAGCATCAAGAATATAAACGGATATGCTAATTTTTGTATCCGCTTCCATTTTTGTGGGTCCATTTGTCGGCGAACGCAGCGAAATGATGTAATCCAAGGTACAAGAAAACATACAGTAAGTATTATTCCAATAAGTACTGTTGCAATAAACATGAAGTAGACTGACGGCACGCCCCATACGTTGCGAAACATTGGGTTCAGGAAAAAGAACGGAAACGCCAGCACTTTTAGCAAGTGAGCGCAGATGATAATGCCGCCCAGTACCGAAAGCTCGCTACGCGCGCGCAGCATTGTTTTCACCCACGGCGTTTTGGGCAACACGCCTACAAACATCACGATGATGTAAATCCACACACCAACACATGCCGATGTCGTAAGCTTAAAAAGAGCTGCCAGCGCTACGTTGTTGCTAAGCCACGCGCTTGCTGTTTTCATGCTTGCCATGGTTGCGCGCGGGAAAAACGGCGCTGCAAGGTTAAGCAAGCCAGGGATGTTCGCTATCACTACCAGTACAACGCACGCTACATAAAAGGGAAGTGCGCGCTTAGCAAGTGGTCGCGCGATAAGCGAAATTATCAGGAACGTAAGTGGTGCGCATTGTGCAATATCGGGTACAAATGCTGCACATGTCAATGCAGCGCTAATAATCGAATCGATCATGAACGAATTCCTTTACGCGGTTTTGTAGGAGCTTTTCCGCTACTGTATCACGAAGACGCCGCGCCTGTGAGAAATGTTACAAAGTTGAATGCAAGCACATGTTCGCAAGCATGACGTTTGATGCTTGGAATTCATACCGAATCTGCCAAACAAATGGCGTGCTCCTATTTCGTAAACATCTTGTGTATGGCTGTATTGTTACTTATTGCGGCGTGCGAACATGGTATCATAGCACACGGAGATGGAAGGTTTCCTGGTGGAGCCCGCGGCCTTCAAAGCCGTTGTGAGGCGCGCAGAACGTCTTGGGTGTGTTCGATTCGCACGCATCTCCGCCATAAACAGCTTGCCCGCAGCGTATGCGGGCTTTTTTGCGTTGTCGTGAAACTGACAGGGACGCGCGCGTCGTCCGTGTTACACCCCACGCCGCCAGCACCTGCGTCCGTACCGCTACCACGTCACCAGCGCCTGCGTGCGTTCTGCTACCACGCCGCACTGTCGCCCGCGCGCTGCCAGCCGTTTCCGCATTGCCGCACTGTCGCACTGCCGTAAAAGGAGTAACTATGCTCATTGATGCTCTGGTTTTTTCGCTTGTGAAGTCGGGCTGCGTTCAGCATTTCTGGGAAAAGCTTGACGCACAAACCGACGCCAGTTTGGGAATTGCCTCATCAGCGCGCCCTTTTATGGTGGCAAGCCGTTTTGTGTACAAGCCTCAACCAAGCCTTGTTATTGTTGCAGGTGAAGAGAATGCGTACACGTTCACGCGCAGCTTGGCGTCGTATATAGGTACCCAGCGCGTGTTTCATTTCCCGCAGCGCCGCGATAATCCCTTCTCTGACCAGGCGGCTTCTGCATCGGTGTGCGCGCGACAACTGCAAGCTGCGCATCTGCTTGCATCGAATGCTCCCTGCATCGTGGTTGCAAGTGCACAGTCGCTGGTGCGTTTGCTTCCGTCTTGCGAATCGAAGCGCGCAACGCCTGTTGTGCTGTCGTCCAATCAGACGCTTGACAGCCTCGAGCATTTTCTAGAAATGCTTCTTGACATGGGGTATAAGCGTGCGCCTCACGCCGATGAGCCGGGTAGCTTTTCGCAAGCGGGCGGCATTATCGATGTGTTTCCAGGGCAGCTTGACTATCCTGTTCAGCTTGATTTTTTTGGCGACACGCTGGAAGAAATTCGCAAAATTGTTCCTTCAACAGGGCAAACAATCAATCAGTTGCAGTCGGTTGAAATCTACCCGGTACGTTTTCTTGCGCAGAACACCGCTTCGCGCACGCCGCTTATGCATGCGCTTAAACGCCCAGCTCGCACTAACCAGGAACTGCGCCGCGCCCTTGAAGCGCTCGAGAGTGGTATTCCTGTTCCCGGCGAAGACAAGCTGCTTTCGTTTGCCTACGATACCCCAGCTACCTTGGGCGATTACGCAACACGCTTGTGTCTTACCACGCTTATTGAGCCGCGTGCATTGTTTGACGATGCGTCGCGTGCGTTTGAGGCTGCTCAGGCATTGGTAGCAGGTAGTCAGTTGCCTGTTTCATGTTTTGCGCGCACTCCACAGCAGGTGTCGTTTGGGAAAGGTGTGCGCGCAACGTATATGTCGCTTATGCGTGCGCATGCGCATCTTGACGATGAACTGCGCATTTTGCGCCCCGATGTGGCAGGCGATCCGGAAAAGCTGTTCGCACGTTTGCACACCTTGCTTGATGCTGGCACAAAGATTGTGTTTTCAATTCCGCATTATCGAGCGCGCGCCGATATGAAATTAGCGCTTGTTGACCATGAGCTTCCCATTTATGAAGCCGATGTTCAAGACAAGCCTACAAGTGATGTGCAAAACAAGCCTGCAAGCGATGTTCAAGACAAGCCTGCCAGCAATGTTCAGGACAAGCATGCAAGTGGTGCTCAAAACGAAAACGCACCCACGCAAACAACCACCGCCCCTGCTCAAAACGAAAACGCAGCTAACGTTCAAGATGAACATGCACGTGAAGAAAGGGCGAAACGTGCGCTTCGCAGCAGTGTGGTGAACCTGGTTACCTCTCCGCTGCCACTGGGCATGATTATTCCAAAAGCCAAGCTTGCGCTTATTAGCATTACCGACACGCAGCGTTATTCTGCTAAACGCGCACGTCAAAGTATCGATATTACCAAAGTTACGTTCCCGTTTAAGCCGGGCGACTACGTAGTGCACGTCTCGCACGGCATTGCCTACTTCAAGGGTATTGTGACGCGCGAAAACGATGGTGACATGCGCGATTATCTGCAGCTTGAGTATGCCGAGGGCGATCAGCTCTTTGTGCCGGTCGAGCGCCTCGATCGCGTTACGCGCTATGTGGGCCCCGAGGGAAATGCGCCGCGCCTTACGCGCCTGAACTCGTCAGATTGGTCACGCGCGATGAATGCGGCACGTCGCGCAACGCGCAAGCTTGCCTTCGATTTGGTGGATGTGTATACGCGCCGGCAAGCGGTGCAGGGTTTTGCGTTCAGCGCCGATACGCCGTGGCAAAAAGAAATGGAAGACGCGTTCCCGTATAAAGAAACGCCCGATCAGCTGTCGGCTATTGCCGATGTGAAAGCCGATATGCAAGCAGCGCGCCCCATGGATAGGCTTATCTGCGGCGATGTTGGTTTTGGCAAAACGGAAGTTGCGCTGCGTGCAGCGTTTAAGGCTACGCAAGACAACAAGCAGGTGATGGTGCTGTGCCCCACAACAATTTTAGCGCAGCAGCATTACACGAATTTCCGCGAGCGCTTTGAACCCTTTGGCGTTCATGTGGAAGTGTTGTCGCGTTTCCGCACGCCAGCCCAGCAAAAACGTGCGCTTGAGGGCTTTGCGGATGGAAGTATTGAAGTGCTTGTTGGCACGCACCGCCTGCTCTCGCGCGATGTGAATCCGCACGATTTAGGGCTTATCATCATCGATGAAGAGCAGCGTTTTGGCGTTCAACATAAAGAACAAATGAAGAATTTACGTGCGTATATCGACGTGCTTACGCTTTCAGCAACGCCCATTCCGCGCACCTTGCAAATGTCGCTTTCAGGTGTGCGCGACATGAGCCTCATTTTAACGCCGCCCAGCCACAGGCGTGCCGTTGACGTGCACGTGGGCGAATACGATCCCGATATGGTGTCGATGGCTATTGCGCGCGAGCTGAACCGTGGCGGGCAGGTGTACTATGTGTCAAACCGCGTGCATTCTATCGATGAAGCATTGGCGCGCGTGCATGAAGCCGCAGGTGAAGCGCGTGTCGGTGTGGCGCACGGGCAAATGGATCGCGACAGCCTTGAAGCGGTTATGGAAGAGTTTTCTGCAGGTAAGCTTGATGTGTTGGTTGCAACAACCATTATTGAAAGCGGTATCGACAATCCGCACACGAACACGCTTATCATCGAAGACGCGCAACGCCTGGGCTTATCGCAGCTTTATCAGTTGAAAGGCCGTGTTGGTCGCTCAACCGAGCAGGCATATGCGCTGTTTATGTTTCCCGAACATGTTCCGCTTACTGAAGAAGCGCTTGCGCGTTTAACAGCGCTGAAAGAGTTCCAAGAATTAGGAAGCGGCATGCGCATTGCGATGCGCGATTTGGAAATTCGCGGTGCCGGCAGCATTCTTGGTGCCGAGCAGAGCGGCAACTTATCGCAGGTTGGCTTCGATTTGTTCTCGCAAATGCTGCAAGAGGCTTTGCGTGCGCAGCAAGCAGGGGAAGATGCTGGGCAGCGTGCAGATGGTGTGGGCGCTGATGGTGAGGGCATTGGCGCGACTGCTGCTGGTGCAGATGGTGTGATGGATGTAACCGTTAATATACCTGGTAGTGCGCTCTTAAGCGAGGAATATATTCCCGATATCGACGAGCGCGTAATGTGGTACAGGCGCTTGGCGTGCGCGCCTACGCTTGAGTTTATCGACAAGCTGTCGCACGAGCTTGCGTGCAAACACCCCGATATACCTGATGAAGCGCGTGCATTGTTCGCGCGTGCGCGCATAAAAGTGCTGGCGAATGACGCGAATATCAAAAGCGTTATCGTGAGCGAGGGTTTGCTTATCGTTGATCCTGTGCGCGTACCTGCGCCGCTTATGGCAGACATTCGCCGTGCACGCGGGCGTGTTGTAGGGTCGAAATTGCGCTTGCCTTTGCGGTATTTTACGCTCAACGGCGCTGCGGAAGATGATATGTCAGCTGATAAACTGGTGTTTACGGTCGAAACCTTCATGCGCGTGTTGTGCGAGCCGTCCGCGTAGGGAACGTAGCTTGTTGGATACGCGCTTTGTCGGGAACAGATCTTGTCGAGAGCGGATTTCGTGGGTGGCACGCTTTGTAGCGGTTCATATCTCGCAGGCTCATACTGCCGAAAAGAATTCACGTAGAACTATACCACTTCCGACCAGCTTATATTACGTTCCACGCAGGTATCGTAGCAGTTTACAACATCGGTGCAGTGCAGGCAGTGGATGTGTTATTTGTATACAGTCGCCAAGAAAGCACGGTATGCGTACTGCTTTGTTGTAAAAGTTGTGGTGTAATGAAACCGTATGTGTCCGCGCGCCTTCACGCGCACGGCGGCGCAAAACCTACCTAACCAATAAGGTAAACAAAGGAAGTAAAGATGTCTGAATCTAAATTTCATGGAGTAATTCCACCTGTCGTTATTCCTCTCGATGCAAATCGCCAAATCGACCTTATGGCATTCGAGCGCTCAATCAATCGTATGATCAATGCTGGCGTTGACGGCTTGTTCTTTCTAGGATCAAGCGGCGAAGTGGCATTTTTAACCGATGCGCAGCGCTATCACGTGCTGCAAGAAGCGGTTGCCATTGTCAATAAGCGTGTTCCTGTGCTGGCTGGCATTATCGATATGGAAACCTTGCGCGTAATTGACCAGGCGAAACGTGCGGAAGGCTACGGAGTTGATGGCTTGGTAGCAACAGCGCCTTTCTATGCGCTTGGTGGTCCGCGCGAAGTTGAACAGCATTTTCGTGTTATTCGCGAGAACACGTCGCTTCCTTTGTTCGCGTACGATTTGCCAGTGTGCGTTCACACGAAGCTTGATCCCGATATGCTTGTTAAGCTGGGCCAAGATGGTGTTTTGCAAGGCGTAAAAGATTCTTCGGGCGACGATGTGGCATTTCGTTGGTTGTGTCTTGAAAACGAAGACGCAGGTCACCCGCTGCAACTATTCACTGGTCACGAGGTTGTTGTTGACGGCGCGTATTTAAGCGGCGCTGATGGTTCAGTGCCGGGCCTTGCGAACTTAGATCCGGACAGTTATGTTGCGCAGTGGAAAGCCTATCAGGCGGGCGATTGGGAAACCGTGCGTCGCATTCAAGATAAGCTGGCGCGTCTTATGTTCATTACGCGTCGCGTGAACGCAACGGTTGGTTTTGGCGCGGGCGTTGGCGCGTTCAAAACAGCGCTGTGGCAAATGGGCGTGTTCAACACGAACCAGATGCGCGAGCCTGTTCAGGCGCTTGAAGGCAAAGACGTCGAGACGATTGTAGCAATTCTCAAAGAAAACGGTCTTATGGACGCAGATGCGCCGATTAAAACAAAATAGCAGGTAAATTAAGCATTGCGCGTGGAAGGTACAGCATGACGCAGGTGGATACAAGCAACCAGAGCTGCAAGCGCAACGAGAGCGGCACGAGTCATGCCTGCCATGTGTCTGCAGCTTGCAACGCAGGCAGCGCAGACAGCCCGAACAGCTCTTGGATTGTTGCGGCGCTTGACATTGGCGGCACGAAAATTGCCGGTGCGCTTGTGTGTTACGACACTGAACAGGGCTGTGATCAGGCTTCTGAACAGGGAGTTTCACCTGCGGTTCCACGCGTAAAACCACATGTAACGCCACGCGTTGTGAACTATCTGTCTATTCCAACACAAGCGCATCACGGTGGCGAACACGTGTTTACGCGCGCTTGTGGCTTAGTAAGCGAGCTTATGGCGCAAACGAAACTGCATCCGCACGCGATAGGCGTTTCTGCCGCTGGAGTGGTTAATCCAAGCGACGGGAGCATTGCGTATGCGAACAATCTTATGCCTGGTTGGACGGGTATTCAGCTTGCGCAGCGTATGCAACATACGCATGGCATTCCGTGTGTTTCACTGGGCGATGTTCATGCGCACGCGTTAGGCGAAGTGCGATTTGGTTGCGCGCAAGGTTTTTCAAGCGCGCTTATGGTTGCTATTGGCACAGGTCTTGGCGGCGCGTATATTGTGGATGGACACATCGTCACAGGTGCGCACGGAGCGGCAGGTCACCTGGGCCATTCTCTGCATCATCTAGCAGCGCAAACCGTGTGCTCGTGCGGGGGAGTAGGGCACGCCGAGTCCGTTACGTCGGGCACAGCAATTTGTGCTCGCTATCAGGGAAAACAAATTGGCGACCCCCTCGACGAAACGTGCATGGGCGCAGAAATTTCAAAGCGGGCTGCGCACGGTGAACCTCACGCGCAAGACGTGTTGCGTTTTTGCGGCAATGCGCTTGGCCAGGCGATTGGTTCGTGGTGCAACTTGTTTGATCCTGAAGCTGTTGTGATTTCAGGGTCGGTTGTGCGCGCAGGCGATTTGTGGAAACAAGCTCTTGAACAGGGGTTTACCGAACAAGTAATGCCGCCTTTGCGTTCCACAAAACTGTTGTTTGGATCGCTTGAAAACAATGCACCTCTTTTGGGTGCGGCAGAGTATGCGCGCGATAGTCTGTTGTGTTCGCTTGACCAGCACGTATAAGAAAGACTGCACGTATAAGAAAGGCTTCATATGCATTCACTGATAGAAAATCTAAAAGGCAAGCTTATTGTAAGTTGTCAGGCGTATATTGGTGAACCGCTCCGTCATCCAGAAACGATGGCGCAGATGGCGCGCGCGTGTGAGCTGGGAGGAGCAAGCGCTATTCGAGCACAAGGGCTTGCGGATATTGCTGCTATTAAAGGTCGCGTTGAGATTCCCGTTATTGGACTTTGGAAAGAAGGCCACAAGGGCGTGTATATAACGCCAAGTGTGCGCCATGCGCTTGCGTGTGCAGCAAGTGGTGCCGACATTGTTGCGCTTGATGCAACGGATGGTAAGCGTCTTGATGGCCGTACGTTTGAAGAAACTATCGATGCCATTCGTGCGCAAAGCGATGTGTTGCTTATGGCCGATTGCGCAACGATTGATGATATGCGTCGCGCCGTTCATGCAGGCTGCGACATGGTGTCTACAACGCTTTCGCACGGCTGCGCTGCCATTGAGTGCAGCGCTGGCGATGGCCCCGATTTGCCGCTGTTAAAGCAGGCAGTTGCCGAGTTTCCGCACGTTCCTGTGGTGTGCGAAGGACGCGTGCACACGCCGCGCGATGCGAATGATGCGCTTGAAGCAGGGGCGTGGAGCGTGGTTGTGGGAACTGCGATTACGCATCCAACGTCGCTTACGTCATGGTTTTGCGCCGGCATGCAAAGCTAGGGGCACAAAAGCAAACGCCCTGTTCACGTCAGTCTGGCGTTAACCTGCAAAAAACAAGCGCCTGTTCGCGTTAACATGACGTCAGTCCACAAAAAAATGAGAACCGTGTTTTTATCAGCTTATACGCATACCGTACATTAGTGTCTCGCATATTGCAATACAAATTGCACGAACGGGATTTCTCGTCTGATATAAACGCTTATAGCAAATATGGCAATGAAAAGAATTGGTATGGTATGGATTCTCTGTTGACTGCACTTATAATAAGAAAATCCACTTCATACGATTGATTCTTTTAAGATCAGTCGTCTCGTATGTGTGGACATAAAACTATTAAGGTCTTAGAGTAGTAATGGGTATTACGCAAACACCATCATTTCTTTTGTAAGCAAAAGGCGTCTTGGCACATAAAACTGCCATAAATGAAGGTTTAGGCATGTTTTCAGTATCTATTTTAGATGCTAAATCCTTTAACGTCTTTGCACCTTCCTCAATCAGCTTATCTCCACCGAGCTTAATTTCAACTAGACCATAAGACCCATTTCTTAAATGAATAACCGCATCACATTCTAAGTCATTCTTATCTCTATAGTGATAAATAGTTCCATCCAAATAGTCCGTATAAATTCTTAAGTCACGAACACATAAATTTTCGAATAAAAATCCCATAGTTTTTAAATCATCTAACAAATCTTTAGGTCCAATTCCTAAAGCAGCAGTTGCAATGGATGGGTCTGAAAAATATCTCGTATCCGTTGTGCGTATGGACGTTTTAGATCTTAAATTTGGATTCCATGCAGGCGAGTCTTCTATCACGAACATTTTTCTTAGCGCATCAAGATAAGAATAAAGAGTCACTTGGTTAAATGTATCCTCTTGATTGACCAACATATCTTGCCTTATCGTTTCGAGTGAGCTTTGCGAACCCACATGCCTTGCGTAAGATTTAAGCAGTCTTTTTGCTTTTTCTGTATCTCTTTTTATCGAATCCACTCTACTAATATCTGTAGAAACAACGGATTTGTAATAATCTATCGCTTGAAATAAAGACGGTTTTTCTTCTAAACCAATTGCTTTCGGCCATCCACCTCTACATATTAAAAATGCTATTTTTTCAAGACTGGTTTCATTAATAGCCGAAATATTTTTATCTTCAAATAAATCTCTAATAGAAACTTCACCACTTGAGTCTTTTGATTCATACAAACTCATAGGTCGCATCAAAAGCCTAGAGATTCTGCCTATGCCTGTATGCATAGAGTTATCAAATTCATTAGGCACTGCCGAACCCGTTAATATAAATTGGCCAAACTCATCTCTGTTGTCAACCTCATATCGCACAGCGTTCCATATATTAGGTGCTATTTGCCATTCATCTATCAGCCTTGGGGTTTTTCCTTCGAGTAGTGTACTAGGAGAAATCTCTGCCATTTGTTGATATTGTTTCGTCATATCAGGAAGATCCATAGATATAAAACTTTTAGCTTTTTGTTTTGCCGTTGTAGTCTTTCCGCACCATTTAGGCCCTTCAATTAAAACTGCTCCCTTTGCGTCTAATCGTTCTTCTAATAATTTATCAGCAATTCTGGGTAAATACTCCTTCATAATCTCCTCCAATGCCTATTAGTTAGGTAAACTTTATCAGCAATTCAAGTATTTGTCCAATTTTCATTCAAGTATTTGGCTAATTTTCATTAAAGTATTTGGCGGACTTTCAGTAAAGTATTTGGATATTTACTATTCTATAGTTTGCGTATTCGATACAATACCCAACAATCAACGTATTAGACTCAGGAACCTTATTTTCCAGATGTCTATGTCAATTGAAAATTAAGCCACTGTATTAATTGAAAATTGAGCCACTAGAATGTAGCACATCGGCTACTTCATAACTTGTTCCACTCGTTAACGCAATTTTTAGGGAAATCTAAAAGTACGACAGACTATGTGTCAAACTATTCGCGAATTTCGTGGTTCATAAGTCTTTGATACATAACGTTATTCGCTTGCAGTTCTATTGTGTCATCGAGCGGCTCGAGTGTTTGACAAACGCCACGTCGCGCGCAGGCAGTACGCAAAAGAAAATCGGCAACACCAGGGTTTTTTGGAAAAAGTGGCCCGTGAATATACGTACCAAGAACATGCTTATATAAGCAGCCCTCATATCCGCTTTTGCCATCGTTTCCGTGCCCGTATTCCACAACACCCAAGGGCGTAATACCGCTACCAAGATACGTTCTTCCCCCGTGATTTTCGTATCCAACTATGGGGTGCGTGCATATGGAACTTTTGATTGCAATATTACCAATAAGGCGCGGCGTGCCACGATCGGTGTATAAATCAACAAGCGACAGGCCTTTGACTTTTTCATCGCCAAGCAAATAATAATGCCCTAAAAGTTGATAACCACCACACATGTTGTTTTGCAGCTTACCTATGCGCTTTGTGCACGTCCTCGTTCGCGTTTCAGCTCGTCTTCTATCGAAACACAGCATTCACCAGGCACAAAGTATTGTTTGTACCACAAAAGAAACATGTACACTACCCAAATATGGCGCGCGTAGTCAAATTTCTCAGCTTTGTGATCATCAAGTAAGCGAACCAGCTCATCCGTATTGAAAAATTGAGCTGCAATATCGCTTTGGAACTCGCGTTTGATGCGATTGTAGTAGATGTCTTCGCGCAGCCACACGCGAATAGGCACAGGGAACCCCAGTTTCTTTTTCTGCGCTTGAAAGGCACTTAAATAGCGATGTGCAACTTCACGAAAGCACGCTTTTGTAGTGCCATTTGCGATTTTCTCGTTCAAAGGCAACGTGCGTGCAAGCTCAAACACTTCACGATCAAGAAACGGAACACGGCTTTCAAGCGAATGTGCCATGCTCATTTTGTCTGCTTTCAGCAAAATATCGCCCACCAGCCAAAAATTGAGGTCGATGTATTGCATTTTCTCGGTGTCAGCCAGATGTTTTACCTTGTCATAGTAAGGTTTTGTAAGTTGCTGTGCGCGGCGCTTCGTTCGGTATTTCAGTACGCGCGTTTTCTGCTGGTCGCTAAACACATTCGCGTTTCCAATAAAGCGCTCTTCAACAGGCAAAGCTCCGCGAATAACGAAGTTTTTCCCTTTCGGATGCCCTGGAATGCGTTTGGCAAGTGCCGCTAAACACGTGCGCAAGGTTTGCGGTAATGCCTGATAGCGCGCAAGTGAGAACGGCTCGTGATAGATGTTGTAGCCGCCAAAAAGTTCATCTGAACCTTCGCCTGAAAGAATTACTTTCACATCGCGTGCCGCTTCGCGATCGACAAAATACAGTGCTGAGGCCGATGCATCGGCAAGCGGCTCGTCCATATAGTATTGAATGCGCGAGAGCTCGCTCCAATATTCGTCTGTCGAAATCACCTTACTCGTGTTTTTAATGCCCAGTGTGTGAGCCAATTTTTGCGCATAGGGAATTTCGTTGTAGCGCTCGTAGTCAAAGCCAACCGTATACGTGCGCTTCCCGTTGAACTGCGTTGCAACATAGCTTGAGTCAACACCACTTGAAAGCAAGGACGCAACTTCCACATCGCTTACCATGTGGTAGCGGATTGAGTTTTGCAGCGTGTCATCAATGCGTTGGACCAGTTCATCATGTGCAAGTGGCTGTTTTGATGGCATAAGCATAGGGTCGAAATAGCGCGTTATCGAAAGCTTGCCCGCGTTCCACGTAAGGTAGTGACCAGGCATAAGCTTGAAAATTCCCTTAAAGAACGTTTCAGGCAGTACTGAATACTCAAAACTGAGGTACTGCTCAAGCGCTTCAAGATTAACTTCGCGCGTGTAACCAGGGTATTCGAGGATGCTTTTAATTTCAGAGGCGTATACAAGCTGCCCATTTATCTGTGCGTAGTACAGCGGTTTAATGCCAAACATGTCGCGCGCCATAAACAGTTCGTGCGTTTGTGTGTTCCATAGGGCAAACGCGAACATTCCGCGCAGTTTATCGAGCATTTTTTCTTTCCACTCGGTGTAGCCGTGCAACAACACTTCGGTGTCGCAATCGCTTGAGAAGCGGTATCCCTTTTCGATAAGCTGCGCTTTTAGTTCCTTGTAGTTATAGATTTCACCGTTAAACGTACATACGAGCGTGCCGTCGGCATTTATCATGGGTTGCTTGCCCGCGTCGCTTAAATCGATAATCGACAAGCGGCGATGTCCCATTGCAATGCCTGCGTCGAAATAGCGACCTGCGCCATCGGGGCCTCGGTGAATAATACGGTTCATCATCGCTTCAAGTATGGATTGTTCGTTGTTAATTGAGCCAGTAAAGCCACAAATTCCGCACATGATTAGCAAACTCGTTTCTCTTAAAGAGCACCATCCGCACCGTTTGTGAGCCTTGTGCGTGAACAGCAAGGGCGCAGTGTAGCGCTTGGCGCTGGTAGTGAGTGTTATGTGAACCGTTATAGTGTAGCGTAAATTTGTTGCGTACTTCGCTGAAGGTGCCAAATTACGCATTTTATGCAAGGCTGCCTGGAATGCCTTGTTGGCTACAACGATACGCGATACGGCAAATGTTATGCAACGCTGCTCGGTATATCTTGGCGGTCACAACGCCGCACAATGCGTCCCGTGTTATGCAAGGCTACCCGGAATGCAAACGAGCCTGTTATCGATGCGCCGCAGGTGAATTTCTATGCCGTACATATTACAAAGTGCCTGTTCAGTCATTACATCGTGTGCTTGCCCGAAGCTTTGGATAACACCTCCATGCAGCAGCGCGCATAATCCTCCCAAATCAAGCACCTGATTAGGATAATGTGTGGTCATAATCACGCCGCAACCATGTGCGTGTAAGCGTTCTACCAGCTGGCTAAACTTGTACTGATTTCCGAAATCGAGGTTCGCGCACGGCTCGTCAAACACAATAAGCTGCGGCTGTTGTGCAAGCGCTGCCGCAATAAGCACAAGGCGGCGCTCACCTCCTGAAATGGCAGTGTAGGGCTGTGTGCTTAAATGCTCAATGCCCAGGCACGCAAGCGCTTCATGCACGATAGTTTTATCGGTGTATTCAGGCATTTCCCACGCCTTAAGATAGGGCGTGCGACCCATGCTTACCACGTCTTCCACGCTATACGAAAACGCGGGCGTGTGATCTTGCGGAATGTAGGCAATGCGACGTGCAATTTCTTTTTGCGTGTACGTGTGAAGCGGTTTGTCATCAAGAAGGATGCTTCCCGTATGCGGCTTGAAAAAGCCCATGATGCATTGGAGCAGTGTGCTTTTTCCGGTGCCGTTAGGGCCTAGAATGCTTAAAATATCAGGCGTTTCGTAGGTAAACGATACGTCTTGAAGCACGTTTTTGCCTGCGTGTGACATTGGATACGCATACGCAAGATGTTTCAGTGTTAGTTTCACAGCATGTCCTTTATGTGCAGGTACGGTGCACGCTTTGTGCGCACGTACCGTTCGTAGCACGTGCCTGGTGGCGCGTTCAACGAGAACGCGCGCAGCGGCATTCGTCTGTCGCGCTATCCGTCCGTCGCGCCATTCGTGTGGGGTGGCATTCGTTCGTCGCGCCATCCGTCAGTTACCAGTCAACTTTCTTCTTCCTGATGAAGTACAAAAACAGCGGCACGCCAACAATTCCTGTTATAACGCCCAGCGGAATTTCAAGCGCCGTTGCGCACCGACATATATCGTCGATGATGATAAGATACGCGCCGCCCAGCACGCATGACGTGGGAATAAGCTGCTTAAAGTTCGGTCCCATAAGCATGCGCGAAAGGTGCGGAACAACAATGCCTATCCAGCCGATAATACCAGCTATACTTACTAAAAGGGCAGTTAATACCGACGCCGCGCAAATAATGATGCCACGCTCGCGCGCAACGTGAATGCCAAACGATGCAGCGGTGGTATCGCCCATCGACAGCACATTAATGCGCCAGCGTGAAAGCAGTATAAGCAGCAAACAGATGCAGTAAAACGGCAGAATAGACAGCAACGATGTGCTGGTAATGCCTGATAGCGAGCCCATTAGCCAGTATACAATTTGCGGAAGCTTTTCGGTGGGGTCGGCGCAAAATTTCAGAAGTGCCACCAATGACGCAAACAGCGAGCCTATGAGCATGCCCGACAAGATAAGCGTCACGGTGCTTTTCTTTCCTTGCGCTGCAATAAGGAACGTAAGCAGCACTGCTACCAGACCACATGCTATTGATGTGAGCTGAATGCCCAGCGCGTTTGCAGAAAGCACAATAGCAAGCGCCGCACCAAAACCTGCACCATTGCTTACGCCAAGCGTGTACGGCGATGCAAGCGGATTGCGAAACAGTCCCTGAAAAACGGCGCCTGCACAACTAAGACCAGCGCCAATAAGAGCAGCAGCGCACACGCGCGGAATGCGAACGTCCCAAATAAGACTGTGTGCCATTGCGGCGTCTTGAAGTGAATTGCTCGTGGGCAGCCCTGCAATAAGCGCTACAACGTCTAAAGGTGCAATGTGATACGTTCCCAAACCAAGCGAGCAAATAAACACCACCACAAACGCTGCGCACAATACGGCGAACACAAGCGCGTGCGCGGCGTTGCGTTCGTAAGAAGGTTTCTTCGGCGTGGCGTTACGTCTGCGAAAAATTTTCGCTGGTGCGCTAAAAGTTTTCGCTGGTGCGCCAGAAGAGCTCGGCACAGCTGCGCCGGGCTCTTCCGCGTTGGTTTTCGCACTGTTTTTCGATGTCAAGCGATTATTCGTCACTTACATTGTTCCTTTAAAGTCGGTTCCGTAGAAGGTTTTGTAGAACGCTTTTGCGCGCTCAAGCACAAGGTCTTTTGAGATTTTTTCCGGGTAGAATATGTGCGCTAGCCACAGCTCGCCCAGTGCGATAGAGTCGGCATCGGGGTTGCCCCAAGGCTTTGTCCAGTAGGGCGCCAGCACCACTTTTTTGTTTTTGACAGCTTTCAGCTGCTGGTGCGGCTTCGACACCAGGATTGCATCGTAGACGCTCTTGTAGCGGTCTTGCACGATAATCATGTCGGGATCCCATTTTGCAAGCATTTCGAACGTGTAGGGCTTGTAGCCTTGAATGTCTTTCGCTGCAACGTTGATAGCGCCTGCTCGCAGCAGCTGGCAGCCTACATATTTATCATTGCCGTAGGTTTTGTTGTCGGGGCATGCAACGAACACTTTCGTGCGTTTTGCATCATCAATTGAGCCAATGGCGCGCTCTACTTGATCGCGACTTTCCTTGCAGAATTTCCATAGCAAGTTTGCCTTGTCGCTGGTTCCTGTAAGTTTACCAAGCGTTTCAACAGCCCATTTGCAGCCGTTCGTGTACGCAGCATCGGCGTTTGATAGGCGCGGATTTTGCGCTTCTTGCTGCTTGCCTTCGGCGCGCAGCGATACAACGCACACAGGAATTCCCAAATCGCGAATTTGTTTCATCGCTTTTGGATTTGCTTGCGAGGCAGCTATTACGACATCGGGCTTAAGCGACGCAATTGTTTCCACGTTCCAATCGCTTAGCGAGCCCGGGTTAGGAAGCGATGCAATACCTGGGAAAACATCCTTAATATAGCCGCCAAGGTCTTTCTCCCAATTCTTTTCAACGGCAATTACTTTTTTCTGGGCGCCCAGTTGAGCAAGGATGTCGATGGAGTGATGCTGCAGCACAACCATGCGCTCAACAGGAATTTGCACGGATACTTTCTGATCAATTTGGTCGGTAAATTCCCAGGTTGTTTTCTTAGGATCGGCCGCTTTCTTTTCGGGTTCTTTGCTGGGTGCTGGCTTGTTACCTGCGCATCCAGCAAGAGCGCCAAGTGACACAACGCTTAATCCGGCTAAGGTGGCGCCAAGGAAGTTACGACGCGTTAGCGCGTGCGAGCGCGTGGCAGCAGATACGTTATTGCGCGAAAACAGGGCTTCGTACGCGCGCTCGGTGTTTGATGAAGTGTCTGCTTGAGCGTTTGTGGCGTCGTCTGTGTGGGGCGCGGTAGTGTGGGTGTGCGTATCGGACATGGTGGCTTCCTTTCTCTGTATTACGTTGTGGAGTGTGGTTGTGCGCGCAAAGGGTAAGGTGTATGGCTGTGATAAGGCGCGTCCGTAGCGCATTGGTGCATGCATCTTTAGTGCCTAAACGGTTAATCACACGGTGTAATTGTAAGAATAATAAACCTTGAATAAAAATAAAGACTATTTTTTCATGAGAATAATGGAGTACACTATTCTCTTGCACACTTACACTTCAGCAGATAGATAATACCGTTTCTTGATTTTGTGTTACACAAAAGGGGAATGAAGGGAACTCACACGGGTCATGGTGAGAACGCAAACGGGGAACGCATCTGAGAAACTCACATGGGGAATGCATCAGATAACTTACAAGGGGAACGCACCAGGGAATCGCATCAGCAGAATTCGCAATGGGAACGCAAGAACGCGAAAATACGAAAACGCGAAAACGCAAGAACGCGGGAACGGACGACGCATCCGCAGCGCCCTCGCATCTCCCGCGTCCTTACTGTGCCTTCTGTGTGCGTTTATTCTTGTGCATGCAACAGTGACGGCGCAGCGCCCAGCAGCAACTTGGTATAGCTGTCGCGCGGATTGTCGAACACTTCTTGTGCGGTGCCTTGTTCAACAGCGCGTCCCTTGTTCATAACGATAATGCGATCAGACAAGTAGTGCACCGTTTGAATATCGTGGCTGATAAACACCATCGACAAGCCTAAATCGCGCTTCAAATCCATCAATAAGTTTAAAATTTGCGCACGTACTGAAACATCAAGCGCGCTGGTTGGCTCATCGGCGATAATTGCATCGGGTTTCAGCGACAGTGCGCGCGCAATAGCAACGCGTTGGCGCTGACCGCCTGATAGCTGCCCTGGAAGCGCATCCAGTACCGAGCTTGGCAAGCCAACCATGCCGATAAGCTCGCGCACACGTGCATGCTGTTCTTGTTTCGTGCCCACATTATGAACACGCATCGGGTCGCACAATTGCTCGCTGATGCTCATGCGTGCATTCAGGGCTGTCGCTGGGTCTTGAAACACCACCGATATCACGCGTCCAATGTGTTTACGGATGTCAGCGCTACGTTTTGTAACATCTGTTCCCTTGAAGAACACGCGTCCGCTGGTAGGCGCTTGAAGGCCGCACATCACGTTTGCTGTTGTCGATTTGCCGCAACCCGATTCGCCTACAATACCGAGAGTTTCACCTGCATTAAGCTTCAGTGAAAGCCCGTCAAGCGCTTGCACCATCGTTGGCTTAAACAGCGTTCCCGTGCGCGATTTGTACACAACCGTAATGTTGTCAAGGAAGATAATCGGCTGCTGCTCTGAGGCGTTTTTGTTCGTATCCATGGGCTTTAAGCCTCCTTGAGATAGGGCTCAATACCAAGGCGCTTGAGCTCGGAGTCGGGTAGTTCAGCGTAGTAGTGGTCGGTTCCTTTAATGCGTTTGAGCATCGGCGGAATAGGGGATACTTTATCGGGATGGCTTGAGCGCGGTGTAAAGCGGTCGCCTTCGGGGAAGTCTTTCGGGGAAGGTACGCTGCCAGGCACTTGATGTAGGCGCTGACCTCCTGCTTCAATCGAGAGAACCGATCCAAGCAAACCGCGTGTGTATTCGTGAATTGGATTGCACAAAATTTCGTGCACGGGGCCTTGTTCAACAACTTGACCTGCATACATAACGGTAATAGAGTTTGCAACTTCCGCCACCAGCGCTAAATCGTGGCTTACGAACACCATCGCAAAACCAAGTTCCTTTTGCAGCTTGTTCAGCAAGTCGATAACTTGCTTTTGAACCGTAACGTCAAGAGCGGTTGTCGGCTCGTCAGCAATGATAACTTTCGGGTCGCGCGTGAGTGCCATTGCAATAAGAACGCGTTGGCGCTGGCCGCCGGAAAGTTCGTGTGGATACGAGTCAAGCGTGCGTTTAGGATCAAGTCCTACCAGTTCAAGCAGCTCTTCAGCGCTACGCGTTCCGCCACGTTTAGTAAGCTGCTTCATTTGTGAGCGAATAAGCATCGAGGGGTTCAGCGATGAGAGTGCATCCTGATAAATCATGGCAATTTCGCGTCCACGCAGCTGATTATAGTGCGTGTTATCAAGCCCGATAAGATTTTGGCCGTTATACATAATTTCGCCTGTTATTTCGGCGCGCGGATCAAGCAAACCCATAATCGTGAGTGACGTAATCGATTTGCCGCAGCCTGATTCACCCACAAGACCCATGGTTTGGCGCGGTCGCACTACAAAGCTTACGTGATCGACCACATTAACAGATCCATGTCGTGGGAAGCGGATGCATAAGTCTTTTACTTCCAGAACAGGCGGAACATCAGTACGTGCTGGGAAGCGGTCGTGACGAATATTTTCTGTTTCACGCAGTGCGGCTAGGCGCTTTTCAAGCATTTCTTCTTGTGCTTTATACGCAAGGCGCGGATCAGCAACAAACTTGTCGGCTTCACGCTTTGTAGAAAGATTATCTTCACGTGGTGAAATATCAGCTTTTGGCGCTGCTGCCATCGCATCGGTCATGCCTTCCGATAAGATATTTAAGCACAGCACGGTAATCATAATGGCAAGACCAGGGTACAGCGCTTGCCACCAACGGCCCGACAGCACGCCGCCGCGCGCGTCAGCCAGAATGTTTCCCCAGGTAGGGGTAGGTTCGGGAATGCCTGCGCTAATGAATGAAAGCGATGCTTCAAACACAATAGCGTCTGCTACCAGCACAATGGTAAATACTACGATAGGGGCAATGCAGTTGCGTACAACATGCTTAATGAGGATATGGGGCGCACGAGCTCCCGATACCACAACGGCACGTACATAATCTTGGTTATATTCGCTCATCACGTTCGCGCGCACAATGCGAGCAATCTGTGGGATATACAAAAACCCGATTGCAAAAATAAGCGATGGCACGCTGGTGCCGAACACAATAACGAAGGTTGCCGCAAGCGCAATGCCAGGAAACGACATAATCACATCAAGGATGCGCATGATAATTTCAGAGATCCATTTGCGTGAAACGGCAGCAAAGGCGCCAATAATCGAACCTGCTATAAAGGCAAAAATGGTTGCGCCAAGGCCGATAGTAAGCGAGTAGCGCGCACCGTACATCATACGCGAGAGCACATCGCGGCCTTTATCGTCGGTACCAAACAGATATGATGAATTCGGTGCCATGCGGGCGTCAAAAATTTGCAAGGGGTCGTAGGGTGCAAGCACCGATGCAAACACCGCAATCAGTACTACTACGAGCAGCACAATAAGAGAAATGCGCGAACCGAGCGACATAGCACGCCAGCGACGAAAGCGTACATGCCCTGCTTGCGATTCAAATTTTTG
Source organism: Umbribacter vaginalis (assembly GCA_001552935.1). Classification (GTDB taxonomy): domain Bacteria; phylum Actinomycetota; class Coriobacteriia; order Coriobacteriales; family Eggerthellaceae; genus Berryella; species Berryella vaginalis. The sequence continues at coordinate 87,515 of KQ959713.1, read as the reverse complement.
AGTAAGGTTTTCGCGAAGTGCCACGGTTACACACTCCTAATTCGTGGATCGATAAGGATATAGAGCATATCCACAATAATGTTGATGATGATAAACGTAACGGCAACAACCAGCACAACGCCTTGCACCAGCATCACGTAGTTCGATTGAATGCCCGATACGATGGCCATTCCCATACCTGGTAAATTAAAGATTACTTCGATGACAACAGCGCCACCAATCAGGTAACCAATGCGCATTCCCAAAACCGTTACTGGCGTAATAAGCGCATTGCGCAGTACATTGCGTGCAATAACAACACGTTTTGGTATGCCAGCACCCAGTGCCGTACGCACATAGTCTTTGTCGAGTTCTTCAACCATTGATGTACGGATAACACGTGTTAGCTGACCTGCAAGGGGAACTCCCAGCGCAAACGAGGGCAGCGCCATGCGCGCAAGCCACGCTGCAGGATTGTGATCGAACGGGATAAGACGCCCTGACGCCGGTAAAATTCCCAAGTTACTTGAGAACAACAAAATAAGCAGTACTGCTAACCAAAAGGACGGAGTTGCAATACATGCAATTGAGAAGATACGTATAATTTGATCGGGCCATTTGTCGCGATGAAGCGCCGAAATAACACCCAGTACAACCGCTATCACAACTGCAATAATAAGCCCTGCGAACGTAAGCTGAAGTGTCACGGGTAAGGCGCTTGCAATACGCGACGATACGGGTGCGTTATTGGCGCCATACGTTCCTAAATCGCCATGTACAAGCCCTGCCATAAATCGCCCGTATTGCACAACAACGGGGTCGTTTAACCCGTGTTCCACACGATATTGTTGCACTTGTGCTTCCGATGCGTTTTCTCCAAGAACAGAATAAGCCTGATCAATAGGGGAAAGCGACATAAGGAAGAATACGAGGATCGTGACTCCTATGATCATGATAGGCAATGCGATAAGGCGTCGCCCAATAAGACGCAATAGGGTGTTCACGTCATCCCCCCTTTCGGTTTGAGTTGTCAGTGTCACTATAAGCTGGTATAGGTGCGTGCACAGATAGTGGTGTGTGCATCGTTTGGTACATTAGACCAACCCTCGTTATTTTAGCGAAAAAATGAGGAAAGTGTTACCGCAAAACAAAAACAGAAGACAAGCACATGCTTGTCTTCTGCTAGTTACGATATCGTAGCGAGTAAGGTGCTACTTATGCTTCAAGCGGTTTTGCGCCTAAGAATACCAAGCCAGTTGTTGCAATAGGAGCAAAGTCTTTGATCATAGTAGGCTGGAAACCGGTTGCAAGCTTGCGGTGGAACAGCGGATACAGTGGTACTTCGCTTGCGATAATATCGAAGCACTGATTCCAAATTTTTTGCTGTTCGTCAGATTTTGCTTCACGCGCTTTCTGCATAAGGTCTTGCAGCTCCTTGAATTTGCTGTTTGGAGCTTTTGCCCAACAGGTACGGCCTTTTGTCCATACGTTGTCGCCATACCACCATGTCATAAGCAAATCGGGGTCGTTACCAAAGCAGGTAGGATCGCCTGGTGTAAGGCATACATCGTAGTTGAGTACCTTATCGGAAGGTGCAAGTGCGCTCCAGTCAATCTTTTGCTCGTCAATGGTGCATTTTAAGCCTACAGCATCAAGATCATTTTTAATTTGCGCTGCTAAGCCTTTTACCCAGTTGTTGTTGGTAAGCAGCTTAAAGGCAGTACCCGTGGCCCCCGCGTCTTCAAGCAATTTCTTCGCTTTAGCAGGATCATAGGTGTATTGCGTAGCTGCAGCATGATAATTTTTGTGATTCTTCGGCAAAAAGCCTGTTACTGCTGTTGCGTTACCAGTCATCTGGTTCTTGATGAGCTTGTCAACATTTACAGCATAGAAAAATGCTTGACGAACACGTGGATCATCAAATGGCTTTTTCAGCGTATTGAACATAAAGAATGCTTGGTTAAAGCCTTGAACGTATTCAACGGTTGCACCAGCAGCTTTAAGCTGTCCCGCGTTAGCATCGGGAACATTTTCCATAACTTGTACGGATGCTTCTTGCAGCGCTGTAGTACGCGACGTTTCATCGAGCAATACATTCCATTCCATTGACTTAGCGCCAGCAGGGAATTCGCCTGTGTATTTATCGTTTGGTTCAAATACCAGCGTACCGCCATCGTTGCCGTTTACAGCCTTATACTTCCAAGGGCCTGAACCGATAGGCATTTTCTTCAGCTGGTCTTCAGTAAGTGCAGCTGGGAAAATTTTTACAACACTTAAGCGTGCTTTCAGTAAGTCGCCAAAAGGATATTTCAACTTAAAGGAAATAGTTTTATCATCTTTAGCAGCAACTTTGTCGATGAATGACAAAAATGCGCCATAGGTTGCATTCTTGATATTTTTCTCGAACGCGTTTACAACATCGCTTGCTTTAACGGCATTTCCATCCGAGAATACTGCACCTTCGCGCAGTGCAACTTCGTATTCTTTATCGGAGATTTTTTTAGGCTCACCTGCAGCAAGAGCGTTGTATGTTTTGTACGTATGTAAGTCAAGATCGTATAAACCTTCAAATACATGCCATGTTGCAGCAAGCATCAGCGCCGAGCTGTTGCCAATAGGATTAACGTTTGTGCTGGTGTAGGCACAAGCGCCTGTTAATTTTCCACCAACTTTTCCGTCTTTTCCTGCGCCGTCCGCGCCTGTTGATTTAGAACCACATCCGCTTAGGCTTAAGCCTGCAACTGATAGTGCAGCAGCACTCCCGGCCATAAACGCACGACGTGAAAGTGATGCGTTTTCGTGCTTTTGCATAGAAACCTCCTGATAAACTAGGTTGTATATTAATCTTGTATCACGTTTTGCATGAGATACGCGCACCAACAAACAAATGGTGCATACCTACCACGTGCTGCAAGCGATGCAAGATAAAATCTACTGGAATAGTAGCTGTTTTTGTGTGTCTGTGATACAACTATTGTCGCTTGGGTTCAAAATGACGGTGAACGGTTTTACGCATGTCACGCGCATAACAGTGACTTCTGTATACGCGCTTCATGGCACGTGGTGTTTGTGTTTGGCGGTTTTACAGCGTAAGGCATACAATCGTCCTTGTTTTCTCTTTTATGAGTAAGCGTTTAACCTGCGGATATGTAATTGGTTAAGGAATTGTCACTATTTTGCATCCATGCTGTACAGTATACAGAAGCAAGTTTGCGTTATTCTCAGGGTGGGAGAATGTATGCGTCCTTGATAAGAATGTATGCGTCCTTGATAAGGAAGAGAGAAATATGTCAAGAACAGCACGAAAACGTATGACAATGGATGGTAACACAGCGTGTGCTCATGTAGCGTACGCATTAAGCGAGGTTGCAGCCATTTATCCTATTACGCCATCAAGTCCTATGGCTGACTGTGTCGATCAATGGTCTGCTCACGGGCGTAAAAATGTGTTTGGGAGCACGGTTCGTGTGTGTGAAATGCAATCGGAAGGTGGAGCTGCAGGTGCCTTGCATGGTTCGCTTTCAGCAGGCGCGCTAAGCACTACGTTTACCGCATCGCAGGGGTTGCTGTTGATGATTCCGAATATGTATAAAATTGCAGCTGAGCGCATGCCAAGTGTGTTTCATGTAAGTGCGCGTACTATTGCCACCCATGCATTAAATATTTTTGGTGATCACTCCGATGTTATGGCGTGTCGTCAAACAGGATTTGCGCTGCTTGCCGAAGGCAACGTGCAGGAAGTTATGGATCTGTCAGCGGTTGCTCACTTAGCAGCCATTAGTGCGCGCAGTCCGTTTCTAAACTTTTTTGACGGTTTTCGGACGTCACACGAGTTGCAAAAAATTGATGTGTGGGATTACGCCGATTTAGCTGAAATGGTTGACACAGAAGCACTCGATGAATTTCGTGCGCGTGCATTGAATCCCGAGCATCCGCTTACGAGCGGCTCGCATGAAAACGGCGACGTGTTCTTCCAGCATCGCGAAGCGTGCAATCAGCAATACAGCGCCATTCCGGGTATTGTTCAGCACTATATGAACGCCGTAAACGAGCGTCTTGGCACCGATTATGGCTTGTTCAACTACTACGGACACCCCGAAGCAACCCGCGTTATTGTTGCGATGGGTTCGTTTTGCAATGTGATTGAAGAAGTGGTTGATTACTTGAATGCGCAGGGGGAGCGCGTTGGTTTGGTGAAAGTGCGCTTGTATCGTCCCTTTTCAGTTGAGCATTTTGTGGATGTGTTACCGCCGAGCGTTGAACGCATTGCGGTTATGGATCGCACGAAAGAGCCGGGATCGGCTGGCGAGCCGCTGTATCAAGACGTTGTAACAGCACTGTTTGAATCGAAACGCTTTGTGAAACATGTTATAGGTGGGCGCTATGGTTTGGGTTCAAAAGATACACCACCTTCATCGGCGTTTGCTATTTTTGAAGAACTGAACCAAGATCATCCACGCCGCGAATTTACCGTTGGCATTGTCGATGACGTAACACATTTGTCGCTTCCCGAAAAACCGTCGCCAAATACTGCTGCCAAAAATACCTTTGAGTGCAAGTTTTGGGGTTTGGGCGGCGATGGTACGGTTGGCGCAAACAAAAACTCCATCAAGATTATTGGAGACAATACATCTAAATATGTACAAGCGTATTTTCAATATGACTCCAAGAAAACAGGCGGTATTACTATCAGTCACTTGCGCTGCAGCGATACGCCTATCAAAAGTAGTTACTATGTGAACAAAGCTGATTTTATTGCGTGTCACAATCCATCCTACATTGCAAAAGGCTTGCGCATTGTACAAGACTTGAAACCAGGCGGTATTTTCCTGATCAATGCACGCTACACACCTCAAGAGCTGAAAGAAAATCTTGACGTGTACTCAAAGCGCTACATTGTTGAGCATCATATTCATGTGTATCTTATTAACGCGATTGATATTGCAGAGCGCCTTGGCATGGGAAAGCGCACAAACACTATTTTGCAGGCGGCATTTTTTGCTTTAAGCGGCATTATGCCTCTTGACGACGCCGTGCGTTATATGAAGCAAGCAGCAGAAAAGTCGTATGCGAAAAAAGGCGCCGATGTTGTGCAGAAGAACTTTGCCGCTATTGATGCTGGATTAAGCGCTGCACGTGCGGTTGCTATTGACAGCAGTTGGTATCAAGCGTCGTGTGCACCTGAAGGGGAAGCGATGCGAAAGCTGTCCGCCACCGAACGCATGGTGCGTGACCTCACTATTCCTATTGGTCGTATGGAGGGCGATTTTTTGCCAGTATCAGCCTTTATGGATTTTGCTGATGGTAAGTTTAATGTAGGTGCTTCACAGTACGAAAAGCGCGGCGTTGCTGCGTTTGTTCCTCATTGGGATACCAGCAAGTGTATCCAATGCAATTCGTGTGCGTATGCGTGTCCTCATGCCTGCGTGCGTCCCTTTGCCTTAAACGATGCCGAAAAGGAAAATGCGCCGCTTGATCTTGAGCTTCTTCCTATAAAATCGGGAAAGGGAAAAGGCGTTTACGACTATACATTAGCTATTTCGCCGCTTGATTGCATGGGTTGCGGCGTGTGTGTTGACGTGTGTCCTACTCAAGCGCTTACTATGGTGCCAACTGAGCAGGAAATGGCAGGTCAGCATGAGTACGACTACTGCGTTCAGCACGTGTCTCAAAAAGACGAACTGGTGGGGGTAAGTGTTAAAGACAGCCAGTTCAGCAAGCCACTTTTGGAGTATTCGGGCGCGTGCGCTGGGTGTGCGCAAACGTCCTACGCGCGTCTTATCACGCAGCTTTTTGGCGATAAAATGTTCATTGCGAACTCAACGGGCTGTTCGTCGATATGGGGAAACCCCGCTGCTACCACGCCGTTTACCGTTGATGAGAACAATCGCGGGCCTGCGTGGTCGAATTCGCTGTTTGAAGATAATGCCGAGTATGGCTACGGCATGAAGCTTGGTCATGATGCCGTGCGCGCTCGTGTTATTGACGCGGTACATACATTAACCACCTGCGAAGATGCGCCTGAACACGTGAGAGAACTTGCGCAGGAGTTCTACGATGCACGCGATGATGAATCGCTTGGTACAACACGTGCACGTGCATTGATTGACGTTCTTGAGAAAAGTGTATCGAATTGCGCAGAACAGACCAATACAGAGACACAGGCAGAGCACACATCCGTGCCTGATGCGGGTGCGCAGCAGGAAGATGCGCGGCCACATCAAGATACCACGGTGCAGGCGGTCGCCCAAACGCATCCTGATCAGGCAGCACAGCAACGCGTGGAAACGCTTTCGTGCACAGCAGTGCGTTCCTTTAATGACGTGCGCCATTATATTCTTGAGAATAAATCGTTTATTACTAAAAAGTCGGTTTGGATTTTTGGCGGTGATGGCTGGGCATACGATATTGGTTTTGGTGGTCTCGATCACGTGCTTGCGCAAGGCGAAGACATCAATGTATTTGTGTTTGACACGGAAGTGTATTCCAATACGGGAGGTCAGTCATCAAAAGCGTCAAATATCGGCCAGGTTGCACAGTTTGCTGCTGCCGGTAAGGACATCAAAAAGAAAAGCCTTGCAGAAATTTTCATGAGCTATGGCTATATTTATGTTGCTCAGGTTGCCATGGGTGCAAAGCCTGCTCAAACGATAAAAGCAATTACGGAAGCCGAACAATACAAAGGTCCATCGCTTATTATTGCGTATTCACCGTGTGAAATGCATGCTATCAAGGGCGGTATGAGTATGTGCCATGCGGAAATGAAGCGCGCTGTTGAGTGCGGATATTGGAATTTGTTTAGGTTTAATCCAGCAGCACCTGCTGGCAAAAAGTTTACGCTTGATTGCAAAGCTCCTGGCGATGGCTACAAAGACTTCCTGATGAACGAAGCGCGCTACAGCAGGTTAACGCGCGAATTTCCCGATCGCGCTGAAGAGCTTTTTGACAGTAGTGAACAGGCAGCACGTGAACGTTGGGAGCATCTGGAACGCTTAAAAGTGTTGTACAGCCAGATGTAATATCATTATGGTGTGGTATGACTTACCATTTGTAGGCACATGCATCGTGATAAAACGTAATGTGGTGTGCTTAACCAGTGGTACAGCATGCGTTTTAAAACATATAATAGGAGTATGAGCGCCTGAAATAGGAGTATGAGTGCCTGATTTTCTTATCAAACTGCTTAATGGCAGTGCAGTGCTTTTGCGGCTTGTAGCGTATGCATTGCTCTATCTTGCGCATGTGATATTTTATTATGCGCGTGCCTTAGTGCAGTTTTTGTTGCGGTTTTTTGCGCGCTACAGCAAAGAAAAACAGGCTGGTCATCCAGGAGAAATGCAGTATAATTCACCGCATTCAGTGCTTGATAGTGCAATTCATTCTTTTGATCGAACCCGTTATACAGCGCACGATACACCACGAGGAATGCAAAAACAGCGTAAACGATTGCTTTTGATAGCTGTATGTGGTGCTCCTTTGCTTTGCGTGGTTGTATTGCTTGCACGATGCAGTCATACTCCAAATACAACACACGAGGATAGTGTTCAGCAGGGAGCATATACTGCGCAGCATAGTGCTGATGCTGTTTATGGCTCGCTACCAGCTGCATCAGCGCCAAGTGTTATGTATCGTGCGAATGATCCGTTGCATACGCTTCTTCACACGCGCAACAATCATACACGTGCTGATATATACACCGATCTTGCACTATTGCGCTATATGACCGTAGTTCAGCCGCTGGCTGCTAGCTTGTCGTATGGTGCAAACGTGTCATCGTTTGTTGAACCACTCAACAGCGCTTCGTTGCTGCCACAGTTTTTTTCATCGTTGCTGTTTCCTGCGTATCCGCCCGCACACGCATCACGTTTTTTTAATGCTCCGTTTTGGTATTTGCCAACAGGGGGAGCTTATCCTGTTTTGCAAAAGAATGCGCGCGTTAAGGTGCTTGTGAATCTTTCACAACAGCGTGCTGTTATTTATCAAAATAACGTCGCAATTTATACCATGGTCATCAGTAGTGGAATGGACAACACAACGCCACGGGGGGACTTTCGCATAGGCGAGCGTGATTTGCATTTTTATAATCCACGCGAACGTATGGGAGCAAATTATTGGGTTGCTTTTAAAGGTACGACGTATCTTTTTCACTCAGTTCCTACTACATCGCGTGAGGGCAGCTATATTGCTCATGAAGCAGAAAAGCTTGGTGTACCTGCTTCACATGGATGTATACGCTTAAGTGTTGCTGATGCGCAGTGGTTCTATAGGAATATTCCACGCAATACCGCGGTGCATATTTCATAAGATAGTGGCGCATATGCCGCGTGTTTTAATTTAAAAGCTTGTAAATTTTTCTTGGAAGTTCTCGAAGAGAGTCATAAAAGCATGAGAGAGCTTCTTATTGTTTGTTACACTTATAGTGTATAGAATATAAGCATTGCTTATACAATGACAGTAATACTTATAATTTAAGAATATGTGATTACATTTTTGAGAGGACATTTATGAGTCATGTTAAATCGCGCTTTAGCGTAGTGGCTGTGTCGCTGTGTGCAAGTGTGGCAATGGTATCAGGGAGCGCTTTTGCTACCCCATCACCGGTAAGTACAAGCGAGCAGCTTTTACAAACGCAAACACAATTAGATACTAAAAATACTGCGGGGGGAGGTATAACACCCGCTCAATTGCAGCATAAATCGTATGAAGATATTCGTGCAGCAACACGTGATCGCAGTAGTTCTGCCCTACAGTCTGCACAAACGCGTAGTGCTCAAGAATCGTTAGCGGGTAGGGCTGGAAATACTGGTGCTAGCACGTCTACACCTGTTTCAAATGGTGCCGCGCAAGCAAACAGCGCCAATGCTGGAACGAATGCCAATGGTGGTAACACTGGCAATGGTGGAAGCACTGCGGATACATCTGAAACGATTACGTGGACAAAAGCTGATTTCTACCTTGATGAAAACGATGACACAAAAATTGTTGATCGACGCTCAACTGACGGCACAGCTCCAGGAGGTCTGTTGGCATCTGGTATAGAAAAACTGAAAAAATCGGGTGGTAAACTTGTTATTCCCGAAGGTATCACTGAAATTGATGGACAGGCATTTTCTAATTCGAGTAAGCGATATGATGGACTCATTAAAAGCGTGACATTTCCTTCAACACTGAAAAAAATCGGGTACGCTGCATTTTGGTGGAACAGTATTGGCGGCGAAGTTACTATTCCTGAGGGAGTAACCGAAATTGATGCCGTTGCTTTTCGGGAAAATAACATTAGCTCGGTAACACTTCCCTCTACGCTTAAAATTATTGGCTCTCAAGCTTTTGGGTGGAACAATATTACAAAAATTGTTGATAACGGCGACTTGAGCAAGCTTGACTTGAAAAAGTATTGGAGCATATTACCTAAAAACATGCAAGATATTCAGCATGCCACTCCTTTTGTTGCGCAACACTTGCCTGATGTAGTGCTTGTTCCCCATAAAGATAATCCCCAGAAGGCAACCTCGCGTCCTGTGCAATATCACTTTACCAATGTTATTGCAAAGAACAACGAGGGCACTTCTAAGCCGATATATTTTGATATTTATAACGATAACGATGGTAATGGCGCGTATCTTGCCAATGTTGGCACGGTTGATACTGCAAAGAACACCTTTACCTTTGTAAATACGAAAGATGGCAAAGCTTGGTCGGTATTGTATTATAAAAACCAGAATGGTGATAACCAAATGTGGGGCGATAAAGGTTTCGTGCTTGGAGATACATCATTTCTTATTCGTGGTGCAAAAAAATTTAATGTTACCTATTCATTTGTTAACGGCACTGATGCTCACCAGGCGCTTCCCCAAAATGTGTTAGCGCTTTTGCCGCAAGCAACAACAGCGTACGAAACAACTGACATTACAGCACAAAGCCTTACAACAACATCAATTAAAGATGCACAAGCTAAAGGAACGTGGAAATTTAGCGGGTGGGATAAGGCGCGTATGGAAAATATCGCTAACGATGTTACGTTTGTAGGAACATGGACGTTTGTTAAAGATCCTGAACCACAACCGCAGCCTCCAACACCTGCGCCACCTGCTCCTAAGCCGCCTGTACCAACGCCTCCTGCACCGACACCGGTGCCCACACCGACACCACACCCTGAACCTAATCCTGTACCAGCGCCTACACCTGCACCTGAAATGCCTCACAGCGAAGACGTTCCTGATGTAAACAAGCGCGATACGCTGCGTCCGCTCGATAAACCTGATTCGAACTCCGATACAGCACGTGGCGCTCATGAGGTGGCGCCGCATGATCGACACGGCGCACATAACGAGCAGAAACGTTTACCGAAAACAGCAGATACGACGCCATTTGGTTTTGCTCTTGCAGCACTTGGTGCTGGAATGGCAAGTATACATATGCGTAAACGTGCAAAAAAAGAGCAGAATAACTAGCGTGCGAATAGTATGCCGCGTGCTTTAGTATGCTGCGTGCAAATATTGTGTACATGTGTTCATAATAAGACCACGTGTGGTGCATGCGCTTGATTGGCGTGTACAAGTATGGTAAACTGCTCGAGCAATTCTTCGGCTTGGTCGGAAACCAAGCCTCGATAAAGGAGACTATATGAAACCCGGAATTCATCCCGAATATGTGGAATGCACGGTAACGTGTAGCTGTGGAAATACATTTAAAACGCATGCTACCAAGCCTGAAATTCGCGTTGAAATTTGCAATGCGTGCCATCCGTTCTATACTGGTCAGCAAAAATTTGTTGATACGGGCGGACGCGTACAGCGCTTTGCGAATAAATTTGGTTCTGCAAGTGCATCGGTTGCTGAGCGTGAAGAAAAACGTAAAGCAGAGCGTGCACAAGCTGCTCTTGCTGCAGAAGAAAAGCGCAAGGCCGAGCGTGCTGCAAAAGCTGCTGAAAAAGAAAAGCGTGCTCAGGAATATGCTGCTCGCGCTGAAAAAGAAGCAAAGGAAGCTGCAGAAGCTGCTGCGAAAGAAGCTGCTGAAAAAGAAGCTGCTGAAAAAGAAGCTGCTGGCGCTGAAGTTGCCAGCGAGAATACTGCTGAAGAAAATGACGAGAAAAGCGCTGATGCAAGCGCATCTGAAAAGGCTGAATAGCGCATTATCTTCTTTGACACTTTCTTGATGTAAGCGTCATAACAGTGTTGGAACGGTAAGTCGGTGTAATGAGTGTACATGCTCGTTACACCGATTTTTTTGTAGGTGGATTTTCATGCACGGCATCCCTTAAGGTGCTAAGTGCCGTTGTCGCTGGTGACAAGCCGAATCAGGCGGGGAGCGGTGCAATGCGCAGGGAGTGTGCTGCTTCGTGCAAATGGCGCAGGCAAGCCGAAACGCGCACATAACAAGCCGAAACGTGCACATGATAAGCTGCATCGTGCGCGTAACGTGCCTCGCCGTGTTATGACTGCGCAGGAAAAGACGATGTATCCCAACTTATGTGCGCCCATTGCACATCGCGTTTTTCACGCGTCCGCAGTGCCTGCGGCGTGTCTTCGCATTGGTGTGGGTTCGCAACAATTTCGCTATCCACCCATACGTGCAAGCGCTGTATCGCACGTGCAAGCGCCTGCGCATCAACGAAGTTTTTCAAGCTGCCAACGACCAAGCGTTCATAGAATTCGTGCGCTTCATCAAGCGTGTCGAAATAGTCGTGTCTACCTGCGGGAATATAGCGTACTTCAGGAGTAAATCCGTAGCCTGCTAGAATCATGAACGCATAGTAGAAATCGCGTCCAACAACCATAGGAAGCTGCAGCATTTCCATTAAGCGCCTGTCAATGCGCGGCGACACTTCACGCGCAAGCGTTATACACGCGCGGCGCCGTGCCACCATACTCAAACGCAGGATGCTTTTGCCTAAATCGCTTGTTGCAATTGAGCGCGACGCAACAGCAACGTCTACCATGTTTGGCTGAAAACCCGCATCACTCCACACATCTTCCCAGCTTAGTTGCATAATATGTACCGATCCTGTATGGGTGGTATGCGCTTTGTTTGCTTCCTGTGTTATTAACGCACATGTCGTTTGTGCATGCGAATCGATAAACGTTCGGGCTGATTGTGCATGCGAAAAGGCAATATGGTGCATATGCAATGATTGCTCCATGACAGAAAGCATACCGCGTGAAAAATCTGCCGCCAATACATCAACACCCATTTGTGCCAGCGGCAACGCAAGAACGCCTGTTCCGCAACCCATATCAAACACCGTGTCGCTCGCTTGAATGTCGGAGTATGCAATAAACGTGCTTGCGTAGGCGCTATGCGTGCCATGCGCTGTAGGAAAACTGGCTGCACGTGCATCCCATGCACTGCTATCATCAGGTGAATTACGCGTTTTTTGGATGCGTTTCCATTCATCATTCCAGTTGATATTTAACAACAGAGGTATGCATGCGTCGTCGAGTATGTTACAGTATTTTACCAGTTGATCGTAGGTAATATGGTGTGCTTGTTGGTTGGTATCAGCATGGCGCGCGCTTGAACAAACAGACTTTGGCGCTTCAGATGTGTTCATGAGTATGGCCCCTTGTTCTTTTTCGTGTTCTTCCCCTCAAGGTATAATATGACACATTTATAGTGTATCATGAGTGCGTATACACACCCTGTTTTTTTGGATGTAGCCCACTATAATCCCAGTTTGTAAAGCAATTATGATTATGAGTGTATCGTTTATGAAAACGCATTTATGTTCATGTTTATATACTCAAATATACAAGAAGGGTGCTAGAATACATCAGTAATGCACATCAGTACTGCATGACAGTTATCGACAGCAAAGGAGCATCATGAACGTCGAATTACTCTATCATACGCCTAATCCCGAACGCGCAATTGCGTGTGCAGCACATTTATGTTACGCATCGGTAGGGGCTGCCGATTTACTTGAAACCATGGAAGAAGAAAAAATACATCGCGTTTTGAGTGTTATTTTGAAGCGCAAACATTATTCAACGCTCGAGCATGTGTGCTATACGTTTGCTATTGAGGGCATTTCGCGTGCATGCTCGCATGAGTTAGTGCGTCATCGTATTGCAAGCTATTCACAACAATCTCAGCGTTACGTGAAATTTAAAGATGCAGTTCCAACTGTTAAGCCAGAATCGATTGCGAACAATCCAGTGTTTTCTGAGCGTTATGATCATCTCCTTCAGCAAGTAAGCGATTTGTATAAAGAAATGATTGAAGCTGATATTCCCTGTGAAGATGCTCGTTTTGTACTTACTAACGCCACCGAAACAAAAATTGTTGTAACAATGAATATTCGTTCGCTGTTTAATTTCTTCTCGCTGCGCTGCGATAAATGCGCACAATGGGAAATTCGACAGCTTGCTAATACGATGTTCGATTTAGTAGAACCAACTGCACCTTTTATTTTTTCGCATGCAAAGAGAAGCTATGAAGACTAAGCATGGTGTATGTGTTGTAGTCAACGCCGCATTTTATGCGCATAATGGTATTACTAACGGGTTGTGCGAGGCTTGATGCGTTGTATGACGCCTGATAGCATGGCACCAAGGAGAGGATTTCCCACATGAAGCTTGTGGTAACCGAGAAAAATGATGCTGCTGAAAAAATTGCTCGCCTATTAAGTTCCAGTGCGCCAAAAAAAGACAAAGTATTTTCTACTCCTGTGTATCGTTTTGAGCATCAAGGTGAAGAGTGGGTTACTATTGGCTTGCGCGGTCATATTTTAGAGCCGAACTTTACCGAGCAGCTTACGTATACAAAAAAAGCAGGTTGGTCAGGTGTTGATGCTTCGGGAAACCATCTCAGCGTAACGCTTCCTAAAACGCTTCCAGTACCTCCTTTTAATACGCGCCGCAAACCTTTTATGCCTGATGGTATTGATCTTAAAACGTGGAAAATGGATGCTCTACCGTATTTGGTATATGCACCTATCGAAAAGCTTCCCAAAGAAAAAGATATTATTCGCTCGCTTAAAAACCTTGCAAAAAAGTGTTCATCAGTTATTATCGCAACCGACTTTGATCGCGAAGGCGAGCTTATTGGAGCCGATGCGCTTTCTTGCATTTACGATGTTGCTCCTAACGTTCCTGTTCAAAGGGCGCGTTATTCGTCATTTACGAAAGCAGAAATTGAAGAGTCGTTTTCTCATTTGGTAGAGCTTGATAATAATTTGGCAGCGGCAGGCGCATCGCGCCAAGACATCGATCTTATTTGGGGCGCCGTGTTAACGCGTTACTTGACGCTTGTAAAATTTGCTGGTTATGGCAACGTGCGCTCATCAGGACGCGTGCAAACGCCCACGCTTGCGCTTATTGTTGCAAAAGAGCGTGAGCGCATGGCATTTGTTCCTGAAGATTATTGGGTTATTCAGGGTGAATTTGGAGAAGAGAACAGCACTGATGCATTTAGCTCCACTCATGCGACTGCTCGATTTAAGCAGCTAGAGGCGGCACAGGCTGCGATGCAGGCACTTGAAGGCGCTACGCACGGTCGGGTTGCTTGCGTCACGCGCAAGAAGCGTACGGTTGCGCCACCTGCGCCGTTTAATACAACAAGCTTGATGGCAGCAGCATCCGCAGAGGGTATTTCTCCTGCTCGATGCATGCGTCTTGCTGAAAGTTTATACATGGATGGCTATATCTCGTATCCGCGTGTTGACAATACGGTATACCCCTCAACGCTTAATTTAAAAGATACGGTGCGTGCTATAGCTAAAAACCCAGCTTACACGCCATTTTGTGAACAGTTGTTGAAGCAGCCGAAGCTGAGTGCTACGCGCGGCAAGCAGCAAACAACCGATCATCCGCCTATTTATCCAACAGCGTTAGCAACACCCGAGATGATTGATGCGCCGCGTTATAAATTGTATAACTTAATTGCGCGTCGCTTTTTAGCAACACTTAGTTCACCAGCGGTTATTGAAGGTACTAAGGTAGACTTAACAGTAAACGATCAGTCTTTTGTTGCAAAAGGTGACGTGTTACGTGTGCCAGGATTTCGCGAAATTTATCCCTTTGGGCTTAAGCGTGATGAGCAATTGCCTGCGCTTCACGAAGGCGATACAGTTGTGTTTCGAGGAGCAACCTGCACACACAAGCAAACGGAACCTCCTGCGCGCTATTCGCAAGGTCGCTTAATTCAGGAAATGGAAAAGCTTGGCTTGGGAACAAAGTCAACGCGTCATTCCATTATCGAGCGTTTATATAACGTGAAATATATTGTGAACGACCCGATTGAGCCTTGTTCGTTGGGGATAGCGGTATGTGATGCTCTCGATAAATATGCGCCTCATATCACGCATCCTGAAATGACATCGCAGCTTGAAGAAGAGATGAATTCGATTGCAACCGGTGCAAGTACAAAACAAAATGTGGTGAGCGATTCGCGCAGCTTGCTTGCCGATCAGCTTGAAGCGTTGTTGCCACACGTAGAAGAAGTAAAAGAAGCACTTGCTGATGCTGTTGCTGCTTATGCGTATGTTGGAAAATGTCCAAAATGTGGTAAAGATTTGCAAATTCGCGCATCGCAAAAAACGCGTTCTATGTTTATTGGATGTGCGGGCTGGCCTGATTGCGATGTAACATATCCGCTACCCAGTGGCAAAATTGAAGCGGTTGACGAACTGTGTCCGGCATGCGGCATGCCGCAAGTAAAAGTTACGGCATTTCGCACTAAGCCACGCATTATGTGTATTGACCCCGCGTGTGCATCAAATAAAGAGCCCGATGTGGTAGTAGGCGAATGTCCTGTGTGTAAAGAGCAGGGAAAACACGCTAAGCTTATTGCTCAGCGCAATCCACGTACCTTGAAGCGTTTTATTCGCTGTGAAAATTATGATGATTGCCAAACGGGATATCCGCTTCCGCAATATGGTGCTATTACTGCTACTGATGAAGTGTGTGAGCATTGCGGCGCACCGCTGGTGATTGTTACAACAACACGCGGGCCGTGGAAATTGTGCCCGAATTTTTCATGTCCGAGTAAAGAAACAGAGGAAGCAAGCATCAAAAAACGCACGTCAAGCTCGCGTAAGTCAGCGCGCTCGCAAGCAAGTAAAACTGGAAAAGCAGGAAAAGTAACAGCAACCAAAGCGAGCAAGACTGCAAAAACAACAACAGCTAAGGCGGGTAAAGTAGCAAAAACAACAAGCAGAAAGAAGTAAGCATGAACCTTGAAGAGCGTAACAAAAAAGCACTTGAACTGCACAAACAATGGCAGGGAAAAATTTCAACCGAACCGAAAATGACGCTTCAATCGCGTGACGACTTAGCGAATGCATACACGCCTGGCGTTGCAGCTGCGTGTATGGAAATCGCGCATGACACCGCGCGCGTTTACGACTACACGCTCAAAGCAAACACTATTGCGGTTGTAAGTGATGGAAGTGCGGTATTGGGCTTGGGCAACATTGGACCTGAAGCCGCAATGCCTGTTATGGAGGGAAAAGCTGCACTCTTTAAGGCATTTGGTGGCGTAAATGCATTCCCTATCTGCCTTGATACGCAAGATGTTGACGAAATTGTCCATACAGTTGAGTTGTTAGCGCCAACCTTTGGTGGTGTTAACTTGGAAGATATTTCAGCACCGCGCTGCTTTGAAATTGAGCAAAAACTTAAAGAGCGCTTGAATATTCCTGTGTTTCATGATGACCAGCATGGAACGGCTGTTGTAGTGCTGTGTGGCATTATCAACGCGCTGCGCATTACTAAAAAGCAAGCTGCAGCGTGCCGTGTTGTGATTAATGGCGCAGGTGCTGCGGGTGTTGCTATTGCAAAACTACTGGTGCAGTTCGGCATTTCGGATGTTATCGTATGCGATTCACGCGGCATTGTTTCCTCGAAAAGCGCGCGTTTAACACCTATTAAGCAGCAGCTTCTTACGTATACGAATAAGGAAGACAAGCAAGGATCGCTCAGTGATGCGCTTGTGGGAGCCGATATTTTCATTGGTGTGTCTGTTGCAGGTGCGCTGAGTGCCGACATGGTAAAAAGCATGAACAGCGATGCCATTATTTTTGCAATTGCTAATCCTGTTCCTGAAATTTATCCTGATGAAGCTCTTGCTGCTGGCGCACGTATTGCAGCAACAGGTCGTTCCGATTTCCCGAATCAAATTAACAACGTTATCGCGTTCCCGGGAATTTTTAAGGGCGCGCTTGAAGCGCATGTTGCGCGCATCACCGACGAGATGCTTTTAAAGGCGGCGCATGCACTTGCAAACTTAGTGTCTGATCAGGAATTATGCGAAACGTTTATCATGCCTGACCCCTTCGATAAGCGCTGTGCAGAAGCGGTTGCGCAGGCAGTTAAGGAATGCGCGATAGCGTAAGTGCAGCGCGTGTAAGAAATGAGCAGTCGGTGGCACATAAGCAGCCTATGAGTGGAGCGAATCCGTACACTAAACATCTTGTCATTACCAAGGAGCGAATAGCGCATGTTGTTGCGGACGCTATTCCTGCGTTAGCGTGCTCGCTTCCGCATGATATTGTGTGCGCTCTTGAGAGTGCTTATCAGCGTGAACAGCAAGAAAACGCATCGTCACGCGCCGCATTTGCGCTTGATGTGCTGATGAAAAACGCTCACGTTGCCGCTGATGAAGCACGTCCTTTGTGTCAAGATACTGGTTCTGTGTGGGTGTGCTTGGAAGTCGGTCCCAATGTGTGCGTGCAGGGGGATGTGTTTAGCCTGGTAAACGAAGAAGTTGCCCGTGCGTACATCACGCATAAGCTACGCTGTTCTCTCGTGCGCAATGCCTTGTTTGATCGCACGAATACCGGCAATAACACGCCCGCATTTTGCGAGATGCATGCTTGCGATGCGCCTGGCGCACGCGTTCACATCATGCTGAAAGGCGGCGGCTCTGATAACGCCAGTCGCATTGTAATGTTGCCTCCCAGCGCAGGTAAACAGGGCATTATCGATGAAATTTTACGCTGCGTGCACGAAAAAGCCGCCAACGCATGTCCGCCCTTGCTGGTGGGTATTGGCGTTGGAGCTACGTTTGACAAAGTGGCGCATCTTGCAAAAATGGCGCTTATGCGTCCGCTGGATGTTCCTGCGCGCGATTCCGAAACGCAGGCTTTTGAGCAAGAACTTTTGGATGCTATCAACGCTACGGGTATAGGTGCTGCGGCGCTTGGTGGCAAAACAACTGCGCTTGGTGTTCGTGTGGAAACGGCGCCGTGTCATATTGCTGCGCTTCCTCTAGCGATTAACATGGGCTGTTGTGCTATGAGGCGGGCAAGCTATGAGCTCTAAGTGTCTTTCGCTTCCTTTATCGCGTGCCGATGCGTGTTCGCTCGTAGCAGGTGAGGCGTGTTTGCTTACCGGCGTGATGTACGTGTTGCGCGATGCAGGTCATGCGCTGTTGCTAAAGGAAATTGACGCGCACGAAGGACGCTTGCCGTATAATCTTTCAGGTGAAGCGATCTTTTATGCAGGCCCAACACCCGAGCGCGATGATAGTCCTTTTGGCGCTATTGGTCCTACGACAGCTTCCCGCATGGATTTTGCCGCCCCACGCTTATACGATTGCGGCATTCGCGCTACCATTGGCAAGGGACTTCGCAGCGAAGCTGTTTGCGATGCGTGCGTGCGCAACAAGGCAGTTTATTTTGTAACGGTCGGAGGCGCTGCCGCCTATCTGGCGCAATGCATCACCTCTGCGCAGGTAGTAGCTTATGACCACTTAGGATGTGAAGCGCTGCGCCGCATTCACGTGCAAAATTTTCCTGTATTTGTGGGTATTGACACCTGTGGACGTGACATTTATTCCTACAATGGAAAGGACGCCGAATAGAGCACCGAATAGGACGCTATGTTGCGTTACTAGTGCACCAAAGGAGCATGCGTGAACACGTTTGATACGAAACCGAATACGAAATTGAATATGAAACCGAATATGAAACCGAATGCCAGTGAGCTCGCTAATCAGCTGCGTACCCAGTCCGCTCAGCCGACTGCTTGTCAGTCATGTGCCAGTGTTTTGAGCACCAGTGATTCGCACACCAGTGCTTCGAGTGCATGTGCTTCAAACCAAGGTATTAAGCAGGGAGTTTTCATAAGTTTTGAGGGTTGTGATAAAGCAGGTAAATCAACCCATATTAAGCACATATCAGCAGCACTTGAGCAGCATGGCTATAAGGTAGTATACGTGCAAGAACCGGGCTCTACGCAGTTAGGAGCACACATTCGCGAAATTGTGAAAACGTGCAGCGAGCCTTTAAGTGCCAAAGCAGAGTTAATGTTGTTTTTAGCGGCGCGCGCACAGCTGGTGGATACTGTTATTCGTCCTGCTCTTACACAGGGTTGTGTTGTATTAGCCGATAGGTTTATGGATTCAAGCGTTGCGTATCAAGGCTATGGTAGAGGGCTTGATCCTGCGTTTATCGAGCGCTGTAATGCGTTTGTGTGCGATGAGTGTGTTCCTGACAAAACAATTTTGCTTATTCCTGAGGGAAATCCTCATGAGAAGTTTGCCAACGAGCTGGTAAATAACGAACACGATCGCATGGAGCGGGAAGGGGTGGAGTTTCAGCAGGCAACACTTGCAGGCTATCATCATATTGCACAGCAGTATCCGCAGCGAATAGCGATTGTGCATACTGCCTCCAGCAAAGAGTGCACGTTCAAGCGCGTTTGTGAAGCGCTTTCAGGGCTATTTCCTTGTTTGCATCATGAGGAGCTCTGTTAGGAATGACAGCGGATATTCCACGGGTATTTCAGGAACTTCCTGCAAACGATGTCCCTGTTCAAACCTTGGTTTCTATGCTTGCAAGTACGCGCGTTGCGCATGCTGTGTTATGTGTTGGACCGCCCAGTTCACAAAGTGACCTTGTAGCGCAAGCACTTGCATGTGCGCTTGTGTGTCAGCACAACGGTTGCACAACGTGTGATAGCTGCTTGCAAGCGCGGCGACATATGCATCCTGATATTCATGAATACTGGCCTGGTGGTACGAATGGGTATCTTATCGATCAAGCACAGGAAATTATCCGTGATGCGGCGGTTATGCCGTTGTGCGCGCCGTATAAAGTTTATGTGCTTCACGATGCCGATAAACTTACCGCTTCAAGTGCGAATGCCCTGCTTAAAACATTGGAAGAAGCGCCATCGCGCGTTGTGTTCATTCTTACGACATCAAAACGCTTCAATGTGCTTGAAACTATTGTGTCACGTTGCGTTGTGTGCAATTTTGCAGCTTTGCCATCTGCTGATGTGTGTACGTATCTTGAACATTATGCTAAAACGTCGAACGCAACTTCCCGCGCATCATCTGCAAACACCCAAAATGATGGTACTGCAACGCACATGCAACGTGTTACTATGATGAACAGTCCCAATGCTGTTGCATCGAGCACCCAACGTGCCATAGTCGAAAACACACATCACGTTGATCTGACGAACACGCAGCTTATTCAGTCATATCTTGCATCGTGTGGTGGTAGCATTGTTCAATGTAAGCAACTCATGGCGTCTGCGTTGTTGCAACAGTTGCGCTTAGCGTGTTTTGAAGCGTGTTTAACGCTTTTACAAGCTGACGAGTGGCAAGCGCTTTGTTGTGCGCAGTCGCTGTGCGACATAATTGAGCAGTGTGTTCAAGAAGAACAACAGCATGCCTTGCATCATTTAGAGGAAACTCGTGAATTTTTAAGCAATAAAGCAGTGCAGAAGCTTGAATTAACACTCAAAAGGGAAAACGTCATATATAATTTAAGTAGGTATTTGTTTTGTATCGATGTGCTAGAAGCGCTTATTACCAATGTGCTTGAATGTATGTTTGCTACATCACATGCCGTAACATTACATGATCAACGTGCGCTTATTGAGAGGCTTGCTTCTTGTATATCCGAGAAGCAAGGGGTGCATATGTTGGAGTGTTTGCAAACGTATCGTTATCGCCTTACGCGCAACTGCATTCCATCGGTTTGTTTAAAAGCGCTGTTTATAGAGTTAAGAGAGGACCTTTATGGTTCGTGTAGCCCCTGTTAGGTTGGCATATAACCCAAAAACCTTATGGTTTGATGCGGGTGATTTATCGCTTGAAGTTGGCGATTCTGTTATCGTTAAAACAGTGCGCGGCGAAGAGTTTGGAGCTGTTCACATGCCTGTTTTCGAACCAAGCGAGGAACAGTTACGTGCTCTTAAAAGCCCGCTTAAACCTGTCGTGCGTGTAGCGAGCGATGAAGATGTGTTGCGCTCGGCTGAGTTGGACGATAAGGCTCGCAAAGCGCTTCCTGAATTCAAAAAACTTGCAGCAGAAACGATTAAAGAGATGAAGCCTGTTGCTGTTGAGTTTTTATTCGATGGCGATCGAGCAATTTTTTACTTTGAGTCGGAAGAACGCCTCGATTTTCGCGAGCTTATTCCAAAATTGTACGGGCGCTTTCATGTGCGTGTCGATTTAGTGCAAATTGGCGTACGTGATCAGGCACGTATTGTAGGCGGACTTGCCCATTGCGGGCAAGAGCTATGCTGTAAGCGTTTGGGTGGCGAGTTTAACCCTGTTTCTATTCGTATGGCAAAAGATCAAGGCTTATCGCTCAATCAGCCAAAAATTACGGGCGCCTGTGGGCGTTTAATGTGTTGTTTACGCTATGAAGTTGAAGCGTATAAGGAAGTGTACGCTCGTGCTCCAAAGATGAATGCACCTATTGAAACGCCTGATGGAACAGCATATATTAATGACATAAACGTACTGCGTGAGATGGTGTCGCTTAAAATTGAAGAAGGACGCTTAGTGCAAGTGCCTTTGAGTGATTTACGCACACAAAACGGCGAGAAGCGACCAAGCTATATTAAACGCGCCCAGTGGAATGAGGCTATTCGTCGTGCTGAAGAAGGCGATGAGTGGCATGTATCAACGGTAAGTTCAGTAAAAATTACCGATAATGAAACACAAGCTTTGCATTCTCGTGAAATGCGCCAGAAGTTTAATGACACCTATGATGCGCGTGCAAGCCAGCGTGCGAGCGCTGTGGCATCTAACGAAACGCGTGAAGGAAGCGCTCGGGAGGCATCGTCGCATGGGCGTAAAGCGCGTGGTGAACAGGATGAACGCGCAGCACGTCGCGCGCGGGGTACGCAGGAGGAACGCCGTTCGCGCCGCAGCCGTGACATGGGCAGCAGCCGCGATGGACAGCAAGCGTCTTCTTCGCGCACGCCGCGCACCGAAAGCGCGCGTTTTCATGCGCGTTCACGTGAGGATGCGCAAACAAACACGTTTGACGCTTCGCAGGAAGAACAGCAGCTTTCCGCGACGCATCGTAAGCGCCGTATACGCAGCGCTCGCGTGAGAACCGATGCGCCCGCACCCAGCGCCGATGTCACGACGCAGCAAGCAGCACCGGTTCATCGCCGTTCGCGCCGCCGTTCGCACGAGCTGTAGAGCACCCCGTTTTCGCACGTGGAAAGTCAGTAACGAACAAACATGTGTTCACGCAACAAGGGAGACATCAATGGAATTCAGTGAAACATTGTCGACCGATTTGTACCAGCTTACGATGGCGCAAGGTTATTTTGAACATCGTATTCACGAAACACAAGCGTGCTTCCATATGTATTTTCGCGATTATCCGTTTAAAGGCGGCTACGCAATTGCGTGTGGTATGGAGCAACTTGCCCAGCTTATCGAGCATTTTCACTGGAGTGCACGTGATATTGATTATTTGAAGAGCATACCATCGCACAGTGGTGGAGCACTCTTTCATGATGATTTCTTGCACTTCTTACAAACACATGAATTGACGCTTGATATTGATGCAGTTGCAGAGGGCAGCGTTGTTTTTCCTGATGAGCCTTTGGTTCGTGTAACTGGATCGCTTGTCGATTGTCAGCTTGTAGAAACGGCGCTTTTGAACTGTGTGAACTTTAATACGCTTATTGCAACAAAGGCAGCACGTGTGTGTTTAGCAGCGCAAACGCCCGTTGCTGAGTTTGGTTTGCGACGCGCTCAGGGCCCTGTTGGCGGGCTGTGGGCTTCGCGAGCCGCCATTGTAGGCGGTTGCACTTCAACATCAAATGTCTTCGCAGGAAGCATGTATGGTGTTCCTGTTTCGGGAACGCACGCTCATTCATGGGTGATGTCGTTTCCAACAGAGCTCGATGCATTTCGGGCATATGCACAAAGTTATCCTCATGATTGCGTGTTGCTTGTTGATACATATGAGGTTGAACAGGGAATACGAAACGCTATCATCGTTGGTTTAGAGATGAAACAGCG
The DNA here is from genome assembly GCA_001552935.1 of Umbribacter vaginalis. Taxonomy (GTDB): domain Bacteria; phylum Actinomycetota; class Coriobacteriia; order Coriobacteriales; family Eggerthellaceae; genus Berryella; species Berryella vaginalis. Next base: position 64,313 of record KQ959713.1, on the reverse strand, counting down.
CGGAGAACATTTAATAGGCATTCGTATTGATTCTGGCGATTTAGCGTGGCTTGCAAAACGCGCACGAACCCTGCTTGACCAGGCGGGCTTACACGATACAGGCGTGTTTCTTTCAAACGATTTAGATGAATACTCAATAAGTTCTATTCGCGCTGAAGGAGCATGTGTAGCTGGTTGGGGTGTTGGTACCCGTTTAGCGTGTGCGTTTGATCAGCCTACTTTGGGTGGCGTGTACAAATTAAGCGCAACGCGCGCATCTAACCAGCAAGCGTGGCACGATCACGTAAAAATTACCGGAAGTGCGCAAAAGCTTACTATTCCGGGCGTGCTTGATGTGCGTCGTTATATTGATGCTGATGGACGCCTTGCAGGGGACATGATTTTTGACATTTATAAAGCTGTTAATGAAGACGAAATTATCATTGATCCGCACGATCATTTGCGCAGAAAGCGCTTGCATGGCATGCGCTATACTACCTTGCTTAAGCCTCTTGCGCGTAAAGGATCGATTGTTTTAGCAGACGAGCTTCGTGATGTGCATGCTGCTCAGCAGCGCACGAAGGCTTCACTTGAACAGCTTGATGAAACACAGAAGCGTATGTTAAATCCGCATACCTACCCTGTTGGGTTAGAAAAGGGTATTTTTGAAAGTCGTAGCGCATTGGTAGCTCATTTGTTAGGTTACGAATAGGTGCACGTTACGTGTGCAAATCGCTCTTTAGTGGAATGAAAGCGTGATGTTTGGTATAGTAGATGAACTTTAACCAAAGGAGATTGTATGATTCGCATCGTCACCGATTCAGTTGCAGGTTTGCCTGCTCAATTTGCGCGCGAACACGATATTCAAGTGGTTTCTTTATTTGTTAATTATCATGGCCAGGAATTTGTCGAAAATGAAATGAACATCGATGAATTTTATGGCAATATAAGCCAGATGATTCATGATATTCCCACATCGTCGCAGCCATCACAAGAACAATTCATGCGCATTTTTACCGATATTGCGCAAGCTGGCGACGAGTTGTTGGGTGTGTTTGTCAGTTCTGGCTTGTCAGGAACGTATGAAGGCGCGCTGCGTGCTGCGCGTGAAGTAAACGCTTCCCATGCAAACTTTAAATATGCGCTGGTTGATTCTACGTCGTGTTCATACGATGAATCGTGGCCGCTCTTGCGCGGTGTTGCAGCGCGTGATGCTGGTGCAAGTTTGGAGATCTGTGCTCAGGAAGTGGTATCAGGTATTCAGTCGACACGCTTTTTGTTTGTTCCCGATTCACTTACGTTTCTGCATAAAGGTGGGCGCATTGGGAACGCAGCAGCGTTCTTTGGCGGGCTGGTGAAAATTACACCTGTTCTTACTGTAAAAGATGGACTTGCGCATGTATGTGCCAAAGTGCGTACGCGCAACAAAGCAATGACAACTATGTTTTCACATTTCAAAAACGATGTTGATGCGTATGGTATTCGCAACGTCATGGTGCACTATATTGGCGATAAAAATCCTGCAATACAGTGGGCACATGATGTTGTTGAACCATTTTTAAATAAGACAGTGCAAGTGACTCCTGTAAGCCCTGTTGTGGGAGTACATGTAGGCCCTGCGGTTGGTATTGCATACGAATGCATTGAAAAACTGCACGATAAAGTAACAAAACCAAGTTCGTCACTTATTTGCAGCGCGTAAGCGTTTGTACACAAGCTACAAGTAAGCGTGCACGCCTCAGCACAGTTTTATTTACCTGGTGGTATGGGAGTTATCATGAAATCACATAGTGCTTGCAATTTAATTATCGACTCATGTTGCGATTTACCAGCAGAAGTTGTAGCTGGTGAAGGTATTGACGTTATTGAGTTTCCCTACATTAGTAGCAAAGGTGAAAGCAAAGACGATTTTTTCCAGAGTATTTCTGCACATGATTTTTATGAAGCGATGCGTAAAGGCGAGCAGCCATCAACGGCGCAAGTGCCCGTACCGGTGTTTAAGGAAGTGTTTACACGCGCGCTTGAGAGCGGTATTCCAACGGTGTATCTTAGCTTCACAAGCGGATTATCAGGCAGTTTTGATACCGCTTGCTTAGTGGCTGACGCCTTGCGTAAACAGTATCCTCATGGTGAATTATATCTGGTAGATACAACACTTGCCTCTATTGCGCAAGGTTTGCTTACCTACGAGGCAATTCGGCAACGTGCGCGCGGTTTGAGCGCTGTTGAACTGGTCGAGTGGGTAAACGAGGCAAAATATTTTATTAACGAAATGTTTATGGTTGACGATTTAGACGCTCTTAAACGCGGTGGACGCATTCCTGCGTCTGTTGCTTTTGCAGGAAGCAAGCTTGACGTAAAACCAATGCTTGATATTGCACTTGATGGAACACTTTCGCTGGTTGGTGTTGCACGCGGACGCAAAAAAGGCATTCGACAGATGGCCGATTTTTATAAGAAGCGCATTGAACAAGTTCACAATGAACGTCATCGCGTGCTTATTGGACATTCTGATTGTCCGAAAGATGTTGAACGCTTAAAAGATGAGTTGCGCAAAATAGATGACGAACTTGCATTTCTGGAATGCAATATCGGGCCTGTCATTGGCTCGCATGTAGGTCCTGGTATGCTTGCTCTTGTGTTTTGGGGCGTTGACAGCCGTGAAAATCTTTCCATCTCTGAACGTATTGCTCATAAAATAAAGCGCCAGTAAGATGGATAGAGACGCGTCTATAACGAGTGTTGAGTGGCTACGTCACGTGGTTTGTGCAGCTCTTGTAGTGCGTACTAGGCATTTGTTTGGTGCCGTTCGAGCGCTGTTGGTAGCATGTGCTCCTTGTACTGCCTGTATGTCCGATGAAGTGTAGTTACTATGTTTCATGCGCCAGAATTAAACTCTTGTACCTTATGTCCTCGTGCGTGTGGTGCTGCGCGTAATAAAGGCACCATTGGCTTTTGTGGTGCAGGAGAATCGTTGCGCCTTGCTCGTGCAGAGTTGCATTTTTGGGAAGAGCCGCCCTTGTCAGGCGCCAGTGGGAGCGGTTGCATTTTTTTCTCGGGATGCCCCTTGCGCTGTTGCTATTGTCAAAACGCCTCTATTGCACTTGCGCAATCAGGTATTGAAGTTTCAACCGATCGTTTAAGTGCTATTTTTCATGAACTTGAACAAAAAGGTGCTCTGAATATTAATTGCGTCACGGGAACGCCTTATATTCCTCATGTGGTATATGCCCTCAACTGCGCTCGTGAAAAGGGATTTTCACTGCCTGTTGTGTGGAATACTTCAAGCTATGAAACTATTGATTCGCTTGATATGCTTGCTGGTAGTGTTGATGTTTTTCTTGCCGATTTCAAGTATGCTCAGGAAGAACTTGCACGCAATTACTCGCGCGCTGCTGAGTATCCGCGCATTGCACTGCGTGCAATTAAGCGCATGGCAGCGCAGGTAGGAGAAATGACTTACGATACGTACCATCAGCAAACACGAATGACAAAAGGTGTTATCGTGCGTCACTTATTGCTGCCTGGACATCTTGATGATTCGTGTAAGGCTGTGCGCTTGTTGTGGGATACGTTTGGAAACTCGATTGCGTATTCATTTATGAATCAATATACGTCGGTGCTTAAAAGCAGTGCTGAACATCACAACGCGCGTGCATGCGCCGTTTTGCAGAAATATCCCGAGTTAGCGCAGCGTGTTCCTGCAGCTGATTATGAGCGTCTATTGAATTTTGCTGATGATTTAGGCATTGAAGATTATTTTTGGCAAGAAGGCGATCCTGTCAGCGAAAGTTTTATTCCTGCGTTTGACGGAACTGGTGTTTTGAGCGCAGAGCAAGCACGTGACAGCGAACGCGCATGACAGTGAACGTGCGCGAAAGTGAAAGCGCATGAAAGTGAACGCGCATGAAGCGTCTTAATGGTGGCGATGAGCAATTGTATAAACGATACTAAGAAATGCGTGTGATTAAAAAAGAAAGTGGTGCCAGCAGCAGGAATCGAACCCGCAACCTACTGATTACAAATCAGTTGCTCTACCGTTGAGCCATGCTGGCGCACACAACTTTGATATTGTACGATAAATTTCTGCATTTTGAAGCCACAATTTACGATTTTTTTGTGGTGGCGTGCAAATAGGTATGAAATTTTTCATGTAGCAAGAGGTGCGCATGCGCTAGTTCTGTTTACATGCAGTGCACAGGTGCTGTTTACATGCACCGTTCGTGCGCTCCTTGTAAGCGTCGTTGTGCGCTGGTCTCACACATGTGAGCATGTGTTTTATCAGACGCTGCAGCAGTGGGAGCGTGGCGTTGCGCTTCATTACGTATCGCGTTGCTATGATGTGTTTGCGCTTCGTGTACGCTGCGGTTTAGTTTTTAGCTTGCGCACCATAGCGTTCGTAATACGTATCAATACGCTGTTTCAGTTCATCATCGATAACAACACGCCCTTGACATGGCTTATTGTGCAGCGTTTCAATTACTTCGCTCATTGTTACAATGCTTGCGGTGGGGAAGTGATAGCGTTGCGCTACTTCATCCAGGGCGCACAAGGTGCCACTTTTTCCTACTTCCATACGATTAAGCGACACCATAAGTCCCACAACAGTAACGTTTGCAGCTTCGGTAAGCAGGGGATATGTTTCATCTATCGATTTACCTGACGTTGTTACATCCTCAACCATTACAATTTTTTCGCCATCGCGCAAGGGAGCGCCTAAAAACATACCACTATCGCCATGATCTTTTAACTCTTTGCGATTTGAGCAGTAGCGCACTTCTTTACCGTAGAGCTCATGCAAGCCCATAGCTGTTACTACTGATAAGGGAATGCCTTTATATGCGGGGCCAAATACGACGTCAAAATCAAGCCCAAATGCATCATGAATAGCTTGTGCATAAAAGAGCCCCAATTTGTGGAGCTGTTCGCCGGTATTATATGCTCCAGCGTTCATAAAAATAGGCGATTTGCGTCCGCTTTTCAGCGTAAAATCGCCAAATTTTAGTACGTCGCTTTTAACCATAAATTCTATAAAGTGTTGTTTGTATTCTTGCATCATATTGCTCCTTAGGCTTACACAAACGTACGTGTTCTGCACAGCTGGTTTTACACTGACGAGTGTTATAAACGAGCGCTTTGCTGTTTGCATTATACGGCATTATACGCGTAGAGCACATGTATCACCATGCAAACATAAACGCGTAAACGCGCTCTTTGTGTGAGGAAGCGTAAAAGTGTTGTTGTGTGCGCTTGTGTCGTGCTGTGAGAGCGTCATAATAACATGCAGCATGAAAAGGAGAGTACGGCATGGAATATCAGCCTGGTAGCGACGTTGAATTTTCGCTTGCAGCACAGCATAAAGAATTTTTCTGCGAATGTATAAACGCTCAATGCGTGCATGTACATCCACGCAAGGCAGCATGTGTTGCTGAAAACGCTACGCTCCAGCAATCTGCGCAGCGTTGTCGTATTGGCGTATTTGATTCTGGTTTGGGTGGAATAAGTGTGTTGCGTAAAGCTATAACGCGTATTCCATCCGCTGATTTCTTATTTTTTGGCGACTCTGCGTTTGCGCCCTATGGCTCAAAACCGTGTGCGTGGGTAAAAAAACGATCGTGCGAAATTATTGAAGCATTTATTGAAGCTCAGGTAGATGCCGTTATTATTGCATGCAATACTGCCACATCAGTTGCCATAAATTATGCGCGTGCAACGTATCCATCACTTCCTTTGTTTGGTATAGAGCCAGCTCTTAAGCCTGCTGTAGAAACGCTACGCGGAAAGCGCATTTTGGTAATGGCAACACCCGTAACGTTAAAGCTCGACAGGTATCATGCACTCAGTAAGAAGTGGGCTCACCTAGCACAGATAACTCCTGTTGCGTGTGAAGGGCTTGCTGATCGTATTGAACAAGGTAACTTTGAGGCAAGCGATTTTAAAGCATTGCTTCAACATTTGATAGGTGCTTATGCTGGAAAGATTGACGGTGTGGTGCTTGGATGTACCCACTATCCGTTCATTAAAAAGCAAATTCGCGACGTGCTTGGTGATGTAGTATTTTTTGATGGATCGCTTGGTACAGCCAATTATGTGCATACAAGGTTAGTACAAAAAGGCCTTATCGATGACACGCTTGATATGTTTGCCGCCGGCACTTCTGTGTGTAATTCGCACATTACGCCACGTGCATACCGTGCACAGGGAATACAGGGATTGCATGACATGCAAGGTGTACAGGAAACACAGGCAGTACAGGGATTGTACGACAACACGCAAGATGCACAGGAAACACGCAGCTTCCAGAAAACGCAAGCATGCAACACGTCCAGTGCTGTAGTATCAGCAATTGCACCATTTCAGCATGTTGTAAGCTTGCAAACGTCTGCACCAGAGCCTGAAATGCTCAAGCGTTATGAACTGTTTCTTACATCTTATTTTGAGCAATAAAATTGCGAATATGCCAGCTATGTTTGTTGCATAACAGCCAAATAAGGCCAGCAGTTTCATACAGCAGCACCAGTGCTGGCATAAGAATACCTGAATCTTCAATAATAAGCATTAACACAGCAGTTACCATAAGCGCAGTATACGCGCCTGTAAATTCTGGATTTTCATCCCAAAATTGTTGGTAAGCTCCAGGTTTTCCCCATCGTAAAAAGGCAAGGAATGCAACGATTATCACAAATACAACGCTCAAAAATGGCGAAAACGTGATAGTGTTCCACGACAAACGCACAACATTTATGAACAGTGTTGCAAATACTTTCCATCCGTCAGTTGTAAGCGCCTTAGTACTGATACCTAAATGCGACTCACCATTTAAAAACGTATCAAGTACAAATACACACAGCGTTACAACAACAGCTATGATCATGGCAAGCAGTAAATGCTTCCATGTGATGTGCATATGATTAAACATAGCCCATGCTACCAGCATACCTACGATACCCCAAACGAGTACGCCAAAATTTGACCCCCACCATGGTGCTGCGCATACCATAATAATAAACAGTGATCCAAGAGGAAAAATTGCGCGTCGATAGAGCGTGTTGGCGCTGCTCGGTAAGCGAGTAAGAATAAATCCTGAAAACATGATCCACGATGCAAACACCAAGCTGGCGCCTTCGTTTCCTATGCCGTAGTAGCGTGTTGCGTCAAGAGGAGAGTAGCTTAAATAGCCGGTAACGGTCATAGGGCCACCCAGCAGTTGGTCTATTACCAGTATGCTAAAAGTAGCTGCAAGCATGAAAAGTAGCGAATATGACCAGCGAAACACCAGCGCAATGATAATGCATATAAAGCTAATTTCCATTACAACAAAACCGAAAAAGTCGAAGCTAATTTCAGCTGTTGTAAACGAAGGAAGCTGTAAGTGCATCACAAATGTAGCGAGCGGAATTGCAAGCATAACAATCCATAATATGCGTGCAAGAGGCAACACATGTTTTAAGAAACGTGGCTTATAGCGAATGTCAAGTGAAATGAGTGCTGCGCTTATCAGGAGCGTAAATGCAAGTAAGCCAATAAACACCGAAATAAAGCCCTGTTCTGATTCATCAATTGAGTCGGCAACTGAGTCGTTTCGGGACAGCATGGTTGTGCGTTGCAGCGCGCCATACGAGTTTGTGAACGGGTAAATGCTTAAGTTTGCAGGATTGCGCTGTTTTTCAACAAGCAAGGTGTCGATAGCAGCTGCTACGTTGCTTGAGGTAATAAGTCCGCTTCGGCGTACGGTACTTGAGCAAATAAGACCATTATCGCCACCATCAACCATAATAAGCATGCCATAACAGGGAAGTGTGTAGGTACTTATTTTCGAAAGCGCTGGTGAAGATGTAATAAGAAGCGAATCGTTGGGAGAGAGATTTTCGTACAGTTCGCGTATAAAGCCTTCAATTTCAACCATTGATGTTGAATTGATACGTCTATAGTGAAAGCGTGGATTGGCAAGTCGGTTGATGATATCGATTTTCTTTTCAGTAATAACGTTTGCTACGGCAGCTTTTCCTGCAAGCATCTGAAGTGTTGGTGTTTTGTCGTTGGTTATTTTGCTCCATGTAAGATGTGGTGCTACTACTAAAAATACTTCTCCTGTGCCTGGCATAGCGGCATAAGCTGCTTTTTCTTGCTCGTTGAGTAAGCTTGGTTTGAGTTTGTCGTGTGCGATAGGTCCTTTGCCCTGACCTGCCCATGCACAGGATTGCGCTTGAGGATTTCCTGTCATTACACTTGATAGAAGCGCCGAAGCAGGTTCATCAATGCACAAGCACAGTGCAAGAACAAGTATCAAACATGTTTTCAGTATGGTTTTCATGTTCGTCATTATACCAGCCAATTATCTAAACTCGTGCACAGGTAAGCACATACACAGTGCCTACACCAGCTTGTTTTAAACACTGCGCCGCTGCGGCAATCGTAGCACCTGTCGTTATAACGTCGTCCAGTATACATACCGAGCGTGGCACTGTGCAATGGTCGTGCAACGTAAACGCGCAAGCAGCATTTAAGCTGCGCTCTGTTTGCGACAAGGTGCGCTGATCAGCATGCTTTGGGCGCTCAAAAAGTGACAGAAGCGGTATCGAGCTTGTATGCTCGAGTGTTTTACCAATACGCTGCATATGATCAAACCCACGCCGTTTGAGTGCGTTTTTGCTTGCAGGAATGTAGGTAAAAGCATCAAAATGCCATTCAGGATGCATACATTGATACATAAAGCGTGCAATATAATCAGAAAGTTCCTGTTCACCTTTATCTTTATACCCGCGAATAAGTGCGCCGCTTGTTGATGAGAAACGCAATGCGCTTGCAGCAGCATCGTAGGGTAGTTCAGTAAGATTGCGTTTGTGAAGTGTATACGAGTTACATTCAGTGCACCAGCGCAAGCCATAGGCGCTGCCACAGCGTGGGCACGCACTCCATCTATCCAGAAAATCAAGGTGATGCTCGCAGCATTCGCATAAGACACTCCCTTCTTCACCGCAGATAATACATCGTTTTGGCCATAGACTCTCTAGAAGCGCACCGCTTAACGCGCTTATAAGCACAGCGGGTGTGGTAGTATGTGCGATGCTTTTCTTCATGCATGCAGTATGGCAGGCAAAAGACGCCAAAAGTACGGCAAAAAGACGCCAATAAGACATTACAAATACGGTAAAAAGCTGCTAAAAGTACGGTAGTAATACGGCAAAAGCCGCTACGAATATTGCAAAAATACTTCAATAGGCAGCGCATGCCATGATACAGAGCTCCAAGCAATTCTGCATCATTGCACGAAACGTGTGCCCTTACTATGCATATTGTAAAAATGTAAAATGCTTGAAAGTACATACGCGATACGTATAAATTTTTGCTACACTATAAGTGCTTTCCTTGGGTCTGTAGTTGCAAGTGTCCTTTGTATTGCTTGTATGCGTAATGCGCATCTTTAAGCACATAATGCGGCACTTTAGTCCATGGCAGACGCGGTCAAAAGGATCCACGTAATCGCTTTAGCGAGAGCATGGCGCGTTCTAGATATAAGTCGCATCGTTTGTTGATGGCAACATAGTGTTGCGCAAGCGAGAGAGTTGGCGTGTAAGCAAAGCTCCAATGCGCGAGTGTGGGGTCAAAAACTAGGTCAGCTAAGGAAAGCGGTCATGCTATAAAGATGACTGCTCTGTGTCGGATCACATTATGAACGAATGCTTCCCCAAGAGAGTTAAAGGAGTGCCCATGAAGTGCAGATGGCTACGATATGTAAGTATAGTGAGTGCGCTTTGTGTTGCAGTAGTATGTGCAGGATGTGTGTCGTTTGATCATACAGCTTCACACGATCCATCACGTAATCCCCCTGTGCAAATTCTTCCAGCTTCTCTTATTCAACCTGGCGTTTTGACGGTTGGTTTAAACGCTAAAACCGCTCCGTTAGCGGGAAGCTCAAGCAAAGATAATCATATGTGCGGCATTGACGTTGATCTTGCCTATGCGCTTGCCGATCAAATGGGGCTTAAAGTGCGCCTTGTTGATATTGGAACCGATACGCAAGACGCCCTTGAAAAAAAGCGCGTTGACGTTGTGTGTGGTGTTGAACAGCAAAGCGCTTCTGCATCAAAAGAGCAAACGCATCTGTGGTATACGGATACATATATTCCTTCTGGCGTTGCACTTTTTGTGCGCGATGCGCAACACACTGGAGAGCGCATTATACCTGCCGATCGTGCTAACAGCATATCTCCATCGCTGCCTGTGGCGCACAGTAAGCCTAAGATTGCTGTGCAAAGTAGCTCAAAAAGTGCATGGGCAGTGGAAAATGTATTTGGCGATGAATCACTTGTTAGTCAAAACAGCTTACAAAATGTATTTGATCAATTGAATTCTGGTGCGGTACCGTATGCAAGTTGCGATGTGCTAGCTGGACTTTATTTCTCTAAGCAGCATAATTCAACAGTAAGTTTACTTGCGTTTGTGCAAAAACCTCACGGATATTGTGTTGTTACGTCTCCTAAAAATACGGGGATGCAACAAGCGCTTACTACTGCACTCGCCAATGTAAAAGCACAAGGTTATATGCGCATTATTGAACAAAAATGGCTCGGTTGTACTCTTGATACGTCTCGCATTGCAACAGTTGTATCGTCTCAAAGTTCCTCACGTACGTTTGCGTCTGCTACACAGGAATAAAAACAACTTTTGAGAAGGTTTTATAAGCAGCGTATGCACAACCAAGCCCAGCACAAAACTTCCGATAAGCGTAATGAGCGTAAACGGAATAAAAATAAAAAAGGAGTTTGGTTGCTCTAACTGTGGAAATGCACGTAAGAGTTCGTATTCAATTGGCATATGAATAAGGTAGATATAAATAACGTAAGGTGCTACAAATTCTATTGGTTTTCGCATAAATACCAAGAAGTGCGATATGTTTTTCAACAGGAAAAACATGCACAGCACGAGTGCGATATGCATCGGAGAATTGTCGTTTAACTGTTCAGTATGTGCGGTATAGTTACAGATAACACATGCTATAAGTGCAGCTAAACCACAGAAATATAGTATCCATCGCGCACGTTTATTTTCAAAATACTGCTCTACGCTTGGACCAATGCAAAATAAGAAGAAAAACGAAACATATTTGCCAGGGAAAATCCACGTCCACTCGAATGGTAGTGTTGTATTAGATGACACAAAATGTATTGCAAGCCATATGATAGTAAGCGCAAACAGCCAATTCATTTTTTCACGACTCAGCTGTTTGAAGGCAGGCGCCAAAAACGGTGCTGCAAAAATAAGTGGAATAAGCGTAAACATAAACCAGTATTCTGAATGGTTAAGTTCGGCAAGGAGCGCAAGAAGAAATTCTTTCCCAACATGAGCTGCAGTTTCATAGTTGGGAAACAAGTTATAGAGTGTTCGCAGGAGTGCAAGTATAGCAAATGGTATAAGCAGTCCTGATACCTTTTTCATGTAAAACGTACTAATGTGTTCATCTGCTTGACGCGTAAGTGCAAATTTACCTGCCAGTAAGAAAAATAGACCGTTGCACGTAAAAAGAATATTGCGCATTGTGTAGGTGTACGCCCATTGCACAGGTGTTGTAGCGATATATGTAAGGCAGCTTGCATGAATAGCAAGCACAAAGCAGATAGCTACAAATCGCATGAAGTCGTAATCGAATATGCGCTGTTTGTGCTGGATTGTGTGAGTACCGTGTGTACGAGGCATAGTGGTTTCCCTTAGCTGTGTGATGTAATTGGTTTTCCCTAGTTCTGCGGTGTAATAAGCGTATGCACGTCAAAGTGTTTTTTGCTGTTCTCAAGGAGTTTGCTTGACGTAAAGGTACACGTCGCATTATGCGTGGCAATTTCTGTAAGAGCGTGTGCAGAACTGTGGAGCATATCAAGTGTTGTGTCGAGTATTTCGCTTCGGAAACGTGCGCGTATGGTAGCTGGCTTGTTTTGGAAGAACAGTGCATCGTGTCTACAAATAATTTGGCGCGCTTTTTCAGGAGCATCAATGCTTGCAACGCTACTTACAATAAAGCCCTCAAGCGCCTCACTGTTTGCCTGATACGACTGTAGCCAGCACGCTGCAGCTTTAAAATGATCCAGCGTTTGATCGAGGTGCGGATCACGGAATGAATAATAGTTCATGAAGCCTGGCGCTGATACGCTCAGTCCCACACCATATGCACCACCTTTTACGCGAACTTCATTCCACAGATAGTCAAGTGTAAGTGCGCGCGATACAACACTCCACGTTCCTTTATAAGGAAGCTGCAATAAGCGTAAATCGTAGCCTTGGCTGGCATAGCATACATTACCAGGGATGATGAACGCTTCTTGTTTGATTTGTGGCTGAGGAATAGTCATGCGCTGCGTTGGAATAGGCCGCTTTTGGGCACATGCAACCACATTGTGGCGCGAGTCAGACTGCACAAACGGGTTGGCGCACTCATGCTTATTAAGCTGGGGCTGAGTTGCCCAAAATGCATCGTACTGTTCATCGCTTCCTGCAAATGATAGCGTGCAATTGTCATCGCAGAACAGTTGAGCTGTAAGTGCATATAAACGCTGTACAAGCTGGTCTTTTTCGTTGTCGAAACGCTCCAAAAGTTTACATAAACTGCGGTAATAGTCAACACCGCCTAATGCTTCACTTACAACGCCCTCTTGTGAATAGTACGAGCGACACCGTGCCATAGCGCAGCTATGACCAGATTCTACAAAAAGTTGCTCCATTTGTAATTTTTTCTGTTCGAGGATGGCTTTGATACGTGCCGTGTCCTCAAATTTGGTTTCAAGAAGCACTTCATTTACTAAGCTGGTAAGCGCTGGCGAAAATTCTTCAAGCGCACTTGCACTTACCGTAAACATAATGCGTGGCGTTGTAAGAGGATGCGCGGTGGAAGTATGCGCCTGTTCTCCCTGCGTGTATGTTGCTTGTTCAGCTTGCTTGTTCTGCGTGGCGTTTTTGTCATGTGCATCCTGTTCAGGAACATATTGTGCATGGACTGCAGGGTAGAATGATAAGTTGCCTAAGGAGTGCTGTACCAGCGTGTCAATCTGTGCTGCGCTATGTCGCTGTGTATCAAGTTTCCCCATAACAAGCGCCAAAATTGACAGGTAGGGTAGGTCGTCGAATTGTAGATGACACGCATCAAAATGACGATATACATACGTTATGCCGTGTGTTTCCAAAACGTGGCGAATGGTTGGAAGTGGTGCATCGTCAATAAACTCAAACGGAGCTTCTGCGTGTGCGCTTTCAATATCGCTTGTTCCCAAATGAGGTAAGCAAGCCTTAGCTTCTGCGCTATCTTCCTGTGTTTGTAGAGCGCGCAACTGTTCCTCTTGCTTTACCAGTTGCATTTTCTCATCTTGCGAAAGTGCACATTTAGTGCGCTCAAATGCGGCATCGTCACTTCCGTAGCTTTCTTCACCTGGCTTAACGATAGCTAGCGCATAGTGGTTATTCTCCAAAAACAGCTCGCGTGCAAGCGTTGTGAAATAGCTGCCGTGTGCCTGAGCATGTAATTCTTTGAAGATGTCTTCGTACTTGAGATACTCATAGGCAAGCGTATCGTCGTAAAGCCACGTATTGAACACATTCATGGCATATACCACGCCATCGGCACAGCCGAAATTGCGCTCGCGCATGATAAACTCGCAGTGCGCCAGCGCTGCTTCTATCAGTGCACTATCAATTCCAGCATCAAGAACAGCGGATGCATGTTTTTTGAGCTGTGCATAGAACTCATCAGGGCATAAATCGCCAATGCCTTTCGCTTCTACGACGGCATAGGGTTGCGCGATGGCGTCAACTACCGAAACGTCAATTTCGCTTGCCACCTGCGCATCAAGCAGCGCGCGTTTCAGAGGAGCTTCATTCGAGCCAAATAGCGCGTCAAGCAAAATTTCTGTTGCAATAATGCGTTTATGATCGCTAAACTTTCCTATCAAGAATGCGCCACCAATAACCGATTTATCAGGCGTTATGTCTCCATAGCGCACGATATCACGCTGAATAGTAGGCGCCTGAAATTCGATGCTGCGTGGCATGTATGCGGGCAGTTTGGCGCTGGCACGTTCTTGCGCTTGATTGCATTCTTCATCGTGAACAGGAGTAAAATACGTGTCGTTGATAAAGGCAAGCACGTCGTTTATGTGCACATTGCCATAGATAATCGAATAGCTATTCGCCAGTTGATAGTGTGCGGCGTGGTTATCAAGGAATTCCTTATAGCTGAGCTGTGGAATGTCGCGCGGCGTGCCACCCGATTCAAAGCGGTAACACGTGTCTGGGAACATGCCTTCAAGCAGCGCTACCGAAAGAATTGACGACGCATCAGCCAGCGCGCCTTTCATTTCGTTATACACAACGCCATTTGCGCATAAATGCGTGTCTTTATCAGGCATAGTAGCAGGATTTTCCTTACAGCTTGGATCGTTTGGCTTCAGCTCATAATGCCAGCCTTCTTGTTCGAAAATTGCCTTTTTTTGGTAAATTGCGGGGTGAAATACGGCATCCAGATACACTGACATAAGGTTCATCAGGTCTTTTTCGTTTGTCGACGCCACAGGGTAAAGCGTTTTGTCGGGAAACGTCATTGCGTTCAGGAAAGTTTGCATAGACGTTTTCAGCAGGTCAACGAATGGTTCTTTTACGGGATAGCGCTTCGATCCGCACAGCACCGAGTGTTCAAGAATGTGAAAGACTCCCGTATTGTTGTTTGGCGGTGTTTTGAAACCGATAGCAAATGCTTTGTTGTTGTCGTCATTTTGCAGGTAGAGCATGCGCGCGCCCGATGCGTCGTGTTTCAGTACCCACGCCCAGCCATCAATTTCGGGAAGCTTTTCGCATGACACAACACTAAAGCCGTGAATATGGCTTGGGATCTGGCATTTTTCTGGATAGTGCGCCGAGTGCTGTTTGCTCGTGCTTTGCGCCCGCGTGCTTGCGGAAGATTCATTCGCAGCTGCGGACGTATGTATATTCGAACTTGCGGGCGTGTGTGATATGCGCATATGCGTTCCTAACATTACGAAGTGCCGGTATAATTTCCTGTATAAGCTGCCCGATTACAACAGCATTACGCACCATGCCGCATAATCGAGCGATACCTTGTGTTGCTCTTACACTATCATATTGCAGTGCTTCTTAAGCGTTCAGCAGTCGGTGCATTGCAAAAAATTCACGCGCAAAAATGCAATTTTTTCTTGAAGAACGTAGGCGAATTATCCCAAATAAGTATAATTAACTGTGAGACGAGTTATTGCTAAGGAGGGTGTATTGAAGGAGAGTTTATGTCGTTTTATCACCGTTTTGCACATGCATCACGACTAAACCCATCCAACAAAACTCAACCATCACGCCTGCGAAACTTAAGCTGCGCGCATGGTGCGTTTTTGTGGGGTGCTTTAGCGACGTGTGCGCTGTCCGTATGCGCTTTTTCTGCCTTCGCGTCGTATGCGCAAGGCGCTCCTGAACCGCCAGGGAATACGCCACCTGCACAAACACAGCAAGACAATCCACCGCAACAATCGCAACAAAATCTCATTCCGATCGATGAAGAACATTTTCCCGATGCAATGTTTCGCAGCCTTATCGAAAAACATGTCGATGCGCCACAATCGACAGGCCTTGCAGGTGACAAAAAATTAAGCGCTGACGAAATTGCAAACGCTAAGCGCCTTAATATCGATTGGGTATCGGGCGGTGCGCAAAGCGATGTGTACGACTTCAAAGGCATTGAATACCTTACGGCACTCGAAGAGCTTCATTTTATTGGAACGCCTGGTGATAGCCTGAAAACTGTTAAGCTTGACGTAAACAAGAATACCCAGCTTAAAAAACTTGATGGCACATGGGCGGCACTCAAACACCTTGATCTTTCACATAATACTAAGCTTGAAGAACTTACTGTGAATGGTTCAGGCTTGGAAGGCGAGCTTGATCTTTCACATAATACGAAACTTAAGAATGTTCAATGTTTTAATACTCATCTAGCAGCTGTTAGTTTGCCAAAAACATCGACGCTTACTAATGTAAATGTTTCTAACACGAAGATAAGGCAGCTTGATGTTGCAGGATTGTCGAATTTAGAAACGCTGAATGTTTCACAATGCGCCCTTGTTGCGCTTGATGTTTCTTCGTGCACCAATTTAAAACAGCTGTACGTACAAAAAAGCACACTGCATATGCTTGATGTATCGGCATGTAAGCAGTTGAAAAATCTTGATATAAGCAATGCCGCTTTGCTTGGTATTACGTTTGGCGATGCTATTCCTGATATGCTTATGGGCGATCAAACAACGCAAAAGGTGCATGTTACATCAGCGTCTAACAGCATTGATTTGAAAACCTATGCTCCTTCAATTAATCCAGCGTGTATAGAAAATCTCAAAAATGCCACGTTATCGGGAACAACGTTAACAGTAACCAATCCATCGTCTGCTGTTACGTATAACTATCGTTTTGGAGGCGATACGAACGATTGCCTTTCGGTGGAACTAACGCTTGATGTGCAAGGATCTGCAGAAACTTCTGCGCAGTCGTTAGCTACGTTATTTCCTGACAAAGCGTTATGCGCGTATATGAAGCGCTTTGATACCAACAACGACGGTGTCTTGAGTGCTGATGAGCTTGAAAAGATTACAGCGCTTGAAATATGTGGTGCACCATCAGGTGCAGCGCCATCAGGTGCAACACCATCAGGTGCAACACTATCAGGTGCCGCGCAGGTGTTTGACCGCACGGCAAAACTTGACGCTGCGCATGCGATATATTCCTTTGCAGGTATTGAGCACTTGAAAAATTTACGCGTGTTTAAGTTTGCTGGCAACGCAAGTTCCGATCAACAAGCTGCGCGCACGATACATCTTGATCTGTCTAAGAATACCCAGCTTACAAACCTTGTTGTGCAAAGCGATGAAGCACTTGACGCACTGAACGTTGCATCACTTTCAAAACTAGAGCAACTTGAGTGCTATGGCGCTGGCATTTTGCGTCTTGATGTGTCGCAAAATGGTGCTCTTAAGCAGCTTGTGGTAATAGGTAGTAGCGCAAAGAAGGTTCCGCTTACGCTGAAAAGTTCTAGTTTGACTGCATTGCAAGGTATTCATGTAGAGCATTGTGTAATTGATAAAGCAGATAAACTAGGATTAGCGTTTGCGCAGTCGCCGCAGCTGAAATCTGTGAGCATTATCGATACGAACGCTAAGAAAATAGATCTTTTAAATAACAAGCAGCTTTTAACAGTAGAAGTGCGCGACAATGCAACGTGCTCTATGTTATTCCTTAGTTCGTTTAAGCCCAACTGGAGTATAGAGCGTAATACAAAATTGGTGCAATTAAATATAAACGCAGGCAAGATGACGTTTGACGATATTCGTGCAGCGTATAAGGCATGTTCTCAACCTGCTATTTTAAATGTTACGAGCACGAGTGCAGATGTTTCATATGTCTTTGATGCTGCGTTTGATGGCCTCGATGAACTTGATTTATCAGGAGATGCTCAAAGTGTAGAAGTGAAGTTAATTCCCAGTTTAAGCACGCTTGATGTAACAGGCCTTGAGAACCTGAAAATGCTTGATGTAAGCACATTACCTGCACTCACAACCCTGAGCTATGAAACAACGCTGAAAGAACTTAAGCTGTTGCAAGCTCAGCGCGATAAGCTTGCTGATGCGTCCAATACGCAGACAAAAATTACTGTTGTAGATGTGTCTGCACCCGATACGCATAGCGGTGATCAGCCTGGTACGTCAGGTCAAGGCACCGAACAACCTGGCACAACGCCTGGACAGTCTGGCACAACAACCGAGCAGCCTGGTACGACTGGTCACGAAAATCCATCTCAGCCTGGCACACTTTCCGATACTCATACCCAAACACATTCTGGCGATGCATCGTCACCTGATAGCAATACCTCTCATTCGTCAGCACATGATACAAATGAGCATTTTCAAAACAATACAGAATCTGTTGAGCCTACCGTACTTAATATCAAAGCAGGTAATGGAGCTGAAACACTTAATACATTGCAACCATACCAAGCAATACTTGAAGCTTCTCGTGCATTGTCAGCTGATGCGCCGCGTGTACAATTGAGTGATGTTAGCTTACATACTGCTTCACAGATGACAGAAAAGCCCCAGATCGTGTGTGCGACGCTTGCTCCATCAGCGCTTTCAGCGGAACATCAAGCGCAATATGCTAAGGTGTTAGACGAGTTGTCGTCTATGGAACAGCATAGCAATGCGGTTCTCTTCGATGTATCAATGCTTGTTAATAATGCATTGAAGCATGATGCGTTTGGTTCATTAACGTTTAGTTTTACTGTTCCAGGTGCGCATGATGGACGTGTAGTAGCAGTGTGGCATATGCATCAATCAGGTGAAATTACTAAGCAATTTGTATCAGTTAAAAATGGGAAAGCGTCAGTAACGGTAAGCGATTTGTCGCTGTTTGCTTATGCGCTTATGTCTGAAAATTTTGTTGTGAAGCAATCGAATAATGCTATTACAGCACCCTCATCTTCAGCAAATACAACACAGAGCATAACAGCACCGAATACTCAAGCTGATAATACCGTGTCGGGAGCGTCTGCACAGGATAATGCAGCTGGCACCAATGGTATGCCGCGCACATCCGATACAGTCGCATTGCTTATGGCTTTCGCTCTTAGCGTATGCAGCGTTGTGATACTGTGCACTTACAGAAGATTTAGCACGCATCGTTAGAAGTTGTGAAGCGACGTTTTATAGAATGCAGCTTGATACCTCTGATTCTTGTTTTCGCTACGATTACATGGCAAGCCACTGTTCTAGAAATAGAGCAGTGGCTTTTTGTTTAGTAGTTTTGTGCAAGATGTGTAGGAATATGTCCTTGCGAAAAAAAGTTTCATTGAGGGGATTGCTTTATTACTCTACTGTGATAAAGTACTGAACTATCAAAAACTGGAACACATCTTCAAAGGAGTGATGACAATGCAAGCTTTGGATGCTTTACGCACAAGCGTGCGCCGTGCTGTCCGTTCTACACGTTCGTATTTTTGCACTTCGCGCCACAATCTTAGCTGCAGGCAGGCTTGCAGCACCAGCACTGCATCTGCACTGAGCGCCACGCACAGCGCAGCCGTGCTGCCAAACGAGCTTATGCCTGTTGCATCGTCACGCTCACTGAAAACAGCGGCGCGTATCTGCTTGTGTGCAGCTTTGTTCCTGGGTGCGCTTATGCTTAGTTCGTGCATGTCGTCATCGTCTGAAAGCGCTGATAGCAACACGCTTACGGTTGGATTTGACGCATCGTATCCACCGTATGGTTTTATGGGGCAAGACGGTACATATCAAGGGTTTGACCTCGATTTAGCGCGCGAAGTTGCCAAGCGTACGGGCATGACGTTCAAGGCGGCGCCTATCGATTGGGACACTAAAGACGTTGCGCTTAATTCGGGCATGATCAACTGCATTTGGAACGGGTTTACGAAAGAAGGTCGCGAGAATTTGTACACGTTCTCAGAACCGTATATGATGAATGCGCAGGTTGTTGTAGTACGCAGTGATTCGCCGATAAAAGAGTTGTCTGATTTATCGAAAAAGGCGGTTCTTACACAAGTTGAATCGGCGGCCGACAAAATTTTGAAAACACCTGCTAGCAGTAATGGTCGTGCAGAATTAGCGGCGCAATTTTCTCGCTTGGACACCGTTGCCGATTACAACGCAGCATTTTTACAGCTTGAGTCGGGTGTTGTTGATGCGGTTGCATGTGATATGTCGATTGCTGCATACCAGTTGGCACAGTCAAAAACAAGTTACCGCATTCTCGATGAAAAGTTATCATCGGAACACTACGCCGTAGCATTTGCGAAAGGGAATACAGCGCTTGCGCAAAAAGTAACTGATACCTTGCGCGAAATGTATAAAGATGGAACGGTGAAAAAATTGTGCGACAACTACGCAAGTTATGGTCTTCGCTATGATGGCTGGGTGTTAAAATAAACCCGCAACCAGCACAAAAGCGCTCCAGGTTATGGAGCGCTTTGGCGTTTGGAATGGCGCTGCCAAGCGGCGCTGCACTTTTCTGTTGGGAAACCGTGCAAGAATAGTGCAAAGGCATACAAACTGCTACATCAGCCGGCATATCAACCGGCACAAAGTACGTAAGAAAGGGATGCAATGGATGTAGGCGCAACGTTGGGGCTTTTAGCACAAGGCTTCTATTCTTCGTTACTTATTTTTGCAATCACGCTCATAGGTGCTTTACCTTTGGGAGTTCTGATAGCACTGTGTCGCAGTTCGCGTTTTGCGCCTCTTGCGTATCTAACGCGCATTTATATTTCCATCATGCGCGGAACGCCGCTTATGCTTCAGCTTATTGCCATCACCTTTGGTCCTTTTTATATCTTTCACCTGCGACTGTCTACTGAGTGGAAAATTATCGCGTGCTCGATTGGTTTTATCTTGAACTACGCGGCATATTTTGCAGAAATTTATCGCAGCGGCATTCAATCGATTCCTCAAGGTCAGTATGAGGCTGCCCAAGTGCTTGGCTATACGCGTAAGCAAACTTTTATGCTTATTGTATTACCGCAGGTATTTAAGCGAATTTTGCCCGCGTTAGGCAATGAGATTATTACGCTTGTTAAAGACACGTCGCTGGCATATGTATTGGGCATTGCCGAGATGTTCAGCGTTGCGAAAACACTTGCTGCATCGGCTGCAAGCATGATTCCGTTTGCGTTTGCTGCCATTATTTACTGGGTTTTCAGTTCGCTCATTGAGATTGTGCTAGCAAAAATTGAGAAGCACTTTTCGTATTATTCCGACTAACCAGCATGGTAAGAAATGTAAGAACGCAGATGAAATGCCTGGTAGCGCGTTTTGTATGGCATCGATGCGCATTGCGTGGCCGCAAGGGGCAAGCGTGCAAGAGAGGATAGAGTAATGACACAGCAATCACAAAATAACCCTGAATTATATGATGCTTCTGCCGGCGTGCAAGATGCGCCGCATGATACAACTCAAGAAACGCCACAAAACGCGCAACAAGCCGCACCACAAGAAGCGTCACAAGAAGCGCTGGACGGTGCTTCACAAGAAGCGTCACAAGATGTGCTGGATGGTGCACCAGCTGTTATGTGTATCCGTGACGTTTACAAGAATTTCGGTGCAACACCCGTTCTTAAAGGTATTTCTCTTGAAGTAAAAAAGGGCGAAGTGGTAGCAATTATCGGCCCTTCAGGTGGTGGAAAGTCAACCTTGCTGCGCTGTCTAACGCTGCTTGAGAACATCGAGCGCGGCACGTTGACGTATGGTGATGTATGCGTGGCACACGATGACGCGCGCACGGCAGAGAAGTTGGGTTCTTCTGGTGCTATTACCAGCGTTTATGCGCCCAAAGAAGTGCTTAGCAAAGCTCGTAGTGCGTTTGGTTTAGTGTTCCAGCAGTTTAATTTGTTTCCGCATATGAGTGTTCTGCGCAATATTACCGATCCGCTTATTCGCGTTGATCATGTTCCCGCTGAACAGGCAAAACAGCGTGCTTACGAACTGCTTGGCAAGATGGGGCTTGCACATAAGGCTGATGCTGTTCCTTGCGAGCTGTCTGGTGGCCAAAAGCAGCGTGTTGCTATTGCTCGCGCGCTTGCAAAGAAGCCGTCTATCTTGTATTTTGACGAACCCACCAGCGCGCTTGACCCCGAATTGACGCGCGATGTATTAAACGTAATTCAAGATTTGGCACGTGAGCATATGACGATGGTTATCGTTACGCATGAAATGAGCTTCGCGCGCGATGTTGCTGATCGTATCATTTTCATGGATGGTGGCGTTATTGTTGAGCAGGGAAGTGCACATCAGGTTATTGATTCGCCTCGTGAGGAACGTACCCGCGCGTTTTTGTCGACTTTTTCACATGCTTAGACGCTTGTGGCGGCGCGTTCATTTGTGCCGTACAGGGCGGTTATTCGTTTGACGTTTGGTAACAAAAATTTAACAAAACTGCAGGATATTTATATAAATGATTAAGTTCCTTTTAAGAGATACTTGTCATACTGAACATTGTGATACGGTTCCAGTAAGCGAAAAGGATACATTATGACTGATGTAAATAATTCATATGAAAAAGATAATTCCAATACGCAAAACGCTCAGGGGAGCGTGCCGTCACCATCATCTCAAATGCATGTGCGACCGGGTGCGCCGATACCTCCTTTTAACGGAGAACAGTCAGCAACATCTCAAGGAGGAGCGCCTCAAGCGCCTATCAGTGCGCACGTATCCCAGCAAGTAAATAGTCAAAATACGAGCGCTCAGCAAACTAATACTTATCAAACGAGCACTGCACGTGCTGCCAACACGCCATATTCACCTGCACAGTCAGCACAGTCAGTACAAGCAGCACAGTCAGCACAAGCAGCACAGTCACCTGATGCAGAACGCGTATCTGCGAGTGCAGCAGCTGTTCACCATGATAAAAGTAAGCACGTTTTTGCAAAAGCATTCGCAGGTTGTGCTTGTGCCACGATTCTTTGTCTTGCTCTTGCAGCAGGTGGATTTAGTATTTACCAGGGAGTTTCTGGAACATCGCTTACAACGCGTGTAACAACGCTCGGTTCTGATACGCCAGGTTCGATTAACGCAGCTCCTACTAATGAAACACTTGCCGAACAGGTTGCACAAAAAGCACTTCCGTCTGTCGTGTGTATTTATGTCTACAAAGCAACGCCGTCATTGTATGGCGGTGGACGTTCTGGAGCTGATGATGCTCATTTGCAACAATCATCGCTTGGAAGCGGCATTGTGCTTTCTAAAGACGGCTACGTGCTTACAAATTATCACGTTGTAGCTAATGCTGATGCGCTGAAAGTAAATGTTGGTGGCGAAGAGCGCGACGCAAAAGTAGTTGGCGCCGATCCATCAAGCGATTTAGCGGTCGTGAAAGTTGACAACGTTTCAAACTTGAAAGCAGCCGATTTAGGCGACTCATCGAAGCTGAAAGTAGGCGAATGGGTGATGTCAATCGGCAGTCCATTTGGTCTTGAGCAGTCGGTGGCAACGGGTGTCGTGTCGGCTACCAGCCGTTCACAAGTTATTCCTGCACGTCAGCAAAGCGACTTGGATAGCATTTTTAACAGAGGTAAAAAGCCTGCTGGTCCGACCATTTATCCCAATATGATTCAAACTGATGCAGCCATCAACCCGGGCAACTCTGGTGGCGCGCTTGTTGATGCGCAGGGCCGCGTTATTGGTGTGAACACGCTTATCACGTCGAATTCTGGCAACTATTCAGGTGTTGGATTTGCCATTCCTATCAATTACGCGCTTAGCATCGCCAAACAAATTATCGAAGGTAAGACTCCTACTCATGCACGCCTTGGCGCATCGTTGAGTACCGTCAACCCAGCAATTGCACGCCACTATGGACTTGGCGCGCAGCAGGGTGCTTACGTGGCTTCGATATTGAAAGGCTCGGGTGCTGATCAGGGAGGATTGCAAGAGGGCGACATCATTACCAAATTCAACGACAAAGCGGTTACCGATGCAAGCAGTGTTATGGTTGATGTGCGCGAGCAAAAGCCAGGCGACAGCATTCGTTTGGTAGTAGTGCGCGGTGGAAAAGAAGTTACCTTGTCTATTACGCTTGGCAACGATCAAGATTCTGAGTCAACCAATGCTCAGCAACAGCAGGAAAGTACACCGCACAACTCAGACAAAAACGCCCGTCGTAATTTCTTACGTTAACTGCTACGCCCAACACGCAATTGCGTTACACTGTTACAAGAGTATGGCACGTACATGCACTTACGCTGTGCGCGACGACTATAGGCGAACACTCAGCGCATGATTTGCGCAACGCGAGCGCACAACCAGCACGCTATTTGCGCAACGCGCGCTTGATTCAACGCATAATCAGCGCGCAATCGCGCTCACAGTACGTGTTATCGCTTACGCAACAGCGTAAGCGCCCGTGCCACTTGTTTCCAACCTGCGCTTAAAGGAATACGCATGAATGATACTCAGTATAAGTCTGCTCTTGAGATGCGCGATACGCGCAAAGATGAACGGTGCAAAGCGCTTGTAGAGGCGCTTTACAAGGAGGCTTTTCCTCCTGAGGAGCGTCTTTCTCCTGTTACGATGTGGTTTTTGCAGCACCGTCAATCGTGCCATTATGTAGCTTTTTTTGACGAAGGTGCTTTTGCTGGTTTGGCATTGTATATTGAGCTACCATCATGTTTGTATATTGCGTTTCTAGCTGTGGATGCTTCCATGCGTTCGCGTGGTATTGGTTCACGTATTTTGTCTGCGTTAGCGCAAGCGTACCCTAAGCTTCCTGTTGTGCTTGAAATTGAGCGCCTCGATGAACATGCAGCAAATTATCAGCAGCGTGTTGCACGATTGCGTTTTTATGAGCGCAACGGCTTTGTGCGTACGAACTATCTGAAAAAAGAAGGAAGCCAGTATTACGAAATATTAGCAAATGGAGGATTTAGCGATATCGCCCAGTTCAAACGTGAATTGCGTGCAGTCTTTTTCTATCTTCCGTTGTTTGATGTCATACCGCAATCATAGCTGTACTGTTGATTTATATCATATACAAGAATTTATATTAATTATATATTAACGTTCTTCTCATGTAAATTTCATTAAAAATAATTTCTCCCGTTATAATTGTAAGCTATCAAAATTGTTCGTTAATTTTGTGTATAGTGGTAATGGTAAACATTGATCGCAGAGAAAATGGTGAATATGAGTAAACGGTATTGTTGGTCGCGCAAAGTACATCAAACATATCGCTTTGCAATATGTGCGCTTATTGGTATATGCGTTTGTGCGTGTGTTGTACTTATAGGAGTGTCTCAAGTTTCGACACGTGCTTTCGCAGCGCAAAATGCAGCGCAATCGGGCACTTCCTCTACTGCTCAAAATACGATACAGCCGAGTTACAAAACGCGTCAAGTAATAGAAGAGCAGGGCAAAACGTATCTTGTTATTAATGGAAAACGGTACGATCTTACAGATAAAACTAATCATTTTATTGAGTTTGCCGATCTTGATTTTTCATCAAAAAGCTATGTACCAACCACGAATCCAGCGCAAGCGGGAGAAAAATTTGCATTGCTGTATTATCCCATGTTTCAGGGAAAGGCTGAGTCGAGTCAAAAGATAGAAACATACTATGTGCGTGCTGATGGAGAGCTTGTTTTATACGACGACTTAGGAGAGCAGAGTGTGCGCTGGTTTGTTAAGACTCTCACAGCAGGCCTTGATGATGTTATTACAGCAAAAGCAGTGCTTGGTACGTCTTATGATGAAGCAACACACCAATTTACTACCAAACAAGGTAAAAAGATAACAATCGAAGATTTTCTTCAAATTGCTTCATTTCTGAATAAAGGAAAGGCGTCTAACGGAGTTCCTTTCAATACACAATACGGGTTAAGAACAGGTGCTTTTAATAATGTTGCAGGTTTTGCATCTTCATCTACCGTTGTGCAGAATATGAATTCGCACTATACCTTTGCTTTAGCACCAGGAACAAGGTTACCAAAAGGTGTGGTGCCTAAAATTACCTTTAAAGCTCAACAGCGTAACATCATCGATAAAAGTAACTTTATAGACGTTAAAGAGAGCTCGCTCACGCTTGTTCAGCAAGATGAAAATTTTGAGAATAACAAAAGTGCATGGTTGACCGATTCTGATAGATCTATATTCCAAGATGCGGTTAACGATAATAGCCTTGAGCTGCGCTATGATGCTCCTTTAAGCTATAATCCAAATCGTGGAACGAAAGTAAACGAGTACAGAATCCTTTGTGAGTTTTCTGACGCAAATCCCAATAAAGCATGGCTTGATAAACGATATTCGATTACTGTGTCAGGCAATGATGTTGATGGCTGGAATGTAACACTTACCGCTAAGCCATTCCCGCATATTGATGTTACGTTTGAAGATAAAACAGGAACGCGCCTTACTTCTATTTCTTGTGAAAAAGACGCGGTGCTTCCCACTGACGCACCAATACCAACGCATGTTATGCGTGGAGATAAACACATCGCTATTGCGTACTGGTATAAAAAAGGCGATGTAACACAAACGAAAATCGACCTTGCAACAACTGTGTTTAGCAGCGAAACGGTACTTGTGCCGCGTTATAACGATGTATCAATACAGTTTATGCGTAGCGATGGTACCTTACTAGCGCCGTCTCCTATAACAATTGAGGCAGCATCGAGCGTAAAGAACTTAGCTGCACCTACGAGGGATGGCGATCTCAATATTATTGGGTGGTATGTGAAAGGTGATACAACTCAACATCCTATCGACCTTACATCATATTGTTTTCTTGAAAATACCAACTTAGTAGCGCTGTACAATGCACCTGCTTCAACGCCCGCAGCACCGAGTAATACAGGAAATGGCGAGGCGTCATCTAATACAGGAAATGGTGAAGCATCATCCTCAACACGCAGCGAAATAACATCGCCGCATGAATCGACACAATCCAACGACGCAACGAGCTCTCACGGATATACACTTCCTCAAACAGGAGATGAGCTCAGCAGTGTATTGTTCTTCTTGCTGTTTGTTGGATCATGTTCGTATGCTGCATTGTTTGTAAGAGCACGGTATCGCAGTCGCAGATAATATAATGCCTACGTGCCTCCATGAATTGTAATTGCAGCCTTAGCGCCTGTTTTGCTAAGGCTGCTTTCCTTATATTGTGCAGCGCTGGGTTCGAATAACGCACCGGCACAAAAACTACAATGTATCAATTTTGCGAAGTATGCGCACTTACTGGTACAATGATACCAACTGTACGTTACAGCATGCATAGTGGTATGTTTGTCCTCGTGCAAGGTATGATTGAAGCATAAGTATGTGCTGTCGTATGCATAAGTAAGGAGAACTTATGGCGCTTTATACACCATCTGTTGTGCCAAATGGTAAAGAAATTGCAGTTATTACCACATCAAAAGGCACAATTCGCGTTCAGCTTGCGGGCAATGATGCCCCTATTCATGTTGGTAATTTTATCGAGCTTGCTGAAAAAGGCTTTTACGATAACTTAAAATTCCATCGTTTCGTTCCGCATTTTGTTATTCAAGGTGGCGACCCTAACACCAAACAATACAGTGCAGAAGAAGTGGCACGCATGGCAGATAATCCCTACTCAGGGCTTGGAACAGGCGGACCGGGCTATTGCATCAAAGAGGAATATTCAACGAATCCGAACAATTCTCATGAAGATGGTGCGCTTGCAATGGCGCGTTCACAAGACCCCAATTCAGCAGGTTCACAATTTTATTTGTGTCTTGGACCTCAACATATGCTTGATAGCGGATATACTGTTTTTGGTCAAACGATTGAAGGTAAAGATGTTATCGGTTTGCTGCGTGCAGGCGATGTTATTGAAAGCATAGAAATTCTTAACCGTTAAACTGCGATGCGTGTGTTAAGTACAACATGAGTTACAGCGCAAAGATAGGGTAGGTATGAATAAGGATTTATTTCATCAGGCAAATATGATGGTCATGGCAGGTGATTATGAAACTGCATTGCGTTTGTATCAGGCAACGCTTTCCGATGACGAAAGTTTAGAACCTGGTGATAAAGGGCTTTTGCATCATCGTATTGGTAATTGCTATACCAAAATGAAGCGCTATGACGAAGCTATCGATTGGTACAATCAGGCAAGCGCCGATACGGATTACGATGCCTGTGGCAGCCTTAATTACAATATTGGTATGGCATATGCTGCTTTGCGCGATTACACCAATGCCGTAAAGCATTTTGAAATTTCTATATCAGATAGAGACTATAAAAAAGTATACAAAGCTCATCTTGCGCTTGGTAATGTGTTGTTAAAAATGGGTAAATCGGCTGAAGCTGGTGTTGAATTTCGTGAAGCAGCACTTGATGAAGCTAATCCCGATCCAACAAAAGCACTGTTAAACCTTGGTGTGTGCTTTATGGCGCTTGATAGACCTGCCGATGCTGTTGCATCGTATGAAAGCGCACTTCAGTTTGACATGAAGCAAAATGTTCGCAACAAGTTATATGCAAGCCTTGGTCAGGCATATGTTGCTTGTGGACAGATGCAAAAAGCTGTTGAGTCGTTTGAACAATCGATTGCCGATCGTACGTATTTTCTTTCGTCATCGGCGACAGTCGACTACCAACGTGCTGTTGCAGCTGTATCACAAGGAACAGCAGAAACAACGCAAGCGATACCATCTCTTGCCAATGATACATCGGGTCTTGATGTATCGGTCAGCACAAACGATGCGCCAGGTGCTCATCAAGACGAGCAAAAAGCAGCCGATAATGACAACTATTATTACGCGGATGCTTACGATAATGCTCCTTATGGCGATAGCGAAGAGCGTTTCTTTAATGCCACTGATGAAGAACTTGAGCGCTGGTCACGAGGTGTTGTTAAGCAAGATCGCAAACGACGTGGCGTTGGCTTGAAAATTCTTATTGCGTTTATGGTGGTAATTTTGCTTGCTTTAGCAGGCGGTGTAGTATTGTATTTGCAAGGCTACGGTTATCCAACTCAGCAGCAAACGGTTGAAAAACTGTTCACTAACACAAATGGTAACGATACACAGGTGTTTCATCCACGCGTAAAAGAAGCTGACATCAAGAATATGAAATCGCTCATTACGCCGAATGCAAACGTGAGTATCGATAAAGTGGCAGCTGGTGCTTCCATCTCAAAAGTGTTCGTAACAGCAAGCGAAGGAGAAAGCGGTGCGATTCGCTATCAAATTACGCTTGCGCGCGATCTTGTGGGTTGGAAAATTACTAATGTAGAATTATACTTTGCAAGCCGTAATTAATTACGGTAGTAACCGTCGTTACTTTTGTAACAATACGTGCTGCAGCAAAAAGCTGTGAAGCGCTGTGTGTTTAAACGAATGCAGCATGAAGCGCCTACACAGTAAAACAGTGCAGATGTACATACGTGTACACAACGAAAAGGAGTTGTAATGGCAATTCAAAAAACGTATACCATGATTAAGCCTGATGGTGTTCGCAATGGTCATGTAGGAGCTATTATTAAACGTTTCGAGCGCGCAGGATTGAAAATTGAGCGCCTTGAAATGGGAATGGTAAGCCAAGAACAAGCTGCTGCTAATTATGCTGAACACAAAGATAAACCTTTCTATGAAGGCCTTGTAGCATATATCACATCAGGCCCTGTTGTGAAAATGGTGCTTTCAGGTGAAGGTGCTGTTGCAAAGGTACGTACGCTGATGGGTGCAACAAATCCTGCCGATGCTGCTCCTGGCACTATTCGTGGCGACTTTGGCTTGATTATGGATGAAAACGTTATTCATGGCTCAGACAGTGAAGCATCAGCTGAGCGTGAGATTGGTATCTTTTTTGCGTAAGCTTGAACGGGTGTAAGGCTACACGGGTATGATTACCCGTTCAATCAGGCTTTTGCGTAAGTTCGCTGAGCACGTGTAATGCGCAGCGAACGAGCTTACATTGAGTAGTGTAGGGGTGTCGCACGTGCGCCTTTCGATATGTGTCAGATAAGAAACAACCACGTGCAACAGGCAAGTAGGAGCGGTTGCAAGCGCCAATGTGCGCTTGCCCGTTAGAAGAGAAGCAAGGGGCTCGCATTCATGTCTTTCTTAGACTTTTTTGCAGGGTTAACAGGACGCATGAGCGCAGATATGGCAATTGATTTGGGTACTGCTAATACTCTTATTGCCATCTCAGGCGAAGGTATCGTCATTAACGAACCTTCCGTAGTTGCTATTGAGCGCCATACTAATCGCGTGCTTGCTGTTGGTCATGAAGCAAAAAACATGATTAATCACACGCCCGATGCTTTCTCTGCAGAGCACCCCTTAAAAGATGGTGTGATTGCCGACTACGACATCACTGAAGCTATGATTTCCGCTTTCATTAACAAAGCAGCACCTCGTAAATACCCATGGCAAACCAAACCGCGTATCGTTGTGTGTATTCCATGTGGTGCAACGTCTGTTGAAAAGCGCGCGGTATTTGAGTCAACTATTCAAGCAGGAGCACGTCAAGCGTTTCTTATTGAAGAACCGATGGCAGCTGCTATGGGTGCCGATTTACCTGTTACCGAGCCTACTGGTTCAATGGTTGTTGACATTGGCGGCGGTACTACTGAGGTTGCTGTTATTTCTTTGGGCGGCATTGTAACATCATCATCACTGCGTTTAGCTGGCAACCGTATGGACGAGGCAATTTCTATGCACTTGCGTGATTTGCTGGGTATTAAAATTGGCGAGCGTACGGCTGAAGTTATTAAAATCAAAATTGGATCTATTTTGCCTTTTGAAGATGGTCACGAGCGCGATATGATTATTTCAGGTCAGGATGTGCTTACTGAACAGCCAAAAGAAGTAACTATCCAATCGGAAGACGTTCGTTCTGCTTTAGTACAGCCCTGTGAAGAGATGGTTTTAAGCATAAAAGAAACGTTTAAGAAAACAAACCCGGATCTTGCAAGCGATATTATTCAAAACGGAATTTTGCTTACGGGTGGCGGCGGTTTGTTGTCGGGGCTCGATCGCTATCTTACCGATAAGCTTGAAATTCCCGTATGGACAAGCGAAACTGCTCTTACCAATGTTGTAACGGGTTGTATGAAAGTGCTCGACACGCCAAGCGCGTTGCGTCAAACGCTTATGAGGGCACGCTAGGGGCTTGCTTATGTCCCTGTATCAATCATTTCAAAAGAAGAGCAGAAATACACCACTTGCATTTCTTGCAGCACTTGTGGTGTCAATTGCACTGTGTTTCGCGTATACCTTTGAAGGTGAAAAAGGAGCGCTTCATAGCGTACAAAATGCCGTTAGTTTAGGAGCTGTTCCCGCTAAACGTATTGGCGGTGTATTTGGATCGGCGCTTGATGCTACCAGCGCCCGCCTTGATGATTCGCAAGCAAACCCCGAAACGCTTTCACATTTGCGCGAGCAAAATGCTCACTTGCGCAATTTGGTTGTGCAAGGAGAAGAGTATCGCCAAGAAATTATTCGTTTACGGTCGCTGTTATCGATGAAAGAAGCAGCAAAGCTATCGGGCGTTGCGGCGCGTATTATCGATAAGACACTTTCTGGCTGGGAACGTAGTGTTACGATTAATGTGGGAAGCGCAGAAGGTATTTCTCCTGGTATGGCGGTTATGGGCTCGTCATGCGTTGTTGGACAAGTATCAGCGGTGAATGCACACAGTGCTCAAGTGCGTCTTTTGCAAGATAGCGCATCGGGTGCAGCTGTGATGATACAGTCCACACGCGTTCAAGGCATGCTCCAAGGCTCACTTGAGGGGCTTATTTACGTACATAATCTTACGGGCGATCAAATGCCGCAGGCAGGCGATAGCGTCATTACCTCTGGCGTGGGCGGAACGTTTCCTAAGGGATTGTTAGTAGGAAGCGTTACACCATCGCACAGCAGCCAACTTAAGCACGATGAACGCTATCTCGTTACTCAGCCCGATAACATTGCCCAGCTTGAAGAAGTATTTGTTATTAAGGAATACGGCTCATGAGTACAGAGAGACAAACAAAAAATGCTCTTATTATCGTGATTATTGCGTTTGTGCTGCAATTTCTTATTGCACCTTGGGCTCATATCGATTTAGGAACGCCACATTTCTTGGTTATACTGGTACTTCCTTTTATTATGCTTACGAGTTCTGTAAGGCGTATTGCGTTGCCATTTTTTGCAGGATTAGCATTTAATTTATTATTCGGTGGCGTTGTAGGATCGTTTTCGTTGGTCTTTACACTGGTGAGTGTGCTGATTGCGCGCATCGTCGATACACTTGATAACCACGCAGCAATCACAGCATGTATCGCCCTTGCGCTTGGAACATTTCTTATTGAATTTTTCATAGGGCTTATTCAAAACGCCGTGCTTCATTCAAGTGATTTCTTACAGGCATGCATACATATCATACTGCCATCATGGGGTATAAATTTCGTTTTATCGCTGGTTGCCTACTTTATCTTGGCACGCATAGTAAGTCATCGTAATGCTCAAAAAACACCTTCAAGCGTTATAAACGTAAGGTAGCTTATGAGCATTTTAGTACGTTCAATAGGCATTACACTTGCTGTTATTGTGGTTTTAGCAGTTGTAGTAATCGCTGTTTATATGGTACGTCGTTCGCGCGAAAAGGCACGTGGTTTGCGCGTGAAGAAAAGCTCTGCAACGCAGAATTCTATTACGAATCTGGAACCACGTCACAAGCCAAACGCTATTGCAGCATCTCCTGAACGCGATCACGTAAAGCGCGAGAGTTTTACGTCATCTTCTGTGATGCAACAAAGTTCAAAAAAGCGTCTTGCAGTACTTTCAGCTTTTGGGGCGGGCGTGTTAGCACTTCTTGCGTCAAAGTTATACTTCTTGCAAATTGTTACGCGTGACGATTTACAAAGTGCTGCCGAG
Source organism: Umbribacter vaginalis (assembly GCA_001552935.1). Classification (GTDB taxonomy): domain Bacteria; phylum Actinomycetota; class Coriobacteriia; order Coriobacteriales; family Eggerthellaceae; genus Berryella; species Berryella vaginalis. Next base: position 31,912 of record KQ959713.1, on the reverse strand, counting down.
CGCAATAAATACAAAACTATCTCTACACCTGCTCCGCGCGGCTTAATTTATGATGCTGACGGTGTGGTATTGGTCGATAATAGAGCAGTATCGGTAGTACTTGCTGATGCTTCGGTGCTAAAAAGCGCTGATATTGTGAAGCGGCTGTCAGTGGTGTTGGGTATTCCGCTTGCTGTAGTGCGTCGTCGTATTGCGGATACATCTACAGGTGCGCAGGGAAAACGCGTTGTTGCATCCGACATTAGCTTTACACAAGAGGCCTACATTCGCGAACATATCGATGCCTTTGGCGGCATTTCTATTGAAAAGCGAACAATACGCTCGTATCCATATAAGGCACTGGCAGCACATGTGCTTGGCTATACGGGTAAAGTGTCGCAGGAAGACTTGAAAACTGTTGCTCATAATAGACATGTTGAGCTGGGCGATGACGTTGGTAAAAATGGCGTCGAATACACCTACGATCAGATTCTTGCAGGAGAACACGGTCGCAGACGAGTAATTGCTGACACCAATGGTACCGTAGTTGGCGTAGTAAGTGATACGGCGCCTGTTCAGGGAAGCGATTTGTATCTTACGATTAAAGCGCCACTGCAATATGTTGCCGATGCAGCTCTTGCGCAAACTATTGCGCCACGCGGTGTTATCGGGGAAGGTCATGGCGTTGCTGGTGCTGCTGTTCTACTTGATATGGCTGATGGCGGTATTGTGGCTCTCTCAAGTTATCCTACGTATAATCCTGAAACTTTTATCGGCGGCATTTCACGTGAAGTGTGGGATGTGTATTCGTCTCAAACGTCGCATTATCCTTTATTGAACAGAGCTGTTTCGGGAACGTATCCTGCTGCGTCGACGTTTAAAACCTTTACGGGTTTAGCAGGATTGAAATATGGCCTTGCTGATTTTCATAAAACATGGCATTGTACTGGTGCGTGGGATGGTTTTCACTCAGGCAATGTACAACACTGTTGGTTGCGGACAGGACATGGCTATATTGGGCTTCGTCGCGGAATTATACAATCGTGTGACGTCGTGTTTTATGAAATTGCTCTTAACTTTTTTTATGCGGGACACTCGCGCGGTGGCACCTTGAGCGATGAAGCGCTTCAAGAAGAAATTGGTCGTTACAATTTTGGGAAGAAAACAGGTATCGATTTGCCTGCTGAAGAAGTTGGCCGCATTCCAACACCGGAATGGAAGCGCAAACATTGGCGTGACGTTCCTACTGAGGGTGTATGGCGTGGTGGCGATTTAACAAATATGGTTATTGGGCAAGGAGATGTTCTTATTACGCCTATTCAGCTAGCAGTTGCGTATGGTGCTGTTGCAACAGGTCACATTGTACGTCCTCATGTTCTCAAGCAAGTGAAGAATGGACGCGATGTTGCAGCTGTTTCAAAAGAGCTTGAAATTATTGACACACCTGATGTAAATGCTGAACACCTCGAAGGGATAAAAAGTGCTCTGAATGCTGTTGCGTCAGCAACGCCGCTCTTGCGTACCGCGTATGTTAAAGAGGGTATAAATCCCGACTCCATTGCATGTAAAACAGGAACGGCGCAGGTAAAAGGATCAAAGGACTTCGGTTGGATTGCATGTTACTATCCAAGTAATCATCCGCGTTACGTTTGTACGGTTATTATTGAGCAGGGAGGCGGCGGCGCGGCAACAGCTGGACCAGTCAGTGCTAAAATACTTTCTGCGCTTCAGAAATACGAGCACGGTAATTTGAAAGAAGTGGAAGCTATCGAGCCGTCATCAGGGCGCTCAGTAAAGCTTGCGAGCGTATCGGCCGCGCGCAACGATTAAGGATGATATGTGGGAATTCCTGAGATACATAGCGTAACACTACCTGGTAAATCGATGCGCGTAGGCGCATCTAAGCGGTTGACGAGCGTTGTATTCTTGCCACTTCTTGTTGTAAGTGTTTTTCTGGTTCTGTATGGCTTATTGGTTGTGTATTCTGCGGTTAGCGTAGATGCAAAGTATAATTTCAACAGGCAACTTGCTGGCATTGCTGTGGGTATTATCGCTATGGCGGTGATATGGCGTTTCGATTATAGGCGCCTTGCAGGCTACGTTAAATTGTTTCTTGTTATTAATGTTGTGCTTATTTTATCGCCTCATCTGCCTTTTATTGGCGTGCATACCATGGGTGCAACGTCATGGATTAATATCGGCATGCAAGTTCAACCAGGGGAATTTGCAAAAATTACAGTGATTTTGCTTGATGCTGCTATTGTTGCGCAATATAACGATCGCTTATCACAGCCGCGCATTTACCTTAAGGCGCTTGGGCTTATGATGGTTCCTTTTGTTGCGATTATGACGCAGCCCGATTTAGGAACAGGATTAGTATATTTGTTTATTGGTGCTGTTGCGTTGTTGGTATCACAAGCTCCTGTGCGGTATTTACTTATTACAGCGCTCTGTTTTGTTGCTTTCATTGTGCTGGTATTTCTTGCTGATGAAGCGCTAAAAGCTGCAACGGGCGACTATCGTTTACTGAAAACATACCAACGTAACCGTTTGCTCGTATTTATGAATGAAGGTGCCGCTAATGCATCTGAGGAGGGCTATAACGTTCGTCAAGCGATGATTGCTATCGGTTCGGGTGGTTTATGGGGTCAAGGGTATATGCAGGGTTCACAGCATAATTTAGGAATTTTGCCTGAAGCTCCTACCGACTTTATTTTTTGTGTACTTGCAGAAGAATTTGGTTTAGTTGGCTCACTTATTTTACTGCTTGCCTATGCGATATTAATTGCAAGTTGTATATATGTTGCGCTGCGTGCAAACAATACGTTTGGCACGCTTATTGTAGCGTGTGGCGTAGGTATGTGGATATTCCAAATTCTTGAGAATATTGGTATGACATGCTCACTTATGCCTATTACAGGCATCCCTTTACCTTTTATGAGTTATGGGTCATCATTTATGGTAGTTAATTTTATGGTACTGGGTCTTATAAGCTCGGTATGGACGCATAATTCGCGCGTTAAGGAGTAATTATGAAACTGAACACCTTTACACGCATGCTGCGCTCTAAACGCTCGCTGCCGTCTCTTGGTAGTGAAATTGCCTTAGAGTTGCAAACATTATCACAGGAAAAACTTGCTCCGTTTTCGTTTCAGGTGCTTATCGATGCCGATGCTCCTTGTAGTTTGGTTGATCATGTAACGCACTTGTTTGCTGACGTGCCAGATTATGTGAATTTGAGCGTGTCGTACAACACTCCATGTTTTGATGATAGGAACACCGCCGCACCTTTACAGGGAACCGTTGCTGGTAAGTGGAGCAATGAAGCTGGGCACGAACGGAGCGTTTCATCGTTTTCGAACACATATAATTGTGATACCGGCGCCGGTGTAGCTGAATATGGGAGTGCTGCTGGTGCGCATACTCATTCGTGCAGCGCTCTTACTCCAACGTTGCATCATACGCATGCACTCTCTGTATTGCCGCGTGTTCCAGAGTTTGATTTTTGTATCGTGATCTGTGGATTTAGTGCATCGAGTGCATACGCATATCAGCGCGCGTGTGAAAATGGCATTCCGTGCGCTCTTCTTTCGCTGACCCCGCGTTTGTGCTTAGAATTAGCACAGTTTGCGCAGATAGATATTCCAACTGAAGATATTATGGCGCGTGCTGCTTTGCCAGAGCAAGAACAGGTGCGCGTTATTGAAAAGCGTCTTGCGCAATGGCTGTTATCAGTATTACCAGAAAAAAAATTGACACTTTGTAATGCGTTTCCGTTTGTGCGTGGCGTTGCAGCGCGCAGTGAAGTAAGTTCATGTGCTGTGCAGAATTCAGCTATTGGATTAGTTCATCTTATTCCTGGTGCCGATTTACCGCTTATGACTGTTAATCAAGTGAAAATGTTGCTGCGGATTGCCTCAATGTATGGTCACGAACTTGATTTTCTGCAAGCGGTACAAGTGGTTGGCGTGGGCGCGTTTGCTTTTGTTTCACGATCAGGAGCAAGAAGTGCACTGCGGGCGTTGCCTGGCTTTGCACAGCTTATTCGTGCGAGTGTAGCACTTGGATCTACCTGCGTAATAGGGTGGGCGCTTATCGCATATTACGAGCATGCTGATGCACCATCGCCACATACGTATGCATTATCACAGGAAAACGAGCATTGGTAAGCATCTTCGCGCAAGGATTCGCACAGAAATTCGTGAACATGAATTCGTGAACACGTTCATGCAACATTGCAAGAAAAATTCGTGAATACGTGCAAGCAACATTGTGAGAAAAAAGAAAAGCCCTCGCGGGGCTTTTGTGTGAAGTAGATGGCGGGAAGTACGGGGATCGAACCCGCGACCTCCGACGTGACAGGCCGGCGCTCTAACCAGCTGAGCTAACTCCCCATTTCGTCTACAGCGTAGGTTATTTTATAGAACATTTGAGATTAACGCAAGAAGAATTTTTCAAAATGTATGAATTTCAATAAATACTGGTAAAATTGTAAGCCCGAGAAATGATGCTGAACGTTGCGCTTTGAGAGAGCGTGTAGTGCTCTGTGATGTGCAATCGGCATTATTGTGCAGGTAGTATTGTCGAGCGATCGACATTATTGAACAGGTAGTTTGTATCTATATAAACGTGTGTAGTGCATCGCGCATGATGCTTACATTCTGTTCCAATACAGCTTTTAGCCTGCTCCATCGAGAAAATTTTTACAAACATGCATGTAAACATACATGCACTGGTATGAAATGAGTAGCGTGACACATCAAATTACAACGGTGCTTAACTCAAGTGCCACTTCGGATAATGAACAGGTATGTGAAGCAGGTGCTTCATTGTCTGCACAGCACGAACAGGCAGATCATGAACAAGTAAGTCATGAACAACCAGGCGTACAATCTGGTGCGCACGAGCAATCAGTGTTACATAACCATAGTGTGTGTAAGCAGCCGTTAGCGTGTAAGCAGCCATTACATGCTCAAACACCTTCGCAGCGCACAAGTTCTAATAAGTATCAGGTTGCGGTGTTTGACTTTGACGGTACGAGCATTAACGGCAATTCTCCTGTGCTATTGGTTGACTACCTGCGCGAGCGCAAAATGCTCAAAACAAGCGAGCTGTTGCGTATTGGTTTGTGGGCGCTTGCGTATAAGCTGCGTCTTCCACAAAATGAAGAATGGGTACGTGGTTTGGTGTTTCGTGCGTTTGCTGGCAAAAGCACTCAGCAGGTTGATGCGTTCTTTCGCGAATTTTATGCAGCGCACATTGAGCCGCGCTTTCGCCGTGCAGCTGATGAAGAAATGCAGCGTCTTTCTGCCGAGCATAAAGAAATTATTATGATTTCTGCATCATTTGATCCCTTAGTACGCTGCGTTCTTGATTATCATCCTATTCAGTATCAGTGTTCTACACACATGAAAATTGCAAACGATGGCACGTATTTGCCAGAAGTTGACGGTATCGCAACTGAAGGTATGCAAAAACTGGTCGCGTTGCGCGAATTGTGTGATAGGGTGTATGGTAAAGATAAGTGGGAATTATATGCCGCGTATGGAGATCACCACTCCGACAGGCCACTTTTGCAAGCTGCTCGCCATGCGTATGCTGTTTGCCCTGATAGGCCACTTCTGCGTACGGCGCGTGCTCAAGGGTGGAGTGTGCTTCGGTGGTAGGATGGTTGCGCAGCACTATCAGCGCACGTAGTTGCCGTGTAATAGTGCACTACAAGTGAGAGAAGGACTACGCATGAGTAGCGAACATAGAGAAGTAGCATCGTTTGAAGCCATGCAGCGCGCTTGTATGGATGCATCTGATGCCGAGCTTTCAGCGTACTATGCGCTGTGCGCATTTCAGCTGGCAAGTGAAGCGCAACGTGAAAGTAGCTCCATGCGTAATGCTATGGAACGTGCGCTCGATGGCGCTATTGCACAAAAAAACCGCGGCTTAGCAGAGTTCTTATTTGACCAGTTTAGCGACTATTTATCGACCATTTCTGTAAAACAATATGTACAAGAATTGCATATGCTCACAGCTCAAGCGCTTGAAGAAATGGGCGTTGATGCTCAACAGTTGTTTTCATTGAGCGATTTGCTTGAGCAAGTTGGTAGCGATGTAAGTTCAACACTTATTCGTTTGCCTGATGTAAATAGCAATACGAACACCAAAAGTTCAGCTACCGATGACTATTCCAGCGCTACCAGTACCGATATATCTCATAACGCGCCACATGATGTCGATTATACGAGCGATGAAAATTGTACGGGAGATCACGACAACGATGTTCAGAGCACTTTTACGTATGGTTCTGATGCCACTATCGATTCAGATGCTGATAGTGATGCTCGTGACACAATCAACTCAGAGGCTGATAGTGACGCCGCCAATGGTGCTGCTGATGAAAAGACAAACGATGCAGCACATGCGGATACTCCTGTCATAGTAACAACTGAAAATAATGCCTCCGATGAAAATCTTGTTGCGCGCAGGTTTTCTTTTAATGCACCACGTACTTCATCTTCAAGCAATACGCCTGGTAATTCGCAACACCCTCGGCTTGCTTCTCCTGCGTTGGCGTCAGGAAAAGCGTCAGTACCCGAGCGCGATTCCACGCTTTACGACAACCCCTTGCATATGGTACTCGCCGATCAAAACACCGTGAGCAAACTTGTTGGTTTTGATTCTTTGATTGATGAGTTGCATACATGCGGCATTAGTGCAACTGATAGTGTAAGCTGCGAATTTATTAAGCGCTTGCAGTTGTTTCACGGAATGAAACGCGCACCTTTATCTGAACCTTTGATGGTGCAGGTAAACGATCCATTCGAGGCCGATTTAGTTGTTAACGCGCTGATACACGAAATCGATAAGCCAACGCTGCGCATTTCAAGTCAATATATGCCTGAAGGTTTTCAAGCATTAGCGCTTTCATCGGAGAATTTTTCGCGTCTTCAAGTGCGATCGATGCTTGTGTCGTCGAATTTTTCGGGCTGTTTGGTGCTTGAAAATGTCGATCAGTGGGACACAAATCCAAGCGAGATATATACCAAAGATCCGCGTGAGCGCCATGCATGGGAATCGGCATTTCGTGATGTCTTTAACCTCATTATAGGCGCCATGCATAACGACCAAACAAGCATTGTGCTCACAGCAGAAAATTGTGCAGATATTGACCCTGAGCTATTACAGCTTGTTCAACCATGTCAAACTTTGAATGTGGGTATTCCATCATCGGCTGAACGCAGTGCTATTTGGAAGTATCTGCAATCGAAACATCGCTCTATGCGCCATTTAGATTGTGCGTTGCTTACTCGTCTTACGAAAGGCTTAAGCAGGGGAGCGTTGTATTTGTCGACTGACGTTGCATTGCGTGAAGCCTACGACGTGTCGGTGCGTACGCAAAAGATGCATCCTGTATCACTTCTGAATTTGCTTGAAAAACTTTCTTACTGTTTTGAAGATGAAAGTCCTGAACAGCTAGCTATCAATAGTATGATTATGCGTGAATTTCGCGATGACATCAGCACCGTTGAAGCAACAATGAATGCTCATGTACCGCATGAGTGTGAGCACGATGCATCGAAGCATGCAGACGCACCAGCATCTACAGAAGAAGAGCAATCGCACGCTTCATCAGATGAACACGTTCAAGCAAGCCCTAATAACACATCGGGCGGCGGCGCTCGTAACTCATTAGGCGATGGCGTTCTTAATTCATTAGGGGATAAGACCGATAACTCATCGAGCAACGGTACTGATAACACATCGGGCGGCGGCGCTGACAACACATCGGGTGACGATCGCTTCTAGTAATGTGCCTATGCGAGCATCATCAAACACACCACAAACACGTATGCAGCCTGTAAGTTGGGATCACGCTTCTATGACGCGTGCCAACTTCATAAGCATGGTGCATGAACAAGGAAAACTTTTGTATCGTGACTTGCCATGGCGAGGGTTGAATGATGCATATGCCGTTCTTGTGTCTGAAGTAATGCTGCAACAAACGCAGGTGAAACGCGTTCTTTCGTATTGGGAACGCTTCATGAAGATGTTTCCCACGCTTGACGCGCTTGCGGCAGCATCAAACTCCGACGTGCTGAATGCGTGGCAAGGGCTGGGCTATAACCGCCGTGCGCTTGCGCTTAAAAAAACAGCTGATATGTGCTCTTTAAAGTATCAAGGTTCATTGCCGTATGAGTATCAAGAACTGTTAGCGTTGCCAGGCATTGGAAGTGCTACAGCGGCAGGCGTTTGCGCGTTTGCGTACAATAAGCCTGCGTGTTACATCGAAACGAACGTTCGAAGCGTGTTCATTCATTATCTGTTTGCGCATGAACAGCGTGTAACTGATGCGCAGCTTACGCCCTATGTTATGGATGTTTGCCCTGTTCATCCGCGTATGTGGTATTACGCGTTGCTTGATATTGGTGCGCAGTTGAAAAAAACAACTAATCCAGCTCGTAAAAGCGCACATTACACACGTCAGAGCGCGTTTGAAGGTTCGCGCAGAGAAAAGCGCAGTTTTGTGTTGAAGTTGGTGCTAGCGCAAGATGAAGGCATTACGCGCGATGAAGTAAAATATCAGTTGAACTGTTTTGAAAAGAGTCGTAAGCGCGATGCTTTGCGTGATGACGACATGGAGCATATTATCGATACGATGATTGATGAGGGATTTTTTAAGGAACACGATGGCATGCTTGTTCCATAAATTTTCTGTTAAGCCGTATTCGCATACAACAGCGTTTAGCGTGTAAGGTAAACAGAAGTGAAGCGGTACAAAGCTTACGGGAAATGCTTTGTACGGACGTATTTCATAGTGTGTTATAAGGGGTAACTGTGGGATATCTTGAACTGATAGGCATTGGTATTGGCCTGGCAGTGGACGCTGCTGTGGTCAGCTTTAGCCAAGCAGTAAGCGTGTGTTCGCTTAGGTCGCATACCAATAGCGTGCGTCTGAGCTGGGAAGTACTTGGTGTTGCAAGCATTTTTGGGCTGTTTCAGATGCTTATGCCGTGTATTGGCTGGTGTTTTGGCTTGCAGATAAGCGGATTTATCGAAGGATATTCGCATATCATTGCTGCTATCATTTTTATTGCGCTTGGTGTAAAAACACTCAAAGACGTGATAAAAACCTACCGCAATGGTGCCAGCGATTCGTATAGTAGTGAAAACAAGCGCGGAGCTTTGTTGTCGCTGAGCATCCAAAACGTACTTATTTTAGCGCTTGCTACCAGCATTGATGCGCTTGCTATTGGCGTTAGTTTTTCGTGCATGGGAGTTGCCATTCTTGAAGCGTCGCTGCTTATTGGCGTTGTTACGCTGCTGGTGTGCGCGCTTGCAGGATCGGCGGGCTTATACCTTGCTCACATGGGAAAACGTCTTGCGCAGCGGCGTCTTAATTCAAGCAGCATATCGCTTGCGTTCACACTTGCAGCTGGTTTGCTTGGGTCGGTGCTGTTGATAGCTATCGGCGCCAAGGAAATTTGCTTTCACCTTATGCAGTAAGCTCTCAGCGAAGCGTTCGACAATCGAAGTTTTCTATTTCACAAGTCAAAAACTTTCATAATTTGCAGAGTTTCTAACTTGTAAGTCGAAAACTTTGCCTTTTCCGTTTCTAACGTATAAAAAATAGAAACAATCTATATAGCTGCATAGCTGTAAAGCTGCTTATGACGCTGCATTTTATGTGCGCTATACTGTTACGGTGCTCAATACGCTTACATATTCATCAACGTCGCCTTGTTCGTCCACGTCAGCGTGGGTATATGCCTGCGATGCGCGCTGCAAGCTGCTGGTGTTGCTTGTTGCATCGCTGTGCGCGTTTGGCATTACCAGTTTGGTGGCAATATTGATATATGTCGTTGTTCCAAGCGTCATTTTAGCTTGCGCGCACGTGCGCGCTCGTCGTGTGTTCGCTCCGCTTGCATTTTTGATTCTTCCCGTGTTATGCCTGTTTGTAAGCGTTATAACGGACGCGTCACCCATGGATGCTCTTGCGGAAAGCGCGCTTATTGCAGCGCGAATGGTGGGGCTGGTGCTGTGGTCGCTTGCTGTGTGTTACACCACGTCAAGTGAACAATTACTCCTTGCGCTGCGCTCGGTGCTTGCACCGTTGCGCCATGTTGGCGTTCCTGTTGATGTGCTTGCGTGTACACTCAGTTTTGCGCTTGGATTTGTGCCGCGTCTTTTTGAGGAATGCGTGTCTATTAAGGCTGCACTCGATGCTCGCGGTGGGCTGTTAGTGAGGGGAGTATATCAGCATCTGCGCTTGTGGGGGAATGCTTTTATCGCGCTGTTGGTAAGTATGTTTCGCCGTGCCGATCGCTTTGCTGATAGCATTGATGCGCGTGCATTTTGTGTGTATGACCAGCGTACCTATGTGTCGAAGTTGCACGCTCGCAGAAGCGATGTGTTGGCAACGATAGCGCTCATTGTTTTGTTAGTGGTACTTGCGTTTGTGCACTAGCTGCGTTTGTGCTTACGCTACAGCTGCAAAAAAATTGCAGGTGATGCGCCGTTTCTGCGGTCTGCGCCCCAACATCGTGAACAGCATGCCGCCGTATTGCTGCTTGTTGCTGTGATTTTTCGCTGCGATTGTCGCGTTAGTCCTTGCCAGCACATGTCGTTAGTCCTTGCCACCACATGACCCACACAAAAATCTTCGCTAACACCATCAGCGCTGCTAGCACAGAGCCGTTTGGCATAAAGCTTGCTACGAAAACTGCGTGCATGGGTTTGTTCACAGCGGATGATGGTAAGATACACGTGCATTCATTTTCATGTCTGAAGCTTTTACCTGCGTATTATTAGAATGCGCTGGTGTGTTTTCTACCTTGCCATTACTATGAAAGAAGGGTCGTCAATGAGTGAAATTGTAGATGTATACGCACGTGAAATTCTCGATTCGCGTGGCAATCCTACGCTTGAAGTGGAAGTAAACCTTGCGGATGGTTCTCGCGCGTGTGCGTGCGTTCCGTCAGGCGCATCAACAGGCTCGTTTGAGGCGTGTGAGCTGCGCGATGGCGATGAAAAGCGCTACGGAGGCAAGGGCGTTTTGCGCGCGGTTGACAACGTCATCAACGAAATTGATGCAACGCTTTCGTGCGGATACGATGCCTCTCAGCAGCGCCTTATCGATGACGAACTCTGCGCGCTTGACGGCACTCCCAACAAATCGCGTTTAGGCGCTAACGCTTTGCTGGGAGCGTCGCTTGCTGTTGCGCGTGCGCAAGCAACCAGCCTTGATATGCCGCTGTATCGCTATGTGGGCGGTCTTGGCGCAAATTTGTTGCCGTGTCCGATGATGAACATTTTGAATGGCGGCATGCACGCCGACAATACGGTCGACTTTCAAGAATACATGATTATGCCTGTTGGCGCCCCTAGTTTTGCCGAGGCGTTGCGCTGGTGTTCCGAAATTTATCACAGTCTTGCACGTGTGTTGCACAAGCAGCATTTCAGCAGCGGCGTGGGCGATGAAGGCGGTTTTGCGCCGAACTTTACCACAAACGAAGAGCCGCTTATCTATATCACGCAAGCCTGTAAAGAAGCAGGTTACAAGGTGGGAAGCGACATTGTGTTTGCGCTTGACCCCGCGTCAAGTGAGTTTTACGACGCGAAAACGCAACGCTATGTGCTTGCGGGCGAAAACCGCAGCCTAACCTCGCGCGAGATGGTCGATTATTGGGAAGACTTAGTTTCGCGCTACCCGATTATTTCTATTGAAGATGGCATGGCCGAGGAAGATTGGGATGGCTGGAAGCAGCTTACTGATAGAATTGGCACGCGTGTGCAGCTGGTGGGCGACGATTTATTCGTAACTAATCCTCAACGTATTGAAAAGGGTATCCAGCTGGGCTGCGCGAATGCTGTACTTATTAAAGTGAATCAAATTGGAACGCTCAGCGAGGCGCTTGATGCTATTTACCTTGCTAAAAAGGCTGGTTATGCGTGCATTATGAGCCATCGTTCAGGGGAGACCGAAGACACAACAATCGCTGACTTGTCGGTTGCGCTGCGATGTGGACAAATTAAGACAGGCGCGCCGTGTCGAAGCGATAGAGTTGCGAAATATAATCGTTTGCTTAAAATTGAAGAGGAACTTGCATCGGCTGCAAGCTATGCCGCCAACCGTGCATTTTCGGTGCCAATGCCCGATTTCAGCACGTATAGCAAGTAATTTCATGAACAAAGGAAGCGTGAAGGCGCGTGAAGGTGCGTAAAGAAGGTGCGTGAACTATGCGTGAAATGATTTCTCCCGAGGAAGCAAAAAGCCTCGTTTTAGCGGAAGCACAGCCAACTGAGGTAGAGACGTGCTCGTTAATTGAAGCGCTTGGCAGGCCCGTTGCTGAAAAAGTGCTTAGTACCTGCGATGTTGCTCCGTTTGCTCATAGCGCGATGGACGGCTATGCGCTGCGCTGCGCTGACATTGCGCACGCAAGCAGTGAACACCCAGTTAGTTTGCGTGTTTTGGGTGAATTGGCGGCAGGCGACTGGTTTGATGGTGAAGTGCAAGCAGGACAGTGCGTACGCATTATGACAGGTGCGCCGTTGCCTCAAGGCGCTGATAGCGTTGTGAAGTTTGAAATTGTGAAGGCTGATGCGGGCACCGCGCAGCCAGGCACCCAGGCGATTTTTAGCGCTCCAACAGCATTGCGCTCCAACATTCGCGAAGCGGGCGAAGAAGCAAAACAGGGCGATATTGTGATGTCTACCTCCGAGATAGTAAACCCTGCTGGCTTGGGATTTTTAGCAAGTTGCGGCGTGTCATCGGTGCGCGTTCACAAAAAGCCGCGCGTAGCTATTATTTCAATCGGATCTGAGTTGGTTGATATTGCAAGCACACCAACGCGCGCTCAAATTCGCAACTCAAACGCCTATGCACTTTCAGCGAGTGCGCTTGAAGCAGGCGCTGTGGCGGATATTCGTCCGATTGTGCACGATTCACTTGACGATTTAAAAAAGGAGATTGAGTACTGCACCAGCTGTTATGATGTTGTCGTAACCAGCGGTGGCGCTTCAAATGGCGATTTTGATTTCATTAAGCCAGCCATAGATAGCTTGGGAACGCTTATGATGACGACTGTTAATATGCGTCCTGGAAAAGCGGTTGCCTTTGGGCTGGTACATGACGTGCCGGTGTTCGGTTTGCCGGGAAATCCCGCAGCTGCGTATGTGTCGTTTGAAATGTTCGTGCGCCCAACCTTGCGCAAAATGCAAGGATATACGTGCCTTGAGCGCGGTTTTGTGTGGGCGCACTTAGACGTTGATGTTAAAAAGCGCGATCCGCGGCGCATTTATTTGCGTGCCCGTGTTCGTCGTGAGGGTGATAGTTATTATGTATCGCCTGCTCAAAACCAAAGTTCAGGCTTGTTTGGTGTTATTCAGTGTTCAAATTGTTTGGCAACAATACCAGAAGGTCTTGAGTCGAAACATGCAGGCGATAAAGTAAAATGTATCTTGCTTGGTGTAAGCGAAGATAGCGTGTTTTAAGTATCTGTCGGAATAACGGTGGATACCTTTCGTTAAACGACGTTTGCATACAGCTTTCCGTGCGCGATATGCTGCGCACTGTGCACTGTTATAGGCATTAGTTTGAAAGAGGAGCAGAGGAGTATATATGTCACACACTATTACGTTTTCTATAATCACAACATCAGATACACGCTCACGCGCCGAAGACAGTGCAGGGGATGCTCTTGAGCAGCTTATTAAGCGCGAAGAGTGGAGTGTATTATCGCATGTGGTTGTAAAAGATGAAGTGAGTGAGATTTCTGCAGCTATCGTACATGCCGCTGATACGCTTCATGCGGATGTTATTTTGACGTGCGGAGGCAGTGGATTGTCGATGCGCGATGTAACGCCTGAAGCCACGCAGGCGGTGTGTCAGCGCAATGTTCCTGGTATTGCCGAGATGATGCGCGCTCATAGTCTTACGATTACACCCTTTGCAGCACTTTCACGTGCGGTGTGCATGCAGCGCAATTCGAGCTTGGTTGTTAATTTGCCAGGAAGTGAGAAAGCAGCGCGCGAAAATTGGGAAGCACTTGTTGCGGTAATACCTCATGCTGTTAAAATGACTGCAGGTGAAGGGCATAAATAGTGCGCCTCGTTTCCCAACGTGCCCCTCGTTTCCCAACGTGCACTTTGGTTTGCAAAGCGCACTGACGTGAACAAGCGTTATCTCTATCGATTGAAGGTTACTTTATGACAGAGCTTCCAAATGGCTTTACAGGAATGCCACGCAGTCAGCGTAATGCGTTTGCGCCGCGCTCGCGCATAGGAACGTCAGCGCAGCAGTCGTACGCATCATCGTTACCTGACTATGCGTTTAACGCCCAACAGCACCTCACGTTTCCTGCAGCGCTTGGCAGTTATGCACGTGGCGCCGACGTATATCCAACACCTGCTTTTTCAGAGCATGAGCTTGCTCAGCTTACGGACGTTAAACGGCGCCATGCGTGGATTGAAATTGATCTGTCGGCATTGCGCAATAATGTGCGCGAAGTGCGTAAACGTGTTAATTCAAACGTGCATATTCTAGCGGTTGTAAAAGCGGATGCCTACGGTCACGGAGCAGTAGAAGTAGCGCGTGAAGCGCTGAAAGCAGGAGCTAGTTTTCTGGCAGTTGCTACGGTTGAAGAGGGAATTCAGCTGCGTGATGCGCATATTAGTGCTCCTATTCTTATGCTTTCACAACCACCAGTAACGGCAATCGAGTTATTGCTCGCGTATCATATTATCCCATCAGTTTATGAAGTGCCGTTTGCGCTTGCGTACGGAGAATGTGCCGATGCACACGGTGTTGAAGCACCGTATCACCTGGCAGTGAACAGTGGCATGAACCGTATCGGTGTGCGCTACGATGAAGTTGGCGCGTTTCTGATGCAAGTTAATTTTCATCGCGCGTTAAAGCTTGAAGGGATTTTTACCCACTTTGCAACGGCAGACGAGCCAGAAGTGTTCGACTTTGAAATTCAAGTTCGCCGTTTTGAAGAAGCGCTTGCACACGTGTTTCAAATGGGAATTGACCCGGGCATTGTGCATGCGGCAAATTCTGCAGCCGCGCTTCGTTTCCCAAAAGTGCATTATCACATGGTGCGATGGGGTATTGGCATGTATGGGCACGCGCCGTTTCCGCAAGCGTACGAGTACGCAAACCTCAAGCCCGTGATGTCGGTGCATGCGCGCATTACGGCTGTTAAAACTGTTCCTATGAGCGAAGGCGTCAGTTACGGCTTCAATTATCGATCTCCTGGCAGTGTAAAAATTTGCACGATTCCTTTTGGTTATGCCGATGGTCTTGTACGTGCACTATCAGGAAAAATTGATTTTCTGCTGAATGGTAAACGCGTTGCGCAAGTGGGAAATATTTGCATGGATCAGTGCATGTTTGAAGTAAATATGCGCTCGTTTGCAACACGGATGCGTCTTGAGCCGCAGGTAGGCGATGAAGTGGTGATTATTGGCACGCAAGGCGAAGGTGCGATTGCGCTGCATGAACATACCAAAATTCTTGATACTATTCCCTACGAGCTGCTTATTGGCTTTTCCAAACGCGCGTATCGCATTTTTACGTAATGGTACATTGTATGAGTGTTAAAAAACAGTTTTCCGCGTACGTACACCTTGTGTTATACGTGCTTTGTGCGCCATGTATAAGGTGTATGGTCGCGTGCCTTACGTATGGTTCTTCATTTCTCCTTGTCGGTTCGTATCCGCAGTGTACATGCATAGTGTGTACTCGTTGTATGAAAGAATTGCATTGTGAACACATATAACAACTCTGAACATAACGCACCTGATCAGCGCACGCAAACTGAGCAGCACTTGTCAAAGGCCGATGCTGCGTTTGATCCTATCGCGTATATGACACAACCGCGTTTGCTTACTATTAGTTTGGGTCTTACGCGCATTCGCCGCCTGATGCACTTGTTAGGAAACCCGCAGCAGCAGCTTCGTTTTGTGCATATTGCAGGCACGAATGGAAAAGGCTCGACAGCTGCATACATTCATTCTATTTTATGCAGTGCTGGCTATAAAACAGGTTTGTTCACCAGCCCGTATATCATCAACTTTGAAGAGCGCATCCGCATTAATGACGCCTCAATTCCGCTTAATGGGTTGCATGATATTGGGTTACGTGTGCGTGATGCAGCACTGCGCGTGCAGCAAGAATGCAATGAACATCCTACTGAATTCGAGCTTATAACCGCAGCTGCGTTATTGTATTTTGCGCAAGAGCGCTGCGATATTGTAGTGCTTGAAGTAGGTCTTGGTGGGCGACTCGATTCAACGAATGTCATTTCAACACCTGATGTGGCTGTTATAACACGTATCGGACTCGATCATATGGCACTGTTAGGTTCTACGTGCGAAGAAATTGCTCACGAGAAAGCAGGCATTATTAAAGATGGCGGACATGTTGTTGCATGGAATGATGAAAATGCCAGTGTCAATAAGGTATTTCAAGATGCGTGCCGTACGCATCATGCCACGCTTATCATGCCCTCGTTTGAGCAGGTGCAATGCCTCGGGATTACGGAGTTGTCTGTAGCGCACAAGAAAGAAGCACCCGCGCCCGCACACGACGCCGCACCAGCGTCCGATCCCGCGCCCGCATCCGCACCGACTGCAGCACCCGTTCCCGAACCTGTGCCGTCTGTTCCGTACGAGAATGTTATGCAGCGTTTTTCCTACCAAGGCGAACAGTATAAGACGCATCTTTTGGGCTCGTATCAGCCTTATAACGCCGTGCTTGCAATTGAAGCCGCGCGCGTGTTGCGCTCGCGCGGTTTTACGATACCGCAAACAGCACTGCACGAAGGCATTGCTTCAACGCGTTGGCTCGGCCGCTTCGACGTGCGTTCTACCTGCAATGATTGGCGCTGCGTTGTATGTGACGGAGGACATAATCCTCAAGGAGCACGTGCCTTAGCACAATCACTTGACCGCGCGTTTCCCCACACCAAATGCGTGTTTGTGATGAGTGTTCTTGCCGATAAAAACTATGAAGCAATGATAGATGCGCTTCTCGATTATGCGTGCTTGTGGGTATGTGTTACGCCACCCAGCCCGCGAGCGCTTTCAGCGCATGATGCCTGCGCCTGCGTTTCGCGCAAAGCTCACGAGCGAAATGCTACGTTTTCGGTATGTGAAGCGCGTTCGTACGATGACGCTATTACCCTGATCCAGAACAGCACTGCTTCACAAGGTGTACCTGTAATATTTTTTGGCAGCCTCTATGCGCTGAAAGATACCTATAATTCCCTTTATTCATCGGGTGTTTTACCGTCCACGCCATGGGGTGTATCTAAAAAATAAGCTCGCGTGCACCAGGCGCATTATGCGTTATGCTATGAGTAAGAAAACTCTACCAAAGGTATACTCACAAGCGTTGTGGAGGTGCCTTGGTAAGATGTTCATAAGCAGAGCGTGCCATAATCTTTGATGCGCTGTGTTTGAAGTGATCGATTATACGTATCGAAACGTACCTTTACTAGAGAGGTGATCTGCATGGACATTACTATTACCGGCCGAAAATTAACAGTTTCTGATGCAATGCGCGCATACGCAGAAGAAAAAGTTGGTAACTCAATGAAAGTTATGGACATTCATCCGCTTTCTGCTGATGTCGTGTTAAGTATCGAGAAAAATCCTGCTATCGCAAGCAAGTGTAAATGCGAAGTAACATTACGTACACACGGACATATTATTCGTGTTGAAGAAATCGAAGAAGACATGTACGCTGCTATCGATGTTGCTGCTGCGAAAGTGCTTCGCCAGCTGCGTAAATTCAAAACGCGCGTGGTTGAGCGCAAGTTCCGCCCGTCCACAAAAGGCGAAGTGTCGTCGCTTAAGAATCTGCCTACGGCGCCTTTCGACCCCGATAAATTGATGGAAGAACTTGAAGGCGACGAAGAAGCCGTTGTGCGCGTCAAAGAGATGGAATTTCCGCCTCTTACCGAGCAAGAAGCGCTCATTCAGATCGATTTATTGGGCCACGACTTTTTCGTGTATACCGATCGCGATACCAATGTAAGCTGCGTGTTGTATCGTCGCGAAAATGGCGGCTACGGTCTTATTAAGCAAAAAGATTAAGCGTTGCATACGTGCACATACGTGTGCGCTGCTTTGCTGCGGTAGATATCTTGAATTGTAACATCGTGCATAGGTGCGCCTGCGCGTGCGCGTTATAATATCTTCTGACAGCTCGTGCATAATCGTGCATAAAGGAGAAAAGATGACGCAAAGCTCGCAAGCTTCAGTTTCTGTACATACCAATACTGCTTCAAGTGGTTCATCACGTGCCGATTGTTGCACTCAATCTGATGCCAGCGCTACTCGCGTAGCCTGCGGAGATGCTACCGACGTGGCAGCGGTTATTCTAGCTGCAGGAGCAGGTACGCGCATGAAGTCGCGCAAGCCGAAAGTGGCGCATGAAGTGTTGGGGAAACCGCTTGTTTCATGGGTGATTGATGCAGCACGCAGCGCGCATATAAGCGATATTGTAACGGTGGTTGGACATCTTCGTGAACAGGTTATACCGTTAGTGGAGCACTCCTCACGATGCGCTATTCAGGAAGAACGCCTTGGCACTGCCAATGCTGTTTCGTGCGGAATCGCATCTCTTGACGCGCCATATGTGCTCGTGCTCTCAGGCGACTGTCCGCTTATTGAATCAAGCACGTTATTGCAGCTTGTTCACGCTGCACAAAGCGGCAATACGGTGGGATCATTTCTTACGATGAACTGCGAAAATCCCTACGGATATGGACGCGTACTTCACGATGATAATGCGTGCGCGTGTCGTATTGTTGAAGAAAAAGACGCTACGGACGCCCAGCGCGCAATTACGTGCTGCAATGCTGGGTTTTACTGCTTTAATACGGCGTGGTTGCGTGAAACATTACAGGGACTTACCTGCGATAATGCGCAAGGGGAGTGGTATCTTACCGACTGTGTTGCGCGCGCTTACGAGCAGCATCAAGCCATGGTTGAAGTGCCATGCGCCGATATTGCTCAGTGTTCGGGTATTAATTCGCGCTCACAGCTTGCAAACGTTACACGCCTTGCTCAGCAGCGCATCAACGCGCGTCATATGGATGCGGGTGTTACATTCACCGACCCCACACAAGCATGGATAGGTCCTGATGTCGTTCTTGAAAATGATGTAGAAATACTGCCTCAAACAATGCTGTATGGATCGTGCGTTGTAAAGCAGGGAAGTGTTATCGGGCCCCATACGCGTCTTGTTGACGTGTGCGTTGGAGAGAACTGCTCTGTTGAAGAAACGATTGCGCATGAAAGCACTATTCACGATAAGGCATCAATTGGACCACGCGCATACATTCGCCCAGGTTGTACGGTGTGTTACGGCGCAAAAGTGGGCACGTGTGTTGAGATTAAGCATACTACTGTTGGCAAGTTTTCAAAAGTGCCGCACTTAAGCTATTTAGGTGATGCAACCGTTGGCGAACACGTGAATATTGGTGCAGGCAGCATAACTTGTAATTATGATGGAACTCACAAGTATCCGACCACTATTGAGGATAATGTGTTTGTTGGTTCAGACACGATGATGGTTGCACCGGTAACGCTTGGCGCAGGATCGCTCATTGGAGCAGGCTCGACGATCACGTCGGACGTTTCACCTGATGCACTTGCGCTTGCGCGAGCGCGTCAAGTGGAGTATGAAAAAGGTGCTTTGAAGTATCGCCATAACGAGTAGTTTTGTAGCTGTGGCTTTTGCTATAGTGTGGTTCTATAAGCAGGTATAAACGAGTGTTAACTTGAAAGGAAGAGCATTCTATGACCGAAATGCAAAAAAGTATCGCGGTATTTTCCGGTTCAACCAATCCGAAGCTCGCTGAAGATATTGCGCAAAACTTGGGTATTACGCTTGGAAACGTGAAGCTTGAAAAATTTGCAAACGGCGAAATTTATGCGCGTTATTTGCAAAGCGTACGCGGCGCCGATGTATTCATCGTGCAGTCGATAGCTGGCGCAAGCGTTAACGATGCGCTTATGGAAACACTTATTATGGTCGATGCCGCTAAGCGTGCGTCCGCGCGCACTATTACGGCTGTTATCACGCATTACGGTTATGCTCGTCAAGACAGAAAAGCCTCCGCGCGCGAACCTATTACCGCAAAATTGGTTGCTAACTTACTGGAAACAGCAGGCGTTAACCGCGTGATGAGCATCGATTTGCACCAAGGTCAAATTCAAGGCTTCTTCAATATTCCTGTTGATCACCTTACGGCTCTTGCCATTATGTGCGATTATTTTAAGTCGAAAGAACTGGATCAAAGCAAGTTATGTGTCGTAAGCCCCGATGTAGGTCGTGCAAAAGCCGCCAAAAAGCTCTCCGACATGCTTGACGCCGATCTTGCTATTATGCACAAAGGGCGCCCTGGGCACAACAAAGCTGAAATTACGGCGCTTATTGGTGACGTAGCTGGTAAAATATGCATCCTCAATGACGACATGATCGACACCGGCGGTTCGGTTGTAGCCGCAGTTGATACACTGCACACGCGCGGTGCAGAAGATGTGTACGTGTGTGCCACGCATCCTGTTTTCTCGGGTCCAGGACTTGAACGCATGGCGCATTTAGACGTGCGTGAAGTGGTTGTGTGCGACACCATTCCCGTTCCACTTAGCTATCAAACAGGCAAAATAAAAGTTATCAGCGTTGCGCCTTTGTTTGCTCGAGCCATTTCTAATGTGTATAACAACGGATCAGTATCTGAACTTTTCGATCCTGATTTTGCACTGTAACAGGTAATACTCGTGAGCACGCAGGACCATATGAAGAAAAACGCGCCTACATTTGCTATCGTTGGTTTGGGAAATCCTGGTGATGAATACGCTAACACACGCCACAATGCAGGATTTTGCACCATACAAAAGCTTGCCGAATTATGCCATGTGTCGTATTGGAAAACACAAGCAGGATCATTGCTTGCTGAGGCGCACTACAAC
Organism: Umbribacter vaginalis; assembly: GCA_001552935.1. GTDB lineage: Bacteria > Actinomycetota > Coriobacteriia > Coriobacteriales > Eggerthellaceae > Berryella > Berryella vaginalis. Next base: position 10,954 of record KQ959713.1, on the reverse strand, counting down.
GATATTCCTTTAGTACTTGCCATGCCGCAAAGCTATATGAACACATCGGGTGGCCCTACAAAACACGTGTTGCAGCAATTCGGTATTAAGCCTGATCATTTAATCGTTATACACGATGAGCTTGATATACCAGCTGGTGATGTACGCGTAAAATTTGGAGGCGGCCATGCAGGACACAATGGCTTGCGCTCGATTATCGATGCGCTCGGTACGCGTGACTATATGCGTGTACGCGTAGGAATTGGTCGTCCACCAGCAGGTATGCTCGTTGCGAATTATGTACTTTCACGTCCGCGTGCATCAGAGCTCGATGCGTTTAACGAAGCAGTGTGCGTAGCGTGTCAGGCTGTTCTTTCGCTTATCGAAAACGGTATGGGAAAAACGCAAGCTCAGATAAACGGCATGCATAGCGCAAAGGACTAATGGTATGCGCCTTCGCTTTGACCAGAGAAATGCAGACGGCTCATATACGCTCACAGCGTCTCTTGGAAAACATATTGCACAGTGTGGGCAGCGCTTGCCTGCCTTGGAATGCGCTGCCCCGGCAGATGATTTTGTTATTCCTGGTCAAGAAGAAAAATCTAATATTGTAGATGCGTCTTATTCATCTGGAGAGCTGGTATGGTTTTCTTCGGAAGGAGCACTGCCTGCACCTGCTCAAAAGGGTTGGTATGTGGCGCGCCTGTGCGATAATGCGCTGTATGTGCTGGCGTATCTTACCTGTTCAGGATATGCTTATACGTGTCATAGTTTTATATACGAGCTGCCAGATACATGGGATATGTGCCTTACGCAAACGCGTTTTGAAGATATTGCACAACACCAATTTGATACTGACGCCTGTGATGCGCAGCGTGAGCTAGTCCTGAGTCCGTTATTGCTGGGCGCATCTATTCCGCAGCATATTTCTTATGCTGCACAGCGCGAAATACTTGAGCATAAACAGGAAAAAGATCTTCGATTTTATCAGGAACATATGGTTCCGCGAGCATTTATGCGCGATCTTGAAGAAGAACTGCATGAAGCAACGCTTATCGCACGCAGTTCCGAATTTGATGTTGCAGCATGCCTTGATGAGAAAAAACGCGTACCCCATGTGTTTGCACGTGGTACTACCAATACACTTGAAAACATTGTTGCAACGGCAGCGTCATGGTGCGACAAGGCTTTTTATGCACATCACGCTCATAGCTGCTTTGCAGGCGAATACACTAAAAGCGATGTATTTGAGGTTTTGTGCTCTAAAGCGAGCTTTACTGATGAGGGTCAGTATGCTCATGTTACACCATTGAATAGCCTTGAACAAAACCAACCCAAAGCGGCGCATAGTGAAAGCGATTCTCCGTATTCGGAGCACCAAGATACCACTTCAGGACGTATTTTTGTGCGAAATCCTTTTACGAAAACGCTATGCGAAGTAGCACTTTTTACTTGTAATAATCATATATTTACGTGTATGTATTCATTGTTTAAGGCGTATACGCGCTTGCGCAGCTTATCTATGCCGTCGTTTATGGCGTATGCTTACTGCTTGTTCGTGCAGCGATCACGCGAAGCGGGCTGTTTGCCCATGTACACGTTACCTACTACGCTGTGTAATTCCTTAGTAGAAAATTTTCAAGAAAGTTTTGTGCGTATCGTAAGCATGCTTTCCATGCCACGCTACGATACTGAATTGTGTTTGGCACCAGCGTATACATGGCTTTATTCGCATTTGAAAAAAACACGTGCTCGTTGGCTCTATTTTCCCTCATTGCTTGGTGAATATTTTATTCAACACGACGGCTTTGTGCCGTATAAATTTAGTATTCGTCCTGCTAATGATCACGCATACGATACCGTGCTTACTCCACGCGACATGCTTGAAATAGAAAGTGTTCTGAATGCGTTTGGCGCGCTGGTGAGGCGTTTTGGTGATACGCTTGTATTGTTCAACGAGCAGGAATTTAAACAAGCAGCACGCGGTGTATTGTATAGTGTTGCGTGGGATCTGAAGCCTGTTAAGCCTTCGAATGAGGCAAACTATAATGATGGCGCATCGTTTGATATAAGCCCGATTGACCAAATTCATGCTTTGGTGCACTCCATTAATCCGTATTCAGTTGTAAATCACTCGATGCTTTTACGCGCGCAAGCAAACGTTTATGCTCGTTATACGCAAGAATCACTTAATCTTGGTACTGATGTTTCGTTTGAATCATTTTACGGCTTTGCAGAGAGCGATGCATGCAACGCTGCGAGCAGTTCTGCGTGGAAGTTGCGTCGCCGTTTTGCTCATGTGATGGCAACTCTGCCAAGTGTTTTTCGTTATTTTAGCTATTTTAAGTGCGACAACAGCTTTCATGATGTAGATTTTTACTACATTGCGCTTGATGAATCGATGATGTCTCCATGGTTCGATGCGCTTGCTGATTGTACATCACCGTCAGCGTTTTCTACGACATACGACGCTGCTTTCAGTGGTGCCCGTGCTGAAAACGCCGCTGCTTTTAGTGGTGACCATACAAACGATGATGCTTCTTGCGTTCCGCGTACAAGAGATGGTGCTGATAAAGGTACTAAAAGCAGTCTGCACGCTGCACATGATTATGCATGTTTGAATGAGCTTATGTTGAGCTGCACGAGTGATACGGGTATGCAGGCGTTAGCGCAGCGTTTGGCGCGCTTGCTTGGTCTTGCGTTTGCTGCACGAGCATTTGTGGCATGTCCGTTGTTGCAGCGTGTTCATGTGCATGCTTATAAAAAGCGCTGGGATGTTCTTTCTACAAGCGATGAAACGCACGAAGAATTTTCTGATACGCCATGGTTTGAATACACGTTTTTACGCACTCAGTTTAGTTCAACGCGCGCCTATAGTGCTGCTTACACCGATCCACAGTGGCTTTTTGCAGCTTTTGCACCTTATTTTAAAGTGCAAGAACAAAGCTCAGTGGTGTCTACCATGTTTGATTTTGCGTGTGTTAATGCAGCAAACCAACAATCAGGCAGTACGTATGGTGCGAACCATGACATGTTGAATGCTGATGTATCTTCAAGTACCCCAACATCCTTACGTGAAGATTCGCCATCACGTGAAGAAACTTTGCTTATAGACAATACCACATCTCCTGATAGTAAAGCTGATTGCTACGCGTATGCGTCATTGTCTCACAGGCGGCTTCCTCCTTCAGTGTTCACTTCATTAGGCGCAACGTATGCGGACGATTTAGCAATCCATTTTTGCGTTATTGATGATGCACACATCGCTTCAATCAGTAATGCAATTGCAAGCAAACATCCTCTTTCTCAGATTATTTCCTCTATACAATCACTTTCGTGTGAATATGAGCAGAAGTATGAACACGATTCATTTAAGCGCTCTATAGCAACACGTGTATTTAAAACCCTGATGGAACGTTTGGTTCGTGACGATGCGCTTGAGTGTGCCCCTGTATCGGTATTGCGTGAACTGTTGGATGGTGCACACGTATTTCGATCGGTATATCATAAAGCACACGTGCTGAGACTAACAAGTCCAGCTGATGCCTATAAGCTCTTATTGCAGACTATTCGTAACAATAAGCAAGCAACGTTTATGCTTGATTACCATGGTAAGTACTGCCATAAAGCATTTTATTCATACAGCGAGCGCTTGTTATACAATCTAGCACACGCGCAGCTTTTATTTCTCGATCAACCCGCACTTGGTGGTTGCGATAATAAGTATCGTGTATTTCCTGCTCCTGTCGAATTGCATGCGTGTTTTGTGGAGATGATTAGGTGTGCTACGCGCATTCCTGTGGATGCTCCTTTTGACAAGTCTACATCGTATGATGTAATTACCTTGCTTATGGAGTACACACTCAAGTTTGCTCCGTTTCATGTTGATGGTTATATCAGTGTTGCGCTTTGCATGCTTCATTATGAACGGTGCAATGACGCTATTGAAACACTGCGTCGGGCTCTTCAGTTTGCGTGGAAACCATCATCAGTGGGAACGTGTTACTATGTGCTTGCGTGCGCGTATGCGCGCAAGGGAAATGACGAGTTGAGTGCTATTTGTTATAAAAAAGCACTTGAGTTTAATGTTGACTATTCAACGCTGGATATTCAACCTACGTTACGTGCATCGATAGGTGCTCATATTGCGCGTTTTTCTCATGTATACACCGACGATGTATTGGCGCTGTATCACATTCCAGTAGCAGCAAATCAGCAGGTGTTAGATGCATTTTTACGGGGTGGGGAAGCGGCATGTAAACAAAATTTGTTGCAAGCAGCTCACGACATTTTACAGGACTATTTGGACTACTCAGGTGATAGTATACTAACGAGCGTTTGCAATTCATGTTTGGAAAACACACGGAGCGATAGCATCGCTGGTGGTGCTCATCGCTCCACACATGCAAAGGGCAATGAAAACGGCGATACGCGTAATACGAGTGCGTAGGCGCGCCACATGTACAGAAAAGGATAGGTATGGCAATCACTCTACCAGCAGGTTTTCAAGATATGCTTCCCGATGATGCGGAATTTTATCGGCAGTTTGTAGCGTTAGCGCATGACGTTTTTTCGCGCTACGGATACCGCAGCATCATCACTCCTCATCTTGAAGTGCAAGACCTGTTCGTGCGCGGTATTGGGCAATCAAGCGATGTTGTGTCTAAGGAAATGTTTAGCGCTCTTTCAGGCGAAAATATGCAGAAGTTGCTTGCACGTGAGGAAATTCGCTCAAAAAGTAAGCTTGCATTGCGTCCTGAGGGCACGGCAGGCGTTGTTCGTGCTGTTGTGGAGCACAATTTGGTACCTCCACAGTCGGCTGGAGTCAAGCTTATGTATGCAGGCTCAATGTTTCGTGCCGAGCGTCCACAAAAAGGCCGTTTGCGCGAATTTAACCAGATAGGCGTCGAGTGTATCGGCCCCAGCAGCCCCTCTATTGATGCAGAAGGGATTTGTATGCTTATGCGTTTCTTTAGCGCGCTTGGCATTCCTGAAACATCAATGAAACTCTTCTTAAATTCGCTTGGCTGTGATGAATGTCGCCCTGCGTATCGCCAGCAGCTGCTTTCCTACATGAATGCACACATACACGAATTGTGCGACGAGTGCCAGCACCGCTTACATCTGAACCCTTTGCGTGCCTTCGATTGCAAAAACGAACAGTGTGCAGCTGTTATGCGCAATGCACCGCGCTTGTCGGATGCTTTGTGTTCCGCATGCGCAACGCATCATCAAACCGTTCAAACACTGCTTGATAACGCAGGTATTTCCTATGAACTTGACACGTCTTTGGTGCGTGGTCTTGACTATTACACGCGCACCGTGTTTGAAATTCAAGCAACCGACTCGAACAGCGCTCAAAATGCATTAGGCGGTGGTGGTCGCTACGATAAGCTGGTCGAAGAAGTGGGCGGACATCCAACGCCTGGCTTCGGCTTTGCGCTTGGGTATGAACGCTGCAAACTAGCGCTTGAGGCGGCAGGTGTTGCGTCACATGTGCCCCCGTCATGTCACGTATTTTTTGCGCTTGCTGATACGTGTCTTTTCAAAGAGGCGTTTACGATGTGCGAACAGCTACGCTCCAAGGGTTTTGCGTGTGAGTTTGCACACGATGCTAAAAGTTTGAAATCGCAGTTAAAGCTTGCAAATAAGCTGGGTGCGCGCATGGTTGTTGTTTATGGCGAAAATGAATTTGCACGCGGAGAAGTGCTGGTAAAAGACATGCAACAGCATGAAGAGCACTGCGTTACTCATAGCACACAGGCGCTTGTTTCGTATCTTTCTGCACATTTTTAGGATAATTTTAAACAAGACGTGCAAGCAATACGCGGTGCTTTACAATAAGAAACTTGTAAACACACATCTGTTCATCATACCTGAACTGTTGCGAAGTTTTTGCATGTGTGCACATACATAAAGCGTTTTGTGTTTGTGCTTACAATACACTGGTAATCGTACAAGGAGTTAAAGCCAAATGACCGATTTTGCAAATGAATATTGCATGCATACTGCTACATGCGGACAACTGCGCTCAAGCGATATTGATAAGGACGTTACGCTTTGCGGTTGGGCATGGCATAATCGAGATCACGGTGGTCTTATTTTTGTTGATCTGCGTGATAGATATGGCTGCACGCAGGTGGTAATCGACCCTGAGTGCATTGCTCAAGACGAATTTGCGTGTGCTGAGCACCTTGGGCGTGAGTATGTGTTGAAAGTTGAAGGTAGGGTGCGCTCGCGTGGTGAAGAGAGCTTCAATCCCTCGATGCCTACGGGTGAAATTGAAGTACTTGCACATCATGTAACGGTGTTAAACGAAAGTGTTACGCCGCCGTTCTCGATTGAAGACGGCATTGAAACCGATGAAACGATGCGTATGAAGTGGCGTTATCTCGATTTACGCCGCCCAGAAATGTTTAGTGCTTTACTGTTGCGCCATAAAGTGGCACAAGCGATTCGCAGCGCACTGAACGAGCGTGATTTTCTTGAAGTGGAAACACCTATTTTGGCAAACTCAACACCAGAAGGCGCGCGCGACTATGTTGTTCCATCGCGTCCGAATCCAGGTCGTTTTTATGCACTTCCGCAAAGTCCGCAGCAATTTAAACAAATGCTGATGGTGGGCGGTATCGAGCGTTACTACCAAATTGCACGCTGTTTTCGTGACGAAGACTTGCGCGCTGATAGACAACCCGAGTTTACGCAGGTAGATATCGAAATGAGCTTTGTCGAAAACGATGAAGTGATGGATATGATGGAAGATGTCATGGCGCATACTTTGCAGGCGGTAAACGTGCAGCACGCGTTTCCTTTGCAGCGCATGCCTTGGAAGGAAGCCATGGAGCGCTACGGCTGCGATCGTCCTGATGTGCGTTTTGGCATGGAGCTGGTAGACATTACCGACATCGTGAAAAACTCCGGCTTCAAAGTGTTCTCAACCGTTGCGCAGCAGGGCGGCGTTGTGAAAGCGATTAACGCAAAAGGTGCTGGCGACTGGAGCCGCGGCGACATCGAAAAACTTGCAAGCATCGCCGCTGATAATGGCGCTAAGGGTATGGCGTGGATTGCGTTTACCAGCGATGGTGCAGAAAAAAGCCCTATCATCAAGTTCTTCTCGGATGAGGAATTTAGCGCACTTAAAAAGGCGCTACACGTTGAGCCGGGCGACTTGGTTTTGTTTGCAGCTGATACATTTGCGACCGCGTGTGCAGTTTTGTCGGCGCTGCGCTTGCATATGGCTGATGCGCTTGGCGTTAAACGTGAAGGTCATGCGCTGTTATGGGTGGTCAATTTCCCCATGTTTAAATACGACGAAGACGAAAAGAAATATGCAGCTGAACACCATCCGTTTACGATGATTCGCAAAGAAGACATCGACAAAATTGAAACTGACCCGCTGTCGTGCGGCAGTTATTCGTACGACTTGGTGATGGATGGCTTTGAAGTGGGCGGCGGCACTATTCGTATCCATAATGCGCAGCTGCAACGCCGTGTATTGCGTCGTCTTGGTTTAAGCGATGAACAGATTGACGAGAAATTTGGGCACCTTATTCATGCGCTTGAGCTGGGCGCGCCTCCGCATGGCGGCATCGCGCTGGGGCTTGACCGCTTGTGCATGTTACTTGCGCACAAAAATTCAATTCGCGATTGCATTGCGTTCCCGAAAACATCAAGCGCAGCCGACCCGATGACAGGCGCTCCAAGTACTATTACGCCACGTCAGCTGAAGGAAGTAAACTTGCGACTGCTGTAGCGCGCGGTTGTGGTGATGTAGCGAATGCCGCGTAAGTTTTACCGATAGTACGCTGCTCTTGGTAAAATGTGCGCTATACTACACGGTATACAGTATCCTAGGTGGGCTAGGACGGCGCTATGTTTTGAACCTGGTCAGGTCCGGAAGGAAGCAGCCATAAGAAGCCTCTAACGAGCGTCCTTGCCTACCTAGGATACTTTTTTATATCTGCTAATAGCGTGCTTGCGGGTGTGTGAGCTGCGCATTCGACCTGCTTGATGCTACTGGTTGATGTTACTGCTTGATACTATGAAAGGGTCAGGAACCATGAACGTCCTTGCTGGGCTGATAGAACTTCTGCACGATCCTCGTGCTATGATTGCAGGCTGGATTGTAGCGCTGGGCCCGTTCATGGTGTATGCGCCTCTGTTCGCCATCGTATTTCTGGAAACAGGTTTAGTATTTTTCCCTTTTCTGCCAGGCGATTCTTTACTATTTGCAACAGGCGTATTCTCAAACGACGGTACGGGCTTGCATGTGGGAGCAACTATTGCAGTATTTAGTGCCGCCGCAATTCTAGGCAATACGTCGAATTATTGCATCGCGCGCGTGTTCGGTGCACGCATTATCGACTCGGGGCGCATTAAGTCGCTTACACCCGAGCGCCTTAAAAAGCTTGATGAATTTTTCGAGCGCTGGGGCGGCATAACCATCATCATCACGCGTTTTATGCCTTTTTTCCGTACGTTTGCGCCGTTTATTGCAGGTACGGGCCACATGAATTTTCTAAAGTTCACGTTTTATAACGCCGTTGGTGGCATACTGTGGGTGTGCACGTTTGTGCTTGCAGGCTACTTTTTTGGTACCATTCCGTTTTTACAGCACCACTTCAAGCTTATTGCGCTGGTGATCGTTCTTATTTCTCTTTTGCCTGCGAGTATTGCGCTCGTGCGTAAGTTTGTTGTGCAGCGCAGGAAGAAAAACCAGTAAGTGCACGCGTGAAAGTACAGCTCGAACGTGTCAAAGTGCAGCTCGAATGTGTGAACACCTACTACAGCAGCTTCTTTGTGTAGGTAGCGTATCGTGCCTTATGTGTCATTGGGAGGATAGTTATGGCGGAGTCGCTTTATACGAAATATCGCCCTCAGGTTTTTAGCGACGTTGTAGGGCAAAGCATTGTAGAGTCGGCGCTGGTAAACGCTCTTTCGCGGGGAAGTGTAAGTCATGCATATCTCTTTACAGGGCCGCGTGGAACGGGAAAAACCACCATGGCACGCCTGCTTGCAAAGGCGCTTTTGTGCAATGCCGCAACGAACGGCGTACCTGATGGTACGTGTGAGCAATGTAAGCGTGTGGCTCAGGGTACGCATCCCGATGTGATAGAACTTGATGCAGCCAGTCGTACTGGAGTGGATACCACGCGCGAAGACATTATTGCTACTATCAATTATGCGCCTGTCTACGGCTCGTATCGCATTTACATCATCGATGAAGTTCACATGCTGTCGAAATCAGCTTTTAATGCGCTACTTAAAACGCTCGAAGAGCCTCCTGAGCACGTCATTTTCATTTTGTGCACCACCGAAGTGCAGCAAATTCCCGAAACGGTTATATCGCGGTGCCAGCGTTTCGATTTTAAGTCGATTGCCGTTGATGATATTGAAAAGCGGCTTGCGTATGTGTGTGAATGCGAACAGGTACGTGCAAATCCGGCAGCGTTGCATATGCTTGCTCAACGCGCAAAAGGGGGCCTACGCAATGCTCTTACCATGCTTGAACAGGCTATTTCTTTTGGCAATGGAGCTGTAGACGACGCGTGTGTTCATACGCTTCTTGGCATGTCCAGCAATGATTATGCACTTACGATGATACATGCTCTGGTTGTTCGTGATGCTCCAGCAGCGTTTCAACTTGTGAATAAGCTTGAAGAGGAAGGTGTGTCGCTCCTTGGGTTTGTAAACGATTGCGCACAATTAATTTCAGACGCATTTGTAAATGCTGCTAGTAATACCCCACAAAAAAACGCCTGTTATTCCAAAGATTTTGTGCAAGTAGGCGCTTTGCAATTTGGTTATATGCTTTCGGTATGGGGCGATATTGCATGTGACATAAAAAAAACCGTGAATGAAGCTCTTACGCTTAAAGTGGGGATTGCTAAGTTGCTTGTTCCTGCTGCTTCTAAAACAAGCGATGCGTTAGCAAGTAGAGTAGAGGCGCTTGAGAAGAACGTGCAGTTGTTGTTGCAGAACGCTCGCGCGGAACGTGTACCAGCATGTACTCCCGTGTGCGCTCAAGGAAATGCGCCTGCACCCGTTTCAGCACCAGTACCTGAG
>KQ959713.1:0-810 GCA_001552935.1 Umbribacter vaginalis | reverse complement strand
CTGCACCCGTTTCAGCACCAGTACCTGAGGTTGCTCCAAGTGCGTCAGCATCTTTAGCCAGCACCACATCTGCACCAGTTTCCGCATCGGTGCCCCAAGCTGTACAAAGCATGTCCGCACCTGTTTCCGCGCCTGTACCTAAGGCTGAGGGAAGTGCAGCTGCACCCGTTTCAGCACCAGTACCTGAGGCCGAGCAAAGCGTAGTTGTATCGGTTTCCCCCCAGGCTTCACAGCAAGCACAACGCAGCGACAATACACAAGCTTCTCCGCTCGAACGATGCGCTAAGCCAGCCGTTCTTCAACAATGTTGGAAACAAGTAATGCGAATTTTGCACGATGTTGATATGCCTCTTGCCGCTTTATTAAGCAATGCGCAGGTAAAACTTGCCCCTGATACTCATGAGTTACTTATCGGATTACCACAGGGAAGTAATTTTGCTTACAAGCGCCTGAATACAGCCCGTGAGCAAGAAAGCTTACAGAAAGTATTTGTTTCTGTATTTGGAAATCGAATTGCGTGCAGAGTGCTTTTACTTACTGATGCTGCGTTTCAGTGTGACGCAGACACGCACAATGCTACATCGTGCGTAGCGGAAAACAGTGCTTCGTCTTTACCAGCAAGTGCTTCTTTTGAGAACAGCGCTCCGTTAAGCAACAACACTCCGTCAACCAACAACACTCCATCAACCAGCAGCGCTCCGTCAACCAGCAGCGCTCCGTTAAGCAACAGCGCTTCTCCTGAGAGCATCGTTCCGTCCGCCAACGGTGCTGCTTCTGATTGTGACACCGCAGCCAACAATGCTTCTCCTG
>KQ959712.1:1354-3581 GCA_001552935.1 Umbribacter vaginalis | reverse complement strand
TTTTTACTTCATTGTGTACTCTAACGGCGGCGATCAAGCGCAGCTTGGATTAAACCGTATTGTCGTTGAGTGGGAAAATATTGGTCATGTAGACCTACAAAAAGAGTCTGCTAATCACGAGATCTCGGACAATAATTCGTGTTACTCCTTAAAAGGAGCGGAATATGGTTTATACGCCTCGCGCGATGATGCTATCAATGGCAAAGATCCCGTGCGTACACTAACCACTGATGAGGGTGGATACGCAAAAGAAGAAAACCTCAAATGCGGTACGTATTACGCAAAAGAGATCAAGCCATCTCCAGGATATTTACTTGATGAAAATGAGCCATATGTTGTAACGGTTAAGCCTAATGAAACAACACGTGTAAACGACTATACCGTAAAAGAGATGCCAGGTGATGACCCTATTGGTGTTCTTGTTGCTAAAAAAGATGCTGATTCAGGAGAGTTCAAAGGACAAGGTGACGGTACGCTTTTTGGTGCTGAGTTTACCTGCGAATTTTATCCAGGATACTTTGATAGTGCGGACGCTGCGCGTGCAAGCGGTAAACCTGCGCGCACGTGGGTGTATGCCACAGATGAAAAGGGTGTCGTGAATATTAGACGTGATCATCCAGTTGCAGGCGATCCAATCTATTTAGATAATTATGGCAATCCAGCTTTTCCCTTTGGTACATACATCTATTATGAAACTAAAGCACCTACAGGCTATCTTTTGCCTGATAGCCCTAGCATGTTTGTAACACGTGTGGTGTATGACATAACACAACCGTCACATACTCGTATTGAGGGGGATGTGTTTCCAACTGAGGGTAACCTCGGTACATCGACAACCATACAAAAAGAAAAAGCCGTTTATGGTGGCGTAACCGTTGAAAAACGTGACGATGATCTAAAAGAAAGCTATGCGCAAGGCGATGCAACCCTTGAGGGCATTACATATGAAATCGTTAATCGCTCGTATGGCTCTGTAGTGACCAGTGACGGTGTTGTACACGCACCAAATACGGTATGTGAGCAAATTACTACACGCAAGGATGGTAATCGCTACATCGCGACTACCAACAAACTGCCCTATGGTGATTATGAGATCTACGAGCTAAGTGCAAATAATTCATACCACAAATGCGACTTCAAGCGTGAGTTTTCTATTCGCGAAAACGGGGAGCAAATCGTCTATCAAAATGAAAATGCAAGTTATGACAGCGTTTTTCGTGGTGGGCTTGCAGTAGGTAAGATTGATAGAGAGCGTCAGGAACACATCGCGCGAGGAGATGCAACGCTTGAGAATTGCGAATTTAGTATCTTTAATGCATCTACTGCTGATGTAGTGGTGAATGGCAATCGCTATAAGCCTGGTGAGTGGATTATGGCAATCAATACCAATGCAGATGGTATCGCACAAACACCATCTAACCTTTTGCCTTATGGTACATATAAGGTAAAAGAGAGCGCTGAGCCTGATGGGTATTTGCTTAATTATGACTGGTCAACCTTGGTGGAAGTGCACGAGGATGGCAAAATTACGGATGCAACCTCAGTTGCACAAAGTGCTCCTAACCAGGTAAAACGTGGTGACATTAGTGTCGTTAAAGCAGATGCTGAGCTGGGTGAAAGTTACGCACAAGGCGATGCCACACTTGAGGGTATTACGTATGAAATCACAAACAAGTCGCGCCAGGCGGTTATGGTTGATGGTAAGGTGTATCAACCAGGCGAGGTGTGCGATAGAATCACAACGCGCTATGACGGTACACGCGTCATTGCAAAAATGCCTGAACATCGTCTTGCATACGGTACATACACCGTCCGTGAAGTAAAATCCAATGGCACGTATCTCAATGACGGCTATGAAAAGACTGTTACGATTGATGATGAAAATCAGCATGTCGAGCTAGCAGATCTCCTGGTATGGAGTGAGGATACCGTCTGCAAAGGTGGTGTCCGCCTTGGTAAAGCAGATGCGGAAACAGGCAGCAATATCGCTCTCGGTGGTGCAACCCTTGGTGGCGCTGAGTTCTGCATCACGAACAAATCACGCAATGACGTGGTAGTTGATGGCACACGCTACAAGCCAGGTGAAGTGTGCAAGGTAATTTATACCGAGCGCGATGGCGTGGCACAAACAAGTGCAAACGCGCTTCCGTATGGCACATATGAAGTCCACGAAACAAAAGCGCCTTTAGGTTATCTCATCAATTCAAAATGGACACGCACTTTCCAG
>KQ959712.1:905-1254 GCA_001552935.1 Umbribacter vaginalis | reverse complement strand
TATCGCTGAACAGGTGAAACGTGGCGATTTCTATTTCTTAAAGAAAGACGATACAACGCAGCGCCCCCTTGGCGGTATTCCCTTTGCAATTACTTCAATGACCACAGGTGAGCGTCATATCGTTATGAGTGATCAAAATGGCGTGGTTGACACAACGGCGTATCCGCATAGCTTTAATACCAATGCATGTGACAAGGCGCTAAACACCAAAGGCGAACTTGATGTATCTAAACTCACAGCGGAGAGTGGTGTGTGGTTTAGTGGTCAAAAGACCAACGGTGCCCATGTGAATGATGGCAAAGGCGCTCTAGTTTATGACACCTACTTTGTACAAGAGTTAGTTGTTCCA
>KQ959712.1:0-805 GCA_001552935.1 Umbribacter vaginalis | reverse complement strand
CTTTGTACAAGAGTTAGTTGTTCCAGCTAACTATGGTAAAAAGCTTGTAAGCTTCCCTGTGTACATTCAGCGTGATAAAAAATGCGTTGATTTAGGTACAGTGTTTAATAAACCAGGTGAGCGCATCTCATCTGAACTTCGCAGCGAGGGCTTAACGCATACAGCTGCACTTGATCACAAAGCGCATTTTATAGACACTGTTACCTTTGAAAACTTAAACGTTGGCGAGAAGTATGTACTTGAAGGTGTGCTGGTAGATGCATCGGATAATACGTTCATTGAGGGTAAAGATGGTGCGCCTTATCGCACACGCATTGAATTTACGCCTACCACGACAAGTGGCTTTCAAAATATTGATTTCTTTGTAGATACGTATATGCAGCGTGGTAAAACCATCGTGGCATATGAGTATATCTATAACGCAAAAGGTGAAAAAGTAAACTCAGAAGCTAATAGCGATAATACGCTACAAACAATCCATGTTCCTGGACTTATGCATACCTATGCGCAAAATAAAGCTCTTAAAAGTAATCTAGTATTTGCTGATAAAGGACAGACCGTAAGCGATTCAGTAAGTTATGACAATCTTGTTCCAGGTGAAAAATACACACTGGTATCTACCTTAATGGATAAAGACACAGGCAAGCCAGTTGCTGATAAGCATGGAAACGTTATTACCATGTCTAAGACTTTTGTCGCATGGCGTGCAAGTGGCTTTATTGAAACGGAGTTTAGTTTTGATGCAAGCAACCTATCAGGTAAAACATTGGTAGTCTTTGAGAGTTTGCGCCAAGGCAACACAGAA
>KQ959711.1 GCA_001552935.1 Umbribacter vaginalis | reverse complement strand
AGCTACAATGGCTGTGTCACTCTTATCAAGTTTTTGAGCAATATCGTTTGCCGTATCACTTGCCATCTGACCTGCAACACGCTCAACTTCAATGCTGAGACCTTTAAGCTGTGCTACAACATCGTTACTGATGGCGTTTTCTCCACCGCACACAACTACTTTGCTTGTTTTAAGACGTTTAAGTTCTGCTATGGTTTGTGCTGGTAGTTGATTGTGGTGTGTAAGTAATACAGGCGCATTTAAGCTTCCAGCAAGTGAGTTTGCAGAAAGTGCATCCCAATAGCTCTCACTGGTTGCAAGTACTACTTCTTTTACCGGATCAGGAAACGCTGTTTGCACGATTTGTTGCATGGTGTCTTCTGCAGTGTTACCAGCAATGCGCTTGGTTGCCTGATTAAAGCTTGGAACGGGAGTTTCTTTACCTGGCTGTGGTTCGGGACGTGGCGCAGGTGCTGGAGCTGGCGGCTTAGGAGCTGGTACAGGAGGCACAGGTGCAGGAACAGCAGCTTTTTCATACACGGCAGTAAAGAGCGTGTGTTGTGTTAGTTGAGTTGCTTTAATCTCCTCTGAGCTTAACACTGTGTCAGAGCCCTGTGCTTTCCATCCTTTAAACGTAAAGTCATCCTTTGCTTTTACGGTAGGAACATAATCAAGCGTTGTTTGCGGTGCATATGTTTGAACGCATTCGCCTTTTTCAATCACTCCATTAGTGCCACAATCAAAAAGCGCAACAAATCCAGGTTCAACGGTAAATTCCTGCTTTGATATAAGTGATGCAGAGCTATTACCAGGCTGCTTTTCAAGATTTACTTGTGGATACTGTATCGTACTGCGCTTTCCTGCTACTAAGTCAACAAATGCAAACCCTGGTATTGCTTTTAGATGATACTCTGCATTGTCGCTTTTCTTTACTTGAAAATTTGCCTGAGCTGAATTAGTTCTACCATTAGGAAAATAGCCGAATTTGTGAATAGGATACATAACATTCTGAGAATCGTTTATATCGAATAATGCAAAGTATTCCTCTTTTTGACGCTGCAGACCGTTCTTCCTTGCGGAATAATTGTTAAACTTTAGTTTGATGTTGTGTACATCAATAGCGTCACAGTTACCCTTTTTGCCTGGTTTAATATCAATACTTGAAATATCGGTAAGTGTAATGTCGCTACTTTGGTCAATATAAAATTTCTTATACGCATTAAAAAGCTCTTGCTTCAACTTATTTTTTGTATCTTGATCAACATAAACTAATTGCTTATTAACTTTTTTTGCAACGGCATCGTTAGCAAATAAGATATCTTTAGGTTTAGTAGTTCCAATAGTATTAAACGCAGTAGGAACATCATTGCCATCGGGGCTTGTATACACATAATCCACTAAACGCGCTAAATCGATAATATTTTCGGGAAGTGCTTTATACTGCACAACAGTCGCAGGGTGCTGCTCTCCAGTCCCTGGCTGAGGTACAGCAGGAACAGGCACTGGAGCAGGAACAGCCGCTTTTTCATACACAGCATAGTAAACAGTATGTTTATTAAGCGGCACTTTCGTAGGGTCAACAAGATGGCCATCGTCGCCATCATTAAGCACGCCAGCAGGCTTGGTAAGCGACCAACCCTTAAATGCAAGCCCCTTATGAGCGCTCACATGGGGCACTTTATTCGGCGCATATCCGCACACAACCGTCTGCCATAAATTATCAAGCGTATCGCCATTTTCACCAACATTAAATAAGGCAACTGCGCCAGGCTCAAGCCCAAATCCCACGTTTTTGTGCTTTGGATGCGCTTCATCTTCAATATCAGGCACTATAACCGACAAATCGGTTTGCGGACTATGTTTAAGATTCTCGGTGTCATCGGGCTTAAAGAATGCAAGTCCAGGCATATTACATTCAATTTCATACTTCTCTGGCGCTTCTTGCGAGTTATTACGCAGTGGTACAAGAAAATCAAGACGCAGCATAGTAGGCGTTGTGTCATCAATAGCTTGCAAACGATACAAACGGCTGTTAGGACGTGTAGTATCACGCAAACCTACTTCAAGATATTTTGCGAACAGAGATTTTTTATAAAGAGGCGTCCAGCCATGTACACCAATTTTAAGTGTTTCAACAGGAGCTGAAAAACGTTCAAGCGAAGGCGCAGTTCCGGTTTGCGTTTCTCCTTGCTTGCCAAGCTCAAGATAGCGAGCGGCAAGCTCCTTGTTAAGCGCTTCTACTTGCCGCTCATCAATATTGCGGAAAAAATGTGCTTCATAAGCTTTTTCAAGAAGCTTAAGCGTATCCATTTTTTGCTGAGGCGTAATCCAGCGTTCTACTTCAATGCCATTTTTATTGATACGAACACCCTTACTGGGAACATCCTTACCATCAGCGCTCACATAAAAACGATCGAGAATGCGTTGAAGTGAACTTAATTCTTCACTAAAAGGAGTAAATGTGTTGGGGTTAAGCGTTGTTGTTTCAGCAATAATAGTATGATTTTGCGAATTTTTCAGATTATGCGGATTAGTTTTATCGATAGTATGAAGCGTTGCTTTCTGCTCGGGCTTATTGCCGTCATGTTGATACTCAAACGCATTAGGAGCTACAAATTCCAAGCTTTTTGGTATAACAACATCAGGAAGATTGTTATCATAAAACGCACGAGTTTCTATTTTTGTTATGCCTTCAGATAAACGCAAGGACATAAGCTTATTTTCATTAAATGCATTTTCAGGAATTGTAGTTAATGAAGCAGGTACATCAAGAACGCTCAGTTCATTCATCATAAACGCAGCTTTACCAAGGTGTGCCAGTTTGTCTGAAATCGATAGTTCTTTAATCTTACATCCGAAAAAGGCTTTTTCTTCGATAGAGGTAATAGTGGAGGGTATATACACACTTGTAAAGACTTTTTTCTTAAATGCAGCCTTGGCAATCTTCGAAATATCAAGATTATCGTAGCGCGCAGGCAGCACTAAGGTTTTGCACGTTTGGAGTTTTGTTTCGCCTGCTTGCGATAAACCTTTAACAACTGCATGGTCGCCTTCTTTTTCAATGACAAAATTGTCAACCGACCACGCTTCAGGAACTGCTGCATCACTTTGAGTGGAAGCGCCTTGAGTAGCATCAGATTGTGTTGCAGAGTTTGCTATGTGAGTGCTCGCATATGCTTTGAGCGGTTGTGCAGGTATAAAAGCTCCTGCTAAGACAGCACTCATAACGCATGATCCTACAATACGCATTGGTGTTTTCTTCATGAGATCCCCTTTTAATTATTCTTGTTGCAGAATTATTCTCTATAAAGATAATAACACAATGCGTATAACCGTGCTTATATAAATTTTGAAATGGAAACTAAATCAGGCGCTTGCGGCGCAGAAGCACAATGGCAACAACGCAGAGTGCCGCCGTGATAATCATCGGCGGAATCCAGTCGGCAGCAAAAGGCAACTTATCTTCTGTGTTCATGCCATAAAAACTAAACACGATCGTTGGCACAGAAAGTACCAGGGTAACAACCGTTAAAATACGCATAGACTGACTTACATTATTGTTAATGATAGTGCCGAAGGTATCCATAGTACCTTCCAAAATGTTTGTATAAATGCTTGTCATCTCGATAGCTTGTCGAATTTCGATAAACACGTCGTCAAGTAGGTCTTTATCGTCATCATATAAGCGAATGATCTGCCTGTTTTTAATGCGCGTTAGCGTCGCTTCATCGGCTTTCAGCGAGGTGGAAAAATATACGAGCGATTTCTGAAATCCGAGCATTTTAATAAGCTGTTCATCGCGCAATGTTTCGCGCAGAATTTTTTCGTTAGCGTTAAATTGTCGGTCGATGTTGCGCAAACATTGCAGATAGCGCTGCGAAACGTGCAGCAAAATGCGCAGCAAAAAGCGTGTTTTCAAGTTCGTATTGATATTGCGCACGCGCCCCGACAAAAACGCTTCAATGGTTTCATTGCGGCGCAAACTTACCGTAACAATCACATCTTTTTCGGGAATGAACAGCAACGATAGCGGCTGCGTTTCATACTGCACGGTTGACGGATCGTCACTTTCCTGATCGTCCTCAACGCACGGGCAGTCAACGATAACAAGCGCTTGCTTTGTGTCGTCGTCAAAGTCGGTATGCGAGCTTTCTTCTTCGTCGAACGCTGAACGCACAAACTCAGGAACAATGCCTAATGTCTCTTGCAGCCATTGTCGCTCTGATTGGTCGGGCTTTACCACGCTAATCCAACAACCTGGTACAGGAGCAGGAATTTTTGTTGTTCCATCAGGGCCAGTTTTCATGCATTCAATCATATGCCCTCCTTGCGTGCGCTCCATACCATAACTTGAATAGTATACCGCTTTGCTTGGTGTACTATCTTTACAATTCGGAAATTATTCGCTTATGAAAAAATTGCAGTTCGTGTGAATGCAAAGGTAAATACCCCATCTTTCGATACAATACAGAAAGGGATATTTGGGAAGAGGCTCTAAAAATCGCTCGGACGTGATCGGGTGCGTGGTTGGGCACGAACTCGGAAACGTGGTCGGATGCGTGGTGGGCTCCGAACTCGGGAACATGCTTGAGCGCGGGAACGAAAACAGGAACGTGCTTGAGAACGGACGCAAGTTTGAACGCGAATGCGAGGTGCGGGCTCGTATTTGGGCACGGGCGCGGGAACGTGGTTGAACGCGTAGCTGGGCACGCGATTGAAACGTGTACGAGCAGCAGGAACGGACACGGGAACATGGTTGGACGCGGCTTCAGAAACAGGCGCGCAATCGCAAACGCGTTCGCAACGAGCTCGAACACGCATGTGAATCAAGACGCGTCACCAGCATTGCAAGCGGCGCGTCAGCACCATGTGAAGCGCTGCGCCAACAGCGTTACACACGACACACGTTCGCACTGAGAGCCACACAGGTACAAAAACAGCATGCGCATCGCTTGCGTTTATGCTGGTGAGGATACTATGGAACACACATTAACTGAAGGTCGCGTCAGCACCGCGCTTTTGCGTTTTGCATTGCCCCTGTTTGCGCTTAGTTTAGTACAACTGCTGTACGCAACAGTCGATGCACTCTGTGCAGGCAGCCTTCTTGGCACTGACGCACTTGCAGCTATCGGCGCAGCAAGTTTTGTTGTAGTGCTTTGGATTAGCTTCTTTTCGGGTCTTGCGTTAGGTGCAAACGTGGCTGTAGCCAGCTATTTTGGCGCGCGCAACCACGCAGGCATCTCGGCAAACATCCACACGTCGCTTATCGTTTCGCTTATCATAAGCGCCTGCATTGGGCTTGTTGGCAGCATCATGGCATTTCCCCTGATGCAAAGCCAAAACGTGCCCGAAGAAATTTTACAAAGCACAGCAACGTACGTTCAAATTTACTTTTTAAGCTTGCCGTTTTATGCGCTGTTCGACATGGGAGCAGGCATTATGCGCGGTCTTGGCAATTCAAAAATCCCGCTGTACATTCAAGGTATCGGAGGCGTGCTTAACGTTGGATTAAACCTTGCGTTTCTGTGTCTTTTGCACAGCGATGTTGAAGGTATCGCCTGGTCAACCTTAATTGCGCAAGGAATCGTGTGTGTGCTTATGCTGCTGTGCCTTACCCGTTTGCACGCCGATTATGCGCTGCGCCTGCGCAAGCTGCGCATTGACGCGCACGAATGCAAACACATACTGTCCATTGGCCTGCCATCTGCGGTTCAAGGCGCGCTTATCACGTTTTCAAACGCATTTATACAAAGTATCATTAACACGCTCGGCACGCACGAAATTGCTGCATTTACGGCGTATTTCAAGATAGAGATACTCTGCTACGGCCCACTTATCGCACTGAGCCAGGCGCTCAGCGTATTCACAGCGCAAAATTTAGGAGCGGCACAGTATGCTCGCGTGAAACAGGGTTTACGGGTAGCCTGCGCGCTGGGCTGCGGCTTGTCAATTCTTTTCCCAGGTACGCTGTATTTGTTCGCCGATACTGTTGTTGGCCTGTTCACACACGATGCGGACGTTATTGCCATCACGGTAAGTATTATGCGCGCCGTATTTCCACTGTATTTTATTTACGCGTTTGTGGAAGTGTTCGTAGGAATTTGCCGCGGCGGTAAAAAAACGCTGTACGCGATGCTGGTTATCTTGAGCTGTTTTGTGGGCGGACGGTGCGCATTGTTGCTGTTCACGCCGCTAACAACGCTTGGAGCGCCAGGTGTTGGATACGTGTTTCCCATTACGTGGAGTGCGGTTCTTATTTTGATGCTTGCGTACTATTATTTTGTTTTTCGAAAGCGCGTGCTTTGCGCGAATCGATAATATGTTCCAGAACGCGACCAGGATTAACGAGCATCATCCGCGGCCCTGCATAGCGCATGACTTGGCGAATTTGTTCGCGCTTCGCAGGCGCATAGCAATGAATTTTGCATGACGAACAAAAGGTTTTCGTGTCCATCACCCTGCACGCACGAATGCGCGCAGACGCGTATTCAAGCAGCTCGCGACACTCATCGCACAGCTGCCCTTTGGCGCTTTTGTGCACGCCGTGACAATAGATGCCTATCATGCGCGACACGTTGCTTATTTCTTTGTCTTGCTTTTCGCGGCGCTCTTCAGGCGTAAGCGGCCGATTATGCGCAACGCCATGCGCGTCAAGCGACGCCTGCGGCGCTGCGTTGCCACCCTTGTGTTTTACCTGTTCAACATGTTGAACCATGCCAATCCCCTCTCAATGCACACTGACGTGTACCGCGGCGTGCGTCAGGCGAAACAACGCCTCCAACGTGCGAAAACATGCACCGCATCCACACACCACACCCAACCGCGCTCGCACATGCGCCCGTTCCCAACGCCGTTGCTGGGCTCAAACACGCGCCCAAACCCAACGCCGATGCTGCGCTTGAACGCGTTCCCGCGCTCAAGCGCCCCCGCACGTGCAGCTATGACACTCGTCCACAATCGAGCGTATAATGCACATCGGCGCTGTTCATCGTGGATGCGCGATGCGAAATAAGCACCACGGTTCGCTTCCCCGCAAGCGAGCGCAAGCTGCTTAAAATAACCGCCTCGTTCAGCGAGTCCAAATTACTTGTTGGCTCGTCAAGAAGCAAAAACGAACTGTCGTGCAAAAAGGCACGCGCAAGCCCCAAACGCTGACGCTGACCACCTGACAGCGACGCACCAAGCTCGCTTACCTGCGTGTCGTAGCCTTGCGGCAAACTCATAATAAAGTCGTGAAGTGAGGCGCGCTTACATGCTTCTTGCACATCTTCAAACGAAGCGTTCTCGCGCGCAATGAGCACGTTTTCTTTAATAGACATATGAAAAATATACGTATCTTGCTCAACAAGAGCCTGACCTGCGCGTAAAGAGCGCGTTTCAATCGTATCGATAGGAACATCAGAAAGTAAAATGCGGCCTTGTGATACGTCCCAAAAACGCATCAACAAACGGCATAAACTCGACTTGCCCGAGCCGCTTTTACCTGCTATACCCACAATTTTGCCAGCAGGTATTTCAAGGGACACATCGCGAAGTACGCACTCGTTTGTATTCGGATATGAAAACTGAACCTGCTGCACTGATGCACTTGTTGGACGCAACTTCACGCCCTGTTCCACATCACGCAAGGCAGGCTTTTCAGCAAGTAAGCTTAATACACGTTTGCCCGATGCAAGTGTTCCTTGAAGCGATGTTCCTAAATTAGCAAGCGCAACAACAGGTCCAAACGATGAGAACAACAAAACTGATGCAATAACTCCATCAAGTGGCAGCATGCTGCCTTGCTGAACAAGAACAGCGCACACACACAGCTGCACAAGGCTCAGCAGCATAATAAGCACACCCGCAACAGCAAACGACAAACCTGCTTTATCCGACACCACTTTTTGGTGCTCAAGCAGCTGTTTTGATTGTGTAATCATGCGTTCAAGACGCGCTTCAATGGCAGAAAATTGCAACACAACTGCCAAACCGCGCAAATTTTCAAGCACGCAATTTGTAAGATCGCCTGCTTTTTCACGTACCTGCAAACCAATATTACCCATATATGAATAAATCCATACAGGCACAACAAGACCAACGATAACATACGAAACCAGCGCAACAAATGCACACCACGGGTGCAGAATACCTGCGCATATTACCATAATAATGCTGGTAATACTGGCTATCAATACGGGCGAAATAGTGTGCGCATAAAACACTTCAAGTAATTCTATATCCGACGTGATAAGCGAAATTAAATTCCCCGCCTGTGAACTGCTTAATTTTGCAGGGGCAAGCGTACGCATCACGCCGAACACCTTATCACGCAACACGGCAAGCAGCTTAAATGCGATATAGTGATTACACAACTGCTCTAAATAACGCAAACATCCACGCAATATAGAAAGCGCTATCAGTACCGATATAATAAAGGGAAGAAATTCTGCATCATGGCTGGTAAATATAAAAAAGTTACTAGGAAGATTGAGGATAACGCCAAGTCCTGCAAGTGCAATAACAGGAATAAAAATAGCACACAAAAATCCCAGTACGCCAAAGATTACCGCCAGTGTTACAACGCCAGCAAATGAACCTACTAAACCCAACATACGCCAAATACAAACAGGAGCACTCATCGCATACGCATCGCTGCTGATGTGTGCATTATTGGGACGTGCATCAAAATCTTCTGGCATCGATGTTGTAAATTCATTCATTGAACTTCTCCTTTGCGAATGTTCTCTAATGCACTTTGCTGGTTCCATAAGCTGCGATACATATCACACGTTGCAAGCAATTCTTCATGAGTGCCCCATCCAACGAGTGCTCCTTCATGCAGTACAAAAATGCGCTGAGCATGAACCACATTCGCCAAGCGATGCGAAATAACAAGCACGCCTTTTTCGCGCGCAAGGCGCTCAATAGCAGCATTGATATGCTCTTCTGATTCCACGTCAATATTGCTCGTTGCTTCGTCGAATATGTAGTAAGGCGTATTATGCAAAAGCGCGCGTGCAAGACACAAACGCTGACGCTGACCACCTGAAACATTTAAGCCTTGTGCTTCGATAGGCATGTCAAGACCACCTGCGTTTTTAACAAACGATGCAATATTGGCTTTTTCAAGGGCGTCCCATAATTCAGCATCGGTGGCATGCGGACGCGCCATGCACAACATTGAACGAAGCGTACCACTAAACACATAATCGCCGGTAGGAACGGTAGTAATAGTGTCAGAAAGCGCTTGCAAACTAAGCTGCTGCACAGGGATAGATCCAATAGTAAGCGAGCCGGTAAAATTGAGATACTCGCCTGCAATCAGGTGTGCCAAGCTTGATTTGCCAGAACCGGAAAGTCCCACAACAGCGCACATACCTTGCGCAGGAAGCGTCATCGTAATGTTGCGCAACACGGGCGTGCTTGCGCACGAAGATGCGCTCGCGGCTGATGGCGTGCTTTCAGCTGATGGCGCGCCTGTTTGGGTGCTGCTTGGTGACACGTTTGTATCGTCGCTGCTTGGTGGCGCGTCTGTTCCTGCGCCGCTTGCTGCTACCACGCCGTCATCTGCAGCTTCCTCATCACGTGAAACAGATGGATACGCAAATGTCACATCTCTAAACTCGATAACAGGTTCGCCTTCAACGCGCGCAGTGCCACGCTGCTGCTCGCTTTCATTCAGAAACGTGAAAATTTTGTCACTTGCCGACATACCATTCATAGCAACATGAAAATACGATCCCAGCGTGCGCATCGGAATGAAGAAATCAGCTGATACCAATACGATAAACAAGAAACCAAAGACATCAAGGGCGCCCGTTACCATCTGGTATAACCCAACGCTCATGCCTGCAACAGCGCCACCTAACGCTACAATATCCATCACAATAATCGAATTGAGCTGCATGCGCAGCACACGCATCGTTGCCAAGCGAAAGTTTTCAGCTTCTTCATTCATTTTTTCGTGACGCAGCGCATCGGCCTGGTAAATTTTCAGCGTTACTAACCCTTGCAAATTCTCCAAAAACGTGTCGCCAAGATTGGTGTATGTATCCCAATATTTGCCCATAACACGCTTTGCAAGCTGCTGTATAGCCATAATCGTTGCAGGAATAAGAGGCACAAATACAAGCAGCGCAATAGCACTGGGAACGTTAACAAAAAGCAGAACGATAAACAAACTAACAGGCGCAACCACCGCGTACATCAGCTGGGGCAAAAATTTTCCGAAATAAATTTCAAGTTGCTCGGTACCTTCAACCGTTGTTTGAATAAGCTCGGCACTTGATGAATGAGACGATGCGCACTTACCTAAACGCAAAAGCTTTTCATAAATTTTTCTGCGAAGTGCAAGTTTTACATCACGCGCTGCCATATACGAAAAATGTTCAGCAATTTTGGCAGATGCGAATTTCAGCACCAATGCTGCAGCAAAACAAGGTATTACCAGCGCAAAGTTTATGGGTGATTTCGCAATCATTCCTGCAAGCACTAACGCTAGGCTGTATGCGAACAAAATGCCCGCAATAAGGCCTACGAACTGAGCTGCAACTGTTTTGCCAATGGCAGTTTTAGCTTGAGGCACAACGGACAAAAGCCGCTTATCAACCATGGTTTACTCCCTTTTCTAGTATGGTCTATCTCTTCTTATGTACATTCATTTCTTATGCAAACGTGTTACTTCTGTATGCTTATTGCTTCTGTATGCTCACTACGTATGGAGAACATACCACCAATGACGCACTAGACTCCATAAAACAATAAGCTACGCCGCGGTATGAACTTCAATCTGCTCTAAACGTCGTTCGTTGTACTATCACGCCCTATGCTACGATTAAATGTATCATATAAAGGCATTGTTGCGCATTAAGCAGGCAAATTTTGCACGGTTTTCGCAAGAGTGTTCGGTACATAATACAACGCACCTACGCATGCATAGTACAACGTATATACGTACACTTACCGCTTTGTTAAAACCGCTAACACTATTACCCTTTCGTGTCGCTTATTTTTGAGCACAAGTACGGTATAACCATAAACAGCAGTGTTACTCGCATATCGTAGACACTCACGAGCGTAAGCAACAATGTAGCAAGGCAACAAAAGCGTATACGTCTTACAATCAAACATAATGTGCAAGTACTGTGTTGCATAATAGCAAGCATGCGAACCATGAAACAACGGTGATACGCCAAAAAGCTCATTTGTTAGAACATTGTTAACCACCCATAATTCATGCAAACAGACGAGAAGTTAAGGTAACTATGAAGCAATTAGGATTACGCGATATTATTGGTCCTGTAATGATTGGACCATCCTCTTCCCACACAGCTGGAGCATGCCGCATTGCGCTTATGGCGCGCAACCTTCTTTGTGCGCCGCCAACACAAGTATCCTTTACATTGTATGGCTCGTTTGCGCATACCTATCGTGGACACGGTACCGATCGTGCGCTTGTTGCAGGCATTCTTGGATTTCAGCCTGACGACACGCGCCTGCGTACGTCATTTGATGAAGCTAAGAAACGCGGCATCAACATACGCATCATTCCTGACACTGAAACCGACGCAGGTCATCCCAATACGGTTGATATTCACGTTGTTGATGCAAAAGGAAACGAGCTTGATGTGCGCGGGGCGTCAATCGGTGGAGGAGCAGCTGAACTGCGCAAAATAGACGGCATCGACGTTGCGATTACGGGCGAATTCAATAACATGATTGTGCATCAAAACGACTCACCAGGCGTGCTTTCGCACATAACGTCGTGCCTGAGCAGCCAACACGTAAACATTGCAACTGTTTCGCTTCACCGTAGTGAAAAAGGTGGCGATGCGTTTACCGTTCTTGAAATTGACGATACCGTACCTGAGCATACAATTGAAGAAATACTCGCGCATGACGCTATCAAAAGCGTGCGTTTTATCCCAGCTCCCAGCGCGCAAGCAAATTCTGATGCCCTTGAGGCGGCGCTCTATCCGGGTGATTTGGAACAGCAGCTTGCACGCTACAACTTTACATCGGGAAAAGAACTGCTTGACGCATGTGAAAAACACCAAATGAGCATAGGTTCACTCTTTGAGAAACGCGAGCACGTGCTTGAAAGTTTAGCTCCCAGTGACGCACGAAGCACCGATGAGTACCTCGATTACATTGTAGAAGTAATGCACGAAGCCACCCATACACCGCTTACCCATCCGCAAAAATCAATGGGTGGGCTTATCGGTGGTGAAGCGGCACGCGTGCACAACTTTGGCGAACAGGGAGTACTTTCGGGGCAATTCCAGCTGCTGTGCCAATACGCGCTTGCTGTTCTGGAAACAAATGCTTCAATGGGTCGCATTGTTGCCGCTCCAACAGCAGGTTCGTCAGGCGTTATGCCCGCTGTCTTGATGTCGATGCGCGATACCTTTCACTGCACGCGCGAACAGATGCACAAAGCGCTCTTAAACGCCGCAGCTATCGGATATTTAATTGCGCGCAATGCAACCGTTGCAGGTGCTGAAGGAGGATGTCAAGCAGAAATTGGTGCCTCAAGTGGTATGGCGGCAAGTGCGGTAGTGGAACTTATGGGTGGCAGCCCTGAAATGTGTCTTCACGCTGCATCAACTGCCATTTCAAACATTTTGGGGCTCGTGTGCGACCCTATCGCCGGTCTTGTGGAAGCGCCGTGTCAGATGCGAAACACCACCGCAGCAGCAAATGCGCTGATGGCAGCACATTGTGCTTTGGCAGGCATCAAACATATTGTGCCTTTCGATGAAACGGTAGAAGCCATGTATAAAGTTGGGAAAGCTCTGCCGATGGAATTGCGCGAAACAGCACTCGGTGGTATGGCGGCATGCCCGAGCTGCAAAAACATTAAGCCTGATGGTGGATGTAGCGGGTGTCATTAAGACGCAGCACGAAACAATGCGGGTATAACACAGTGCACCGCCGCGCGACAATGAAAGTGTGACGCAGCGCAACGCACATACAAAACGTGGGATGCTCTGTTCCCCGCACAATCCCGCTTGGTACACTACGCGCCACACAACACATTCATGCACGAGAGACCCGCTAGAAACACGGGCGCACTCCCGCAAGCCCACCAGCAGAAATGGCAGAAATGCGACTGCACGAACCCATGCAAATATTCAGCGCAACAATAGCGCAGCAACATTCAATACAACTGGCGCTCGTGCAACTAAAACCGTGACTACGTGCTTGATCTTCATAGCTGCGCGGTGCACCCTGAAACGAGTTATATACACGTCTGAAGTCGGCATTGTTTGGTTCACGCTCGCACGCGCGACGAATTTGCTCATAGGCAAGCACCGTGTTCCCAACCCCATAATTTGCAAGTGACGCCAGGTAAAGCCAGCGTGCAGTGCGTTTTTCAGGCGCGATAGCGTCAAGTGTCATCTTAGCTTGCTCGTAGCGATTTGCATTCAGATGATCAATAGCAGCACGCATCTCAGCGCTATCAGAGATGTTCGCTTCGGGATGAATATCATGCGGCCCTTCACCTGCATATTGATACGCGCCAAAAATGTCTTCCCACGTAAAATTGGTAGTCGTCCATGTAAAGGGGCCACCAAACGGATTTGCAAACGGATTACCGTCACCAAATGGATTGCTGGTTGGGTTTCCATTCGGACTGCCATAAGGGCTTGCATACGGATTGCCAAACGGCGAAGAATATCCTGTTGTACCTTGCGCATACGCTTCTTGAGCGCGGCGGCGTGCATCTTCACGCGCAAATTTTTCAGGATTAGTAAGACGCTCATACGCTTCGTTGATCTCATTCATACGAGCAGCAGCATCTTTATCGCCTGGGTTCAAATCAGGATGATTTTCGCGTGCTTTTTTTCGATATGCTTTTTTAATCTCATCGCTTGAAGCACCGGGAGATACTCCTAGTATTTCATAGGGCGATTTACTCACTCTGTTCCCCTAACGTCTGTTGCTGTGCAACTTCATACTTTGCGTTAAACTGCGCCCATACACCTTCATACAGTATGCTTCTCATCAGCGTGCAATCTTGCACAAGCGGCAATTTTTCAAACGCTTCACAAGCATACCGCATACATGTCGATAAAATCGAGCGCATTTCTATACTTGTTAAAGAAGTGTCTCGAAAAACATTAAACGTAGCGTTTGCGCAGTCTTGCTCAACATCAAGCGCCGCATCCATCAAATAGATGAACTTACCCAGCCAAAAGCCAAACTCGCGCAGCAAATCCTGCCAGCGATCAGGGTATGGTGCAAAAATTTCCCCGAGAACAGCACCAAACGTTGCTGCTGCTTTATCACCCGCTTGAAGCAAAGCGTTGCTTTGTGCAGATGACGCGTGTGTCCGCAGTGCCGTTTGTTCGATGTCCGCAAGCGCTGCAACTCCCTGCTCAATAATGTGCGCTTGACGGGGAAACTGTTCGCTTGCTGTGCGATACGAACGTTGTGCAAGAAGCGATGCAATGCGTGCGGTGCGCGATGCGTTGTCAACCCAGTCGTCCAGCAGCTTAAAATACGCAAACAGCACATTCATTGACGCAGCATAATGCAAGGAGCGCGCCGAGAGCGCAGGACGATTTGCAATTGGGTGAAAAACGCACGAACCGTTCACGCTGTGTTCTTCATCTTCGTACAGCGACAAATGCACCAGCGCCAAAAATACGCAGTCGTAGCTTAGTGACAAACGCGAAAGCTGCCCCGTGTCGTGCTTCAAACAGTGACACACACCGCAGTACACGAAGCGATAACGCTCCACCTTAGCGGGCGACAACACATGAGCAGGCGGCGCAACAATACCAAACATAGCTGCTCTTACGTGCGATACGTGTGCTTTTTATGGCACGATGGGCAGGTAGCAGACACTTTGCCTTTGCCTTTCGGCAAGCTGAAATATGTTTTACAGAACGGACACTTCTTGTAGCACTTTGTAGTGCGATGACGAATGCGCAGGCGGGTAATTTTGATGAACTGGCGCGGCGCGGTAGTGATGCGCAAAAACGCCAAATTTTCACGAGAACGCGCAGTGTAATTGCATGAATACATGCGCGCAATGCAGATGATAAGCAGCACTGTTGTTGCGTAACTTATAAAACGCAACGGTGGAAAAAGCGACAGCACAATACAAACGATAGCTACACCAAGTAAAAAGCGATTTAAACTATCGGCACCGTAGCGCCCTTGCATCATGCGCGCAAGTTTTTCCTGAAAGCCGCGAAAAGGAGATCCTCCTGAAAAGGGAGAGCCTGATCCTTGATATCCACGCGCCATTATTCCCCACTCCTTTGACCTGCATCACCTGCATATTCAGAACGGACAGTGTGACCGCCAACACCACGACCAGCAGCACTGCCACCGACAGCTCCAGCAACACCACGTACCTCAGCACCCGCGCTACCACCACCAACAGCCATGCCGCCAGCACCTGCAACGCCCGTTCCCGCACCACCACCAGCACCATCACCAGCGCGTTGGCGCGACAAACGCTGCGCTAAACGCTCGCGAGCATCTTCTTTCGCATTAAAACTCTCGTCATTCGGATCGATGCCAATTTTTTTTGCTTTAATTTTGCGGCGAACTTTTTCAAGCTCATCAGACATAATAATTTGACTGATAGTGCTTACCGACGAAACATCGGTATGCGGTTGCAGATCTTCGTGACGTGAATACGCCTCGCGCGCAGCTTCGCACGAAGGGTTGTGAACGTACTCAATACGAACGGTAATATATTCGCGCAGCAACAATACCAGCAAAATAGCCATCACAACCAAATAGCCGATAACAGCACCTTGGAGCCCCGTGATGTTCACCATAAGCAAAAGTACCAAAATCGAAAATCCAAGCGTAATGAAATAAAGCTCGGTAACAGCCTTCTGACGTCGTAAAATAGTGATAACCTGATACAAAAAATCGATGCCTGCGGTAACGCCACCAGCAGCTATCATGATAAGTGCCAGATTGGTGTGCTCCGTGAAATCAAGACCGTACATAAGCCCTAATAAACGCACACCAAACAGGTTCATCATAAAGCCAACAATCAACGTAATTACCGCAATAAGCACCATCATAGCAATAATGAAAATATCAAACTTCTTACGATGAGACACATCAGCCCACAGCTGTGACATGCGCACAAGCTGTGGTTTGTAAATAAAACCTACACTTAATAACACTGCTTGTGCAGGAAAATACAGCGCGTTAAAGTACAACTGATTGTCGTAGCTCAGCACACCGTCCATTACAAATTTTGGCATACTATCTACCAGCGCATACATAAACAGAGCTGCAAAAAGTGGCAAGCAAGCCTTGAACAAACCAACCACGCCCGTAATATGCAAAGGACGCGAGCGCGGCGTTTCAAGCAGCGCTAAGGGGAACGTCACCAGAACAAACGTAATAAGCGCACCGATAAACATCGCATATGACGCAAATACAACACTGCGTGTAATTGCAAGCACAATAATAAATAAAATAAGCGCAAGCCCCGAGCGCAACGTTTGCGAAATTCCACCAAGATAAAGCTTATCAACCTGCTGTAAGCGCCCCTCATACGCATCGGCAAGCGCATCTATCATCTTGAACAAAAATACTGCAATGCACAGCTGCACTAATTCATCAGAGTATCCACGTAGCGTACAATACGCATACCCGCATACCAGCATAATAACGCAGGTTATAACTCGATGAACTTGATAGTCTAAAAATGAATGCGATTCATGCAAGTCGGAAATTTGATACGTACGCGCGCCGTACGTTCCTACGATATACAGCAAATTAGCAGTTACAAACACGATGGAGAACATACCAGCAACATCCACATTGCACAGCTGCGTAACAATAATGGTAAGAAGCGGGAACAACATTCCCCACGCGATAAGGCCAATCGTGTTCCACAGATAATCACGGCGCGTTGAGTGCGCTTCGTACTGCTCATCAGCACTTGAAAATCCGCCGTCATTCATTGCGCCAACAAGTCTATCCCACCACGCATTCAAAATTTTGGTCAGCGGATTTTGCTTGCGTGGGCGCGACGAGCGCGAAGGACGCATCGAGTGCTTGCGTTTTAACGGCATGCCGGTATATGCTGCATAGCTTGTACGCGATGCACGTGGAGCAGAATCCGGTGTGATGTGCTTTCTTGATATGCTCTGTCTGTTATCTGGTAGATTCACGCTTATAAGGTCCCTTCATTATCGTCCTTTTTCCTCTTATAGTACTGTATTACTGCTACGCACACGGCTCACAATAATTGACTTACGTTAAAACCATATTAAAAGACGTTCAGCATAACTCTGAACGCGAAAAGTTTTCGATACTATTACAATATCACCGTAAGCTTTCGTGTCACCACGCGTACACTGTACAGAAATATATAGATGCGACAACGCGATCTCACGATGCTTATACCAGCAAGTTTGCGCACCGCAGTGTGTGCATTATAGTTGAAAGGCAGTTCTATGCAAGCAGATAGTATGCAAGCACAAGCTCCCTGTTCAAAGGCTAAGCGTCCTAAACTTAACCAAACAACATGGATCTTAATTTCGCTTATTGCAGGCGCTCTCGTAGGAATCATTCTCAGCTTTTTTGTACACAAAGGCGATGTGGTAAGTGCCTACTTTATTGAAGGCGTGTGCTATGTCGTAGGGCAAGGTTTTGTACGCCTTATGCAAATGATAGTAGTTCCGCTGGTCTTTTGCTCGATTGTGGTAGGCGCAGCATCGATGTCTGACCCCAAAATGCTGGGCAAAATTGGTGGCGGCACCATTGCTATGTATTTACTTACCACAGCACTTGCCGTTCTTATTGCGCTTGGCATTTCGCATTTAACAAACCCCGGCCTTGGCCTCGATTTAGACTCTGTTGTGCGCGTAACGCCAAAAGCTGCAGAAAATCAAACCATCCAGCAAGTAATTCTTAATATTATTCCAACCAATATCTTTGCTGGTATGGCAAAAGGCAGCATGTTACAGATTATCTTTTTTGCGTTGATGCTCGGTTTTATTTTGGGACATTTGGGTAGCAAAGTGGGTACCGTCAATCGCTTTTTTACGCAGTTCAATGCTGTGATGATGCGCATGATTTCCATCATCTTGAAAGTTGCTCCTATCGGAATTTTCTTTCTTATGGTACGCACATTTACGAACCTAGGCTTTACAGGCGTTTTGCCGATGCTGAACTTTATTTTGACGGTTTATTTAGGTCTTGCTATTCAGCTGTTTATTGTATACATGCTTATTCTGTTTATCTTTACGCGCATCAATCCTATTCACTTCCTGAAAAAATACATCCCTGTTATGCTGTTTGCATTTACAACGAGCTCGTCAAATGCGTGTATTCCGCTTAATATGGAAACGCTTGAAAAGCGCATCGGTGTACATCCAAAAGTTGCATCGTTTACTATCCCCCTGGGTGCAACAATCAACATGGATGGTACTGCTATCATGCAGGGTGCAGCAGTTGTTTTCGCAGCTCAAGCCTTTGGCATCGACCTTACGACCGCAGCATTCTTAAGCGTTGTCGTAACAGCCACAGCAGCCTCAATTGGTACCGCTGGTGTTCCTGGTGTGGGCACTATCATGCTGACGATGGTGTTTACCACAGTTGGACTTCCTGTTGAAGGCGTAGCAATGATTATGGGCATCGACCGTATTTTGGACATGGGGCGTACGGTTATCAATGTTACAGGCGACGGCGTTGTTACCACCTGCATTGCAAATGCAACGGGGCTTTTGAAGCGTGACGTGTTCAAAAACGATAGCATTCAGGCTGTTAATCCGGAAGATGTTGATTTAAGCACCGAGCCACAAGATTATAACGACTTTACCATTGCTCCTGAACGAAGCGAAATTGGCGGTGCTGGCAACATGGACAAATTTGCTGAACTCGAATACCCAGCAAAGAAGCAAAAAACAGAGCAGAAAGCGCAGCAAGAGCACTAAGTTCCACGTGCGTGTAGGTTTTAAACTACTAACCAGCCTGTTCATGTATACGTATGAACAGGCTGCTTGTTTTATGCTTATGTACGAACGAGCTGCTTGTTTCACATTTCGCTTCGCACAAAAAAATAGCATCGTCGTTGCGACGGTGCTATTTGTATAACGGCTTTATTTTATATGACGATGGTATTTTCACATCGCAAGAAATGTGCGCACGTAAGACATACGCACAAGGAAGAACATACATCCAGAAACGAACAGCCACAAGGCACTTAACCGGTGTTTTGCAAGCCTGCAGCAACTCCTGATACCGTACATAAAATGAGGTACGTATAATCGTGTAGTTCCTCGGCGCTCAGCGTATCGTGATGCTGGCGCAACTGTTCCAAAGCGCACACTTGCATCGCAGAGAGCACGTTTACAAACGGCGTTCTACTGCGAATAAGCGGGCCAAGCACGCGGCGCTTTTCAAGCGGCCATCGATTGCCCGTAATCGACAGCACCCATTGCAGCGTGCGTTTCATTTCATCTAACACCAAAGTAGACAAGTCGCTGCGATTGCCCAACGCAAGATAGCGTTCAGCAAGCCGTATGTCGGTTTTTGCAAGTGACATCTCGATGTTGTCGATAAACGTGGTGAACAGCGGCCAATTTTTATACGCACTTTGCAGGCGCTCAAGTGAGCCAAGCTGCTGACATGCCCAGCCAAGCCCATACCACGCAGCAAGGTTCGTGCGCGCTTGCGACCAGGAAAAAATCCACGGAATCGCACGCAAATCGTCCAAAGAGCTTGCTCCTAAATTACGTTTTGCAGGTCTACTACCAATAGGCATAAGACCAATTTCAGTAAGCGGTGTTACTACCGAGAACCATTCCGCAAATCCTTCAGTGTGAATAAGATCCAAATAGTGCTGCTTAGATGATTCCTCCAGCTCATCGGCCAGCGACTGGTAGTTTATCATTGCCGTAGTATTCAGCGCCTCGACAGAGGGTGCTGATTGCAAAAGCGTAGCGCCAGCAACTGATTCCACATGACGACGTGCAAGCACAGGGTCACCATAGCGTGCAAAAATAACTTCACCTTGTTCTGTTAGTTTAAAAAACGCATTAACCGACCCCTTGGGTTGAGCAAGAACCGCACGATTAGCTGGGCCTCCCCCGCGTCCAACCGCGCCACCACGCCCGTGCATCAACACAAGATTGATATTGTGCTCACTCGCCCACTGCGCTATGCTTTGCTGCGTTTTGTGCAGAACCAAGGTTGCCGATGTTGGACCTGCATCTTTTGAGGAATCAGAATAACCAAGCATAACTTCAAAGCGATGATTTGTTTCGTCAAGACGCTTTTGAACACACGGAAGTTTAATAATGCCATTGAGTGTATCGATTGCGTTTTCCAAGTCTTCTACTTGTTCGAATAAGGGAATAACATCAAGTGTTGGCATGTCAGCTTCGCACGCAAACGCCATGCGTGCAAGCGTATACACATCTTGCACATGCTGCGCCGATTTCGTAAAGGAGATAATGTAGCGCCGCGCAGCGTTTACGCCGCTTTTGCGCTGAATTGAAGCGATAGCGCGAAACGTATCGAGCACTTCACGCGTCATAGGTTGCAAGGCGCTTTCATCGTCGTGAGCGTGAGCGCGAAGGTCAGCCAAAGCGCGTTCATGAACCAATGAATGCTGACGAAACTCCATTTCAACCATGGAAAATCCAAAGGTTTGTGCCTGCCAGATTAGGCGCTGGAGCGCGCCATAAGCCTCACGATAGGCGCCAGCCGCGACCAGTGAATTTTGCACGATACGCAAATCGTTAATGTAGTCTTGCGCCGAAGCATATAACATGTCGGCTTTGCGGTCGATAGTTGCGCGAAGGCGCAGTTCAATGGCGTATAACACAGCACGGTGCAGCTCATTTGTTGAAAGCGCTGGCGTGCGCGCAGGAAGATCTTCGCTCATTTCAACATGACGTTTCCACAAGGCGCGCACATCGCTTGAAGCTGGCGTTGAAACGGCGTCAAGCGTTAACGTTGCTGCAATAGCGCGCGTGGCACTTGCGAGCGTTTCAAGCATATGCACGCGGAATTTTTCAGCAACTACACGGCTTACCTGCGCCGTTACGTTGGGATTGCCGTCGCGGTCGGTTCCAATCCAGCTGCCAGGCTTGAAAAAGGCAGGGCATACCGGGGACACACAGCCAGCATCATCCCCCAATTCCCAATCGTCAAAGCGACGATACACATCAGCTACCATGTTAAAAAGCGTATGGTCGAACACGTCAATAATAGTATCAGCTTCCTGAACAGGTGTTGGTTTTTTTACACCAATAGGTGATGTGCGCAAAAGCGCGTCGATTTCCTCAAGCATGCGGCGCTCGTTTTCGGC
Source organism: Umbribacter vaginalis (assembly GCA_001552935.1). Classification (GTDB taxonomy): domain Bacteria; phylum Actinomycetota; class Coriobacteriia; order Coriobacteriales; family Eggerthellaceae; genus Berryella; species Berryella vaginalis. The sequence continues at coordinate 33,624 of KQ959711.1, read as the reverse complement.
AAGCGACGGGCCACCTAACGAGGCACGCTGTTCAAGCAATGCTGCAATGCTGCGAATACGCACTTCAACTGTTTTGCGGCGCGCCTCAGTAGGATGCGCGGTAAATACAGGATGAAATTCCAAGTTCGTAAGAATGCGTTTAGCCTCGTGAGAGCCGCATTGCTCGCTTAATTCCTCGTATGCAGCATTCAAATCGTTATTGGAACTCACGCCCGTATTGTGAGCGCGCGACACGGGAATATCCTTTTCGCGAGCGCGTAGAGCGCTTACGCGGTAATGTTCTTCGCATAAATTTGCAAGATGAAAATATGTCGTAAAAGCGCGTGCCAGCATGATTGCCTGGTGTAATTCAAGTGAAGCAATGGTGTTCATAGCACGCTCGAACGCTGCGCATGTGTAGGTATCGCTTTTAGCGGCAGATGGGCCAAGCTGGGATGTTGCAGTGCTAGAGGCCTGCTGAGTGGCAGAGTTTGCAGCGGATGTTTGAGTTTCCCATGGTTTTGCGTCATGCAAACGCGCATAATTGTCAGCTTCTACAAAATCGGCAAGCAACGTATCAAATACATTGCGCAAACTATGATCGTATTCTGAAATCACACGGCGAATAAGACGTAAAAATAACGTCATAGATTCGCGCAGCTGTTCAGGAATATCAACATGATTAAGCGGTGAACGCAACAGCGTATCGCTTTCATGCAGCTGAGCATGAGATGCGCTTTGCTCCTGTTCAGATACCTGTTCAGGTGTGTATTCAGAACGAGGGCTTTCTTCCTGCTTAGGAGCCTGAGCAAACGAGTGCTCAAAAGCGTGATTGGAAGTAGCGCCCTTCCCCTGCTCAGTTGTGGGTTCAGAAGCTGCGTTCTTCCCTTGACCAGCTGCGTTCTCGGAAGCAACGCATTTCCCTTGTTCAGACACTGCATGCACGCAGTGCGAATCAGTGTTTCTTGAATGTGCCATGGAAACCCCTTAAGATCGTTGCTTGCGCCGAAACACAAGCATCATGCACAATAATGCCATTATAGAATGCTTCCGAACATAAACAGGAGCTAAGCACTATCTAGAAATGCAAAATTTACAATCACGTATGCGGCGCATAAAAAAACGTGCAAGACACCGAAATGCCTTGCACGTGTAGTGCGCTGTGTATGTTTGCGACGTTACGCTTTCGTATGCTTCGTATCAGCAGGTACGGATGGCTTGTCTGCTTGCACAGCGTGCGTACCATCGCTTACCACTTCTTTCAGCGAAGCCGCAAGACCTGCTAAACCTTGCAAATTTGACGGAATAATCAGCTTGGTTGCTTGACCTTTTGACACTTCTTTCAGTGCTTCATACGCTTGTAGCGTTAATACCGAGGAATCAGCTCCAGCGTTCTTAATCATCTCAATACCAGCTGCTTGCGCTTCCTGCACGCTGCGAATTGCCTGCGCGTGACCTTCCGCTTCACGAATTTGACGCTCGCGCTCGGCTTCTGCAGCAAGAATAACCATTTGCTTTTGTGCCTCTGCGGCTAAAATTTGTGCTTGCTTTTGACCTTCGGCAATCGTGATAGCGCTTTGCTTTTGACCTTCCGCTAACAACACCGCTTCACGCTTTTCGCGCTCAGCTTTCATTTGCTTTTCCATAGCTTGCTGAATTGCTGCAGGTGGAGTAATATTTTTCACTTCTACACGATTTACTTTAATACCCCACGCATCAGTAGCTTCATCCAAAATAGCGCGCATTTGTGAATTGATAGTATCGCGCGACACAAGTGTTGTATCTAAGTCTAAATCGCCAATAATATTACGAAGCGTTGTCGCAGTAAGATTTTCAATGGCGGTAATCGGTCGCTCAACACCATAGCAATACAAACGCGGATCCATAATCTTGAAGTAAATGATCGAGTCGATTGACATCGTAACATTGTCTTTAGTAATAACAGGCTGCGGTGGGAAGTCTGACACTTGCTCTTTGACGCTTACGTGTGCGCGCACGCGGTCGATAAACGGCAGCTTAACGTGCAAACCGTTGTCCCACGTGGTGAGATATGAGCCTAAACGCTCGATAACCATCTTTTCTGCTTGAGGCACAACTTTGATGCATGACAAACAAAAAAAGACAAAGATAAGTATAAGGACAATAATAACCAGCATCGCAACATCTCCTTTCAAGATGGTTTTTACAACAGTTTGCAGCGTGCACGCACGCTACGACATATAGGGCGCTGAATGGTTTGCAAGAATTTCATCAAGCTCTTTGCCTTGATCGTCTGAACAACGCGAAACAATCAGCTTAATGGAATCGTGCCCGTGCACACGAACGTGCGATCCTGCAGGTATAAACGATCCGTCTTGCGAGATAGCCATCCACGTAATGCGATCGGCCGTGCGTACACGCCCTGTTTGTTTATTAGGGTCAATATCTTCAATAACCTTCGCAATACGCCCTATCATTAAATCATCGCCCTCTTGAACAGGCTGTTTAAGGCGACGTCGCACATACGGTCGAAACAAAATACAACCAATAAGGGAAACAACCAAAAAAAGAGCTGCTTGTACAATGAGCGTTGCTCCTAAAATATTACTCAAAAACGCAATAAGAGCACCTACAACAAACCAAACAGTAATTAAGTTAATTGAAAGCGCTTCAGCAACGCCCATAATAAGAGCAAGCGCAAGCCAAAAAATAATGAGAGTATCCTGCTGAATTTCCATAACCACTCCTCGGCAAAATTCGTATATCACCATGAAATAACGTGCTCGGGAAGCAAACATGCAGCTTATAAGCTACACAATTTTGCAGGCGTTTCAGATCGCATACAAAACCTTATGCTTGCAACTATAATACCAGCAAATAGGTATACAACAGCTTACAACTTTGCCTAACAAGCAAGCTATGGAGTATAAAACATATATTTCAATACCGCTACCCATAACAGATGCTTACAGAATACAGACGCATATACAAGCAAGATTAACTATAGAGCGAGAACATACTCAATTCAAAATGTTCATACAAACAAAAAAGACCACGCGCACAATATGAAACTCATAAACACCAAACATACTGCATGTAAGTATGGTGTGTATTGCTTGTTATATAACGTGCATATTTTCTATACTGCTTGCACGTACACTACTCAATTTGTGTACTATTTGCCTTGTGTATCGCGAGCTGCATTCCACTTATGGTATCCAATAACAAAGGCGTCAATATCACCTTGTAACACGGCATCAACGTTTCCCGTCTCAACACCACTTCGCAAGTCTTTTACCAGCTGATACGGATATAAAACATAATTGCGAATTTGCGATCCAAACGAATTTTCATGACGTTCACCACGCAGCTCGTCAAGTTTTTCAGCGCGCTTTTGCGCTTCAAGCTCATAGAGGCGCGCGCGCAAAACGCGAAACGCAGCCTCTTTATTTTGTAATTGCGACTTTTGGTTTTGGCACGTCACTACTAAACCTGTTGGAATGTGCGTCAGACGAACTGCCGAATCAGTGGTATTTACGCACTGCCCACCAGGGCCACTTGAGCGATACACATCAACGCGAACATCCGCAGGATTAATATTAACTTCAACTTCATCAGGTAAAACTGGCAGTACTTCCACACTTGCAAAGGTGGTATGACGGCGCTGCTTTTCGTCGGTTGGCGAAATGCGCACCAGGCGATGCACTCCAATTTCGCTTCGCAACATACCGTAGGCGTTCAAGCCTTCAATTTGAATAGTTGCTCGATCAAGTCCTATAACCTCTGAACTGGTTGCATCTAATACGCTTGTGTGCCAGCCTTTTTGCTGCGCATAACGCAGATACATTTGAAAGAGCATATCCGTCCAGTCGTTTGCTTCAAGGCCTCCCTGACCTGGGTTGATGCTGAGAATAGCATCACCAGCATCGAAGCGACCGCTAAACCACGACGTTAATTCAAGCTGCTCGATCTGTTCTTGAAGCGTACTCGTAAGCTTGCTTGCTTCGCCTGCAAACGCTTCGTCTTCGCAAGAAAGCTCAAAAGCAGTATGCGCATCATCAAACAAGCTACACGCACGCGTGTATTGCGCAATACTATCACGCAAAACACCTGCTTGCTTGGAAATTTCTTGGGCTTTCACAACGTCTTGCCAAAATCCCTCTTCAGAAGACTGTGCATCAAGCTTTGCAAGCATACGCTTCTTATCATCAATGTGCAAAAATTCTGCAGCATCATCAAGACGCTTTCTAAGCTGCAAAAACAGCTGACTATCGAGTTCCACGCCTACTCACTATTCTTGCGCATCTTTGCCGTGACATTTTTTGTATTTTAAGCCAGAACCACACGGGCACAAATCATTACGTCCAGCTTGAGCGTAAGGATCATCTTTATCTTTAACGACCGTTGACGATGTGCTCGATGGTTTCTCATCATCGCCGGTAAGTGCGGCTTCAGGAGACGAATACTGCACTTTACCTTGCAAGGGGCTTGCAGCCTGCGGCAATACCTCTTCTTCTTCATCTTCAGGAACAGCTAATTGCAAACGCAACAAAGTACGCAAATAATCTTCATACATACTTTGTGTTAAATGCTTAAACGCAAGATATGCTTCTTCGCGATACTCTGTTAATGGATCGCGCTGAGCAAGCGCACGCAAGCCAATACCTGTTCGCAAGTAATCCATTTCCTGCAGGTGAGCCATCCAACGCGTATCAATAATGCGCAACATAACTTGAGTTTCAAGAGTTTTCATAATCTCTTCGCCCACCGATTCGCGCTTCATAGCGTGGATATTCTTCAAGTGTTCAATCAGGAACTCGGCAACTGCATCGGGGTCGTCGCCATGATCAAGCGCTGATAGTACAAAATCGCTCGTGCCTGTAAGATTTGCAACCCATGTTTCAAGCCCTTTAACATCCCAGTCGTCGCTTGGAACACGTGCAGGACAATATTCCTGAACTGCTTCTTGTACAACGTCTTGAATAATTTCTGGAATGCGCTCAGTCATATCTTTACCATCAAGAATGGCATTGCGCTCCTTGTAAATTTCCGTACGCTGCAAATTCATAACGTCGTCGTATTCCAAAACATGCTTACGAGCTGCAAAATGCATCGTTTCTACTTGTCGCTGAGCGCTTTCTATGGCCTTTGATACCATCGTTGCTTGAATAGGTTCGCTATCGGAAAGTGAACTGCGCGCCATCATAGCAGAAATTCGATCCATCTTATCGCCACCAAAACGGCGCATCAGATCGTCTTCAAGCGAAAGGTAAAACTGCGTTTCACCTGGGTCGCCCTGACGCCCTGAACGACCACGCAACTGGTTGTCGATACGGCGTGATTCGTGACGCTCGGTACCAATAACAAGCAAACCACCTGCAGCGATAACCTGTTCCGCTTCTTTGTTGCAAATTTTCTTTGCTTCACTCAATGCAAGCTCACGCTGAGCAGTCGTAGGAGCAGGAAGCTCACCCTCTTCAGGAACTTCACCCTCAAACAAACTAGGGTTATAGCCAAGCAAGCGCAATGCATCATCAGCAAGAACTTCTGGATTTCCGCCAAGCAAAATGTCGGTACCACGACCAGCCATGTTCGTTGCAATCGTAACAGCACCTAAACGGCCTGCTTGGGCAACAATATGCGCTTCGCGTTCATGATTTTTTGCATTCAGTGTTTCATGACGAATACCGCGCTTATCAAGCAAGCGCGACAGTCGCTCAGAGCTTTCAATCGATACCGTACCAACCAAAACTGGCTGTCCTTTTGCATTTCTATCTGCAATTTCATCGGCAACAGCATTAAATTTAGCATCGACAGTTCGATAGATTTGGTCGTTTTGATCTTTACGGATAACGGGTTTGTTAGGCGGGATAGCCATTACTGGCAATTTATAAATTTCTCTAAACTCGGCATCTTCTGTCATAGCAGTACCTGTCATGCCAGAAAGTTTATCGTATAAACGGAAGTAATTTTGCAACGTAATAGTAGCAAGCGTTTGGTTTTCTTCACGAATGCGCACGTGCTCTTTTGCTTCAAGCGCCTGGTGTAAGCCCTCTGAATAACGTCTACCTTCCATGATACGACCCGTAAACTCGTCAACGATTTTAACTTCGCCTTCAGGTGTTACAACATAGTCAACATCACGTTTAAACATAAATTGCGCTTTCAGCGCCTGTTGCAAATGGTTAGCAAGCTGCCCTGAAGGGTCTGAGTAAATATCCAGGTCAAGCAGCTGTTCGATATGCTCTAGACCCGATTCAGTTGTATTAATCGTGCGCTTGCCTTCGTCCATTTCAAAGTCTTCATCGCGCTTTAACGCTGGCATAACACGAGCAAAACGATTGTACATATCAGCCGCTTCACTGCCAGCGCCTGAAATAATAAGCGGTGTACGCGCCTCATCAATCAAGATTGAGTCAACCTCATCGACAATTGCAAAGTGATGACCGCGCTGAACTCGCTGATCAGCGCGCGTTACCATGTTGTCGCGCAGATAATCAAAACCGAACTCAGAGTTCGTTCCATACGTAACATCTGCCTTATAAGCTGCATCTTTATAGAGTGGTGGCATGTTATTTTGAATGAGACCTACCTTCATACCTAAGAAGCGGTACAAACGTCCCATAATTTCACTGTCGCGGCGAGCCAAATAATCGTTGACGGTAACAATATGAACATTTTTACCTTCAAGGGCATTCAGATAACCAGCCAAGGTTGAAACGAGTGTTTTACCTTCACCAGTTTTCATTTCGGCAATCTGACCAGCATTAAGAGCCATTCCACCAATAAGCTGCACATCGAAGTGACGCATGCCAAGTACACGCACACTGGCTTCACGTACCGTAGCAAAAGCTTCTACCAGCAAGTTATCAAGCTTTTCTCCTGCGTCGAGTCGTTCACGATATGTACTGGTAAGTGCCTGTAATTCTTCGTCGCTTAACTGCTGCATCGATGGTTCAGCATCGTTAATTTTTGCAGCTATAGCCTGATAATTTTTAAGTTGACGACCTTCGCCAAACGTCAGCAACTTTGAGAGAAATCCTGCCATATATGTATCCCTTATCGCTTTTACTATATAACCTTTGTAACTCTAGCACAAACATCGCATATTTATACGTGCAACCATAATATCAGCTGAATTTTGCCAAATATTAAACGCAACAAAGTATAAGCGCTACGAAATACTATTCTTTTACATAATCATTACGCAGTGCACTTTTGTATAATTGCTGAACATACTCACACGGCTGTATGCCAACACTATGCATCAACTCCTCTTTACACACACGATACGTATTGATAGCTTTCATTCGCTGACCTGCTGCCAAATACGAACGCATAAGCAGTGCTACTACATCTTCACGCGTGGTATCAAAGTGAAGCGCACTGCCTGCACAATTGGATGCTGCTGTATAATCGCCAGCAGAATACAATAGTTGAGCTGCACAGACAAGTGATTCAATCAATTTTGTTCGACACGTTTCACGCTGGCGTATAACATGCGCATTATCATATTCTCCTAACATAAGCACATCTTGAAAATTATCGCTTAATTCATCCAAATAATGTCGCCAGCGCAAATGATCGAAATTTCCCTGCTGAAAATCGCTACACATAACTCGAAATTCATCAATATCGCAGTGGACAAGCAGCGTATTAACAGCATACGCATGAGTGCTCCGTATAAGATAAGGGCACGTTCCATCAGGAAGAGACAGTGCGTGATTCAGTACCGACCACAGTGAATAGAGATTTTTGCGCGCTGTTGGAATTGAACTTTCAGGCCACAGTAACTGACCGAGCACCGTTTTTGGAATTTCCTTCTCCTTATTAAGCAGCAAAACGGCAAGCAAGGTTTGTACTTTATGGCGCTTACACAGCCGCTCGGTAACTTCAATTCCATTACATAAAATACGGAATCGCCCAAAAATATGAATTGATAATACTGGTGCGTTACTGCCCGACACATCAGATGTTACGCCAGGTGATACAACAGCGTCGGGTTCTATCGAACGAGAACACGCAGGTAACGCATTTATCACAGCAGCTCCTTTGGCGCACTGCAATCTGGCATTATACCGTGTATTCGGTAACAGTGTACACGGTTGCTCGGCAGTCAAGCTCGGCGCAGCTAAAGAGTTTATCTCTAAGGTACCAGCAGCATTATGCTCTAAACGACGTCCCGATGAACAGGGAGAGCTATCAATAGGACTGTGCAGCGATTGAAGTGATTGAGCGGGCGGATGAGGTGACATCTTCTGAAAACGCATGTGTTCATACTCAAGCAAAACATGAGAAGCATGCAGCGCACGACAAAGAGGCGCGCTCAACAAAGGCCCTGGAAACATACTCTGTTCTTTACACAACGTAGTATATGCTTTTCCTAAACATGCAAACAATGGGTTAATGTAGTGTATCTCCTTTGAAAATGCCTCGTAGGTAAATCTTTGCGCTGCTGGAATTTCTTTTAAGCATGCAAGATGATCAAAATAGTACGTTGAGTGCGCTGCGTTTGAACGAGAGCGCAACGTACAGCGCTGATACTGTTGCGTAAGCGTTTCTGCTATTTTGAGAAGCACAAATGCACACCAATACAGCGAAGTATCATAACCAGTATGTGGCTGTTTAAAGGCAAGTTGTGGTGCTTTATTAGAGGCAAATGATGCTAATAACTTATAATTTTCCTGTTCAGATGCAAATAAAATATCATGAAGCGAACAGCTATCGCTACGTTCATTGCGCGATTGCGTATTTACGGGCGTATTATCTGCTTGTTTATCGCAAGGTGTCCTATCTGTGTGTTTCGCATCCAAAGACACACGCCCACCACTGCACATATATACATTAAGAGCAGCGTCTTTTAATTCAGCAGGTGCATCTTTTTCATGCAATACACACGCAGCAAGCACTCGTGCACGTTTGTAATGATTAAAATAAAAATGACGTTCAGCACACATAAACAAGCACTCAGCTTTATGCTTGTTCACATGCGGCAAAACATTTTCAAGCAATACTAACGAATCAGCCAAACAATACTGCTCGATAAGAGCGCTATTGTGAATCAAGCACCATTCAAGCTGTTCTTGTGGACAAAAGGCGCGTGTTATACATTGCAGAGCGCGCGCATAATTATTACAAGAGCAAAGTACATCGCTCATCTGCTCGAAATAATCATGTACGCTTGCGCAATGCGATAGCGAAAGAAAACCATTGAGACTGCTATCAAGCGAATCAAAATTCATCGTTGATGACGAAACTACGTGCATAAATGCTTCTAAAATGCACGACACATCAACAGCAAGTGTTTCAAATATCTGTGTACGAACATCAAACTCAACAAAAGCATGCATGCGAGCAAAATCAGAAAGCCACGCGGCGTCAATTGATACAATATCCTCAAGCTGAGCGACTGATGCACGGCGTACAATCAAAAGCGTCAACAGGGAAAACAGTTCTCTTTTATCACGTGCAGCACGCAAACACTGTTCAATAAATGCACAAGTAGGATGTCCATTATGCTGCCAACATACTTGTGGAATGCGCTGAAATGTTCGACACAAAGCTATCTGGTGAGCAGGCGTGCTATGGTGTGCGAGCTGAGTATCAGTTGCACGTACTGGCCGATCTTTAAGGTATAAGCGGGATGTATCGTGTACCTGTTCATAATCGTAAGATACATGTTGAAGATGGCGCGCAACGTGTATAAGTTCTTCGTTGGTAAGCAGCAAGGAAGACGTGGGAAGATACAAACGGTCTTTTTGCAAGCATCCGTAGGCATCATTGCTCGGTACGCACGTTACAATCACTTCAATATGCTTATCAATACACACATCAATACACTGTGAGAATGCGCGTTGGCGATCTTCATCAAGAAGTGGGATATCTTCAAACACTACCAGCTTCATAGCGAAGCTTTCATCGGATAAAAATTCCAACAGGTCGTTATTGTCTAAATCACGCAAAAACCGAGGATTAGCACAATCAAGCCACGCTAAGGTCTTAAAGGAAAACACCGTTTTGCAATAATCGTAGACAAGTGCCGTTTTACCAAATCCAACTGGAGCAACAATAAAGCGCGCCACATTTCGCTCTTGGAGCAATCTGGTAATTAAGTGAGGACGACTCGTAACGCTCAATTGCTCTAAATACCCAGGTGCTGCCCCAAAACAAAGTGAGGCTTTAAGGTAGCAATTCATAAACACCCCTTTCAATTGTTTGTGTTTCGCGGTAAAGTGCGCAAAAAAATATCAAGTAGAGAAACGTACTTCAAGCGAGAACTATTCTGCTGTACGACTATTTGTTCGCATTAAAAAGTTTTTTGTGCGTGATTTGGCGACCAATGTTTGTGTTTAATAGCGCCATACGGTAGGAAGAATACCTGATAAATCTTGATATTGCACGCGCTCAGGAACTGTATTGCAACGCACGACCATACAAGAACCCTTACGGTTCAAACACTGTGCATAACATGCGCAATTGCAAAAACACCTCGCATTTAACTGCAAAAATACCATTTCTGCAGTCAAAAAATACGCCGCCCAGTTCAATTACCTGTACGCTTAGCTTCTCGCAATTCGTATGTATTCCCGCACACAATAAGCGTTTCATTCCTGTATGCAAGCAAGAAATGCTTATATCCGCCCACAAGCTAGAAGCACGTATTCCTGCGCGCAAACCAGATGCGCAACCTATAAAAAACCGAAAGCACACGACGTTCACCATGAAAAAGATGCAAGAACGGACGGTGCAACAGTAACGTGTCTATTCCGTTAAGAGTGAAAAATATCCCTCTTGAAAAATCTGACATACGAAAAAGAATTTTTTCGATACTATGTACACAACGCTCTGGCACATGCTTTTAAGGAGCTACAAAAAGCTTCAATGTGTTTTTAACAGAAATGGTAATAAGCTGATAACATTTCTTGTTGTGGCTAACCATTACACTATAACAAGCATATGCCTCTTGCGAGAAAGGTTACACGTGAAAACTATTATTCAAAAATGGAACAATATCGATCTTATTCTGCGAATTGTTCTCGGGCTTTTCATAGGTGCGCTGCTAGGCGTATTCGCACCTGCGCACATTTATCTTATCGAATTGCTTGGTAAGTTATTTGTTGCTGCACTAAAGGCAGTTGCGCCAATCCTCGTATTTTTCTTGGTAATTAGCGCGCTCGCTAAAGCAAAAACGGCAGGCAACATGAAAGTAATTCTGCTCCTGTACATACTGTCTACGTTTGCTGCAGGCTTCGTGGCTGTTCTCGCTGCGATGGCATTTCCTATTGAGCTTACGCTTGCTCAAGTCAATGGCGCACAACAATCATCTCCTGAAGGCATTGGAGAAGTTCTGAACACACTTGTGCTAAATATCACTGTCAATCCAGTTGAAGCGCTTATGAAAGCTAATTATATTGGCATTTTATCGTGGGCTATCTTGCTTGGTATTGCATTGCGCATATCACGCGACACTACCAAAAACATGTTTGAGTGCATTTCAAACGCTATTGGAAAAATTGTTCATTGGGTTATCAACTGCGCCCCATTTGGTATTTTAGGCTTGGTCTATACGTCAGTATCAAGTAACGGCTTAAAAATATTTACCCAGTACGGAGCACTCATTGTACTGCTTGTAGCATGCATGTTGATTATTGCGCTTATCGTAAATCCGCTGTTCGTATTTGCTCTCACACGTCATAACCCCTACCCCTTAGTGCTGCGTACCCTACGCGACTCAGGTTTAACGGCATTCTTTACGCGTTCTTCTGCTGCAAACATTCCTGTTAACATGGAATTATGCGAAAAGTTAGGCTTCGAAAAAGACAACTACTCAGTGTCCATTCCGCTTGGTTCTACTATTAATATGGGAGGCGCAGCCGTCACTATTTCTGTTATGGCTATGTGTGCTGCTCACACCATGGGCATTCAGGTCGACTTGCCAACAGCAGTTATTTTATCGGTGCTTTCAGCTATAAGCGCTGCAGGAGCATCGGGTGTAGCAGGCGGTTCGCTGTTACTGATTCCTCTTGCATGTTCACTATTTGGCATTTCAAACGATGTTGCTATGCAAGTGGTTGCTATCGGGCTTATTATCGGTGTTATTCAAGACTCCTGCGAAACAGCTCTTAATTCGTCATCCGATGTACTCTTTACTGCCGCAGCAGAGTATCGCCAGTGGCAAAAACAAGGTATTGATTTTGTTATGGGAAAAGACCGCAAAGCTCTTGGAAGCGCTCGTCCTGAAGAAAACAAAACAACAAGCGCAGGTGATGCAGCTTCTCCACATGCAGAAGCTACGGTAACTGAATAGGCATAATGGTGCTGTTCGTGCTCAAAAACAAAAAAGACTCATTGTTTCTTGGGTCATTTTTGAATTTTTACGATTTCTTTAAGACTGCTTTCAGGTTTACTTGATAAGCTACACCACAAGTGGATGTTGTGTATCCGAAGAACCACTGGAATTTTGATTACCTTCCTCTAATCAACCTTCCCAAACCCACACCAGTTGGTTCTCTTTTAAGCGCCTTGTACCCAAATGCAAGGTGCTCTTTTTTTATGTGGGCAGCATATATTGGAAAACCTAACCTTACACGTGCCGTGTGATTGCAAAACAACCACCGAAAGAGTGCATGCGGCATGCTACCGCAAATACTTGTTGCACACCCACGTATCATGTAAGAGCGTGCTTAAAGAAGCGTTGCGCACACCTGCGTGGTGTTGTTACTACGCGCTTGCGGGCGCAAAGATAAACGCAAAAGTTACACTCTCCTGCATACTGCTGTTACTTTCAAGCTGTTCATGTGAAGATAACTCCCCATGTTGCGCGCACCTGCATGCTGCCGTTACATTGACATACGAATCATTGCGCGCTACGTGCGCACTGCCCTCGAACTACCTGCATGCTTGCCTTTCGTTACCCTACAAACATGCCTGTATGCAGCACTTTTGCAACAGGATCAAGAAATTTTATCCAAGCTACTTGCTTTTTCACGCAATAATCTATAAAATACTTGCTTGCGCATTTGGTGGGTGTAGTTCAGTTGGCTAGAACGCCAGATTGTGGCTCTGGAGGTCGTCGGTTCGAGTCCGATCATCCACCCCAGACACTTATTGCATATAAGTACTTGCGCAAAACAAAACATGATTTACAATGTTTTACACTGTGCATTATTCATGAAAGTGCACTACTTTGGACCGTTAGCTTAGTTGGTAGAGCAGGGGACTCTTAATCCCAAGGTCCGGGGTTCGAGTCCCCGACGGTCCACCACCACCTCTCTTTTCACCACTTCCCTTTCTTTTTACAGATAAACACACAAGTAAACGCAGCGCTCTCTCTGTGCAAAGTGCACCATAAGCACACGCATACGCAGGCGCCGACACAACGATTGCACAGACGCCTTACCACACTCGTAATGCATGCGCTACAACCGGTATAACGCAGGCATGTACACACCCATGCGCGCATTGCATCAATTCTCTTTGTAGAATTATGTAACTCTCCCAAATACCTTCCACGAAACTCGGTATACTTATATTTGAAAAGCAAAAACAAACAACAACGAACACCTCAGGTTCATGTGAGGAGCATACTTTGGAGCAAAAAAACTCATCGGATAAACGTTTTGCACTACTTATTGACGCAGATAATGTGTCATCAAAATACATTGGCGTTATTCTTGACGAATTATCAAATTATGGCATTATCACCTACAAACGCATTTATGGCGACTGGACCAGTACACTCCATGCCAAATGGAAAGACACCCTGCTAGAAAATTCAATAACGCCTATTCAGCAATTTAGTTATACAACGGGGAAAAACGCAACCGATTCAGCGCTTATTATCGATGCAATGGACATCATGTACACCAAAACGGTTGACGGATTTTGCCTTGTGTCATCTGACAGCGATTTCACACGTTTAGCAGCACGTATTCGTGAAGCAGGCCTTATGGTTATTGGCGCAGGCGAAAACAAAACTCCCTTGCCTTTTAGAACTGCCTGTGATGTGTTTAAATGCCTTGAAGTGCTTCTTGGAGAAGACGACAACAAAAATGATGCAGCGAAACAAAAAAATGGACATAACACACAAAATGCGGAGCTGCTTTTATCACGCAAAAAAATTGAAAAAACAATCATTGATATTGTTACCAATAATCTGAATAAAGAACGAGAAACAGGTCTTGGGGAAATTGGAAGCCGTCTTGTAAAACGCTATCCCGATTTTGATGTACGCAATTATGGCACCAACCAGCTGAGTAAACTGCTTGCAGAGTTTAGTAGCATAAAACTTGTTTCATCGGGCAAAACGATGTTAGTAGAACTTGCTGACACACATTCAAATAAACAGCACCATACACAAGCTGCTACAAAACTGAAGCTTGTGGCAACGTCAAATGCGCGAACAGTACAAACGACCACAGCGCATCAAAAGCAACAAGCAGCAAGCAATGCTACATCCGCGCCAAAAGCGCCAAAACCTGCCCATCAAACTCAGCAACGTAAAGAAGAAAGTGCAAATGCACAGCACACAACGAACGCCGAGCTTAAAACAAGTAACGAAAGCAATGAAAACACAAGCGCTTCTGCACATGCAACACGCGTAACACATACAACGAACACCACAAACGACAAGCAAACAAACGATACAGCCACAAGCACCAGCTCAGCAAGCCGCAAAGCTAAAGCACCAGCTTTAACGCATGCATCAAAAGCAAAAGAATCACACGCCAAGACGTCCAACAACACTTCAAAGGTAGCCAGGTTATCTCATACCATAGATGACTCTCATCAACGCGAAGCTCGCCCTCAAACAAACAAAGCGCTTCCACGAGCTGTTGCAAAAACGCGGAGCACTGATACAACACTCACACATCCAAACACAACACAACAACCAAGCATTTCAGCTCAAACACCCTTGCAAACAGCTGCTTTCCCATCGTTAGATGCACTGAGTGCGCACATCACAACGCTCATAGCAGAACACAAGAATGCAACTATTTCAGTTCCTGCACTGGGAAAGCTTATTCGAACAAGCATACCGAACTTTGAACCTAAAGCGTATTCGTATAGCAAACTTTCCGATTTGCTTGCGCACATAAGCACCATCGAGCTTGTACACAAAAATAAAAGCATATTTGCAACCATACGTGCAAACAACCAAGAATAACGCATCTAAAGCCGTCAATCACGCATTTGATACCAGGAATAACACCGTGTAAGCCACATAACAGCACAACTTCAACGAACAGGACATCACGTGCAAACAATAACACTTGCCCTCGTACTTTTATCTGCCGTACTTATATCAGCAGTTATTGCCCAAATCGTGCCAAAAGTTTCATCGCCGCTTGTACAAATTGCTCTCGGTGCACTGGTTGCAATTATTGCAGATAGCCGCATTATTATTGAAATTGAGCCAGAACTATTCTTAGTGTTATTTATAGCGCCGCTTCTCTTTCACGAAGCGCATGAAGCCGATAAAACTTCACTGTGGAAAAATAAAAAATCAATGCTCTCGTATGCCATTGGTCTTGTGCTTTTATCTGCAATTGTCATTGGTGTAGCAGTGCATGCACTTATTCCATCTATCGGACTTGCTGCAGCACTCGCGCTTGGTGCGGCGCTTGGGCCAACCGATGCGGTTGCTGTGTCATCGCTTAAACATGATGCTAACATTCCGCCACGTCAGCAGGCCATTTTGCAAGGTGAATCGCTCCTCAATGACGCAAGTGGTATCGTGTGCTTTCAGTTTGCCCTTGGCGTGGCTGTTGGTGGTGTATTTGTAGCGCAAGACGCCATACTTACGTTCTTGTACCAATTCATTGGTGGACTTGTTCTTGGTATCGTTATTGGACTTATTGCAAATTTTGCAATTCAAAAAGTGCGCAATCTTGGGCTTGAAAATACTACGTTTCATGTATTGTTTGAAGTGTTGATACCATTTATCGCATTCCTCGTTGGTGAACACATGCATGTAAGTGGCGTTATTAACGTTGTGGCATGCGGAATTACCATGTCATTTGCGAAACGCAATTTAGGACCATCTATTTCGCGTCTTAATATCGTATCAAGTAGTGTATGGCGTGTGGCAGCCTTTGCCCTGAACGGTATTGTATTCGTGCTGCTTGGAACGCAACTTCCTACTGCTCTTACCGATGGATTTAAAGGTATTGACGCAGGACCACTCGAACTTATTGCCTATATCCTTATTGTGTCAATCATCATGCACTCTACGCGTTTTGTATGGTCGTTACTCTCTGAATGGCGAAGCGACGTAGAAAAGCATATAAAACGCAGCACTAAACAGCGCGCTCGCAGTGCGGCAATTACCACCTTTGCAGGTGCTAAAGGAACTATTACGCTAGCCATTATGTTCACCATTCCAACGTGGATAACTATCGATGGTTCACTTCTTCACTTTCCTAATCGCAATTTGCTTATCTTTATTGCATCAGGCGTTATTTTGTTATCGCTTATTCTTGCAACCTTTATTGTGCCGCTCCTTGCACCGCGTAAACTACCTGATACGATTGGTGACTCAAAGCAAAAAGCTCAAAATAATGTCGCTATTTTACGCAATGTCATTGAAAACTTAACAGCACAACAAAATGATGATAATCGTCGTGCAACGTCAGAAGTTATTCGTCGCTACAACGATAGAATAAAACGCATTGTAGAGTCTGAAAATTTAGAAACCATCTCCGATTTACACTTGCGTATTAAAGCACTTCAGTGGGAGCAAGATTATGTATGGCAGCGTCTTGAAGCAGAAGAAATATCCTTCAAAGACGCGTATGCTCTTATTGCACGCTATGCGCGTGTTATCAACATGCTCGAACGGTCGCAGCATCGCTTGCCATACCTTACAAAACGACTGAGAAATGCGCTTAACCTTGCACGACGAACTCTAACACGCATACAAAAAATGCGCAGGCAGCTTCCTTCACAAACACCCACAGAAACGCAAGTAATCAATCGTAACGTGCATGCGAATGCTATAAGTTATGCTATTGAGCGTATGGAAGAAGAAATGACCATATCGCAGCTGCCCAGTGAAGCGTATTCACGCTTGATAGTGGAATATCAAACGGCACGTGCGGCACTCTTAGAAACACTCCCATCAATTACATCGTTTACGCGACGTGAAAAATCAATTGAAGAAGTATTGCGTGAAGCATTGCGTCTTGAACTTGAAGCGATTCAAAGCGCGTATGAAGACGAGAAGCTCAGCTGGCAGCAAGCGCGTGATTTACGCCAAAATGTGGCACTTATGCAAATAGACCTCAATGATCAATTGTAGAGTTTGAAAACGGCAGCAACCAATATGTGCAATAGCATTGTAATGCAGATCTACGCAAAAAACTGCATTGAGTGAAGCTTCATGCACGATGTTGCGGTGCATAGAACGCAACATTATAGAAGATGTAATAACTTGAAGGATGTGGCACTTTGCACGATACAGCGTTTGGTGACGTAACGTGTTATGAGTGGCGTACACTTGTTATGCAAGATGCACTAATGCGTGCACAAAGCATATAATGTGACGCGAGAATTGTAGATGTCTTTCCTTATGAAATGCATTCCATGCATAGCTATGGATGTTCAACAAGATCAACAAAGCATACATTCATAAAGCGCGCCAATTCAAGCGGACTCATTTCGAGCTGTAATCCACGCCTACCACCTGAAAAAATAATAGTATCAAAGAGTTGAGCTGTTTCATCACAAGCTGTTATGAACGGTTTTTTCATACCAACAGGAGAACAACCGCCATGTATATAGCCTGTTAAGCCTAGTAAATCTTTCGACTTCACCATTTCGATAGACTTCTCACCTACTGCTTTAGCAGCACGCTTCACATCCAAACTGCACGCTACAGGCACCATAAATACGTAATGCGCACCCGATTTGCCTTGCGTTACCAGTGTTTTAAAGACTGCATCAGGGTTTTGGTGTAAAAGAGCAGCTACTTCAACGCCTGCCAATGCGCATTCAGGATCGTAGCTATGCGTTCTAAACGCACAACCTGCCGCTTCTAGTTCGCGAACGGCGTTTGTCTTCTTTTCGCTTGTTTTATCACTCATGTTTCAGTCATCTTCTATCTTACGAGTGCGTGTAGGTGCGAGTGCGGCGGGTACGTGAGCTGGCAACGGTGCAAGTGCGGCGAGTACAGCTTCCTTACGCGTTACGTTCTCCATACACGCTCGATAACTGCTTATGGAGCGCACGAAGCGCACATCCTCGATGCGAAAGTGACGTTTTTTCCGCTTGAGAAACTTCTGCAAAGGTTTTTTCACCATGAAACGCATCGGGGAAAAACAGAGGATCGTAACCAAAACCCTCCGCCCCTTGAAGGTGTGTCCCAATAAAGCCATGAACTGAACCATGCGCCAGCCATTCGGTTCCATCAGCATCGATAAATACGAGTGTACATACAAAACGAGCGCTGCGTTTTTCATGAGGGACGCAATCAAGCGCTGCCAGAAGCTTCGCGTTGTTTTCCGCGTCAGTTGCGTGCTCGCCTGCATAACGCGCCGAATGCACACCAGGAGCATCATGTAAGGCATCAACGCACAAACCAGAGTCGTCAGCAAGTACAGCTACACCAGGCGCTTTGTCAAAAGCAGCACGCGCCTTAATCCGTGCATTGCCCTCAAACGTGGACGCACTTTCACACGGATCAGAAATGATGTCCATGTCACGCAGGCTTTTGAACTCCCATTCTGGAAACGCAAGTGCACGTGAAATTTCCTGAACTTTATGAGCGTTATTCGACGCAATCAATACTGTTTTCATAGCCATCCTTCGCTTTTATTCTGCCCACGCACGTGCGCACAGCCACACAAGCGCACACGCATGAACGCACACGCGCCCAAACACACGAACGAACACAGCCACACACGCGCACACAACGAACGCACAAGTGCGCACGCACATACATTCGCCTATCATTGCACGCACCAGCACGTGAATCACTTACGACTCACCCACACGCGCACGACAATCACTTACGACACACGGCGCAGACAATCATATGCTGCTTGCTTCCCAACTTCTACCGCATGCGCCAGCACATCAGCTCGATATTCGAGCACCGACACATCAAGAATATCAGGCGGGAAAATGCACCAGGCACTTCCCTCACGCTCAAGGTTCTTATACGCTTTGCGCGTAGCATTATATCGCCCTGCACGCGTTTGAGTACAGTGTTGCAAATCAGAAATAGTGCTTTGGCACCATTGTCCGCTTGCAGCAGTTTCATCAAGTTGAAAATTACGTGGAGATGTAAAGATAGCCAAATGCTGCGCATTGGTATGCAACTGCATTGCAATATCAAGACAAAACCCCTCGTAAACAGCACCGTCTACGTAATATTTTCCCTCTATACATACTGGTTTTGAATAACCAGGCATCGTGCAAGAAGCGCCTATCGCACGCAGACAATCGTCAAAAGAGTCGGTATTTTGAAGCCACTGTCGTTTACCGTCAACAGATGTAACGCCTGCAAATAAACGAGGAGCATCCGATGTTGCCGCTCGTGCACTAAAACGCTCAGGAAGCGATAAATCTAACAGCGCGATAAGCTCATTCAAAAATGTATAAACGTCGCTTACATCAATGCCGCGTTTAAGAAGCAAGCCAACACTACGCTCAATATATGGTAGCGCGCAGAGCATATCGTCTACGGCATCGCAATACACTAACAGCGCAGACACTGAACCCGCAGAAACACCTGCTAAATCACAAAACGTTACACCTTCTTTTCTTAAAACCGAAAGTGCGCCCAGCGTAAAAAAGCAGCGCGATCCGCCACCCTCAAACTCACCAAAAAACTCCATTAAACCTCATTTCGTAGCAAAAAAACGCATAAACACAATGCACTGTGTAGTGTGCAAAAACTAACATATGCACAAGAAAGAATACCTTATCAGGCACATCATCATTTCATGTGCACGTAAGCTAAACAAAAAACGACACGCACTATGAAACGCCAAATTCCGTTTTATGCAAAATCGTGTCAGCTGAATGCTGCAATTTGCTTAGTTCTTCATCCGTCAACGGCAGTTCACAACGTGCAACAATGCCACTACGCCCCACAATAGCTGGATACGACAAATATGTTTTGTACTCTTCGCGATAATTTGAAACCGGCATTTCTTCGCGCGCGTCAGCAAATACCGCATCGACCAGACGAACTGCCGCAGCACTGATGGCGTAATTGGTGTACTTTTTCCCAAAGAATACCGTAAAACCGCCAACACGCACAGCGTCATCAATCGCTGGCAAGCTGATGTCGCTATCAGCGCACAACTCTTCAATATGCTTGCCGAACACTTTTACCGTCGACCAGGCAACAAATTGAGAATCGCCGTGTTCGCCCAGGCTATAGCCACTAACTGCCTTCGGAGACACCTGAAACACTTCAGATACAGCGCGGTGCAAACGAGCTGAATCAAGCAAAGTGCCCGTACCGATAACGTGCTCGCGAGGCAGTTCGCTTGCCTGCTGGTACAGCGCACAAATGGCATCGCAGGGGTTTGTGATATTGATAATAATGCCCTTAAAGCCACATGCTTTAAGACGTGCACCCCACTCAAGCACAAGTGGACGATTAAACTTTAACTCGGCAAATCGATCGGGATTGGGAACGTCCAGTAACTTCACGTTCCCCAATGCGCTTACGATAATATCCACGTCACTGAGGGCATCATAATCGTTGATATAAATATTTGTGAAATGATCAAGATTATTCATCGAGTCTTTGAAATCGAGAGCATCAGCTTTCACTTTTTCTTCGTTGGTGTCATAAAGGTACAAATCATCAACTTTACCAGCTACAACAAGATGATGCGCCACGGCAGCACCAACATTGCCCATGCCCAATACGGCAACTTTTCGCATAGTATCACCTCTTTCTTTTGTATTGATACCAACATAGCACGCCGTACGCACAACAATGCGCACAATATCTGAAATTAACCAATATCTAAAATAAGCTGCGGTGAAAAAAGGTGAAATGCCAAAGCGAAGCGCCAAGCGCGTCACCAAGCAGCAGCATCAAGCCTAACAGCAACGCTGCCACAGGCGTAACTCAAATGACGCTTTTAACAGGGGGGGGGGTTTAAAAAATAAAGGATACTATTAAAGGGTGTTCGATAAACGAAAACCCCTGATAGCAAAGAGGTTCTCCTAAATTTTATACTCAGGAAAGCACTATAACCAGAAACTGAGAAAACTGGAGCGGGTGACGGGAATCGAACCCGCGTTATCAGCTTGGAAGGCTGGAGTTCTACCATTGAACTACACCCGCAGAGTGGTCGGGATGACAGGATTCGAACCTGCGACATCCTGCTCCCAAAGCAGGCGCGCTACCAAACTGCGCCACATCCCGACGCTTGCGTTCATACAAAACTTCCTTGCAAAACGTTTGTTAAGTTCAACCACAAGGTTTAAAAACGCACTTTGGTATGTTAACGTTCTTTTTCGATTTTGTCTACAAAATATTCGATAATATCTTGCGATTCATACAGCGCTTTGCCGCCGTGCACTAAGCAAGGTACCTGCGACTTGCCTCCTACCTGCACTAACTCTTCAAAAGCACTCCGATCGGTGCTAATATTTTTCATCACAAGAGAAACGCTATTGCGGCGACAAAACTCAAGAACACGCTCGCAGTAAGGACAATGAGGTTTAAAGTAAAGAATATGGTGTTCAAAAATCATAATGCCCTCTCCTTAACACAGCAACTTCTAGCACGTTACGCAATACAACACATGTCGCCGCAAAACACTGAGGTTCATAATGCATGTAATAATGAAACATGGCGCGCCCAGTAGGAATCGAACCTACAACCGACAGATTAGAAGTCTGTTGCTCTATCCGTTGAGCCATGGGCGCACATTACATCATTTTTTGCGCATGCATGCATACTGCAAAGCGGCTCTATTATAGCGTAAACGTAGGTACATCTTACGCACAATGCGCTCCTGCTTCTAAAAATTATGGAATAGGCGCGTTTTTCAATAACTGCCTGCGCTTTTAACCGTTCACCTGATATACTTTTTTCTACACGTTACCTATGTGGTGTTAAAAGGAGTTAATACGCATGTCAATTCGTGAAAATCTCGAAACTCTCTTCACTCAGGCACTTGATGCCGCATGCAAAGATGAATCGTTGCAGCTTTCAACCATACCGCCCTGCGCGCTTGAGCGTCCGCGCGATGAAGCTAACGGCGATTGGGCATCAACGGTCGCTCTGCGTTGCAGCAAAGAGGCACACAAAAATCCACGAGATATAGCGCAGATTATCCTTGATCACCTGCCAGCAAACTCATACATTGAAAGCACGTGCATTGCAGGACCTGGCTTTATCAACATCAAGCTTTCGCCTTCATGCTTACACGACGTAATACAAACGGTGCGCACGCAGCAATTTTCTTACGGAAAACATGCTATTCGTACGTCAGAGCCGCGCATCAACTTGGAATTTGTGTCTGCAAATCCAACAGGCCCACTTCATGTGGGTCATGGTCGTTGGGCGGTACTCGGCGATGCCATCGCACGCGTTATGACACACGCAGGATACCAGGTGTATCGCGAATTCTACATTAACGACCAAGGCGTTCAGATGGACGTATTCGGCAACTCAGTAGTGCTGCGCTATCTGGAACTACTTGGTGAAGCAATCGAAATACCGGAAGCGTTTTATGGTGGCGCGTATGTCATCGACATCGCAAAAGGTATTATTGCAAGCGATGGCGACACGTGGCTTCACGCCGATCCGCAAACGCGCTTGGTCGCATTTCGTGAACGCGCATACCATGAGATGCTTGCTGCAAATAAGGAAACACTTGAGAACTTTCACACGAATTTCGACTGTTGGTTTAGTGAGCGCAGTTTATACATCCCCGACGAGCAGGGCAAAAACTCAATCGATTACGCGCTTGAAGCCATGCGCAGCAAAGGCTACATCTATGAAAAAGATGGCGCTACATGGTTTCGCTCAACAGCATTCGACGACACGAAAGATCGCGTGCTTATAAAAGAAAACGCCGAATACACCTATTTCATGAGCGATATGGCGTATCATCACAATAAACTCGAACGTGGATTTGGCCACCTTATTGACTTATGGGGAGCCGATCATCACGGGTACATAAAACGCTGCGAGGCAATGCTTGCGGCGTGGGGTTGTCCAGGTGCGCTTGAAGTGGTACTTGGCCAGCTTGTGAACCTGTTTCGTGACGGTGAGACCGTGCGTATGTCGAAGCGCACCGGCGAGATGATCACGTTTCAGGAACTGATTGATGAAGTAGGTGTTGACGCGACACGCTATACCATGCTCTCGCGCTCAAGCGATCAGCCTATTGATTTCGATATTGAAGTTGTAAAAAAGCAAGACGCAAGCAACCCCGTGTACTACGTGCAATATGCCCACGCGCGCATTTGCGCTGTTTTGCGCAAAGCGGCTGGTCAGGATGTGTTTATTTCACGGGAACGCAGTGCCGCTGCGGGCGCGGACGGTGCGGATACGCAGCCACAAACAACGCAAACAGCAGAGACCACCTTGGAGCATGCAAGCGCACAAAACCTTGCTGCAAACCTCATTGGCAACGCGTGCGATTTAAGCTCACTTACGTGCGAAAGCGAACTTGCGCTCATGCGTAAGATGGCCGATTTCCCTGAACTGATCAGCATTATTGCTCGCGATAGAGCGCCGTTTAAACTTACTCACTATGCGCAAGATTTAGCAGCGCTCTTCCACCAATTTTATACGGAATGTCGCATTATTGACGCTCCCGAACCAACGCGCACGGCACGTTTAGCGCTTTGCGACTCTGTGCGCATCGTCCTTGCACTTACCTTGTCACTGATGGGCGTCAGCGCACCTGAAAAAATGTAAAGCAAAATAGAAAAAGCGCACAGCTTGCTGTGCGCTCACAATTCAACACAAAACTAGGGCTGCACGCAACATGCGCCTATTTACAGCACAACACCCAACTCGCGTTTAACAAGCTCAAATGTAGCAGCAATAGCTTTGTCCATATCGTAATACTTATACGCACCCAAGCGCCCTGCAAACACAACTGAACCTTCTTGCGCTGCACGCTGTTCGTAGCGCTTATACAGCGCGGTGTTACGTTCATCGTTAATCGGATAATACGGCTCGTCACCAGGCTGCCAGTTCGCCGGATGCTCACGCGTAATAACCGTTTTCTCTTGCGTGCCAAACTCGAAATGCTTGTGCTCGATAATACGCGTATACGGCACGTCACGCTCGGTGTAATTCACAACCGCAACGCCTTGATGGTTGCGCTCGTCAAGAATTTCATCCTCAAAACGAAGCGAACGATATTCAAGTTGTCCCATGTCATAGTGGTAAAACTCGTCAATTGGACCGCAATAAATTACGCGCGCAAACTCATCGCTTGTCTCGCGCAGCAACGCTTCGTAACTCACGTTCAAACGCACGGGAACGTCTTTAAGCATCGCACGTACAAATGCAGTATAGCCACCTTTAGGAATTCCCTGATACGGGTCGTTAAAGTAATTGTTGTCGTACGTAAAGCGGCACGGCAAGCGCTTGATAATAGACGCCGGTAAGTCGGTGCACGAGCGCCCCCACTGCTTTTCGGTATAGCCTTTCACGAGCTTCTCAAAAATGTCGCGGCCTACAAGCGATAATGCCTGTTCTTCCAAATTCTTGGGCTCGGTAATGCCCTCACGCTGAATTTGCTCTGCAATCTTCGCCTGAGCTTCAGCAGGAGTTACGACGCCCCACATCTTTGCAAAGGTGTTCATGTTGAACGGCATGTTGTATATTTCGCCTTTGTAATACGCTATTGGGCTGTTGATATAATTATTGAACTCAGCAAATTTTTGCACGTAATTCCACACGTTTTTAAGCGACGTATGAAAAATATGCGCACCGTATCGATGCACATTCACGCCTTCTATCTCTTGCGTGTAGATATTACCCGCAATATGAGCGCGCTTGTCAATAACCAAGCATTTCTTCCCTGCCGCCTGCGCTTCATGCGCAAACACAGCTCCGCTTAATCCTGCTCCAACAATAAGATAATCGTAGCGTGTCATAAACTTCCTTTCAAACGTGGAGACGTACTTAAAGTGCAAAACCGCAAAACCGATAAAGCTACAGAAGACGCATATAACCAAAACAAGCATTCAGCGAAAATGTAATGCGAACTTCCAGCAAACGCACCGCAAATGCGCTGCTCCATCGCGCATTCGCAACCGTACAACACGCAAGCTCCGTTAAATGCCCAAACGCGCAAAACGCATCAAGTGCGCCCTCGTAGCGCCAAAAAACCTACTCGTGGCTATTCGCCGTGTACGTGTACGTGGGAACAGCCGCCTGCAACACGCGAAGTGCCTGCTTATCACTTTGCGTCAACACGTGACGCAACTGCTCAAGCTTATGTTCCACTTCTTCATAACCAACATCTTTGCCGGTTGAGATCATGATACCTTTTAACTTCGTCGGGAGCGTATTCTCTTCGTTCATAAGCAGCTCTTCGTACATTTTTTCACCGGGGCGCAAACCGCTAAATTCAATACGAATATCCTGATCAACCTTATATCCGGAAAGCGTAATAAGGCTTTTCGCTAAATCGAGAATTTTCACAGGCTCGCCCATATCGAGAATGAATATCTCGCCGCCATGCGCCATACCACCTGCTTGAATAACCAACCGCGCCGCTTCAGAGATAGTCATAAAGAAGCGTTCGATATTGGGGTCGGTAACGGTAACAGGGCCACCATCAGCAATTTGTTTCTTGAAGATAGGAATAACACTTCCGTTGCTGCCAAGCACGTTGCCAAAGCGCACCGCCGCAAACACCGTTTGCGAGCTTTGCGCAAAGTGCTGGATGATCATCTCGCCCATGCGCTTGGTGGCACCCATAACTGAACTGGGGTTTACCGCCTTATCGGTCGAGATAAAAATGAACCTGTTGACGCCAAATTCATCAGAGAGCTTCACCGTATTCAGCGTTCCAAACACATTATTCAAAATTGCTTCGCGCGGACAAATTTCCATCAAGGGAACATGCTTATGCGCTGCTGCATGAAATACCGCTGATGGATGATACTTTTCAAACACTTCGCGCAACCGTGCTTCATTGCAGATATTGCCAATTTCAATATCAATTTCCGTATCGCTAAAATGGCTCAGCAGCTCCTTTTTCAGCAGGTAGGCATCGTTTTCGTACATGTCGAAAATAACAATGCGCTCAGGCACAACATGACACATCTGGCGGCACAGCTCCGAGCCAATCGAGCCACCGCCACCCGTCACAAGCACGGTTTTCCCCGAGATATACCCGCACACAAGCTGCGTATTCAGCACAATTTCCTCGCGCCCAAGCAAATCAGCAACATCTACTTCGCGCAGACGCACATCCTCAATTTCATCAACGTTAAGTTCGCGCACATTAGGAAGGGTACGTAATTTACAATTCGTTTGTGTACAGCGCTCATATATACGTTTTCGCTGATCAATTGAAGCAGATGGAATGGCTACAACAATTTGCTCAATACTATAGCGCTCGCACAGTTCAGGAATATCATCGCTCGTGCCTACAACGCGCACGCCATGTATACGCAACGTTTGCTTATCGGGATTATCGTCCACTGCAATAAGAGGATTACCAGGCATCAGAGGATCTTTTGACATCATGCGCTGAATGGCAAGTGACCCCGTTTCACCTGCTCCAACCACAAGCGTACGCGGACGATGTTCCGCATGAGACACAAGCTCAAACTCACGGCGCTTACTTCGTATAATACGAAACAGCACGCGCGCGCCTCCCGACAGAAAAATCATAATAAACAGTGATACAAAATACACACGAATAGGCAGCCAATGCCCTACCAGCCATAAAAACACCGCTGTTACCAAGGTGCCCAAGCAACACGCAACAGTAATGCGCAAAGCGTCATCAATTGACGCGTATTCCCATAAGTTGTTGTACAGGCGAAACCCTAAAAATAGCAACAAATTGATAACTACTGCTGTTCCAATAAGAAAATAAATTTCATGAGTATCAAACAGCTCGAGCACCAAGCCTGTTAATACCGACGCAAAATAATACGCTGCAAACGTAGAAGCAATATCCCAAAAAATAAGAAATGCTGTTCGGCGCGTAAATCGAATATCCATAAGCCGTGACGCCTTAACTCCCTGTGTTTTTTCAAGCCTCTAAATCTAGTTAGAAAACCTAGTTAGATTAGCAAACAAACTACCACTATGCAAGATATACATACTGATAGTTTGCTAGAAATCAATGTCTATTGTACTCTTTTATGCGCGGCGATGCACGAAAACGCGGCGCTTATTTCTTGCTTGAGCGCTGTTTATCGCGATGAAGTGCAGCACGCCTGCCAACAAGCGCTATCGCTGCAACCACAATCACAACACCCACAACAATGTAAGGCCATCCGTGGGAAAACGCTTGAAGTGCGCTCTCTGCACCGTTCTTGTGAGAAGCTTGCGCGCCCTTTGAAGCGTCTGCTTTGTTGGTGCTGGTGCCGTGTGCAGATGATGCGCCATTCAAGGCATGTGCGGCGTTTTGCGCGGTGGTAGCGTCTTGCGTGGCGTTTGCGGCGTTTGCGTCACGTGCGGCGGCATTATCCAAGCTGCCAGACGTGCCATCAGGTACGCCAGCAGACATTTGTGCGGACGCACCGCGTGCACCTGCACTGCCCGCGCCATGAGTGTAACGAGCAAAGCGATGAGCAGGAGCACGTACCAAGACTGCACCCGACGTTTGTTCTGATGAGAACGTTTCGTTGGAAGCGGTATCGTCTTCGTTGGAGCCGGCATTGGAGCCTTCGTTGTCGGTGCCGTTATCGGTGCCATCATTGTTGCCGCTATTGTTGCCGCCTGGAGTATTGCTGCCGTTATCTCCTGTGTTGTCGGACGAAGAGCTGTTACTTGTATCAGACGTGGTAGCGTTTTCCGATCCTGTATGATCGTTACCGCTGGTATCGCCACCTGTTCCTGTGCCTGTCCCAGATCCCGTATCGCCACCTGTTCCAGTTCCAGTTCCCGTGCCTGTGCCCGTTCCAGAGCCTGTCCCTGTCCCTGTGCCAGAACCCGATGAATGAGCTTCAACTTTCACTTCAACCTTACCGGTATACGTTGATTGATCAGCAAACGTCATCGTAAATGGCACAGAAATGGTTTTGCCTACCTCACGTGTAGACACTTCGCGGTCCTTAAAATTGCCCCAATCAAATTCAGGGGCAGCACATACATATTCTTCGAAATCACCGTTTTTATTCATCTTGGCATACACTTTCGCAATGCCATATGGAACCGGAGAGTATATCTCATCGTCAATCTCATCGCTAGTCGGAATATACTTTCTATATGGTGTTGTATCGGTAACTGCGCTTTTGAGCGCATCAAGCTTCAACAGCTCACCTGCTTTAAGTTTAAGCATCGCAACACGAGGATTCCACGTTTCAGCCATCGTTTTAACATATACTGGCACCGGAAGATATATCTCTTGCATAGTAGTAAATTTATTACTATGATCATCTTTTTTCTGATAACTAATAGTCACCCACTTCTCGGTAAATCCAGAAGCAAAAGTATCAATAGCGCTGTCTTGCGGACGAATATGCACATCAATACGTCCGTCTTTTGGAAACGAATCTTCTCCTTTAATAGACACTCTGCTAACAAAGGCATTATCACCAGGATAATCGCTTCCATAATTAAGCTTAAGCGAATCTAATGTATTAAGATATGGTCGGTAACGATACAGCGTTAGCGTGCCATCGAAAGAAAAATTCCACGTATGTGGCCTAATCCCCAGCAGGTGCCACCAAGAAGGCTTAAATTCTCCCGACGGAAGATTAAGCGCTTCAAATGTAATATTTTCTTCACCCATATAAGGATTCGCATCAACTCGCGTTGGATGTGTATCGCCAAGAGAAAACTGTATCGTATGGTCAGCTGCTTTAATTCCCCATGCTGAAAGTTCAGGCTTAGCAGGATCAATATCAAAATCTAGTTTCTGATTTTGAAAATCGAAATGATACTCAGGATGCTCGTCGGTAAATTTTTCAGTGACCGCACGTGAAATAGCAGACACATCTGCAATACTGTTACCAGAAGCAGATATCGTAGTAAGCCCCCCAGGCTTACAAAAAGGCGCTAAACACGACACATCCTTTATTTTGTTATCTTCTATAGCAAGACTGTGTAATGTCGAAAGATTTTTTAACGCTTCTACATCATTCAGTTTATTAAAACTGAAATTTAATGCACGCAAGGCAGTAAGATTTTTTAACGCTTCTATAGAACGTATCTGATTAGAAGCCGCGTTTAAGTTCTGTAGTTGTTGTAAATGTGCTAAAGGAGTGATGTCGCTTATAGTATTCTCTGAAATATTTAAATCTTGTAACTGCGATTGATTTGTCCATGTTGGAAGTTTAGAGATGTCGTTATGAGATACATCAATTGTTTTAAGCTGCGATAACTTTGTTAAAGGCGCAATATCTTTTACTGTATTATACTTAACATTCAGTGTTTTCAAATTGCTAAGTGTTGCAAGGGGCGCTATATCAGTAAGCGCGCCATAACTTAAATCAAGATCTTCAAGCTTCGTAAGCGATTGAACGCCATCAAGATTCGTAAGATACATATTGTGCAAATTCAACTTCTTCAGCTTTGTTAAATGCGCTATGCTGCGCATAAGTGTTGAACCACACTGTGAGTCTTCGCGTTGATCGGTATAAAACGAAAGCTCTTCAAGCGAATCGGGTAAATTTTTCATAAACTCATCAGGTTTATCAACTTTATACTTATGAAAGTCAAACGATTTCAGATGAGTAAAATACTTTAAATCAGATGTATCGCCAAGCTCTGCACCATCATGATAGCGTGTCATAATTGGTAGAACTTCATAAGGCACTACAAGACGCTCTACTTTTTTAGCGTCAGCAACGCTAAACTTCCAATTATCAGGAACACGAGCTTTTCGATCATAATTTCTATCTTTTTGATATGCAAGCCATTCCTGACTTAAAAATATAAGCTGCTTTAAAACAGGACTATCTTCAGCAACATACTTTTTGTCATCGCCTGGCTGAATGTCGATTGGTACAGCGTGCGGCTTGTACGCACCCGTTTGATTGTGATCACGCACCGATGCGCTCGTTTGATTGTTTTTCCCTGATACATCATACGTGTTGGTAGACGCATCAACAGCAGACGGTACCGTTTCTTCATTTGATGCTAAAGACGCAGTATGGGCACTTAATGCAAATGCAGGTTCTCCTCCAATCAGAGACGCCGATGCTAAACCCACTGCTAGTGCGGTAGTAACCAGTGTTACACTTACGACACTGTTTGAACAACGACTTGCATGCATTGATACAGCATGCGTATTTTTTGGCTGTTCATCGTCTGTAGCTATCACAAGTGACGATGCCGACCTATTATTATGCACCGTTGGTGTATCTGATGGTTCATATCCTGTCATGCTTTACGTCCTTTAAGTCACTAAAACAATCAGTGCTATTATCACAATGTTCAAACATAGCAGGAACTATTATAAAAATAAACACATACTTGCATAATAAGATAAAAAGGATAGAAATAATGAATGCGCACTAACGAAAAACCGGTACGTATACTTAAACGTCCATATTGCGCAATACAAAACACAACAAGATAAACGGAGTAACAATGCACCGCTCAGAAGAATTCGCACGTGTAAGAATAGCGCTAACTAACGCTTGTTTGAACGTTGCGTACTACGCCGCTTTGCAAGCACGCCCGCACTTATACTTGTTGCTAACAGTGCACCTGATAAATACAGCGATAAATCACCAGTAGCAGGCAGTTTATGTTCTGAAGTGGCCACATTCTTGCTCTGTTTATCTGAATGAGGAAATTCTAAAAGCGACGGTGCCGTATGTGTTCTAGGAGATGCAAGCGAAGAAGATGCGTCATCAGTCGAGGCTGAAGTATAATCATCAGGCGCAGCGTTTGGTGCATAAGGTGTAGCAGCTAAAAGCTTCGTCCACGGTTTTTCAACATGAATAGTGGGATTATACAAACTGCCTGTTTCACTATTCACACGATATATTTTTACCGTTAGTTCATTTCCGTTCTTGATAACTTCCTTATTACCAACATGCACCAAACCATTGCGAACAGCACGCGTCATAACAGTTGTTGTCGTAGTTTTACCGTTATTAATAGTAGTCGTGACAGTATTTTGTCCATCAACTGCTTGCTCAATAACGCGCTGTTGGCGATACGCAAGCGTGTCATCTGCTACGTAAACTGTCTTTGTAGGAATAACAACACTGCTTGTGCGTGTGATTTTTACATCAAGGAGCTGATCAGAGGATATCTTCTTCGATGCAAAATTATCCTTTTTTATCGTAGCATTTCCTGCATCATCAACGGAAATATCCTGCGCTGTAAAATCTTTATTTTTGCTTACACTAACCAATAAAGCTTTAACCTTAGCTTTTTCTGTATCAGTGAGCGGACCATCATGAGTGATAGAAATTTTTGCATCACGTGCAATATCGTTTAAGACAAACTCTTGTTGTGCTACATACTGTTGAAAAAGCGACATAGGGGATGTGGTAAGCGCTGCGTGCGGACTTACAACACCTGTCAGCGGATACTGTGCTTTAAGCGCGTTCACTTCATCTTCAACGGCTTTATCAACAACAGGCTTGATAACTTTCATAGCATATGCTTCACGTTCTGCAAGTGACAAACCTGCAGTACCAATAACAGCGCTCGTGTCATATACGGCAGGAAGATATATGGTTCGCGTAATAAGCTGTTCTGGATTACCAAACTTAAAAGTGATAGTTACAGGTAGTGAAAATTGCTCATTTTTAAATGTATCAAGCAAGCTGTGTGTATTCGTTAACAGCAGATAGGTTGGCTTGCCTGGTGCAAACATAGTGTCATGCGATATGGTTTTGAGAGCATCTCCTGACCAATTATTTGCAATAAGAATGCCTTTATACGCTTTAAATGAAGCAATGCCTTGAACATCATTAAAAACTTTGTTACTCAAATCAAGGATAGTAGAATTTTGATCAGAAGGTACACCATCAAAAGCACCCGATAAATTAGTAACTTTCGAGGTATCCCAGTGCGAAATAATTGAGCCGATGTTCTCGAGTGATGTACAACCGCCAAACGTAGCCGTCATATCTTCTAAGTTTGATGTTTTCCAATGGGTAAGGGCTGACCCATCTTTAAGTGAGTGACAATTAAAAAACATTCCAATGAATTCTTTTGCTTTCGATACATTCCAATTGCGTAATGCCGATATATCGGTAAGCTGTGCATTGTCAGCAAATAAACCGCGTGTCGTCTGAACCGAGCTCGTATCCCACTTCTCTAAGCCTTTTAAGCTTTTCAAGCTTTCACAACCACCAAAAGCAGCGTTAATCGAAGTAACGTTACGGGTATTCCAGTTCGTAAGCCCCTCTAAACTGGTAAGATGCTTACAAGAACTAAGAAGACCATTAGCACATACTAAACTATCTGTTTTCCAATTAGAAACAGCGTCAGTAGAAGTAATATTTGTTCCTGAGAAGAGCGACGTCATATCACGTACACGAGACACATTCCACGCTTTTATGCCAGATAAATCGCTAAGGTTTGTGCAGTCGCGGAATAATTCACCGAAATTTTCAACATGAGATACATCCCACTGAGCAAGCGTTGAGACATCAGTAATATTTACACAGCGTTTAAAAAGTCGATACATATTAGTGACATTACTTACATCCATCTCGCCAAGATTGCCAAGTGACTCTATATGCAAAAAGCGATTGTCTGCACCCTCTGGAGCAACATCTGAGCCCGATAAGTTAAACAGTCCAGCTATCGACTTATAAGCAAAAATCTTACCATCAAGACGTATTTTCTTAATATCGAGATAATTATTCGATAGAACAGATTTTATTTTTTCAAAATCAAGCTGTTTATCTTGTAACAGTGGATTATTATCATTAAAACCTGATATAACACCCTCTAAGGCACCATTTTTTGGACGAATGACAACAGTATCTCCCTCTAGCACTGCTTCGCAACCAGCCATAGCATTTACGTCACTATCTGTTAAAACACGAGATTGATTGCGAACAACATTGTGCAGCGAAGGAGTACTTGAAGAAAGCGCGTGCGCTTGTGGAGCAATAAAAGAAGAGCAAATCAGCGATAAGCTTACACACGATACAACAGCCGCTAAACGCATACTTCCCCCAACAGCAGAAAAGAGACGAAAGCGACGTAAAGAATCATCCTGTCGTGCGTTCGTACAAAACACTTCATCATGATGATACATACAATGTTTATTATCAGCTAAGCATTTATTTACATTATGTAACATCGTATCATCCTTATCCACAAAAACACTTACATAACTATAAAATTGTAAACAATGGAATTGAATGCTACACCATAAGCGTTAAAGAACACTTAAGAATGGCTTCAACGATGTCTTTCTACATCATAACTATAGAACTATCAGGCATAATGCTGATATTATCGGTAATAATAGCGCATGGTAACATGCCTTCAAAATGTATGTACAAGCACACATACATACGTACTACAGGTAAAGAGAAGTTATTCAAGCACAAAAAAAG
>KQ959710.1 GCA_001552935.1 Umbribacter vaginalis | reverse complement strand
AACACCGTATACTGATCCTGTTGGCGGTGTAGAAAAGACCATCATCCAAGGGACAAAAGCACCTGCGGCAATTGACTTTGTAAAGAATGCAGACCAGTTTAAGACGGCTGATGGTACTCCATTTGATAGCATTAGTGCTGAATACGTAGAAGCTCCTTCAACCGATGCTGCTGCAAATCTTACCGTACCTATCAAAGTAATGGTTAAATACAAAGATAGTGCTGATACTACGCATACCCGTGTGTATAACATCACAGGTTCTTTGCACGTATTAGGCGATGTACTTGAAAAGAAGAACACTCCACGTGATCCTGCACTTATAAGCAAGTACACAACTATTACGTTCGTAAGCAAGAAGCAAAATGCTCCTTTGAAAGAGCACCAAGCGGTTGCTGACAAGGAAGCTCCTGGTCAAGTGTCGGGTGCTACGGATAATGGCGATCAAAGCGAACTTCAATATCTTGCGTACAAGAAAGACGACGCTAACTACACAATTACCATTCCACAAGTTACGGGTAAAGATTACGAAGCGAATGGGTATCACTACGTATTTACGGGTTGGAAGAAAGTACAAAGTGGCGCACATGCGCAAGATGTATTGCTGGATGCCAACCAGCGTACGCTTAGCTTTGACGCACAAGAAAATGTTGTCTACGAGGCACAATACAAAAAAGTGCCCTACATCACTACAAAGACTGATAACGGCAGCATTCCGGAAGATTCTGTTGTTGCGGCCTTTAAGCCTGCTCCTGGTCGTACCTGGAAAGATGGCACGAACGGACCTAAGACGTTCTACGTTAAGAAAGGTCAAGACGTTCATAAGCTGCCATTCGATATTGTTGAAAACGGCGTAACGAAACACTACAAGTCGATTATCGATTACTTCAAAGATCAGCTGTTTGACAATACCGGCTGGTCAAAGTCGTCTATGGAAGATGTTCAAGGTATTGAAAGCGTTGGCGAGGGCGATTGGATAGCCAATAATGCATTCCAAGAATACGTTGCTAAACAAACCGACTATACGCTTCCTGTACTGGGCAAAGCACAAACCATCATTCAGGGCACAACGATTCCTGATGCACAAACCTTCGTCAGCAATATTGCTGCAATGAGGAATGCCGCCAATGTTGAAAAGGTAGAAGTTAGCTATACCGAAACGCCTACCTCAACCGAGGCAGCAAATTACACCGTGCCGCTTAAGGTAACAGTTACCTATAAAGACTCAGCATCGCAAAGCAAGCAAAAGGTATACAACCTGGTTGGATACTTAAATGTGCTTGGTGATGTTCTTGAAAAGAAGAACGCTCCAAGCGACCCTGCACTGACAAGCAAGTACACCACGATTACCTTTATAAGCAAGAAAGCTCCTGTTGTAGATGCAAGCGGTCACGAAACAGGTCAGACGGAAGAGCCTGGTCAAGTATCAGGTGCTACTGAGTCGGCAGACAACACGCAAAGCGAACTTGCATACCTTACCTTTAAGAAAGATGGCGCCAGCTATACCATTGATGTACCGAAAGTATCGGGTCTCGACTACACAGCTAATGGATATCACTACGTGTTTACCGGTTGGAAGCAAGTAGTTACGACAGCTTCTGGTGTTACTCCTCTAACCATTGGCGCAGCTGATCGCAACTACAAATTTAACGCTCAACAAAACATCGTCTTTGAAGCACAATACGATAAAGTGCCTTATGTTGTGGAGAAGTCGAAAGATGGTACCGTTCCGCCTGATAGCGTGGTTGTATCGTTTAAGCCAGCCGCTGGTCGTGCATGGAAAGATGGCAAAACGGGCCCGAAAGTTCTCTACATTAAAAAGGGTGTAGACATCTCAAAGATTGACCAGCACGGAAAACCTGTTAGTGACCCTGCGCAAAGTATTCTTGCATGGTTGGGTAGCCAGCTGTATGGTTATGGAAAAGACTGGACAAAGTCGTCCATGGAAGGCATTGAGCAGATTAACAACATGAAAGATCACCCAGATGCGTGGCTTTCAAACAACGCCTTCCAAGAGTTTGTTGCCCATCAAACACCGTATACTGATCCTGTTGGC
>KQ959709.1:782-1299 GCA_001552935.1 Umbribacter vaginalis | reverse complement strand
GGATGATGTGCGCTGCGTTATGGATAAAGACGCAGGACGCAAGTTTTACCATTTTATAATCTCTCCCGATCCAAAAGATAAGTTAAGTGCAGAAGCTGTACTTGAACTTGCAAAAAGCTGGGTAGAGGAAAACTATAGCGGTGCGATGTGGGCAATAGAGATCCACGATGATAACAAAAATCATATCACGCACGCACACATTGCACTAAACGCTTATAATCCTCAAACACACAAAAAAATACATCGTGATCGCGATATGATTAAGCAAGAAGTACGCAGCCTGGATAGGCTTTCTTTAGAGCGTGGACTATCAGTGTTGCCGGATCTCTACGATAATGATACACGTCAAGCGAAATCTCCAACAAAAGCAGAGCTAGAAATGCGAGAAAAAGGCATGCGCACGCTTAAAGATCAAATGCGCGATGCCATTGATTTATGTGCACCATACTCACGTACTTTTAGGGAGTTTTCTCACTTACTCGATAAACAACATGTAAGCGTTAAGATAAACAAACGA
>KQ959709.1:384-682 GCA_001552935.1 Umbribacter vaginalis | reverse complement strand
AGATTATAAGCTCGGTAAATACTATATGCGCGAGCACATAGAATCACGCTTTATACCTAATTTAAGCGATATTAAAGCCATGCCTGTATACCATGTAGAACACTTTCGTGCAGCGGAAGCGTTCAGCAAGCGTGATTTTACGATACCAAAGACTATGCGCTATCGTATGCGTAAAAACTTATCGCTTATTGTATATGCGCGAGCCGTTGCTATGCTTAAACGTGACGGTATTAAAACTGTCCAGGAGTTAAAGAACGTCATTAACGCGAAACGTACAGAGATAGCAGAGATCAAAGAG
>KQ959709.1:0-284 GCA_001552935.1 Umbribacter vaginalis | reverse complement strand
TACAGAGATAGCAGAGATCAAAGAGCAACTTCATGAAAATGAAAGCTTGTTAAAACATGTACAAGGTGCTAATCGCTTCTGGACAATACTTGATCAAAATAAAGATTTTTACCTAAAGTGGAAAAATGCCACACCACAAGTCCGTACACACATGGAAAAGCACAATAAACGTAAAGTAGAAATCCTTAACGAAGCAGCAGATTATCTCAATGATCGTGGTATTGTCTATGAACCACAGAGCACCATGCTAGAAAATACGTTTAAGCGCTTACAATCTGAATGCC
>KQ959708.1 GCA_001552935.1 Umbribacter vaginalis | reverse complement strand
CCAAAACAGGCAGAACGTGCACTACCTGCAAACCTATCACGTGAGTCGTTATCTCATCTGCAAAAAAACAAAACTCGCAGCTATACCATCATCATCGTTGCGCTGTTTATTCTCACCCTTATTCTTATTCTTGTTGAAATTTCATGCGGCGTAAGCGGCTTTAAGCCTCTCGAAAAAATTCAAGCCTTATTCGGCATTGGCACAGCTCAAAGTATAAACTCAGTGCAAGCTATCCGCATGCCGCGCGCCATGTGCGCGGTGGTTTCAGGAGCAGGACTTGCCATTGCAGGCGCAGCGCTTCAAAGTGTACTGGAAAACCCTTTGGCATCGTCATCAACTATCGGTATTTCACAAGGTGCAGCGTTTGGCGCAACAGCGGGCATTTTAGCAATCGCGCCATGGCTTATGCCCTTTGCGCCTGAAGTAAGTCTTAGTCTTATTGCGCTGTGCGCGTTCATTGGCGCAATGTCGTCAAGCGTTGTGGTGCTGCTGTTTTCAAAACTGGGCATCGACCGCCCCGAAAGCATCATTTTAGTGGGCGTTGCACTTTCGGCACTGTGGGCAGGCGCTTCAACGCTCTTTCAGTACTTTGCAAACGACATCGACCTTGCGAAAGTAATTTTTTGGCACTTTGGCGATTTAGGACGCGCTACCTGGCTTCACATTAAAATAATGGCACTGGTTGCCATCGTTTCTATCATCTACTTTCTTAAAAATCGCTGGAACTATAACGCGCTGCAAAATGGCGCACTTACGGCAAAAAGCCTGGGCGTATCCGTCAAAAAGCTACGTTTGACCACGGTTTTTATAGCGTCGCTGTGCGCGGCGTGCATTGTGGCATTTGTAGGGCTTATTAACTTCATCGGCCTTATTGCACCTCACATTGCGCGCAAACTTGTAGGCTGCAACTACTGCTTTTTGCTTCCTGCATCAGCCATTCTTGGAAGTGCGCTTATGCTTGCAAGCGACATCGCAGCACGCATGATTATCTCCCCCATCATTTTACCCATTGGCGCCATTACCTCGTTTTTAGGTGCACCGCTGTTTTTGTACCTTCTGTATAAGGGAGTAAAAGAATGAACGATGCAACGCTTTCATGCTCGAATATTTCCTTTGCATACGGCAAACACGAAAAAACGGTGCTGGATGGTATATCGCTTGCCTTTAAGAAAGGCTGCGTAACAGCCATTTTAGGGAACAACGGAGCAGGCAAATCGACGCTGCTGAGCATTCTAGGCGCCTACCGTCAGCCCACATCGGGTGACGTATTGCTCAATGATATGCACATCAGCACTTTAAGCACCCTTGAGCGCGC
>KQ959707.1 GCA_001552935.1 Umbribacter vaginalis | reverse complement strand
TGTCTTTGAACAAATCCTGCTGGATGGTCATGTTGTTTGTGAGCATAAGGACTTAAACAGCGAAGATCAAACGGTAAAGGTTGCTGGAAAGCCTGCTGAACCACAAGTATGCCCACCATGTCCGAAACCTTGCGAGCCTAGCTGCCCTGCTCCGTGTCCGCAGCAGCCGTGGATGCCGTGTTTGCCATGGTGTGCACCACAAGTGCCACAAACACCACAGACACCGCAAACACCACAAACGCCACAAGTACCGCAAGTTCCTAATTTGCAGCAACAACCATCACCTGTACCACAGCCACATTTAGATCTGCCAGCACCTGCGCCTGCGCCTGATCCTGCACCTGTACCTAAAGTACAGCCATTAGCAGATCAAAACATTCCGCAGCCCCACTTGAAAAACAAATTCCCTCAAACAGGTGAAGTGCTTGGTGGTATTGCTGTTATCGCTACAGGTTTAATTGCTGGTGCTGTAGCACTTGTTATTGCAAAGCGTAAGCGCTCAAGGCGCTAATCGAACTTTTAAGCCTAGTGGGAAGAATGTTTTTCCCACTAGGTGTTTCAATTCAAAAAATTTAAGGAGTGAATTATGGATACAAAAACTATTACCGCACAAACGAAGAAAGCTGTTGCTATAGGCTTGTGTGCGAGCCTTATTGGTGGTGTTGCAGCACCTGTATTGAACACATCAAATGTTGCGTATGCTGCTGTTGCATCAAAACCTCAAGTAAATACTGCACATTCTTCTATTATTCAGTTCAAAGACCAGGTACTTAAAGAACGCATTCTTTCTAAAATGAAAAAACAAAACCTTATTGACCAGTCAGCTCAGGATATTACTGAAGCTGATGCATTAAAGGTTACAGAAGTATGGTTTCCTGGTAATCGTATCAAATCAATAAAAGGACTTGAATTTTTTAAGAACCTTACAACGCTGCATCTTAGCGATAATCAAATCTCCGACATCAGTGCGCTTGCAGACTTACCTAATCTTACATCGCTCGATCTTAGCAATAATAAAATCTCTGACATGACATTTCTCAGAGAACTTGGAAATCCTTTTGAAGATAAAACAACACTCAATGCTAAAGACCAAACCATTACATTACGTCCAGGAACAAGTAAGGTTAATTTGGCAAAAGAGATTAAGGGGTTTGGTCATGTAGCATTCAAATCAGATGAAAATATTGTTGATGATGTTTTAACCTATAAAGACGGAATGCAAAATCCGTATACTGTGAATGCAACAGACGGATTCAAGTATTCAGCTACTATAAATATTGATTTTTCTCAAGCTAAAAAAGAATTAGGAGAAAGACCTTCTTCTGAAACTCAAGCAGAGGATATTTCATTGTCATTAGAGCGATATTTAGGTGCATACAATCAAGTTATAGTAACTGATAATTACACACACGC
This sequence comes from Umbribacter vaginalis, assembly GCA_001552935.1. Lineage (GTDB taxonomy): Bacteria > Actinomycetota > Coriobacteriia > Coriobacteriales > Eggerthellaceae > Berryella > Berryella vaginalis. Next base: position 1,452 of record KQ959707.1, on the reverse strand, counting down.
AGATGATAATCTGAAACAAGCATATGATACAGCTATTACAGACGGAAAAAAGGTTTATGACAAACTTTCTTCTACTCCTGAACAGGTAAAACAAGCTACTGAACAGATTAAGACTACTCTTGGAGCATTGAATGGAGATAAGAAAGCTCAAGCGATTAAAGAGCAACTAAGCACTGCAACACAACAGATTTCTTCCTTACAATCAGAATTAGAGAAAGCAAAACAGCAAGGTACAACAGACAAATCAAAGATTGAAGAATTAAACGGGCAAATCTCTACACTGAATGGTCAGCTTGAAAAGCTTAAGAGTAACAAAACCCTAAGTGAACAGCAAAAACAAACTGAAATTGATAAGCTCAATGGTCAGATTACTAACCTTGGTAAACAGATTGAACAACTCACACAAGAGAACACAACACTCAAAGGTCAAGTTGCAAGCCTACAAGAACAGCTAGGAAAGCTGCAAGGGCAGCTACAAACAGCCACCGAGCAAGGTGTTGCAGACAAGGCAACCATCGAGCGCTTAACAGGACAAGTTGCAAGCTTATCTTCGCAGCTTGATGCCTTGAAAGCTGACAAGACGAGAAGTGACCAGGAAAAGCAACGAGAAATTGAACAGCTAACAGCGCAGCTTGCTACTTTTACGCAAGAAAAACAAGGCTTGCAAGGAAAGCTTGATGCTGCCAATGAGAAAATAAGTACTTTTACACAACAGTTGCAGCAAGCACAGATCAAGGCGGATGCAGACAAAAAACAGCTCCAGGAACTTACGAATGCGCTGCAACAGGCAAAACAGCAACTAGAGCAACTAAAATCTGATAAAACTAAATCAGATGAACAGAAACAGCAAGAGATAGATATGCTCAACGCTAAGATTGCTGAACTAGAGAAAAAAGTGCAGACGTGTAGTGCGCAGGTTGTAGGCGGTTCAATTGTTGCGCCTCTGATAAACGAAAAGCCTACCTTTGATATTGAGAAATACAAACGGGAACATAACTATATGCTTCCTGGTATAGCAACGCACACCTATCAAACAAAACAAGATACCTTTACAAGTGATGTACATGCTGCTTTGCAACAACTTGTGCCTATGGCTGCAAGCACTAATGCAGCAGCGCAAGCTACAGCACAGCGCACCGATGAAAGCGAACGTGCGCAAGCTGAGCAAAAAGCCGATACGTCAAGTAAACAAGAAGCTGATAAAACAAAGCTTGATCAAAACAAATTCCCTCAAACAGGTGATAATTCCTTGCTTACTCTTTTAAGCACTTTTGCAGGTGCACTTGTACTTGTCCTTGGGTGCTTTGCGCGCAAAAAATCAAGTAAGGCAAATAAAAGGTAACAAGCAATAATGAAGTATGCCCCCTGTGTAATCGCAGGGGGCAGTGTTAAGACATGTATGCAAAAAGGTATTAATTATGCTAAAAGTTTTTGAAGCATTTTCTGGGTATG
>KQ959706.1 GCA_001552935.1 Umbribacter vaginalis | reverse complement strand
TCGTCTTAATTGGTTTGCTGTTGGTAATTACAAAAAATTGCTCAACGAAGTTGGCGGTATGACTACTGCCGCTCCTGAAAATGTTGCGCCTGAAGTACGTAAACTTCTTGCTGAATACAACGCCATCAAGTGCAAGAGCCTTGAGGATCTGCTGGATTTTCATGTTCGTTTTGAGCGTATCCACCCCTTCCAAGACGGAAACGGCAGAGTTGGGCGCTTACTGCTGTTCAAAGAATGTTTGCGGAACAACATTGTGCCGTTTATTATCGCGGCGGACATGAAGATGTTTTATTACCGCGGTTTGAAGGAATGGACCCGTGAGCGCGGTTATTTGCGTGATACGTGTTTGCTTGCGCAGGACAGATTCAAAACGTATTTAGATTATTTTCGCGTGCCGTATAACAAGCAGTAGGTACGTTCTGGCGTTACGACGAGGACCGTTTTGCGTAATGACGAGGGCCGTCTGTCGTTCCAACGTGGAACGCCTGGTGCGCTTGCACGGAGAAACATCTTGCGCGCAAATAAGAGTTCACTCTACGTAGAGCTAACGGTTTATAAGCTTCGCTTCGCTCATTTTCACTCCTAAAACTTAAATTTTTTTTGACTTTTAGGAGCGAAGAACAAAAATCGATATTATGTTGTGATAGTGTCGCCATGTTGTTATAACGCTTGATTTATTTTTATCAAGGAGCGTAATCGTGTAGAGGGTAAGGCATAATCCTTTAATGCTATGGCTGCGCTGCCTGTCGTGCGCCTGTTTGGTGTTGGGTGTTTATGCAAGGCGCCGTGTGATGAACTGCTATATCGTAAGGTTGTCGAGGATGTCAAGCAGCTGCTGTTTTGAGTGAATGTTGAGCTTCGAATACACATTGCGCGTGTAGCTTTTCACGGTGTTTTCTGAGATAAACAACTCTTTTGAGATGCTTGTTTTTGACCGCCCGTGCGCCAGTAAGCGCACCATATCAGTTTCGCGCTCGGTAAGGCCAAAGTGCTGGCGAATATATTTGCAGCGCGCATCCAGCGTGGTACTGGGTGTGGCGTTGATGGGCACGGCGCTTGCTGGCAAGGACGGGGCTTCAAGCGGCTGATCAAGCGACTTATCTAGGGATGGATCAAACGATTGATTATGGATTTCACGTGCTGTTTTACCTGAAAAATCGGCAAACAGCGGGCGCGTATACGGAAGGTTATCGCTTAACAGCAAGGCAATTCCAACAACCACTAAAAAGCTTATGGCAATAACCGGAAGAAGCGTAAGTCCGTTGAATGCGTCGAGCCTTAATATGACGCATCTCCCCAGTTCACGTGGCAGAATGTAGACAATCCACACCGCACCAAGCACCACATACGTTGGCATTGACAGGTGTCTTCCATAATCGTATGCAGTAAACCATAGATAGCCAGCCAAAAAGGTATTCGCTATTGCAATAAGAAGAATACCGAGAGCAATAGAGTTTTCGCTGCTCAGTGCCACTAAAATAACGCCAGCAATGATAAATCCGATAATGAAGCGCCACATAGTTCCAAATTTGAGCCCGCCGCCATGTATGAGTGCCCACCATATAAGGCCACATGAAAGCATACATACGCCTACTTGGTGAACGATGCGCAAGGGCATACTTAACGCAGAGGCTTGGTAAAACGGATACGCGCCTGCAAGTCCAACTGCAAATCCGAGTAATGCTATCCCAGCTAGGATGCGTATTACGGTGCTGATTGGTTCGGCGTCATAGACTGGTTTTGGTGTGTTGGTGAACGTGTTGCTTGCAGTGTTCATTATGCTACCAGCGGCGATCGCAGACGTTACGTCATGTGTAGCGTCACCCGCACCCGCCGCGCTTCCTGCGCCATCTATGATTCCGGTTGGGTTCGTGGCAACGCGTTCTCCATCGTGTTCTTCGTGAGCCGCAATTGCTGCATCGCGCTTCCCATCACGTTCCCCATTATGTTTCACGTGAAACATTTGTTGCGC
>KQ959705.1:276875-277683 GCA_001552935.1 Umbribacter vaginalis | reverse complement strand
ACATCCGAAATCGGTTATTGGCGTTGGAGCGTCTTCGTTAGCAGAAATCTGCTTTTTGCAGGCACAAGACAAAGTTGTTGGCGTTGAAGCGGCCGAGAAACAAGACATACCAAGATGCGTGTATCGCCACGTGTTTCACGATAAGTTTGCTAACTTACCTGTTATTGGTGAAGGCGGCAAAAACGGTGTAACGCCTAATGAAGAAGCTATTTCTGATCTTGCTCCAGACGTGATTTTCGCCACAATCGATAAAGAAAAAGCAGACATACTGCAACAGCGTACGGGTGTTCCCGTTGTGTGCATTACAGTGCAGGAACAAGTATTTAGCGATTCGTTCTATAAAGATATAGAGCTCATGGGAAAAGTGCTTAACAAAGACAAGCGTGCTACCGAAATAATAGACTATACGAAGAAAATGGAAGCCGATCTTACTTCGCGCGTAAAAAATGTTACTCCGAAAAGTGCGTATGCTGCTGGAATTAGTTACCGCGGCGGACACGGTTTTGCTGGCACCGAAGCAGGATTTTTTCCTTTTGCCATCTTAAAGCTCAAAAATATTGCTGACGTTAATGACAAAACAGGGCCTTATAACATCGACTTGGAAAAAGTTTCAGCCGATCAGCCCGATTGCATTTTCATCGAAAGCAATAACTTCAAGATGGTAGAAAAAGACATTCAGCAAAACCCCGACTACTTCAAAAATCTTAAAGCAGTACAAAACAAGCAGGTATTTTCACTGGTACCCAATCGTTATTATGCACTCAACATAGAACTTGCCATTGCAAATTGCTACCAAGTAGGCCATTGC
>KQ959705.1:276290-276775 GCA_001552935.1 Umbribacter vaginalis | reverse complement strand
TTCAAGAAGTACGATTTAGCAGCGTAGGCACATTAGTTTTGTAAAGGCAGCTTGAGTCACAATCGAACTACCGGGGCAACCAGGGCTACAAGCGTTACCAGCGCTACGAGCGCTAACATGAAACTACCCGAGTTATGCGTAATGCATACTCGGGTAGTTTGTTAAAACGCCTGTTCGCGCATGATTTTCGGGTGAACAAGCCGTCAAGTGTTAACGAAAGCGCTTTTACGATTTCCGTTCAAGGGAAAACAATTGAAAGCGCTTGCACGTCTGCCCAACTAAACTGGCAAAAGCACTAACGCCGTCGCGCTCAAAAGCGAGCTTTAAGACGTCGCTCTTCGAAACGCAACCCTTACACCATCTGCACAATGTCGCACATCGGTTGACGCGTTTTGGTGTGCTTCGCAGGCTTGCCATAGCCAATACCCATCATAACTGCAACGCCGAATTCCGCACCGTCGGTTCCTAAATAGCCACCATCCGCT
>KQ959705.1:176387-276190 GCA_001552935.1 Umbribacter vaginalis | reverse complement strand
TAAATAGCCACCATCCGCTAACACACGCGCGACGCTACACTACTGTAGGAACGTCCTTTTCAACAGGAACTTTTTTCGCAGCACGGCGCTGTTGATACTCATCCCACTGCGCAAACGCACCCGCAAGCAATGTTCCCGAGATGGAGTGCCACACGCATGAAACAGCGCAGATAACAGCAGCTTCAGGCAACAGCGATAGCTGCGGATTGCTGGTTGCCATCGTGGTTGCAAGCCCCGCGTTCTGCATGCCAACCTCAAGCGACACGGTGCGTTTTTTGGCACGTGACATGCGCGTAAGCACGCCAGCACTGTATCCAAGCACATAGCCCACCGCGTTGTGCAAAAACACTGCCAGGAACACAAAGGCACCCGATGCCACAAACGCATGACCTTGTGATGCGGTAACGCCACCAACAACGCACGCCAAACCCACAACAGCAACACCTGGCATACACGCGCGCACTTCTTGATACGTTTTGTTGTTCTCGTACTTGAAATTGATCAAAAAGCCCACAACAACAGGCACGATAACTGTTTCGATGATTGACAAAAACATAGGAACGGGTTTTAGTTGGATGCTGATGCCGCTTGCCATAAGCGTCATCAAAAACGGCGTTACGAAAGGCGCAAGCAAGGTTGAAACCGTAGTCATTCCAACCGAAAACGCAACGTCTCCCCTGCACAAATAACTCATGATGTTCGACGAAACACCGCCCGGGCAACAACCTACCAGCATCAAACCAATAGCAAGCGCATCAGGCAAATGTAGCGCTTTGCACAGTGCGAACGCCGAAAGCGGCATAATCAAATACTGTGCAACGGCACCAACACAGATGTCAAACGGCCTTTGAGCAAGTACTTTGAAGTCGTTTTTTGAAAGCGTCAGACCCATGCAAAACATGATAAAGCCGATGATAAGCGACTGCCACGAAAATCCGTTCCCCAAAAAGTCGGTAAACAAACGTGTGTTTACCCAGCTCATAAGCGAGGGAACAAGCAAAGTGGCTACGGCAATAGCAATAACGAAAATGGACGAAAAATTCGCTAATACTTTACTTCCTTTTCCGAGCACACGCAGTGTTTTCATAACACACCCTTTCTTTACGATATTGTTCGTAGCCCTTTGCAACGAAACAAGTTTGGGATTTTTTACTACGTTTGCGCACATAAACGCAAGGCAATAAAAAATCCCTCGTAATCTGAACTGGATTACGAGGGACGAATAAACATTATCCGCGGTACCACCCTTATTCCGCTCACGAGCCGTCAATAGTAAATACGGTGTGAACGACACTTTACGCACCAACATGCGCTTTTCCTAACGGGGAATCCCGGCGATCCTTACTTGCTGTGCTGTTCGCGATTCATCCTAGGAAGAACTATGCGACCCCAGATGAGCTTTCAGTCTCGCTTCTCAGAGATGATAACGATTCGCACTTGCTCTGTCGGCTTTCACCATACCCGACTCGCTGTAACACAGTAATCGAAACGTCGTATTCTCGTCAAAGAATTTATAGCTAGGAATTATACACAATGGAATTTGCTTTGCAAGTACTTTTCCAAACTTTTTTCTTGAAGTATCGCGCGCAGGTGTTTTCTGTGCGAACGAGCAGCACTTTTTGAGGTAGACATATACAAAGAACAGCGTGCTACCACGAGAAATATTGTTCGTGTGGTGCGGCGGCACGCTGTTGGTGCGATGTTGGTGGTGCGGTGGTGCGGCGTTGGTGCAACGGTCGTACGGGCACTGGTGCAGTGCAGCGATCGGAACAGTGCGTGTCACAGGAACGGTGCGAGTGCACGTCACAAAAATGGTACGAATACACACTGGGAACGCAGCAACGCATCTGCGCCAGTGCGTCGCCAGTGAAACGCCAGTATACGTGGAAGGCAGCACGCCATCCATCTGCGCCAGCGCGGCGCAAGGACAATGCGCGAGCGGTTAGAGCAGTGACGTACGACGCCCTGGTCGCTGTATAAATTCTTTTGTGAATATTATAAATTAATCAAGGGATTTATAGGGTACGCTCTATTGTAAGTAAAAAAGCTCTGTATTATAATTTTTCTCCGTTATAGTTATTTAATCAGGGCATTTTTGCCATGCAAGGATTGTCTATAAATCCCTACTTTAATTGACAAATACGCCTCATGAATATGGTATGGGAGAATTCCTCATGAAGCAAAGCAATAAAACAAATGCCGTTTTGTCGGTAATGTTAAGCGTAGGAATGTGCACAACAGCCATGGGAGCTGTTGCGGCATCGGCGCCGCAACAGGCATACGCAAGCCCTGCATCCTCATCGACCGCAAAGGCTGCACAGAAACCTACTAACCCACCTGCAGTAAAACCTGCCACACCATCTGTACAAACACCTGCAGCATCGCCAGCACAGGCACTTCGTGCGGTATCAGGTACAGCATCTGGTGCAACACACCTTGTTACCGCGGCGCATGATACTGGGGCAAACACTCACGAGGATAAACAGATCGATTTCAAAGATCCAATTTTGAAAGCTCGATTGCTAAGCGTCATGAAAGCAAAAAAGCTCATTAAAGAAAATGCAACAGACATTACAACGGCTGAAGCCTTAAAGCTCACAGAAGCGAATTTAGAACGCCCTAATAGTTCCAATGATCGTATAAATAATTTATCAGGGATGGAACACTTCACGAACCTAACAAATCTTAATCTCAGCGGCAATTACTTCAGCAATATTTTGCCATTGCAAGGATTAACGAAGCTCCAAAAACTTAATCTCAGAGTTAATTCCATCACAGATATTTCAGCTTTAAAAAGCTTAAAGAACCTCACGACACTTGATCTTTGCGGCAATATAATCAAAGATGCATCTGCACTAGCAAGCTTAAAGAACCTCACGACACTTGATCTTTCGCAGAATTTTAAACTAGACTTATCTACGTTGAAAGACTTACCGAATCTAAAAGATCTTGATCTCAGTGACAGTAATATTAAAAATGCATCAGCACTAGCAAGCTTAAAGAACCTCACGACACTTGATCTTTGCGGCAATATAATCAAAGATGCATCTGCACTAGCAAGCTTAACGAACCTCACTACACTTAATCTTTGCGACAATAGAATCAAAGATGCATCTGCACTAGCAAGCTTAAAGAACCTCACGACACTTAATCTTTCAGATAATTCTAAACTAGACTTATCTACGCTGGAAGGATTAGTGAATCTAAAAGATCTTTTCCTCTATCGCGCTAAAATTAAAGATGCCTCCGCACTAGCTAAGGTAAAGAACCTCACTAAACTTCATCTTTGGCAGAATCCTGAACTAGACTTATCTACGCTGAAAGACTTAACGAATATAACAGATCTTGATCTCAGTTACAGTAGTATTAAAGATGCATCCGCACTAGCTAAGGTAAAGAACCTCACGACACTTGATCTTTCAGACAATCCTAACTTGCAAGTATCTACACTGAGCAAATTAACAAATCTTAAAAAGCTTTTTATTTATGAATGTTCGATTTCAGACATCACACCACTGAAAGCTTTAACAAATCTGAAATGGCTTACTATTTCAAAAAATCCAATTACCGACTTGTCTGCGCTCAGTAACTTAACGAGTCTTGAAACACTTATTATGCATGAGGTAAACAACCAATCAGATGTTAAGCTTAATCTATCTCCGCTGAAAGATATGACAAATTTAAAAGATCTTTATATGGAAGACAACCACATTACCAGCTTGTCTGCGCTCAGTAACTTAAAGAATTTACGTGAACTTGATATTAATGGCAATGCAGTTTATGACATATCACCACTGAAGAACTCAAGAAAGCTAGAACTTCTTTACATGAACAACAATGTTAAAGATAATTATGATTACGATGCCGACGATGATGATGCCGACGATAACGATGCCGACGATGGCGACAAATACGTATTCAAAGATCTTTCAACGTTGAATGAGCTAACAAATCTTACCGAACTTGATATCAGTGATGACGATTTTTCTCTTGTAAAAGATGGACTCTCTGCACTACAAAATTTAACAAAGCTGAAAAAGCTTACTATGTCAGGTATTACTACACATAATGGCGCACAAGATTTTCAGGTTATCAAAAATCTTACGGCCCTTGAAGAACTTGATATGCGCTATAACTGTCTTATTGATCCAAGCATATTTAAAGACATAAACTTGCCACATTTGCAAAAGCTTGACCTTGGTCATCAATATGTATCTGTTGATTCCGAGCAGGTAGAAACGATATTACCACTTAAGTCACTCGATGGTATAACGCTCGGTCAACCACAAAGATATGATGATAAATCAAAGCGTAATATACAAGTTAAAGGCCACTATGAAGGCAACAAATTCATTCTAAGCGAGCGGCTTCCTTATTGCGCTTATAACCGTACAATAGATCTTACATTTCGAGATAAACCCAACATTAACGGACTTGATGGCAACTACTCCGCACGTATATGGTTAGATCTCAATGTACCAACAGTAGAGGATCTTGGTGCGGGTACAATGAAATACGAAGCAGATTCATCGCTTGCGTATACGCAAACAAAAGTTGAAAGCCAACCACAGCCAAAGGCAGTAAAGAAAACGTATGCGAACGGCACCGTACGCATTGAAGGAAACGGCTTAACCAAAGTTGGCAACGTCAAAACCGAAACAACGCCTGTTAAGTTCAAAACAATAACGAAAAACGATCCAACGCTTCCAAAAGGTACAACGCGCGTACAAATGCCTGGCAAAGACGGGTCAGACACAAAAATTACCACCTACGAAGTTGACGCCAACAAAGGCTTAACAGGTACCATTGAATCGGTTCGTGGTAAGCATATTGACGCTGTTGACCAGGTAGAATTAGTTGGCACGAAGGAAACGTCAGTAGACAACTCGCCGCTTCCAACGCTTAACCCTCTGCACAAACCAGGCAATTCGCCTGATGGCAACGATGGCGGTACGAACAACAATCCAAACAATAACGATACTACGAATCCGTCTCACAACAACTCGTCTACCACGAACGATAACGACACGAACGGCGACTCGGGCAACGGCACGGGCACGGGTGGCGACATTCACAAGAACACCAATGGTGCTGGTGGCGAAAACGGAACGGGCAATGGCGGCAGTTCATCATCAGGTGCCTCCGGCAGAAATAGCGCATACCAAGGTGCTCGGGCTCCGTACACAGCGCACAACGCGCATAATTCCTTGGCAAACGGCACAAACGCGCAATCGAATACCGACGCGAACGCGCAAGCAGGCAGTAACAACACCACCGCGCTTAACAACAGCTCAACGCAAAACGGCAACAGTGCCGCAACAAACGGAAACGCACAAAGCTCCACGCGCAGCACGCAAGCTGCAAACGATGCTCATGCCAGCGATGCGCAAGCTATGCATAATAGAAACATGATTGCGGCTTTTGTTGCAGGTCTTGTTGTTGTGGTTATTGTTGCAGGCGGATTGTATGCGTGGCGCCGCTATGGCAGCAAGAAGAAGAAGTAGGAACAGCACGCGCGCTTGCTGCAACACCGTCTGAGCGTGGCGTGCGCCACATACGCGAACGGGCCGCAGCGCACGTGCGCACCCTGCACCCACATGCCCATACGCGCCCTACCCGCGCGGGTTGTTGGAACGCCACACGCGTCTCACGTGTTCCACGTGCCCCTGCGTTCACATGCCCAGGCACGTCATGCTCGCACAGTCACGCGTCCCACGTGCACCACATACGCGTAAACGGCACCTACCCGCGCTAGCTGCGCTGCCCGTGCTGAACACGCGTGCGATACTCCTTCGGCGTGCAATTATACGCACGCAAAAATAGCCGATTGAAGTAACTTTGCTGATTAAACCCACACTGTGCTGCGATGCGTGACACCGCCTCATTGGTAGACGCCAAGAGCGCAGTGCTTTGCTCAAGACGATACGTGTTCAAAAAATCAATGGGCGTTGTGTGTGCATACTTTTGGAACAAGCGCGCGCACTTCGACTTGCTCACACTCCCCGCCTGCGCAATATGCTCAAGCGTAACATGCTCGGAAAAATGCTCATAAATATACGTTGTCATCGCTAGTTGTAAGCCAATGTTTTCGTCATAGCTCACGTTTGTATGAGCAACTGCACAATATGCAGCATACATATAGCGGAAAATCATATGCACCAGCGCAATTTCTTCAAGCTCGCAACCCGGCTCTTGTTCATGCTCAAGCGCATCAATACGCTCGATGAGCGTGCGAACTTCCGTAGCGATATTATTTGACTGCGAAATTTTCACATGCGAAAACGTACGATTATCAAGCAATGGCTTTACAAAATGTTCTAACACATATGAATTTCGCGTCAGCACGTTCGGACTTACGATAAGCGTAACGCGCTTCGATTGAAGCGTTGGAGCATGCGTTGCGCGGTGCAGCTGACCGTGGTTGATAAAACACAAATCGCCCTGTTCAAGCAGAAAGCGGTCATCATTGACAGAGCAATACAGTGAACCTTGAAGCACACACGAAATTTCCAGGCAGTCATGCATATGCGCCAGCTCATCTTTGTCGTGCGCGTAGCCAGTGGTGGCATATTCAATACTCAACGGCAGCGTTTTCGAGCTTATGCACGTAGTTGTTTGTTCCATGCGTACCTTCCTAATAAATTGTATGCAATAAAATAGTGCTTTTACAATATCGTACTAAGATTAGCTAATATAATACTATTTTTTCAATGTAACAAGCTTTATACTTACAAACATAAGGTAAAACAAATCCGTTAGGAAGGCTTAATCATGGAAACAAAAATGAACGAACTTTTATCTGACCTTGTAGTTTTTTATCACAAGCTGCAAAATTTTCACTGGTATGTGAAAGGCCATACATTCTTCGTAGCACACGCTAAACTTGAAGAATATTACGATATGGTGAACGGTCACGTTGATGAAGTTGCTGAAGCGATGCTTATGTGCAACCTGAAACCTGTTTCAACCATCAGCCAGTTTACTGCTCACAGCAAGATTAAAGAAGCTCCAAGCGAGTTTGTAGGTGCTCCGGTAGTATGGAGCGAAGTACTTGCCGACTTCAAATATCTGCTTGAAAGCGCTAAAGGCGTAAAGGAAGAAGCCGACAACGCTGGAAACTTCCTTGTTTCTACGAAGATGGACGATCTTATCGGCGATTACAGCAAAGCTATTTGGATGCTTTCACAATCACTTGACTAAGCTAAACGAAGCAGCATCAACGCTGTACGAAAGCTAACAAAACTAACAGGTTTCCCAGAGGGTGGCGAGATTCTCGCGAGAGGTCAAGGAAATCTGCTCGTTAGCTCGTAAGCGTAATATGTAAAAAGCGTCTGTGCATTGCGCACGGGCGCTTTTTTGTGTGTCCCATCGCACTCCACCATAAAAATGTTACGATTGTTAAAAAAGTGTGAATTATGTCAATCATCCGTCAAATACGTTCAAATACGATATAACTATAAATTAAGTTATCGTTAGCTAATATCCTCGATATTGGCTGAACAAAGGAGGAACCCATGACGGGACTAAAAAAGGTGCTGGGCATTGGAGCCGCATTTGCATTGGCTGTTGCGCTCGGTGGCTGCGCGGGACACTCAGAGCCGAAAAAGGCTGAACAGCCTGCTCAGAAGGCCCCTGCTGCTCAGGTACAGAAAAAAGCTGAAGCTCCAGCGCAAAAAGTTTCATTGGATAAGTGGGCTGGTGAGTGGAACGGTATTCATAAGTATCTCGACAAGCCTGAATTGAAACAATCGTTTGAACAGGGCGCCAAGAAAAAGAACATGACGCCAGAAGCGTTCAAAAAAGACCTTATGGAGCGCCGTAAGTGCGAATTTAACGGTCTTCGCATTAAGGGCAACACCGTTGAGTTCCTTGATGGTTTCCCGAAAGACAACGCCAAAACAATAAGCAAAGCAACCTATGAGTTCAGCGAGAACAAAAAGTTTAGCTATGGCGGACATACGTATGAATGGGATATCTTTAAGGCAAAAGAGTCAAATGCAAAATATCCTATCCTGTTCTTGATGCCTATTCATGGTGAAGAAGGCCTTATGCACTTCCACATGCGCTATGGCAGCAGCATCGATGACATGATGAAGCAGGAAAGATGGTTCCCAGCGTTCATTAAGCCCGACTCAACCATGAGCCAAATTCAAGGCGAAATTGCAGGCTAAACTTGCTTTAACAGCCGTGTACCGAAAAGAAGGGTCGCTTTTGAGGCCCTTCTTTTTATACCTACAAGCCCCACCGAAGCACTACCAGCAAGTTCTCCCTGCAAACGAAGGAATTGTACGAAAGAAAGGAACACGAAGCTACCAGAACGCGCATCTCTTGTTGAGGAACACAGCCACGCAAACAGCACGAACGCGAAGCCACAAGCGCACTGAGTCGCACAGCCAAGCCTGAAACTGCCAACACTGCCCACACCGTCAACATAAGCGCACCACCCGTTCTCCAAGGTCACACGCAATAAGTTCACCAAACATTTTTATAAAGCTTATTTACCATACGTTTAAGCAATTGTTAAGAATTTATGAATTTGAGCTATATTGCTTTGAATACGCTACATTATTCAATGCAAGTTATCCAAAGCTAATATTTCTATTAGCTCAACGAAGGAGGATTCCATGACGGGATTTAAGAAGGTGCTTGGCGTTGGTGCAGCATTTGCTTTGGCAATTGCTCTCGGCGGCTGCGCAGGACACTCAGAGCCTAAACAGGCAGAACAACCTGCTCAAAAGGCTCCTGCTGCTCAGGTAGAGAAGAAAGCTGATGCTCCAGCAGCGAAAAAGATCACTTTGGAAAAGTGGGCTGGTGAGTGGAATGGTTTCCACAAGTATCTCGACAAGCCTGAAGTCCAAAAGGCGTATGAAGAAGCAGCAAAAGACAAGAAATCAACCCCTGAAGCAATTAAAAAGGAACTCGAAGAGCGTCGTAAGTGCGAATTTAACGGCCTTCGAATTAAAGGCAACACCATTGAATTCCTTGATGGATTTGCAAAAGATGGAGCTAAGACGGTAACCAAAGCTACCTATGAGTGCGTAGACAGCAAAAAGGTTATGCACGGCGGACATCAACTTGAGTGGGATGTATTTAAGGCTAAAGAGGCTGACGCAAAATATCCTGTTCTTCTTATGATGCCTGTTCATGGTGAAGAAGAGCTCGTACACTTCCATATGCGCTACGGTACAAACGCCGATGAATTGCTGAAGAAGGACAAGTGGTTCCCAACCTTCGTGAAGCCCGATTCAACGCTTGCTCAAATTGAAGACGAAATCAAAGAATAACCTCGATTTGGTAATCTTTTCTACAAGGGAGAAGGGTCGTTCGCGGCCCTTCTTTGTATAAAGGCGGATGTATGACTACTTATTCAAGAAGAAAATTTTTCACGATGTGCGCTGGTGGCGCGTTGTGCGCGGCAGGTGCTGCGGCCACAACCTCATGCAGCGGACGTCGTGCTAAAGGCGAAAAGCCTTTAATTTATGCATCGTTTTACCCCGTGTACGACCTGGTACGAGAAGTAGCACGCGACACCGTTGACCTGCGCGCATTTATGCCAACCAACAAAGACCCGCACCTGTGGGCGCCAACGCCAAAAGCGCTTCGTGAACTGCAGGAAGCCGATTTGCTGGTGGTAAACGGTGCAAACATGGAGCACTGGCTCGATCAAGTACAAGAAAACGTTCCTAAGCTTCCTATTTTGAAATTATCCGATGGCATCGACCTCATAACCTATCGAGGAGCTGCTGCTATGGGGGAATTTCAATATATTGCACGCCTGAATGTTCAGCCGGGAACGTACGGATTTGAGTTCGGGCATACGCACCAAGACATCATGCGTGTAGCGTTTTTCCGCGTTCCGAAAACCGATCCGCTGGAAAAAACTACGCAGCGCGGACGCAAAATTATGTCGCAAAAAGGTAAAACGGTTCCTCAGCATACCACCATTCAAGTAGAAGCTGAGAAAGTGTACGCGCTTGAAATGGGTCATGAGAGTGGCTATATTGGCTTTACGCTACCTGAAGGCGACGACTGGGTGCTGCTGTCAGACCGTAAAAGCGCAAACTTGCTTTCGTATCGCCTGGTTACCAACGATGGCGGCGATGAAATTCCTCATACACAGCTTATGGAAGGTTCGTCGTCGGGTACCGATAAAATTACCTACGACCCTCACTCATGGCTGTCGTTTAACAACGCGAAGCTGTATTGCAACCACATTTACGACAAACTTGTTCAAATGTATCCTGATATGCAATCGGATTACTATTCGAACAAAGTGGATGTTGTGGCGCGCATTACGGCTATGGGCGCCAAGTACCACGACAAGTTTGCCCCGCTCAAGCGTCGCGAATTTGTGGTAACGCACAACGCGTACTCGTATTTGTGCCGCGATTTGAACATCAAGCACTTCCCTTTGCAAGGGCTTACCTCAACCGAGTCGCCAGCGCTTAAAACTATTCGTAAAGCCGTTGACTTTTGCCATGAACACCACACAACAACCGTATTCTACGAACTGGGCGCAAATCCCAAAGACGCTGAAGCGGTTGCCAATGAAGTGGGCGGTAAGGCAGTTCCCTTGGCTTCGATGGAATACGTCAGCGAAGAGCAAGGTGCGAAGATGAATGGCTATGTTGAAATCATGAAAGACAATGTCGAAAAGATTTATGAATCTCTAATCTAGTTAGTGCAACACTCACTACCACGTACGGGAGGTACCATGGATGCAATAAAGGTATCCAATCTCGTTTTCGGCTACAATGCAATGCCTGTGTTGAAGGACTTGTCGTTTTCGATACCAGAAGGCGATTTGTGCTGCATCACAGGCGAAAACGGAAGCGGGAAATCAACCTTGATGAAGCTTATTTTAGGCGAACTGAAAGGTTATAAAGGCACCATCAGCCTTTTTGGAAAAACGATGAAAGAGTACAACGACCTTACTTGGATTGGCTATGTGCCGCAAGCAAGCGTTATGAACAAAGTGGCGTTTCCAACCACGTGTCGAGAAATTGTTGTGCAAGGCTTATACAAGCAGTTTGGTATTGTGCGCATTCCACGCAAAAAGCACTACCAAGTGGCAGAGCAAGCACTTGCAAAAATGGATCTTGAGCGTTATGCACGCGTTCCATTTAATCAACTATCAGGCGGCTTACAACAGCGCGTTATGATTTGCCGCGCACTTATCAACGATCCTAAATTGCTGATTTTAGACGAGCCTACCGCAGGTGTCGATAAAGAAAGCAAGGAAAGCTTCCTGGGCTTGCTGAACAAAATTAACCAGGAGCAAAAAATTACCTGCTTGCTTGTTTCGCATGAATATCAGCTGGTCAGCGAACGATTGAAACTCGATTCAACCTATCGCATTGAAGATGGAAGGATAGCAAATGCTTGAGTTTGATTTTATGCGGCGCACGCTTATGGCGGGGCTTATGTTCGCCATTGCGCTGCCACTTATTGGCATTGTTATGATTAACCGTAAAACATCCATGGTAAGCGATGCACTTTCGCACGTATCTCTTACTGGTGTTGGACTTGGTTTGATTTTGGGCTTTGACCCGGTTATTGGTGCTGTGATCAGCTGTATTGTTGCTGGTTTCTGCATTGAAGGAATTCGCGAGAAAATGCCGCAATTTGGCGATATGGCGGTTGCTATTATCCTGAGCGCTGGCTTAGGTTTAGCTGTTATTTTGGCCGACTTTGCGCCTGGTGGAAATACTTTCGAGTCGTATTTATTCGGATCAATTTCAGCCGTAACCATAGACAATTTAATTGGCACATTCCTTGCGTTTTTAGCTACGGTTATTATCAGCATCGTGCTGTATGCAGGCCTTTCTGACTCGGCCATTGATGAAACACTCGCGCGCTTAGCAGGCGTTCGCGTAAAAATTGTAAACGGCATCTTTACGTGCTTATCGGCTATTATGATTGGTCTTGCGTGCAAAGTTGTAGGTGCTTTACTGGTAGTTTCGCTGGTAACGCTGCCCGTTGCAACGGCGCTTATTCTGTCGCGCAGCTATAAGCAAACCTGCATTATTGCCGTAATTTTGGGCGTCATTTACACCATTAGCGGTCTGTGCTTCTCGTACTATAACGACGTACGCCCTGGTGGCTCAATTGTTATGGCAGCCATTATCGGTATCGTTATTTTCCTGATTGTTGGACGCATATGGAGAAAGCCAACGCTTAAACAAGAGCTTGAAAAAGAGGCATCAAAGGCACAAGCGCAAAACGCATAAAGGTTGGCGAACCAACAGAAACCGTAATGTAGCTTGTAGCTTAGTTCACGAAACTGAAAGTTTTCGAGCGAACGTACTGAAGAACACGAGCATTGTCGCACATCAAACACGTGCGCAGTGCTCGTTTTTTTGTGCGCGCGGCGTTTTGGCGTGGCGCTATGGCGCGGTGCTGTGGCGCGGCGTTTTGTTACGCAGACGGAAAACTAATGCGAACGCAGGTGCCACTTTGAAACTGAGAGCTTTGCTCGCTTGTACCTGATGAAGAAAACACGTGCTCGTTGCTTGTCTGACCAGTACTCTCATGCACACCAGCGCACACGTCGCTTACTTCCCCATCGCACACGCCAGTACGCACGTTGCCACCAACATCCACGCTGCCGCGCACGCTGCCACCAACATCCGCACCAGTACCCACGCCTTCGCCCACAGGTGCTGTCCACGGAGCAATAGTAATTTTACCGCCGTGCGCTTTTACGATTGAAAATGCAATCGCAAGGCCAAGTCCCGATCCACCTTCACTGCGCGCTTTGTCTGCTCGATAGAAACGTTCAAATGCGCGCTTCGCATCTTCTTTTGAAATACCAATGCCCGTATCTTTTACTTCTATTACCGCATCGTGGCCTTCGCGAAAACTGTTCATTTGAATACGATCGCCTTCATGCGTATATTTCAAAGCGTTGTCTAACACTATGGCAATAAGTTGACGAATTTTCTTTTCATCAGCCATAATACTACAATTCGATGCAGCGCTAAACTGAAAAACTTTGTCTTGCAGCTCAACTGTTTCACGATATAAATGCGCCATAAAACGCAGCGCACCATCAAGTTCAATCTTCGTTTTGTTAAGCGTATGTGCTCCGGAATCAAACTTCGTCAAGAACAGTAAATCAGCTGATAAGTGAGATAAACGATCAACCTCTTCAATCGTCGCAGCAATATTTTCAAAATGATCGATAACTTTATCGTTTGGCTTATCAAGCAGTAATTCTTGGGTTGTTTTAATAATGGTAAGTGGTGTACGCAATTCGTGAGACGCATTTTGAATAAACTCAGTTTGTTTCACCCACGATTGCAACAAAGGTTTAAGCGCGCGACGTGCAAGAATGTAACTAAGCGCCGCCGCAATAATAAGCGCAACCAAAAATCCGCCGATAAGTGTATTGGTAACCGACTCTAGAATTGCCATTTCAGAATCAACATTGGCAAGCACTTGCACGTAGGACACATCGTCATTGTCGCGCGGGAACGTAATCGTAACGCCGCGCATAAAATGACCGTCGCATGCAAGCGAATAGGGTTTCGCTTGTGCATCGGAATTAAGCGGAAGCTGCGTTACGTACTCGGGGAAAACGGTATAAAGGCTGATAGCGTTAAGCACGGCGCCCGATGAATCGCGCACCACAAACAACAAACGCGAATTGCTTTGAATGGCGTGCTCGGTGGCACGAATGATGCTGGTGAACAAAAGGTCCTGTTCAAAGGCGTGATGTATGCCGGAATTGCGTCGCTGCTGGCGTTTGCGCTTTTTTGCGGCGCCTCGGTTATTGTTGTACAGTGTTCCTTCGCCTTGCTCAGAGCTTAGATTGCTGTGCGCACC
This sequence comes from Umbribacter vaginalis, assembly GCA_001552935.1. Classification (GTDB taxonomy): domain Bacteria; phylum Actinomycetota; class Coriobacteriia; order Coriobacteriales; family Eggerthellaceae; genus Berryella; species Berryella vaginalis. Next base: position 262,363 of record KQ959705.1, on the reverse strand, counting down.
TACGCCCTGTTCGTTAGTTGCATCGCGAAACAGCACCATATCACTGCCTTCAGCAGCCAACAATTCTACGTCGTGCTGAATATTCTCGCGAGCTTGCACTAATTGTGCATCGGTTTCGCGAAATAACACCGTATGCACTTGATGATAGATAAACACACCTAAAACGCTTAACAACAGCGCAAATACGACAAAAAATACAGCTGTCGATCGCAAAAGCTCTTTATGAATAAGCGTATGTTCAGAAGAAATTTTCACCGATTATCGCGCTCACCAAACAAATATCCTGCACCACGAATCGTATGAAGATACTTATCATAATCGTGAGCTTTTAGAATTTTGCGTAATGCGCTTACATACACCTCCACAACATTAGTTGATGTATCAGACAAAAATCCCCATACCTTATCGAACACTTGGCTTTTTGAAACCAGTTGCCCTTGACGCAATACCAGGTATTCCAGCACGTCAAACTGACGTCCTTTCAGCGGCAACACTTTACCGTTAATGCGCACCGTATGCTCATCATAGTTAATTACCAGATCTTTATACGAAATTTGGCGCGCATCATACAGATTATTGCTGCGCCGCAAAATGGCTTCAATGCGCAAGAGCAATTCATCTTTTGCAAATGGCTTGGGTAAATAATCATCAGCACCTAAGCGCAAACCGCGAATACGTTCTTCAACACCACGCAGTGCTGTAAGCATTAAAACAGGAGTTTGCACCTGGTTTTCGCGCAATTTTTTAATAACCGTATAGCCGTCCATACCTGGCATCATAACATCCAAAATAATGAGATCGTAAATGCCGTCTTTGGCATAATAAAACGCTTCATTTCCGTCAAAAGCCTGCTGAACAGAGTATTTATATTCGAGGCATTGCTTTATTGCCTGTGACAATTTTTTGCTATCTTCCGCGATAAGAATTTTCATACATGCCTCCCTACCAATACTTGTATGTACTATAAGCTATTAAGCTGAAGAATATATTAACACGCACGAGCACGAAAAAACGCCATTAACAGAACATGCTAGGCAAGCGCGTTCCACGTGCTACATAACGCGCGCGCTGCTAAACGAGGATTTTCTGCAGAACACACAGCAGAAATTACAAAAAACCCAGTAGCACCTGAGCGTTTCAAACATTCCAAATCGGCCTGCTGCACACCGCCGCCTACAATCAGTGGCACAGTGCTGATCTGAGCTAAACGCTGAATATCATCAGCTGAAATATAGATTGTTTCGCCTGTTGATGTGGTATCACAATCGGGCTTTGACGGCGTTACATGATACGGAGCAACGCCAAAATAACTAATGGAATGCGTTTTTGCATGCGCAATGTAGTGCACAATATCAGCTGCAGGGGCACTTAATCCTACAACAGCATGTTCACCCAAATAATGGCGGCATACATCGGGCGGAATATCGCTCTGTCCAACATGAATCCCATCAACTCGAGCACCTGCATCACGCGCTGCAAGAACACAATCAAGCCTGTCATTTATTACAAGGCACACCTTATCGCGCAACGTACGATGCACAAGCGCACTATCGACACGCTGAACCAGCGCAATCAAATCGCGCGCAGACAGCACTTTTGAGCGTATTTGAACACAGGTAAAGCCCTCTTCAACGCTTGCGCATACAACGTCTTCAACCGTGAGAGAACCTACCTGAGCAGGCAGGTTCTCGGGACCAATAACTAAGTAGCGTGAAAAATCAAACTGTTTAGCGTGCTCATGAGTCGCGCGCGGCGCACCATGCGCATGTGTGATTACATGTGACATCGTTTTGTCTGCAGTGAGCGCATTCAGAGGTGATGTGTTCAAAGACGTCTGAAAGTTTTCCATCACGCTACCTGCTATACAAGACGCAAAAACACCGATTCAAATGAAGCAGCTGGGTCGTTGCGTGTAATTTTGTACAACGCATCAACAAAAAGCGTTTGGAATGACGCAGGACCATGAGCTTCGTCATGTACTTCCATACCTGCAGCTTTATAGAGCGCACTGGTGCACAGTGCTGCCACAAACGGATCGGCTACCGCAGCATATGCGGCAGCAATTCCTCCCTGTGAACAGCCCATACCCGTAACAAGCGGCATAAAGGGCGAGCCACCCAGCAGAAAAGCGGTGTGTGTGCCATCAGTCACAATATCGTGTTCTCCTGAAATAATAACGGCACCGTGCGTGAATGCTGCAAGAGCGCGCGCACTGGGCAGTGCATCATCAACGGTGTCAACAGAATCAACGCCGCGTGGAGCTGACGCAGCAGATGCACCCGACGCTCCAGCCGCATGTGACGCGTGCTTTTTCACGTCAAGTTCCCACAGGCGCGCAAGCCCAATAATCTCCGATGCATTTCCACGAATAATAGCAGGCGGCACCGTTTGAGCAACGCGCAACACATGATCGCGAATCGCGCCAATTCCCAAGCCAACCGGATCGATAACATACGGTTTTTCAAGATCATGGCATGTTATCATCGCTTGCACCATACTGTCAGCATGAACAGGCAGCAAGGTTCCCATGTTCAAGTAACACGAAGACGCAACTTGCATAAGCGCATCAATCTCATCATCCATATACACCATAGCAGCAGACGCTCCTACTGCAAGCTGGGTATTTGCTACTAAATTAACGGTAACAGCATTAGTAATAGACGCTACAACACTGTTGCACGTAATAAGTTTGTTACATGCCTCTGCACACGAATTCAGCAGTTCGCGTTCGTTCATTTCGCATCCTCTCGTAATTGACGCTGAAGTGAGCCACGTCGACGGAGTCCTGCAAATACCGAACCTGTTACATTATGACAAACGCTAAACAATGCAGCAGGAAGCGGCGCTAACGGATTTGTAGCAAAATGCAACGCTGCAATTCCAGCTGCAAGCCCCGAATTTTGCATACCCACTTCAATTGATACAGCAGTAGTTTTATCATAATCAAGGTGCACAAGACGTGACACCAACCAACCTACAAACATACCTAACAAATTATGCAAAAGCACAACGCCTATCAAGAACAGTCCTGCATGCATCAGGTGTTCGGCGTTCTTTCCAACAATTGCACCTGCAATAAGCGCAATCACAAATACAGAACATAATGGCATAACAGTAGTAGCGGCTTTCGAGATATTTTTGCAATATTTATTCAGCACAACGCCTAAAATGATGGGCGCAATAACCATCTGAACTACCGAAAGCATCATTGCAGGCACTGACATATTCACATAATTGCCTGCGAAAACATAAATAAGAACAGGTGTGAGTAAGGGTGAAACAATCGTGGAAGCAAGTGTCATGCTTACCGAAAGCGCCACATTGCCACGTCCAATAAACGTCATAACATTGGACGCGGTACCACCGGGTGCACACCCTACTAAAATAACACCAATAGCCAGTTCAGGTGGTAATTTGAACACATGACAAATTCCTACTGCAACAAGCGGCATAATAGAATATTGCAACAACATGCCTAAAAACACATCGCGCGGATGCTGAAGCACTTTCTTGAAATCTTCAGGCGAAATGGTAAGCCCCATACCAAACATAATAAACGCAAGCAAGTACGGAACATAAGGAACAGCCCATGTTAAACTTTTGGGTTCAAAAAATCCCAGCACAGAAAAAATAATAATTACAATGCCGGAAACTTTCGGTAATGTTTGCAAAATTGAAAAAAGCACGCTTTTTACACGCATAAAATCGCCTCCTTGTGGCATTGTTTGGATAAAGTTGTGCAACTATACCACTCATAAGGCGCTCGAGTACTAGGAAACCGCAAGAAATTGTTTAAATGTAAAAACTTTTTCACAAACACACCACGCTTCGTGCGACGTGTTTACGCGTTGGCGTGTTCAGACCACCAAAAGTTATCAATTAAGCGCACGTTTTGAATGCGCGCTGCCATACAACATACCACATTACCTGCTACAATAGGAATTTCTTGCATGGTATCTGCATCCACCAAACAAATGTATTCAAGCGAACACAAGGGCTCTTCGGCGCACACCGCTTTCATAGCTGCATACAAATCATCCGCTGGCATACCAGCTGCAATGAGGCTTTTCCCTTTACAAATAGCGCGATATAGCACACACGCAGCACGTCTTCCCTCAGGCGATAAATAGGTATTGCGGCTTGACTTTGCTAAGCCATCAGACTCACGCACAATAGGCATTCCTACAATGCGAATATCAAAATTCAAATCGCGCACCATGCGTTTAATGATTGCAAGCTGTTGCGCATCCTTTTCACCAAAAAACGCTACGTCAGGCGCAATAATGTGAAACAACTTACACACAACAGTACATACACCGCGAAAATGTATCGGACGTGCAGCGCCTTCCATGCTTGACGTAAGCTGTTCAACAACGCAATACGCACGCTGATTCACATACATCTCGTCTGCCTGCGGATGAAAAATCGCATCCACTCCTAAACGCTCACACAACGCACTATCAGCCTGCATATCGCGCGGATAGGCATCAAAATCTTCACCAGGTGCAAACTGTGTTGGATTGACAAACACCGACACAACCACTTTGTCGCAGATCTTGCGGGCCGCCTGAATTAAGCTTGCGTGCCCGTCGTGCAGAAAGCCCATCGTGGGAACCAGCGCGATGCTGCAGCCTTGCGCCTTCCACGCGCGAACACACTGTTTTGCTTGATCGATTGAAGTAAGAAGTTCCATATCAAACCCTTTCATATATCAAACATGGGCGGTTCAAGCACAAACACAACCCTTGCGAACACCACGTGAACGTTTCATTGGAAACGGGCGTTAAAGCAGCTCGCACACAACGACACCATCACGAACATGTGAGGACAACTCGATCGACATATCCGCTTCCACGAACGCTTCGCGGATGAACACACTCACCAACCGTGGCTCAACCACACATGCCACGCACAAGCTCGAATGCAACCCGTTCATACAGACAAACGCTGGTACACACGCCGAATACGCGTTTATGCTAGCTGCCCGTGCTGTTCGTAATGGGTAATGCGGCACGGTTTATTGTTGGCATCAACCAACACCACGCGCGGCTTAAACGAAGCGCATTCCTCGGCGCTTACCTGCGCATACGCCATAATTATAAGCACGTCATCAACACAGGCAAGACGCGCAGCAGCGCCGTTTACACATACTAAACCACTGCCCTCTTCACCAGCAATAACGTACGTTGCAAAGCGAGCGCCCGTAGACACATTTGCTATTTCAACACGCTCGTATTCGTGAATACCTGCTGCACGCATCAGCGCAGTATCAAGGGTGATTGATCCAACATAACCCAATTCAGCCTGCGTAACACGCACGCGGTGGATTTTTCCTGAAAGCATAGTATGAAACACGTTTACCCTTTTCCTCTCGTTTTATACAAAACCATACGCTCACACACATTGCTGTTCGTGTTCTTACGCTGCACAACACAAAACACTCGCTTGTATTCAAAGCGGCTCCATAACCATTTGCATGGTAGCAGCTTACATGGTAGCAGCTTGCATGGTAGCAGCTTGCATTGTAGCGGATAGACGCTCACTTGTATGGTGGCGTTTCGTATGCTCAACACACAACCTACACGCCAATGTGAAAAGATAACCATAAAAGCAAAATTTTGTACCAAACATTCCACATATCGATACAATACAACTACACCCTCGCGAAAGTAAGGACGCTCCATGAACCCAACGAAGCTTTTCAAAGCTATTGGCATACTTATTATTACGCTTGTCATTCTTGCAATACTAGCTGTTGGTGGCTATGCGCTCTATTTAGAAATGCACTACTATCGCATTGCTGACAATCAGCAAGAAACCATCGCTGGTAATCAATCAAACATACTTCAAGCAGGGAAAACATATCGTGCAAGCACCTATAATGTAGGGTTTGGAGCGTATACGCCCGATTATACCTTTTTCATGGATGAAGGCATTATGGCTGATGGCAGAAAAACGACAGGCTCCGAGTCGCGCGCCGAAAGCAAGCAAAGCGTTATCAACTGCACCAATGGCGATATTAGCCTTATCAAATCGCTCAACGTTGATTTCGCTCTGTTTCAAGAAGTAGATGAAAATTCCACGCGTAGCTTTTATGTAAACCAGCGTCAAGCGTTTGAACAAGCATTTGAGAACTACGGGTCCATTTTCTCGAAAAATTTCCATGCACCGTTTCTTATGTATCCACCTACCAACCCTCACGGGTCGGTTCAATCGGGCATTCTAACGCTTTCAAAATATGCTGTTGCAGATGCCGAGCGCAGATCGTATCCAGTTGACGAAAGCTTTCCTACAAAATATTTTGACTTAGATAGATGTTTTGATGTTATGCGTCTTCCCGTAAATAATGGGCATGAACTGGTACTTATTAATTCGCACATGTCAGCCTACGACAAAGGCGGACGCGTGAGAGCGCAGCAACTGGCGCTTTTGCGTAACTGCCTTACAGAAGAACGCGCAAAGGGTAACTATGTAGTATGCGGTGGCGACTGGAATCATGCGCTGGGCGGAAGCGAGAAGTTCTATCCGTCAAAGCAGCTTGTTCCGCCGTGGATCAGCGTGTTGAAAGACACCGATTTACCTGCCGGTTTTCGCTATGTGAAGGCCAGCAACTTCGCCGAAGTACCCACGTGTCGCGGCGATGACATTCCCTACGAAAAAGGCGTTACCTATACGTGCACGATTGATGGCTTTTTTGTGTCAGATAATGTTGTGGCTGAAGCAACACATATCAACAATGAGTTTCAATATAGCGATCATAACCCCGTCATGCTCACGTTTAGCTTACAACAATAGTAAAAGATATTAATAGAGAATAATTTTACGAGCGGTATAGGCACAAACATACCTACATAATGGATGTTTACTTACTAATTATATAGGTTTAGTTATCACCTATAGGCCTATACTTATCATGCTCGTATCGTCTATACAGGAGTATAAACCATCGGTACATTCAGCATAAGTCTGCATAGATAGCGGAAATGTGTTACTGTATTTCCCCTGTTAACAAGTTTGTCTATACACATATTTATAATGTTTCACTATAGTTTTACGATTTTATAAATCAAATTCATATAATATTTATTGCACTCTCACATGCAAAAAATGTTACAATAACGATATCCGTAATAAATTGCAATAAACGTCATTATTTATTGCAACTGTATTTTTGTTACATCATGGAGGGGTACAGTGAGCGCTACATCTACACTGCTCAATGCAATTAACGGCTACTGGGCGCGCCGGTCTGAAAGCTTTAGTATTCACGTTCAAGAACAATTAGACACGCAAGAAAAACAGCGCTGGAAAAGCGTTGTGTGCGAAGTGCTGGACAAAGTGCTGAATGGCAAAAACCCGCAGCAGCTTCACGTGTGCGACCTGGGATGTGGCCCCGGGTTTTTCAGCATCTTAACAGCGGAAATGGGCTGTCACGTAAGCGCGCTTGACTACTGTACCAGCATGCTTGAACAAGCAAAGCAAAATGCGCGGCGCGCGAAGCTTCCCGATGGAGCCATCACGTTCTATGAAGCAGACGCGCTGCATCCACCTTTTCACGAAAACACTTTCGATGTGCTTATCACCCGCAATCTAACGTGGACGCTTATCGACCCCACAGCAGCATATCGCGCGTGGCATCGCATTTTAAAACCAGGTGGCGTGCTTATTAACTTCGATGCAAATTGGTATAGTTATCTGTATAACGAAGCACAAAACGCGCAGAGGCTTCGCGACCAACAAGAACAGCGTCTCAATTACCAAAATGCTGAAGGCTATGCCACCAAACAGCAATGTGATGAATGTGAACAACTTGCACTGCAACTTCCCTTATCACGCTGCATTCGTCCTGCGTGGGATAAAGAAACACTCACGTCGCTTCATTTTTCGAAAATCTACCTTGACACCGATGTGTATAAACGCGTTTGGTCACCGGAAGAACAGGCATTTTACGCCTCATCTCCCCAGTTCATGATAGTAGGAGTTAAATAGAAATGCTGCGCTATATCGGCGCACGACTGCTGCAAATGATACCCGTTTTGTTCGGCATTACGCTTATCAGCTTTGCACTTATGTACTTGTCCCCCAGCGACCCTGCCCTGATGATGCTCACAGCACAAGGAAGCGCACCAACGCCCGATCTTGTTGAGGCCGTTCGTCACGAAATGGGGCTTGACCAGCCAGCCTACATACAGTATCTAAACTGGCTTGTTGGCATGTTTCATGGCGACTTTGGCGTTTCGCACACCTTCACGGCACCCGTTGCAAGCGTATTGCTCTCGCACTTAGGCGTGACGCTTATTTTGTCGCTGCTGGCGCTTATCGTGGTGCTGGTTGTGGCCATTCCGCTTGGAGTTTTAGCAGGTCTTAAGCACAATTCCGTTGTTGATTATCTCATTCAAATATTTGAATACTCAAGCTTTTCCATGCCAACCTTTTGGCTTGCCCTGCTTCTTATTTACTTGTTTGCGGTAACGCTAGGTGTTTTGCCTGCTATCAGCAATTCAACCATGCCCGAAGGCTACGTTTTGCCCGTTGTTGCGCTTTCGTTTTCGTACTTGGGGCGCCTTATTGGTCAAGTGCGCGTTGACGTTATCGAAGAGATGAAAAAGCCCTACATTGTGGGCTTGCGGTCGCGCGGACTTTCGATGAAAACAATCGTGCGCAAACATGTGCTGCGAAACGCCCTTATGCCGTCGATTACCATCATTGGTCTTATCGTTGGTGCGCTGCTGTCGGGCTCGCTTACTACCGAAATTGTATTCAGCTTGGAAGGCCTTGGTTCCATGGCGGTGCAGGCTATTACCACGCGCGACTATTTCCTGGTGCAGGGCTATGTTTTTATAACAGCTGTGTTTTTTATCGTTGTTAATTTGATTGTCGATATTCTGTATCACGTTTTGAATCCGCAAGTAAATTTCACGCACACGCGCAAAGCTCGCACGTTGAAAGGCACTCAAGCAGCTGATGCTTCCAAGCGCGAAGAAAGCGAGTTTTAGATGAACGCACCTGCTAACACCTCCCCTTCAACACAAGCGGGCGCTGTACCAGGCGCTGTACCAGGCGCTGCGCCGCGCACCACGCCGCGCATTCCGTTTAAGAAGCGTGTGGCGCAATCGGGCGTGTATGTGCTTGGCGCGCTCGTAGTACTTCTGTTCGCAATAGCGCTGGTAGGCGACAAGTTTGTACCCTACGACCCCCTCGCCGTCGACTACGCAAACGCGTTTTTAACGCCCAACGCTCAGCACTGGTTTGGATGCGATGCCATGGGGCGCGACCTGTTCACGCGCGTTATTTGCGGCGCAAAAACATCGCTGCTTACCACCACCATTTCGGTTATCATCCCCGTTATTTTGGGCTGCATTATAGGCTTCATTTCAGCGTGGTGCGGCGGATGGGTTGACGCCGTTCTCATGCGCATATCCGACATGTTCCAAGCATTTCCGCATTTGGTGCTGGGTGTTGCCATTGTTGGTATCCTTGGGCCCGGCATCATAAACGCCGTGCTCGCCATTATTGCGGTGGCGTGGATTCGCTATGCACGCCTCACGCGTTCGCTTATTCTAACACTGAAATCGAAGCCCTACGTTGCAACGTGCAAGATGAACGGCCTTAACGACGCTCAAATTGCGCTGAAGCACCTGCTTCCCAATATTGCTCCGCATGTTATTAGTATGGCAATGCTCGACTTTGGTTATATCCTGCTGACGCTTGCCAGTTTTTCATTCCTTGGCTTAGGCATTCAGCCGCCCACGCCCGAATGGGGCTCGATGCTCAATGACGGTCGCGTTGGGTTTGCTGCCACTCCACACCTTATGGTTCCCCCAGGATGCGCGCTATTTTTAACCGTGCTCGTGTTTAATATATTTGGGAACGCTCTTAGCAGCAGAATTAGTAAAGAAAGGTAGTTTACTATGACTGAAACAAAACAAACTGTTTCGCGTCGATCGTTTGTAGGAGGGGTTGCCGCATTTGGTTTTGCGTGCAGTGCGCTGGGCCAACTGTGCGGTTGCGCAGGCGGTGCTCCTAAGAAAGACGAAAAAGACGGCAAGGAAAAAGCAAGCGGCTCGGGCTTGCAAAAAGTTGTAATCGTGTACCCGCAAAGCGCAAAAAGCTTCGATCCTGTTAACAGGTGGGATGGTTGGTTTACCGAGCGCAACGGCCTTACCGAAACGCTTGCAACCTTCGACAAGCAAATGAATATCATTCCGCTTCTTGCAACTGAATGGAAAAATATCGACCCTCTGAAATGGGAATTTACCCTTCGTAAGGGCGTTAAATTCCAATCGGGCAAAGAAGTAGATGCACAAGCGGTTAAGAAATCCATCGAACGTGCGCTGGCGAAAAACCCGCAAGGTCCGAAAAAGTCGAAACTTGCAGGCGTAGAGGCTCAAGGCAGCGACAAAATTATCTTCACCACTTCGAAGCCTGTTGCTACGTTCCCTGGCGAGATTGCAGAGCCGCTGTTTGGTATTGTGGATGTTGATGTGGTTGACAAAGATCCGTCACACTCTGGAACAGGCCCTTACATGGGCGACAACGTGTCAAGCCTTGAAACCTTTACGCTGAAAGCAAACGAAAACTACTGGCAAGGCAAGCCTGCTATTCCAACGGTTGAAGTGCGTCATGTTGCCGATGCAAGCGCTCGCGCAATGGGCATCAAGAGCGGCGAAGCACACGTTGCTGCCAACCTTGCTGCAATCGATTTGAAGACCATGAAAGCCGACAAAAAGTATACTGTGCTTCAAACGGAAAGTGTTCGTACTGTTTTGATGTTCTGCAATAACAAGGGTGAACTGCTGAAAGACCCAGCGCTGCGCAAAGCAATGAGCCTTGCAACCGACCGCAAAACGCTGTGCGAGAACCTGCTTGGCGGCAACTTAGCAGCAAACGCAACGCCGTTCCCGAACTACTTGTCGTACACGAAAGCAGTAAGCTCGAAAGCCGACAAGTTCGACGTTGAAAAGGCCAAAAAGATCCTTAAAGACGCAGGTTATGCCGATAGTGATGGCGACGGCATTCTGGAAAAGGACGGCAAGAAGCTTGAGTTTACGCTTGCTTATTATTCAAGCCGCGCTGAGCTGGTGTCACTTGCACCCGCATTGCAAGACGCGTACAAGAAAATCGGCATCGCGATTAAACCGCAGCTGTTTGAAAACGTAGATACAATCTTCTACAGCGGCAACTTCGATTTGATTTTGTACAACACAACATCACTTGGTAATGGTGACCCAACGTACTTCATGAATTTGTATCTGAATTCTAAGGGTTCTGAAAACGCTGGTAAATATGCGAATCCTAAGGTTGACGAAATTATCGAGCGCATGAATAGCGAGTTCGATCAGAAGCGTCGTTTTGCAATGGCACAAGATGTATTGTCGATGCTTATTCAGGACTGCCCGAACGTATACATCGGCAACCCAGTAATCAATGTTGTTGAAGCAAAAGGCGTACAAGGCTATAAATTGCTTCCTGTTGACTATCAAGGCGTTACTCACGAACTGCGCTAATAAGCGCATTTGAGGCGCTGATACAGTGCCTCTGCAGCACAAACACGTTACGCAGAATAAGCCTGCAACGTGCAGCTGCAAACGCAAGCGCGCGATAGTCACAGCACGCGTACCACTCGTGCACAAGTGGAAACACTCTCAGCACCCGTGGTACGCACGATTACCGTATAAGGACTGGTATGACAACAAGCTCCTCACAATCTTCCAAACATGCTGTAACGCCCTCTTCGGCGCTCAATACTCTCCTGCAGCAATCTCATCAACCAGCGCTACACAACTCAGAGCGCTTTAATGAGAAAGCCTTTGAAGATGCACTGCTACGCTTACATAATGTCAATATTAGCTACGAGGGACATCATGTCGTGTACGATGTTTCTTTCTCAATTATGCCTGGTGAAATTGTTGGCATTGTAGGAGAAAGTGGAGCGGGTAAAAGTACGGTGCTTCATAGTATCGTGCAACTTCTTGCGCATCAAGCTACCACAACAGGAGCCATTTATTTCCAAGGCAACAATTTACTTGAATTGACAGAAGAAAATATGCAGCACGTACGCGGGAATAATATTGCAACGATTTTTCAAAACCCTGGTCAACGCTTCGATCCGCTGATGAAAATGGGCGCGCAAATTGAAGAGCTATATCATGTTCACGCGAAGCCATATAACCATGATGCTCTGATAGCGCTTATGAAGCGTATGCATTTTTCTAACCCGCAACGCGTATTGCAGTCGTATCCACACGAGCTATCAGGCGGAATGCTCCAGCGTGTGGCAATTGTTATGGGTTGTATCTTTGAACCAAAATTGCTGCTTGCCGACGAGCCCACCAGCGTGCTTGATACAACAACGCAAAGCGCCATCGTTGATGAATTGCTCGAGCTGAATGCAACGCGCAACACCGCCATCCTCATGGTAACGCATAATATTGCGCTGGCTGGTCATATGTGCGATTCGCTGATCGTGATGGATAGCGGGCACATTATCGAGCAAGGCTCAAGCAAAAGCGTTCTTGAACACCCACAAAACGAACGTACGCGCGAACTACTGGCGTCTGTTCCACGCTTTAAGAGCGCAACGCGAACACAACCCCAATCGGATACCTGTTAGCCACCTGCTAGTAAGCTGTTAGTCACCTGTTAGTGCGAAGGAACTTCTATGGCATCACACCTGATGAAACTTGAACACATTACTAAAACGTATCGCAGTAACGGACGTACTTTTTGTGCGCTTAACGATGCGTGTTTGTGCATAAATGAACACGAAAGCATATCACTGGTTGGTGAATCGGGTGCTGGCAAAAGTACCTTTGCTACTATTATTGCAGGCCTCAAACGGCCAACAAAAGGTGCTATCTATTGGAATGACCAGGATATAAGTAAGCTTGCGCGCCAGGAAAAACGCGTGATGCGTCAAAAAATTCAAATGGTAAGTCAAGATCCAACGCAAACCTTTGATCAGCTGCGCACCGTTGGCTATTCCATTCGCGAAGCGCTGCTATCATACAAGCTGTGCACGCGCGCGCAGGCACGCGAGCGCTGCGAGAACTTGCTTGAACGTGTAGGTTTAAGCAAACATTATGCAAGTCACCGCCCAAGCGAGCTTTCTGGCGGTCAGCTTCAACGTGCATCCATCGCGCGGGCGCTGGCATGTGAGCCTGAACTGCTTGTTCTTGATGAAGTAACAAGCGCGCTTGACATGACGGTACAGGAAAAAATATTACAGCTGCTGGAAACCTTGCGCCAAGAGCATAAGGTGTCAATGCTGTTCGTTCATCATGATTTAGCGGTTGCGCAGCGCATGAGCGACAGGATTATCGTCATGAAAGACGCGGGAATTGTTACCGAATGTGCCGCAAGCGAGTTAAGCAGCTGCGAGCATCCTTACGTGCGCAAACTTATTGCAAGCATCTATACGCTGTAGGCGCGACGGGTGCGGATTTACCTCCACAATCAACGCAAGAAAATACGCTTTCCCACGTCAACCACAATACATCTTTCCCCACGTCAATACCAATGTAAGCTACCTAAGGCACGCGCGCGGGTGCGGGACGCACCAGCGCGGGCGGTGCTTCGTGAACTGGCATTGTTCGAAGGCGACAAGGGCGCAGCGCGATGGTGCAGGCGGTGCGGCGCACGCTACGCCGCCGTCAAGGCCCGTAGCGTTCCACCACCCGTTACGCCAACAAAGCGCCCCGCTACGCCAACAACGTGCGCTGTTCTTCAAGCGATGCAAGCTTTTTTTGAGCGTCTTCCAACTTTTGGCGATCTTTCGCAATAATCTCCGGCGCCGCTTTGCTTAAATACGCTTCATTCGACAGCTTCTTCGAGAACTTCAGCACGTCGCTTTCAACTTTTTTGTACTCTTTGTTCAAGCGTGCAAGCTCGGCTGCAAAATCCACCAAGCCGTGCAAGTTGATGCACGTTTCGGTGTAGTGACCCATAACTGAGCACACTTCTTTCTCTTTTGAGACGCTATCGCATAAGCAAAGCTTATCGATATGCGCCATTGCACACAAAAGCATTTGCTGTTGCTCAAGCGAATGCTGTACTGCTTTATCAGCTGCAACACTTACTGTCAACGCTGTTTTAGGCGAAAGCCCGTAGCGCGCTCGCGTCGAGCGACATGCGCCGATTACTTCACATAAACTTGCAAACGCATGCTCGGCATCTGCACAATCAAACTGCTTGAACTGGTCAGCTTCAGGCCACGAGCAACTCATCAAGAAAGCAGGTTCCTGTTCAGGCTGGTAAGCACGCAGTTCCTGATAAATATCTTCCGTGATAAAAGGCATCAAAGGCGCAAGTAAGCGAATGGACTGACTGAGTACAAACACTAAATTGCGCTGGCAGGCTACTTTATCGTCAGCTGGCGCGCCGTCCGACAAACGGCTTTTTGAAAACTCGATGTACCAATCGCAAAATTCGTTCCAAAAGAAACTGTACAGCGAACGCGTAAGGTCGGCAAACTCAAAGGAATCAAATGCGGCGTCAACGTCTTTTACCAGGTGATACAAGCGCGAAAGCATCCACTTGTCGGCAAGCGTGCGCGCTTCGGGTGCACCGGGCGTGTAGTTGTCTAAGTGCATCGCTACAAAACGCGCTGCGTTGCGAATTTTGTTCGCGAAATTGCGGCTGCCTTCAAGCTGTGCTTCATTAAAACGCAGATCTTGCGCGCCGCTTACCTGCGACAACAAGCCAAAACGCATACCGTCAGCGCCGTAATCTTTCATCAAACGCAAAGGATCAACGCCGTTGCCGCGCGATTTGCTCATCGGCTTGCCATCAGCTCCCATAACCGTTGGGTGAATGATAACTTTTTCAAACGGAATTTTGCCTGTACAGTACAGCGACGACATCACCATACGCGCAACCCACAAGCCCATGATGTCGCGCGCAGTTGACAACACTTGTGTCGGATACGCACAAGCAAGCTCGCTTCCCTGCTGGTCTTTTGCGTTCCAGCCAAGGGTAGCAAACGGCCAAAGCTGAGAAGAAAACCACGTGTCAAGCACGTCGGTGTCTTGGCGCAAGGCGCTTCCACATTGCGGGCAGCAGCTGGGTTCGTCAACGAACGCGTCTTCAAAACCGCACTCGTCGCAATAATACATAGGAATGCGATGTCCCCACCATAATTGTCGAGAAATGCACCAGTCTTTAAGGTTTTCCAGCCAGTCCAAATACACGTGCTTCCAACGGCTTGGATAAAACTGTATCTCTCCATCTTCAACAACGTGAGCTGCATCTTTTTTCAATGGATCAACGCGCACAAACCACTGCTCCGATTCCCACGGCTCAAGTTTTGTATGGCAGCGGTAGCACGTCATCACCGAATGGTGGTGGTCTTCCACTTTTTCAAGAAGCCCCAGCTCATCAAAGGCAGCAACAATCGCTTCACGCGCTTCGTCACGCGTCATGCCGCTAAAGCGCCCGTAACCATCAACAACGTGCGCTGTTTCATCGAAAATGTTGATGCGCTCAAGCTGGTGTGCTTCACCCATAGCCCAGTCGTTCGGGTCATGCGAAGGTGTCACTTTCACAAAACCAGTACCAAAATTCTCATCGACATGCCAATCGGCAAAAATAGGAATTTTACGGTCAACCAGCGGCAACTTCACCATTCTGCCTACAAGATGCTTCTTGCTTTCATCGCGTGGACTTACCGCAACACCCGTATCGCCCAGCATCGTTTCTGGACGCGTCGTAGCTACCACAATATACGGCTCATCTGCGCTTGCGTCCGCCAAAGGATAGCGCAAATACCATAAATGCCCATCTTCTTCCACGTATTCAGCCTCGTCATCGGCGATGGCGGTGGTGCAGTGCGGACACCAATTAACAATGCGTTTACCTCGGTAGATAAGCTTGTCGTGATACCAGTTTGCAAACACTTCACGCACACAGCGCGCATAGTGCTCATCAAGCGTAAAGTTCTCGTTGTCGTAGTCGCACGAACAGCCCATACCTTTAATTTGCTCGACAATCGTGCGCCCGTAAACTTCGCGCCACTCGAAGCACTTCTCGATAAAAGCCTCGCGCCCAATATCAAGACGCGAAATACCCTCTGACGCCAGCTTTTTGTCCACTTTTGTTTGCGTGGCGATGCCAGCATGATCAGTACCTAAAACCCAACGCGTTTGATAGCCCTGCATACGAGCACGACGAATAAGTGCGTCTTGAATGGTATCGTTAAGAGCATGTCCCATATGAAGCATGCCTGTGATATTCGGAGGCGGAATAACAACGGTAAATGGTTGATTGCCGTGCGTACCAAAACCCTTGCTTCTGCTGAACAAACCTGCATTCTTCCATTCTAAGAAACGCTTCTGTTCCAAGCTTTGCTCAGGCGCTTGCTCTTTGCTATCTGCGCAATGTTGCTCATCATGAGATACAGAGTGCTGCTGATTACTCATGAATGTCCTCCTCTGTTGAAACGCTTTCAGTGTTCGCCTTACCCGATTGTGTTAAACACGCTACCCTATCGCCATTACACGCATCAGCGTCATGCGCATGCGCATCCAAACGCGCGCCTTCGCCCTCGCCTGCATCCACACGTTCAATAGTTGGTTGCGTTTTTCCACACACATCGCTTTCGGTAATCGTAACACGCGTATTACCTGCAATATCGGGCAAATCGTACATCAATTGACGCAATACACGCTCACAAATAGCACGTAAACCACGAGCTCCTGTTTTATGTTCAACGGCTTCATGAGCAATAGCACGCAAGGCGCCATCGTCGAAATGAAGTTCACAATCGTCGTATTTGAACAGGCGTTTATACTGCTTTACCAGCGCGTTTTTCGGCTGCGTTAGAATATGAATGAGGTCGCTTTCCGTCAACGCATCAAGCGACGTAATAACAGGAATACGACCCACAAATTCAGGAATCATACCGAATTTCTGTAAGTCTTCAGGGAGCGTTTTCTTAAACAGTGCATCGCTTACTTTTGTTGAGCTTAAAGGCTCGTCTGAATTAAAGCCGATGGCGCTTTTCCCTGTTCGTGCAGCAATAATATCAGTAAGACCAACAAAAGCACCGCCAATAATGAACAAGATGTTTGTAGTATTGATATGGATAAGCTCTTGCATAGGATGCTTACGTCCACCCTGCGGAGGCACGCTTGCATCAGTACCTTCTACAATCTTGAGCAAACATTGCTGCACGCCTTCGCCTGAAACATCGCGCGTGATGGAAACGTTTTCCGACTTGCGCGCAATTTTATCAATCTCATCGATGTAGATAATTCCTATCTCTGCCATAGGGATATTAAAATCTGCTGCTGTTATAAGCTTCAACAGGATAGTTTCCACGTCTTCGCCCACATAACCTGCTTCGGTAAGCGTAGTGGCGTCCGCAATAGCGAACGGAACACGCAAGCTACGAGCAAGTGTTTGTGCAAGCAGCGTTTTACCTGAACCCGTCGGACCCAAAAGCATGATGTTGCTTTTAGCAAGTTCGCAATCGTCACTCTCATCGTTAAGCTTTACTTTAATGCGCTTGTAGTGGTTATACACCGCCACCGCCAGCGCGCGCTTGGCTTCGTCTTGTCCAATAACGTATTCAGAAAGTTGCTGATAAATGGTGCTAGGCGTTGGCAGTGCCTGAAGAACGTCTTCAGGCGTAAGCGGTTTGTCGTCCTCATCGGGATGCAAATATTCCTCGTCAAGCGGAAGCATGCCTGCAAGCGCTTTACGTTTTTCCGGATCGTGCATCAATGACGACAACGCGCCATCATTTTGCTGCTCCATAACCACTTTCGCGCACATGGCAATACATTCATCACAAATGCATGCGCCAGCTGGCGTTGTGATCAAAGAATCAACTTCATCGGCCGATTTACCGCAAAATGAGCAAACGGGTGGGTTGCCATGTGTTGTATTGTCATCAAATCCTCGGTTAGTCTTACTCACCTTATCTCCTCATTCATATACCTACCTAGGCAGCTTACCATGCCACGCATGTAGTGTTACTTCTTGTCGTTTGCAAGTGAATTACGCGAAGCGGTAATTTTATCAACAATGCCATACGAGAGCGCTTCGTTAGCATCAAGCCAGTTGTCGCGCTCGGTATCTTTCTGCACATCATCAAGCTTTCTGCCGCAATTATCTGCAAGAATTTGGTTCAAGCGCGCACGCGTTTTCAAAATTTGCTCGGCCATAATAGCAATTTCAGTTTGCTGGCCTTGTGCTCCACCAGATGGCTGATGAATCATAACAGTAGCATTT
The DNA here is from genome assembly GCA_001552935.1 of Umbribacter vaginalis. GTDB lineage: Bacteria > Actinomycetota > Coriobacteriia > Coriobacteriales > Eggerthellaceae > Berryella > Berryella vaginalis. Next base: position 244,132 of record KQ959705.1, on the reverse strand, counting down.
GGCAAAATAAGACGCTTGCCTTTCGTACCAGCGGAAAGCAACACAGCACCCATAGAAGCGGCCATACCCATGCAAATCGTTGACACATCACACTTAATAAAGTTCATAGTATCAAGAATAGCCAAGCCAGCGCTTACCGATCCTCCGGGCGAATTGATGTACAGCGAAATATCCTTATCGGGATCAGCGCTTTCCAGAAGAAGCAACTGCGCTACAATCGAATTTGCAACATTATCATCAATCGCTTCACCTAAAAAGATGATACGATCTTTTAACAAGCGCGAATATATGTCATAACTGCGCTCACCACGAGGTGATTGTTCAATAACATACGGAATAAGTGCACCTGTTGTAACACTCGATTCAAACTGTGTCATCGTATTTCCTTTCTTCTCGTATAAAAACAACGGACGCATCTCAGGTGAGTGCGCCCGTTGCATCGTTGTTAATCGTGCTTATTTAGAACGTGTCGCGCTCGATTTAGCTGCTGTTTTCTTAGGAGCAGCTTTCGTGTCGCTGTTCTTCGTGTCATCTTTTTTTGCAGAAGCTTTTTTAGTAGCAGCCTTTTTTGCAGGAGCTTTTTCCGCTTTATCGTTTTCCTGCGCTTTATCGGCTTTTTCAGCTTTGCTGCTCGATTTCTTAGCAGTTGATTTTGAGCTATCTGCTGCTTTTGTGTCTTTTGTTTCAGTTTTCTCTGAAGCTTTAGCTTTTTTAGCAGCGGATTTCTTTTTTGGCTCTTCAACTGTTAAAAGTGTTTCTTCAACAGAAGCAACCGCTTTTTGACGCAGCACGCCTTCGCGTACCATATGTAATTTGCCCTCGCGACGCCATGCTGCTTCAAATGCACGCGGGTTTTCAACAGCGCTTTTATCGAACTCTGCAGAAACGTCTTCATCTGATACCGTAAACTTATTGTGAGCAGCCCATGCATCAAGCGCTAAATCTTGACGTAGACGCTCTTGCGCTTGCTCGGCAACATCATCATGCAATTGAGCAGACGTAATACCCTGAGCCTGCATATACTGGTCAAGTGTGGCGCCTTGCTGTTGCAACTGAGTAAACAGGTTCTTGTAAATTTGCTCTTTGTAAGAAGCGATCATGCTTTCAGGAAGTTCGCCCTCAAGACGTGCTGCAAGCGCATCAAGCATACGGTTGTCACGAATTTGTGGAAGCATTTGTTCGTGCTGTTCCTGAAGCATCTTTAAGATGAATTCACGCAGTTCAGCCTCATTTTTGTGACCAAAATTCTTCGACACAAACTCATCTGTTAACTGTGGTTCTTGCTTCTTTTTGATGGCTTTCACTTTCACATCAAGCACAATTTTCTTTGTTTTGCCAATAAATTGGTCGAACGGCGCTTTACTATCTTCGTTAATGGCAATTTCAACGCTTGCTTTCTCGCCCTTCTTTAAGCCAACAAGTGCCTTGTCGAACGCTTCAGTAAGCGTATTCGAGCCCAACACATACGAGCGCGTGTCCGATGACAGCGCTGCAACAGGCTTCTTCTTATCGTCAGTAGCTTTCACTTCGAGGTCAAGCGACATACCTTCTTTAGCTTTTGTAGCGCTCGATGCTTCTTCATAGGTTGAGTACATAGCTACAATCGAATCGATTTCATGCTGAACCGCATCGTCAGATACTTTCTCGGCAGGAACTTCAATAGTAACGGGATCGTAGCTTGAAAGCTCAAAATGAGGTTTAAGCTCAATTTCAAAGCTGAAGCTTAACTCCTTGCCATCCTGGGCAAGAATAGGCTGTTTATCGTCGAATTTAGGCGCACCAATGGGGAACAAATTGCACTCATCAACCGCTACGGCATGATTCTCATTTACGAGATTTTCCGTTACTTGAGCTGCAATAGCTTCAGCGCCCCACATTGAATTGATAACGGCACGAGGAGCTTTGCCACGACGGAAACCCGGAAAATTATACTTACCGGCAATTTCTTTATATTCCTTTTTGAATGCTTGTGACACCTGGTCGGCATCGAGTGTTACTGACACTTTTGCAAAATTGTTCTCGAGTGTCTCTGCAGAAGTCTTCAATTACGTTCCTCCATTTTTCCAACATATAAGGGCGTTTAAGGGCGTGTAATGCCCGCCATGTGCAAAGGCGCGTGCATACAAGCACCACCCGCATATCAATGTTGAATTATCGCACACTCAGTGTCGTAATAAAAGCAGATTAGAAAATTAAACAAGAGTGCATAAGTTTTACGGATTAAACGGTGTGCGGAAATGTACGCAATTGAGTGCACGTGCACAAGCAAACTTGAATGCACGTTCACAAGCAAGCAGAAACGGCATGCCCGATTCAACATCACTGGATACGTCTTGCTATACTATGCCTGTGGAGTTCTCTGCCTGGAGAGTTCTCTGCCTGGAGAGTTCTCTGTCTGTATGCTTCCCACCTGGTTACGTATTGAAACTTACGCGTTAAAGGAGAATTGCATGACCTGTGATACTCAAATACCACAAGCGTGGTTTTCGTGCTTGCTCGATAGCGACAAACAGCATGTTATAAACCGATTATCGCAGATCAATACCGCTATTCATCAACAAATGGATGCGGACGTTATAATCTGTCCGCCTGAAGCGAAACGTTTTGCAGCACTGGAAATGTGTGCTCCTGAGCAGGTAAAAGTAATCATTATCGGGCAAGACCCCTACCATGGCGAACGTCAAGCAAATGGTTTGGCATTTTCGGTGCATCCGGGCGTGCGCGTACCGCCGTCGCTGCGCAACATTTTTAAGGAATTGCACGACGACCTTGAGCTGCCACTTCCGACACAGGGAAATTTGGAGCCGTGGGCACACCAAGGTGTGCTGCTTTTGAATGCATCGCTGAGTGTGAAACGTGGTTATGCGAATAGCCACAAAAATCTTGGTTGGCACGCTGTTACCGAGGCAATTCTTCGGTGCGCGTTGGTACAGAAACAGCCAAAAGTAGTGTGTTGTTGGGGAAATTTCGCAAACGAAATGTGCAACGATGCACTGAAAACACTGCATGCACGGCGCAGTGACGTGCCGCCATACGCGGATGCGCCTTCACGCGAACACGCGGCATGCGAATTGTGGAATGTTGCATGCTCTCAGCCTGCGAACAGCGCGCCTGTTCAGAAAACCCACGTTCTCGTTTTGCGCGCGAAGCACCCTTCTCCCCTTGCCGCACGGCAAAGCGCAAGCGACACCTATCGTCCGTTTCGCGGCTCGCGTCCCTTTTCACAAGCAAACGCATTCTTGCAAGAACACGGCTGCACCCCCATTCAGTGGCGCTTATAGTTATCTTTAAACTTGCATTACTAAATTATTTTATATAGATTATTAAAGAAATGATTTTTTCACTTATCAAAAGAAGGAGCTTACTGATGTCAGACCAAGACAAAAATGGAAAACCCCAACGTCCTTCTAGTGCAACGCCTGATATTTCTAATACAACACCCGACACGAAAAAAAATAAAGAGCCATTTTACAGACGTGCTTGGTTTTGGATTGTGATAGTGGCAGTTATACTTTTCTATCTTGGAAATATGAAAATTGATACTCCACAACCGGTAAAGAAAACCACCACTCCACCAAAGACTGAGAAAGTGTATCAGCCCGTAAAAGAAGATACTCGACCAAAAGTAAGTGTCATCGATTTTAGCGCTATGACGCAAGATGATATAAACAAATGGTGTCAAGAAAACAAAGTACATTGTACCTTTAAAGAAGAATTTTCAGATTCAGTTCCAGCTGGTAAATACATTACACAAAGTACACCCGCAGATAAGCAAATACGTGAGGGAGATTATATAAGTGTTTCCTTTTCAAAAGGCCCAAAACCAACTATTTCGCAAACAAATGCATTAATTCAAGCAGAAAAATATGCCAGCGCTCTACACCTATCTAAACAGCGTATTTATGACCAGCTAACATCTAAATACGGCGAGAAATTTGATGCTAAAGACGCACAATATGCAATCGACCACCTCAAGGTAGACTGGAATGCAAATGCCTTAATCACAGCCAGAAAACATCAAGACAACATGCATATGTCTAAAGCACGCATCTATGACCAACTAGTTTCCAAATACGGCGAAAGATTTACTGCATCTGAAGCTAAATACGCTGTTGCACATTTGCAGGATTAAACGCGCATACTCTTTGGTGTACGTATAATGTTACGTTATTCTTCTGCCCCTTGCTCATCCCAATGGTAAGGGGCTTTATTCAATACAGTCCGTCAAACACAAAACTTTATGCTATTTATCTGCGTAAAGACGCGTTACACAGATGGACTGGCAATGGGCTTGTAGGCCTTCAAAATGCGCGGCTTACCTGCTAAATCGTGACGTATTGACACGCGCTCAAAACCAGCCGAGCGCGCAAAGTTCTGCGCTTGCTCTAAACAGGTTTCATGTAGTTCGCACGCAAACATACCGCCTGGTTTCAACACCTGCAAGCTCCACGGCGCTAAACGATAAAACACAGAAAGGCCATCAGCACCGCCGTCAAGTGCCAGCACGGGTTCGAAATTGCGCACGTCAGAGGGCAGCGTTGCCATTTCCGCATGAGGAATGTACGGCGGGTTCGATACCACGCAATCAATCATGCCAGGCTGCAATTTAAGCGAATTATCAGGCGTTTTACTTAAAACATCACGAAGTGCTTCTCCAAGGTTACCCTGAAAGCACAAAAAACGATCATCCAGATGCAGCGTTTGCGCATTATGAGCCGCACAGCGCAGCGCGTCAGCAGAAATGTCGCATGCCAGCACGCGCACGTGCGGATTTTCATACGCGAGTGACAACCCAATGCAGCCTGAGCCGGTGCACATATCTACGATGGTATAGCGCGGGGTTTCATGGGCAGAGGCTTCATGGGACGGGGTTTCATTGCAAGAAGCTTCATGGCAAGAAGATGTACCCGAAAGGGCTTGGGGGCACGTGCTGCTGTGCGAACCGAGCGCACCATTTGGCGAAACAGTAGCACCAGAAGCATACTGGGCGTACTGCGCGTCATGCTGCGCTACGTGTTGGTCGCATCCCTCATCAAGAACATCATGCGCCATTACGAGCGGCGTCTGCTGCACCGCAGCACCTTCAACGTGCGCATCAAACGATTTGCACGCATCAAGTACTTCGTCTACCAACAGCTCGGTTTCAGGACGCGGAATAAGCACCTGTGGCGTAATATCAAGCGTCAAGTAGCGAAAATTCGCCTTCCCTGTACAGTATTGCACGGGAACACCCTGCACGCGCAACGCCCGCACCTGCTGTAAGCGCGCGTCCTCATCGGGCGACACCACCCGCTCCATTTCGCACGGCACACGCGTGCTGTCAATGTTGCACGCCCAAGCAAGCAACAAGCGGGCTTCGCTTTTCGCCTGAGCATGTGGACACGCGCGCGCAATTTCGTGTTCTACCTGCGAAAGCGCTTGCGCAACGGTGTTACTCACTCCACACACTCACTCCACACACACTCATTCCACTCACTCCACACACGCGCACACTACACGCACGATTCCAGTTTCTTTGCGCGATCGGCCGCCTGCAACGCAACAATCAGCTCGCCTAAGCCCGCGCCGCCCGCACTCAACAACACGCCGTTATACGTTCCGTTGTAGCCGATACGATGATCCGTCACGCGATCTTGCGGGGCATTGTACGTACGAATTTTTTCCGAACGATCACCCGTGCCAATTTGATTGCGACGCTCCTGACCTTCAGCGGCCTGCTGTTCAGCCAGCATTTTATCGTATAAGCGCGCACGCAAAACCGCCATCGCTGCAATTTTGTTTTGGAGCTGCGATTTTTGATCTTGCGATTGTACTACTAAACCACTAGGAATATGTGTAATGCGCACTGCCGAGTCGGTAGTGTTAACGCACTGTCCACCAGGACCTCCAGCGCGATACACATCAATTCGTAGGTCGCTCGGATTAATTTCAACTTCCACTTCATCGGCCTCAGGAAGCACCGCAACCGTTGCCGTTGATGTATGAATGCGCCCCTGACTTTCTGTTTTAGGAACGCGCTGCACACGATGCACACCCGATTCAAACTTCATAACCGAATACACGTGGTCACCTTTTACCTTGAACTGAATTTCTTTGTAACCGCCCGCATCGCAAGGCGACACGTCCAAAAGCTCAATTTTCCAGTGTTTTTCCTGGGCAAAACGCTCGTACATCTTAAAAAGGTCACCTGCAAAAATGCCCGCCTCATCGCCACCCGCGCCCGCGCGAATTTCAACGATAATGTCCTTTTCATCGGCCGGATCAACCGGAATAAGCATGAATTTGATGTCTTCTTCAATACGAGGCAAACGCTGCTCGATGCGCGCAATTTCCTCTTGCGCAAACTCTTTCATATCAGGATCAGCAAGCATCTCTTTTGCAGCTTTTAAGTCGTCTTCTGCCTGAATATACGAGCGCGCCTGCTCCACAAGCGGCCCTTGATTTGCGTATTCTTTCGCAAGGCGGTTATATTCCTTTTGATCGGCAAGAACAGCCGGATCACCCATTTTTTGCTGCAACTCTTCATACGCAGCAACAATTTTTTCTAATTTCGCGCGCATGCTTACTTCTTGCATATGCTTTTACCTCACTTAACCTGTAACACTCTACGCCTGCGTCTTAACGCTCAGCTGCCAATTCTGCGGTTTGCGCTCCATCGGCAATAGCCGTCGATACCTGACGCAGCGTTTTCGTGCGAACGTCGCCTGCTGCAAATACACCTTCCACATTCGTTGTGCCATGCTCATCAGCAATAATGTAGCCGCGCTCATCACATGCAACCGCGCCCTTCAAAAATTCCGTATTAGGAAGCATGCCAACAGCCACAAAAACGCCTGACGCCTCAAGAGTACGCTGCTCGCCCGTAAGTTTGTTTTCAACAACAAGACCCGACACTAAGCCGTTTTCGCCTACGAGGAACTCCTTTGAAACGCTATTCCACACAAACTCAACGTTCGATAAATCGGCAAGACGCTGGTGATACACCTGCGTAGCCCGTAACTGATCGCGACGGTGCACCAAATACACCTTCTCGCAAATGCGCGACAGATAAATAGCATCAGCTGCAGCCGTATCGCCTCCGCCTACAACAACCACCGTTTTATTGCGGAAGAAATTACCATCGCACGTAGCACAATACGAAACGCCCTTACCGCGCAGCTCTTCCTCGCGCGCAATGCCTAAATTACGCGGACGTGCACCTGAGGCAATAATAACGTTATGTGCTTTATACTCGACGCCCGAAGCACCTATTAAACGCTTGATGTCACCTTCGAAATTAACGGCAGTTATGCCATCGGTTTTAACGATAGCACCAAAATGTTCCGCTTGCTGTTTCATATTCCATGCAAGCTCAAATCCACCACATCCCTCAGGAAAGCCAGGGTAATTCTCGATGATTTCTGTTTTAGCAAGCTGTCCACCTGGTGCAATTTCTTCAAACACCACAACATTTCGTCCTGCACGCGTAGCATACAGCCCTGCTGTTAACCCTGCAGGGCCAGCACCAATAACAGCAACATCTATAATATCTGTTTCAGGATTAAAAACCTTTGTATCCTCGTTTTGAGTTAGTTCTTCTGCCATACCAATCTCCTCTCATTTTACCTTACTGAGTAGCTTATTGTATTTTTATATGAAATGAAGCGAGAATTTGAAAGTGTGATACTTTTGCTATTTTGCACGACCTTACCACTAAGGACAAATTTTGAACAGAGATTCGTGGAATTTTTGTTATGTATTGACACAGCGGATAATTTTCATTAAGTTAGCACCGATTTATTGTACAAAGTAAGCGAACAGTATTCGCTTCGTGCAATGCGGTGCGTGCAAAATGCTGGTGCGCAGATAAATGAGCAGGCAAATTGATTATTACTGCCGCTCACTATACGTGCAACAGATAAACGTTAGGCACCATGCATCGCAGTTTATGGCTTGTCCTTGTGGTGTTTCGAGCGCACAACCAGCGCGTATGCTGCTCACTGAGCATACAAGCGCCAATGGAAAAGCCTTGCTTATACAATTTATGCACCACAGCTCACGTGGCGCGACATGAGTAAGGAGTATGTTATGAGTAAAGTTGCTATTGTATATTGGAGCGGCACAGGAAATACCGAAGCCATGGCCGATTTAGTGGCGCAGGGCGTTTCTGCCAAAGGTGGCGAGCCTACTATCATTCAAGCGAGTGATTTTGATGCATCGCGCTTGAAAGAATTTGACGCAATCGCGTTTGGTTGCCCTGCTATGGGTGACGAAGATCTTGAGGATAGCGAATTTGCTCCTATGTATGATGAAGTCGAACCACTGCTTGGCGATAAAAAAGTTGCTCTGTTTGGGTCATACGACTGGAATGATGGCGAATGGATGGAGTTGTGGGAACAGCGCGCTGAAAATGCTGGAGTGAATGTTGTTGATTCACTGATCGCAAAAGACTATCCCGATGAGGAAGCATCAGCAGAGTGTATGCGCCTTGGCTCACTTCTTGCGTAAGACATTACAACGTACGATAACGAGTGCGCTGTAGAACGCTAACAACATGGTGTAACGCGCTAGCGCAGTACCTGTAACACAAGCACGATATCTGGAACACAAACGCAAACGCACTGCGGCATCTGCCAGTTACACCACCTGCCAATATATGTTGCAAAGCCCAACCCACTGGTAAACCACAAAACCCACCTCATGCATCCGCACGAGGTGGGTTTTTTATACCTCTTATAAATATTTCAGAACAGTGACACGCCCATACGTTTTTCGTTTGTATTAGCTAACAACAAACATAAGCAAAAATGCTAAAGCGGCAATCCACATCAGCGGTTTAATTTCACGGATACGACCCAAAACAGCCATTACTACCAAATACGAAATAAAACCAAAACCGATGCCGTTCGTAATGGAGTACGTAAGCGGAATTCCAATAATGGTAATAAACGCTGGAAATGCGGTTTCAAGATGGTCCCACTCGATTTCACGAATACCACTGAGCATCAAAAATCCCACGATAACCAAGGCGCCGCAGGTAGCTGAAGCGCTTACCATGCCGATGATAGGCGCAAAAAACGCAAAGATAGCAAATAGCACGCCGATAACAATACTCGACAAACCAGTGCGCGCACCAGCAGCGGCACCCGCCGTCGACTCGGCAAACGAAGTAATCGAGCTTGCGCCCATAAAACCACCAACAGCGGCGGCAACCGAGTCAATCGTCAAAATCGACTGAACATCTTCAACATTGCCTTGCTTATCAACAAAGCCCGCACGATCACCAATAGCAACAATCGTGCCCATCGTATCGAAAAAGTCGCTCATCAACAGCGAGAACACAAACATCAACAGAGCAGGCGTGGTAAGCACTGCCAAAAGTGCCATGCTTCCCGACGCAGGGTCAATTTGAAACGGCGCCGCAAAGCTTGAAAAATCAAGCCCGAAGTTCCAATGATCAGGCAATTTCGTAACGCCAAGCGGAATACCTACAATCGTAGCGCCTATAACTGAAATCAAAAGCGAGCCCTTCATGTGGATAGTTTCAAGCACCAGCGCCAGCACAATAGCCACCAGTGACACGATACACGCAGGCGAGCTTAAGTGTCCGAGCGTCAAATACGTTGAAGGGCTTGAAGCGATGATGCCACCGCCTTTAAGACCGATAAACGCCACAAACAAACCAATGCCAACGCCGATAGCGCGGCGAATATTTACGGGGATGGCGTCCATAATGGCTTTTCGCAAGCCGCACAGTACCAAAATAAGAATAACGATACCTTCAAGGAACACAACTCCCATCGCAACGCGCCAATCAACACCAAGTGCATGCGATTCGCACAAGCTGTACGCAACAATGGCGTTTATACCCATGCCAGATGCTAGTGCTACAGGACGATTTGCTACCAAACCCATGATGATAGTCATCAGTGCCGCGCCAAAACATGTTGCGGTAAGCGCTGCTTGAAATGGCATACCAGCTACTTGCATCATAATGGGGTTCACCGCAATAATGTAGCCCATCGCAAGGAAGGTGGTAAGACCACCGAGAATTTCTGTACCCAGCGTACTCTGACGGGCAGAAATCTTAAAAAATGTGTCCATGCGTTTTCGTGCTCCTCTCAATGTTTACAGACGAAACCATTATAGAGAATAAAATGTTTCGTTATCGTAAAAACGTGAAGCGAGTGTAAAAAATACGTGTTACCTATAATCGCAGTTCAGAAAAAATCACAACGCATCTACCTGCAAAATCGCAATTTATAGATAAAATGTACGAAAATTCCACAATATATTGTGGAATTTCTCACTCATCTTTGTGCTGAATTGGAGTATGATACACATGTTGCAAGGTACATACGTCTTACGCGATGCACGCACTGCAAACCCATTCAAAGAGCTACGCCTACACATGCATACTATATGCATGTGAGTAACTTTTGCGCTGTTCTTGATTGTTTACAATACTATTGTATCAGTCATTTATGCTTGGTTTGTGTGCCCTTCGAATCGCGCGACGCCTATCTCCCGAGCAAAACGTAATACTTACCCGTACAACGATAACGGAGAATGCTCATGAAAATCATTAAGCGCAACGGCGCGGAAGTGGAATTCGACCTTACAAAGATCGTTAACGCAATTCAGGCTGCAAATAACGAAGTACCTGAACAGCAGCGTTTAAGCGACCGTGAAATAGGATTTGCCGCAGCAAACGTAGCCGATTTATGCGAAAAAGCAGGCCATACGGTACAAGTTGAAGAAATTCAAGACATGGTTGAAGATGAGATTATGCGTCTTGACCACTTTGAAGTGGCACGTAAATATATCATTTATCGCTATGTACGTTCTGAAGAACGTCACAAAAATACAACTGACGACACCATCCTTGCGCTTATTGAATGCAACAACGAAGAAGTAAAGCAAGAAAACTCCAACAAGAACCCAACTATTAGCTCGGTACAGCGCGACTATATGGCAGGCGAAGTGTCGAAAGACCTTACCATGCGCACCTTGCTTGATCCTGATATTGTGCAAGCGCACAAGGAAGGAATCATCCACTTCCACGATTCAGACTATTTTGCGCAGCACATGCACAACTGTGACCTCGTAAATCTTGAAGACATGTTGCAAAACGGCACCGTTATCTCGGATACGCTTATCGAGAAGCCACACAGCTTTTCAACAGCGTGCAACATCGCAACGCAAATTATTGCGCAAGTAGCATCAAGTCAATACGGTGGACAATCTATTTCACTGACGCACTTAGCGCCCTTTGTACAAATTAGCCGTGAACGTATAGCGGGTGAACTACGCGATGAGCTGCGTGAACTGGGCGTAGAAACTTCGCATGAAAACTTTACGGCTGCTGTTGAGAAACGTGTTCGAGAAGAAATACGTCGTGGTGTTCAAACTATCCAATATCAGGTAGTTACGCTCATGACCACCAACGGCCAAGCGCCTTTTGTAACAGTGTTTATGTACCTCAACGAAGCGAAAAATGAGCAGGAGAAAAAAGACCTTGCACTTATTATTGAAGAAACGCTCAACCAGCGCTTCCAAGGAGTAAAAAACGAGAAAGGCGTTTGGATTTCACCTGCGTTTCCAAAGCTTATCTATGTGCTTGAAGACGACAATATCGAGGAAGGCCAGCCTTACTATTACCTTACTGAACTGGCTGCAAAATGCAGCGCGAAGCGCCTGGTGCCCGATTATGTTTCTGAAAAGTACATGAAGAAAATCAAGATCGACAAAAACGGAGAAGGTCATTGCTACACGCCGATGGGCTGCAGAAGCTTCCTGACGCCGTATGTGAATGAAGAAGGAAAGCCGCAATACTACGGACGCTTTAATCAGGGCGTTGTTACCATTAACTTGCCTGATGTAGCGCTTTCTTCTGGCGGAGACATCGATAAGTTCTGGGAAATTTTCGATGAGCGCTTGGAACTGTGCCACCGCGCACTTATGGCGCGTCACAACCGCTTAAAAGGCACGCGCTCGGATGTTGCACCTATCTTATGGCAATACGGTGCTTTGGCACGCCTGAAAAAAGGCGAAGTAATCGATAAGCTACTTTATGGTGGTTATTCAACGATTAGCTTGGGTTATGCTGGCCTGCAGGAATGCGTTTACTACTTGACCGGTAAAAGCCATACCGACCCTGAAGCAACGCCTTTTGCGCTTAAAATTATGCAGCACATGAACGATAAATGCGAAAGCTGGAAGAAAGCACACAATATCGACTTTTCGATTTACGGCACGCCCCTTGAGTCGACAACCTACAAGTTCGCTAAAGCACTGCAGCGTCGTTTTGGTATTATAAAAAATGTAACGGATCATGGCTATATTACTAACTCGTATCACGTGAATGTTCGCGAAGAAATTAGTGCCTACGAGAAACTTGCCTTTGAGAGTGCATTCCAGTCGCTCTCGCCTGGTGGAGCTATTAGCTATGTTGAAGTACCTAATATGCAAGACAACTTAAAGGCCGTTATTAGCGTGTTGCAATTTATCTATGACCATATTATGTATGCCGAGCTCAACACCAAAAGCGACTATTGTCAGGAATGCGGCTACGATGGGGAAATTAAGATCATTGAGGAAGATAAAAAGCTTATCTGGGAGTGCCCTCAATGCGGCAATCGCAACCAAGACAAGATGAATGTAACCCGCCGTACCTGCGGATACATTGGAACGCAGTTCTGGAACCAAGGGCGTACTGAAGAAATTCGCGACCGCGTTTTGCATTTATAGCGCACGGAGACACCGCGGTTGAAATCCGCAACTGAAAGTACCGCAGTTGGGAGCCGCCATTGAAAGCGCTGCAACCAACTGCCTTGCCACGGTGGAGGTGCTGCCGTTAACATGACGGCGCGTAGGATCCGCACGTGAAGGTGCACCACCAGTTGGACGCGCGCCTGCGCCAAGGTCGCACCACCATACGAGTACCTTACAATACTAGTACCGCGCATCAGAGCTAAGGGGAGTTCATGCACTTCGGCACCATTAAATATTTTGATATTGCAAATGGCGAAGGAGTGCGAACTTCCCTTTTTGTATCGGGTTGCACGCATCATTGCCCGCATTGTTTTCAGCCACAAACGTGGGATTTTTCGTTCGGCGAAGAGTTCACTGAAGCAACGCTCAATGCCATTTTAGAAAGCCTAGCGCCGCGTTACGTGGACGGGCTTACCATCTTAGGTGGTGAGCCTATGGAGCCTGCTAATCAAGCAGGAATAGCGCCACTGGTGCAAGCGGTGCATGCGCAGTATCCACACAAAACTATCTGGATTTATACAGGCGATATTTACGAAAATTTGATTGACGAGCACTCACCGCGCCACACACCATTTACAAACCAGATACTGTCATGCATTAACATATTAGTAGACGGACCTTTTATAGAAGCGAAAAAAGATATTACGCTGCGATTTCGCGGATCATCAAACCAACGTCTGATAGATGTGCCAAGAACACTCTCTGAAAAGCGTGTTGTGTTGTGGCACGATAAACCCTTGTACAGCACACACAACTGGGTGCCTCACACGCAATAACAGCGCACTAAGAACGCAGCATGTTGAAATGGGAGCGTGTAAGCAGGCGCACGTATCGTAACGGGCGTGAACACCATACGTAAGCGAGCGCGAACGTTGGCGATTGTGCGGCATAGTTTGCGAAAACGAGCGCACATGAACATGCGCCAAGCAGTATAGCGCTGGCTATGTTTATTTATTCAGCTTGTTCTTTCTTTAACTGATCAACCCACGCTTCTTCAAGCTTATTGCGCTTTTGCTTATCCAATTTCACGTTACGGAAATACACAATCCAGTTAGCAGCAAGGGCAACTAAGTTCAATAAATAAACAATAAGAACCCATGTAATGGAACCAGCTACAAGCTTTGCGGCGATGCCAGCAAAATATCCAAAGGTAATAAGGGCAATAAATTGCCAACTAGCTCCGGCGGCTGTGCGCGCACGATAATTCTTATACGCATTGAGCGGCCACGATAAACCGAAACACACAAGCATAATAGCTTCCAACACATCTGGCATGATTGTCGCTTCCTCTCTTAAAGAAGCCACGCAAGAATAATCCTGCGTGGCGGCATATTTTGGCTTATAAACAGCCTATAAGATCGTTCAGCGTAACTCATACTTGTAAGGTGTTAGGAAATGCTCACCAGTGAGATAACGTTGGAGCGGTCAACAAACACGAGCCATTTTATCACTATTGGTCAACAGGTGCTATACAACTCGTGTAGTACACATAGCTTAAGCAAATTACAGAATATCAAGCAATGCTTTCTTAGTCTGCGCACCTACTAACTGAGCTTTTACTTGTCCTCCTTCAAAGGCAATAAAGGTTGGAACACTCATAACGCCATAGGTTTGAGCAACATCAGGTGCCTGATCAATATCAATTTTGTAGACAGCTACTTTGCCTTCATTTTCAGAAGCAATCTCATCAACAACAGGTGACATCATTTTGCATGGCCCACACCATGTTGCAAAAAAGTCAACCAATACAACGCCGTCTGCTTTTAAAACCTTTTCATCAAATTCAGCTGATGTAATTAAACTAGCCATGTTTTCTCCTTTGTTTGGTATTCGCCCAGCTCGTCTGCGAATACAATCTTTCATAAAGTAAATTGCTTACAATATATCTTATATGGAACATAAATCAAGCACGTACCGTAATAAAGCACTATTTCTGCGCAGCTTCTTGTGTGGAACCGCTCGCAGCGCAACACCCCCGCTGCAACACGTGAACTTGTGCCAGTCACTGAGTAGTGACCAGCTAAGCTGCGCAACTTATCGCGTGAACAGCTAAGTTGCAACACTAAAGCCGCGCAGCTCATCATGATACGCACACGGTATGGCACACTATTTCTGCGCAGCCTGCAAAATGGCGGCAAGCTTTTCAACAGGCCACGAGCCCAAATCGCCCTCGCTGCGTTCGCGAACTGAAATGGTGTTCGTTTCCAGCTCTTTGTCGCCCAATACAATCATGTAAGGAACTTTGCTTGTTTGCGCTTTAGCAATTTTGATGCGCATCGGCTCGTTTTGCTCGTACACTTCCACGCGTCCACCATGATCGGTAAGCTGTTTGGCAATGTCGTGTGCCGCCTGCTTATGCCTGTCGGCAATTGGCAAAATAACAACCTGCGTTGGCGCAAGCCACAAGGGCAAAGCACCAGCGTAATGCTCAATCAGAATGCCCAAGAAGCGCTCGATTGACCCAAACAGCGCGCGATGCAGCATGAAAGGACGCTCTTCGGTATTGTCGGCACTGCGATACGTAATGTTAAAACGTTCAGGCAAATTGAAGTCTACCTGCACCGTTGAGCATTGCCACATGCGTCCAATAGCGTCACGCACTTTGATATCAATTTTTGGACCATAAAACGCGCCATCACCCTCGTTTATTTCATACGGAAGTTTGCGCAATTCACACGCCTTTTTCAGCGCGGTTTCTGCCTGTTCCCACATAGCATCCGAGCCAATCGACTTTTCGGGACGCGTTGAAATTTCAGCTTCATACGTAAAGCCAAATTCCGACATCACGGTGTCCATCAAATCGAGAATGGCAGCCACTTCGTCAACAATTTGATCTTTGCGACAGAACAAATGCGCATCATCTTGCGTAAAGCCGCGCGCACGCATAAGTCCATGAACAGCGCCACTCATTTCGTGACGATACACGGTACCGAACTCGAAGAAACGCACGGGCAAATCTTTGTACGAGTGAATAGAATTGGCATACAGCATTACGTGACCTGGGCAATTCATAGGCTTCACGCCGTATTCGGAATAGCGCGGCTGCTCGTCGGTGCCTTCGTTCACTTTAAAGAAGTACATATTGTCGTGATAGAAATCGTAGTGACCAGAGGTTTTCCACACGTCAGCCTTGTAGATGTGCGGCGTTATAACCTCTTTGTAGCCGCGCGCGTACAGCTCTTTGCGCAGCCACGACTCAAGAATGCGAATGACCTGCGCACCTTTAGGAAGATACAGCGGCAAACCGGCACCAGCCATGTCGCTCATCATGTAAATTCCCAAGTCTTTGCCCAATTTGCGATGGTCACGCTTTTCAGCTTCCGCAAGTGTAGTCAGGTACGAATCCAGGTCGCGCTTCTTGAAAAACGCCGTGCCATAAATGCGCTGGAGCTGCTTGTTTTCAGCATCGCCGCGCCAGTACGCACCTGCAACTTTCGTCAGCTTAAAGGCGCCAATTTTTGACGTGTCGGGAACATGCGGACCGCGACACAAATCGCGAAACGTTCCCACCGTGTAGGTAGTAATGGTTTCATTTTCAGGAAGTTCGCGAATAAGCTCACACTTAAATGGCTGGTCAGCGAACAGTTTAAGCGCTTCATCGCGTGACACAACCTCGCGCTTAAACGGCAGCGCATCATGAACCAGCTGAGCCATGCGCTCTTCGATGTGTTCCAAATCGTCAACTGAAATGGAGTGGTCAAGTTCAACATCGTAGTAAAATCCACCCTCAACCGCAGGTCCGACGCCAAATTTAACATCGCCGTACAAATCTTTCAGCGCGTGAGCAAGCACGTGCGCGCTGGAATGACGCAGCAAGTCAAGCGCTTCTTTCGACTTATCAGTAAGAATGGTAACTTCGTCGCCGTCGTGCAATTCGCACGAAAGGTCAACCAAAGCGCCGTTCACTTGTCCGCCCAGCGCCGCTTTGGCCAACGCAGGGCTAATGCTTTGCGCGAGGTCAAAAACGCTTGCGTGTTCGGGGAGATTTTTTTGGGAGTGGTCTGGTAAAACGATATTCATAACAATCCTTTCTTCGCAGCCGGGTGCATACCAAGCACCTGCTTTATGCCGGGTGCATACCAAGCACCTGCACATGTACCTTTATAGCTATACCAAAAAACGCTACCAAAAAGTAGCGCGTGGAGCGTTCCTCACGAAAACAATGCACTTGAAAAATTTTGTGCTGATAGCTATTTGTGGCGGAAAAACGGCGCGCAAGCTGATAGTATTAGAAGCAACAAAACGCGCGCAAAAATGCGCAATGAATTCTGTATTGCCACGCCGTAGCAAAATGTGAAAGGTGCGTTTGACGTGAAGATTTCTCTTAACCTTGCGCAAGAACGCGAGCTCCACCGTCTTATCGATTACGAACGCTCTTTAGCAGAAGCGAATGCCGATCCGCTGTTCCGGTGTGCCTTTCCCTATCGTCCCGACAACGACCTGCAAGCCGAGCTTATCGACCTGAAAGTGCTCAGCCTGAAGCAAGGCGGGCGCGGGAATATGGTGGTTATTTCGTCGTATGGATATTCGTATTTTCCCGAAAAAGCGCGCCTTGAAATGCGCAACCAGCAAAATGCTCGCCGCGACGTTAAGCTTATCGCCATCGCGGCGCTGTTCTCGGCCGCCGCTATGGGCATCGGTTTTCTGTTGGGGCTGTTGGCGCGATAAATTCGCAAGCGTAATAGAGGTATGATTGCGATAGCAGAAACGAAACGTTTTCACGATCCTGCACGCGTCCATTTCCGCCTCCATTCCAGCGTACAAACCTGCATGCATTTGCGTACCCGTGCCACCATGCACCCGTTCCCATACATCTGCACCACCACAAAGCTCATGTTCCAACTCTCACAATATTTGGAAATACAAAGCATTGTCAAAAGACGCATGCATGCGCTATATTGATACATGCAATTATTCTTAAATGAGATAGAGAGCCTACCCCTCTCATGAGACAACAACACAACAATACACACACTACTCAGTGGAACGTGCATGAAATTGTGCTTCTTATTGCTATCCCTGCAATAGTGCTTATTGCGGCGCTGTCGATTGGACGGTATCCCGTGAGCATAAACTCACTGGCATCAGCACTGACGGCACATCTTAACGGGCAGCCGATGGACGCTTCACAACTGGCGCTTATCCGCGTGCGTATGCCGCGCGTGCTGATTGCTATGATTATCGGCGCGTCGCTTTCCGCATCGGGTGCCGCATTTCAAGGGCTGTTCAAAAACCCCGTCGTGTCGCCCGATTTGCTGGGAGCATCATCTGGCGCATCCTTTGGTGCCGCGCTCTCTATCCTACTGGGAGCAGGCATTATTGGCACTCAGCTTTCATCATTCATCGTCGGCCTGATCGCCGTAATGATTGTCGCTGCCATGAATATGCTCCTCTCGAAGCGCGCACAATCCACACTCACGCTTATCTTATGCGGCATTTTAGTGTCATCGCTGTTCAACGCCTTTGTTTCACTGATAAAAGCAGTAGCAGATACTGACACAAAACTGCCTGCTATCACCTTTTGGCTGATGGGCGGCCTGTCGTCAACCACCCTCGATGATCTGCGCATCGTATTTATTTTCCTTCCCACCATAATGCTTTTGCTGTGCGTACGCTGGAAGATAAACGTGCTTGCAATGGGCGATGAAGAAGCGCACATGCTGGGCGTCAACGTTACGCTCTATCGCTGGATAATCATCATATGTGCAACACTTCTTACGTCGCTTTCGGTATCAATCGCGGGAAACGTCGGCTGGGTTGGTTTAGTGGTGCCGCATCTGGCGCGCATGCTGGTAGGCTCGAACTACCTTAAGCTTTTGCCGGCAACACTTATCATGGGAGCATCGTTTTTGCTGCTTGTAGACACGTTTGCGCGCATGCTCTTTACCGTTGAAATTCCGCTCAGCATTATTACAGCCATCATTGGTGCACCGTTCTTCTTCTACTTAATGCTGCGCAACAGAAAAGGCTTCGGTGCATAATGGCCGAAACACTTATTTCGGTGCAGCATCTGAGCTGCGGATATGCGCAACACGCTATCGTTGAAGATATCAGCTTTAACGTGAACGAAGGCGAAGTAACGTGCCTTATCGGGCCTAATGGCGTCGGGAAAACGACACTGTTCAAAACGATGCTTGGCTTGCTGAAGCCACTCAGTGGCTCCATCGAATATTTCGAAAAACCGCTTGCATCGTACACCAGCAAAGAATTTTCACGTCACGTGGCGTATGTTCCGCAAAGCCATATGCCGCCGTTTCCGTTTTCGGTGCGCGACGTGGTTGTTATGGGAAGAAACCCGCACTTAAGCGACTTGTCGCAACCAAAGACACGCGACTATCAAAAAGCGGACGATGCACTGGAGCTTATGGGTATAAAACACCTTTCTGCCTGCGATTATACAGAGATTTCTGGCGGAGAACGTCAACTTGCCATTATTGCGCGCGCTCTGGTTCAAGACACAAAATTGCTGCTGATGGACGAGCCCTGCGCCTACCTTGACTTCGGAAATACGGCACGCGTTTTGGAACAAGTGCAGCAACTTGCCAGCATGAATTACACCATCGTCATGATTACGCACCAGCCCGACCACGTATTTAGATTTGCAACAAAGGTTATTGCTCTTGGTCGTAACGGGTTATTCAAAACAGGTTTGCCAGATGACGTTCTTACGGAAGACACGCTTGAAGCTCTCTACAACATTCCTGTTGAAGTGCAAAGTGTCGCACTACACAGAGATAATCGGTCTATGCGCGTTTGCATACCGTTATCGCATATATCGCGCGCGTGCTCGACGAGCAGCGCAAAGGGAAAAAGGAGGAAGGAATGAACCGATTGCGCCGAATGCTATCACTTTTTGTATGCATAGGCCTGTTTGCAGCGCTCAGCGGGTGCAGCGCACCAGCAACACCGCCAAAGGAGCAGCCTGCAGCGCCAGCAGCAGCGCAGCAAGCGAACGCCAACGAAACAGTAAGCTTTACCGACTCAACAGGAAGAACGGTACAGCTTCCCAAGAAGATTGAACGCGTAGCAAGCGCAGGTCCACTAGCAAATATTGCCATTTACGCGATCAACCCTGATACGCTTGTAGGATGGGCTATGCAACCCTCGCCTTCAACAAAGGGTTATATCGATCCAAAATTTGACAAGTTGCCGGTATACGGAAAATTCTACGGCCAAAAAGGCAACTTCAATCGCGAGGCCTTGATGGCGTCAAATCCGCAGGTAGTAATTGACTTTGGACAGTGGGATGAAAACTACAAGCGTGACCTTGACAAACTGCAAGAGCAAATTGGCATACCGGTTATTTGCCTTGATGGCACGCTGCAAAAAAATGCGGAAAGCTTCAGAATGCTGGGCAAACTGCTTGGTAATCCCGAAAAAGGCAATGCGATTGCCAACTACACGGATAGAATTTTGAAGGAAGTAAAAGAGCAAGGGGTGAAAATTCCCGCTGATAAACGTCTGAAAATTTATTGTGGCCAGGGGAAAGATGCACTAAGCACCATTATTCAGCACACGCTTCATACCGAAGCGATTGAATATGTTGGCGGCGATGTTGTTGTTGACAAGAACTCAGCGCAACTGCAGCGCGGCGGCGGCACGGTGTCGCTTGAGCAAGTGCTTGCGTGGAACCCTGATATAATTCTGTTTACATCCGACAGCATTTACGACAAAGTAAAAAACGATCCGTCATGGGCAGCGCTTAAAGCTATTAAAGACAACAAATATTATGAAATACCTGATATTCCATACAACTGGCTTAATCGCCCACCCGGACCAAACCGCATTATCGGCCTCGTGTGGCTTAGCAAATTGCTGTATCCTGATGTGTACAATTTCGACGTTGTAAAAGAAACGCAGGAATTTTATAAGATCATGTACAACAAAACCTTAAGTGAAAATGATGTGCATACCATGTTAGCAAAGTCGACGTTTAAGAAGAACTAGCACTAGTAAGGCGACGGCAACGCATTTGATGCACGTTTAGTACATATTTGAAACGCATTTCATGGTGATATGGAGCGCGGTGCGCTCGCGATTAAAGCACGACGTATGCGCAGGTTAAGTAGGATTTGTGATCGTACAATAAAACACTACGACACACTAATATCTTGCTTGCCTGCGCTATTTTTTCCTAGAAAACGTATAGAGAAAATTAGAAACGCGTAACGAAAACTATCAAAGACCTGCTACAGAGCTACGAAAGAAAACGCGTATTGATTTTCGTAAGAAACAATATGAGAAAAGATGGTGCGGGCGAAAGGACTTGAACCTTCACGTCGTAGACACCAGAACCTAAATCTGGCGCGTCTGCCAATTCCGCCACGCCCGCAACGAATATGCGCACATCAGTGCAGTAATATACCTGCTCACGAATGCTTCAACCCGAACAGCTACTTACATGGAGCCACGCTAGCAACCAAGCCTCATACGCAGCACACGAGCAAAAGCGCGCAACAGAAGCATAATACCAAATAAGCTAAGCTCTTACAAGATGGTGAAAAACAAGTCTAAGCGCTGCCACTCTTCGCGAATGCACCGTGCACTGTGTCATCATCCCGCTCGGATGGCAAGCCATCGAGCTGCAATCCTGCTCACGTGTAAGCGACTCACCACGCAGCCAACCCGAACAAGTGCCAAACAACCGAGCTGCACCAAGCTTCGTGTTTATGCAACAAAACTGCTCGTACCAGCCTCACTCATGTCAGCGCCACACACGCCGTACCAGCACCACACACGTTGTTAGGCGCTTTACGCATCACGCGTGCAGCCAGCAAGAAACTCCTCAATGCGCGGCGTGTACTCTAGCCCCTCAAAGCCCACTTCAGAGGCAAGATCAACCACGGGAGCCTGTTGCCACAATTCTTCCAGCCGATAATATTCACGCGTCGTGTAAAACACGTGCACCACAACACCGCCGTAATCCAGCAGCTCCCAGCTAGAATCGCGCGTTGTTTCCCGGTGAAGAACATGAACCTTCGCGTCACGCAGCGCCTTTTCGATAGCATTGCACAACGCCTTGACCTGCCTATCATTGCGCGCTGTCATCGTCACAAAATACGCAGCTTCACCCGTAAGCTCCTCGACATGCTGAACCACAATGTCGAACGCTTTTTTCTCGTTCGCAACGCGCGCTGCTGTAAGCGCAATGTCCCTGTCGCTTAAGGGAGTGCTTGCGGAGGCGTGTGAAGCAGCGGATGCGTCCTGCGACGTGTTAACAACCTGCGCGTTTTGCAAGCTATCGTGTTCATTTGTCATGATAATTCTCCTTTAGAACGTTGGCGCACGTACCAATTCCACACACACACGGTGCGTGGATGAAGCTGTGCGTTGCGCTGAACTAAGTATAGTAACACATGTTTATACGTTTCAAAAAACAGCTCTTGCAGCGACACGGTGCCTGGTAGCGCGCGCAAATCCTCGATACCTGGATACGACCTGCCTTCCTCAAGCGCATCGGCAACATAAACGATGCAATCAAGGTCGCTCATTTGCTCGTGACCTGCGGTGTGACGCTCAATCGCACGTAAAATGCGCCCATCAAGAAACGGAAAATCGGCCTCAAGCGCACACGCACCCGTTGGCCCGTGCAACAGCGCAGGCAGAAAATCAAGCACTTCGCCATCGATGCGCGTCTTAAAAGCCAACGCCCGCGCGCGAATATCATCGTTAGTATACGCTTTGTCCCAATCGTGCAAAAGGCCTGCTATGCGCGCCTCTTTTTCGGGATAGTGGTAAAGTTTCGCCAGATGAGCGCTGTATCGCGCCACCGAACAGCAATGTGTGAACCGATGCGGCGACACGCGCTTCTCAAGCAGCTGTTTTGCGCGGGAGAAAAACTCGTCGCTGAGCGCGTAATCGGCGTTCTCCGTGAGCGAAAATGGCGCGGATTGTCCAGGTTGAGTAGATTGCGCGCCTGAAGTGGGTTGCACGGCGGAAACGGATTGAGTATTTGGTGCTGGTTGCGCAGATGGTACATACGAAAGCTCGTTGTGCGAAATACCATATAAACCCTGTTCGCAAATATAATCATACACATTGTCGGGAACAAGATAGCGTGCGGATCCAAACTGTAATTGCTGACGTACGACTCTTGATGAAATGGACACACGTAACGATGGAACACGCTGAAACGTAAAGCCGTACTGAGCGCTTAGTGCATCGAGCGTGTCGGCAAGCAATATCGCGTGTGCCGCACCTTGCGGTGTATTCCTGGCAGCATCGGGAGCAGCATCGGGAGCAGCGTCATGCAGGTTATAAGCCTGCGTTGTCGAAGCAGCATCACATTCTCTGTCACGTTCTAGGCAGTCTCCATCTCGTTTCCCATCAGAAACCACATCACGCGCAGCATCGTATTCCCCGCAAGGTTCACCATTGCACGCTGTATCACGCACTGCGTCATGTTCCCTGTAAGGCGCGCAATCATCGACGCGATCAAACACCAACACGGTTGCATACTGCGCCAGCGCAGCAGGATTTTTCCACGCGCTTAGCTGCGCCGCCGCATCGCTTCCTAAAATAAGCACAAAGCGCACCGAACAGCCAAAATACTCATGCAAGGCAGCCAGCGTATCCACTGTGTACGAAATGCCTGCGCGATCTACCTCATAGGAGCACACGTCGAACAGCGGATTGTGATGCGTTGCCAGCTTGCACATCTCAAGACGCTGACGCGCATATAAACGTGCCGCACCCTCCTCCAGCGCAGCCGCATCACCAGGGGTTTTAAAGGGCGACACAAACGCAGGCACAAACAGTACGCCGTCCAGATGCGCCTCGACAAGCGCGCGCTGCGCAATGTTCAAGTGTCCGATATGAATGGGGTCGAAGGTGCCGCCCAAAATGCCAATGCAGTGGGGCTGTCCATCGGATGCAAAATGCGCAAAGCGAGGGCTGAGCGCTTGCAAAGAACTATTCATGCTGGTACTTCTTTCGTATAATGGTATGCTGCGTGTAGCGATAAGCAAACGAAGCAACGCGCAATCATGTGGCAGCACGCATGTTGAACATCTAGCAAACACGCAGATCAAAAACGTAGTTGCAACACCACTATGACGCCGCACAAGCAGCAGTGCACATGTGCGGAAACCAGTGCGCGAACCCACGTCAGAACCAGTAGGCGAACCCACATCAGCTTACGCACCCGCGTCCGCGTCAGTTTACGCACCCGCGTCCACGTCAGTTTACACACCCGAAGCCGCTCATGCATGGAAAAATGTCACTTCTACTATATATCAAGTTCCTCAAAGATGTCATGCGACATCTTTGCCGACTCAAACTCGAACTCGCGCCCACAGATGCGAATCGTGTCGCCATCAACCGCTCCGGCCTGTTCAAGCGCCTTTTCAACGCCAATGCGCTTCAAGCGATGCTGCAAAAACGACATCGCTTCTTCATTATCCCAATCGGTTTGAATCACCATGCGCTCAACACGCGCGCCCGCCACGCGATACTCCCCGTCGCCCAATCGAATCACGCTAAACGCGTTATCTTTTTCTTCTTGCTTAAGCTTCCACACCTTGTCGAAGCTTGGTGCATCGTGCAAGGTAGCAAGCTCTTTTTCACGAAGATCATGCACCTTATGAGCAAGCGCAGCATTCAGCGACGCAACGCCCTGCCCCGTTAGCGCGCTGATGCAATACAGCTTCGGATCGATGGGGCTTTCAGCAAATTCATCGCCGCCCGCAGCAGCAAGAGAATCGCGGCGCACCGCGTCTTGCAAGCGCTCAAGAAGTGCGTCGAGTTCCGCTTGCCTGCCTGCAAACGCATCAATTTTGTTTGCAACCACAATGCGCGGACGAAAGGCGAGCTCAGAGGCATATTCTGCAAGTTCGTGATTGATAATCTCGTAATCGGCCAAAGGATCGCGCGCTTCAAAATCGCCCGTTAAATCAACCACATGAACCAAAACAGCCGAGCGCTCGATGTGGCGCAAAAACTCGTGTCCCAAGCCCTTGCCTTCGTGTGCGCCTTCAATAAGGCCTGGTACATCAGCAATTACGTAACTTAAATCGTCGCAGCGTGCAACACCTAAATTGGGAACGAGCGTTGTGAACGGATAATTTCCAATTTTTGGACGTGCAGCCGACAGCTTCGCAATCAGCGACGACTTTCCCGCCGATGGCATGCCAACAAGCGCCACATCAGCAAGCAATTTCATCTCAAGCTCGACCCAGCGTTCAATTGCAGGAACTCCCAGCTCGGCAAAAGCAGGAGCACGGCGCGTTGACGTCACAAAGTGAATATTACCGCGTCCGCCTGTTCCCCCTGGTCCAACGCAAATTTGCTGTCCGTGCGTGACTAAGTCGGCAATGGTTTCGCCGCTTTCCGCACGCTCTTCGTCGTATTCACGCACCACGCAACCAACCGGCACTTTAAGAATCAAGTCGGCGCCTTTTGCCCCGTGCATACGCGAGCCTTTTCCATGCGTACCACGCTCGGCTTTAAAATGATGCTTAAAACGGTAGTCAATCAGCGATGAGAGTGTTGCATCTGCTTCGAGAATTACATTTCCGCCTGCACCGCCATCGCCACCATCAGGCCCGCCTTTAGGCACATGCGCTTCACGACGAAACGACATACAACCTGCGCCGCCATCGCCACCCTTAACATGGATGTGAACTTTATCAACAAACATAGAACCTCAATCAAAAAAACGTGCCCCTGATTATATTCAGGTGGCACGCTTATCCTTTTACCTATACTGTAACGAATACGCTCCCGCGCAGTTCAAATTTACGTATGAAGCAAATTTCTACCCGTTACGCGTTTTGTGGCTTTACATGAACGCGACGTTTAACTCCCTGTGTAAACTCAAGCGTTCCTTCACACAGTGCAAACAAGGTGTCATCTTTACCGCGACCAACGTTTTCACCTGGATGAAAATGAGTACCACGCTGACGTACAATCACTTGCCCTGTTTTAACTAATTCGCCACCGAATTTTTTAACACCTAAACGCTGCGCCTGAGAATCGCGACCATTACGAGATGATCCAAGACCTTTCTTGTGTGCCATTGTTTATCCCTCTTTCCTGCTATTTAGCTTGTGCGCTTGCAGCTGCTTTTTCAGAACCAACAGACACAATGCGTACGCGAGTAAGCTGCTGACGGTGACCATTAAGTTTTTTGTAGTTTTTACGCTTCTTGAATTTGAAAACAAGCTGCTTTTCGCCACGATATTGTTCGAGAACTTCAGCAACAACTTTTGTTTTTGAAGCTTTTTCAGCATCAAAGGTTGATTTCTTGCTATCAATAAGGCACAAAGTTTGCAACTCAACCTGAGCGCCAGCTTCAGCATCAATCTTTTCAATGCTTAAAATATCACCAGGTGCTACAGTATATTGCTTGCCACCCGTTTTTACAATTGCATACATGAATGGTCTCCTTGAATGTATTAAAACGCGAAAAATTACTTTATCAGCAATCAGCAAAATAGTCAACGTAGTACAGGTATTTTTTCGGGATTATTGAGGATTTATGAAGGCATGCACTAACAGCGTGTCTACAAGGGGAAATACAGGTACTTATTCCGCGATGTTGGCAAGCATCCAATTGTGGTTCAACGGTCCCGAACCCTTTCCTAAGTTAAGCTGTGCTGAAAGAGCACCTTGTACGTAGTTTTTTGCATATTGAACCGCATCGCACGTACTTTTCCCCTGCGCATACGCGCACGCAAGCGCCGAAGATAAGGTGCAACCGCTTCCGTGATTGTTCTTGTTATCGATTCGCGGGGCGCGAAACCAGACGATACGGCCATCAGGATATGCAAGCACATCACTTGCATGGCCGTGAGCATGTCCACCTTTCACCAGCACGCGTGTTTGTGTGGCGGACGCAATTCGCAGCGCTGCTGTTGCTTGGGCTTGTTCGCTCGTGATGAGTGTTGTTTCATCGGTGGGAACAGATGCGCCATCAGCAGGTAGATTCTTTCTCGCGCTAGCACCAGCACCAACACCCAACGCGTCCACCAGCACGCGTGCTTCATGCAAGTTCGGCGTGATAAGATGCGCAAGCGGCACAAGCGTTTCAAGCAAGCTTGTAACTGCATCGCGTTCAATCAGCAAAGCACCTGATGTAGACACCATAACAGGGTCAAGCACCACGGGAATATGATGCTGACGTACATACGGATGCAGCGCGTGCGCAATAGTGCGCATCACGCCCGACGTAGCCACCATGCCAATTTTTACCGCGTTGGGAACGATGTCGGCAAATACGGCATCTATCTGGGCTTGTATTAGATCGTCGTCGACGGCTTGCGCGCGTGTTACCTGAAACGTATTTTGTGCCGTAATGGCTGTAATTACCGTTTGTGCATATAAACCCAGCGATTGTATGGTTTTAATGTCGGCTTGAATACCCGCACCACCACTTGAATCTGAGCCGGCGATACTCAAAACTGATTTCAACTTCATAAAACACCCTCAGTTTAGCAATCTTTGTTGCGTTTTGAGCTATCAAGCGAGTTCTCAAGCGCTTCAAGTGCCATATTCACCGTACGTACTGCGCACATATCTCCACACATCGTGCACGTTCCCTCAATAGACGGAGGTGCACTTTCAAAGTATTCGCGCGGTTTAACAGGATCAATCGCAATACGGAACATCTCTTCCCAATTAAGAACCCGTCGAGCAAGCGCCATCTGCGTATCAGGCGTGCGCGCACCGGGAACACCCTTGGCAATATCTCCCGCATGAGCAGCAATTTTAGCTGCGATCACACCTTCTTTCACATCGGATACATCGGGCAAGCGCAAATGCTCAGCCGGCGTTACGTAGCACAGGAAGTCGGCGCCGTGTGCAGCAGCAATGGCACCACCAATAGCCGATGTAATATGATCGTAACCAGGAGCAATGTCGGTTACAAGCGGCCCTAACACATAAAATTGAGCATTGTGGCACAGGCGTTTTTCAAGCTTCATGTTGGCAGGAATTTCATCGATTGCCATGTGCCCAGGACCTTCAATAATTACCTGCACACCACGATCCCACGCACGCTGAGTTAATTTCCCCAGTTCAACTAGTTCAGCAATCTGCGAGGCGTCGCTCGCATCATCAATGCAACCAGGACGCAGCGAGTCGCCCAGCGAAATTGTTACGTCGTATTCGTGCAAAATATCAAGCAGTTCATCATAGTGCTCGTAGAACGGATTTTCGTTGCCTGTTGCCTGCATCCACGCGAAAATAAGCGATCCGCCTCGGCTTACGATATTCAGCTCGCGCGAGGTGTTCATGAAGGAATGAAGCGCACGCCTGTTTACGCCCGCGTGAATGGTCATAAAATCAACGCCATCTTCCGCATGAGCTCGTATAACGCGCAAAAAATCATCTGCAGTAATATGTGCTAAATCTTTTTCAAGATAGCCAACAGCATCATACATAGGAACAGTGCCAATCATCGCTGTTGAACGCGCTACCAGCTGCGATCGGAACGCATGAGTTTTGCCACAGTTCGACAAATCCATAATCGCTTCCGCGCCGTAATTGAGTGCGATGTCGATTTTTTTATGCTCGTCGGCAACGTTTGCAATGTCAGCAGAAATACCCAAATTGACGTTCACTTTTGTGCGCAAGCCTTCGCCTACACCCCACGGTGAAAGCGACGTATGCTTATAATTCGCAGGAATAGCAATTCTACCAGCGGCTACGCCTTCGCGAATAAATTCACATGAACGATGCTCCTTTTCGGCAACAACGCGCATTGCATCGGTAATATGACCCTTGCGGGCTTCATCCATTTGAGTCACGTATCTATCTCCTAATCTGTATGTGGTGTACAGGGAAGTTCAGGCATATCAATAGGGTGAAACACCCACAACACGCCCTTCTCTAAACCTATCACAGCAGGCAAACCTGTCATTTCATTCGATATACCGCGCACGGTAGTGTTGGTAATGCGCTCATCGTTAAACGCATATTTCAAGCCACGCTCGATGACGCCTTCACACACATCACTTGCGCTAAACACCGACACGATACCATCCTTATGAGCAGGCAGTTCAAGCGCATCGGGACCAATCACTACATCAAGCTGTTCAGCAAGGCCAATCACATGAACCGTAATGCCCAGCTGAGCATAGCGAACGATAGTTTGCATGGTTGCAAGCGTCATGTCGATGCGCCCTCCAAGAGCTCCGTACACATAAATCGTGTCGAAGCGGCGCATACGGGCTCGGTCAAAAGCCAGTTCAAGATCGGTTTCGTCTTTATCACAGGGATATTCTGCCGTGCGTTGCGCATCAGGTACATATCCAAGCGAGTCGAAATCGCCAATAATCAAATCGGGGTCACATCCGCATGCCTTCGTGTACACAAAACCAGCGTCCACAGCATACACTTCGTCAAAAAAACCAGCATCAAAAAGCGTTTTGAAATGTTCTTCGTTACACTCACTTGCTGCAACTAATGCACATACCGACATCGTAGTTCCTTCTGTTGGTTTTATCTTGTACCAGTATGATACTAGCATGATACTAGCATGATATACCACCACAGCGTTGCGCTGTTGAAACATTTTTATGTGTTTTGTTCGCGTAAAAAACAAAAAGAACGCTCACGGGCGCGTGAACGAAAGATTTTTGCTACTATGAAAAAAGAGTGAGCTAAACGGTCGCGTGATACTGCGGTATATGCGCTCAAAAACGCACGTATTTGCAGGTATTATGAGGAAAGTCCGGGCTCCTAAGAGCAAGATGCCAGCTAACAGCTGGGCAGAGTAATCTGACGGATAAGTGCCACAGAAAAGAAAACTCGCGCTGTATACGTGCCACATTTCGTGACAACATACAACGCGAAAAGCTGAAACGGTGCGGTAAGAGCGCACCAGTGCATTGGTAACAATGTAGCTTGGTAAACCCCATCTGGAGCAAGCGCAAGTAGGAATGCGATACAGGCGCTCTTCTGTGCATTCGGGTTGCGTGCTTGAAGCATGTAGTGATATATGCTCTAGATAAATGGCCGTTCACGACAGAACCCGGCTTATAGGCTCACTCGCTTTCTCATAAACATAAACACATATAAGAACGAGTGCACGCAAACGGATACGGAAACGTACCTGAGCGGGATCACGCGCGAAAATGCATCAAGCCGTCACCGCACGCCACGGCTCAGTACGCTTCTTTATACATAAACGCAGTGTAAACGCAGACGAAACCCAACGCTCAACGCACGCCAACAGGCACAACGGATAATGCAGCATAGAAACAAGAACGAAAGCGCACTATTGTGCATTATCCTATCGAATATTTTCTGCAGGCTATTCTGGATCGTCAAAATCGAAGTCGTCGTCAACGTCGCCAAAGCCCGAAAAATCTTTATCAACAAAGCTTGCT
Source organism: Umbribacter vaginalis (assembly GCA_001552935.1). Taxonomy (GTDB): domain Bacteria; phylum Actinomycetota; class Coriobacteriia; order Coriobacteriales; family Eggerthellaceae; genus Berryella; species Berryella vaginalis. Next base: position 214,049 of record KQ959705.1, on the reverse strand, counting down.
GCATTGGCTTTCGGAGCTTCAGGTGCAGCTTCACTACTTGTATCCACTTTATGCGATTGACCGACAACATCGGGCGTTACCGCAGCTACTTGAGGTGCTTTTGCGGCAGACGACGACAAGCGACGGCGTGGTGCATCCGCTTCAATTTCTGCTAACTTATGCGATGCATCACTGATGAAATCGTTTAATAATTGCTGATATGAACCACGTGTTTTTTCACGCGCGTCTTCGAGAACCTGTGTTGACTCAACAACTTTCTGTCGGTCGTTTTCAGCTTTTGTAACAATACGAGATGCCTGGTCGTGAGCATCTTCAACAATGGTTTTTGCTTGGGTGCGTGCATTGGCAACGATGTCATCAGCAGAGCGCTGAGCAACAATAAGTGCCTGCGAAATAGCAGTATCATTGGCAGATTTTTCAGCGAGCTTGTTCTCTAAATCGAGAACGCGAGCGCGCAACTCTTGTGGATCGTCTTGTTCATCGGGGGAATCACTCAGCGGAGCATATACGCGCGTAGCTTGCGAAAGTGCATCTTCACACGCATTTTGCGCTTGTTCAAGCTGCGATTTGAGATTTGCAACCTGCGTATTAAGCGCATCAATTTCTACTGATACGTGCTCGAGAAAATCGTCAACCTGATCAACGTCGTAGCCTTTGCGTTCAATAGAAAAACTTTGTTTTTGAATATCCTCGGAAGTGATTGCCATAACAAAACCCCTTCGTTGCTGTATTTGCTTGCATTATATCAAAGGAGCGCAACACTTATGCGCTCAAGTACTGAAAACCCTAGATAAAGAATATTCTATACAAAAGGCGCACGCCTAACTGCAGCACAACAAGCGCCACAATAGGAGAAACGTCAATCATTCCGCCTAAAGGAGGAATAAAACGCCTAAACAGCTGCAAATATGGCTCGCAGATTTTTGCAAGAAATGCATTGACATCGGCAAGAATACCTTCTCGCATAGGAATCCATGACATAAGCACGTACACGAACAAAATAGTTGAATATACATCGGCACACGCCGCAATAATTGAAAACACTTGAAACATAAAACTCCATTACATTAAAACGCCGCGCTCGCGCAGCGCACTAAATTCACTTTGAGACAGTGCTGATCCGGTATAGAACAGATAAACACCCGGCTTAATAAGATCAACATGACCACCAAGAACAGCGCATACACCAAAACAAAAATCGAGAATGCGTTTTGAGAGAGCATCGCTTACCAGATTAAGCGCAAGAACCGTTATATCCCCACGTTTGAGCGCGTCAACGATATGCTCAGCATCGTTATAATTATGCGCTGTTAACATGCAAATGCTACGTGTTGCACTACTCGCTTTAAAAGCTGAAGCGTTCAATGGTGTATGAGTGCTTGATGATTGAGCACTGTTCATATGAGTACTGTTCGCAGCATGATTGTAAGACGGCGCAAACGATGATCCTGATGCGGTAGATAATTGCTGAGCAGGCGTATGCGTGCGTGCTGCCTGTGAAGAAGCTGATGGTGCATCCGGCGATTTTTTTACGGATGTATGAATTGCCTGAGCGCTCCCCTGCGCAAATAAGCTGTGCAAACCACTTGCACGCTGTTCACGTGCATGTGCACGCTCGCTTGCAGCAGCATCCGTACGCACGGTATTGCCTTGAGCACCTGCAACACTGCTACTACCACTCCCCGTACTTGCATTGCTCTGTGCGCTTGCTTGTTCGTTTTGCAGCGCATAATCGGAATACTGTTCTTCGTTGGGCTTACGCGAAGCAACTGAATCGTATGCTGCACGTTGAGGGTTATTCACGTGCGGAACACTCATGCGACCACGTGGTGTAAGCTGTTCCGAAAACGCAACGCTGCGCGACTGCTCGCGTCCTTGTGCCATGCGTGCTGCTTTTTCACGCGGCGATTCATATGCAGGTGTAAGCTGGTCAATCAACATGCGACCTGTAGCGGAATTAAAAGACGGCTCAGTGTTTTGTTGCTTGCGGGCACGAATGTCAGATTGCGAAACAAGCGGTGCGCACTCGGCACTGGCACCATATACATCACTTGCAGGTAATGATTCTTCATTATAGCTAGGACCATATTCAGCAAATTCACGCGCAGTGCTTTCATCACACGCATACTCATCATCAAAATCGGCTGATAATGCTTGAGATGTGTGAGTATCCTGCGCAGCATCAAGACCAAGAAAACGCGAACGCGAACGGGCGCTGCGTGGGGCAGGTGCTGGCTTGCGACCTTGATCAAAACGCGATTTCAGGATATCCAAACGCCCTTTCAGCGAGCCGATTAGGTTTTCTGCACCTTCAGAAGAAAAACGTGCCACCATGACCCCCTATCGAATAGTGCTTCACTCATCAGAGCTTATAAGAATATACCATTATGAAAGAAAAGTTTAGTTATTTGTAGAAAACTCTTCAGAAAAGATCGCACGGCCAACACGAATAATCGTTGCACCAGCGCGCAATGCTTCATGCCAATCTTCGCTCATACCCATCGACAGTTCAGTAATGCGTTTAGCAACCGATTCATCAGCATGCGAACACGCAAACTCTTTCAGATAGGCAAGTTGCTCGAATACTTCACGCGCATACGCTGGGTCGCCTTGGGGTGCCATCGTCATGAAACCGCATATCTGCACGTGGGAAAACGCATGCGCTTCATGAAGAAAATCAAGTACCTCACGAGGGCTAATACCGCTTTTTGTTTCTTCTCCTGACACGTTTACTTCAACAAGCACCTTTTGCGCAATGTTGAGCGCAGCAGCACATTCGTCAATTTTTTCAACGTGGCGCATCGCGCACACTGAATGGATAAGCGTGGCGCGTCCCACGATGTCCTCAATGCGACGCGACTGGATATTGCCAATGAAATGCCATGTAGCTTGCGGAAGCTGATCGTGCTTTTCCATCAAAGCATCAGGGCGATTTTCCCCAAAGACGAGCGCACCGGCACGATACGCTTCCAACACTTTGTCGATACCAACCGTTTTTGACACCGCACATACGCACACCGAGTCGAACGCTCGATTTGCTTCTTTGCAACTTGCTTCAACTTCCTTGATAAGTTTCAAATAGGAACTGCCAGCATCCACGTACATTCACCTTTTCTATCATCTTTACTTTATTATGAACGCTTTCAAACTACGTGAAACGTTCATCGTATACACCAAGCACAACGCAGCATACACCCACCTGCCATAACACATATCAGCATTCTTTTACATTACTATTGCGGCTCGCATGCGTTTGATACGCAAGTGCGCCAATGCGACCGCACACTCCATGCGCATGGCGATACGAAAAATACAAATCGGGGTGCATAAAAGTGCATTGATGCGCATTGGCTATACGCTGCGCACAACACCCGACGCCGCATACATCATCTTCGACAACACGTGCAAGTGACACGTGATTGGCAACGTTAGAACAGTGAGCGCCAAATTTTGCTACAAAATGCGAAGAAACATCATCGCCTACTTCAAAAGCTTCTTGTGAAATATGAGGCCCTATATAGATATTGTATGAAGCCAAAAAGCCCTTCATGATCTGCACATATGCCCTTGTATCAAACAAGGTATTGAGATATGTGGCTCCTAAGGTTTCGCAAGTGCATGAGCCGTGCTTCTGTGTATCACGCTCTATACATTCAAGCGCATCAAGACACGCAAGCGCACATGCCGCGCGCGAAGCAATTTGACCATAAGCGCCGCGCCATCCTGCATGTACAACTGCAAAACGACCTGTTGGCGAAACAATAATTACCGGTAAGCAATCGGCAAAACACAGCAAAGGGCACGTATCTGCGCGATCGACTACTATCGCATCAAAGCCATTGGATGCCATTGATTGTGCCTGCTTGACAGGTGTTATAACATCAAAAGCTTGTGTAATATCGCTTGATAAAAACGACCGATCAAAGTGATCTTGTATATGCGTATTGTGTAAGAAAATAGAGCGAAATGCTTTATCCATCAGCTGGAATAACAATAAATCGAAAAGGGATTGCTCGCCATGGGAGTATATCTGTTTTTCACAATCAACAGTAGTTGTGCAAAGAGCGCTCGTTTTATAAGCAGGACTATTTTTAAGAGCGGATTGCTGTGCAAAAGCTGAACTTTGTTCAAGATTGGCGCTTAAACGCGCGAAATCATCGATACTACGAGAGCTTACACACATAATGCGCGTTGAATGAATTTGATTGGGAACACATACGTGTTCTGGCGTGCATCCCATCACGTGCGCTATACGGCGGCGATTTTCTTGCACGTCACGTGCATTATCGTTGACATGAGAAGCCAAATTAAGCGATGCAAATGCACCTTTGCTAACGCCGCCTTCGCGCGATGTAAACGCAATACGCAACCCTAATGCAGCGTACAGATGCTCATCAGTTAAAATACGAACTCGATGCGACCCACTATAGGCCACATCGAGCACAGGCAATGGTAATTCACATTTCGTGTGATAGTCGTCCAAGAAAATCTCTCTAACGTTGACGTTTTAAGAAATCAGGAATGTAGTCGTCATCTGACAAGCGTGATGCGCTTGATGATGGTGCACTTGACATTTTCGCTGAAGCAGGCGTAAACGCTGCACTGCGCGACACGGCACTATCGGTAGAGGCAAACAAGTCTTTGCGGCTATATCCCCTATCAGAAGCATCAGGTGTTGTCTTAAATCCTGTTGCAATAACCGTAATACGCACTTTGTCGCCCATAGCTTCGTCAACAATTTGTCCGTAAATAATATTCGCGTTCTCATCTGCGCATGCTTCAACCGTGCGGGCTGCAGCATCAACTTCTGATAACGTTAAATCGGGGCCACCTGCAATCGAGAACAATACGCGCGATGCGCCTGCAATAGATGTTTCAAGCAAGTTAGAATTTGTTGCTTGCTCAGCTGCTTCAAGAGCGCGATTTTCGCCTTCAGCAATACCGATTCCCATCATTGCAGTACCTGCATCTTTCATGACGGTGCGAATGTCTGCAAAGTCAAGATTGATAAGACCAGGAATAGTAATAAGATCGGTAACGCCTTGAATGCCTTGACGCAGCGTATCATCAGCGATACGGAACGCATCAAGCATGCTTGTTTTTTTGTCGACTACTTCAAGCAAGCGGTCGTTTGGAATAACAATGAGCGTATCAACTTTTTGCGAAAGCAAGTCGACACCTTGTTCTGCCTGATTACGACGGGTGCGGCCTTCAAAGGAAAATGGCTTTGTAACAATACCAACGGTCAATGCTCCAATTTCTTCACGAGCAATCTCTGCTACAACAGGAGCAGCACCAGTACCTGTTCCACCACCTTCCCCTGCCGTAACAAATACCATATCGGCTTCGCCAAGAGCTTCACGAATTGCATCGCGGCTTTCTTCTGCCGACTGAGCTCCTACTTCTGGGTTTGCGCCGGCACCTAAACCGCGCGTTAAATCTTCTCCAATATGGATAGTACGATCCGCATCAGACAATAATAGTGCCTGATGATCGGTATTTACGGCGATAAATTCCACACCACGCACACCGGCTTCAACCATGCGATTAACCGCATTTGTGCCACCACCGCCGACGCCAACGACTTTGATGACTGCCAGATGTTCAGAGCTAGGCTTTTTAGCCATTATGGCCTCCACATCTTTATTACATAAGCTTTCTTTACGTTGCGATTCAAATACTATACATAAAGAATTCGCACATCCTCTTTATTTTTACACGTTCGCGCTATAAATGCAATATAAGCAGATAGATTACTTATATAACATGTACGTTGCATGAATCGCTGCACAAATTGCGCGTTTTGCCACGTTGCTGCAATTGCAAGCAATGTGCACCTACTGAATAGCACGCCACGTAGGAGTTGACGGATTGCGCACGTTGATATAAGAAACTTTCCCTTCATATTGCGCAAGTACCTCAAGAACAACGCGCTCTTTATCGCGCATGTGCGTTGCCTGACCAAAGGCAACTTCAACACCATTGTCAAGCACAAGAGACGTTTCATCATTAGTACAAGCGCGTACTTCCACGATACGTTGCGCAAGATCGGTAGTAAGTGATGAAGCAATATCAAGAGCATTTACGATACTTGCATCGCTGCATTTTTTACCAATTTCACCCTGCACACCAAGCGCGACATGGGTAATTCTCAATGCTGTAGAAGCGTCAACAAATACCTGAGGGTTCGTTCGCTTACCTGCATCGCTTGTTGCTTGTGGAAGCGGCATTAACCATGTTTTATCGCGCGCAATAGCCCATAACTTTTTAGTTTGTCCACTTGCACTTACCAGCTCAACCACCGCTGCCATACTGCGTTCTTTCACACTCACGCGCAATGTATGCGGAAAAATACAACTTACCTGCGCACGTTCGATCCACGAGTTGCGCTCAAGGCGCTGAGTTATGCCATGCGTATCAACGGTTAGCAGGTTGTCGTGAGCGTTAACGCGCATAAGCGCTGCCATGTCAGATGATGTTAAGTGATTCACGCCTTCAACGTGCACTTCTTGTATCGAAAACACATCTGAATTACGCAATACTGCATACGTGCACGCAAGAAGTGCTGCTACCACAACACCAGCAATAACAAAAGGAAGTATTTTATGCGTTGTACGTAACGTATGAGTGCGTCGTTCATGTTTATCGATGTCTTTGACGCGCATTGACACAACATGTGCATGTCTGTCGGATGACGATGCATGTATGGTAGAGGTGCGCGCAGCACTCCTCCTGCTTGTAGCGTTACTCGCCGGTGCGCTTTGCATCTGTTTCTTACTACCAGAAGGCTCGTTGTGCACATTCTTCCTATGTCGTGAAAACAAAGCCATAGAACAACCTAAGCAGACGTACTCGATGGATTTGACGCCTTTGCCATGTTAGGTATGTTAGACGTGCTAGGCGTTTGAGAAGTGTTTAACGTACGTGAAGCGGCGGAAACGTCCGACGTATCTGACGTGCCGCTACGCTGTTGTAGTTCTTCTACAATCAACGGACCAAGCGCGCTCACATCACCAGCGCCCATCGTAATCAGCAAATCTCCTGCTTCAACATGCTGAAGCACTGACGCAATAAGATCGTTCCTGTGCGCTACATAATAAAGCTGTGGATGGTTCTCATTTGACGCTACAACGTTCATAAACGACTTACCCGTAATGCCCGCAATAGGACTTTCGCCTGCAGAATAAACATCCATAAACGTAACGCTTGTTGCTTTATCGAATGCATGCGCAAACGAATCGTGCAGCACGTGTGCAAACAGTCCGAAACGCGAATAACGATGTGGTTGAAAAATAACATGAATGTGCTTGTAGTTAAGCAGTGACGCTGCTTGTATCGTAGCCGCAATTTCACTAGGATGATGAGCATAATCATCAATAACCGTTACGTCACAAGCGATACCTGTTACATCAAAACGCCTGCGTACACCTTTGAAGTTTGCAAGTACCGCTGCAGTTTTTGCGGGATCGATACCATAACAACTCAATAATGCGATAACACTCAGCGCATTGAGTGCATTATGCTTTCCTGGTGTTTGAGGCAGTGTTCCCTCAATTTGCTTTCCATCAGGTGTTTTAAAAGTAAAATGTGAACGGATGCCCTCTTGGTGAAAGGAAGTAAGTTGAAAATTACACGATGGCGCTTCACCGTAGGTAACATACGCGCGGTTTGTGCGTTGAGCTAATTCAAGCAGCGAATTATCATCGCCCCAAACTACTAACGAACCGTCTTGCTCAGGCACTGATCCCATAAATGCAATAAATTTTTCTCGAATTTCGTTTAAATCGCGATAATGATCAAGATGATCGGCTTCAACGTTAGTAATAATAACGCCATGGGGACTTAAATACGTAAACGATTTATCGCTTTCATCAGCTTCAACAACATAAAACTTGCCAGTTCCGTAATGCGCATTTGAGTGGTATGCGCGCACCATTCCTCCAATAAGAAAACTGGGGTCAAAACCCATCTCGTCGAGCGCTGTTGCCACCATTGAAGAGGTGGTCGTTTTGCCGTGCGTGCCTGCAACAGCAAGCGTTTGAAGACCACGCCCTACATAGGCAAGCATTTGTGCGCGATGCCACAACGTAATGCCACGCTGTTTGGCAGCGCACAGCTCAGGATTATTGTCCAAAACAGCCGTACTGGTAACAACAACATCGGGTGTACGGTCGCCATCGGGGATATTATGCGCATCGTGACCAATATGCACTTCAATGCCTTCATCTTGCAATTCTTTCGTATAGCGACTTTCGCGAATATCAGAACCTGAAACACGCAAACCTTGCTTGTGTGCCACCAGCGCAATACCACTCATACCAACGCCGCCAACACCAATGAAATATGCCGATGTAATTGCTTGGTTGTTCATACGTACCCTTCTTTACTGATATATGCTATCTGCAACGCTTTGACGTGCACCAATTCACCGGTGCTGTTTGTGCAACACCATGCACGTTTGTGTTGCTGATATGTGTGCTACAAACTTTCTACGATAGCTGAATACAGCGCTTCACGCGCGTGAGTCGCAGCACGTTTTTCACACGCTGCCTTCATAGCACTCCATACGCGTTTATCGGAGCACAATTTTAGCACGTTTGTAGAAAATTCATCCGTTTCAAGTTTATCGTCTAAACAGACAAGAGCACACCCTGCGTCACAGGCAGCACGTGCGTTATGTTCCTGATGGTTCGCTGTTGCAAACGGATATGGCACTAAAAGCGCAGGAAGCCCACGTGCTGCAATTTCAGCAAGCGACGTAGCGCCCGCACGCGATACAATCGCATCGGCTGCTGCTAAACACTTCCCCATTTCATATTGATAATCAAACACATGCCAACGCTGTTTCTCTAAAGGTGTTAAGGCAAGCTGCGCGCACGTTTTTTCGTATGTTTTTTTACCAGTAATATGCACAACATGAAGCTTAGGAAGCGCAAGAAGCTTCTCTTTGCACGCGCATAAAGCTTCGTTTATATGCTCTGCTCCCAGCGAGCCACCTGTTACAAGCAAGACAAACGCATCTTCATCAATACCAAGAAACTGTCTACCTTGCTTGCGCGTTGCTTCGCATACACTGCGACGCACGGGGTTTCCTATCACGTCATACGGTGTTTTTTCAGGAATACGCGATGCCGCTTCCTGATACGTAAGAAATACTTTACGTGCGTATTTTGACAAATGTGCATTCGTTAATCCCATAACAGAATTCTGTTCATGAACAAACAAAGGAATATGCAAGGCATGAGCTGCCATGCCAACTGGCAAACTAACATAGCCACCAAAACACACAACTGCTTCAGGTTTTATTGCTTTAAGCCATGACACAGCTTTTCTACGCGCCTTTGCTGCATAATACAGCGCACCTACCAGCGATAAAGGGTGTTTGCGATTAAAGCCGCGCACATGAAACGGTTGATACGCAATATTTTCTCGCGGAACCAATTGAGCTTCAATACCTTGAAACGTTCCTGCGAATAGCACCTGATAATCGTGCAGTTTAAGCTCGTCGGCTAGCGCAAGAGCAGGGTTGATATGCCCTGCTGTTCCTCCACCCGACAACACAATACGCTTCATATTATCTCCTTTGCGTGCGGTTCGATTGCACGTACATAAACTCGCCACGGCGCTCGGCAAAACGCCCTTCGCCTGAGGCTTTAGAGATGCTCAGTAAAATTCCTACAATAATAAATGTGCTCACAAGCGACGATCCACCTGAGGAAATAAACGGCAGCGGTTTGCCTGTTGTAGGAAATACACCAATCGCACAACCAATATTGATACATGCTTGAAAGGCAACCATAAACGCAAGTGAACCAGCGCATAAACGACCAAATAAATCGGGCGCTCCTTGTGCAATACGCATACCGCAGTAAAAAAACAAAACAAACAAAGCAATAACAATACACGCCCCTATAAGCCCAAATTCTTCCCCAATAATAGAGAACACGAAGTCGGTTTCCGATTCAGGCAAATAGAGGAACTTTTCACGCGAATTGCCAAGCCCTACACCCGCAATCCCGCCTTGCGCAAGCGCATAGTAGGAATGTACCAGCTGATAGCCCTTTGCGCGACCGTTATCACCATCGTTCCAGGGATTAAGAAACAAAAAGCGTGACGAGCGATACGACGAGAAAATAATTGCCATAACCAGCAAAGCGCACGATGCAACAATAACAATAATCCAATAGCGTTTATCGAGTTCGCCAAGCCATAACACTACCAAAATACTCACATAGATAATGATGCTCGTTCCTAAGTCAGACTGCGTAATAAGCAGCACCATAAGGGGAGCTGCCACTAAAGCGAGCAACTGCTTAAAGCCACTCGATTGTGAAATGCGACCTTCACGCACATCACACACAAGTTTGCATGCCATAAGCACCAAAATGATTTTGATAAATTCAGACGGTTGCACACTGAGCGGCCCTAAACGCAGCCAGCGCTGTGCGCCAAGAACATGGTGTCCGAACACACATACGGCAATAAGCGATAAGCATGCGCCTGCTACCAGCACATACAAACCTTTTCCTGCAAAAATACGATACGGTAAGAACTTTGCAATCAGTACTGCACATACCACGCCGATCAAGCAAAATTTGCATTGATCAAGCATATACGATGCAGGATTCGTATGTTCGTGAATAGCTAAAACTGTTGATGCAGAAAAAACCATCACTAAACCAATTAAGCTTAACGCAAGCGTTACTAAGATAAGTCCGATGCGTGGCACAAGAACCGAGCGTTCAAAATCGTGCGATGGCGTCAGTAAGGACATGCTATTCACCCAGTTCAGAGCGCTTATGTTTGACAAGCTGCTTAAAAATAGTACCGCGCTGTTCAAACGATTTGAATTCATCAAACGATGCACATGCCGGAGAGAGCAACACTACATCTCCCTTGTGCGCAAGAGCGCATGCTAAGGTAAACGCATCACGCATATGCGCTGCTCCATATATGCAAAAGTGTTCAGGCGCATCGTTTTCTTTTTTGCTAAATGCCTCATCAAATCGACAGCGTGCCGCACCATATACAATAACAGTGTGTACAAAGCGATGTGCACATGCAACAAGCTCATCGATGCACGTACCCTTATCTTCCCCGCCTAACAGCACAATCAAATTCTTATTCGGAAATGAAGTAATCGCTTTCAGTGTTGAATCGACATTGGTGCCTTTTGAATCGTTATAAAACGCAACACCAGCAACTGTTCCGCACGGCTCAATACGATGCTCAAGTGGCATAAAACGTGTAAAAGAATTGCCAAACGTAGACGTATTGTGCGTAAGAGCAAATGCAGCACTTGCAGCACACAGTGCATTGTTAATATTATGCTCGCCTTTAATGTGTAAATCATCAACCGAACCAAAATTCAGGGCGCGTGTTGCATCTAATGACAAAGTGCCTGCGTGAAGCTCATCACGCAGCGTATACGGCTGCGTTTCGCACAGTTCATTATGTTCGTTAACATACGCACACGACAACTGCGGTAGATCAATGTCGTCTGTGCATTTTGGAAAAGGCAGTGCTGCTAAATCAGCTTCAGACATCTTCTCAAAACACGGATCAAAAACATCGTGCGTACTCTCAGATATATCGTGCAAGAGCGTTTTTGCAGGATCAGCCGCTTTCAAAAGTGCTCTTTTTTCCAATGTATAGGCTGATTGAGCATTTGAATGTAAACCTGCTTTAGAACCAATCCACACAAAATGCGGCGAGGCGTTATAAACGGGTGGCTCAATAGCATGAGCATCTTCAAGTTCACCACAATCGTTGCAATTCCAATCGCCCTGTACGACAGGCGTAAGTGTGCTATCAGCGCATACTTTGCTCGAAGAGATAGCGTTGCTATGAGGCGTACCGTCATCGCTGTACTGAGTGTTGTTGTGCTGAGCGTCATTGTGCTGAGCGTCATTGTGTTTAGAAAACGCTATCCGCGTATATTTCACTAATTGTGCCCAAGCTTGCGTGCGTTCAACATCGTTTGTGATGTCAAAAATTACGGTGGTATCGCGATACCGTGCAATATTACGCAACAGATTAAATTTAGCTTCTTTATATTTTTCATAGCTTTGATGCCAATGAATATGATCAGGCGTTATATTCAGCATAACAACAACATTGGGTGCAAAGCTCAAGCTGGACGCCAACTGATATGATGATACTTCTGCCACATAAACATCAGTTTTATTTTGACGTACTGCTTCAATGCACGTATCACCAATATTCCCAACAGCGGCAGCTTTATAACCTGCATCTTGTAACATACAAGCACACAGTGATGTCGTAGTGGTTTTTCCATTGGTGCCCGTAATGGCAATCCAGCGCGATGTTGTTGCGCTTTCACGCCAGGCAAACTCTACTTCGCTTATCAATTCATGCGAATAGGCATATGCTTGGCAGTACAGATCATCCCAACACGGAATACCAGGCGAGATGATACAAACATCAAATTTTGTATAGTGACGATTTTCTGCTAATACTTCAACAGCATCAGGTGCAAAACAACGCTGCAAATCGGGAAATGCAAGCTCATCTAAGAAGTGGCGCGTTTGTTCTGTTTCAGCTTGATCGGCAACGTACACTTCTAAATGGCGCTCACGCGCACATTCACGCAGATAGCGCAAGGTACTTTTTCCTGATACGCCTAGACCTACCACAAGTACGCTACAATTGGATACAGGAAAACGGCGTGTGCATTCCTCCATATTACGCTCCTAACATAGAATGAGCAAAATAGATCGAAAAGCCAATAGCTGCAATAATGCCTGAAATTATCCAAAAACGGACAACCACTTTTGTTTCTGACCAACCTTTTTTCTCAAAATGGTGATGAAGTGGTGCCATCAAAAAGATGCGTTTGTGCGTACGCTTATACCACGCTACTTGCAGCATTACTGAAAGCGCTTCAGCAACATACAATCCGCCAATAATCAGTATAACCACTTCAGTTTTGGTAACTACCGCTAAGCAACCAAGTCCCATACCAAGTGCGAGCGAGCCCGTATCACCCATAAAAATATTGGCAGGAAATGCGTTATACCACAAAAAGCCAATGCACGCGCCGCCAAGCGCTGCCGCTAAAATTGCAGGTTCAAGCATATCATTGCGATACGCAATAGCTGCCATAACAACCATCGACACCATCGTCGTTCCTGCAGCAAGACCGTCAAGACCATCCGTTAAATTAACAGCATTGCACAAACCCACCAGCAAAATATCAACATATAAAACGTAAAGCCACGGAATTTGTATACCGTGCCCTAAAGGAAGAACCGTTGTCAGCACCCCCAAATTGATACGAGCAATAAACGGCAGTTCAAGCGTTGGCGCAATACCAAGCGCGTTGACTGCTATTAATACAAAAATGGTTGCAATCAAAAACTGCCCGAGCAACTTCCCTTGCGGCGTAAGACCAAGCGAGCGGTGATTGATAACTTTTGATGCATCGTCGATGAAGCCTAAAATGCCTGTTAAGATGATTGCTATGAGCATGGCATAGGTTTCAGGCGTAGGATAGCCCACTATCAATATCGCAATAATTACAGCAAGCAGCATAATAATGCCGCCCATCGTAGGCGTGCCTTGTTTTACCAGGTGCGTTTTGGGACCGTCATCGCGTACTTGTTGTCCAATACGGCGCGACTTCAAAAATCGAATCCAGCCAGGTGTTAATACTAACGCTACAACCAATGATATAAATAAAGCTAAAAATACTAAAAATGTAGGGTATCTGGAAAACAACGATGCAAGCATACTAGTTAAGCAATCCTTTCACAATCGTTTCTAAATGCATAGAGTGCGACGCTTTAATAAGCACAACGTCATGGGTGCTAATAAGCGGTTTCAGCATCTCAAGAGCTTGTTGTGCACACGATGCGGTATGGAGTGCGCAAGCAGGAAAGCCCTGCTCCAAAGCCGCTTCGGCAATACCGTGCGCATTTTTGCCGACACACACAAGCACGTCAATACTGCAATGTGCTGCAAATGTTCCCACTGCACGGTGCATATCAACGGCATAGCTTCCAAGCTCACCCATATCACCTAACACGGCAATACGCTTGCCACTTGTATTAAACGCTTGTAATACGCGCAAAGCAGCACGCATAGAATCGGGGTTTGCATTATACGCATCATCAATAACAGTACAATGGTGCACACCTTGATATATTTTTTGCCGACCATCAGCAGGCTGTACACGCTGTACGCGCGCAATGCAATCAGGAAGCGAAATGCCTGCTTCAATACCAACTGCAAGAGCACACAGTGCATTCGATACATTATGAACACCACACAACGCAAGCGTAAGAGACTGCTGCACACGCAGTTCACAGAGGTCGCTTTGCTCATCAGACGTTAAAACAGATGCAGTTTCGCTTATAGTGCAGGGTGCTGATGCGGATGCAGTTGTAGAACCAGACGCGCTCATGGCACTCGGTATACGAGTAATGCTCGTTTCCATCGGCGCAGCTGCTTTTTGTAAGGCGCGTACACGCTGGATTGGCGCATACACCGAAAGTAGAAACTGCGCGTGCCCTGAAGCGGTAAGCTGCACATCGTGCGCTCCTATAAACAACACGCCGTCACCTTCTGTACACGCACGCTGTAAGCTTGCATCGCGCATATCGGCATTGAAATACACACACGGCACGTGGCGCTTTTCAAGATTTCCATATACGCGTTGCTGATGAAGAAAATCATCACTCGCGTTCAAAAACGCTCTACCGCCGTGGGCAGGAAGCTGCTCGAAAATTTCGCTTTTTGCATGCGCAATGCCATCGCGTGAGCCGAGCAACTCGATATGCGATGTGCCGACATTGCTGATAAGCGCCCAGTGAGGCTTAACCCAGCTGCACAAGTGCCTAATTTGATCAAAACCGCGCATACCCATTTCAACAACAACGAAGCGATCGTCTTTTTCTGCTCGCAATATAGTATTGGGAACACCCAGTTCGTTATTTTGGTTTGCAAGCGTCGCACAAACGCTACCTGCTGCGCCAAGCACCTCAGCAATAAGATTTTTTGTGGTTGTTTTTCCTGTTGAACCCGTAATAGCAACGATGGTTGCGCTCAGTTGCGTACGCCACCATGCGGCAAGCTGTTCTACAAACACAAGCGCATCATTGCAGCGTACGATGGCACACCCACGCTCGGTTGCATTGTGCAGTATGTTTTGAGGAATATCATGTGTGATAACAATAATATGTGCACCAGCGCAAAGAGCATCAGCAATATAATCGTGCCCATCAACCTTGCTTCCAACAAGCGCTATATAAAGCGATGACGGCACAATCTTGCGTGAATCCCATGATAAACAGCGTACCTCGCAGCACGCGCGCTGCGTATCGCTTAACACATTGCAAAGCGTCGCTGTAGTTGCGCTGAGCACCTGCTGTAAATTTGCTTGCATACTACTACTGCTTTCTGGTGCTATTCCTGCGCTTGACTATCAAGACCAGCGCGCTTCAATTCTTCGCGCGCAACTTCCGTATCGTCAAAATGCAGCACCTGCGAACCAACAATCTGATACGTTTCATGCCCTTTACCAGCAATTAAAATAGAGTCACCAGCATGTGCACACGCAAGCGCACGAGCGATAGCCTTACGTCTATCAGGTTCAACTTCAAACTTATCAGGCTGTTCTTTCATGCCGCTCACAATGTCATCAATAATGGCGCATGGATCTTCACTGCGCGGATTATCCGACGTCACAATCACATAATGCGCTGCAAGTGAAGCCTTTCCCATAATTGAGCGCTTCGCTTTATCTCTGTCGCCACCACAACCAAATACAACAATGGTCTGACCTTGAGTGATATGCATTACGCAATCAAGCGCTTTTTTCAGTGCATCAGGCGTATGCGCATAGTCCACAAACACAGCAACGGAACTTGTATCAGAAACGCGCTGCAAGCGCCCTGGTATTTGAGGCACATCTTCAAGAGCACGCGCGATAACATTTCCAGGAATTCCCAGTTGAAGAGCAATACCGCATGCTAACATTACATTTGAAACATTAAATTTACCTACCAGCGGGTAGGTAAAGGAAAGCACTTCACCCACACAATCAAGCGTTATATGTGTGCTGTGAGGTGCATATTCAACAGAAATAGGATGTATAAGCGCATCATCACTAAAGCCTGTGGTAATTACTTCATCCATCGCATCATTATCGGCACATACATGCTCGTTGCACACGCGCGCATGAAGCTCACGTCCCCACGTATCATCGATGCAAATAACACGCTTAGCAGGATATTCGCGTGAAAATAGCAATGCTTTTGCTTCAAAATACGCTTCAAACGTATGGTGATAATCAAGATGATCTTGTGTCAAATTCGTAAATGCCGTAACGGCAAAATGCGAACACAAAGGACGCTGCAAATCGAGCGCATGAGAGCTCACTTCCATAGCGCACACGTCAACATGAGCATCACGCATATCAGCAAAAATGTGCTGTAAATCGGGTGATTCAGGTGTCGTTCGACTGGCAGGATGTTCCTCTTGATTAATGTGAACACCAACCGTACCAATGACACCTGTTTTATTGCCAGCAACACGAGCAATATGCTCAACGAGATACGTTGTAGTGGTTTTGCCATTCGTTCCCGTTACACCTACCAGGGAAAATGAACGCGAAGGATTATCGTAGAAACGCGCTGAAATTTGCGCCATTGCACGACGTGAATTCGGAACAATAACCATTGTCACATTGCTTGCATCAGCTAAATAGAGCTTCCGTTCGCACACAATAACGCGCGCACCTCGATTGATGGCGTCCTGAGCAAATGAATGTCCATCGGCTTTTAAACCAACAATACAAAAGAACGCATCGCCTGGATGTACTGCATCACTGCGATAAGCAATGCCCGATACTTCTTCTTGTGGATTTCCTAAAATACTATGCTTATAACCAGCAAATAATTCTTCACACGTTTTATTCATATTAGGCCTCATCTACTCACAATGGAATATCGTTGAATAGCTGTACTCATTATATCGTGAAAAATAGATGTCACACTGCTTTGAGACGCAACATTGTCAGCACCTACATAACATACTAAATTGCTCGACGAATTGGCTATAAATCCAAGAAAGCCCAGATTATTTAAACCTTTTTTATAGCCTCCATGCTGTGGATCGTAAATTTGCGCTGTAGATGTTTTTCCTGCAACACGATAACCAGGAATTTCAGCTTTTCGTCCTGTTCCTTGATCGACAACACTTTGCAGCATGCTTATCATATCGGGAATGACAGCCGTGTTCTCAATCACTTGTACCTTCTGATTGGAAACATCATGCGCTTGACCGCCTGCTTCGAGCAAAAAGTGAGGAGTAACTTCATAGCCGTTATTTAAAAGGGCACCATAAAAGCGTGTTAATTGCAACGGCGTAAGCGAAATACCTTGCCCAAAACTTACGTTCCATCCTGTTACCCGAGACCATTTCTTAACGTCTTGCAAATATCCTACTTGTTCACCAGGATAATCTATGCCTGTTGCTTCATGCAACTTATAGCGCAAAATATGCTCGTAAAACGGATCAAACCCCATTTTTTCTGTACAAAGCGAAATACCAATGTTTGAAGAATACTGCATAATCTGGCGTAAACTATAGGTTTTAGCTTCGCGCTCATGCGCATCATGAACCGTAAAACCGCTCGCATGTATTTCACTCGGAGCAAAAATAGTGTCACTCGGACGCATTGAATTAGTTTCAAGCAAGGTCATGGCTGATACTGTTTTAAATATTGAACCTGGTTCTAATAAATTTGAAACAGGTTTGAGCGATGTCGCACCTGGTAATACCACCGATCGATCATTTGGATTGAAAAATGGCGCCGATGCAATTGCCATAATCTCGCCTGTTCGTGCATCCATAAGAACGCTTGAGCCGGAATTGGTATGCAGCTCATCAAGGCCATTACGCAAAGCCAGTTCAAGTGCCTTTTGCATATCAATGTCAATAGAGATAACAATATCTTTGCCGTCAACAGGTGGCGTTTGTGTATGCAAACCACCTGGAATAGGTGTACCATCTGCTCCCAGCTCAGCGCGATAATTGCCAGGTGTTCCAGAGAGAACATCATTGTACATAAGCTCAAGACCAGAGACCCCTACGAGCACTTCAGACTTGTTATCGTTGGTTTTTTCTACATTACATGCGCCAATCACTTGTCCTGCAATTTCTCCATACGGATAGCGCCGTACTGTATCATGGAGGAAATAAATACCTGGCAGCTCATAGGCTTTAAGTTGAAGCGCTACCGCAGGATCAATTTTTTTCTTAAGATAGCGAAATTTAGAACCCTTTTTTACTAAGTTTGACAGATAATCGCCTGCTTGCCCACCAATCACCTGAGCAATCGTGCGTGCTGTATACTCGGCATCGACCACTTCAGAGGGGTTTGCATACACTGTTGTTGCTTCCACGCTAATAGCAAGCACGTTATGGTTTCTATCGTAGATAGTGCCGCGCTTCGCTTCTACTTGCATGCCTGTCATGCGTGTATTTTTAGCTGCATTTGAATAATCATCATGCATAATAACGCCTAGATAATACAAGCGAATAAAAAATAAAGCGCATAAAACACCAAAAACGAGCAATACATACGATAATCGTGAAGAATTTTGAACGCGCAACGCTCCTTGTTGTGGCACATGATAGTTACGCGCACGGTTTCTTTGAGTTGGTGAATATGCTGATAGATGACCAAATTCATCGGGATTGCTGAAATTGCTAGGAACATCAGTAGCATGATGTGTTGAAGCATCACCATCGCTGTTTGGCGCAAAAAAAGGACGCTTTTGCAAAAAATCGTTAAACGATGAAAATAAACCTTTGCGTGCAAAACGGTCGTGACGTTGCGATGATGTGCGGTTATGCTGGTTGTCTGTGCAATGCCGAGATGTTCTATGCTCGTTATAGTCTGGTGTATTCACACGCATCGAGCCTTACTTATGAACGCGCTACACTACGATTTGATACAGATGTCGATGCAGCAGTATAAGAATTATCAGATTGTTGAGCATGTGCCACACCTGAGCGTTCTTGCGTAAGACGCGCAATACTTCCGCTTAATGACAAGCGTCCATTGCTATCAAGCGCAACAATATCGCGCGGCAGTTGCACATTTTCTACCTGAGCAACTTTGTGCATACCCATGCTATATGCCTTTTGGTCAATATCAGATGATAATTTTGAGTACTCAACTTCAAGCAAGCTCATGTCATAGCGTGCTTTATTAATCTGACTTGTAAGGTTTTTTTGTACTTTCATTTCGCTGACAGCAGCTGAGGCAATCGACAAACGAACCATGCCAATAAGAGCCAGTGCAATAAACACGCACGCAATCACGCGCGCCATTACAATAAGAGAAGCTCCTGCAGCTGTTTTTGTTGAACGACCCTGCGTTGTAATAAGATTAATCGAAGGAGCGTGAAAGCGTTGTTCCTGTTGATAATCAGGTATTTCATAGGGATATGCACGTTCAGGAATTCCCATTGCTTTCTACCTTTCTCCTTTTCGTTAAACGCTGCAAGCGCTCTAAGCGCAACTATCTGCGCAACGTTTGCAGACGCGTAATTTTGCACTGCGCGAACGTGCGTTTATACGCACTTCTTGCGTCTGTGCAACATAAGCTTTTTTAGTAAGAATATCGACAAGCGGCTTCTTGCCACACGTGCAAATACCTAACTCAACAGGGCATGTGCACCGATGCGACCATTCGTAAAACAAATGCTTAACCAGTTTATCTTCCAGCGAATGATACGAAATAACACACAAGCGCGCGCCGGGATTAAGCCAGCGTAGCGCACTCGTAAGTCCCTGCTTCAGCACACCAAGCTCGTCGTTCACTTCGATGCGAAGCGCTTGAAACGTACGCTTTGCAGGATGCCCACCTACGCGACGCGCCGACGCTGGAATGGCTGCTTTGATAATGTCAACCAGCTGTCCACTGGTGGCAATATCATGCTGCTCACGTTCGCGAACAATAAACTGTGCAATACGCGATGCCCATTTCTCATCGGAATACTCGCTGATGATACGTGCTAAATCGCGCTGTGAGTACGTCATTACAACATCGTGCGCACTCATAGGTGTATCGCGCGGGTTCATACGCATGTCAAGCGGACAATCTTCCTTAAACGAAAATCCGCGATCAGGTGTGTCAATTTGCACCGATGAAACACCTAAATCGAAGAGAATGCCATCAATGCCGCTAATTGCTTGCGACACAAGCAAATCGTCTAATTGCGAAAAATTACCTTTCAGTAATGCTAGTTCAGGACAGCTGTCCGCTGGTATCGTCCCGAGTTTTTGACGTGCTGCACAAAGTGCAACATCGTCTTGATCGATACCAATCAGTAAACCATCCACTCCAATTCGCTTCGCAATTTCATACGAATGTCCAGCTCCACCAAGCGTTGCATCCACATAGATACCACCGCGTTTAAGTGCTAAATTCTCCAAGCATTCGTGAAGCAAAACAGGAATATGTCGATATTCGTTTGTCATGTTGCACGTCTTCTAACTAAACAACACACTAAGGTCAATTTCCTTAGTCATGTCGTCATAGCGAGAAGCATCCCAAATCTCGAAATATCCCGTGTTACCAACAACAACCACGTCACGCTCTACATGAACATCATGGCGAACGTCAGCAGGTAGCACAATGCGTCCCGCTGCATCAACCTGACAATCAAACGCGCGCGCTTTAAGAGCACTGCGCAGGCGAACGTGATTTTTGTTAGACGCGGAATACGCACCAAAGCGATCGATAAATAGCTGATCAACCCACGCATTAAACGCGTCTGGTTCAAATACAAATAAGCATTCGTTATCGGGGCTTTTAGTGATTACAAGATCGTTTGATAAGGCACGACGGAATTTTGCAGGAAGACATACACGCCCTTTCGCATCAACTTTATAGCGAAAAGCGCCGTTCAAATCGACGATCTTTGTGCTTGTTTCGCTCACGGGTATCCCTTTTATTCCGACTTCCTTATGACAATCACATCTTACCCCACTTTCTCCCACTTCACAACACAAATATTAAAAGCATATGATAAGAATATCCTGGAAATTTATAAAATACCAGTTCAATACTATATATAAGAGAATTTATATAATAATGCATTTTTTGTGGTGTACACATCATAATTGCATACTATGAAAAATAAATTTGAAAAACCCCTTACAAATTACCTTTTCAGTTGCCTACACGCATGAGAAACTGTCGAAACAGAACGTAAAATTGCGTCTCTGTTGGTAAGGTGGGAGAAAATGGGAGAAGCTGTGGACGCATGTGCACACTTACCTGTGCGCACATGCGCGCGGATGGGCGTGTTCGTATTCTTCACGAATATGCGACCTATCAACGTGCGTATAAATTTGCGTTGTAGCAATGTCGCTGTGCCCCAATAACTCTTGAATAACGCGCAAATCGGCACCGCCCGCAAGCATGTGCGTTGCAAACGAGTGCCGCAGCGTATGAGGATGCAAATTTTTCACGCCAATCGACAAACCAGCACGCGCGACAATACGATGCATCATTTGGCGTGAAAGCGCTCCCCCACGTACGTTAAGGTAAACCGTTTGTGTAGATGGCGCACTCTTCAAGCGAGCGAGAATTGCAGGTCGCCCATCCTCTAAATAACGAACAAGCATTTTTAAGCCCCATCCCGACACCGGCACAATGCGTTCTTTATTGCCCTTACCACACACACGCATGTATCCATCAGCAATATTAAGGGCGGAAAGTTGCAGCTGAACACATTCACTAACGCGCAGACCGCAGCCATATAACAGCTCAAGCGCACTGCGATCACGCAAGCCTAACGGTGTTGAAATATCGATTGAATCAAGAAGATGTTGAGCCTGATCAATAGAGATAACATCGGGCAGCTTCTGCATTTTTTTCAGCAGTGCTACGCGTGCAGCAGGATTTTGCTCGCACATACCATCCGAGAGCAAAAAACGGTGAAAGCCTTTTACAACGCTCAAACGGCGATCAATGGTTGTACGCGCATAATGACGCGCTACCAGCATTTCTTGATATTTTAAAATGTGAGTTTCACTGATATCATGCACGCTTGCTACGTGCAGTTGCTGCAGAAATAACAGGTACTCGCTAAGATCAGCACGATAAGCGTATATCGTAAGCGCAGCAGCACCGCGCTCGACAGCCAAGTGCGCAACATACAATTGCGCTGCCTGGCTTAACTCACCTGATAAAGAAGTATCTACATCATTCATAGAAAGCAGCTTTCTGTTTGCTTGAATGAACCCAACGCAATGCGTATTCAAAAGCGCATAACCATGCTTAATGACACAAGCAAACTACCTGCAACAACATCCTTCAGGTTGCATGAGCGTACAACCTACAGCTGCACGCGATACATTGCATAGCAAGCACCTGTAGCGGCACACACTATACCGCGCAAGCAAACCACCTGCACCTACACACATATATGACACTATCCATGCTTTAAATACGCATGGAAAAATTACGCTTTATGAGCAAGAGCTGCAGCAATAAAACCAACAAACAAAGGATGCGGGTTCGTAGGGCGGCTCTTAAACTCAGGGTGTGCTTGGCTCGCAACAAACCATGGATGATCGGGCAATTCAATCATTTCAACAAGGCGACCATCGGGAGATGTTCCCGAAATTACCAAACCAGCTTCTGTAAGGCGATCACGAAATGCATTGTTTACTTCAAAGCGGTGACGATGGCGCTCGTAGATAACGTCAGCACCGTACGCGCGCGCAGCACGCGTGTTTGGCGTAACACGGCATGGATACGAACCCAAGCGCATCGTAGCGCCTTTTTGTTCAACTTCTTCCTGTTCAGGCATAAGGTCTACCACAGGAAATTCCAAATTGTCATCAAATTCACTTGATGACGCCTGAGGCATATGCGCTACATGACGTGCAAATTCAACAACAGCGGCCTGCAAGCCCAAACAGATACCTAAAAACGGAATACCCTGTTCGCGTGCATATTGCACGGCAGCAATCTTGCCTTCAAAAGCACGCTTACCAAAACCACCTGGCACTAAAATGCCATCCATTTTCCCAAGCACGCGCGCGGCTTGCTTGGGTGTGAGCGATTCACCATCCACCAAATGCACATTAACATGCGCGTCTTGTGAAACGCCCGCATGACGCAACGCCTCAAGCACCGACAAGTATGCATCAGGTAAGCTAACATACTTACCAACAACAGCAATATCGCAGGTCTTATGCGCATTTTTGCTGCGTTCGTTATAATCGCGCAAGGGTGCAAGCTTCGCTTCATGAGGCGTTAGATGCATGCGCTCGCACACTTTTTCATCAAAACCCTGACTG
Organism: Umbribacter vaginalis; assembly: GCA_001552935.1. GTDB lineage: Bacteria > Actinomycetota > Coriobacteriia > Coriobacteriales > Eggerthellaceae > Berryella > Berryella vaginalis. The sequence continues at coordinate 190,700 of KQ959705.1, read as the reverse complement.
TGCAAGATAAATGGTACTTCATAAATAGACGCTGCATCTTCGCAACCAAGCACAGCCTCAGGTGCGACGTCACAGAACAGCGCTATTTTTTCACGAACTGAGTCGGTAATTTCGTGGTCAGAGCGACACACAATAAAATCGGGTTGCACACCAAGCGAGCGCAACTCTTTTACAGAGTGCTGCGTCGGTTTAGTTTTTACTTCATGAGCTGCAGCAATGTAGGGCACCAGCGTTACATGTACAAACAGTACGTCTCCTGAAGGGCGCTCCTTTTTAAACTGGCGAATTGCCTCAATAAACGGCTGAATTTCAATATCGCCAATGGTGCCGCCAATCTCAGAAATCACGAAATCTGCGCCCGAGTGATCGGCAGCGCGGTAAATACGTTCCTTAATTGCATCGGTAACATGAGGAATAACCTGCATCGTTCCACCAAGAAAATCACCTTTACGCTCGCGAGCAATCAGCGTTCGATAAATGGAGCCCTGCGTAAAATTCGACTCGCGAAACAAGTTCTCATCGATAAAGCGCTCGTAGTGACCCAAATCAAGGTCGCCCTCGTGACCATCTTCCGTAACGAACACTTCACCGTGCTGAAAAGGAGACATGGTACCTGGATCGACATTTAAATATGGATCCATCTTCTGCATGGTTACTTTATATCCTCGCGACTTGAGCAAATGCCCCAACGAAGCGGCTGTTATCCCTTTTCCAAGTGAAGAAACAACACCACCGGTAACGAAGATATGCTTAGCCATGAACTCCTCCTTCTGTGCAATGTATCTGAGTATGCAAACCGATTACAGCACGTAAACTGCCTAATTTTTGATGTGCAAACGCCTTGCGTTCAACAGACTATGTTACCACACACACACGCTTTACACGCGATGGAAGCTGCTATTCTCAAAAGAAATCTTGAACGTGTAGAACGCGCGAGAACGTACGCGGTTTATGAGGAACACGGGTGAGCATGGGCAGTTTTGTGGGGAACGTAGGCGGTTCTGATAGATGTGCTGGTAGAGGCGGTGTGCGAGCGCTGGTATGGGAACGCGTGCGAGCGGTGCTACAACAACGTAAGTATTGGCACTGGTACGAAAACATGAACGCCTGCAAGTGTTACGCACGGTGCCCCTGCCAAGAACCAGCATGTATGTGCGAGTGTGCGCAGCGCCAACAGCATTTCTCTTAAAGCTCGCCTAGTGCTCATAGCTTTTGAAAAACGTTTCCTCGATAAGCTTATAGAAACTTTCTTTGTGGTACTTGAGCAAGCGAATTGGGCGAGCACCCTTGCACACTTTCACGCGCGCTACCTTTTCGTCGAACTCAACAACGTCGCCGTCAACAAAAAACGACACTTCCGTTTCGCGCTCGCGCTGCCGCTCAAGAGAAATTTCAACACAATCGTGCGGAGCGGTAACAATCGCGCGCGAGTTAAGCGTATGCGGCGCTACCGGAACAACCAAAACTCCCCTATAAGCTGGTGAAATAAACGGTCCGCCTGCCGAAAGCGCGTAGGCGCTTGAACCCGTCGCCGAGGAAATGACCACGCCGTCGCCACGCATGCGCGCAACATGATCGCCGGAAATTTCAATGTCAAAGTCGAAAATACGGCCTGACGCGCCGCGCGCGATGGTAATTTCATTCAGTGCAAAAAGGCGACGACTATGCGTTTTAGCAGGCAAAACAGCGCCGCTTCCCAAACCATGCTGCCGTTCTTGCAAGGATTTTTCGCGCTGAGCTGCTAACACATCAGAGCCGATGGGCAAATTATTTTCTTCAGCATCAAACGCCAAAGCCGCATGTTGTGCGGATTGCGCGGGAACGCCCGAAGCAAGCGTTTGCGCTGATGAACACTCACCGTTTGCAAACGCGTGCGGGTCGATGCCTTGGCACGCAAGCTGATTGACTTGTAGCGCATGGAGCGGCTGGGCATGCTGTTCAACAGCGATGTTATGAGCCTCATCAGCGGGACATTCAATATCAATGCACAAGGTTTCGCGCACTTCTGCCGCAATGTCGCCCGCAAGCGCATCAGTTACAATTTCAATCATGTTATCCTGAACGTTATTGCACAAAAATCCCAAATGCCCGAAATTCAAACCCAAAATTGGAACGTCAAGCATGGCGGCAAGACGGCTTGAACGCAGAACGCTGCCATCGCCACCTAACGCGATGAGCAGGTCAAACCGTGCTTCCGTTCCCGACGCCGAAGCGCCCGATGCCGCACCCGCTTCCGCGCCATGCGCCGATGCCTTCAGCGTGCTGAGCAGCGCTTCATGCAAAGCAGGCGTGCATATACACGCATCACCTGACGCAAAAGACGACGCATTGCTGCTGGTGGAAACGGTATCGCCCCATGTTGCACGCGTATTTGCACCAGCACCACCTTCCCCAGCACCAACGCCGCCGACACCTTCACTATCACCGTCAATCGCATCAATAAAATCGTAAACCTGTGTACATAAAGGCAGATCATCAGTAGTCAAACTCAAATGTTCAATGTGTGCAGCATCACAATATGCAAGCAAAGCATAATGTGCTTCACATGCCTTTTTACTGCGTTTATTCACTACAATTAAAATGCGCATGCCACATCGCTCCTTCGGAAAACATGCGAAGACATAACAAAACTGCCCCCAAGCACCAATATCGAGTATAATCGCACTATACATTGAAGCATAATCGCAACACATACTGTATTATACGAGAATATTAACCTGGCATGCCCAACAACTAACGTTACAAGAGACACCCTCGACACGTCGCATTTTTATACAACGATAAGGATTCCATGTGAGTGAAACTGCAACACCGAGCTCAATAGCGCGCTCTAGCATGCTTATGACAGCGGCAACGCTTCTTTCACGCATTACTGGCTTGTTGCGCACATGGGCAATGGCGTTTGCACTGGGAAACACCCTTATCGCTTCGGCATATAATGTAGCAAACAACATGCCGAATATTATTTTCGAGCTGGTAGCAGGCGGTATTCTTACCGCTGCCTTTCTGCCGTTATACCTCACGCTGAAAGAGCAGGAAGGTCAAGCGCGCAGCGATACATATGCGAGCAACCTATTAAACATTACATTTCTGGTGCTCAGCTGTATAAGTATTATCTGTATCGTAGGCGCACCATACGCTGTAGCAACACAAACGTTTAGCGCACAATCACCCGAAGTAAGCGCTGTTGCCATTGTCTTGTTTCGTATTTTTGCCATTCAAATTCTGTTATATGGCCTAGGAGGAATTTTCAGCATCATCCTCAATGCGCACCGCAAATATTTTCTTACGTCCGTTGCACCAACACTCAATAATATTGTTGTGATTGCAGCATTTGTAACGTACAGCATCGTTGCCTCACGCGACGCTCAACTGGCACTTATCATCTTGGGTGTGGGCACGACGCTGGGTGTATTTGTGCAATACGTCATACAAATTCCTGCTCTGATACGCGTGAAATTTAAGTGGAGCGCCACGCTTTCATTACGAGACCAAGCGCTTCGCGATTCGTTTCGCATTGCACTTCCAACGGTTCTGTATATTTTAGGAACACTGCTAGCATTTTCGTGTCGAAACAGCTTTTCGCTTATGTGTACCGAAAGCGGACCTGCAACTATTGCCTATGCTCGCATTTGGTATCAACTACCCTATGGCGTGATCATCGTGTCGATTACCGCGCCGCTGTTTACAGAACTCAGTTCACTTGCTGCGCGTGGCAAACTTATCAAGCTGCGGCGCCTACTGTGTCAGTCTCTCAGCGTCATGCTAGCACTTATTATCCCCTGCGCGGCGCTTATCATTGCACTGTCGTCACCTCTTATTAGCTTGTTTCGTGCAGGCGCGTTCAACGCAAGTGATGTAGCGGGTGTTTCATCGCTGTTAAGCATATGGGTAATCAGCTTACCCTTATACGCTATTACGATGTATATGTATCAAGTGTATGCCAGCATCAAGAAATTTTTCCTGTACGCGCTTATTTGTACGCTGGGAATGATTGTGCAATGTGTGCTGTATGGCGTTTTATGCAAGCCTGAGATTTTAGGATTATACGGAATTGCCGTAAGCGATATTGTGTATTACACGCTCAGTGCGCTGATACTCATTGGCTTGTTGCGCAAAAAAGTGGGAGCATTTCTGCTGATGCCGCTGGTGAAAACAGCTATAAAAATGCTGGTGGCAAGTGTAATAGGAGCTGGTATAGCGTATCTCGCAGCACGCGGTTTTGCACTGCTGTTCCCCGGGAAAATATCAATCGGTATAGGCGCGCTTGAACTTATCTGTTGCGGCATTGTTGGGCTGGCAATAATTGCGCTTCTGGGAAAATGGATGCGCGTATCAGAAATAGACTATGCAGCTAACATGCTAAAACGTTTGAAAAAGCGCTTTGCTCGCTAAGCGCGCGTGCGTATACGGAATCAGCAGGTGCGCGTTGGGAACGTGAACGTGCACGAAAACGGGACGCGTCAGAGAGGTGGCGCAGAACTCTCGTTATGCCTGATAGGAGCGCTGCAATGCCGAGACGTCACAACATCGTCAGCCGCTCTACATGGCGCACCTACACAGGGCGCCTGTGACCAGGTTCAACCGAAACCAGTACGGGACCGTTTTTCGTAATGGCAATCGTCTTCTCAAAATGCGCGGCAACGCTGCCATCTTTCGTTGTTACCAGCCAACCATCAGCAGCTTCTTGTGTATGCGGGCTTCCCAGCGTAATCATCGGCTCAATTGCCAACACCATGCCCACTTCCAATTTCGAGCCCGTATGTCGAAACCCAACATTGGGAACAAAAGGATCTTCATGCATATCGCGCCCAATACCGTGCCCCGTGTAACCACGCACAACACCAAAACGCGCCTCTTTGGCAACACGCGACACAGCAAAACCAATATCACCCACATGTCCACCCGGTTGAGCTGCGGCAATACCTTCCCACAAACATTGTTCCGTAACGTCAAGCAAGCGCTGCCATTCAGACTCGATTGAGCCAACCGCAAAGGTCCACGCGTTATCGCCTGCCCACCCATCCACCGTAGCGCCAATATCAATTGAAATAATGTCGCCATCATGTAAAATTTTCTTCTTGGACGGAATACCGTGCACGATTTCGTTATTGATAGATGCACACAACGACGCTGGATAGCCATAATAGCCTTTGAATGTAGGAATACCGCCGTTCGCGCGAATGTACTCCTCGGCAAATGCATCAAGCTCATACGTAGAAACACCTGGTACGCAGCGTGCTCCCACTTCGCGCAGCACGCGCGCCGACAGCTCGCCTGATACTTTCATAGCTTCAATTTCAGCAGGGCTTTTCTTGATAATCATATCGTGATCACTTTCTCACACATACTATTCACTTCAGGTACTCGGCTGTGCGCATGCACAAAACACACTCCATCGTTATTTACAGACACCTGAATATCAACACATTACTCAATCGAAATGTGTACACGCTGTCATACGCATACTACTTATACAAAAGCAGCAGCACGTTTCGCTCTAGAAACAAAAAGGAGCACCGCGTAACCGCGATGCTCCCCCCTATTCTGTAATTGTAACGCTCTTACACAAGAAGCTTAGCAACCAAAAGCTTATGCAACAGGTGTGCTGTATTCTTTTTGAACAGCAGAATCAACAGGAATACCAGGGCTCATAGTTGAAGAGACTGAAATACTCTTTACATAGCGACCCTTTGCACTGGCAGGTTTTGCACGTAACAGCTCGTCAAATACCACACCATAGTTCTCTGCAAGCGCTTTCGCATCAAAGCTTACTTTGCCCAGCACAACATGAGCGATACCAAAACGGTCGGCGCGATATTCCACACGACCACCTTTCAGCTCGCCAATTGCCTTTGCAACATCAGGCGTAACGGTACCAAGTTTCGGATTTGGCATAAGTCCGCGAGGGCCCAGCACCTTACCCAAACGGCCAACTTTCACCATCTGATCAGGCGTTGACACCGCAGCATCAAAATTAATATTGCCAGCAAGAATATCAGCAACTAAATCATCTGATCCAACGATATCCGCACCAGCCTCTTGAGCGGCACGAGCAGCATCGCCTTCCGCAAACACGGCAACGCGAACTGTTTTACCTGAACCATGAGGCAAGCTTACCGTTCCACGAATTTGCTGGTCAGCCTTGCGCGTATCAACGCCTAAACGAAAATGCGCTTCAACTGTTTCGTCAAACTTTGCATGAGGAAAGCTTTTGAGCAGCTCAAATGCCTCAAGCGGAGCATACAGCTCCTTTTCGATCGCTGCATGTGCAGCTTTGTAGTTCTTTGAATCTTTTGCCATGATACTTCCTTTCGTGGTAGGGAAACGAACACAATGTTCTTCCACTTACATGCACGCACCCATGCGCGCACGGGCAATAACGTTACAGGTACACTTATGCTTGTGAAGCAGCTTTTAGTGCTTCAGCAAGTTTCTTTGAAGGAACGTATTTCTTCTTCATCTCGCGTCCTTCAATGCGAACACCCATCGAGCGAGCAGTACCAGCAATAACTTCCATTGCTGCTTCAATGGTGTTGGCGTTCAAATCAGGAAGCTTAATTTCTGCAATTTCGCGCAGCTGATCAAGCGTAAGCGTGCCAACCGACTGCAACTGAGGAATGCCAGCGCCCGATTTAATACCCAGCTTTTCTTTGATAAGTACGGCTGCTGGTGGCGTTTTGCACACAAACGTAAATGACTTATCTTCATAAACAGTAATTTCAACAGGGATGATAGTTCCCGATTGCTCCTGCGTTTGCGCGTTAAACGCTTGGCAGAACTGCATGATGTTAACGCCTTGTGCACCTAAGGCAGGACCTACAGGAGGAGCTGGATTCGCAGCACCTGCAGGAATTTGCAACTTAACAAAACCGGTTGCTTTCTTAGCTTTTGGAGCCATAAGAAAATCCTTTCACAATAATCCAACTTTCTACCTATTCGCGAGAAGCCCTGTGTCCACTCAGGCGCGACGGTTAGGTATGTGCATGCGGTAGTACGCGTCGCAAAACTGTTGCATGCGAACAATTTTGTCACTTCCACACAATGAGAATGCTCAAATAAGCAACCTTATTGCGAGTTTATTCAATACGTGAAACTTGATCGAACGAAAGCTCAACCGGCGTTTCACGGCCGAAAATCGAAACCATAACTTTCACTTTGCCAGTATCAGAACATACTTCAGATACCGTACCATCAAAATCGGCAAGCGGACCTGAGATAACGCGAATAGCATCGCCCACCGAGATAGAGGTCGAGGTTTTAACAGGCACACCAGCAGCTTTTTTGGTATAGCCCATAATTTTATTGTATTCTTCACGAGTAAGCGGCTCAGGTTTGCCCTGTGAACCGACAAAGCCCGTAACGCCTGGCGTATTACGTACATACGACCAGCTACGTGAGTCAAGCTCCATACGAACAAGCACATAACCTGGCAATACTTTGTGCTCAGCTTCAACACGCTTTCCACCATCTTTAATTTCAGTAACCGTTTCGGTTGGAATTTCGATAGCAAAGATATTATTTTCAAGACCGAGCGCCTCAATGCGCTGCTCGAGCGTATTTTTAACTTTATTCTCGTAGCCTGAATACGTGTGAAGAACATACCATTTTTTTGACACGATTACGCCCCTAACCCCGAAATAGCAAACAGCAGAGGAGTAATAATAGCGTTATCAAGGACGCCAACATAAATACCAAAGAAGATAAGTGCAGCCACAACAACAACGCTCCACTGCAATACGTCCGCTTTTGTTGGCCACGTAACACGCTTAAGTTCCGATTTTACATCTTTAAAAAATGCCAAGCGTGACTTTTTCGGTTCTGTTGATTCAGATTTTTTAGAAACAAGAACATCAGGCGTTTGAGTACGCACATCTGCCTTTGTTTTCTTAAAAATCGACTTCTTAGGTTTTTCAGCAGATGTTTCTACACGCTCTTGCGTTTGCTGATCGGTGCTTGTCATCTCCTCGCGTTCTGCCTTGCGGGCGCTACGAGCAGCAGATGCTTTCGCACGCTGTGTCTTCGATTTATGTGCCATACTCTAACCTACTTTACTCAACACTAAAACGTGTCACTAAACGTCAAACAAGCAGCCTGACTTCAGATTGCTATACGCTTATAGTAACCTGAAAGCAAGCTGCTTACAAGCTGGCAGGCCAGGAGGGACTCGAACCCCCAACATGCGGTTTTGGAGACCGCCGCTCTACCAATTGGAGCTACTGGCCTATGCTTGTGTCATCAAACACTAACGAGTCTCGCGATGAACGGTATGGTTACCGCACCACTTGCAATACTTCTTAATTTCAAAGCGATCAGGTAAGGTCTGCTTATTTTTCGTGGTCGTATAATTACGGCGCTTGCACTCTGTGCACGCTAAGGTGACCATTGTACGCATGAATAACTCCTCTTAAACGAGCTCGTGTCTGCTTATTTGCTTATGTAACTTCACATGTATACGCGGTATGCTTGCCTGCGCGTGCGAAAGACGCACAACGCTTATGACATAAGCAACACGTGTGCAACCAAAACGGTTCTGTTCATTTCTGCTTGTTACACACGAATTTAAGTAAAGCGAGCCCACAGGAATGCTGTGGGCTCACCAAGTGCACAACAAAAACTATTTGATAATTTCAGTTACGCGGCCAGAACCAACGGTACGTCCACCTTCACGGATAGCAAAGCGAAGACCCTGCTCCATAGCGATGGGGTGAATAAGTTGAGCGGTAATTTCAACATTATCACCAGGCATAACCATTTCGGTTCCCTCAGGAAGATGTGCAACACCTGTAACGTCGGTGGTGCGGAAGTAGAACTGAGGACGATAACCATCGAAGAATGGGGTGTGACGTCCGCCTTCTTCCTTGGTAAGAACGTATACTTGGCCTTTGAAGTCGGTGTGAGGTGTAACTGAACCAGGCTTGCAAAGTACCTGACCACGGATGATGTCTTCGCGCTTAATACCACGCATCAAGCATCCGATGTTGTCGCCTGCTTGCGCTTCATCAAGAAGCTTGCGGAACATTTCGATACCCGTGCAAACTGTGCTTTGTGTATCTTTAATACCAACAATCTCCATAGGATCGTTCAGGTGCAGAACACCACGCTCAACACGACCAGTTGCAACAGTACCACGTCCGGTAATCGTCATGGTATCTTCAACAGCCATCAAGAAAGGCTTGTCGGTGTCACGTTCAGGAGTTGGGATGTATGTATCAACAGCATCCATAAGCTCCCAAATCTTTTCCTGCCACTTTGCGTCACCTTCGAGCGCCTTCAAAGCAGAACCGCGGATGATAGGAATATCATCTCCTGGGAATTCATAGGTTGAAAGAAGCTCACGTGTTTCCATTTCAACAAGGTCGATAAGTTCTTCGTCATCAACCATGTCGCATTTGTTCAGGAATACAACGATGTAAGGTACACCTACCTGACGAGCAAGAAGGATGTGCTCACGAGTTTGAGCCATAGGACCATCGGTTGCAGCAATTACGAGAATTGCGCCGTCCATCTGAGCAGCACCAGTAATCATGTTCTTAACGTAGTCAGCATGGCCTGGGCAGTCTACGTGTGCATAGTGACGTTTATCGGTTTCATACTCAATGTGAGCAATTGAGATGGTAATACCACGCTCACGCTCTTCAGGAGCTTTATCGATATCTTCAAATGCAGTAAAGTCGGCATGGGCGCTACCATGTGAACCGTCATTTTGTGACAGTGTCTTTGAAATTGCTGCGGTAAGTGTTGTTTTACCATGGTCTACGTGACCAATAGTACCGATGTTAACATGTGGCTTTGAACGGTCAAACTTCTCTTTAGCCATGAAATCATCCTCCTTGTTGCTTAATCGCTTGCGTGCGACTAATTTCCTACTGTTACGTTTCGATTGTATACTAAAACATCCATATCGGATGTTAGGTAACTGGTAGCGGTGACTGGATTCGAACCAGTGACGCCACGGGTATGAACCGTGTGCTCTGACCACCTGAGCTACACCGCCAAAATGGAGCCCGCGACCGGACTTGAACCGGTGACCTCTTCGTTACCAACGAAGTGCTCTACCGACTGAGCTACACGGGCGCGATGGTGGGAGCGCAAGGATTCGAACCTTGGTAAGCATAGCTAACGGGTTTACAGCCCGTCCCCTTTAACCACTCGGGCACACTCCCACATAATTGGTGCTTCATTCATGTGTAGTTATCAAGCTTCCTGCACATGTACACAGGTGCTTCGCACATGAGCACGAGAATAATACGCTAGATAAAGTTTCGTGTCAACATCTTACACGGATCCGGGTGTATCTACACTCTCCGCACATTTTCCCACGTCAAACGCATATCGTGGAAAATACGGCGCACAAAATTCAACAAAAAGCCTGCTCAGCAATAATTTCCAAAAATTTATTTTTCTGCAAGCTTTGTTTGATATGCGTCAAAAAGTTCAAGCGATTGCTGGGCGTCGGCATGTGCGTTCGACGTGCATAAACTGACGATAATATGCACAAGCGTTCCTACGCAGAATGCAGGAAGTAGCTCGTAGATGCCAAAAATGCCACCGAGAGGCGCCAGAACTTGCACCCAGAAAATCACAAACACTGTTGCTGCGAGCATGCCTGCAAGCGCGCCTTGTTTCGTTGAGCGCTTCCAATACAGTGCAAGCAGCGTCAGCGGGCCAAACGACGCGCCAAGCCCTGCCCACGCATGCGACACAACGGCAAAGATGGAGGAATGTTCGTCGTAGGCAACCAAAATGCCGAACATAAATACCACAATCAGCGTGAAGCGCGCAACAATAAGCACTTCCCGATCGCTGGCGTGGCGGCGCAGCATGCCACGATACAGGTTCTCGGCAACCGATGAGCCTGCAATCAGCAAATACGATGACGAAGACGACATCGACGCCGCAAAAATGCCAGAAACAACAACGCCGCACATAAACGACGGCAGCATCATCTGTGCAAGCACAATAAACGCATTTTCAGCTTGCGATTGCGTTCCAAAATATGTAGGAAGAATGACGCGCGAAATAAGCCCGATAAGGATGGCGCTTGCCATAGAGATAACGCACCATAACACCGCGATGATGCGCGATTTCTTGATGTCGGACACGTGGCGCGCCGACATAAAACGCACGAGTACTTGAGGCATACCGAAGTAGCCTAAACCCCACGCCAACAGGGAAAGCGCCGTAAGTGCGCTAAAGGGCGCGGGTGCTGCAAACGCAGGAAGCTGATCGAACGCCACTTGATAACCGGTGGCATCAAGAACGGGTTTTGCGTGTTCAGTGATGCTCAAAAATCCGGGGATGGCCTGCAGAAACGCAAGCGTTTCGTTGAAACCACCCGCCCAAATTATTGAGCCGCACACCACCATTGCCAGCGCAAAAAACATAAGAATGCCTTGCACAAAATCGGTTACGACAACCGATAAGTAGCCGCCGACCAACGTGTACAAAAATACGATGATAGCACCCAGCACCATCATCGCAGCATAGTTTAAGCCGAACAAGGTAGCGAACAATTTGCCGACCGTGACAAAACAACTTCCCACGTAAATGCTGAAAAACAGCACGATAATAAGCGCTGCTACCGTCGAGATGATGTTTTTGGTGTCGCCATAGCGCTTAGAGTAGAAATCGGGCAGAGTAATTGACTCTGTGAGCTCGGAATACACGCGCAAACGCTTGGCAACCAGCTTCCAGTTGAGGTAGGTACCCAGCGCAATGCCCACGCCCGTCCAAACGGCTTCGGACGCGCCCGTGAAATACGCAACACCTGGCAGGCCCATAAGCAGCCAGCCCGACATGTCGGAAGCTTCAGCAGAAAGTGCAGTAAGCCAGGGGCCAACGCCGCGCCCACCTAAAAAGTACTCTGACGTTGAGGAATTTGAGCGCTTCGCATACACAAAACCTATTGTCAGCACAACAATGAAGTACAAAAGCATTGCAAACAGCACTAGAAAATCGTGTTCGACCATACCGATCCATTCTCGCTTATATAGGCGGACATTTGTAAAATAATCTGATTACTATACCATGATTTTCCCACAAGACGCGCAGATATTACAGCAAAACAGCAACAAACAATATGCGATGCACGTACCATAAAAGAAAAAGCTGATGCACTTTCGCACACCAGCCTTCCTTGTACTTTGGAGAAGTACCCTTCATTCCCCTGTCACCAAATGGCACGCCCTATGCCACCATTAAGAGCTACTCACGCTGCGCGTTATCGTTTTATTTCAGAAGAACGAGCTTCAAGAAGTCGCATCTTAAAAGAACGAATCAAAAAGATCGCACGTCAAAATTACATTCGCGCATGCTTAATGATGCAAACGTGCCTGCCTCATAACACATAATGAAGCTATCAACGCACATGCAGTCAATACCAATGCAGGTAGCGCTGGTACGTCATCCGTGCGAGGCAATGCCGTTTTGATCTGTTGCTTTGCTGGTGATGGATTGAGCGCTGCCTCTGTCGGTGACACAGGGGGAACTGCAGGGGAAGGTGTAAGGGGTACTGATGGTGTAGGTACTGGAACAGGATCAGCGCTTTTATTCGGGTCAACGGCAGGTGGCGTTAAGGGAACAGGTGGCCTTGGCTGCGGCTTTGGAGTTACATCGGGCTCAGGCGTAGGCGCGGGTGTGGGTGGTGTAGGTATTGGCGCAGGCTCGGGAGCTTTCTTCTTTTCTTTCCATTTCGCTTTTAACGTAAGATCGCCCGTAACAGTTTGGCTGTCAAAATCCCATAACGTATTGTCGAGATACCAGCCAAGAAAGTCGTAATTTTGTTTGGTAGGGTCTTGTGGCTTGGGTAATAACGCTGAATCTTCTACTGTTACCGTAGGGTTTCCATGCAAGATGCCACCTTGTGGATCAAATGTAACCGTATGAGCTGGAATTTTTTTCCAAACAGCAAATACGATAAATACGGGCGACTCCGCATGTAAAAAGTCTTTTTGCATGCCGTACTTGTTGATAACACCATCCCGAATAATAGACCACTGATACGCCGGGCGCATATGTCTTGCATCAAAACGCATTGTCTCTGCAGCCCAGTTGGTATAATCGCTATAACACTTATTTTCCTGGTCAGGTGTTAAGTTACCTTGGCGCGTACATTCCAATACATTGTGTATAGTATAGGCATTTTGATCATCATCTGGGGTTCCATCTGCTTTTTTAGGAAACAACAGATTATATCCCCAGCCTAAAAACTTGTATCCAGCACGCTTGGGTACCTCCGTTGGAATATCGAGCTTATTATCTTTGATACGCACGCGCTTAAAAATCTTTTCGTTGTGATATACAAATGAATACTTATCTGCAGTTGCAGGGTCTTTTTCAATTGTTAACGCATCTTTCGCATCATGTGCAGAATTAGCAAATATAAACTCCATGGGCAGCATAAAAAGAGTAGTCTTCACAAAATGATCTTTAAGATCTATAAACTGATAAGGAATATTCCAATTATCGCCTTTTTCAACTGGAGCACCGCTAGAGAGGGAATATTGTTTATTTATTTGAAAGGTAAGCGTTGTAGCAACAGGGCTTGTATGGTCAGAATGACGCAAACTAAAACCAAGCGCATACGGTGATGGTACCGTTTCACCAACAATAGAAATCTTATATTCATGATCGGGATTAAATCCGAAAAAAATCCTGCTGATATTTACGGGATCGCCAAAATCAAGCTCCTTTATATCGGTAGCTTCCTTCTTAAGCGTGTTGTCAAAAAAACAAAACTTTACGGCGCGATACTTTGCAAGTACATCATTATGCTGCTTTCTGTATGGTGGATCAGAGTTCGAACCATTTTGCCATGAGGTATCCAAAAGCCCGAAATCACTATCAGGTTGGATAAATGTAGTTTTATCACCTGGAACAATGCGCGTATCAAGGGCTTTATATTGCAAGGTTAGATTTATAAAATAATATTCCTTCATCTGTTCATTGGTGAGCTTAACTGGCTTATAGGAATCCGACGAGTCGGTTACAGCTGCAGAATTATTATTGCTTTGTGCAGGTGAAGAGGTGGCTAATGCTGGCGCGCCTGATGCTTGGGTGTTTGCAGCTGGTGTATTTGATGGTTGAGAATTAGAGGTTGGGGTGCCTGATGATTGCGTAGCTGATGGTTGAGTTTCCGCATATCCTAATGAATGCGTTGTTACTACATGAACACCCATCATAATGCTCAAAAACGCCAGTACTATACAACCATTGCAGAATCTTTTCATTAAACGTTGATAACGCACAGCAGTCCTTCTCCTAAAAATTGTAAGTATGATTATATCTTTTAAAAATGCCTACCCCCCCCCC
>KQ959705.1:90197-176287 GCA_001552935.1 Umbribacter vaginalis | reverse complement strand
CCCCCCCCCCGCACAATTTATACATAAGGATTACCATATTTTATAAGTAACTATTACACATACACATAAAACTGCGCAACAGCACTGGCGTAACTTCAAAACGAACACGCGCGGGCATGGTGGGAGTGGTAATGGTGATGGACACATGGAGCGGAATTAGAAACGAGCGTGCAGCTTAGCGAACGCGCACGGATGGCGCAGGAGTGCAGGTCGAGGCGAACGGGTAACAAACAGATTGGCGCACCGTGTGCAAACTGCGTTCAACTTCAGCCGGAAACGAGTGCCGCAGGTGCGCCAAAAAACAAAAAAGCAGCACGCCTCGAAAGTAAACTCCTGTTCCTAACAAGTGTTCCTTACGAATAACGTGCTGCATCTAAAAATTTCGTAGTACAAAACCATCAAACACAAACATACGAACTTCAAAAAATGCTAACATGCAAAGCTACCGTAGTGCAAAAGAGCCCCGAGGTGGCAGTACATCATCGCAAAAGGGCCGACGTGCAAAAGAGCCGACTTGCAAAACGGCTGCCTGCAAAACAGCTGCGTGCAAAACAACCGAAGCGAAAAACGTTCGCTTGCGAACTGTGCGAGGCAACTACTCGTCTTCTGGCTTTACTACCAACACATCGCACTTCATGTTGCGAATCAAAAACGTTGATACACTTCCTACCAGCGCATACTTAATGTTCGACAATCCACGAGCACCGCAAATTACCAAATCGGGCTTAAATGGCTCAATAAGGCTTTCAACGAGCGTATCGGTAATGCGACCAGCGTGCACTTTGAACTCCACCGACTTAATGTCGTGATCTTCACGAATTTCTTTAAAAACGCCACTTAATTCACGCTCAAGATTTTCTTTACCATCGCGACACAAGGCAGCAAAATCAATACCGTTTGCTTCGTAAGGAACTGAATCGATGACGTGCCCAAACAACAAATCGGCATTGTTATAATGCGCAAGCAACGCCGCGCGTTTTGCTACTGCTTCTTGCGTTGAACCGCCGTCGAGTGCAGCGAAAATGCGTTTATATTGGGTCATAATATCCTCCTCATACACAAGGTTTCACTAGGTTGCAGACCCAGCACTAACTGTAACGTCTTTATTTTAACGCAATACCTGCCCCTCATTGCTTACTTATAGAGTAAAATGTTACCAAATTATTAAACGCACATTTAATGTCTCTTCTTCTTACAAAAACAAGTACGATAGAGCAGTATTGCAAGCATATTGTTGGAACCACCACGCCAAGAAACGGGGCTCCTATGGCGCAGTTTTACATAACTATCGCGGGCGACAGTGCATTGAATGTCGAGTTCAAGCAGGAAATTTCCCCTGAAATCAGCGGGCTTGTGCACAGCTGTGCGCGTATGCTTGAGGAACATCCTATCGAGGGCGTTATCGAGTGCATTCCCACCATCTGCTCGCTGATGGTGTGCTATAACCCGCAGATCATTAGCTATGAAGCCTTATGCGCATGCTTGCAAACACGGCTCAAAGACATTACTGGAACTGCCCAAGAGACGCGCCGCATCGTCGAAATTCCCGTGTGTTATGGCGGAGAATTTGGGCCCGATATTGATTTTGTTGCTGAACACGCACAGCTTTCTGTTCCCGACGTCATTCGCATTCACGCGGGTGTCGATTACCTTATTGACATGCTGGGATTCATGCCTGGTTTCGCATATTTAGGCGGGCTTGACAAGCGTTTGCACACGCCACGCCTGCAAAGTCCGCGCACGTGCATTGAAGCAGGTTCTGTTGGCATAGGTGGAGCTCAAACGGGTATTTATCCCCTGCCTTCCCCAGGCGGATGGCGTCTTATTGGCAAAAGTCCAGTGTGCTTATACGATCCGTTTCGCGACCATCCCATTCTGTATGCCGCGGGCGACTATCTGCGCTTTATTCCCATTTCAGAGGAAGATTTTCACTGCATCCAAGCGCAGGTTCAGGCGCACACGTACACGTGTAACGTCGTAGTTGAACACACGAGTGCTGGCGATGACGAGGAATGCGCGGAGCGTGGAGCTGGCGTGGAACACGACGCAGGTGCGGATGGCAACTCGGATGCGGAACGCGGTGCCGACAATATGTGCGACGCTCCTGCAAGCATCCTGCACGGCACAAACACACATTCTACCAGCGCAAACACAAGCAAGGAACGCGAGGTGAGCACATGGGAATGACAGCTCTCAAGCCAGGTGTATGCACAACCATCCAAGACTTGGGGCGCTTCGGCTGCCAAGCAAGTGGCTTTTCGCCCTCGGGTGCCATGGATGCGCGTGCGGCAAAAATTGCCAATATCCTGGTGGATAACCCCATAACAGCGCCTGTGCTTGAATTTTGCCTCGCGGGCCCCACCTTACGCTTTACAACAAGCACCATTATCGCGCTTACTGGCGGCGCGTTTCAGCCGCTTCTCAACGGATTGCCTGTTGAAATGTACAAAGCGCTTCCCGTGAAACGCGGATCAATTCTTAGCATGAAAGGCTGCGTGAAAGGCATGTTTGGCTACCTTGCCGTAACGGGAGGTGGGCCGCGCATTACACCGGTGATGGGTTCGTTTTCGACGAACTTGAAATGCCATATCGGCGGCTACAAAGGACGCAGCTTAAACACGGGCGACTACCTGTCGTTTGTGACATCTGCCTGCGATTTTATTCCCAATATCGCGTCACACGCGCTGCAAGCCGAAGACAACTACCTGCGCACATGGCAGCAGAGTGCTGACGCGGCGCTTATGCCCACCACCTTGCGCGTTATCCCAGTTCCGCAGGCGGATATGTTCACCGACGAAGGCGTTCACACATTCTACAACGAAACCTACTACGTGAACAATCAATGCGACCGTATGGGGTATCGCCTTGATGGAGCGGCTATTACCACCAAGCACGGTTCGGATATTATCTCGGACGGCATTGCGCTGGGGGCAATTCAGGTTCCTCATCAGGGAAAACCCATCATCATGCTTGCCGACCGCCAAACAACAGGCGGCTACGCAAAAATTGGCACGGTGGCGTCGGTTGACATTCCGAAGCTGGTGCAAAGTCCGCCCAAGACGCCCATTCGCTTTGAAGCGATAAGCGTTACCGAGGCGCAGCGGCTGTATTTGCGAAGCGTTCACGAGTTGGAAGGCATCGCGCGCATGGTGAAACGCCCCAGCTACGGAGGAATTTCTCCGCGAAAAACAGCGCGACGGCTTACTCCCATTCTTGAAGCGCAAGCGCAGGCAACCGAAGGCCATCCGCTGTGGATAGAAACGGAAACGACGGCACACCATAAAGAAAATCGCCAAACGACGAAACCAGAAGCAAAGGAGTACGTATGAAAAAGGAAGAAATTACCGAGCTTTTGAAAATTATGGACGAAAACAACCTTACGGCGCTCCGCATAGCTGATGGCCAGATGAAAATTGAGCTTGAACGCAACGCAAGCGTCAGCGCGTCAAGTGCCATGTTGCCTCTTATGGCTGATAAGGTGAAGAATTTGTTGGAAAACGCGCACGAGCAAAACGCGCTGGGTGCCAGTGGCGCGGGCAGCGCGGATGCGCCCGAGGAAGAAGGAATTGTGGTTCGAAGCCCCATGGTGGGCACGTTCTACACCTCGCCAAGCCCCGATGAAGACGCATTTGTGAAGGTAGGCCAGGAAGTAATTACTGGTCAGACCCTTGCAATTGTTGAAGCTATGAAAATGATGAACGAAATTACGGCGCCCGAGCCGGGTGTTATTACTGAAATTCTTGCAGGAAACGGAAACCAAATTGAGTACAACCAGCCGCTGTTTCGTATTAGTACAAGCAGCGAGCAAAGTGCGTAAGCTGGGGTTGCTATGCTGAAAAAAGTTTTAATTGCAAACCGAGGAGAAATTGCCGTACGCATTATTCGCGCATGTCGCGCCATGGGCATCAAAACGGTTGCGGTGTATTCCACTGCCGACAAGCAGGCGCTGCACGTGTATCTTGCTGACGAAGCGGTGTGCATAGGGCCTGCCCCAGCGCGCGATTCGTACCTGAACACCACCGCTGTGCTGTCCGCTGCGCTGGGTACAGGCGCCGACGCTATACATCCTGGCTACGGCTTTCTTTCCGAAAATGCTACCTTTGCGAAGCTGTGCAAAGACAACGGAATCATCTTTATTGGACCAAGCGCGTCTGTTATCGACAAAATGGGCAACAAAAGCCAAGCGCGGCGCACCATGATGGACGCGGGTGTTCCCGTTGTGCCCGGGTGCCGCGAGGCGTTTCATAACGCTGACGAGGCACTACACGCGGCACGCAACATCGAGTGGCCTATCATGATCAAGGCGTCATCGGGTGGCGGCGGCAAAGGTATGCGCATTTCGGAAACGCCCGACGACTTTGTTGAACAGTTCAACATTGCACAGCGCGAAAGCGTGAACGCGTTTGGTGACAACACGATGTATTTGGAGCGTGCCATTATCGAGCCGCGCCATGTTGAAATACAGATAATCGCAGATAATCATGGCAATGTGGTAGCAATGGGCGAACGCGATTGCTCGGTGCAGAGAAACCACCAGAAAATGATTGAGGAGTGCCCCTCGCCTATTCTTGATGATGAAACGCGCCAGCACATGATGCACGACGCTATTGTCGCAGCTAAAACGGTGGGCTATACGTCTGCGGGCACCATTGAGTTTTTGCTTGACGCCAACAAAAACTACTACTTCATGGAAATGAACACGCGCGTACAGGTTGAGCATTGCGTTACGGAATCGGTAACGCACCAGGATATTGTTCGCGAAATGCTATGCATTGCCGCAGGTGAGAAGCTGTCGTTCACGCAAGACGACATTCGTCTTGACGGGTGCGGCATCGAGTGTCGTATCAATGCAGAAATTCCCGAGAAGGGCTTTTTGCCAAGCCCGGGTGTGATTTCGCAGATGCACCTGCCCGGCGGAAACGGCGTGCGCGTTGACACAGCGGCGTATGACGGCTTCACCATCAGCCCTTATTACGACTCGCTGATTGCGAAAATTATTGTGCAGGGGCGCAACCGCAAAGAAGCCATCGCGAAAATGCGCACGGCGCTTGAGGAGATGGTTGTGGTGGGCGTGTCAACCAACCTCGACTTTCAGTATTCCATTTTGGGGAACGAAACGTTTTGTACAGGTGGAGCGGATACAAGCTTCATCGAAAAGTTCCTGAACGGCGAGGTGTAGGGGCACGGATGGCGCGTCGGAACACACGGGAATGCAGGCACGTGACGTGGACGGCGCCAATGCGTGATTCGCACACGTGACGAGCGGTGTGACAAGCGATATGACGTACGGAAACAGTGCGCAGCAAACGCTGATGCACAATGACATAACACGAAAACGGGTAACCAAGAATGCGGAAGGATACTCATGGATAATCAGGCATTTCGCACAACAAAAGAAGGCACACAGCACGCACACGTCGACTTAAACAGCGATATCGCAGAGAGCTTCGGGCGCTACACGCTAGGGCTTGACGAGCAGATTATCCCCCTGGTGAGCAGCGTAAACATTGCATGTGGCATGCACGCAGGCGACCCGTGCGTTATGCGTAAAACGGTGCGCCGTGCCAAAGAAGCAGGTGTTGCGATAGGTGCACATCCAGGATATCCCGACTTGCAAGGTTTCGGAAGACGCGATTTGAACCTGTCGAGCGATGAGGTGTATGCGTTCGTGTTATACCAGATAGGAGCCCTTGATGCGTTCTGCAAAGCGGAGCATACGATGCTGCACCACGTAAAGCCACATGGTCAGCTGTATAATCGTGCAGCAAAAGATAAATCGTGTGCGCAAGCAATTGTTGCGGCTATCAAAGACTACAACCCGACGCTTACACTGGTGGGTTTAAGCGGATCGCTGTTATGTTCGTGTGCGGTAGAAGCGGGCCTGCCTTGCGCGCATGAGTTTTTCGCGGACAGAAATTATACCGATGAAGGCACCTTAGTGCCCCGCAGCGACAAGCGCGCTGTGATTACTGACGCGCAGTACGCAACCGAGCGCTGCATACGCGCTATCCAAACGGGATACCTGCAAAGCGTGAGCGGCGCACCTGTTCACGTGCGCATTGACACCATTTGCACGCATGGCGACACAAAGCAAGCTGTTGAATTTGTTGCAAGCTTGCGAACAGCGCTTACGGCCGCTGGCATTGCGATTCGTGCATGCTAGAACGCTCCGTGTTGCTACGCGATTCGCGTGTGTTTCCCGTACAAGCAGCGTACGAGCAACGTGTGTTCCCTTAAAACATACAAGTATCATTTAAAAAAAGGGTAAACTTACCCGATTCCTAAAATAAAAATAGATGAAGCAAGAAAGCCTGCGACGCGCACAGGCACGAGGCAGGCTTTCTTGCTTTCACGAAACAGTGCGTGCACACGCATGCACGCTACGAGATAAGTTTCATTACCGATGCAACGAATGCCGATAAGTTCTTGTAAGCAATAAACAGCGTGATAAAGATAATCACCACGCCCGCAATGTTTGAGAACACGTGGTTTCTAAACGAACCCAAGTCGGCGGCATTGGCGCACACCAACACGAAAAACGCCATAACAGGCAACAACAATGCGTTGGCAGCCTGCGCCGTCAAAATAAGCTGCGTGGGGCTTTTCCCCAGCATAACAGCCATAATGCAACCCGACGCTAACACAATCAGCCATATCAGCTTGAACTTCACGTCCTTCAATTTTGCGTTCCATCCAAGCACGCCATTAACAGCATATGCTGCCGAAAGCGATGCGGTAATCACGCTTGAAAAACCAGCTGCAAGCAGGCCTAATCCAACCATGCACGTAGCCCAGCCGCCCAGCAAAGGCGAAAGCGCTGCCGCCATATCTTTACCGTTCGTAACAGCAATGCCGCTGCCATGAATATTCGCAGCTGCACACACTAAAATTGCCATCGATATAACGCCACCAAGGCCGATGGACAACACGGCGTCAAAGCGTGCATCGGCAACCTGACTTGGATCTTTGAAGCGCTCGGAGGCACCAGAGGCATGCAAAAACAGATTGTACGGCACAACAGTAGTGCCAACCAAACCAGCAGCAATAAGCACCGGCGACACGCCCTTGGTAAGCGAGCTATCGGGAAGCGCTGGTACAAACATGCCGTGCACCACTTCTCCCCAGTTCACAGGCGAAGCAAGGGCTGTTACAAAAAACACAACACCCATAAATACCACAATCGCCGTTAAAATACCTTCAACAAGTTTGTACGAGCCAATCCACAAAAACACAAAGCCCAACAGTGCAATCACGATAATCGCAGGCATCGATGGGATGTCGGCAAACGCCTGAAGCCCCATAACGCTTCCAGTAACATTTCCAGTTTCGTACGCGATGTTCCCAACAAAAATAGCAAGGATAACCACCACAATGGCAAGCATGCGCAACGCAGGTTGAGTAATGCGCTGACGAATGTTTTCTCCTAAACCCTGCTGCGTGATGATTCCAATACGTGCTGCCATCTCCTGAAACAGGATTGTGGCAATTGTTGCAAACAAAAGCGCCCATAGCAGCGTATAGCCATAACTTGCGCCCGAAACGGTGCATGTTGTAACAGTACCAGGTCCAATGAACCCAGCCGCTACAAGCGCACCAGGGCCAACGTTTTTCAGCTTTTGGATAAGCGTGTTCGCGGCCATATTCATCACTTCCTTCGTTGAGTGGGTTTACAAGAATAAATTGCGATAACTGTATCATAATCGCTTATCAGAAATGGCATAAAAGCGCCTAATGGCTGAATTTCTTACGTGGACGAAACAATTAGATTCAAGAAGTGATGAGTTTCGCGGGAAACGTGAGCGCCCATGCGCACGAGGAACATAACGGCGCATGGGTGCTACAAGCAGCGCCGCATACGCTTACATGCTTGCAAGTTGATCAGGAGAAACGTGCTTTTCAGCAGCGTGATCTTCACGTGGCGCAGTATGCTCGCTTGTAACGTGCACACGCTTACTTGCTTTGTGCGTTGGATCAAGAGCGCGCTCAAGCAAGCCAACAAGCTTAGCCAACGGCAGCGTGATTATCAAATAAAAACATGCTGCAACAATATAAGGCGTGATAGAACCTGTTGCAGCTACAATAGTTTTGGCATACATCACAACTTCCATTACGCCAACAGCAGCTAACAGTGACGTATCTTTATACAGTAAAATAAATTCACTGGTCATGGTAGGTAAAACGCGACGCAGTGTTTGTGGAATTATAACGAACACCATCGTTTGAGCACCGTTCATACCGAGTGAGCGCGCTGCTTCAAACTGACCTTTGCTAATAGACTGAATACCTCCGCGAAAAATTTCGCACAAATAGGCACCCGAATTCATACCAAGTACCAACACACCAAGCAAAAATGACGGCACTTGAATACCCGCAAGTGGCAAACCAAAAAACGCAATATAAATTTGCAAAAACATGGGAGTGCCGCGCACTACGTTCACGTATATACTTGCCAGCGCACGCAAAATACGCGCATGCGACATACGCATCAGCGACAAAATGAGTCCAACAGGAATTGCCAGTGGAAACGCCACCAGTACGATAGCAAGCGCCAGCAAGAAACCGTTAATCACGACAGGAAAACTGCTTACCAACAGGGGCGGATTAAAAAACAGCTTCAGGAATTTGTTGCTGTTCCACGCCTGCACCCAAGGTTGTTGTTCCAACGTGTGTGAAAGACTGTCAACAAGCGATACTTTGGTAACGCTAATCGTTGGCATTGAAGCAAGCTGCTGGGAACCTTGCGCGCTGGTGTACGCACCTGAAAGCGTCATATCTCCCCCACTCGCTGGAAAAACAACACCGTATAACTCAATACGGAAATGCGCGGCGTCGCGCAGCGGTTGCGGCAGTGTCACATTTACTTTTCCATCATTCAACGAAAAATGCGCATCAACTGGTGTGCGCTTGAAGAAATCTTCACCGGTAAGCGCGGTAAACTTACTGTTATCAAGTGAACATGTTGTTCCTGCTGGTAGTGTTAATGTAATAGAAGAAATGTTTTCGCCTGCCTGCGCTTCACCCTCCCACGTAAGACGCGTTTCGCTGCCTCCATACACCTGCGATCCAGAATCACCATTAGGCTTTGCAGTAAGACTCAGTGTGTTTAACGCGTAAGCTGGTTGAACACACAGCACAGACACAGCACCAACAAGCACACTTGCCAAAAGTACCACAATACAAGACGCAAAAGCGCATTTTTTAAGGCGCATCATGAACATCCATTCCCTTTTATCAACAAGCACCATTAGTAACGAATAATACGCAAAAACTCCCCGTGTCACACGTACACGAGGAGTTAATTATACCCTTAACAGCACACGTCTGAACGCTTGATTATAGAACGTACGCAATACCTTACACTAAAATGAACGATTGCATAAACTCACAAGCACACTCAAGCGCATTTTCAGACACACGCGATTACAGATATTTCTTGAGCAAAGTTTCGGTTGTACCATCAGCTTTCATGCTCTTAAGCGCCTCATTTACTGCCTTGGTAAGTTCAGGATTGCTCTTCGACACTGCAACAGCATATTCTTCGCCAGTGGCAATCTTCGACACAATCTTGGCATCTTTATATGCATCAGAAAGCATTTTTTCAACAACAGCTGAATTTGTGCACACAGCCGTCACCTGGCCAGAGTTCATAGCCGCAAAGCAGTCGTTTGAATTACCATACGGTACCAGCGTTGCTTGTGGGAAATGCTCTTTCACGTACGTTTCGCCTGATGTGCCGCTTTGAACGCCAATCTTAACGTCCTTTTTATTCAACGCATCTTTGGCGGTATCTTTCGTAATAGGCGACGACTTCATAACACCAATGGCAAGGTCATCAGTGTAGTATGACTGCGAGAAATCAACTTGCTTCGCGCGTTCGGGGTTGGATGTAAAGCCAGAAATTCCCAGGTCGGCCTTCGTACCACTTGCGATAGCAGGAAGAATAGCGTCAAATTGCAAGTTTACAAATTCTGGTTCGAGGTTCAATTTCTTGGCAATGGCTTTCCCGATTTCAATGTCGAAGCCAACATATTTGCCATCAACTAAATTCTCGAATGGAGGAAAATCGGGTGATGTTGCAATCGTAAGCTTTCCTTCTGTTTGCAGCTTATACTGCGGTGCGTCTGCTTGTTTTGCAGCAGCTGGAGCTGCAGGTGCTTGCTCTTTTTTCGGCGCGTTACCACTGCATCCTGCAAGCAATAATACGCATGCACAAAGCAAAGCAACGGCTGCTACCATGAGCACATTGGTTTTCTTTAGTACCATATTACTAAGTCCTCTCGTTGAATGCCCGCTTTCACACTCTCTAGATAGAAAGTATTTTGACAAGAATAGCGCAATTGTTAGAAAAGTGAAGCTGGCAACAAATTCTTTACATTTTTTTCTTGAAATTGCAAAAGAGCACACGTTCGAGAATCGAATGGCATGCAAAACGGGAGGAACAAACGGAACGAGAGGAACAAACGCCGCAAAACAAAGAGAAACAGGTGATGTGCGCTACAAGCGGCACGAAAGACACGCTACAAAAGCAGAAAGCGGCACGAAAGGCACATGACGCAGAACACAAACTACACAAAAAGCGTACAGCGTGCGGAGAAAGAACCGCACGCTGTACAACAGAAACATATCATTTATGAGGCATTTACCTGTACGAGCGAGAAAATATCAAGCGCTCTATGCTCTTGCAGCAAATCGCGCGGATGCAAAAACGCCAGTTCCATTAAAAAGCCCATACCAATGCACTGCGCACCAGCTTGCTCAATAAGACGCAGCTGTGCTAGGGCTGTGCCGCCCGTTGCGATAAGATCGTCAACAATAATCACCTTATCATCAGGCGTAAGAGCATCAGTGTGAATTTCAAGCGCATCGTTTCCATACTCAAGCGCATAGTTTTCCGTAAGCGTTTTACGGGGCAGTTTGCCTGGTTTGCGTGCAGGAACAAAACCTGCATGCAGCGCGTAGGCAACAGGGGCGGCAACCATAAAGCCACGCGCTTCTGCACCCATGACCTTAGTGGCACCCGCAGCAGAAAAGTGCTCCACAAGCTGCGACACAACTGCCTGAAAGCCCTCAGGGGAAGCTATGAGAGGCGTGATATCCTTAAATACAACGCCTGGCTGCGGATAATCTGGTATATCTACAATAAGATGCTCGTAATCAAAACTCATAGCATTCCTTTGCTTTAATCATCATACTGCACGCTTGTGCAGCACCAACACATGCGGCTCTTGCGCAATGCGCGCACACGCTCTATCAACAAAACATTCTTGATTGGCACACGTGCCATGTGGCAAACTATCCCGCACAGTCATGTTTCCCACATACGTCACATACGCGCTCCATAAACAAGTACGTCATGACCACATTCCCTGCGCACTACATAAGCGAGCTGATTTGTTCAGCGAACTCACGCGGATTCTCAATTGTGCCACCTTCAACCAACAGTGCCTGATTGTAAAGCAACTTCGCGTATAATGCCACTCTTTCCGTGTCATTTGCGGATTGCGCTTGCTGCAAAGCGTCAAACACATGATGCTTCGAGTTCAACTGCAATACGCGCTGCGACTTCACGCCACCGCCCTCGGGCATGCGGTTAAGCAGTTTCTCCATTTCAAGTGACACATCGCCCTCGGTGGTAAGAACCGCAGGTGCATCTTTCAGTGCAGGTGCAATTTCCACTTTGCTTACCTGCTCGCCCAGCGCCTCTTTCAGCGCACCAAGCAGCGCGCTGTTGTCTTCACTTGCCTTTTTAGCAGCCGCTTTTTCTTCGTCGCTTGCAATGTCTATCTGGGCATTTGCTACGTTCACCAACGACTTTTCTTCAAAGGCATGCAGCATCTGGAAGCAGAACTCGTCCACATCCTCCGTGCATAACAGCACGTCATAGCCCTTTGCACACACCGATTGCACCATCGGCATACTCTCAAGGCGCTCGCGAGACTCGCCAAACGCGTAATAAATGTCCTTTTGGTTTTCTTTCATGCTTTCAACGTATTCATGCAGCGTAAGCATCTTTTTTTGCGCACACGAATAGTACATAAGCAGTGGGGCAAGCATTTCAGCTTTCGCGCCGTAACTCGAATAAATGCCAAACTTCAAGCAACGCCCAAAGCTCGCAAAAAATTCCTCATAGTGCGCGCGATCGGTATCGCGCATAGCTTCAAGCTCGGAGGTAATTTTCTTCTCGAGCTTTTGCGCAATCGCGCGCAGCTGCGCATCGCGTTGCAGCGTTTCACGCGAGATGTTCAGCGTCAAATCGGCGCTATCAACAATGCCGCGCACAAACATGTAGTAATCGGGAAGCAAGTCGGCGCATTTGTCCATAATCAGCACGTTTGAAGAATAGAGCGCAAGACCTTTCTCGTAGTCGCGCGAATACAAATCAAACGGCGCCTGACCTGGAATGAACAGCAACGCATCGTAGGTGAACGTGCCTTCGGCATGCACGCTTGCTACGCGCAGCGGATCGGCAAAATCGTGAAAGGTTGACTTGTAAAACTCGTTGTATTCTTCAGGTTTCACATCGCTTTTTTTGCGTTTCCAAATAGGAACCATAGAGTTGAGCGTTTCAAGTTCTTGATACTGCTCGTATTCGGGCTTGTAGTCGTCCGGTGCGTTGTCGGGTTTTGGCAGCTCACGCGACTTCGTAACCATCATGGTAATAGGATAGCGCACGTAATTGCTGTACGTATGAACCAACTGCGTAAGCTCCCACTCGCTTAAGAAGCGATCGAAATTCTCATCGTCGGTATTGTCTTTCAGATGCAGGGTAATAACCGTGCCACTGTGTTCCTTTTCCGCAGTTGAAATTGTGTATCCTTCAATGCCATCGCTCTCCCACAGATACGCGTCGCTGCTGCCGTAAGCGCGGCTGAGTACTTCCACTTTCTGTGCAACCATAAACGCCGAGTAAAAACCAACGCCGAACTGGCCGATGATGTTTGCGTCCTTTGAGTTGGCAACTTCTTCAAGCTGCTTAAAATCGCGGCTGTCTGAATGCGCAATCGTGCCCAAATTCTTTTCCAATTCCGCAGATGACATACCAATTCCATTATCTTCAACGCTAATGGTGCGTGCCTGTTTATCAAACGACAAACGAATAGCAAGCTTGTCGGACGTGCTGTTTTCACGAGCACTGTCGTCAGTAAGCTGCTTGAAGCGCAGTTTGTCGAGCGCATCGGATGCATTTGATATAAGTTCACGCAAGAAAATATCCTGGTTGGTATATATGGAGTTGATCATAAGATCAAGCAGCTTTTTGCTTTCTGTTTTGAACTGTTTCACAATTAAACCTCCTGATAATAGCTGTACCAGACACGCCATACCTGCCCCGGCAACACAGCAACCATGTCTGCTGCGCACTGCACACAAAAACAGATACGCCTCACAATGTGTCACATTTTCGCAATGCATGCTGATGACACATACCGCACATTAATACACACGAGCAAGCGGCGTAGTACACAATTTAGCAGTCAAGTACATTGAGTGCCAATCAGAATTGTAAACGGGATGCATATAAAGTCAAGCTATAAACCGTGCAAGGCAGCACCTACTCAAGGTGCAGAACAACTCTCACTACACCGTAATCGGTTTTCCCATGAGCAACAGTGCAATTTGAACCGCGTTAAGAGCAGCACCTTTGCGAATTTGATCAGCAACAACCCACATTTGCAATCCATGTTCGACCGATGCATCAGCGCGCAGACGTCCAACGTAGGTTTTATTCGTGCCCGCCAACAGCCCTGGCATAGGATACGTATTATGTGCGGGGTCATCCATCAGCTGAACATTTGGTGCCGCTTGCAGCGCTACACGCGCATCCTCAACGCTCAACGGACGCTTGAACTGCACCGACACCGCTTCACCATGACAGCGCAGCACCGGCACACGCACACACGTAGCAGCAACGCGTATCGATTGATCGCCCATGATCTTTTTGGTTTCTTGAACCATTTTCCATTCTTCTTTAGTACTTCCATCAGGCAGAAAAACATCAATATGCGGAATGCAATTAAACGCAATTTGATGCTGAAACGCCTGCACGTGAAGCTCTTCATGATTCAGGTACGCGCGCGTTTGCTGATAAAGCTCGTCCATCGCAGGCGCGCCCGCTCCACTTGCCGCCTGATACGTTGACACCACAATACGCTCGATACCTGCGCGTTTATGCAGAGGCGCCAGCGCAACAACCATCTGAATGGTCGAGCAATTCGGATTTGCAATAACGCCCGTGTGCGAAAACGCATCCTGCGGATTAACCTCGGGAACAACCAGCGGCACATCGGGTTCCATGCGAAATGCACTTGAGTTATCAATCATAAGCGTGCCGCTACGCTTGCACGCAGCTCGCAGCGCTTTTGACACGCTTGCCCCTGCGCTAAACAGAGCAATGTCGACGCCCGCAAACGCATCGTCGCTTGCTGCTTCAATGACAATATCGCCCGCAGGAACCTGCGATGCGCCCTTAAAATGCATTGTTTTTCCAGCTGAACGCTCCGATGCAAACAGACGCAATTCACGCATAGGAACATCTAAATCGGACAGCACTTCCAAAAACTCGTGGCCGACGGCTCCTGTTGCGCCCACAACCGCAATGCTCGGGAATGCAGGCAAGGGCTTGCGAGCCGCCGAGGGCTGTTTCACGTTGTGCTGTTCAGACGTGCTATGATGAGCTTGCATCGTTATTCCTTTTCTGTTTCAGGTATGGTTGTCTGTTTCAGGCGCTTGTTCAGGCGCTGTTTCAGGCGCTTGTGCCCGTTAAAGCGAAGAAATTGTGCGCACTAGCGGCCTTTATGCAACTTCGCTTCAATTTCTTCTGCCGACAATTGACGCTCTTCAAACACTTCATCGGCGTCCAATCCAAACGCTGAATGAAGACAGCGAACCGCCTGCGCTACCTGCGCCGAGTCGATAACAATCGACAAGCGAATGGGGGATGTTGAAATGGCAACAATGTTGATGTTGTTTTCTCCTAGTGTAGCAAACGCACGTGCTGCAACACCTGGTGACGACTTCATGCCCGTTCCTACAAGGCTGATTTTTGCAATCGAGTCGTCAATATCAACGCTTTTTGCGCCTATTTCAGGAATCATTTTGTCAATCACGTCACGTGCACGCGCTAAATCGGCCGCTGGACAGGTAAAACTGATGTCCGTGAAGCCCTTGTCAGAAATGTTTTGGATAATCATATCGGTATTCACACGGTTGGCTGCCAGCGCAGAAAACACCTTTGCAGCTACACCAACCGAATCGGGTACAGCACGAATAACAACTTTCACTTCTGATGTATCGTGTGCAATGCCCGTGATAACCGCTTCTTCCATCATAGGGCTACTCTCCTTCACCAAAGTACCTGCTTCACTTGTAAATGCAGAACGCGAATGAATAACAACGTGATATTTTTTTGCGAACTCAACGGCGCGCATCTGCAAAACGCCCGATCCAGCGGCCGACATTTCAAGCATGTCGTCGTAGGAAATTTCGTCAAGCTTGCGCGCGCGGGGCGCAATGCGCGGGTCAGCAGAATACACACCGGGAACATCGGAATAAATTTCGCACACATCAGCGTTAATGCCCCACGCCAGCGCAACAGCGGTGGTATCGGAGCCTCCACGACCGAGCGTTGTAATATCGCCTTGTTCGTCGATGCCTTGAAAGCCTGCAACCACTGGAATAGCACCTGATGAAAGCGCATTTAAGATGCGTTGTGCATGCACTTTTACGATACGCGCGCCTAAATGCAGCGAATCGGTGCAAATGCCTGCTTGTTCGCCCGTAAAACTCATAGCCTTAAAACCGCGCGCCTCAAGTGCCATCGCAAGCAAACTCATCGACACTTGTTCGCCTGTTGAAAGCAAGCGATCCATCTCGCGTGGAGAGGGGCGTTGCGAGAGCGACTGCGCCAATTCAACCAGTTCATCGGTGGTTTTTCCCATAGCAGATACCACGGCAACCACCTTATGACCTGCGCGTTTGCGCTCAATTAAGCGCTTTGCAACGCCGCGAATACGTTCAGGCGATGAAACCGACGTTCCGCCAAATTTACACACTAGTAAGCTCATAGACACACTCGTTCACACATTCATTTACACATTCGTTTACACATTAATTGATACATTTATTTGCACATTCATACCTATACGCCCTGATATATGCCCTGACACATTCATGAGGCGTCTATTAATCAAATGTACTACACATTCTTTACCATAATAGTATTCATGATATCACCTGCATGTTCAAGCGAATCGCAACAACGCTCCATACAATCCAGAATACGCGACCACACTTCCACGCGCACTGCGTCATCATTACTGGTGGTATACAAACGACGTATTGCCTGCATATACACGACGTCTGCTTGTTCTTCATAGTCGTTTACTTCCATAATCAAGCTGTGAAACATTTTTGATTTCTTGAAATTACGAAAATCTTCCATCGCACGGCACAATGCAAGCGCACTTTTCTGAATAAGATGCGCCATTGCAATAGCATCGGTATGCATAAAATGTACATCATACATATAGAAGCGCTGAATAATGTCCTCGATACTATCGGTTACATTATCCATGCATTGCGCCAATTCAATAAGGTCTTCCCTATCGATAGGCGTGACAAAATCGGTAGCAACATTGCGCATGATGCCGTGATTCACTTCATCGCCTTCATTTTCAATTTCATGAGCTTTATGTAACGTTGGTTCAAGAGCAGCAGCGGTTGTGAAATTCTCAGCAACCTCAACAAGAACATCGGCTTCTTTACAGGCTATTTGAGCTTGCTTGATAAATGCATCGAAATAATCGAAATGCGTTTTAGACATACAGCCTCCTTGAGCATGTTACGGGAACTATCATTACTAAAAGCAAGGCTATTGTAACGCATAGCGCTGTTAAACGCTGGTGTAAGCCGAAGAAATTGCACTTTATGCAAATACGAAACCGCGCTAATGTTTCGGCAAATAGCACGAAGGATTGCATACGGTAACAAGACCAGCGAAAACGTAACGGCGCACCTTGAGCAGAAACGTGACGGCTCACCATGGAGTGGGATTGTAACGGCACCCCACGACCCGAAAACATGGTAACGCGAAATAAAGCGACAGCGGATGCAAGCGGATGCAAACCCTTACCCAACGTCACGGTACGCAAGCGCACTACTCGAACATGCGAAATGCGAAACGCTGCTCAGCTGCAATGGTCGTTTGTTCCCCATGACCAGGAAGTACACATGTATTTGGTGGAAGCGTTGACAACTGTTGCAATGAGCGCTTCATCTGATCTGGATTGCCGCCATAAAAATCGGTACGACCGCACGCATGATAAAAGAGCGTATCGCCTGATATAAGTACTGGTGCTTTTTGAGGATAACATCCATAACACGAATCAAGAAACAAACACAGCGAGCCTGGCGTATGACCAGGAGTTTCAATAACACGCCACGCCATAGCGCCAAAATTCAGCACGTGTCCATCGCCAAGAAACGTATCAACTTTGCACGCAGGAAGACGCTTACTGTCGGTAGGATCGTGGCGCTTCTCTTCAATAAAAGGAGCATCCGCACGCGAGGCAAACGTGGGAGCATTCGTACGTTTGCGCAATTCAGCAGCTGCTCCCCGATGATCCCAATGATGATGCGTAAGAATAATCCCATCAAGCGTGCGCCCGCCAATCATATCCATCAGCGCATCGCAGCAACAGCTTGGATCAACGAGAATAGCATGTGAGCCATCGTCTATGAGGTACACATTGTTGTCGTATTCGCCTACTATACAAAACGTAATATTCACACACGTATGAGGTACATGAAACAGTTTCATGATGTATATCTCCTTTTAACAGCATAATTTAAACAGCAGAACCACCTAAGTCAGCAGAACCGCCTAAGTACACGCATGATGCTGCTTTTTTGTGCCTACTGCTTCGCCTGCTTTCATGCGGCGCGCTTCAAGCACACCTTCCACATCAAGCAATTTAATAAGAATGTCATCCACGTGCGAGACATCAGACAACTGAAACAAAAATCGCATTTGAATAAAACCATCTTTTTGCTGTGAACTTGAAGAACTTAATACACTTGCGCCTTCTTCACTAAACACCGCAGCCACATCGCGCAAAATTGTCATTTTATTAAGCGCCACAATATGCACATCAATTTTGTACGACGTTGACGGATCAGGCGTAGTGGCCCACACCACATCAATAATACGCCCTGGCTCATTTAACAGGTCTTTTGCATTTGGACAATTCGAACGATGAACACTTACACCTCGTCCACGCGTAATAAAGCCCAAAATATCATCGCCTGGCACAGGATTGCAGCATTTCGACAAACGAACCAGCATATTGCTGAAACCTTTTACCACAACGCCATGCGACGAACCTTGAATTTTTCGTTTTGGCGTGATGAACGAAGTGTCATGCGTAACCTGCGTAAGCATCGGAGGAAGTGTTGTGCCTGGCGCGCTCTCAGGAGCAGGAATGGCATCGTTTTGAGAAAGACCCAGCTCGCTGAGCAGACGCCGCGACACCGCAAGCAGCGACTCTTTGCCTGTTCCCAGCGATACAAATAGGTCTTCCGAGTCACGATACCCCATATGAGCAGCAACATCGCCAAGAGCGCGCAGTGCAGCTCCATTCGCGATACCAACGGAATGTTTGCGCATTTCGTGTGCAAGTTTGTCACGACCAGCTGCAATGTCATCACTGCGCGAAATACGTGAGAAATACGCACGAATTTTTGAACGCGCTGAGGGCGTTTTTACCATCGCAAGCCAACCTCGTGAAGGACGCGCGCTTTTCTGCGTAAGAATCTCAACCCGATCGCCCATATTCAAATGATACGATAAAGGCACAATTGAACCATTTACTTTAGCGCCTACGCATTTGTTGCCCACTTCTGTGTGAATAGCATACGCAAAATCGATAGGCGTTGAACCTGCTCGTAAATTCTTTACTTCACCTTTTGGCGTAAACACAAACACTTCTTCGGAATCTAAGTCTACTTTTAAGTCTTTCAGAAATTCCTTTGAATCGGCCGTGTCGTCGGTCCAGTCGATCATCTGACGCAACCATACCAACTGCCGCTCGAACGCCTTGTCGCGCTCAGAAGCGTTCCCCTCTTTGTACAGCCAGTGCGCCGCCACACCATATTCGCTTGTCTGATGCATTTCTTCGGTACGAATTTGCACTTCAAGCGGACGCGCTGCTGGCCCAAGCACTGTTGTGTGCAAGCTTTGGTACATATTAAATTTCGGCATCGCGATATAATCTTTAAAGCGCCCCGGCATCGGATGCCACAGCGTATGCACAGCTCCTAGCGCTGAATAGCAATCTTTAACGGTTGTCACAATAATGCGTACGGCAATTAAGTCGAAAATGTCGGCGAAATCTTTGCGTTTTTTGCACATTTTTTGGTAGATGGAATACAAGTGCTTCGGACGGCCCGCTATTTGCGCTTCAATTCCCAGTTTATCCATTTCATTGCGCAAAATGTCCAATGTTTGCTGCAAATATTCTTCGCGCTCGTTGCGCGTTTCGCTAATCATGCGCGAGATTTGCTTATAGCGCGCCGGTTCAAGATAGAAAAACGCTAAATCTTCCAGCTCCCACTTAATAGAACTGATACCCAAACGGTGTGCAATAGGTGCGTAAATTTCAAGCGTTTCGCGCGCTTTAAAAATACGCCTGTCTTCACGAAGCGACGCAAGAGTGCGCATATTGTGCAGTCTATCAGCTAGTTTAATGACAATTACACGAATATCTTTACTCATCGCAACCAGCATTTTGCGAATAGTTGCTGCTTGTTCGTCGGAGAGGCTTTCAACTTCGATACGGGTAATTTTCGTGACGCCTTCCACAAGCATCGCGATTGATTCGCCAAACTGGTCTTTTACTTCCTCGAAGGTAGCGGATGTATCTTCGATAGTATCGTGCATAAGAGCAGCTACCAGCGTGTCTGCATCCATATGCAACCCTGCTAAAATCAGTGCCACTTCAATGGGGTGAATAATGAACGCTTCACCGCTTTTGCGTTTTTGACCTCGATGGTGCTGTTCAGCGAACACATACGCACGCTGCAACAGCTCAAGAGCAGGCGCGTCAAGGTACTCTGAAGCAACGCGGCACAATTCCTCAAAACGACGCTGTTCAGGCGCCATCTCATGTGTTACGGTGTCATCCGCTTGCATAGAGCCTCCTTTCTTAGGCGTACCTGCAGCGCTCAGTGCGCAGCATCAAGCACGAAACACGAGAGCGCACTCACGTGCGACACATCCAACAAACGCAGTGCGGACGTCGAGCACGGCACATCCGATACAGCGTACCCAACACGCCCAGCCGGGCGTACGTTCTTCATGCTATACCTTACCAAAATTCCCCGTTAAATGTGCACATGACGGCAAAATCGGTCGCGATATTTTGTCCTGGAAAAACTGCGCTGGCGCTTGCATAATATGCACACGATAATCTTCGAACGCTTCTTTTTCTTCAAGCCCTTCGCAATAACGCGCGCTGTTAGTTAGTTTTTCACGCGAAACCCCAGGTAAAACGCGAATATGACGAACATCCTCTCCAGAGGCAAACACGCGCCGGCACTCAATAAGCCCGAGCTCTCGAAATACTGCCAGCGCACATTCAACCATCGCGCTTGTAATATGTGTTTTGTTATCGGATGATTCTGTTGCAATATCCGCAAGGGTAAGCGAGAATGCACCGCTCTCGGCATGGCGTTGCTTATATGCCAGAAAACGATAAATGCGCGCTAAACGGTCGCGGTTAGGCGTTACACCAGCTAAAATTTCTTGGTTCACATTAATATCGGCGCGCCCAAACACCAAATGTACGTACGCAGCGGCCCCATTGCGTCCCGCTCGACCGCTCATCTGGTTAAACTCTATATCGTTATAGGGCATTCCATACAGCACAACGTGCGTAATATCGCCAATATTCACACCTTCACCAAACGCCGATGTAGACACAAGCACCGTTAAAGAACCCGTGCGGAAGAGCTGTTCAACGCGAATGCGTTCGCGGCGGCTTAGGCCAGCGTTGTAAAAACCAATAAGAAGAGCCAGTTGAGGAACGCGGGCGCGCAAACTACGCGCCAGCAAGACCGACTGCTCGCGCGTAGATACATAAATGACCGTTTTTTCACCCTGCGCCACTAAATTAGCAAGGTATTCCTCTTTGTCACGAATGTCACGTTTGTCGATAATATGCAAATTTTGGCGCTGCGTTTGATCGAACACGCAGGCGGTGATGTTAAGCTCGCGGGCAATGTCGCGTGCAATCACACCGTCAGCTGTTGCGGTAAGTGCTAACAACTGCACATTGCCCAGGCGCGCAATATGCTCTCCCAAATTGGCATATGCTGGACGCTTGCCTGCACGCGCCATGCCAATATGGTGCGCTTCGTCAACTACCACAAAGGAAATGCACCCCGATTTCCCCAGCTCCTGAGCATGAAACTCCAGATACTCGGGCGTGGTAAGAACGATGTCACACATACCGCTCTGCAAGCTGTCATAAATGCGTTTGCGTTCTTCAGGCGAGCTTTCCCCGCTTAACACCTGCACCGAAATTCCAAACGGGCTGAGTGCGTTTTCAAGGTGGTACGCCTGATCGGCAATAAGCGCACGCAGCGGGTAGATGAACAAACTTGCCTGGTGATCACGCAGCGCTTTTAAGGCTGCATACACTTGAAACGTAAGCGATTTACCGCGCCCTGTTGCCATAACCGCGAACACCGACAAGCCCTGATCGAGCTTTTCGAGCACCTGCTGTTGCGACTCATGCAAGCTGTGCGCACCAATAAGCGCCTCGATAATGGCTGCTTCAAGCTGCTGCGGATGCGTTTGTGCGCGTGTTTGCCACACATGGCGATTTTTCACACGCTGCTGCTCGTTTTCTTCAAGAAGTGCAGGCGACTCAGGCGCAAGAGTACACAATTCCTCATCGCTTGTAGCATATAAATTCGACACAAATTGTACATTTTTAGGATCAAGACACGCTTCAAGCGCGCGACATGCAACCGCAGGCGCAACCGACTTCAACATGGCTTTTATGCTGCGCTTTCCACGCCACTCGTCAATTTGAACTTCAAAAGCAGCCGACACCAGTGTTGTGGTGTTCAAAAGCGACTGAATATCGCTACAGTGAAACATAATTCCTGCTACGCGATTTATTCCATCTGATAGTATGCACGATAGGTGCGATTTATCAGCTCCTACAGCACGCATATTCGTAAGCGAAACATTTTGCGCGATAAGCAACGGTGGTTTATTTTCCTGACCAAAGGGCGCTAAGTGCTCAAGCATTTCTACATTTTCAAACGTCAGTTCATCAAGTGATACCGCTGCATCAACCGTAATGCGCGGATGGAATTTGTCTTGCTCAAGCGTATCCATATACGCGCACAGTTGCTGCGTAAACGCAGGTAAATCGCGAACATGCAGCGTTAAACCCACCGCTGCTTCGTGACCGCCGTACTTCACAAGCAAGCTGTCGCACGCTTCAAGCGCCTTGAACAAATTGACGCTTCCAACACTGCGCCCACTGCCGCGCGCAAGGTCGCCATCGATGCTGAACAGTATACTGGGAACGCCATACGCGCGCGTCAAGCGGCTGGCGACAATACCTTTAACGCCTTCGTGCCAATTTTCGCCCGCCACCACCAGCGCACGCTGACCGTGATACACCTCATCGGCTTGAACGCGCGCCATTTCGGAAAGCTCCATTTCAACACTGCGTCGCTGCTCGTTGAGCTGCTCGATATCACGTGCAAGCTCGCGCGCTTCGTCCAAAGAATCGCACAGCAAAATATCCAAGCCTTTTTGCGAGTCGCCCATACGTCCTGTAGCATTCAAGCGCGGAATGATGCTGTAACTAATATTGGTAGAATTGAGTTTTTCATTCAGCTGACCTGCGCTTTCAAGAAGCGCTACAAAACACGGACGCATGCGCGTGTTCAAGCACTGCAAGCCCTCGTACACAAGCGCGCGATTTTCAGCCACCATCGGCATCAGATCGGCAATCGTTCCCAATGTTGCAAAATCAATATAATCAAGCCACAAATTAGGTTTGCCAAAACGCGCGCCGAGCACTTGCACCAATTTCAGCGCAACGCCTGCACCAGCAAGAATGGCGCTTGGACACTGTTCGACACACTTCGGATCGACAACTGGTACTCCAACTGGCACCTGATCGCTTGGTTCGTGATGATCGGTGATTACAACGTCGATGCCCGCTTTAAGCAGCTCGTCAACTTCGTTTTTGCACGAAATACCACAATCGACCGTAATAACAAGCTGCGGTTGAAGCGCATTCATACGCTGAAATGCGGCATCACTCAGAGCATAACCCTCTTCAATACGACGTGGAATGAAAGGATCTACCTGGGCACCTAAATCACGCAATGCGCGTGTGAGCAGGGCGGTTGCCGATAAGCCATCAACGTCAAAATCACCAAACACCACGATGCGCTTATTATCGTGAAGCGCCTGTTCAATAACATCAACAGCGCTTTGCATTTCAGGAATATCGTAGGGGTTATGCCAATCACGCTGCAGCGATGGGTTCAAAAAACGCTGTGCTTCATCAGGCGTCGTGATGCCGCGCGCTACTAAAATAGTAGCGACAAAACGCGGAATATTAAAGCGCTGCATCAGCGTTTCTACGCACGATGTTTGCGCCGCACGAATCGTGAATTGAGCGGACATATCAAACCTAACAATGAAGCGTGTAGTAGTAGTTTTCGCTGTTATTGTCTCATATTATTGTTCAAAACGCACGTGATGATGCGGGTTGTAGTTGTATTGTAGTTTAAAGATGACAAAGCGCTTGCAATGTGTGAAGTTAAACGGGAGTGAAAGCGGAAACGCTTGCGTGAGCGTAAATGTGCGGAAAAACGCAAGCGCAAACATGCTGAAAATAGGAAACGGAACGATTCATGCCATGTCAACGTTCATGCGCGTGGGGTGACGTTCATGCTTGGAAAACGATGCAGGCTACACCGCTCGCAAATACCTACGACCGCACAGATGACCTGCCAGGTGAGCACGTTGGCAACGAGAGCGCTCCAACATCTTCACGCGCTAGTTCAGCAAGCGTCACACTGTCAACATAATGCTCAATAACCTGATCAAGTCCGCTCCAAAACGACACGGTTGAGCATGTTTTCTCGCGCGGACAGCCCTCATTTAAACCAGCACACGCAACGGGAGCTGTTGAGCCCTGAGATGCACGCAGCACGTCACCCGCTAAAATGCTTTGTGCAGGACGCGCAAGCACATAACCTCCTGCATAGCCACGAATGCTGCGCAACAACTGCGCTTTTACCATACTGTGAGCTAACTGTTCAAGGTACTTAAGCGACAAACCCTCATCGCGTGCAACCTGATGAAGCGGCACTTTTTCGCCATCGGCGCGCGCAATATAAATCATGAGTCGCAGCGCATAGCGTCCTTTTGTTGTTATAAGCATGCCACTCATCTCCTTATCACACCCACATAGTTGCAGATCACGTACATCACCTGCGCCACGTACGCTGCAACACACCCCCTATGGTGTACCAGACGGCACAGAACACGCATGCACAATGCGTAAATGTATCAATTACGAAACTATATCAAAATAATCTTTTCAAGCATATAACTAATTCTATATAATTGGTAGGAAAAGTATTGACTGTTTCTTAAATCTCACTAAGGTGGTAACAGAAACAACAATCTAAGCGCGCACGAAAAACCAAGAAACGTGCACGAAAGCAAAGGAACAATTATGACGAGAAAACCATTGCTAAGCATTGCCAATCTAAGCGCTCAAGTTGAAGAAAAGCAAATTCTTCACAATGTAAGCCTTGATGTACCTCAGGGGGAAGTGCACGTGCTTATGGGTCCTAACGGCGCAGGTAAATCAACACTTGGTCACGTAATTATGGGCAACCCAACCTATGAAGTAACGCAGGGCTCAATACAGCTTGCCGACCAAGACATAACCGAACTCAGCACCGACAAACGCTCACACGCTGGGCTGTTTTTAAGCTTTCAAGCGCCTGTTGAAATTCCGGGTGTGCCGCTGTCGAGCTTTTTGCGCGCCACTATCGACAAGCGCGAGGGTTTCGCTATGAAGAACAAAGAGTTCAGACACACCGTTGAAGCACTTGCTGACGAGCTGAGTATGGATCGCGCGTACCTCGACCGTGAACTGGGCGTGGGCTTTTCTGGCGGTGAAAAGAAAAAAGTGGAAATGCTGCAGTTGTTGTTGCTAAAGCCTAAGCTGGCAATTCTTGACGAAACCGACTCGGGTCTTGACGTTGACGCGCTGTCGGTTGTGTCGAAAGGCATGGAAGCGTATCGCCAAACCTGCGATGGAACGCTGCTGATTATCACGCACAACACGCGTATTCTGGAGCATTTGGATGTTGACCAGGTGCACGTGATGGTGCAAGGACACCTGGTGGCGCAAGGCGATGCATCACTTATCGATGAAATTGACAACGCAGGCTTTGAGCAATTTGAAGCTACCCTCGCTGACATGCGCGCACACGAATAGCAAGAGGCGACGCATATGGAAAAGAAACGTTCAGAAGTTGCCGATATCGACAGAAGCATGTACGACTTTCGCTATGACGATGCTGGTCAGGAGAAACTCGACGGCCTTACTGAAGATGTGGTGCGCGAAATATCAGAAAAGAAAGATGAACCGGCGTGGATGCTGAAAATGCGCCTCGATTCGCTTGATCTGTATCGAAGCATGCGTATCCCCACGTGGGGGCCCTCTATTGACGGGCTTGATACCGATCACATCGTAACGTACGTAAAGCCTAACACCGATCAAAAAAGCGACTGGGAAAGCGTTCCCGATAACATTAAAGATACCTTCGAGCGTTTGGGCATACCGCAGGCCGAGCGCTCATATTTAGCGGGCGTGGGTGCGCAATACGACTCCGAGCTGGTGTATCACAACATGCAAGACAGCGCCGCTAAAATGGGCATTGTGTACTCGGGCATCGAAGAGGCGCTGAAAGGCGAATATGCAGACCTCATTAAAGAAAAGTTCATGACGCTTATTCGCCCCGACGATCACAAATTTGCTGCTCTTCACGGCGCTGTGTGGTCGGGCGGATCGTTTGTGTACGTTCCGCGCGGCGTAAAACTAGACTACCCGCTGCAAAGTTACTTCCGCTTGAATGCGAAAGGTGCAGGTCAGTTTGAGCATACGCTTATCATTGTGGAAGACGATGCCGACCTTCACTTCATTGAGGGCTGTTCGGCGCCAAAATATAATGTTGCGAACCTGCACGCTGGCGCGGTTGAGTTGTTCGTTGGAAAGCGTGCTCACCTGCGCTATTCGACTATCGAAAACTGGTCGAAGAACATGTACAACCTGAACACAAAGCGCGCCGTGTGCGATGAAGATGCGTCCATTGAGTGGATTAGCGGCTCGTTTGGTTCGCACGTGGGCTATTTGTACCCGATGTCAATTTTGTCGGGTGCGCGTTCGCGTTCGACGTTCACGGGCATTACCTTTGCAGGCGCAGGTCAGAACCTTGATACCGGCTGCAAGGTGGTGCTGAATGCGCCGCACACGTCGGCATCGGTGGAAACGAAAAGTATCTCGAAAGGCGGCGGCATTTCAACGTTTCGCTCGTCGGTGGTGGCAACGCCAAAAGCAAGCGGCTCGGTTGCAAGCATTTCGTGTTCGTCGCTGATGCTTGACGATAAAAGCCGCTCGGACACTATTCCAGCTATGGACATTCGCTGCAAAAACGTGGACATCGGGCACGAAGCAACCATTGGTCGTATTGGCGATGACAAAATTTTCTACCTGATGAGCAGGGGAATTAGCGAAGAAGACGCGCGCACGATGATCGTAAACGGCTTTGCCGAGCCCGTGTCGAAAGAACTGCCGCTTGAATACGCTGTTGAGATGAACAACCTGATAAAACTTGAGATGGAAGGAGCTATTGGATAATGGATAGCCTGCATAACAAAACAGTTAATGCCATGCCAGCTCCTACCTGGTATCGCTTAAAGATGAACGGATCAAGTCCTGAACTGGCTCCGTATACCGAAATTGTGCACGACATGAGCATCGATGCTGAAAATGGATCGCTTGACGCGGCGTTTTTTGGCGCTGCGGGCGATTTTGACGCCGCTATGAGTGCCGCGCAAGATGCGTGGCTGGCGACACATCCACGCGCGGCGGAATGTGGTGCTGGTGTGGGTAACGGCGCAGGTCACGGCGCTGGTGACGATGACGCGAACGGCACGGGCGGCGCTGATCAAGCCTCCACGCACGCAAGCAGCACCGCCCTCGATGCGCCTGCTCAATCGCTCTACCAGCAACAAGCGCAAGCGCAAGAAGACGCGCACGACATTCGCGCAACGTTTGAAACGGGTATGGGAACGCAAGCGGAAGCATGGTTTGCCGAATGTGCGCAACAGCCCTTCGTTTTGCGCGTTCCGCGTAACACGCGCCTGAAAGCGCACCTGCAAATCAACGCGCACAACAACGCGCTGAACTGCAACAGCATTGACGTTATCGCCGAAGAAAACACCGATTTGGCACTGACAATAAACGTCGATTCACCCCACGAGGGCGCAGGCGCACTTGCAACGCAGCTGCGCATTTTCGCAGCCGACGGTGCACGCGTTTCCCTTGTGCGCACGCAAACGCTGAACAACACGTACACCGACATCAACAACATCGGTTTTATCACGCTGAACAACGCGCGCGTTACCATTCAAGAAACGGTGCTGGGCGCAACAAACGTGTACGGCGGCATTGCAGGCGACTTGCGCGGCGATGCGTCGCAATGCACACTTCTACTTGACTACCTGGGATTTTCTACGCAACTGCGCGACTTCAACTACTCCGTGAAGCACCACGGCTTAAAAACCGAGTGCCTCATTAAAGCAAACGGCGTTCTTACGCAGCACAGCAAAAAAGTGCTGCGCGGAACTATCGATCTAATTCACGGTTGTAAAGGATCGGCTGGTCAGGAGAACGAAACCGTTCTTCTTGTTGACGACGATGTGGAAAATTTAACCGTTCCAGTAATTTTGTGCAATGAAGATGACGTAGCGGGAAACCACGGTGCAACAATTGGCCACGTTCGTGCCGAGCAGATGTTTTACCTAGCGTCGCGCGGCTTAAGCAAGCAGGCTGCCGAGCAGATGTTTGTGAGTGCGCTCCTTGAGAAAGCGGCGCTGAATGCAGCACAAAACGAGGGCGCGAATTCGAATAGTTACCACGGCATTTGCCGTTTAGGAAGCAATGTGATTGACGACTTTGCAATACGGCTTGCCTCGCACGACATCGACCTGGCTCCGTTAACGCACAAGGCAGCACATACACACGCAGAACAAGAAGCAAGTGAGGGCACGCATGAATAACGAGAACAGCAAAAAAAACGAACAAAGCGAAATCACCGCGCAAGAACAGGCGCCCGAACAAGCGCGCGAACACGCTGGCGAACGAGCACCTGAACGCGTGCAAGAACACGCTCCTGAACACGCGCCTGAACACGAACAAAGCCAAGGCACGATGCTTATCAACAGCGCTCAAGCACATGGGCACCACCATCACCGCAACGGCCACGGTAGCTGCCTTGAAGCTGACGCGCAGCTTATTGCCGAAAACCCCTACAAAAAGCGTTTTCCTTTGTTGGTAGCAAACCCGCACCTTGCGTTTCTTGACAGCGCGGCCACAGCACAGCGTCCCGATTGCGTTCTTGCAGCTCAGCGCCATTTTTACGAGAGCATGAACGCAAACCCCTTGCGTGGCTTGTACGACTTGTCTATTAAAGCAACGCAAGCCATCGAAGATGCGCGTGCACATGTTGCACGCTTTATTGGCGCAACACCTTCTGCAAGCAGCGAAAATGCCGCCGATGAGAAGCGCGACGGCTTCAACGGCTCTGGCGCCTCGGACACCTCCGCCACCTCGGGCACTTTCGACACGTCGAATGCAGCGCAGGAAATCATCTTTGGACGCAACGCAAGCGAAATGCTTAATCTGCTTGCGTATTGCTACGGTGAGCTGGTTCTTCACAAAAATGACGAAGTGTGCATCAGTATCATGGAGCACCATTCAAACCTTATCCCGTGGCAGCAAGTATGCCGCAAAACAGGCGCGCGGTTGGTGTACATGCGACCTGATGAGCACGGTATTATTACGCAAGACGAAGCGCAGCGCTGCATCAACGAGTGCACGAAAATTGTGTCGGTTACGCACGTGTCGAACGTGCTTGGTTCATGCAACGACATCAAAATGCTTGCATCAGTTGCACATGCTGTTGGCGCGCGCATTATCGTTGACGGCTCACAATCAATTCCCCACATGCCCATTCGTGTGCGCCAGCTTGATTGCGACTTTTTCGTATTTTCGGGCCACAAGCTTTTCTCGCCACTTGGCGTTGGCGTGCTGTGGGGAAAACGCCAGCTTCTTGAAGCGATGCCTCCGTTTTTGACGGGCGGAGAAATGATCGACAGCGTTACTGAAACAAGCGCAACGTGGGCTCCCCTTCCCGAAAAATTTGAAGCGGGCACGCAAGATGCAGCAGGCATTTATGCGCTTTCAAGCGCGCTTAGCTTTGTGGAAGAAATTGGCTATGCAGCTATGATGAAGCGCGAGCGGGCGCTGGTGCACTACACGTGGCATGCACTGAAGCATCTGCCGTATGTGCAGCTTATTGGCTCGCCGTGCGGACGCGAGCATCATGGCGTAATTAGCTTTAACGTGCAAGGCATTCATCCTCACGATGTGTCAAGCATTCTAGACATGAACAATGTTGCCATTCGCGCAGGTCATCATTGCGCGCAACCGCTGCTTACGTGGATGGGCATCGAATCGTGCTGTCGCGCGTCGTTTGCGTTCTACAACGACAAATCAGACTGCGACGCACTTATTACCGGGTTACAGAGAGTGTGGGAAACCTTTAATGGGAACTAATATTTATACGGCAGCGCTGATGGCGCACAACACGCACCCCGACTACAAATACGATCTTGAGAACGCGAACTACACGCAAGAGGGCATAAACCCCAGCTGCGGTGATGAAATGACGCTCAAGCTGCGCGTGGAGGACGGCGTTATCGAGGAAGCAGCGTTTACGGGTCATGGGTGCGCGGTGTCGCTGGCGTCGGCAGACATTATGGCCGAGCTTATCACAGGCGAACGCATCGAAGTGGCGCAGCATTTGATTGAT
Source organism: Umbribacter vaginalis (assembly GCA_001552935.1). GTDB lineage: Bacteria > Actinomycetota > Coriobacteriia > Coriobacteriales > Eggerthellaceae > Berryella > Berryella vaginalis. The sequence goes on along the minus strand of KQ959705.1, from coordinate 146,080 downwards.
CTGTTCGTGCGCATGATTCAGGGCGATGAACTGAGCGAAAGCGAACGCGTCGAACTTGACGAAGCAGCAGAACTGGAAAGCATTGGCCGCATGCCTGCGCGCGTAAAATGCGCCGAGCTTGCATGGCGCACGCTTCACGGCTTACTCGAGAAAAACCAGCTCAACTAGCCCGTTTCACGAGCTTAGAAACGTGGGAATACGTGCGCTTGTTTTGCAACGTTGCTTTGCATACTTGGTTCACAAGGCTATTCCGAATGCAGGCGTTACCAGTATTTGCTTTGTGTTCCCACTTCACGCGCCTGCTTCACGTGTACGTTCCCGCACACGTTTCGCTCCACATTTCGCGTACCAACACTTCAAGCGCAACGGTTAGGCTCTGGCACAGCGTAGGTGCTTATTGCACAGCGTAGGTTTCAAACTCGGCATCGATACGCTGTTTCGCCTGCTCTGAAAGCATGCGCTCGGCAAACGGATACACCACGTCGTTTTCTTTTTGCGCATGCGAGCGAATCATATGCACGTACGCCATAGCCCAGCTAATTACTTCCAACTTATGATGCACAGACGCATCCTCCGTATACGCATGGCATGCTTTTTCCAGTTCAGTAACATAATGACGACCCTCGTCATGCTCAACAAGCATGCCGTGGCGAATTAAGTTCTCGGCTGGTTTACCCAGCTGCTCAAGCATCACACGAAACAGGATATCTTCCTCCTTCATATGGTGCGTTGCGTCAGCAAACTCACGAATGAAGCGAATGGTGTCGGCAAACTGTGCGCCGTCAAACGCGTTGTGTTCCATCAGCTGCACGCACATATCCTCAAGCGCTTGCGCACGCTCAAGAATGCGGCTGTGTTCTTCCATCAATACTTCAATGGCATGCATAGCACGCTCCTTTTCTGTCACACTTACCTTGTAAAAAAATAAAAGAGGCAGACGAAAAACGCTCTGCCCCTTTTGATATGGTGAAACTTATACGCTGCTTGCACGCATCCGCACACAAACCGTACACAACTTATGCGCGCGAAATCTTGAACGTGCTTTCCGCAACGCGATCGAAGTGATAGCCCAGCTTCGTTACAAAACCGCACGACCACGCAGCACGCAAGTCGCTGTAATGCTCAGCAGGATGAATGCTTGCATCAAAGCTGAATACCAGCTGGTCATCATCTTCGCTATCGATAGTAAGCTTATGATCGCATGGCATGCCATCAACCCAAAAACCATCGAGCGTTTCAAAAACGCTGCGAACGCTTGCTCCTTCAGGCAAATTCGTGTTCTTCACATATGATGCGCCAAGTGCTTCCACGTCGGGCAACATATTCTCAAGATGCGCGCTAAGCGCGGTGCATGCAAACGCAAGCTTCTCTTCTGCGGTGGCTATAAGGCGCTCAAGCGAAGCGTGAATATTGCCATCAACAATATGATTTTCCAGCAAGCCGCATGGCATAGGATACTCGTCAAGTACTTTCCTCAATGTGCCTGGTACCAGGTGCTTTTCCTCAGAAATGTTCGCAAGGCGCTCGGCAAAATCGTTCAGCGCGCGCACTTTCTGAAACATACGATAGTGAATTGCTCCAATTTCTTGACTCATGGTTATACTCCCCTTCAATATAAACCGTTTTTTGAGATCTCGTCTCTGTTACCGTATTGTAACACGCTCATGCATCAAAGAGTACACCACATGTAAACAATCATCAAGGAACTATCTGCTTGCGGGGCGTGCAGCAGAATCGTTCAACTTTTCAAGAATGGGAGCAAGCTCAAGACCGTGCACCATGGCAGCTTCGGCAAGCGATTCGCTTTGTGACGCTGGACAACCCAAGCAACCCATGCCAGCTTGCTCAAGGATGGCAGCGGCGCCTTCGTGCATGCGCAAAATCTGCCCAACCAGCATATCACCTGTGATGAACACCTGGTCATCGGAACTTTCACCGTTCGCGGCGCTTTCAGAGTTCGCATCGCTTGCATCGTTGCAGAAAAATTCCTTCATGTCGTGCTCAACACTCGAAATGCTTGCAATGCCAAAATTCTTAACCAGCACGTCGGCCACAGCGGGCGAAATAAACGCAGGCAGCGTTGGGCCCAAATGAATGTTCTTCACACCCAGCGACAGCAGCGCCAACAGCACAATGACGGCTTTTTGTTCATACCACGCAATGTTGTAGATGATAGGCAGGTCGTTAATATCCGACAAGCCAAACACTTCTTGCAGCTTAAGCGCCACCGCAACAAGCGAGTAGCAATCGTTGCACTGACCAGCATCAAGAACGCGAGGAATGCCGCCAATCGTTCCCAAATTCAGCTTGTTATAGCGATACTTTGCGCATCCAGCAGTAAGAATAATGGTATCTTGCGGCAGCGCTTTCGCGAAATCTTCGTAGTAGCTGCGCTGTTTGCTGCGTCCATCGCAGCCAGCCATTACCACAAACTGGCGTACCGCACCCGACTTGATAGCATCCACAACGGTATCGGCAAGCGAAAGCACCTGATTGTGAGCAAATCCGCACATTACGCTGCCCGATTCAATGGGCTCAGGAGCGCTGCACAGGCGCGCCATAGCAATCAGCTGCGAAAAATCTTTGTGGCCGTGTTCGTCGGCTTCAATATGCGTGCAGCCCTCAAAACCTGCGCAACCAGTTGTAAAAATGCGCGCTTTGTAGCTTTCACGTGGAGGAACAATGCAATTCGTTGTAAACAGCACCGGTCCATGGAACTGCTCAATATCGCTGCGCTGATTCCACCACGCGCCGCCATAATTGCCAACCAAGTTGTCGTACTTTTTGAACGCAGGGTACGCATGAGCAGGCAACATTTCGCAATGCGTGTACACATCAACGCCCGTGCCTTGCGTTTGTTCCAGCAGCTGTTCTAAGTCGGATAAATCGTGGCCAGAAATCAAAATTGCCGGATTGCTGCGAACCTCCAGCGACACTTCCGTTGCTTGCGGATTGCCAAAACGCGTGGTGTTAGCGGTATCAAGCAGCGCCATCACCTTAACGCCGAAGCTGCCAACTTCCATAGCAAGCGCCAGAAGCTGATCGATAGTTAGCGTGATGTCACTGGTTGCAGCAAGCGCTTGTTGCAAGAACGTATCGATTGCAGCGTCAGAAAAGCCCAGTACACGCGCGTGATGAGCATACGCACCCAAGCCTTTCAGCCCGTAGGTAACCAGTTCGCGAACGGAACGCACATCGGGATTTTCCACAGCTTCAACGTGTGCCAAGCGTGCAAGTTCATCGCTCTCGAAGTTGCCGTCCCACAATGTAAGGGCGCTTTCGCCCAGCTGGCTGTTAAGCGTATGAGCAACTTCAATAAGATGAGTTGCACACTGGGTAAGTGCCGTTTTGTCGAAATTGGCATTGGTGATAGTAGCGAACAGTGCGCTGGTAACCAGCTCGTCTACCTGCGACGGCACCGCAATGTGTGCGCTGCGCAGCGCTGTTGTAACGCACGAAAGCTCACGCGCGGCATACAGCAACACGTCTTGGATGTGGGCGACTTCGGGCGTTTTTCCGCATACGCCAGCAATCGTACACCCGACACCTTTCGCAGCTTCCTGACATTGATAGCAAAACATTGACGATTTCATGAGCCCACCCTTCATTTTCTCTCTTGTGTTCATGATCACAATGCTCATTCTATCGGGGCGTTTGCGGGCGCGCTGTTGCGTCTGCAACATATACGGCAGTTTTTTTATTTTTTTCAGTGGGAACGTGTGCAAGTTTGTATGTTGCGCGTGAGGGTGAGTGCGGGGAACGTGAGTAAAGTTCACGCTGGCGCAGGTGCGAATTTTGTGGGAACGGGTGCGTGATGTATGCGAATGTAAATGTACACGAGCAGCGGACTGGTGTTGATACGTGTATGGAACGGATCTGAGCAAACGAAAACGCAGATAAATGGGTGAATTTTCGGGTACTGGAGGGTGAACGGTGCGCGCTGGTGCTGGTTTTCTCCGTTGTGCGCGCGGTGGTAAACAGCGCGTGAACTGGCAAAACTAGCAGCCCAAAAGTACCAAAAACGCAGGAGCGTAATGCTGCAAAAATCGCAACAGCTTCAAGCCACGTGGCGAAGTAAGTATCACGTTGAAATAAACCAAACGCACGATGGGCACTACAATAAAATAGTTCACAAGCAACGCAACAACAACCGATAACGGAATATTGATAGCAAGGCTCAGCGCAAGATTGTTCGTGCCCGTCAGCAGCAAAGTTACGATTGTTACCATAATCGGCGTCATGATGCCAACGTTAATAAGCGATGTTAAGGCCGCGCGAAGTATGCCGTTCATCTGGGGTTTTATGAGTTTATCGATAATGAATGTGCAAATGCGCGCACCGATAGCAAGACGCACGAACAAAGCACACACAAAAATAAGCGGGTAAAACCAGTGTGAATGAATAAAAAATGTGATTCCTAACTGGCGCAGACCGTTAAACGTTGCCATAAACGTTACCATGCCGCCAATAATCAGCACCGTGAACAGCAGCTGCGCAACGGGGTCAACCGTGTGCGGCGTTGCATCGCACAAGCAATCGCGATACGTAATACGCGTCGCGGGAGCGTTTGGCAGCTGATCGGACGGTTCGTTCGGTATTTTATTATGCAATTCGTTTGATGTTTTGTTGTGCGGTTCATTTGATGTTTTGTTGTGCGGTTTGTTCACTGATGCGTTCGTTCGTTTTACCTGTTGTTGCGTAGTCACACGATTCCTATCCCTCAAGCTGCTCGGAGAGCACAAGCCACTCATCTTCAAGGGAATTCAGTTCCGTTAAGCGTTCATCAAGCTGCACTTGCAGCTTACCAAGTGCTTCAAAATCGCTTGGTGCAACCTCGTGCATTTCAAGGCGAAGCGCGTCAATTTTTTTGTGCGCTGTTGCCATTTTGCGCTCGAGCGATGCACATTGCTTTTTAAGCTGGTAGTGCGACACCGCTGGTTTCGCGGCAGCTTGTTTCGCGGCTGCTGATTTTGAGACAGAAGTGCTTCCATCAGGCGTTTCTCCATGCGAAGAACGCGCACCGTTCGCACCACGCGCGCCAGCACCAACGGCACCACTCGAAGCACTGGAACGTTGCCCACCAGCACCAACACCCAACGCTTCCCGCGCATCGCCGCGCGCACCGTCACCTGCAGCTTGTTCCCAATCGCGCGTACCAGGCGCAGAAAACCACAAGGCACACAGCGCATCGTCGCTTACTTCACGCACGTCAAGCGCATCAAAATACGCTTCCACGCCACCGGCAAGATGAATGAGGCTGCCTTCAGAAAGCACGTACTGATTGTCGGTTGTGCGAGCCATCAGATAGCGATCGTGCGTCACTACAACCAAAGTGCCTGGCCAGCCGTTCAGCATATCCTCAAGAGCAGCCAGCATGTCAACATCAAGGTCGTTACCTGGCTCATCGAGAATGATAACGTTCGGCTCGTCAAGCAAAATAAGCATCAGCGCCAAACGACGTTTTTCGCCACCGGAAAGTGAACCGATGCGCTTTTGCACAATCGATTGCTCGAATCCCAAATCCATTAGCAAATCCGACGGCGTTTTCGCCACGCCATCAAGCATAATACGGCGCGAATAGCGGCTTATAACCGCCCGCACGCACTCGTCTTCAAAGGGGTTAAGCATGCTTAAATGCTGCGACAGGAAGGCGCGTTTAACTGTTTTCCCAATTTTTACCTTCCCGCTTATGGTAGCAGATGCAAGTGCGCTTGGAATATGTTCGTGCTGGATTTGCATCGTTTGTAACAAGGTTGTTTTCCCACATCCATTATCCCCCACAATTCCGATACGATCGCCGGGGCCGATGCTCCACGTAATGTCGTTCAGAACCGTGTGTGGCGGTGTGTGTGGTGAAGGTGCTGGATATGACACGCTTAAGCCTTGGAAGCTGATCACTTCTTTTCCCAGGCGTGTTGCTGCCATACGATTAAGAGTAAGCGAACTGCGCTCGGGTGCCTGTGCTCCTGCAAGCGCTTTTGCCTGCGCAACGTGGAACTTTGGCTTCGTCGCACGCGCTCGCGCACCGCGCGCAAGCCACGCCAATTCGCGGCGCAATTTATTTTGCTGACGCTCCCAGGTAACATCGCGCACTCGTTCACGTTCCACACGCTGCAAAATATACGCAGAAAAGCCACCTTCAAATGGCTCAACGCGCCCGTCATGAACTTCCCACATGCGCGTACACACATCATCAAGAAACCAGCGGTCGTGCGTGACAACCAGCAAGGCGCCTTTTTGCTGCTTGAAGCGCTGTTTAAGGTGGAACGCCAACCAGCGAATGCCTGCCATGTCAAGGTGATTGGTGGGCTCGTCCAAAATAAGCACGTCCCACGATTGCATCAGCACACGCGCCAAATTCACGCGACGGCGCTGGCCACCCGATAAATTTTTCAGCAACGCTTGAGGATGAATATCGCGCAACAAGCCGCCCATCACATCGCGCGCACGGATGTCTTTCGCCCACTCGTACAAAGGACGCGTGCCAAACAGCACGTCACGCACGCAGCTTGCGCCACACAGTGTGTCGTCTTGTGTTACCAAACCAATACGCAGATTGTTCACGGGAATGCACCGACCGCTATCGGGCTGTATTTTACCAGCTAGAACACGTATCAGCGAGGTTTTGCCATCACCATTGCGCCCCACAATACCAATGCGGTCGCCGTCTTCAACACCAAGCGACACCTTATCGAGAACGCATTTCAGCGCAAACGACAAACTCGCTTTTTCCAAGCCAAGCAGATACGCCATGACAGTGCCATTCTACGCGCACAAGGCGGCACATAAGGCGTCGAGCAGGGAAATTGCGTAATGCTGGGCGGTACGTTGCTCGCCAGCTTGCATCCAACATGTTCCGGGAAGAACCAAAGCGACGCGCTTGTGTTGCTTTTGAGCGGCAGCTCGCAGGGCAACTTCCACGTGCGAGGCAAAGCGCTCAGGCGCGAGCGTTTCATCGTAGCTAACCTGGGGAATGTCGGACGGTTGCGGCTCGTCGCACAACACAATGTGCACCAAAATCATGTCGCTTGGCGGCGCAACAGAAAGCTCATCAGCGCAAACGGCATGCGCTTGCGGATTGGTAGCGGTTGCTAAGTTCGCCATGCGTCGCGCAACATCGCGCGTAAATTCGCAGGTGCCAAAAAAGCAAAAAGAAGAACGCTCCAGCGCTTCCGATGCACGCGCAAAGCCCATCGTAACAGGCATTTTAAGCGGATGTTTGCCTTCCCACGAAAAATGCAAATTGTGCAGGGCGCGATACGTATACGCACCTGCGATGCCATCGGACGGAAGCCCCAAATTCAACTGGAATTTGCGCAGCGCATCTTCTGTGTGAGGCCCGAACATACCATCTTCTTTACCAGGCGTAAAACCAAGCGCGCCTAAGGCTTTTTGCAGTTCAACAACATCGTTGCCGTGAAAATATGGCAAGCGCAAAAAAAGCGTTCGATCGCCCAGACGATACGATGCATCTACCAGAGCATTCCACACTTTTTCGTCAACGGTTGTGCCTTGCGGCAAGTGCATAGAGCTGCGAAACGCTGCTATCGCGCGGGCAGTTGTTTCGTCGAACGTGCCCGTAACGTTGTCATCGGTAAGCAAGCCAAGCGACACGAGGCGCATTTGCACATCTTCAACAGCATCGCCGCTGCTCTGTGGTTCAATAATATTCACAAGGCGCTCCCCTCGTATTGCTTATTGTTGCGTATAACTACTTATCATTACACATCTGCAGTGCCCGCGCATTGGCGTAGGCGGGTTCAGCAGCGTAAATCTGTAGCATCGCGCTGCCTGCACGCCTACGTGTGCGAGCACGTCGATGCACAACTCATAAACTGCTTATAGCGTAACATTAAGCAAGACGATTGACAAAGAAATCTGCCATCGACACCAACAAATCGCGATGTATTGACGGCTCAAGAATGTCGGCAATTTCTTCTTTCGCTTTGCTGGTAAGCTGTTCGGCATAGCGCCGTGCGAAATTGATACTGTCAGCCTCTTGCATCAGCGAAACGGCGGCATCAAGCTGCGATTGATCGGTAGTGTGCGACGATAAAATATCGATGAGCTGCTGCTTTTTAGACGGCGGCAACTCAGAGAGCGCGTGCACTACCATAAGCGTGCGTTTTCCTTCGGTAATATCATCGCGAAAGCCCTTTTTCGTGCTTTCAGCTTTCCCAATAAGGTTCAACAAATCGTCTTGAATTTGAAACGCTAAACCGGTGTTCAGACCAAAATTGCGCAGGCCCTGAATTTCCTTTTCGGTGCCCTTACCAACGATAGCGCCAATGGCAAGCGGAACACCACCTGAATAATGTGCAGTTTTGTGCGTTGCCATTACCAGATAGTCATCGATGGTAAGATCGTAGCGGTTGTCGCGTGCCCAGCCTATGTCAAGCGCCTGGCCTTCAATGGTAAGACGCGTCATGGTAATAAGCTCAGAAAGAACACGCACTTTGGTGTGGTCGTCAAGCGATGCATCATCGATAACGGTGCCGTTTACCAGCATAAGCCCTAAATCACCCATGTTGATAGCCAAACCCAAGCCCTCTGAAATGTGCAAACAGGGCAAACCACGGCGCAGGTGCGCATCGTCGGCAATATCGTCATGAATAAGGGCAGCTGTGTGGAAATGCTCAATGGCAGCGGCGGCACTCAGCGCGCAATGAGCTGTTCCACCTACCGCCCGCGCAGCAATAAAGCAAATAAGCGGTCGATGACGCTTGCCACCGTTTGCACTGTACGTGCGCAGTGGCTGGTAAAGATAGGTATCCATGTCGGGATGCGTAGCATGCGGAATAAACGAATTGATAGCTTCGCCAATTTCAGGCGCATAGTGTGTTAAGTATTCTTCAAATGTATGAGGAATGCCTTTATGAGCAATTAAATCATCGATATTAAGCATTTGAGCTCCACGGCTTCACTTTCTTATGAGGCAATTCTACGAGCAGATGTCCGAAAACGGCTTAGCATCGATGGATGATGATGAAAAGGTGGTAGGAGCGGTGGGACTCGAACCCACATGTCCGAAGACGACGGATTTTAAGTCCGTTGCGTCTGCCAATTCCGCCACGCTCCCATAAACAACGGTCAACCTGCATTGCTTACTGTACCAAACAATTACGGTTATAGCGACAACTATTTGACGCCAATGTAAAAATTACACCTTGCAACACATCAGATTCACATGCATAGTAACACGTGTGGTGCGTATGATACATGATACGCTGCATAATTGCTAGTCCTGCAACAATAACACTGGCACGCTTAGGTTCAAGACCGACACGCTGTTTGCGCTGTTCAAGAGTCATATTAGCAAGTTCATATATCAGGGCAGCCACATTTGCTTCAGAAACGGGGAACCCGTGCACGCGCGCTGCGTCGTAGTGGTGCATGGAGCACAGCATGCTCACGGCGCTGGTGGCGGCGCCCGCTACGCCAAGAAGCGGGAAGCACGGAACTGGGTGCTGGGCGGGTGCGACAGATACTGAAACAGGCGCAGGAGCTGGTGCGTTAACGTGCGCCGAGCGTTCCTGTTCGCACGCGTCGGGGTAAAAACGCTCATCGCGATACAGCTGTTCAAAATAGGGGCTCATAAGCTCGTCAATCCATGCGTTAAGACGCTCGAGAGATGCAAGCGAAATTCGCTCTGAACCAAGCACTTTTTCGGTAGCGCGGCGGCATCCAATGTCAAACGAGTGCACGTAACAAGGCGCGCTACCGGGCATTCCTGCAATAAGCTCGGTTGAGCCGCCGCCGATGTCCACCACAAGAAGTGCTTGCTGAGCCACAGCAGCATCGCGCGATGCGGGCAAAGCTTGCCATCCTGCACACGCGCCCGCAAACGATAAGCGCGCTTCTTCATCACCACTAATAATATCAAGCTCGAAGCCAGCTTCGCGAAACACACGACACAGATCGTCTTTATTGCTTGCATCGCGCGCTGCCGACGTTGCGCACGCGCGCACGCGCGCACGTTCGTGTTCCTGCTGTTCATAAGCCGAAAGTTGAGTGCGAAAATCGTGCAGCGTTGCCGAAAGTCGTTGCAGTGCAGCGTTGGATATGCACCGTGTTGCGTCAACGTGCTCGCCCACATTCACGATGGCGTACGCACGATGAAGAACACGCAGGTACTGCGACGTTTCGATGCGCGCTACCAACATGCGCACCGTTACCGTGCCACAATCGATTGCGGCATACAAGCCCGGCTCTGTGGTGGGGTTAGCGCAGACAGTGGCGAACGTGGAAGTGTCACTTGCGGCAGCGTTGTCACAAGTCGTGCTGGTGGCGACTATGTTGCAGCTGGCGCTGCTGACTGCCTTCGCGCTTGCTGCAGCGTTGACGCTTGATGCGGCGTTCGCGCTGGTAGCGTGGTTGGCGCTCCCCTTCTTCATCACGACTGCTCGCTTCCACGACTGGTACTCTTCATACTGCTATTTTGTGCTCCGTTCCCGTTCGTACTCGCAGCGTTCCCGTTTTGCTCGCTATCCTCAAGTGCGCTGTTCCCCTGAGCTGTATCACTTGATCTGCTATCAGGTGTTTTCTTCACGCCAAACAACACATCGAGCACAGGCGAATACCACGTGTCAGGTGGTGCATATCCGCGCGCCACATTGCGATGTAAAGCACGCAACTTATTTGCTTCCTGATCGGAATAATCGTCAGACAAGCCATCTACTTGGCCTAATGTTTCGTTATTTGCAGCATAGCCGCGTTTTCGCGCAAGCATACGCGCGCCCTCATCACCGCGAATTTCATTAGTGTTTGCCTCCAAATGCTGCACACTATCCTGCAGCGCTGCCAACTCAATCTGTTTCGCTTGATTCATGCGTAAGCCTTGGTAATAATTACGCGTTGGCTCGTATAAAAAGATGATAATGGCGAACACGCACACCACAACACCAATTACAACAGCCTTTTTACCTGATAAATGCAAGCGCTCTAACACGCGATCGAGCAGCGTTGCTTGGCTATAGCGCGATGGCGCGGGGCGCTTACGAGCATCTTCAAACGAAGCGGTATTTTTATGAGCGCGGCGAGATGACCCCTCGTAAATGGCTGCTTTAGGAGCGCGGCTGTGCGCGCTGGCAGCATTTGAATGCAAAACCCCAGTTTGCGCTGTGCCGGCAGACGGTGCGGAAGTGGCGGATGTACATGCGGAACGTGACGCAGCACCTGATAAAGAACCTGATGCGGCGCCTACTGATACATTTTCTTCACCATAACGCTTATTAAATAACGCACGTGCTTTTTGTTTGCGGCGACGCGAGAGCATGTTCTGAAAACGCTCCATAAATCCTTGCGGGGCGCAATCAGATGCAACCGAATCGGATGATTCATCATCACGAGCAACAACATCATACACGAAGGTATTATCGTGCGCATCTCTGCTTGAATAGCCATGCGAAAGCGACACTGAATACTCAGATGAATGCTTACGTGAAGTCGCACATGTCTGCACAGATGATTGTGAACATGTTCTGGACGATGACTGATTGTATGACTGATTAAGAGAGCGTGCAAATGTTCTAGAAGACGAACGCTCAGGCGCGCTGTCTTGAGGCACGTTGTACTGAGATGTGCTGCGTTGAAAATGTTCGCGCTGAACAGGGCGCACTATATGAGCATCGTTGTCGTGATGCTTGAAAGAGTGCGTCATGCGATGTAACTCCATTCATGTCTTAAAATGACCATAGAAATAGTGTACCCAAACAGCATATGCAGCACACACGCTGCGCACGCACGTGTGCGCGCAAAAACAGCGCTGCCTTGTGCACATAGGCACGTATCGTCAAACAATGATTGCTATCGACTCGGGCGCGTGCGCCATAGCTACACGGGCAGGTAACATGGCACAGCACGCGCACACAGGCGCGCAGTAGACCATATACGTACGACAACGCGGCTAGTGACTATATGGAAGCGTAATGCCGCGTTTTTTGATGTATTCAATCCATTTGACGAACGAAGAATCGCTGATGGCGTGTTCCATCAAACATGCTTCCTCGTTGGCTACTTCCTCGCTAATACCCAGTTCCTGTGTCAAAAACGCAAACAGCAAATGATGACGTTCAAGAACCGCTTTGCCGTACTCGTAGCCTTCTTCTGTAAGCGTAATATCGCCATAATATGGCTGGTCAGCTAAGCCCTTTTCCTTCAACATAGAAATGGCTTTGTTCACGGAAGCTTTTGATACTTCAAGCTTGTTTGCTATATCAACTGAACGAACAGAAACCGTACTTGTTCCCCCCAGCATTACAATAGCTTCAAGATAATCTTCGTGCGATTTTGAAATTTTATCCATCGTTCTATCCCTCAGTTAGTAACCTGCAAAAGAGCAATTTTATTGTAGCACGGCGCGCCTGAATTGGGTATACCATGCCAGCGAGATGTTAAAAATATCGCGCAAGTGGACGATGGCGTAGGTAGAGAAAGGCGTGCTGTAGCAAAAAGGCTAATAGAAAAAATGATGCAAGTAGATGACGCAGCTAACGGTGTAAAGAATTGACAACGTTGACAGGGTAAAAAAATAATGAAGTGGACGTTGAAAGACGATGCAACAAAAACTGTCGCAAAAGACGAAGCAAAAAAATGCGTCACAAAATCGAAGTACCAAAATAAATAAGGTGAAAAGGTAAGAGTGAAATAAAAAACTAACGGGGGAAGAGAGAGGGGGGGTGGGTCCCCCGTTAGTTTATCTGATGTGACGGATAATCAGACGAGAAAAATATCCATCACCGGGTCAGCAAATTAAGTCAGAAAATCTCGCGACACAGCGAGCTATTGTAACAAGCTTTGCATCAAAGCGCCTCGAGATGGTGCCTTAGTGCTTAATAAATTCTGACAATGGTTAGTTTAGGTTTACTTATGCGGTTCGTCAAGAGTAAAATTAGGTAAACTTTCAAATCACGATTTCTACATAATTAAAAACGCTTTTTAGTGAATTACCTGCGTTATATGTCATACATACGCATGACACGCGAAGCGTCGTGTAAAACGCGGTACAGAACACGTGGAACAAAGAAAGCCTGAAACACGCTGCGTAAAACGGAGTGCAAAAGGCGCTAAGCGAGCAACGACCGTTACCCAACAATGTGGCACGGAACACGCGATGTTAAAGGCGCGAAGAGCACAATAACCGTGGTGTAGCAACTGTGGTGCAACTACGTGACACAGAACCGTTCCCCACGAATAAAAACACGCCAAATATAAATACACACATATAAATGCACACACGTGCTTGTGGGTGTTAAGGAAGACGTGAATATGAGCGGAGACATGATGCGCGCGGGTGCTCGCAGGGATTTAAAAATATGCGCCAAGGTGTAATGCGCGCAAAAACCTGCGGGTGCAAACGGATGCTAGTTTTTTTCTCCTACTGCCGCATCTTTTTCTACTACAGCATCTATATGCTCAACCATGTCGTTTACTTTGCTGCATGAGCACGCACACGCGCCGCCTTTTTTTGACGATCCAGACGGACATGAGGAGCATGAGCCTCTGCGCGCAACAAAACGAATAGCTAAGAATAAACCAACAGCTAGAACAATAAGAACCACCAAAGTGCCTGGTGTTAGATGTAACGCTTGCATACGTTCCCCACATTCTCTTAGTTGTTTTCTCGAGCATTCACTCGAACACTCTCATGAACTCAAACACGAACTCTTTCACGAACACTCGCACGAACTCAAACACGTTCGCTGTAACACTACCCTCGCACCGTGCACGATGAGCGAGTGAAGTGCCCACATGACGTGGGCACTTCGTGCAAGTTATCCACAAGCGCCTATTCAGACGCCAGAGGAACCGAAGTTGCTGCTGAACGTTCGTCAGCAGATGCACCTGAGCGTTGAGGCATTGGTCGAACTACCTGGAACACAATCAGTGCAAGGAAAATAAACGCAATAGCAAGTCCGATAGGTTGGATAGAACCCGTTACTGCAGAGAAAATTTGATAAATGATGAAGCCTACAACCCACGCAAAGCCGCACATAAATCCAATGGCTGCCCAGAACCACTTCGCAGAAGCCATCTGGTTGCGGATAGCGCCCATCGCAGCAAAGCAAGGTGCGCACAGCAGGTTAAACGCGCAGAACGAAATCATTGCGCCAACGTTGCCGTTGAACAGGCCAGCAAATGACGTCCACAAATCGGGGTCAGATTCAGAAGCTTCGCTACCAACAGAGGTGATAATGCCAACCGTTGAAACAACGTTCTCTTTTGCAACTAAACCAGTGATGGTAGTAACAACGGTTTGCCAGTCGCTAAATCCAAGCGGCGTGAAAATCCACGCGAACGCATTACCAATCACAGCCATAATCGAGTACTGCATGTAGTCGTCCATCTTCGAATCAAGCAGGCCAAATGAGCCGTCATACATGCCGAAGTTCAGCAGGAACCACACCACAATAGCCGAGATGAAAATAACGGTACCAGCTTTAATAACGAACGCTTTGCAGCGGTCAAGCACCGACATGCCAACGTTGCGGGCTGATGGCACGTGGTACGGAGGCAGCTCCATAACGAACGGTGTTGCTTCGCCAGCAAAGAAACGCGTTTTGCGCAGCATGATAGCTGAAATAACGATGGCAAAAATGCCCAAGAAGTAGAACAGCGGTGCAACCCATGCCGTTGTAGCAGCGTCGCCGCCCGCAATCGAGCCGAAAATCAGCGCGATGATAGGCGTTTTTGCAGAACACGGAATCATGGTTGTCGTCATAATCGTAAGACGGCGGTCACGTTCATCTTCAATAGTTTTTGTTGACATAACACCAGGTACGCCACAACCAGTCGCGATAAGTATTGGAATAAACGACTTACCCGACAAGCCAAAACGGCGGAAAAGACGGTCCATCAAGAACGCGATACGCGCCATGTAGCCGCAGCCTTCCAGCAAAGCAAGCTCCAAGAACAGCACTGCCATCTGCGGCAAGAAGCCAAGCACGGCACCAACACCGGCGATAACGCCGTCAAGAACCAAGCCTTTTACCCACTCAGCTGCGTCAATGTCGTCAAGCCAATCGCCTACCACCGATGGAACTGAAGGCATGAACAAGCCGTACTCAGCCGGATCGGGCTCTTCAACGTCAAGCGCCTCGCGGAATGCATCGTAATCAACGCTTACTTGCGACACTTCTTTAGTGTCATCGTCTTTCTTATCGTAGGTAATAGCGATGTTTTTGTCCTTTAAGCTGTCGGCAAATTCTTCAATTGTTGCCTTGTCTTCATCGCTTTTATCTTCTTCTTCAAGCGCTTCTTTTACGTCGTCGGTTTCAACGCCCGCTTCTTCAGCAGCTTCAATATAGTGCTTGATCTGGTCTTGAGCGTCTTCGTAGTCGCCCTTGTCCTCTTCGTACTGCTCGGTGTTCGTGATAAGCCAGCCTTCATCGAACAGCTTGTCGTTCACCCAGTCGGTTGCGCCAGTTCCTATGGTTGAAATGGCAATATAGTACACCAGGAACATAACAGCCACGAAAATTGGCAAACCAAAGATGCGGCTGGTAACCACACGGTCAACTTTTTCGGTAAGCGTTGTGCCCTTGAACGAACGCTTGTGACATTCGTCAACAACATCGCTGATCATGTCGTAGCGCTCGCAGGTGATAGCCGACTCGGCGTCGTCATCAACGTTTTGCTCGTACGACTGACGAATGCTGTCAATACGCGCACGGTCTTCTTTTGAAATAGAGAACTTCTCGAACGTGCGATCTTCGCCTTCAAGGCACTTAATTGCGTAAAAACGCAGTGATTCAGCAGGTACTTTATCGGCAATGATGCTGCTGATTGCCTCGATAGGCTGCTGTGCATCGTTGGTAAAATGAAGGGTGCTTTCAGGCTTTTTGCCATTTTTAGCAACTTCAACAGCAGTTTTGATGAGCTCGCTTATGCCTTCTTGCTTCAATGCCGAAACGGCAATACAAGGACAGCCCAAGCGGCGTGAAAGCTTCTCGAGGTTGATGTCGTCGCCCTTTTTGCGCATGAGGTCGATCATGTTCACGGCAACTACCACAGGCACACCAAGTTCGATAATCTGAGTTGTAAGGTACAGGTTACGCTCAAGATTCGTGGAGTCTACCAGGTTAATTACCACTTGTGGATTGTCGTCACACAAATACGTGCGTGTTACAATTTCCTCTGGAGAAAACGGTGAAAGCGAGTACACGCCCGGCAGGTCGGTAATAATGACGCTTTTATCGCCCTTATACGTACCTTCCTTTTTCTCAACAGTTACGCCAGGCCAGTTCCCCACTCGCTGGCGTGCGCCGGTAAGTGCATTGAACAGCGTTGTTTTACCGCAGTTCGGATTACCGGCAAGTGCAATTCGAATGTCCATTTCGTTCCTTTCATGGGATGTGTGTCATCTGTTTAAGCTGCACAATGTTCACCATGTGATGTGTAGCAACGCTTTGTAACGCGCCGTGCAACAAGGTTTGACTGGTAAAGCACCGTGCCTATAACAGATGTTTTCGGGGAGTGCATGCATATAAACCTCTGGTAACTATGGGAATGAGGCTTATGTTTATTGTGGTAAACGGTTGAAGAGAACTTCTACAAGCGCAAAACGCATAGCTTATTGCATACATGCAAAACACAAACTACGGCTCGAATGTTGAGCATACACACGTGCTTGGTTCATGCTTGCTACATCCTTGGTACGTGCTTGTGCCGCAGTTCAAGTACGCATATCTCGTGCCACATGCACGGTGCGTGTTTGCGCACATGATGCGCTATTCAACAATAATGCAGGCAGCTTCACTTTTTCTGAGTGACAATTCATACCCACGAACGGTAATCTCTAAAGGATCGCCTAAAGGTGCTACTTTGCGCACCTGCAGTGAGGTACCTTTTGTGATACCCATATCCATAATGTGGCGCTTAATTGCGCCCGAGCCAGTAAGACGCTTCACCACTGCGCTGCCACCAATAGGCACATCACGCAAGGTTTTGCTTTGTTCACTATCGTGTTTTTCCATACCTGAATTCCTTCCTCATTAGGTATTATCATAATTATGAAAGCGATAGAAACTGCCTTTTCCCAAACCCACAGCAGTTTTGCACTCCACATTGCTCGCAGGCATTGCACGAGGGTTGTCAATTGAGTTATGAGTATGCGCCAATAAACTGTGCGCACCATAATCCAATAAAAGCCCACGCGAAACGAACACACGAACCTATATCGCTTGCTCATAATCATGGGTGCGAGGTCGAAATATTGATGAATGGAATGAAGTCGTAAAATCGAAGTGCCAAAATGTGCTGATGGCATCCATACTGCATGTTCTCTGTGTACGTTGTGCGCTCATGTGCGTTTGCGCTTTGTGGCGTATTCGCTTTAAGCAACGTTCACACAGTCGCGATGTGCAGCTTGCTTTGTGCAGATTGCTTTGTGCAGATTGCACACCATACACCTTGTGCAGTTTGTGCAGTAGTGGCAGTACGTGCTACATGTGTTATACCTGTTCAATCTATGCTACGTGTTGCATGTACTGGAGCTGCTCCATGTGCTGTACGTGGTGTATATGCATGGTACGCTGTCTGTGGTGCTTACCACACGTATGACATATACATGTTCTGAAACACAGATACCAATCGCCGCCAGCTGAAAACATGCACACGCGTATGCAAAACATTCCTAACGCATTAAGCGCTTTAATGGTTGCTTCACGAGATGCAATACATTACTTGGTTACACTAACAACAGAAATACGCGCTGCAACAGATTTATCAAGTGCAACACGTGAACCTTTAATCTCGACGATAAGATTTCCCTGGTTGTCAGCTGCTACTCGAACATGAGACCCTTCCACAAATCCCAAATTCTCAAGAAAATGTAACAACTCTGGCTTTGTCGATTTAATTGAACGCACCTCAACACACTCACCGAGTGAAGCAAATGTTAATGGCTTTACGTATGCGGTTTCGGTGCTCAAGATTCCCAAACCCCTTCTACTCAACTCTCGCCTTATGACGCCCAAACGTCAATATACATAGTAAACACTTATTGCAAAAAAATGAATTAATTTCAGGTAACAATTAGAAGTTTGTTGATTATTGCTAATAAAAAGCCTGTTAAAAATACAAAATAAAGTTATGAATTATTTGTAGATAACGTTACTTTATTTTCTTTGTGTTGGCGCACAATCAAAAAATTTATAAATGCTTCAACAGAATGTATAAATACGCGGTATTATGTCAGTAAATAAGTTAGTACTGGCTAACAGAACGACCTTAAGAGAGGATTGATCTTCTATGGGTAACCCATCAACAGCTAAGCTCAACGGAAGAGATCTTATCAATATCGGCATCTATACGGCAATTTATTTCGTTATTGTTATCGTACTGGCGATGACTGGACTTATCCCCGTACTCCTTGTTCTGCTGTCATGTATGGTTGGCGTGATCGGCGGGATTCCGTTTATGTTGTTCCTTACGAAAGTACACAAACCTGGCATGATTTTCATCATGAGTGTAATTTTGGGTATTTTGATGTTTTTAACAGGCATGACGTGGATGCCAATTCCCTTTGCGGTTGTTACGGGCATTATTGCAGAACTGGTGTATCGCAGCGGCACGTATAAAAGCATGCGCGCAGCTATCGTAACGACAGGGGTATTTTCGCTGTGGGCATGCGGCAATTACCTACCGTTATTTTTCCAAAGGGCGCAGTATTTTGCAACGCGAACAAGCTTCGGACAAGACTACATCGATGCAGTGACAAGCCTTACGCCAAACTGGTTGTTCTTTGTGTTGCTCATTGCTACATTCATCTGCGGAATTATTGGAGGTTTCATCGGCAAAGCTCTGTTAAAGAAGCATTTTGAACGCGCGGGCATTGCATAAGCAAAGCCGTATCAGCATGACAGAGTAAAAACGTATCGCATGCGCAAAGGCGTATTACCATGACTAAATGGAACATGCTGAGCAGTAAAATGTGGAATATGAACAGACTGAATGTGTTACATGCGCACAAGCACGGTAACGTGAATAGGTTACATGTGTTGCATTTAAAAAGATACACGAGCCTCAAGATAGAGTATGAGTGACGCACCATGAACGAAACTCCATGGATACCACACCCTACAAAAAGCCTACTTGACCCCAGAACAAAACTGCTCCTTGTGTTCGTGGAAGCAGTTCTTGTGTTGTCAGACGCAGGAGGAAGCAAGCTATTTTGGTTTCGTGCTGTGTTTGCACTCCTGCCATTTTTGCTGTTATTAAGTGCAAAACGATACACACCTTGCGTAATTGGTGCGCTCCTTGTAGGTATCATGTACGCATGTGAACGCTTCCTATTCCCTGTTGCACACGGCGTGTTAACAAATGTACTCCTTTTCATAATTGTAGTTATAAATCGATTTCTACCTGCTTATATGATGGGCTCATATGTTATCGACACCACCACGGTAAGCCAATTTAAAGCAACAATGGATAAGCTACATATGCCCGATGCGCTTACCATTCCGATGTGCGTTATGTTTCGCCTCTTCCCAACTATTCGTGAAGAAAATGCGTCAATCCGTGCAGCTATGAAAATGCGGGGCATCGGGCTTAGGAATGGCAAGCTTACGAAGATGGTGGAATATCGCATTGTGCCTCTCATTACCTGCGTTGCAAAAATCGGTGAGGAACTATCGGCCGCAGCGCTTACGCGTGGGCTTGGAAGATACAAAAAGAGAACGAACATCTGCAAAGTTGGGTTTAACTGGGCAGATTATGCTGTATTTGTGCTGGTACTTGTGGCAATATTATATTGGTTGTGGTGTTATGTGCTGTGCTGCTATTGGTTGTAATGCCGGGGGTTGTGATGCTATGTGTTGTGACGCTCTATGTGTCGTGATGTGCTATGGGTGATGGTGCTTTGGGTGATGATGCTATGTGCTTGATTGAATTTCATAAGGTAAGCTTCTCGTATGAAGCAACACCAGATACACAAAGTCTCAGCAACGTTTCTTTTCGTATAAATACTGGTGAATGCGTGCTTTTAACAGGGGCTTCAGGAAGCGGAAAATCAACTATCCTACGGCTATTGAATGGCTTGATACCCGAGTTTTATCGCGGACACGTGACGGGCCGTGTATGGGTACACGGCAAAAACGCGCAAAACAGCAACATTGAAGATAAAGCTGGTGTGATAGGAAGCGTGTTTCAAAATCATCGTACACAGTTTTTTACGGTTGACACTACCAGTGAACTGGCATTTGGTTTGGAAAATCTTGCTGTTCAAGAGCGTGAAATTATAGATCGTATACGTGCAACCGTGCAAAATTTTCATATTGAAGCATTGATGGATCGCAATATTTTTGAGCTTTCAGGCGGAGAAAAACAACAAATTGCCTGTGCATCGATTGATGTGCTTGCACCAGAAATAATACTGCTTGACGAGCCATCGGCAAATTTGGATTATGAAGCAGCGGAGCATCTTCGAGAGCTTATTGCTTATTGGAAACAAACAGGCAAAACAATTTTAATTGCGGAGCATCGCATTAATTATGTGTGGGATTTAGCAGATAGAACTTTTATTTTGGAACAAGGAACGCTTGCTAGAGAACTTACGAAGCGCGAAATGCTACATTTTACAGACGATGATGCAAAGCACTGCGGCTTACGATCGTTGAAGCGCGTATCTCCTCTGTGTTTAGATACGTTGCATGCTGGCGGTGGTGACAACAGTGGCATTGCTCGTGAGAACTGCGGCGCTGGTAGCAGCGGTGACACGGGTATTGGAGTTGACGCGGGTGGTGGGACTAATCACGATCAAGCACTGCAACACAACAACTTCATCTTCCTCAAAAACTTTTGCTACTCATACCGCAAAAACCAAACACTATTCTCTATCAAGGATATGAAATTTAAAAAAGGCCATGTAACTGCCATTGTTGGCGGTAACGGCGCTGGTAAAACTACCTTTTTGGAAACTATCTGCGGTATTCGAAAAAACCAGGGGATTATGCTTGTCGACGGTACGCCGTATACATGCAAACAACGTGCTGGTACGATATTTATGGTTATGCAAGATGTGAATCATCAACTTTTTACCGAATCGGTGCTCGATGAAGTGTTAATCAGCCAATCGCACGCCAATGAACATGCAGCGAAGCAAGCGCTTCTTGACGTTGAATTAGACTCCTTATATAACAGACATCCCATGTCGCTTTCTGGTGGACAAAAACAGCGCTTGGCGCTTGCATGCGCAATTGCGTCACAAGCGCCAATCCTGCTGCTCGATGAGCCCACAAGTGGATTGGATAGACGGCATATGCAAATAGTAGCGCGCATTTTGAACCACTTAAAACACCGTGGACGAACTATTATTACGGTTACGCATGACAGCGAATTTATTGAATGCTGCTGCGATGATATTCTCCACATGAAAACGCTGTAGTTTACCAGCATCAATGGCTATGAACCAAAGGTGCAGCTGAAAAATATTAACGAGCGCATGGGCAGATAAGCCAAAACAGTGTATTATTGCACCACGTGCGTGAACATGCTATTGACGCTTGCATAATACTTATCGGTTCCCAATGTGCTTACACGTATGCACGCGAGCCAACGAATGCGATTGAGGTGCTTCATGATACAGTACACTGATACACGCGGATTATCTTCGCGCTCCTACTCATTTACCGAAGCCGTATTAACAGGACTTGCGCCTGATGGAGGCCTATTTGTTCCTAAGCACCTTCCTCATTTTTCGCTTGAAGAGTTGCAAGCAATGCAATCACTTCCCTATCATGCTGTTGCAGCGCGCATTTTTAAGGCATTTCAGCCCAATATTGCTGATGAGGCGATTGATGCATTATGTGCACAAGCGTACGGTCAACAATTTGATGATGAACGCATCGTGCCTGTTCATTCACTTAACAACCACACACACGTTCTTGAACTATGGCATGGACCTACCAGCGCATTTAAAGATATTGCTCTGCAAGCGCTGCCGCTTTTCTTTGAAGAAGGCATCAAGGCCAACGGTGCTGGTGGCACGGGTGCAGGGTGCGCGGATGGCGCAGGAGGCGGCGTCAGTGCTGGTGGTGCTTGGATTTCAGCTTGCGGCACCAGTGGCAGTATAGACACGTCAACAAGCGCGCAAACACGCTCCCAAGCGGCCTCGCTCCATTCTCAAGCGGCCTCGCAACGTTCCCAATCAAGCGCGCAAGCAGGATCAAAACGCCTTATTCTGGTTGCAACATCAGGCGATACAGGAAGTGCTGCGCTGTGCGGATTTTCACACGCACACAATATATCGATGGCAGTTTTATATCCTCACCAGCATGTAAGCGAAATGCAACGCACGCAAATGCAGGCACATGCCAGCAATCAGGCGCGCATTTTTGCCGTTAGAGGTAATTTTGACGATTGCCAGCGTGCCGTTAAAGAGCTGTTCGGTAATCCGGAATGGAATCATACACTTCAAAGCCACTATAATACATATCTTTCAAGTGCAAATTCCATTAACTGGGGACGCTTATTGCCACAAATTGTATATTACGTTTCAGCCTATCATCAGCTGCGTGAACAGGGTGTACTGCAAGAGTGCGGTTGTTTTGATGTGTGTGTTCCTACGGGAAATTTTGGGAACATTCTTGCAGGTTATTACGCTAAACAGATAGGCGTTCCCATTCGTTTGCTGATATGTGCCAGCAATGAAAATAATGTCCTTGCACAGTTTATGGCAACGGGCTCATATTCTCTTGAAAAGCGCCCGTTAGTGAGCACGCCATCGCCGTCAATGGATATTTTAGTTTCATCGAACCTAGAACGCGCACTGTTTGAGTTAACACAGCGCAATGCACGTTTAGTACGTGCATGGATGGCAGCACTTAAAACGAAACAGGCATTTAAAATTGATCGTACAACCTTTGATGCTTTACGCGACACGTTTGCAGGCGACTGGGTAAGCAACGACGACTGTTTGCGCACTATGAAGCACATTTTTGAAACATATCGTTACGCGATGGATCCGCATAGTGCTGTTGCATTTGAAGTTGCACAGCGTCTTGGCGACAGCAGCACGCCAATGCTTATTGTATCAACAGCATCGTGGGCAAAATTTTCTGCAAGCATGTATAGAGCTTTACACAACATAGCCAACGACCAGCCACTTCCCAGTGCCATTGCGCAATGTAGCAGTTTTCAACTGAATGCGCTTCTTGCCGAGAAGTTTGGGTTATCTATTCCACCTGCGCTTACGCAAGAACGTCTAGCAACGACGCATGCAGCTGTACAGCTTGATAGAAATACCGCCGACATACAAGCTGCACTTGAACAGTTCCAGCGAGAATTAGCATGTGGTAAATAGCTACGCGAACTGGAATTTATAGAGCTTCCGTGCGAGCTCGATTTAAATGCTACACGAGAAAGCTTATATACTGCCTCTTGGTGTATGTTCTTTGCACAGGTACACCAACTGGGTGAATAATACTAAATGCAAAAATCTTCACAATTTTACACGCCTAGCGCTGCTGTAACTCCTGTTTATAAGGCTATTAAGTACCATTTATCACGAAACGTGATAGATTGGTAGATACAATAATGAATAATTCCACATCTCTTTACTCACTATAATTTTTGAGAAAGAATAATTCCGATAGATAGTTTACCTTTACATGTGAGGGGGTAAGGTAAACGAAGCTAAGCACAGGTACTCAATACAAAGTGTATAAGCACACGCTGCGCCATACACTATAGCGCATGCACGGTGCATGCACCTATAATGTTACAACTATCTGGGTTTTTACTGTTCCCCCTTACAAGAAACGAGTATGATATGAGCGAACAACACCTTAAGCCTGTAGTACGTATTGCAATTTCTCTTGAAGGAGAAAACCACGGATCAATGTATGGTCGAGGGGTAGCTGAATTGTGTCAGGGCGTTCTTACCTATGGTTCACTTAATGCTGCAGCTAAAAATATGCATATGGCATATAGCAAAGCATGGCGCATCATGAAAAATACCGAACAGCGCCTTAATGTAGTGCTTATTGATCGTGATGGTGCACATGGCTCAACCCTTACTGAAGAGGGTCAGCAACTTCTCAAAACATGGAACGATATAAATCGCAAAGTAAGCGCTTATGCCAATAAAACGTTCGAGAAAATGTATTACGGCTCCCATTAGAAAGTTCTCGTTACGGAAACGCATGCATCGCTAAAAGCACGCACGGAAGCCATACGCTAATACACGGCGCAAAAGGAAACACGTTGCGCATATCCTGCTTTTTGATATGCGCTTTTACGATACAAGCACACGCAAACAGCACCCCTATACAACACATAGCGCATAAGCCTACGAACACAAACATTCCACTTGACGCACTCAGCGCGAAAATGAGTCGTATATCTCCTGTTCCAAAGGGAATATACGACTGTTGTACGACACGTAACGAGCTGTTATGTCGAACAGCGTAAAGCAGCTGCAACGCAAAGCGCGTCACAAGTAACACGCACACACAAGCTGCACCATACACAATGCCATACCAGTACGTGTCAAACGAATATAGCAGCACATACGCAATCGAGCCGCACACGGCGATGCTATAACATGCCCATATAGGGATACACAAGCACTTCACATCAACCATGCAACACACAACAAGCAAGAAACAACAAACCCCATATAATAGATACCCACATGCAAGCATAGCGTCTCCATCAATATGTCTTATAACTTGAAAAATAGTTGCGCGGTTCACACGGTAAGCGTTGCACATACGCATCCGTAGATGTAGTTGCAGGTACACACGTATACACAGACGTGTCCATCGCAACAGGTGATGAGGAAAGTGCACTCGTTGCTGTAGGTAGCGAGGCAGCTACATGCGAAAAAGCACATGCGCTTATTTCCTCAGATGGTGAAGCAAAAGCACCCGTTCCCGCAGCTGATGAGGAACGTGCGCACGTTTCCGCTGGTGATGAAGTAGATACACACGAAGAATCAAATGCACCCATTACAGCAGGTGATGAAGCAGGTGCTGACTCAGATATGCATTCAAGCGATGATGTGCCCGTAGCCGAAAGAGAATACACATGTACGCTTGCATCATCATTAAACCTATGCATGCAGCCATAGCACAAACGAGCGCTCTCAAAGGTAAATGCTCCACAAACAGGACACTGTTTCTTGTAATCATCACAATAGAGTGTGTTAGTCATATATCTTCCTTTCTTTCATCGAAGCGCAGGCAAACTGTGCGCTTACTCTTTCTGCATGAAAAGTGCGCACTATTACATAATCGTCTTCGTTAAACCACCACGATGTGGGATCGAAAAACTGTTCTAGTACATACGCACTGTGTCTCGCTGAAAGTGATGGTTTTCCTGGTAATACTCCTCTCCTGCTTTTTATTACTTTGCCTGTGTCAGACACAAAAGCAATGTCGATTGCATGTTTCATACCAAGCGTATGTACCGATTTACACGGACAAAGCATTAAGATGCTGCCATGCGGCTGAGTAGCTAACAAACCTCGCAAACGACTTCTAAATGACGATGCAATAATGAGCGGTTTCGTTTCGTGAACAGTACCGTACCGTAATAACATACTTCGTTGCTGAGCTTGCAATTCACAAACACGCTTATATGTTTTCCCAAACGATCCTGTAAGTAACGACCAACTTGAATGCGTATCTAACCATGCTGTGTTAGCCATAGTTTCCTCCTGACGTACGAATTTGCATTACTACAACCGAGTGATCACCGCATGGTGTAAATGACACTATAAGAATGAGATGCATACCAGTGCATCTATCTGCATGAATGCCGCTTGTATCGCACGTACTATGTGCGTATAAGCCACTTGAATGATGCATTCCTTTTGAGGATGATGGATATGAACAACCATATTGTGACAAGCCCAATTGTTCCTGTGATTTGCCTGGGTACTCATCGTGCAACAATGTATGCAATTGGTGCTGCGGATTGCTTAATGACTGTGCTTTTTCCTGCGGAAAAGGAACACGTACAAGCAACACATTCGGCGAAGCGCTGTCAAGTGCAAACTCGCTTATTTCTCCATGTGCATCCGCAACACAAGCACGCACCTGTTGCATTGCGTGTGTAATAGAGCAGGGCATACAGAAAGAAACAACCTGATTGTGATATAAATATCCATAAGCACTAGGCGGCAGTGTAATCGCATTATAAACAGCCTGTTCACACGCATCTTTACTAGAAACATACGCTTGATATGCCTGCATTGTTGCTTGTGCACTACCAGAAATAAACGCAAGCGCATTCGATGAATGTGTTTCTAACTTTTGCTTATTACTCTGGAACAATCCATTTCCGTACGCATAAACTATAAGCAAAGTCACTGCGAACGCGCACACAGCTATCCACACTATATTGCACGTATGACGAGAACGATCAGTCAGCGTGCATGAAGTGACATGCGAATAGGAAGTCATCTGCTCTGGTTCAATATGACGCGCCGTAAGCTCGTGACGAGCACGTAAAGCGTAACGCAAGCACAAAGCATTCAATTTTTGTGAAGCACGCAACACCTTAAGCGCACGTTTCACCCGTAGCATTACATATTTATATGGTTTCACCATCACTTCTGCCACCTTATACCTAAGCTACCATGCGTCAAGATGCATACACGAACACGCCAATGAAGTTTTGTGGCGCAACGATGTAAGTTTCGTTAAGCCCATACCTTGCAACACGCGATTACCGAAAAGCGTTGGCTCGAAAATCATCTCCCCGGTAAACCGTACTATGCCAAGCCCCTGTTCACGTGCTGTTATAATACGGTTTTCAGGCAGCACGTAATGCGTGTTCATAGCTTCGTTAATGTCATCGCACACGCTTGTAACAGTGCTGTACGCGTCAAGCGAGGTTGCGTGAATGCGCACTTCTTCACAAAATTGCCGATCAAATTCGCTACACGCACATATGAAACTCATTGCGTTATAGCTCACCAGTGCAAGCGCAAGAAGAACTGGAAAACAAACAGCGCACTCGATAGTCATTTGTCCGCATGCGCGTCTTTGTGTGCAGGCGACGTACCCACAGGCGTACCTTGATGTGTGCATGATGTATTCACATGTGTGCCTTCGCGGTCGGGAATGCCCACATTCGCTCGTGCTTGAACGTCCACGTCCACGCTTGTTTTCCCACCACTCCGCCGCCACGCGCACCGTTGCCGCAAGCGCTGTTTCCAGCCCACCCGCCACCAACAAGCACGAGAAAAATGCTCTGTGCAAACGTTGTTCTACCATCGCACATCACCCTTTTAAGCCTTCCGACAACAACGCTATAAGTATGTCGCTATCAGGGATAACGTCTTTTAGATGTTCGCGCACCGCATCGAAAGATCCGCCGTCAGGCGAAGGAGCGATGCGTCCGCTATCATGCGTATCATCTGGCGTATGACCAGCATATGAACCAGAACTCGATTCAAACATATCGCGCAAAATGCGTATTTTGTCATGTTCATTAATAAACATTGCTTCTTTTATGCGACGCAACACCAGCGGTACTCCATTAGTGGCACTTTGCAGCACCATGCGCGAATTCACACTCACGGCTCGTAAGGGGGCCATATCTATTTTGTCAAAACCTAAATCACAGATAAGGCTCTTAAAATGCTGCGATGCCCAGCGCCCAATCCCTGACGTATTCAGCAATGGAACACCATCAAACATGTGCTCAACTCCTGAAATAAGCATATCTTGTCCAGTTCCATATAAATTCACCAGGCTTAACCAGCAATTCAACACCAATGGAACGCCTGCAAATAAACTTGATGCTCTGTTTGAAAAACTTTGCACAGCTGATGAAAACGACGGAGTTGCATCTTCATCACGTACTAACGTAGCGGCTGAAAGCGCAAAGCGTTGCCTAATAACGGTGTCTTTTTTGATAAAAGGACTAGCAAAGAGCGTATGCAACGACACACGTGACGTGTTGATGAGCGCACAACACACTCCATCACGCCCTGGTGGATAGGGGAAAATTCTTCGGCCTTTTATGCTTTTAATAAGCTTTACTACTTCACTCAATGCACCATCTAGCTTGTGTTTTGTTTTTCGCTCCAGAGGTTTAAGATCGTGCGCATGCTTTTCATAATCACGCGTTGCATTGATAAATTGCGTAAAATAGAATTCAAAGCCATTATTGATCGCACTTGATGCAGCTGCTACTTTTCCCATGTCAGATACACGTAACACCCCTGCAGGTGAACTTGAAGCATGCATCCGCTGAAATTCTTCAAGCGATCCATAACGATACGCCTCATGTGATCCAGGCGCCCCGGGATAGGCACAAAATACATCATGGCCATCTTCATCTTTAAACACAGGAAACAACGCATCAGTATAGAGCGATGTTGAACGCATTTGATGTGTATTACGAGGTATAAAAGGAAGGGATGCACTAAAACTATCATCTGTTTCATTGATATATGACTGTTGAAGCTGGTTAACCATGTAGCGATAAAAGCACAGACGAGCATAAGATTGAGCTTGCACATCTGGATTACTTGAATGTGAGTATTCCGTGCGCTCGCGTGTTTCGTAATATGCCTGTGCACGCTGCAATGCACACGCGAAATTCCAAGCATCAACGCTATGATAGTGCGGATTTCTATACGCAGGAACATCTCCTAATGCTTGTGCACGTTCGTACATGCTTGATGCCTGCTCACTGCTCCCACAATCAGCCTGAAATGCGCGTAATTTTGCCTCTTTACAGGCGCGCTGCTTCTTAACCATCGCTTCGCCCATTTCCTTAAGCGGCTTTTTATACTCCTCGAGCTTGTCTACATGTGCAATGCCTGATGAGGACGCTTCATGAGAAAGTGTTTTTCCATCGGATGGCAGTAAAAACGCAATGCCAGCATACGCATTGTGGTATACGCCACCCTTATTCGCATATGACGTTTGTAACACCTTAAGCGTACACAAAAAAGGCAGTGCATCTTGATACGAATCGAGCGCCTTACATGCTTTTTTAGAAAACGAATCGCTTATACTAATACATTTATGAGCTGCGTTAAGCAAGGTGGTACCCACAGCGCAAACGGGCGGAATACACAAACAAATAAGCCCCACAGCAGCACACGTCGCACCACATACCGAAAGTGTTAAGACAACCGAATCGCATAAGCGAGCCACTTTTACAAAGCGTGCAACTTCATGAGCTGCGCCTAAGGCAGCAATATCAGCAACTTCTTGCGTAGCTGCACATGCTGTATTTACGTGATAAATTTCAAGCTGAGAAAAAATAAGTGTCACACTTATAAGGATAGCAAGTGCACAACCAAAGGTCGTAAAACCGCCATCGCGCTTGTGAAGATGCCGTATATAAGAGATCTGTCGACGCTGATGCTGCTGGCGTGATGCAAAACGACGCTTCCATACCATGTTCATAACGCCCATCAGTACCACGCTCCCACACTATTCGAGGCATCAATGCCTTGTTTTGTTTCCCAGTACGCATGCGCAACCAGCGTACGCGAAATTTTAATGGGAATGCTGCTTGCGCCAAACCTACCACCAAACAAACCGCCGACTAAGGGAAGCGCACGCACGTATCCCTCAATCGTTACGCCCACTTCACGCGATGCAGCATTGCCTTGCGTAGTAACGCTCCAATCAGGCTGCGCATCAGCATCGTCGCTGGAAGCAAAACACGCCGGGAGCGCTTGAAGTCGATGAGTGATGAAACCGTCAAGCGCTCGCATATCTTGATCATTTGAACACGTTGCTAGCACACGACACGCTTCTTGACATGTATTTTCCAAAATAAGCGCATGGTACAACATAAGCGCAGGTTGCAATAACAATAAAAGAAAAACTAACAGCACTGGAAGAAGAAAAGCAGCTTCAACGCAGCTTTGACCACAAACGCGTAAACAGCGGTGATCGCAGATTGATAAAGAAGCACATTGTACCCGTGCATACTGCATTGAACTGTTCCTTTCCTTGCTAATAACACAACACGCTTATCGTGCCATCATCTTCTACATGCATTCGATGTGATGCATGTTCAAGCGCATAATGCACCAATACACCCTCGTTACATGCATGAAACATCACGCCAAATGCAATCAACACTGCTAATAAGGCGCTTGTGACGAGCGCATACTCAAGTGTCGCTTGCCCATAACAACTTCTACGACCAGCATTGAAATGCACCATTACAGCGATCCTAATCCATTAGAAATGGCATCCCACAGCGCTTGAATTTTTGGTTTAAATCCGACAATCGCAACAATGGCAATAACAACGATAACGCCCACAATGATGGCGTACTCAGTAGTGCCTTGTCCGCGCAAACGTGGCTGTGCTTGCGTGCTTAAACGCGCATACCACCTGCATATATACTCATTTATAGCGGCATACCTTTGTATACATCTACTCTGTTGTGAAATACTCCGTGTAGGCCGTTCAACGCGCCTTTCCTTACCCTCTGTATTCCATAAACAACGCTTTAACATACGTATCTCCTTTCATCAGTAGTACTAGTTCTATTGCATACAAGCTTTATACAAGCTGTTATACAAACCACCCGCACGCGCGCTTAACATTCGCCTCGTTCATAACATCCTGACAAACGCCTACCCATTGCTCCAAGTGTTACCCGTCATAGTCCTTATAGAACGTAGCGTTTATGTCATACTCAAAAACATTGGTGCCATAATCAAAATAAGCATGGCTGGTAATATTAACGCACCTGTTGGAATCATCATTTTTATAGGCGCTTTCAACACTACTTTCTCAAGTTGCAAACAACGTTTTTCCCGACAAACACTTGACTCGTAATGCAACGTAGCAGCCAACGCATTCCCTAAATGAAGCGAACGAATAATACTTGCAATAACGCGCTGTAATTCTTGCGAACAATACGCAGCACTCAGCGCTTGAAGTGCTTGAGACCGACTTTGCATGCCATACGCCCAGCTTTCATATGCACGTAAACAATCACGAGCGAACGGAACACTAAAATTACTTGCATACAACTTAAAACTCACATCAAACGTAAGTCCGCTTTTCAATCCCAACGATAAAACCTCAAGCATTTCAGATAAGTGCTTTTCAGCGTGCTGCGCTTTTTGATGCTGCGCTTTTTTAAGCGCGTTTTTCCACAACAACACGTGAAGAACAACACCACTACAAGCACCAACAACTGCACTCAAAGGCGAATCGATAAGCCCCACACACAACCCAACTAATGCACTTGCTATTCCGCAGCGCACATACGTTTCCCAATACGCAGAAACAACGTGTTTGCCACGCATGTATGTTTGATTAAGCTGCTTATGTAACGTTTGATTGCGATGTGCATTAAACAGTGCAGGCATAAAACACTGCACGAAGTGTACACATACGCTGTCTTGATAGGTATCTGCTCGTTTTTGCACATACATAAGCACCGTGGGAAGATATGCTCGATACAATATATGCGCATCACGTTGTTGTGAAGCATCAGATGTTTTGTTTAATGAGCCATTCTCATTACATGGTGATGCATTACGTGTTTGGTTCATCGTATTACTCTGGTTATACACGCGCGCTTGTTGCGTACTACACTGAGAACGCTGCTTACGTAAACGCTTACGCAACACGTTAGAAGAACCGCTGCTATGAATATCGTTTTTGTATGCCATTACATACAAGCTTAAGAAAAATGCACAACACATTGCAGCACATACTGCTAAAAGCAACATACTTATCTCAAGTAATGAATCTTGCTCACCAAAGCTACTATATTGTTCTAAGAATGAAACCATTACGTGCCACACTCCTAGCGCAACTCGGGAATTTGTAGAATGCGATGCACTAAAAACATTCCGAGTGCTTGCATGCCAAGTGCAGTACAAAAAATCAAAATACCTGACATGCTTTTAAAATATGCATCAAGAAATCCTGGTGAGATGACAGTAAACAATGTAAGCAATACCAACGGTAACGCACATACGATGCGCGCCGATAAATGCGCTTGCGCTGTTTGCGTACTCAGTTTGCGCGATAGTTCCAACTCGTTTTGAGCGCTTTTCATTGCTGCCTGAACAATACCATGTGATGAACCACCGCACATATGTTGAATTTGAAGCGCAACAGCAACAAATGACATATGGTTTCCCAAGCGTGAACTTTTCAGCACGTCAAGCGCACGCGACGTATCACCGCTTAAACGCAACACATTAAGTGCGCGCTTAAACACATCTTTTACCAGGCAGTTATCGCTTGCACACACACTCTCAAACGTTTGCAACAAAGTAAAGCCACAAGAAAAGCTATCCGACATCAGTTCGAGCACTTGGGGAATAGCTTCGCGTTGACGCCTTAGATCACTATCGTAGGTATGTTTCAAAATGAAATAACTGCATAAGCTAACAGCACATATACTAATGAGACTGCTTAACCATTGACCGCTTGTAACAAGTGTTATCACACCTACTACAAACGCTGCGACACACAGCCATGTAAGCATAGTTTCTGCACTCGTAAAGCAATGAAGCGATGGGTGCATGCGATATACAAACCGGCACACGTCACCACATGATGCACGCTTGATCAGCTTAGATGCTACATACGAAAAAGGAACAAGGCGCAATGGCGCACACATTTCTATAAGCTGTACTATGGCAGAACGTGGCAGTGGATTACCATCCTGATGCGTTGTTGATGCTTGGTTGCCACTATTCGATAGTATGCGTGTATGCGACGACACATAACACTGAGCACTCGCACGTTTTTTTAGGAATAATAGCGCAGATCGAGCAAGTATAAATGCCGCAATACTTATCGAACTGATACTTATAGCTTCTAACATGCATATGATAAACCCGTTTTCTGATACCATTGCTCCACCTCCTTGCTTGCTATTTGGTGTGGTTGTGTACCGGTAAGCCATGAGGGTACCGCAAGCCATTTCCCCTGTTCATTCATATTGTTTCGCACATACAATTCACGCA
Organism: Umbribacter vaginalis; assembly: GCA_001552935.1. Lineage (GTDB taxonomy): Bacteria > Actinomycetota > Coriobacteriia > Coriobacteriales > Eggerthellaceae > Berryella > Berryella vaginalis. The sequence goes on along the minus strand of KQ959705.1, from coordinate 113,157 downwards.
GTGGGCACGCTTGTTGTTCACATGCAGGCAACACTTCAACAATATCTGAAATATAACGACCGCCCGAAACTGAACGTTTTACCTGCACAATGAGCTTTAAAGCGGTAGAAATGCTCGTTTTAATAACGTCAGTAGGCAAATCGATACCAAAGCGCACCATCATAATGAGTCGAGAAATGGAATCGTGAGGAGAGTTGGCATGCAGCGTGGTAAGCGATCCCTCATGACCTGTATTCATAGCTTGCAGCATATCAAGTGCCTCAGAACCGCGACACTCACCTACAACAATTCTGTCGGGTCGCATGCGCAGCGCATTAGCAACTAAATCACGAATGGTTATAAGCCCATTTCCTTCAGCGTTCAGCGGACGCGCCTCAAGACCAATCACGTGTGGATGCTCAAAGAATCGCAGTTCAGCCGAATCTTCAATGGTAATAATCCGTTCGTTTTTAGGAATGCAACAAGAAAGCGCATTCAGCAGCGTTGTTTTACCAGATCCTGTTGAACCGCACACTGCAAGGCTTTTCTTACTTTCAATTGCCCACTGCAAGCATCGTGCAACGCTCCACTCAGCACTGCCAGCCCTACACATATCGTCAAGCGTTATAACGTGCTCAGGAAACTTCCTGATAGTAACAACGGGGCCGTTCATGGCAATAGGATTAAGTGCAACATTTACGCGATAACCCTGTTGAAGACGCGCATCAACTAACGGAGAAAGCTCATCAACACGCCTACCAAGTGGCCCTAAGATTTTATCGATAACAGCGCGAATTTCTTCTTTTGTACGAAATGTCTGCGGATAGCGCTTTAAAACACCTGATTCTTCATAGAAAATTGCTTGTGTACCATTGATCATAATTTCAGTGACTGACGGTTCATGTATCAGCGGCTCAATCATACCCAAGCCAAAGATAGAATTGACAAGCTCTTGAATAAGCGCTTGTGCTTGTGATGCGGTAAGTTCCGTGTATTCTTGACGCAATAACAGCTGTTCACAAGCTTTTTTTACTTCTAGCTCAGCTTGTGCTTTATTGCGCTTTGCTAAATCAATCACATACTCAACTGAAAGCTGCTCTTCAAGGTCGTCACGCAAGGTATAGTAAAGCGACATATCGCTCTTTGGTTGTGAAGAAGATTTTTGCTGCTTATATGCTTGAGCGCGTTCATAAAATCCCATATCAACCTCACTCTTCCAAAGTAGCGAGCGCAGAATCATCCAAGGATATGGAATGTGGAGCGTGCGTTGGTATAATATCGCGTGCAAGCATCTCGATGCCACACCACAGAGGATTTTTACGTTCAAGCGCGCTTGCGCCTGCACGCGCAAGTAGCTTTTCCTCTACATCGACACCGCCATACTTAACGCTGTGCACCTTAACATCGCCTAAGGCGTGCTTTACGCGCTCGACCGACATATACCCTTTGCGCGTATACTTATTCAAGATATAATGAATGGAATGCGTTGGAATGCCGCATCGAGTACACAAATCAACAACCTGACATGCAGAATTAAGCGACTGTACACGCTGATCGATAATCATAAGCGAGTGGGTAGCTTTTTCTAAAAGCAAGGCATGGAAATCACTCCAATAGCTTGACGTGTTAACAATGACCACATCAAAGACCTCTGAGAGTGCTTCAATCAATACAGGAAGAACAGGTTCGTACAGCTCAGCCAATTCCAAAGATGCGCCCAACGTAACACACAACGGCATACGCTTACGCATTACATCTTGCATATGCTGCGCAAACTTCTCAGTTTCGATATGTGGTGTTGCAGTGTGCTCGTGCTTCATATTACACATTGCAACAGGTTTGTCGCCAGATAAACAAGACGTTGCAGATCTTACATACGGCGACACCTCGTGAGATGTTGCAAACGTAAACGGAAAAGGTTGTGTAGGCATATGAGTTGGCACTACAGACGAATCGGGAGAACTCTGCGAAGTACACCCATGTTGATATGCGGGATCGGCTATGCCAAGTACGCGCAACATTGATGCGTAGCTCGTAGGATTGTCAATACCTAAAAGAGCTGCGCAATCAGCAAACTGCAATGATGCGTCAAGCAAAACACAACGTTTACCACTCCGTGCTGCGTATAAAGCTAACAGCGCTGCAAGAGTACTTTTACCTGAGCCGCCTGTACCACTCATAAGAGATATTACGTTGCCTGAAAAATGAATATCACACGATGAAGGATGTGTGCTCTGCGATACGTGTGCTACGCGTGTGGAATTCATATCAGATGCTGAGTGCACAGTCTTATGATCAGGCATAAACACTGTGCTTATATTGTGCGTATTCGTTTGTGAACATGCAGGCAGTTGCATCGATATATCATGCTGAGTATCGCGTAATTGCTCTTGCATACATTCTTTCGTAGTATCTCCCTGTTCTTGTACGCTTTCTTCATCAGGACAATAAAAGTTTTCAGGAAAACTAGGCAGTTCGGTAGCTGGCAGTGCTTCGTCACATAAACACTTGATATTGTCATCGGTGTGCGTGTTACTCTGTAACGGTCCATCCAGAAACTCTTCGTGCGCACTGTCGCTAAGCGATACGCTCGATTGATTAGCACAATCAACGCGCATACTATCTTTACTTAATACACTTGCTTGATCGGTATATTCAATGTGAAGATTGTTGTTGGTCGGTGCGCTTGACTGATCCGCACCAGTGATACCCAAACGTGAATTTAAGTTCTTGAAAAATAACGCATAATCCCATAATGCATCAATATGTGCGGCATAGGCACGCGATCTTAACGAACCACCTACGTGCGATGACACTAAATTAACACGCACATCTGGGTACATGTGCTTAACGCGTGCTGCAACGTTAATAGGCTCAATATCACGTGGATCGAGTATCCACACACTTGTACATGAAAAATTTTCCAGCAATGCAAATAACTCCTGCGAAGAATGACATATGCGTACGCCTCCAGCTTGCATGTACAAACGCCCCTTATAGTGATGTTGCAAGCGTGCAACGGTACAAGGTGACGCACAAAGTAAAGGAGCGATTGCATTCATGAGCGTTTCCTTTCTTTAAGAACTAAACAATGTACTTACTGCTGGTAGAGTAGATCGGAATGTGCAGGAGCAGGTGCGAATCCAGTGGCAGGCACGGGTGAGCGTGTGGACACGGATGCTGGTGCGTTTGCGCGCGAAGGCGCATTTTCGTTGACGCGTGTATCTTCTGACGCATTTTCACGTGCGTTTTCTGGTTCTCTAGTCGAAGCATGTTCAGGCGCGTTCGTATCTTCATCAGAGCTTGGTAACACAACTGTCATCTGCGTTTTCTTGCTTGCCGACACGAACTCTTGTACTTTACTGTGCGGAACTGCTACTACTATCCACGAAGCAAGCGCACCAGCACTATCGCTTTTCTGATTAACGCTTGCAGAAGCAAGTACCAACACGCGCTGTGCTAACAAAACACTCGATTGTTCTCCTGTGGCATACACATTGACGTGTACTCCAGGTTTTACGAGATCAAGAGCTACAGCACTTGAACGCAACGGCACGCTCACTGCAACGCATCCAACCGGTACACGCAGCGCAGTATCATCAGGCGCAAAACGGCGCTTAACGAAAGCTTCTCCTTTTACAACACAAGCGGTAAGCGTTCTATCAACAATCTCGTCTGGCGTTGTAAAACACCCTTCAGGAACCAACGACGCAAGTGTATGTTTTACTTCAACATCGCGTGCATGTACTATTTCGCCAGGTTCTAAATTACGGCGCGCCATACATATAGCAACGTGCTCACCACCGTATTTACTAAGAAGCTGCTGATGAGCTGCCTGTGCTGATTGTTGAACATTATGAAAAAACATAAACGCGCACACACCAGCAATGACAGCACATAGCAATGCAAGAAGTAATTGTTTTCGTTTAAGCACGATATGACCTTTCCTTAAGCGCCTGCAGCAAGTATGACAAGGAAAACACGCGAAAAATACGCCATAAAGACGCCAATAACACGCCAATATGCGGCAAAAACACGTCAAAAAGACGTCATACGGCTGCTTTTAAGTGGGAAAAGACGCAATGTTCGCGCCAAACAGGTAGCAAAAAGACGCTATGCAGCTGCGATCGAATGGAAAGAATGCGCTACTTTAGCATGTTTCACTTACGAAATAACACATTCTAGTATGAAATTCTGAATTTATGCTTGCACTTCATGCGAGCTTATGAGAAAATAACTACCCGTCGAAAGACGCATGGTCGATTGGCGCAGCGGGAGCGCAGGTGCCTTACAAGCACAAGGTCGCAGGTTCAAATCCTGCATCGACCACCATGAAATTTCAGGCCGCCATTGGTGGCCTTTTTTATTAGCATGTGCATTATAAGTATAGAGGTGCGTAAGTTTACTATGCGTAAGCAGAAATCTCATACCTTAGCAAGTACTCCTGTTTCCCCTGTTTTACGAGGTATACGGCGTGTTGTACTCACCTGCTTTTTCGTGTTGGGACTTGGATGTGCCCTTGTAGTTACCACAAACGCCGCTGCTATACTTTATAGCTTGTCGCATATTTACACGCTTGACACGATACAAAATTTGCAAAACGACAGCCTGATCAACGACAACGCACAACTCAACAACACCTCTCATAGCGATAAGGTGCTGCAACGCGATACGCCCTCTCATACATCCTCTCCTGCACCTTTTGCTACAGAAACGCATAACAAGCAAAGTAATGCCATGTCAAGTGCGCAAACAGGCACCCTTTCATCTTCGCGTGTTATTCTTGTGTTAGGCGCGTCAGTCAATCCCAACAAAACACCCTCACCGATTTTGCGCGATCGTCTGAACAGTGCTGTAGCAATGTACCATGCACAACCCGATGCAACAATTATCGTCAGTGGTGATGGTCGCGAAGCGCACTATAATGAACCTGCTGTTATGAAGCAGTATTTGGTGGAACATGGCATTCCTGAACAGCGCATTGTTACTGACGAACGCGGATACACCACCTATGCAAGCATGTATCATCTTGCGTATAGCTATCACGTTAAGCAGTGCATTATTGTAAGTCAAAAATTCCATCTTGCGCGCGCTATCAGCACAGGTACGCTGCTTGGCGTACAATGCGTTGGCTTAAGCGCTGATACAGGCGTCTACGAAAAGGCCCAGCTCTATGAATTGCGCGAAATTCCTGCACGAACAAAAGACATCCTGCAAGCGCTTTTTCATGTAAAAAAGTAGCAATGTCAACGGGCTTTGTTGCAACTATAAAAACTTGCAGCTCTTTTTGAACTGCAAGTTTTTATAGATTCTTCCGCTTTTTATGAACGAGAACGCGTTTTCACTCAGCACGCATTAACAATCAGATGCAAGCCGTAGCCCGTGTCTCAAACGCACCTACAAGCAGGAACTACAACTCACTAATCGCTTCATATACCGTCGATGCAACAACCTTTTCTCCACCAAAGATGTATGCATTTGTAATGTCAGATTTGTGAGGCTCGATAACATCCTTTACAGCGCGCACATTGGAAGCATCGGCGAGTAACAAAATTGAATTGTTCTTGCCGCAAAGTGCAGCTCCCGAAAGCGCATCGGCAAATCCCCACCCTGTTGCAACACCTACATTGTTTGCATGCATGCCTTTCGTAAGCAAGAAATCGGCAAGCGCAATAGACGTGTCATAAGCCGTTTCTCCAGCAATACGGTCAATTTGAATGCCTTGTTCACGCAGCTGATCTTCAACTGCCTGTGGCACAACAGACGTACCACCTACAATGTGAATACGCGTAATACCTTGTGCTTTCATCGCTGCAAGGGTATTTTCATCAAGCAATCCCGTTGTGTAATCGGTTAAAAAGAGTGGCTTCTTAGTGGCGTAATTATAAGGAGCAACCGAAAGGGCATCCTCGTATCCCCAGCTTGTTGCTAAAAATGCTTCGTCAGTCTGCTCAAGATGCTGCGCAACTTCATTGGCGGTATCACTTGCCCGTGCACCTGCAACGCGTTCAACAGCAATGCCAAGCGCGGCAAGCTCATCCTCTACCGATTTACTAATTGCGTTAACACCACCGCATATATACACTTTTTGAACACCTAAGCGCACAAGTTCAAGGCGTGTTTGTTCGGAAAGCGATGCGCCTTGTGTAAGCAACACGGGAGCTTGCAATTTACCAGCAAGTCCGCTTGCAGACAGAGCATCCCAATAGCTTTCTCCTGTAGTAAGCACAGCATATTGTGAGCTATCAGGAAAAGCAATGCTATTGATAGTACGCATCGTGTCATAAGCAGTGATACCCCATACGCGTTTCAGCGATTGAATAGCATGATTTGAAGCAGTGCCCTGACCAGTAGTACCGCCACCCTCATTATGCGACCCAGATGGAGGCGTAACCTGAGCTTTTTTCAAATTTGCAATTTCAGTTTGAAGTGCTGCAATTTTATCATTCAGTGAAGTAATATTTCCCGTAAGCTCGGTGATTTTTGCTTGCTTTTGGGTATTATCAGCAACAAGTTGCTGTTTTTCGGTTGTGGCTGCGCTGAGCTGCTGTGTTAGTTCAGTAACTTTCTGCTGAGTTTGAGCAATAGTTGCTTGGTCAACGCGTGCCTGTTGCTGAGCTGTATTCAGATCATTAGTAAGCGTTTGAACTTTCCCGTTAGCGGTATCAAGCTTTGTTGTAAGGTCGCGAACGCTCGCTTGTGCAGCGGTAAGCTGATTTTGTAATCCCTGTTTATCGGTAGTAAGCTGAGCAACCTGTTCCGTTAATTGATTGACTTGTGCACTTAGTTCACCAATTTTTGCTTGTTTTTGCGTATTGCTTGTTTTAAGCGCTTCTGCCTGCTGATTAAGCGTGGTGATCTGACCGTTGAGGGTACCAATCTTCTGGTTCAACTCGTTAATTTTAGCCTGTGCTGCGGCAGCTTGCTGTTGTGCTGTTTGTAGCTTTCCTTGCAAGTCAGAAATCGACTGCTGAGCTGCAGTAAGCTTGGTTTGCAAATCATCTTTTGCTTTCTTGACGTTTGCATCACCATTCAGAGCACTGAGCGCATTTGTTATCGCCTCAGCAGCTGCTTTTACCTGTTCAGGAGTCGACGAAAGCTTATCATAAATTGCTTTTCCGTCTGTAATCGCCTGGTCATAAGCTGATTTTAAGTTATCATCAGCCTGCTTATAATTTTCAGTCGCTTTTATGCCATCAGCACCATTAAGCAACTTTTCTAACTGGGTGGAGCCCTGTTCTATGGTAGGGTCAGTTTGCGTATCACCTGATTGAACATGTCCAAGCAGAGAAATAGCAACTTCAATGCTATATAAATTCGTGCCCGCTTTATTGATCATACCATCTACTTGAGCTTTTTCCTCTGGCGTACCACCGGCAGCAGCCACTCTTGCATGCAGCTTGTCAATAGCAGCTTGGAAATTCACATGATAGGTTGCTTCCCACTTATTCTTTTTAAGAGTAAACGCAACATCGCTCGGCTTAGCAGGTATCTTGGTAAGTGTCGCTTTTGCAGGAACAATATCGGAGCCTGCTTGCTGAGCAGTAGTCCACGCAAGATCAGCAACATCAGGATCAGGATTAATGCCAACCAAGTTTCCTTCAAGCGTAGCAGTAAGTTCTTTTGCCTCTACCAACACACTTTGATTTTTTGCGTCGTTAACTTTAGAAGCAACAGCATCTGGCAACGGAACAGCAATTTTATTGCCCGTTAAGGTAATCGCTTCACCAGAAAGCGTAAAGCTAGAAAACATATTTGCATCAACAATTGCATTGTTGCTTACATCGAGTTTCTCCAACTTTGAGAGATCCTTCAAGGAAGTAACATCGCTAATCATATTGTTACTTACATTAAGATTTTTCAACGCCGAAAGATCTTTCAAAGGTGCAACAGAGCTAATCTTATTGTTGCTTACATTAAGATCCTTAAGCTTTGTTAACGATGCAATTTTTTCAAGCGAGCTAATATTTTGATTGTTAAGAGAAAGCTTGGTTACATTTTTAAAGTATCCAAGCCCAGTTAAATCTGCAATCTTTTCATTAAGTGGAGTGGCATCTGAACCTGCAAGGCCTGACAAATCGGTTACTTTAGAAGCATCTACATCGGTAATTTTAGTAGCATCATCTTTAATAATATGCTGTGATTTAAGGAGCTTAAGGAGTGCATTTTTCAAATTTGCATCAGGAAAGGTAAGTTCCTTTTCGCCAGTAAATGTAACGGTAATCGTACCAGTAAATTCAGCAGTACTGTAATTTGAAAACGTAAATATTGCAGTGTTTTTAGTTCCCGAAGGTTTTCCAATGTGGGTACTTTGATCATATGCGCCATCAACTACAGTAATCTTAGTACCATCCCACGGTTTAATATGTTCCGATAAATCGATAGACGAACCAGATACGCTAACCGCTATATTCATACCTTTAAAGTTCGGTTTTTCTGTCAGCTTGGTTAAGCCCTGAAGCGGAGAAATATCTTTAATATTATTGGCTCTTGGATATAGCCGCGTTAACGATGTTAAGTTTCTCAGAGGTTCAATAGATGTAATGTCGTTCTGAATAAAATTTAAATATGTAAGCTTAGTAAGATTTTTGATAGGCGATAAATCGGCGATATGGTTCTTTGCCATGTCCAGATATTCCAGATTGGTAAGGTTTGCAAGGGGTGCTAAGTCAAGCGGCTTTGTTCCATGTTCATTAATCTTGTTAAATACAAGATGTTTAAGCTTAGTAAGTTTTGCAAGGGGTGTTAAATCGGTAATCTGATTGGTCGGAAACTCAAGTTTTTCTAGATTTGTGAATGCTTCAAGCCCTGAAAGATCAGTTATCCCTGAGTGGGATAAATTATAAGCTCCCGTCATTTCAGTTACTTTTTTCGCATCCGCATAGGTGATCTCAGTAGCGCTAGACGCAATAACACGCATATCCGGGTTTTTTAATGACCTTAACAGAGCTTGTTTTAAATTGGGATCCTTAAAGGTAATGGGGGTATTTTCATCTGGTGTGCTAGCAAGCGCAGAGGGTATACCCTCCCCCGCCACGTATGAAATGCTCGATACTGCAACACCGCTGCCAACCAGAACAGCGCACAAACCAGCAGAAACTACGTTACGTGCTATGCGCTTTTTGCTCACTATAAACCCCACCTTACATTTTGCTAAATTCATTACCTAAAGCTATAACTTTTATAGTATAGCTTCTTCTATAAGCAAAGTAAAATACTCAGCCCTATTGGTTACAACGCTAGGCAGCAGCGCAGAGCGCAAGAACAAACCGCACCTTGTAAAGAATGCAAACGCACGGCGTACGGGACCACCACCAGCGAAAACGTACCGCGCACGGCGTACGGGACCACCACCAACACACGGCCCCGCAACCACCTACGCGCACGACACCGCACACGGCACTGAAACCACCCACGCGCATACGCACGCCAGCGGAAACGCAGCGCTACAGCACAATGCTCACTAAGCGGCCTTTGATAACGATTAGTTTCTTCGGCTGACGTCCGTCAATGCAAGCAGCAACTTCACGAAGCGCTGCTTCTTTCACAACGTCGTCTGCGCTATCAGCATCAACCGTTATGCGACCACGTACTTTTCCATTCACTTGAACAGCTAATTCAAGCTGCTGACGCTTGGCGAGCTTTGCATCGAAATCGGGCCATGGCTGCACATGCACCGACCACTGTTCACCTTGTGTGCTCGCTTGCACACCAGCACTGCCAGCCACACCAGCGTCACTAGCACCGCCAGCAGTACCAGCACCGCCAGCCGCACCCGCACTCGCTTGCGCACTAAAGCCACCGCAAGCCCACAGTTCTTCACACATATGAGGCGCAACAGGTGCAAGAATACGAATAATGCACGATGCAATCTCGCGATCGTAAGCCTTATTGCGCTGGTCAGCAGGCACATCATGCAAATAATCCGATGCGGTGTTCAAAAGCTCCATAATACTTGCGATAGCAGTATTAAAACTGTTGCGCTCGAAATCGGTTGCCACTTTTTGAACAACTTCATGGCGTTTACGCGTAAGCTCGTCAACCAAGGCCTGAACATGCTTCTCATCAGTCGCTTTTCCCGCTTGTGCTGCATTAGAAAGCGAACTCTCGCCTGCTTGATGCAGCAAGTCGAAACAAATGCGCCACACGCGATTTAAAAACTTGTACAAACCAGCCAAACCGTCTTCGTTCCACAACAACTCTTTGTCGGGCGGCGCCATGAACAGGATATATGCGCGCACAGCATCGGCGCCATACGAAGCTATCATGTCTTCAGGAGCAATAACATTGCCTTTCGACTTCGACATTACATCGCCGTGTTCGTCAAGAACCATGCCTTGCGTCAGTAAATTTAAAAACGGCTCGTCAAACGACACTAAGCCCATATCACGCAGCACTTTTGTGTAGAAACGACTATACAGCAAATGCAAAATGGCATGTTCGATGCCGCCAATATATTGATCAACTGGCATCCAGCGGTTCGCGTCAAGCGCATTAAACGGCGCGTGAGTATTATGTGGGTCGGTATAGCGCAAATAATACCAGCTTGAACAGGTAAATGTATCCATCGTATCAGTTTCGCGACGCGCAGGCGCACCACATTTCGGGCATGTGCACGCAGCAAAACTCTCATGCGTTGCGAGTGTTTCACCTTGTGCTAAATTGATGTCTTTCGGAAGCATAACTGGCAAATCAGCCTCGGGAACAGGTAAAACACCGCACTTCTTACAGTGAATTGCCGGAATCGGATTGCCCCAATAGCGCTGCCTGCTAATAAGCCAATCGCGCAAACGATACTCCACTTTGCGACGTCCGCGCCCGATGCTTTGAAGTGCGGCAACCATTACCTGTTCAGCACGTGAATGTTTACCGCCGCGCAAACCGGTATACGGCCCCGACTGCACCAAAACGCCCTCTGCTTCGTTCGCGTCTTGCCAATCGACACTGCACACAACACGACGCTGCTCGTCTTTGAGCTGCGGATACAAAGGGTCGTCCTCTTGTAAAATAATGGGAATAATAGGCAAGTTATACTTTCGCGCAAACTCAAAATCGCGCTTATCGCCACATGGAACAGCCATAACAGCGCCCGTACCGTAATCTGCCACGATATAGTCGGCTACCCACACGGGAACTTTATCGCCGTTAATCGGATTTACCACGTACCGTCCAGTAAATACGCCGTGCTTTTCGTGATTTCCCTGAGCGCGCTCAAGCGCCGACACCTTTTTCGACTGCTCAACAAGCGCTAAAACATCCTGCTTGTAGGGCGAATTTTCAACCAGCTGAGCCAAGCCTTCATACTCGGGCGCCAACACAAAAAACGAGCACCCAAACAGCGTATCGGCGCGGGTGGTAAATACGGTAATGAAGTCGTCCTCCGTAGGATTTTCAGGAGCTTGGCCCTGTTCATCGCACAATACGAAATCGATTTCAGCACCTTCCGAGCGGCCAATCCAGTTTGCTTGCTGCTGCTTTACGCGCTCGGGCCAGCCCGTAAGCTTATCTAAATCGTCAAGCAATTCTTGAGCGTAGTTTGTGATTTTGAAATACCATTGCGTAAGGTCGCGTTTTTCAACTTCCGAGGAACAACGCCAGCATTTTCCCTCGGTAACCTGCTCGTTTGCAAGCACCGTATTGCATTGCGGGCACCAGTTCACCGGCGATTTGCGACGCTCAACTAAACCGCGTTCCCAAAACTTCAAAAACATCCACTGGCCCCACCGATAATACTCAGGGTCACACGCAACAACACTCCTATCCCAGTCGTACGAAAAGCCCATACGCTTGAAGGAGGCTTTTTGCGTTTCGATATTTGCGTAAGTCCAAGTAGCAGGGTGACTTTTGCGCTTGATGGCGGCATTTTCCGCAGGCAATCCAAATGCATCCCAGCCCATCGGGTGCAGTACTGTGTTTCCCTGCATGCGCGCAAACCGAGCCGCAACATCCCCAATAGTATAGTTGCGGACGTGTCCCATGTGAATATCACCTGATGGGTACGGGAACATTTCCAGAATATATTTTTTTGAGGTTACTGACGCGGGTGTTTTGGTAGAATATAGCTGCTCGTCTGCCCATTTCTGTTGCCAGCGAGGTTCAATTTCATGAGGATTATAAGGTTTCATGGGCATGACAGTTCCTTTGGTTGAGCTTGTATAATTACGCATTATTGTACTCTTAACGGCGCGCAATGGGCGCAACATTTCGCGCGTCAAAAAAATTGCGCAAAGAAACTGATGTACGTGCAAACTTGGTAACAGATACTAATACGGTGTCGTGCAGCGGCTTGGTATTATAAGCGAACAATACGACAACGTTTGTGCGAACGGCTGCGGGAACAGTTGCGAGAACGGCTGCGGGAACAGTTGCGGAAACGGCTGCGGGAACGGGTGCGGGCTTAATGCAGAGCTGGTGCGAATGAGGGCTTGCTGCAGGGCTGGCACGAATATAAATACTGAATTGGATCATTTTCATCGGGAACGCAAGCGAATAACACGGGGCAGTTTAGGAAAACCAATCATGAATGAACAAAACGAACACGATGTGCTCCACGAAAAAGGTGCGAACTGCGCGCATGAGGTGGCGCGTGGGCGAGCATTTCCCCATATCAATTACACAATATTTCAATTTGCAAGCTCCGTTTTCAACACACGTTCTAAACAACATGCGCTACACGTATTTGATAAAAGTATCACTATTGCGCAGGCACTCCTTTACGCAGCGGGAGGCTTTGTTTTGTGCAAGCAGCCGGCGTTATTGGCGCCTTATATCGTTATCCCTGCACTCAGTTTTTTTGTTGGAACGGCGTTGCGCTCTCTTATAAATGCTCCCCGACCTGCAGAAACGCTCGATGTAACGCCGCTGATTTCTGGCGACGCTGCCACCGACACCACCACTGACGCCACGCGCGCAAACGTAAAACGCGGTAAGTCGTTTCCTGGAAAACACGCGTTCAGCGCGTGGTCGATTGCGGGTATCAGCGTGTGCATGGCGCTCTTTACAAATGCACAATACGCTGACGTTATGCTGGTATTTGCGCTGGTAGAAAGCGTAATTGCACTGGTAATTTGTGCGGTTCGCGTGCTTGGGATTGTTCACATGATACAAGATGTTATTGCTGGATTTGTTCTTGCGCTTATCGTTGAAGCAATTCTGTGCGCGCTGTGGCTCACGCTATTCTAACGGCATCGAGCCGTTCTCACATTCCCACGTACAACGAGCGCCAGCTACACCACCGAGCGCGTTCTGCTTCTGCGCAGCGAATGAAGTGCAACAAGCAGCAAACCAATCCAAATGCACGTCATGCATACAGCATGTGCCATACTAAATTCTTCCCCAAACAAAAACACGCCAATACCTAGCTGAATAGTAGGGCTTATGTATTGCAAGAAACCTAAGGTCGTAAGCGGAATTGAGTTGGCAGCACTCGCAAACAGGATCAGCGGGAACGCCGTAACAGCACCTGCCCCCAGCAGCATGATGTTCACCACTATATCGTGCGGAGTAGAAAGGCTCGATAAAAACGTCAATGTTCCCTGCTGAGCCATAAATACAAGAATAACCAGCGCAATTGGCGTTACCGAAAACGACTCAAACGCAATGGCACTCACAGGCGGATACGCGCCTTTTTTCTTGAGCGCTCCATACAAGCCAAAGGTGACCGCTAACACAATGGCAATCAGCGGGAATGAACCATAATCAACCGTGAAATACAAAATTCCAACACCGCATAGCACGATAGCAATAATCTCTACCACACTCAGTCGTTCGTGGAAAAACAGCACGCCGAACAACATATTCACCAGCGGATTTAAATACGAGCCCATCGAGCACTCAATGATATGATTAGCATTGACGGCCGCGATGTACAAACCCCAATTCAGAGCGCAAAGAAAGCCCGCAGGCACCAAAATACACCACGCGCGTTTCTGCTTGAACAGGCGCAGAACGTCAATGTGAAGCAGCTTGCACACCACAAACGTTACCACACAGCACCACAAAATGCGATGCGCAATAATTTCGTAGGAATTCACTTCGTCGAGGCTTTTCCAATAAATTGATAGAATGCCCCATACAAAATAGCATGCAAACCCAGCAATGAGACCTTGCTTACTCATGCAACCACGGTCGATATGTTTAGTTTCATCTGGCGTTTTAGGTCACTTCGTTCTCATTGGTAACAGCGGGTACTACACGTTGGTCGCAGCGCAAAAGTGCATTGTAAGAAGCGGTCAGTGCGCGTTACAAGCGGTGTATATGCTCGTTGGTCGCAGTGCACATGTTCGTTGATAGCAGCAGGCGGTGCGCCTTACATACAGCGTTTAACGTTTTTTAACATAAATTCCGCCGCTCATACACGAGAAACACGCAATACATCAATGGAACATACTTTTGCGAAAAAACGAGTTGATCCCCTCTAGACATATAAAAGATACTGATCACTTAATAGAAAATACAGGTGGATGTGTCTCTTACAGGTATGACCGTGCGCCTTTATCATATACAAACACTCCTTAATGTTGACAAGTAAATGAATGTACACGCCTGCCCAACGGAAAAAAATACCTGTTCACAGCACAATTAGCCAGCTTATATTTCGTGCACAAACAATGCATTTATGCAATATCTGAATAGGAAAGCAATGATATTCCCCTTTGTTTCAAGCATGAACGACAAGCCACTTATATCATGCATGAACATGCACCGTTATGACATGCGAAAATGACATTTCTTCAAAGTAGCATTTGGCAAAAACATACATTTCTTCAAAGTTATTTTTGCCGAAAATCGACATTTCTTCAAAGTGTTGAGGGAACAATTTTTATGGCGCGGGAACGGATGGAGCCTTGTCGCCAGCATGCGCCGCCGAACGAGGTGCGCGCGAAACATTGATTGCACACACTTTATATTCAGGCACGCGAGCATGATCGTCCAAAGCTCCGTTTGTAATCCAGTTACTGTTGCCATCTTCATAGTGAAACGGCATCCACGCATGTCCGGGCGTTGTTTTGTCTGACACACGCGCGCTTGACGTAATGCAGCCACGCCGCGAACACACGCGCACACGGTCGCCATCTTCAATGCCCAACTGGCTGGCATCGCTGGTATTGATTTCGATAAACGACGAATCGCCCAGCTCATTGATGCCTTTCGTGCGCGCTGTCATCGCACACGCATTGTATTGGTGCAACACGCGCCCTGTCATCATGATAATCGGATAGCGCGCATCAGCTGTTTCAGCAGGTGCGCGATATTCCTCGGGCTTGAACAGGCCACGCCCACGAGTAAAAGCGCCAACATGCAAAATTGCTGTTGAGGGCGATGTTTTCGTAGGAACAGGCCACTGCAATCCATCGTTATAGCACGCAGCGCTGTCAAGACGCGCATGCGAAACTCCCCCATACGCAGGGTCAAGACGCGCCACTTCATCCATAATTTCCGCTGCCGTTAGATGTGGCTGCGGATACCCCATGCGGTTCATCACATCAATGAAAATGTCAGTGTCAAGCCGCGCGCCTTCATGCACAGGAACCGCAGCTCGCACGCGCTGAATGCGGCGCTCGGTGTTCGTAAATGTGCCCTCTTTTTCGGCATAACTACACCCCGGCAACACTACGTCGGCCATCTTCGCTGTTTCTGTCATGAACAGCTCTTGCACAACCAAAAAATCAAGCGCCTTCAGGGCTTTCATCACATGCGCAATATCGGGGTCGGTGCGCATTGGGTCTTCTCCCATGATATACATTGCTTTCAGGGAACCCTCAAGAGCGCGGTTGAACTGGTCAGTTGCGTAATGCCCAACCGTACGATTCAGCGACACGCCCCACGCGTTTTCGAACTTCTCGAACACGCCCGGCGTTGTGAACTTTTGATAGCCAGGGAAGTTGTCGGGGTTGGCGCCCATATCGCATGCACCCTGTACGTTGTTTTGCCCACGCAGAGGGTTCACGCCGCAGCCTGGACGCCCAATTTTGCCTGCTGCCATGGCCAAATTCGACAGCGAAAGCACGCCAGCGGTTCCCGTTGTATGTTCAGTAACGCCCAAGCAATACATAATAGCAGCGGTGTTCGCGCGGCCATACATCAGTGCAGCCTCAACAAGCATGCGCTGGTCAATTCCACAAATTTCGGCAACACGTTCAGGCGTATACGCAGCAACCACACGCTTCAGTTCGTCAAAATTTTCGGTGCGCTGGGCGATAAATTCTTCGTCAATCAAATTATGCTGAATAAGAATGTTCGTCATCCCGTTGAACAGTGCAACATTTGTCCCAGGTCGAAGCTTCAAATGAATATCAGCACGCGCGGATAAGCGAATTGTGCGCGGATCAACAACAATCAGACGCGCACCGCGCTCAACGGCACGGCGGATGTGCATACCCAGTACAGGATGCGCTTCCTCGGCATTCGTTCCCACCATCATAATGACGTCTGCTTGTTCAGTTACATCGGGAATGGAATTTGTCATTGCGCCCGAACCAAGAGTAGCTGCCAGACCGGCAACGGTTGGTGCGTGTCAAACGCGCGCGCAACTGTCGACATTATTCGTGTGAAACACCGTTCGCGTCATTTTCTGCATCATGTACACGTCTTCATTTGTGGAACGTGAACAGGCAAAAGATGCGATCGCATCGCCGCCGTACTCATCTCGAATGCTACCAAGGCGCGCCGCTACATAATTTAAAGCTTCGTCCCACGTGGCGCTGCGAAACGTGTTGGTGGCCTTGTCTTTGATGAGTGGCGTCGAAAGACGATCGGCAGAATGCACAAAATTAAACGACGCCGAGCGGCCCTTAATGCATAAAAAGCCCTGGTTGGAAGGCCCTGACACCACTTCGGTATCGACGATGCGACCATTTTTCACAATCAGATTGAACTGGCAGCCAACGCCACAATGTGGGCAGGTAGTGCGCACTTTTTTAAGCTTTGTGTGCGCATACGACAGCGTTGCTTTTTCAGAAATGGCGCCTGTGGGGCACGCCGCGGAACAGCAACCGCAGCTCTCGCAGGTATTTGTGTTCCAATCGCTTCCGAACGGCGCTAAAATTGACGTGCGTGTGCCGTGATGCTGCGTTCCTAAAATGTGATTACCCGCGCCTTCGTTACATGCGGCAACACAGCGCTGGCAGCGAATACAAATGTTGGGGTCGAACGACAGAAACGGCGATGTGTCAATGCACGGCTGACGTTTTGCGGAAGCTTGGTGGTGAGCGTGGGGATGTGCGTCCTGCTCAAAGGGAAGAACGCAAGCGGCTTCGTGGGACGATTTCGCTGGTTCGCTCTGTTCAGAGGCGGGTTTATCCTGCTTGGTGGTAAGTTCGGGCTGGCCGCTGGCACATACCTGCACGCCGCCACGTTCTACCTGTTCAGGAAACAAATACGAAATGTCGATACCCTCGCGCATGCACAGTTGCTCAAACTCATTCGGCACAAAATCGTGCGCAAAACGCTGCGGATTCGGACGATACGTACGCAGCAGCAAACGTAACAGCTGCTGGCGATACCTCTGTAAACGCGCCGATTGCGTGCGGATATGCATCCCATTTTGCACTTTAGTGTTGCACGCTGGCATAAGCTGCGCGTGCGCAAACAGCTCGTCAAGCTGGGGAACGGAAGCCTGCACGCCCTCAGGTTGCGCATTCGTGGAAGTATCGTCGCGCACAAACGCAACTTCAACACTACAAATGCGACACGAGCCTATCGCGTTCAACTTCTTCAAATAACACAAGGTAGAGATGGAAATTCCCGCGCGTTCAGCGGCGTCTACAATGGTGCTTGTGGAAGGAACGTCCAGCACGTGCCCGTCAATTGTTACGCGCACATGTATTTCCTGATCAGCAGGCAAATTGGCAGTACCAGCTTCGCCAGTAGCAGCCGCGCCTGTGATACCAGCATCAGCCGCACACGTTTTCGCATCCGCGACACCAGCATCAGCTGCGTCAACACCAACTGCGTCAACACCGTTGTACAGCGCGCCAGTGCTGCTCACACGCGACTCGTTTGCCTTTGAGACAGTGTTATTCATAGCGAATCCTCCCCCCTTTTTGCGTTCCGCAACCAAAATAATCGCAGCGCAAACAGCGCGAACATTCCTGCAAAATTTCCTGCTCAGTGTTCTCAAGCTCAACTTCAAGAAAATCGTGCTTGCGATCACGCACCAACCGCTCGGGCACGTTCACACGCCCCGTTGCCGTACGATTGTTGCGCGCGGGCGTTGGCACCACAATGTCGCAAGGCAGGGTATGACTGTACCCAAGCGCGTGATCGATGTTGCGAGCAGCCACCTTACCTGCGCCGATAGCACGAATAATGGTTGCGGGCCCCGTTTGGCAGTCGCCGCCCACAAACACATTACGAAGCCCTGGCGCCAAAAGATGTTCATCGGCAGTAAAACGACCGCGTGTAGCAGTCATACCGAACGCTTCAAACGGCGCGCTTACAATATCTTGCCCAACAGCAATTAAAATAACGTCAGCTGGAATGGTAAGCGGCGGACGCAGCGCAGTAACGGGCGCCGGGCGACCACGCTTCACAGTACTAATCATCTGCGGTTGCGCAATAAGCGCCTTGCATGCACCCTGTTCATCAACGGAAATCTCAACAGGCGCCGCCAGCATCAACAACTCAACACCTTCAGCAGCAGCTGCATCAATTTCTTCAGGAAGTGCGGTCATGTCTTCTCGCCTGCGACGATACACCACCGTTACCGCAGACGCCTTCGCACGAAGTGCCGTACGCGCGCAGTCCATCGCAACATTACCGCCACCAATAACAACAACACGTTTCCCCTGGTAGTTTGGATAATCTCCATCGCCAATGCGCTCCAGCACCTGCACCGCCGAGAATACACCCTGCGCATCCGCACCGGGCAAATCGAGCGTTTTTCCTGCTTGCGCGCCAATGGCAACGTACAACGCGTCATAATCGCGCGCTAATTCATGCAAAAGAGGCGTATCAACAGGTGTTTCATAGTGAACGTCAATACCGCCAACCTTTAGAATTCCGCGAATATCCTCGTCAAGACGTTCCCGTGGAAAGCGATACGCCGGAATGCCGTAGCGCATCATGCCGCCCAGCGATTTGCGCGCCTCAAACACGCTTACGCGATGCCCCATCAACGATGCAAAATAAGCACAGGTCATCCCGCTAGGACCTCCACCAATGACGGCAATTTTTCGCCCCGTTTCAACATTGCGCACGGGAGTAGGCACCGTATCGCAACGCGCATTATCGCACGCGTACTTTTTGATGCCACGAATGTTAAGAGGCGCATCGATTAGCCGCCGACGGCAGCGAATTTCGCACGGATGCTCACAGACCAGCGCACATGCTGTCGGGAACGGATTGTCTTTGCGAACCATGTTTACCGCAGCGGCGTTATCTCCCTGTGCCACCAGCGCAATATATGCTGGAACATCAACATGAGCAGGACAAAGTGCCTCACAGGGAACTTTCTGCTCGATAGTAGGCTGGCACGCATGCTGCTGAACGTGCGCGTTGAACTCCGATTCGTGCGCCTGAAGACTTTGCAGAAACACGTCGGCTGTGTGATACCCAATAGCGCAATCGGACGTTTCACTGATAAGCTGCGCCAGCTCGCGCGCCTGATCAAGCGTTTCGGGGCTAGCCGTGCACGCAACAATGTCGTGCAACAAGGCTGCTAACTGGGGCAATCCGTCGCGACACGGAATGCATTTGCCGCACGTTTGCGCGGCACCGGCTTGCACCTGGTTAAGTTGCAGCTGAACAGGGCACATGCCTGGAGGAGTTGTTTGAACGCGGCGCTCGAAGTCTTCTAAAAATTGCGCAATCTGCGCATCATCAGGCGATTGTGGCGCAATAGAAAGCTGAGCCAATGTCAAACCCCCTCCCTGGTTTTTGGTTCTATGCGCTATATTGTGCCATATTGAACTGCGGAATACGGTCACGACCGCGGAATTGGTGCCGATTTGGCATTTTGTGGTCACCTACCCTATGCGTAGTATGCAGAAATGGGTATAGATTGCTAAGCAATATCTATGATGAAGCAGAGTGTAGGCGCAATAAGCCGAACATCAGCCCGAACAACAAGGCCTTACCTTCGCGAAGCGTTTTTCCAAGCTTAGCGCACCTTGCCTTCGCGAAGTATTTTCCCAAGCTTTGTAATTACTCCAATAAAGCTATAGGCTTCCCCAGTTTTTTTCTCTATAGCAACAACATTCGCACCTGATATCTGTTCTACGGGAGTGTGATAGGAAAACACATAATAGTCTTTATACTCACAATATGTATCGACTTTCCCTAAAAGGTCTTTTGCAATAGATAGCGCTTGCTCATAATTAACCATGATTACCTCCTAAACCTTAAAACACATTCTCGGCTAAGTGCCTTCAAAGGTTAATGGTTAAAGCTTCGTCTCTTTTAATTCGTTGCCTAACGTATCATCAAACATCGCTGCTGCAAAACCAAAATCGATAGACCCATCTTTTTTCCAAACAATAAAGGGTGAGGTGTAGCCACCAATAACAGGCTTTTCATCTTCGCAATCGCTGCCACTGTAAAACACGAAAGCGTTATCGTGCTCGACACACAAATCAAATTCCTGAAAATTACTCACGCTATCTTGTGCTTTTTTCTTTGCTTGTTCAAAAGAAATCATGACTACCCTATCGCCCATACGGATTTTTAGCTCTATCACTGATTCTTAGATGAGAGGTCTTCATAGTTCTGACTGAATCGTATCTGACACCACTTAAAACTTTGCTCGGATTATACGCTCTGCTAACCTGAGATTCAAAAAAATGGATTTTTACCTTTTATATTGTTAGTACTAAACACATCGCCAAAATAGCCTTTTACCTGGTAAAACCAATTACAGCGCGTGCACCATCTTCGTATGCTTGCGTTGTCTTAAGCACGTTTTACTAAAAAATTAGGCATAGGCACACATGTAAAGCCTTTGAGCACGTCCGTTAAGTATTACTTCCAGTATCAGTTACGATGAGTGTTATCCAACGATAGAAAGTATGGTTACAAATAATATTTACGCAGGTCAAATGAATAGAAGATTAAAGAAGTTGTGGTGGAGATGATGGGATTCGAACCCACGACCCCCACGTTGCGAACGTGATGCTCTCCCAACTGAGCTACATCCCCACAAACTACATTCAAGCTTACAAAAACAACGCTCAAACACCCAAATAATAAACACTCAGACGATTAAACGCACGCATGCTCGAATGCGTAACTAGTATTTTCTGCATTACAGCGCAATTTGTCAATTACCTTTTGCGCAAGTATGCAAAATAGCCTTATTTTTTTCTGCTACGAATATGAGCAGAAGCATCATCATGAAAGCTCGTATCCTCATCTGAGGTATCATCATCCGCATCAACATCAACATCAGCATCGTCATCAATGCTATCATCAACATCAAGTGCATCGGTATCGCTCATCATATCAGCCTCATCAGGCTCATCATCCAAATCAGAACTATCATCAGCTAAATCGGCTTCAAGCAGCGACTGTACCAAATGCGAACCCATATCGCTTTGATCGTCAACAAATGGTTCAAAGAGCGCCTTATCATCTTGATACAATTGCACGATACCAGTCAAAATATCAACATACTGGTACGATTGGCGCGCGATACGTCCGCGCTTACGCTCAACGTCAATAATAAACAAACGAGGATGAATTTGAGCAAGCGTGCCTTCAAGTTCTACAATTTTTGAACGCCCCATATTAGCTCGTACCTGCAGTTTTTCTCCAAGATGTGTAGCAAGTGTATCGTGAATAGTGTCGATAATTTTAGCTTGTTCTTCCAAATTCATAGGTAAAACTTTCTTTCAAGAAGAGATATGTTTATGCAAGGCGCAGTGCGTGTACACACTATGAGCTACCCTACAAAAATAGCCGTATTATTTTACCACATAACACAAACAACGAACAGAAACAAGAAAGGAATAGGTGCAAAGAGTGCGCAGCTGCGCATATATAAGCTGTTCCTGCGCTTTTACAAATGCTTGTATCGTATGATAAGCCGATAATTACATGAACGCGTCATTAAAACGAGCACATACCTACCTTTAACGAGCGCACCAATTGCGTACCTATACTTCACTTCCTCTGCACATATTGGAAGCATACCTGCATAGAACTGAGATAATCATAGAGCAGGTACAGCTATGTATGGCAGTGTTGGTAAACCTGCAACACTGTAAACCAGCATTATTTCATGAATGATATTTTTAACCTGAACATCAAAAAACAGCACCTGCTCGCTAGGAGCACTAGGCGCGCGCATACTCGCTAGGAGCGCACTTATAATACCGTGTACAAACATTTAGTGCAAGCTTAAAAATCGTGCATAAAAAGTAGCAATGCGCGCTAACAATGCAGGAAGCATAACTACTAAACAACACCACAGCTTAACAAGGCTTTTCCCAACGTAATAAACTGCTCGCAAGAGAGCGTTTCCCCACGAACATCAGGTGCAATGTTGGCAACATGCAACGCGTCTAACAAGTTATTTGCAAGTACACCGCGCGCATCTGTTTTGCTGGCACTGTTGTTACACCCAGCAAAAAAAGTACGCATTGAATTAAAAACAGTTTTACGCCTGTTTGCAAACGCCGCTTCAATTGCGCGCTGAATGGCAGGCAATTCACAAGGCTGATAGGGTGCATCATGCACACTCAACCGATCAAGGCGAATGACCGTACTTTCCACATGAGGAGCGGGGAAAAAGTTTGACGGCGCCACAGAAAACATGCCAACAGGCCGCGCAAGCAGGGATAACTTAACAGTGTACGCCCCATAAGCCTTGGTGCCCGGCTGCGCGCACATACGCTGCGCAACCTCTTTTTGCACCATAATGGTAGCACTGCGCAACAACGGAAATCGCGTGAAATAATCAAGCACAATCGTGGCAGCTACCGCGTAAGGCAAATTGCTGATCAGCTTGTTGGGAAGCTGATTGAGAAGCTCATCGGTGTTCGCG
>KQ959705.1:8812-90097 GCA_001552935.1 Umbribacter vaginalis | reverse complement strand
TCGGTGTTCGCGACGGAGTGCAACGGGAACGTGTCGGAACGTGCTTCGGGGTATGCTCCGAAGTGCGTAGCGGAAACGCACTCGCAACAGTGCAAATGATGCCCATTAGGCGCGTGCGGAAGCGTGTTCACATCAAGCGCATCTGCCTGAATAAGCGTCCAATGATCAAGCCACGGCGCAAGCGTTTCGTGCAAGACACGCGGCAGCTGAGCATCACACTCAATGGAACAAACCTGATTCGCACGCTGCAGCAATGCGCGCGTAAGCGTGCCAATGCCAGGACCAACTTCCAGTACATAATCGTCATCCGTAAGCTGCGACAACTGAATTATTTTATCGATAATCGCCTGATTAACAAGAAAATTTTGCCCAAAGCGATACTTTGCTCGCAAATCAAACGCGTCAAGCACAGCGCGCGTGCGCGAAGCATTCGCAAGCGTGTCGCTTGGCAAGAGCCAAGATAATCGCTGTTCAGAAGCTGGTAAGGGCTTAAAAGAACGTGCAGGTGCGTACCCGCTATCCGAACTGCTACCAGTGCGATCTACGTTTCTGCTGGTGGCGTCCACAGTTCTGTTCGTACTATCCACGTTTCTGCCAGTACTACCCACGCTTCTTACCCTTTTTTGATGTGCGCGACGTGCGAGAAGTGGCAGGCGTGTTTGATACGCTTAAAGTATGCGTCTTTTTCGCAGGTCGATGAGCATTTTTTGCACGAGCTGTTCCCTTTGTTCCAGAAGATGTGCGCGCGTTGTTAGCTGAACATAACGATGTTGCTTTCCGCTTAGCGTGCTGTGATGCATGCACGGACGTATCACCTGATAGCGACAGCTTCGGGCGCGTATGCGCAGGTGCGGACGCGGGCGCGTGTTTTGGTGCGAGCGCACACTCATCCACGAACTCACCTGCG
The DNA here is from genome assembly GCA_001552935.1 of Umbribacter vaginalis. Classification (GTDB taxonomy): domain Bacteria; phylum Actinomycetota; class Coriobacteriia; order Coriobacteriales; family Eggerthellaceae; genus Berryella; species Berryella vaginalis. The sequence goes on along the minus strand of KQ959705.1, from coordinate 89,190 downwards.
GGTTCATTCGTACACTCGCATTCGCGCACTTGCTCAAAACCGCGTTTGTTCTTGCAATCGCAACCGTGTTCGCTTTGAGGTTTGTGCGTGAGCTCATCATCAAACAGCACATCATCAATATCGCAAGGGTCGTGCAAGATGGAGCCGTCTTCGCTTATACACCCAACCCAATTTAAAACCCGCGATACAGCGAAACCAGCCTGCGAAAAGGCACTTTTTACTTCAGAAGCAAGTGGTTTAAAGCCGTGAGGATCACCACCCTCGCCAACAATATGCAAAATCGCAGGTTTATACGCTGCTTTTTCAACGCCAAGCGCACGATTGCGCAGATAGTAGGGCTGCATGCGATCAAGCAACACCTTGAACTCGGCTGGCGCGCCTGAAAAATAAACAGGTGAAACAATAATCAGTTCATCTGCACAATTAAGCTGCGCATACAATTCTTTCATGTCATCGGAACACTCAAAAAGATACGAATACGCATCAAGCTGTTGAGGATCGGATGTAACGGGCACGGGCTGCGTGGAAGCGAGCTGAGCGGGCTGCGTTGCACCGGGCTGCGCACAATCGAACTGCTGTGGAACGTGCTGTGTGCTTACATCTTGAATTTGCGCTGGTGCAACGCTTGGTTGCGCAGACACGTTTGCTTCAGCAAGCGGCATGTGTGCAGGCGCGCTTGGTTCTGCAAGCGGCACTGGTGCGCTTGCGTTCGGAAGCTGCTTATGTAAAAAATCGAGCGTCAATTCCGAGATAGGAGCCAAAAAAATGGCATCGTGCGGATACTGTTCAATATACGTATCAAACAGCAATTCTGCTAACGCCGCACACCGTCCATGCGAGCGCGGCGAGCCCATAATAATCAAACGGTTCAAGAAGGTCTCCTTCGCAAAATACGATGAGCGTTATCCCATAATGCCTGATAAACCTGCATTTCACTTTCGCCCAAGGCCTCGACACGCCACGCAGCAAGCGCATGCGCGTTAAAAATAACATGAGCGGGCGTGCACGTTGTTCCACGCATGGGCTCAGGTGCCATATATGGAGAATCGGTTTCAGTTAACAGCCTGTTCAAAGGAACAATTTCCATAGCACGGCGCACCGCTTCATTCTTTTTGAACGTAAACGCGCCACCATAAGCAATATAACAATCAGCCTCTACGAAGGGGCGCAGCTCGTCAGCAGTAAGCGTGCAGCAATGAACGATGGTGCCCGCTTCGGGAAAACCCTCTTCACGCAGAATACGGAGCGCATCGGCGTGCGCGTTGGCAGTTATGGCTGGTGACAAACTGTTCGCAGCACGTTCGCTATCATTCGACGTATTCGCGGTACTTTCGCCAGCAACAGCATGTTCGCTGTCATCTGCAGCAAGCTCAGCATCACGCAAATGCAACATGATGGGCAACTTGAAGTGATGCGCCAAGCGGATATGCTCGCGAAACACCTGCTGCTGCACATCGCGCGGCGATAAATCGTAATAGTAATCAAGCCCCACTTCGCCAACCGCACGACAGCGCACACGGACAAGCAGCTGGCACAGTTGCTCGCGCACCGCAGGCGTAAACAAGCGCGCGTTATGCGGATGAATGCCCGCAATTATCCCCACTTCAGGAGCCTGATATGCTCCATCCACATGCACTAAAAATTCCGAGCTGCAGCGCTGCAACCACGTATCAAGCGCATCAGCTTTTGAGGTTCCAGTTTCAGACGGATCGGTAATCATTCCCAAAAAATCAACGTGATGAAACGCGCAACGCGCCAGCTCAAACGCCGGATCGGGCAGCATATGAAAATGTGTGTGCGTATCGACAACACTCATCGGAAGCCGTGGATACTCTACCTGCGCAAACTTGCCTTTTTTCTTCTTTTTATAGAAGAAAAAATCGCTGCTTGCCACCCACTGCTCCTCGTCTTGCGCGGCGTCGGGTGCGGGCATGGGTGTAGCGCAAGTCGCAGCGTCGGGTGCGGGCGTGGGTGTAGCGCAAGTCGCGGCGTCGGGTGCGGCACACGTTGCAGTGTTGGATGCAACATTGAGCGTGGCACAATCTTCACCCACACGTATGCCATTACACGCTTGCAGGTGGGCGTCCTTGTGTGCGTCCATTATTCATCGTCCAAATTCAGCGACGAAATATCCAAGCGAGGGAACAGCGCTTCCCCAACTTCTACCTTATTGCCTGATGAAAGCATACCCCACTGACTCTCATGTGCGAAATTGCGCACTTCGTTGATGTCAAGCTCCAAGCGGCGATACACCTCAGCCGACGTGCGCGGCATGAAGGGGCTTAAATACAACGCAATCAGGCGAATTGCTTCAAGCGAGTTATAGATTACCTGCTTCAAATGAGGCTGCGTGCTGGAATGTTTCGCAAGCGTCCACGGAGCCGACTGCTCAACGTACAAATTCACACGTGAGGCAAGCTCTTGCACAGCTAATGCGGCGCCCATGTAGTCAAGCGCTTCCATGGCGGGATCGTATTTTTCGAGCAGCTTATCAGCTAAATCGCGAAGCGGATTGTCATGCAACAACGCGTCTTGTGCGGGTGTAGGAACAAACGCTGCATCAGCACTTTCTGCCGCAGCATGTTCGGAAACACCGCCAGCACCATCACCGTCACCACTACCGTCAATGCACGGCACCTGCCCATCAAAATATTTTTGTGTCATATTAAACACGCGGCTGCATAAGTTTCCCCACGTATTTGCCAAGTCGGCATTGTAAACTTGCGTCATGCGCTCAAGCGAAATTGAACCGTCATGACCAAATTGAATGTCACTCATAAAATAATAGCGATACGCATCCGAACCGAACACGCGCACTAAATCGGCTGGTTGCATAGCGTTCCCGCGCGACTTCGACATTTTTTCGCCCTTGGTAAGCAAAAAGCCGTGGCCAAACACGCAATGTGCAATAGGATACCCTGCCGCCATCAGCATGGCAGGCCAAATCACGCAATGAAAACGCAAAATGTCCTTGCCCACAATATGGTACGCAGGCGGCCAAAAACGCTCAAAATCACCTGGTCGACTGCTGTCTGCAAAACCGTTTCCCGTAAAATACGACAACAGCGCGTCTGCCCATACATAAGCAACGTGCCCTTCATCGAAGGTAAGCGGGACACCCCAGCTAAATGTTGAACGCGAAATAGACAAATCACGCAAGCCGCTTTTCACGAACGACACCACTTCATTTCTCCTGGTAATAGGACGAATGAAATCGGGATGTTCATCGTAAAATGCAAGCAACTTATCCTGAAACTCGGACAGCTTGAAAAACCAGTTCTCTTCGCCTGCCGAATGTTGCAACGGACGGTGGCACTCGGGACACACTTCAACGTCATTTTCGTCAAATTCGATGTCACTTTGCGTGTAGTAGGTTTCCTCATGCACGCAATACCAGCCCTCGTAGCAACTTTTATACAGAAAACCCTTTTCAAACAGGTCGTTCCAAAACTGCTGCACCGTTTTCGTGTGACGCGGCTCGGTGGTACGTACAAAATCGGTATAGCGTATATCGAGCATCTCCCAGGCGTCTTTGAATGCAGGAACCATGGAATCGCACCACGCTTGAGGCGTCATATGCTTGCTTTCAGCGGTACTTGCCACTTTTTGGCCGTGTTCATCAAGACCTGTCACAAACGACACAGCCCGACCTTTCATACGCTCGTAGCGCGTAATAACGTCTGCCGCAACCGTTGTATACGCTGTTCCCAAATGAGGAGCTGCATTTACATAGTAAATAGGCGTTGTGAGAGAAAATGAATCGTGTGACATTTGAAAATCCTTTGATATGCCGCTTTTAGTTAGTTTATGTATATAGCATCAAGTATACACGTACCAATCATTTCCACATGGATGCATGTCCAATTTTCTTGTATTTAATAGAGTAATTGAGGGTTTTGAGTATGAAGTATAAACAAAATCTACACATTAGTAATTTTCTGAACTGGTGTTTTGTAGAGCAAGGCACACAGAAGCGTGCCGTTTTGGAGCTTGCAGCGTTTCTCGATATAATAAAACGATTGAAACGAACTATACGAGGGGTTGAAAAGAGGTGTATGAAACACTCATTTATGGGAATATTTCGTAAACAGATTGAACGCAACTATCGAATATCGTTACCAACATGGTGTGTGCGCGTAAGTATAACAAGCATCTTAGCGCTCAGCTTATCATGTGCAAGCTTCGTTTACGGTATATACCCCACGCCAACTATCACCTCTGCGTATGCCGACAATGATACTGCCGACCCAACACTTGACGAACTGCAAAAGAAAATAGAAGCAAGTTCGCAAAACTATGAAGCTGCAAAAGAAAAACTTGCTGGTATTAAGCAGGAAATTCGCCAAAACGAGCAAGAAATTCAGCGCATTAATGAAGCGCTTCCCACACAAGAACAGCGTGGATTACGTGCCGCTCATTCGTTGTATAAAATTCAAAGCGATAGCTCATCTATTCTTTCTATGTTGCTCGATTCCAAAAATTTCTCGCAATTTATTTTTCAATTCACCTACGTGATGAAGCTTACTAAGAAAAATTTTACCGAGCTTAACGCCCTTAAAACAATGAGAGAACGTGTTGCTAATGCGCGCATGGAGCTTAATGCCCATGAAAAAGAAGCAACACTTGGAGCACAGCAAGCTCAAAGTGCGCTGCGTGATGCACAAAATGCACGTAAAGAAGCCCAGCGGCGCGCTCAGGCAGAGCTTGAACGCCAGGCTCAAGAGCTTGCTCAAGCGACACAGAATGCCGCTGTGCAAGATGTTGCAAACACCGTACAAGCACTGCCAGGAACACCTAACATCTCTTCTAATCATACGAGCAATCAAAACGAAGCAGCATCAAACGGATCGGCGCAAACAGAACAAGCAACGCAGAATGCGCCCTCAGCATCTGCTTCGCGACCAGCCATTACTGGTAACGTTGAAGCCGATCATGCAAATTGGAACAGCGATGAAGAAGCGTTCGTTCAGCAGTGGGCAGCGCGCATAAATGCATTTCTAGGTTCATCGCCATTAGGCGGACACGGAGAAACCTTTGCCCGTGCAGCATGGCGTCATGGTATTGATCCACGCTTTTCACCTGCAATATCGATGGTTGAAAGCACACAAGGACGCTACTGTTTCCGACCACATAACGCCTGGGGTTGGGGTAATAGCAGCTGGTCATCATGGGATGAAGCAATCAATGCACACGTTGCTGGCTTAGCGCGTGGCTATGGATACACGCTTACTTTGCGTGCAGCAAAAAAATATTGCCCTCCTACCTGGGAAGATTGGTATAACAAAGTAGCGCGACAAATCAATCGGATTTAGCACATCAATCGCCCTCACCGGATTAAGCGTGTTGAGCACATTGATTGTATTGAGGAAATTTCACGGTGAGCGTACACGTCTATGCTTTACCGTACACGCCAAGCGCTATATCATAGATGGTATTTTTCGACATATTGCACTGTTGAACTGCCATTTTACATGCATCTCGCATTGACATTCCCTCATGAGCTAATTGTTCTAAATAGGTACGCGCATCGTCACGTGAACGTTTTACTTCTTCTTGTGATACCTCGTGTCGTGCACCGTCAAGAACAATCACAAGCTCGCCGCGAATACCACCCTGTTCATGCTGCAAAGAAAAATGCTCAAGAACGTGCGAGCTTGAATCGCGATACACTTCTTCATGCACTTTGGTAAGCTCCCGTAAAACACACAGCTGACGCTGCGGAAATACCTCAGCCAGCAGTTCTAATGTAGCAATCAAACGGTGCGGACTTTCATAAAAGATAATAGCCGCAGGTAAATTCGCCAACGAATTGAGAAATTCTCGAAAGGCACTTTTTTTACGTGGAGGAAAGCCTACAAAATAGAAGTTTGAAAACGATGATGCACTTGCAACAAATGCTGTAATTGAAGCGCTTGCTCCAGGTAGCACACATACTGAAACATGCTGTTCATACGCAAGCGCAAGCAGCGCAATACCAGGGTCAGAAACGCCTGGCATACCCGCATCCGAACAATAACATACCTGTTTACCAGCTTGTATATCAGCAATAACACGTGACGCCTTACGCTTGATAGTATTTTCGTCCATACGAATAAGAGGCTTTGAGATATTATATGCGTTCAGTAACTTAGCAGTAACACGTGTGTCTTCAGCACATACATAATCGCAGTTCGCAAGAGCATCAAGCGTACGAAGCGTTATATCACGCAAGTTTCCAATAGGTGTTGGACATATAACAAGCCGCCCATGATCTTCCTGCCGACCTGCGCTGTTCTGACCTGCGCTGTTAGGGGCGTGCATGGCGTCCTCGATGGTTGGAGTCACCTTTGCGAGAAGCTGGCTGGCGTGCGTTTAATCCCAATTCGTCACCCAATAAGGACGATTCGTCACACGATACACAATCGGCAATTCCAGATGCTTTTCTTGCAGCTGAACTGGCATGATATGAAGCCTGCGATTTATAATGTGCAGCGTTTAATAATTCTTCGCGGCTTAACTTGGTGTTAAGGCGATTGGCTGAACGCTTTCGAATACGCGAAATTACCAGCAGCGCAATAAATGCGATCAGGACAACTGCAATTCCCAGCGCAAGCATAATATCGCCGCTACGAGGTAAAAGTTCAAAGGAGTGCATACCTTTCCTTTCGGTTTTCGTTCCCTTCCGTTCAGCGTTCCACACCATTGAACCACGTGAACGAAACGTATTGTATCATCAATCACAGAGCCACAAAGCAAGCTTAGTGGTGTGATTTTTTGCGCGCATTCGATTTTGCTACCGAAATCATCAATTTTATACGATTAAGCTGGTTTACTTCCGAAGAACCAGGATCGTAGTCGATGGCAACAATATTACTTAACGGATACAGCGTACGCAACTGTTTTATAACCGCCTTACCAACCACATGATTCGGTAGGCATGCAAACGGCTGAGCGCAAATGATATTTGGCGTACCAGTTTTAATGAGTTCTACCATTTCAGCAGTTAAAAGCCAGCCCTCTCCCATTGAATTGCACAAACTAAGAATGTCAGAGGCATATGATCCCATCGTATAAATATCGGCTGGTGGCTCGAAGCGTTTCGATGTGCGCAGCGCTCTATTGACAGGAGCCCGCAATGCTTGTAATACTGCCAGCGCAATACGAGATCCAATTTCACCTTTTCGTGAACGACCGAGCGGCTTGCGTTGAAAAATAGCACCTGCAATCCCAAACAGGAAAAACTCCACAATTCCTGGCACACGCGCTTCGCAGCCTTGCGCTTCAATAACTTCCACAACATTGTTATTCGCTGTTGGATGGAACTTTACAAGAATTTCTCCTACTACGCCAACGCGCGGTTTTGACTGGTCATTTATGAGGGGTAAAGCATCGAAATCGCGCACGATACAACGACACGTTTGTACAAAACGCATATAGCGCAAACCGGTACGCATCTGCGATTTACACAGTTCCATATATCGACGAAATAGCTGGTATGCAGCACCTTTTTGAGCTTCGTACGGGCGCGTGCGATACAGGCATTGCATAAGCACATCGCCATACAAAAACGCATACACTGCCTGCATCAACATAGCGCTACTCAGTTTAAATCCGGGGTTATTCTCTCCCAATTTAGCTGTTGATAGCGAAATAACAGGAATGTGCGACAAACCTGCAGCTTTAAGCGCTTTACGAATAAGCGAGATGTAGTTCGTGGCACGACATCCGCCTCCTGTTTGAGAAATTACCACGGCAAGCTTATTGGTGTCATAGCGACCCGACAAAACAGCTTCCATAATCTGGCCTGTTACTAAAATTGACGGATAACAAATGTCGTTGTTCACGTATTTTAATCCAATTTCTGTTGCTTTCGGATCGACGCTCGGCAAAAGCTCAACGTTATAACCAAAACGGTGGAACGCTTCCGCAAGAATTTCAAAATGGATAGGTGCCATCTGCGGTGCAAGAATAGTCCAACCTTCCTCGCGCATACGCTGCGTAAATTGAACGCGCTTGAAAGCTGTTGAGGACGATGTGCGCTGCGTGAAGAAATCTTGTACGTATAAATCGGCTTTTTCATATGCGTGAACAGGTGCTTTACAGCATGACACCTCGGAAGATGGCACCGATGCGGCGTTGGGAGCGGATGGTGTCGGGGCGTCTAACGCGACTGATGCGGCTGGTGTTGGAGCAGCGGCTGGCGCAGCGCCGCGCGAAGCCTTGTTTTGTGCAGCTGATGAAGCGTTTACACGTGCAGAAACAGCGTGCGCGGAGGTTGCGGCTGGCGCGGAAACGTGCGCATCAATGTCATTGGGAGGCACAAGAATGAACGAATCGACAATCTGCAAACGTGCTTCGCTTGGCAGAGTGTGTTGTTGTTCGTGCTCCTCCGGTGTGCCAGGATGTTTTTCCTGCTCACGTTCCTGTTTATCGCGCAAAGCAGCCAAAAGCGAGCGCACGCGAATACGTGCTGCACCTAAATTCGACACTTCGTCGATTTTGAGTACCGTGTACACTTTCCCCGCAGCTTCCAAAATTTCTTGCACTTGGTCGCAGGTAAGCGCATCAAGCCCGCACCCAAAACTATTCAGCTGGATAAGATCAAGGTCGTTGCGCTGCGTTACCACTTTTGCTGCCGCATACAGGCGCGTGTGATACATCCACTGGTCAACAAGGCGAATCGGGCGCTCCAAAACGCCCAGATGAGCCACCGAATCTTCCGTCAGCACCGCTAAGCCAAATGATGTAAGCAGTTCGGGAATGCTATGGTTAATCTCAGGATCGTTATGATACGGACGACCTGCTAATACAATGCCATGTGTTCCCGTTTGCTGCATCCACATAAGCGTTTCTTGGCCTTTCATGCGAATGTCGCGCTTAAACGCTTCGTCTTCGTCCCAGGCACGCTCAACAGCAGCATCTATCTCCGCACGCGTCGGCAATGCAGCGTGACGACCTACCACCTGGGAATTATTCTGGCACAGCTCAATAAACAAGCGTTCTTTCAGGTAGTCTTTTTTGTCGTAGGGAATCCACGGGTTCAAAAACGCCGTATCAGTGTCGTTAAGCTGGTCGATATTCAAGCGCAACGCTTCAGAATAGCTGGCAACAATGGGGCAATTATAGTGATTGCCAGCGCCAGCATCCTCTTGACGTTCCCACTTCGAGCACGGCATCCAAATAAAATCGGGATGGCGTGCAAGCAAATTCATTACATGACCATGCGCCATTTTCGCAGGATAACACACTGATTCTGACGGCATCGATTCAATTCCTGATGAAAATAACTCTTTGGAAGAATTATCGGAAAGCTCCACACGAAACTTCAACGACGTAAAAAACGTGAACCAAAATGGGTAGTTTTCGTACATGTTTAGCGCGCGCGGAATGCCAACGGTACCGCGAGGCGCATCGTCGGCATCAAGCGGTTTGTAGGAAAATAGGCGCTTATTTTTATACGCAAACACATTGGGAATGCTGCGCTGATTTTTGCCTGAATGCCCAGCTCCACGCTCACACCGATTACCCGTTATAAAGCGGCGTGTTTTGCCAGTAAGCGGATCGCGCCCAAATGAGTTAATCGTAAGAAGACAATTATTGGAACATAATCCACAGCGTGTTGTTTTATGTGTTGGATTAATACTGTCGATTTCCTCGGCGCTCACAATGGTTGAACGGATGGCACTGGAAGCAGAAGCTGCCGTGCCTGTTGCATGCGTTTGCGCAGGTGAAAAAACGGAAACTGGCACAGATGTAGGCTGCGTTGCAGTTGGTTGTGATGCTCGTGGCGCGGGGTGCAGTGCTGGTTGCGGTGCTGATTGCGCACCAGATGCAGCCGTTCCCGATGCATCCGCACCCGCACCCGCGGAAACACGTTCGCACTGCTTACGATACCGATCGCGCGCCAAAAGCGCTGCTCCATAAGCCCCCATATTGCCTGCCATATCGGGACGAAACGCGTCTACCTGCGCTAATTGTTCAAACGCGCGCAATACAGCATCATTTAAAAAGGTTCCACCCTGCACAATGCCACACGTACCCACGTCATGAGCGTCGCGAATTTTTATAACTTTAAACAGCGCATTTTTAATAACGGCAAGCGCTAAACCTGCCGCAATATCACCTACTGTTGCTCCCTCTTTTTGTGCTTGCTTGACGCGTGAATTCATAAACACCGTACAACGCGAACCTAAATCGACAGGCTGACGCGCTTCAATAGCTGTTTGCGCAAAATTAGCTATTGGGATGCCTAAACCTGCAGCAAAACTTTCAATAAAGCTTCCACAGCCCGATGAACAGGCTTCATTCAACATAATTGAGTCAATCGCGCCGTTGCGAATACGCAGGCACTTCATGTCTTGCCCACCGATATCCAAAATGAAATCTACCTGCGGCAACAGCTCTTGCGCGCCACGCAAATGCGCAACCGTTTCAATTTCGCCCGAATCGACGCGCAACGCTTGCAGCAACAAAGCTTCACCATAGCCTGTTACTGTTGCGTGTCCGATAAACGCGCCCTGCGGAATTGCGGCATACAACTGGCGCAACGCTTCTTTTGCCGAACCGATTACCTCGCCTTTGTTGCTTTTGTAAAACGACCACAACACCCGACCATCGCTATCAATAAGTGCTGCTTTAAATGTAGTTGAACCTGCATCAAGGCCTAAAAACAGCGCACCTTTCGCGTGAGCAATATCACCCCGAGGAACACACTGTGCATCGTGTCGACGTTTAAAACGTGCATAGTCATCAGGTGCTTCAAACAAAGCAGGCAAACGCTGTACTTCACTTCCCTGTTGTTCACCTAATGTTTTCAAGCGTACAAGCAAACTATCAAGCGTCTCTAAGTGCGGTTCATCACACATATAACCAGCTACAGCGCAGCCCTGTGCCACAAACAAATGCGCGTTGTTTGGCACAATCGTATGTTCATCATCAAGTTGAAGCGTCACAATAAAGCGTTTCCGCAGTTCAGATAAATATTGAAGCGGCCCGCCCAAAAATGCAACATAGCCTCTAATTGGTCGGCCACATGCAAGTCCGGCGATGGTTTGCGTTACAACCGCTTGAAAAATAGACGCTGCAATATCTTCTTTACGTGCGCCTTCATTAAGAAGAGGCTGTACATCGGTTTTTGCAAAAACACCACAGCGCGACGCAATGGGATACAGTGTTTTACATGATTTTGCCAGCTCATTTAAGCCAGTAGCATCCGTATCAAGCAACGTTGCCATTTGATCGATGAAAGCACCCGTTCCACCAGCGCATTGCCCGTTCATGCGTTGCTCTATGCTTTGGTCGAAAAAAATTATCTTTGCATCTTCTCCGCCCAGTTCAATACACGCATCAGTTTGCGGAATAAACGCTTCAACTGCCTCTTTTGAAGCAATTACTTCCTGGACAAAACTAACATGAAGCCAGTTTGCCAATAACAAACCACCAGAACCCGTAATAGCTATAGTCATAGTTTTGCCAGGAAAATGCGCCGCTGCCGTTTCGATAACCTGCGTTAATGTTGCCCGCACATCACTATGATGACGCTCATAGGTTGAATACAACAGCTGATAGCGCTCATCAAGCACGGCAAGTTTTACCGTTGTGGAGCCTATGTCAATTCCAAGGTAGTACATAGTTTCATCTCGTCTGAATTTAAATGCTTATAAGCGTATCGACTCGCCCGGTCGAATAAATAAAAGTCTCATACAAATACGCGCCATTTCTTCTGCGCTTTCATGCCTGCCTGTTAAGATCCAGCGCGTAATAACGCCAAGGTACGCTGTTGCGTAAAACGAAATGTAATACTCTACAAAAACGCTCGGATGTTCACGATATTTTTTATGCAGAACAGAGCGCACAATATTGACGCACACCACTTCATTAAGGGCACGTGAAAACGCAGGATCGCCCCCATCCCCTAACAGCGCATGCAGCAAATCACCCTCACTTCCAAGCAAGGCAAACAAGTCGATAAGTGCATGGGGAGGACGTTTTGTAAGTGAACATGCAAACAACTCAGCTACACTCAAACTTGCAATACGCGGCTGAAAAGCCTCAAGACGCTTCAAAACATCCTGCTCAAAATAAGAAAGCAGCTGATCTTTATCTTTAAAGTGATTGTAAAACGTCGTGCGGTTAATGCCAGCTGTCGTACACAAATCATGAATGGTGATAGCGTCAAGCCCATGTTCTTCCATAAGACTAATAAACGCACAGCGCAATGCTTCACGCGACTTAGCGATACGCTTATCGAGAGGAATAATATCACTTTCCGTTACAGCCTCAACACTATAAGCTGAATGGTTCTTACTCACACGCTGCAACGCGTTACTGTACATAGTGTTGGTTTCTGAAAAGGAGTTGTTGTTGCTGTGTTGCATAGGACGAGCACACTCCTTGCTTTGTTGAGGATGTATATACCATCACATAAGCTTGCTTAATATATGCACTACAAAATGGTGTTTAATCGTGTTACCTAGTGGCAAGAATGTACTGATAGGCCGTATACAAAACAATAGTTTGCATGCTTATGTACCTATATTCTAACGCTCTTTTATATAAAAAGAATACCTAGATTAAAAAATATTAAACATTGTGTTGATTATCTTTAGCAAACAAGATCGACGAAACAAGAAACGAAATAAGTATTCTGAGCCAGCGATATTCTATAAGGAAGCGAAAGTCGCCTTATGAGTACGAGATGAGCACTGTTAAACGAGTGCTGTTATATGCGACACGCCAGACAACATGCCGCACACACAACAATAAATGCTTATTCAGCAGCAACAACGCGCGTTACACCCTCTACGCGTTCTTTCAAAATACGCTCGATACCATGCGCAAGCGTCATTGCAGAAAGCGGGCAACCATTACATGCACCCGTAAGCTGTACTGTTACAACGCCATCTTCTGAAATATCAACCAAGGTAGCATCGCCACCATCTGCAATAAGGCTGGGGCGAATTAAATCGAGCACTGTTTGCACTTCATTTTTGTCTATCATACTATTCCTCTCGGCAGTGCACTGTACAGGCACTTCTCACTCGTCTTAGAAAGCGCACGAAAGCCTGCAAACGGTGCTTCGTTACAAACATTACCAGCGCGTTCTTGAAATCGGAAAAATTGTACCACAGCATACAGAACACGTAAGGCACTCCTGTAAAGTGCAACCATTTAGACACTTATTACATACTCAGTACATCAGTGTTTATAAGCAACACATGCTCTATAGAAATATACAAAATCGTAATAGGTCTCAGGTACATAATAAGAAATAGTAACTCAGCATAACGCTCCACAGGACGCAACGCTCTGCAACACCACTTAACTCAGTGTAACGCTCCACAGGACGCAACGCTCTGCAACTCAACACTTCACAGGTCGCAACGCCACTCAACAAGGTGGCACCATAAACATTACCTACTTTTGAGGTAGCTTTTGATTATCGCTTCCAAGAATAACAAGCACCGAACTATGCATCGTATAATATCCTACGTTTTTAACACTCCGCCCAAAGCCTAATAATGACACGACAGCCTTTGCCGCATCCTCATATTGTGGCTGATAAACCACCAATGTTTCCTTAAAAATAGGCTGTTGCGCATTCCCAACCGATACCACTACGCACCCGCACGATGTTAAATAATCGCCTACTTCTTTTGCTAGTCCTGCTTTTGACGTACCGTTTTGCACTTCGAGTGAAAAGCTTGATACATCAACAGTATTGTGCGTTTCAGGAGTTTTCTCAGCGCGAGCATCATCCAAAAAGCTATTGACCATCTGAGTGGTATTTTTCTCGGATACCACAAACGCGCTTTGAGGAGCACTCGTACGTAACTCTCCTACGGTTTCCCCTGGCAATGCTGAAACTTCCCATGTTGACATATCAACACCAGCAACGGCGTCAAGCATAGTACGGATGGCATTACTTGACATATCCGAACGAATATATTTTTGAAGCGTATCAACCGACTGACCAATCGTATGACCATTTGTTTGATCACACAAACGTGCAAAAAGCGATTTTACCAACAATGCCTGATTTTCTGCTTGTGTATACAACGCTTTTGGAAAATTTGTTGCACGCGCCCACACCAATGCATCGTAGCCATCGAGCGTTTGTTCCCCCGCATGAAGAAAACGCCACCCAGCAAAAGGATCGTCAATATCTTTTGGTAACGTAGCAGATAGACCGCCCAAGTTATCAACAAGAGCAGCAAACTGATTGCCTGATACAGAAATATAATGATTAACAGGAACGCCAGTCATAATGGTAACTGCTCGAATAAGCGCATCATCACCTCGCTCAGCAGCACGAGCAAGCGAATTATCTTGACGACCTTTCAAGTACGCAAAATACGGCAAACTGAGAATGCGAAATGTCTGCTGGTTAGTATCAAAACGCGCCAGCGCAAGCATCGATGTATGAGACGGCAAGCCGGTATATGTTTCTTGCGGAAGCGTTACATTAAGCAGCACGGTTGCAACATGCTTATTTTTTTGTGGCGTAAGTGCTTGTTTTATAGCGCCACTTTGAATAGCTTCGTTTGATCGTACAGAAATAGTATAAAACCCATAACCTGCACCAATGCCTGCTCCAATAATAACAATAATCAGCAAAAATGCCACAACGAACGATCGAGCGTGACTGCTGCGCACACGCCGTGTTGCATGTTTTTTAACACGCAATGAAGCACGCTGTTCAGCACGTGAACGCGCATCGAAACTAACCAAATTTCCAATATCACAAGTATCGCTTGTACTCTGTTGCTTTCGTTTTGAGAAATGTCTCCGAAAATAAGAATGAGAAGATGGCGCTGCATGTGTTCCATGCGATAAAGGATTACGTGAACCAAGCGTTTCAGATTCTGCTTTAGTAGCTCGCTTTCCTAAACGCAAATTAAATTTTTTTTGAAACACAGCACATCTCACCCCTCACTAGTCGCACATCTTAACGCGTTTCACGCACGCGCCCAAGCTGTTCAACTTCTCTGTAAAATGCTCGTAGCCGCGGTCGATGTGTTCGATTTTGTGCACAACCGTTTGACCTTCTGCAACAATACCCGCAAGCACCAAAGCTGCACCTGCACGCAAATCGGTGGACGTAACTGGCGCACCTTGCAACGTACAATTACCCTCAACAAGCGCATGATGATCTTCAATAGTGATGTGCGCGCCCATTCGTCGCAATTCAGATCCAAACATAAATCTGTTCTCAAACACATTTTCAGTAATGACCGACGAACCTTGCGCACACGCACATAACAACATAAATTGAGCTTGCAAGTCGGTTGGAAAACCTGGATGCGGCAATGTTTGAATATCAAGTGCTTGAAGTGGTGTTGTACGAGAAACAGTAATTGAATCGGGTGTAGTTTCAATGGTGCAGCCCATAGCTTCAAGCTTCATCAACGCCATGCGCAAAAAGTTCGGATTAACGCCATGCACCGTAACAGGACCTCCAGTAAGCGCTCCACCTGCCAAAAACGTTCCTGCTTCAATACGATCGCCACAGGTTGTGTGCTCACACGGATGCAAATGAGCAAAGGGTACACCTTCTACTTCAATCGTTGATGTGCCTGCACCGCTTACGCGTGCACCCATACTTTGCAGCATCGCAGCAAGATCTTCAATTTCAGGCTCGCGTGCTGCATTTTCAATACGCGTTGTGCCATCGGCACACACAGCAGCCATCAGCAGATTTTCAGTTGCACCAACGCTGGGGAAATCAAGAAAGATTTCAGCACCATGCAAACCATCAGGTGTTGTCGCTTTCAAAAAACCATGTTCAACGTTAAAATGCACACCAAGCGCTTCAAGGCCTTTCAAGTGCATATCAATTTTGCGTGCACCAATTTGACAACCACCCGGCATGGCAACGTGCGCACGCCCAAAACGCGCTATCAGTGGACCCAAAATAGAAATGCTGGCACGCATCTTACTTACGAGTTCGTAGGGCGTATCGTACTTATCAACCGCGTGCGTGTCGATAGTTAAATAGTGATCGTTGCGTGTAACTTGCGCTCCTAAAGCAACCAGTACCTGCACCATTACCGAAATATCTGAAATATCAGGAACATTGCGGATGACGCTTTTACCGTTTCCTAAAATAGACGCAGCAATCAGTTTGAGCGCAGAATTCTTTGCACCTGATACCTGAACACTGCCTGTAAGCGTATTATTTCCTGTAACAACAATAACTTCATTGCTTGACATAGTAACACCTATCTTTTGTGATACTTGCTAGTATACCAGCAAACGAACACGCCACGCACAGCAGCATACGCCTTGTAGGAATATAGAAAAAGAAAAGGCTGGCTTGCATCATGCAAACCAGCCTCTCTCGAAACGTTACAGCAAAAAGGAGTTATTCGCCTAATGAGAAACGAACAAAGCTGTTAATGGCAATTTTTCCGCCCAGCTGTTTAGCAACTTCCTGCGTGTACTCGGAAATCGTTTGATCGGGATTCTTCACGTAATCTTGCTCGCTTAAGCAATTCTCTTTAAAGAACTTCTCAAGGCGGCCTTCAGCAATTTTATGCTGAATAGCTTCTGGTTTACCCGACTCAGCAGCTTGAGCAACATAAATAGAGCGCTCGTGTTCAACCGTTGCGCTATCCACCGATTCACGATTCGCAGACACAGGGTTTACGGCAGCTACCTGCATGCATACATTGCGACCATAGGCTACGAAATCGGCATTCGTAGGATCGATGCCTTCTACGTCGAACAGGGTCAATACGCCAATTTTGCCACCCATGTGAATGTAGGATGTGCATGCAGCGCCCGAAAGTACCTGTACACGCGACAAATTAACATTCTCGCCCAACACGTGAACAGCGTCGGTGATAATGTCGTTTACCATGTCGGTGCCATCGCTTAAACCTTTCAGCTGTTCAACGTCGGAGCAGTTGTGAGCAAGCGCGATAGCAGCAATGCGAGAAGCATACGCCTTGAACTTTTCGTTCATACCAACAAAGTCGGTTTCACAGTTAAGTTCAAGTACAACACCGCTTTTGCCGTCATCGGCAACAAGCGCACAAATAGTTCCCTCATCGGTAGCACGACCAGCCTTTTTAGCAGCTGCAGCCAAACCACGTGTACGCAATACATCTACCGCAGCTTCCATATTGCCGTCAACTTCGCTTAAGGCTTTCTTGCATTCCATCATGCCAGCGCCTGTCATCTCGCGAAGTTCTTTTACCATAGCAGCAGTAATAGCAGCCATCTTATATCCTTTCATTAAAACCTTATAGAGCGCTTATGCCTCAGGAGTTACCTGTTCAGCAGTGTTTTCAGCAGCAACAGGAGCGGCAGGCGCTGGAGCAGCGTCAACTTCCTGAGTTGCAGCTTGCATTTCTTCAGCGGTTACTTGAGTGCCTGTACCAGCAATAACTGCCTCAGCAACAAAATTCGTGAACAGCGAAACCGCACGAATAGCATCGTCATTTGCAGGAATGCCGTAATCGACGTCATCAGGATCGCAGTTAGTATCAAGCGTTCCAACAACGCTTAAACCTAAACGACGAGCCTCATGAACAGCCAATGTTTCACGGTTAGTATCGATAACAAACACAGCGTCAGGCATACGTGTCATTGAACGAATACCATTTAAGTTTGTTTGCAATTTTGCAAGTTCTTTATGCAGTAAAATTTGCTCTTTTTTAGGAAGAACAGCCATACGGCCATCAGCATCCATAGCTTCAAGCTCTTCCATACGCTTTACACGTGAACGAATCGTAACAAAATTCGTAAGCATGCCGCCTAACCAGCGAGAATTTACATACGGCATACCGCAGCGGTTTGCAGCGTCAGCAACAGCTTCTTGAGCTTGTTTCTTCGTGCCTACAAACAGTACCGTACCACCCTTTTTAGCAAGCTGTGAAACAAACGTGTACACGTTATCGAGACCTACTAATGTTTGTTTAAGGTCGAAAATATAGATGTCGCCACGCTTACCAAAGATATAAGGTTTCATTTTTGGATTCCAGCGACGCGCCTGATGGCCGAAGTGCGCTCCTGCTTCAAGCAGAGTTTGAATACTGATTTTTTCCATTGTTACTCCATTCGTTAGTCCTCTGCTGATGGTCAAACCCTCACGCTGCAACTTTTTCAAGCCACGGGCAACGTGAAGTAACACCAGCATGTGTAATAAAAAACAGCCTTTGAATTTTACCGCAAAATGATATAAAAAACTTCACGTTTTTCTGTTTACGCGAGTTTTCCATATAGATGCAGATGTGCAGTTGAACTATGGGGAATAGGATCAAACGTGCGAGGCACGTGTGTGAACAGACAACGGAGCGGGCAGCGACGTGCAAGAGGTGGTGTGCGGGAGCGCGGACGTGCCAATGCAGGTAAATCATAGGAAGCGGGCTCAATCGCACAAAAAGAGGTACGGCGCATTTCTGCATACCGTACCTCTTTTATACTGTTCATCAGTTGCCCGAGCATCAGTTGCCCGAGCATCAGTATTCGCGTGCTAGTGTCCGCATGCTAGTGCGTCACGCGTTTTTGTGTTTTGTAGCGACGCCCCGACAAAATCGACAATCCAATGGTAGTTGAATTATGCAGTAATGAGGACGTTTGCGGTGTAACTATTCCTAAAATACCCAGTGCCATAAACAGCGTATTCAAACCCATAACCTGAGCAAATGAAGTGTTCATGCGCTTCATCAATTCACGCGAGAGCAAAATGATATTGCACAGCGCATCGATATTGCCATTCGTAAGCGTAATATCAGCCGCTTCACGCGCAACAGCACTTCCCGAGCCCATCGCAACACCGCAATCGGCGCAGGCAAGCGCTGGAGCATCGTTTACGCCATCGCCGACCATCACTACACGTGCGCCTTGCTCTTTTAAGCTTTGTACGAAACTGTGCTTGTCTTGTGGCAACAAATTCGCACGCCACTCGGTAACACCTGCCTGGCTTGCAATATGCGCAGCTGCACGATGATTATCGCCGGTCAGCATAATAATGCGCTTCACGCCTATGCTGCGCAGCTTATCAAGCGCGGCTTTCACGCCCGGCTTCAGCGGATCGGTAATACCCAATACACCAACCAATTTTCCGTCAACTGCCAAAAACAATGGCGAGGAGCCTTTCGTTTGTTCATCTATGCGCACACGCTGCGTTTCTGAAATTTCCACGCCTTCATCTTCTACTACGAAATGCTCAGAACCAATAACAACACGCTTGCCATCAAGCGATGACACAATGCCGTGCGCCACGATGTACTCAACATCGGCATGACGCTCGCGATGGTTCAAGTGCTTTTCAGCTGCGGCGTTAACCACAGCACGCGCAACAGGATGCGGGAAATGTTCCTCAAGACACGCTGCAAAACGCAATACTTCTGTTTCGTTCCACGAGCCAAACGCAAGTACGCGCGTAACCGTTGGCGAAGCTTCCGTGATGGTACCCGTTTTATCGAACACGATGGTATCGGCATGAGCAAGCGCATCGAAATAGCGCGATCCGCGCACCGTAAAGCCCATGGACGCACAGGCGCGCATAGCACTTAACACGGCAATTGACGACGTTAAACGCATACCACACGAATAATCAACCATCAGTGCAGCGGAAGCTTTCGACACATTGCGCGTTACCGCACCAACACCTCCAGCAAGCGCAAAGTTCCATGGAACCATCTGTGATGCAAATTCCTCAAAACGCGATTGCTGCTTCGACTTATGTGCTTCAGAATTTTTCACCAAGTCAACCACACTGCGCAAGCGCGTTTTTTCAGGCTCTGAAACCAGTTTGGCAAGAATTTCTCCATCTTCGACCGTTGTACCTGCGAAAACACGATCGCCTGCCACACGTTTAATGGCAAGTGGTTCGCCCGTAAACGACGCCTGATTTACCATGGCGCATCCGCTGACCACTTCTGCGTCCACGGGAATAGCCATACCAATACGAATGGCTATCACATCGCCAACATGCAACTCAGACAGAGAAACTTCCTGCTCAGTGTCCTCAATCACGCGCAGCGCCGTTTGTGGAACGTCAAGGAGCGCGTCAATCAGCGCGCCTTCGGAACGGTTGCGTGTGTAATCTTCCAGCGTTTCACCTGTTTGCAAAAGAAACATAGTTTCAGATGCACAGCGCGGTTTGCCTTGCAAGAACGACACGCCAATAGCACAGGCATCAAGTAATGGTACGTCCATACGCAGGTGCAACAGACTTTTTACACCTTCAAAGAAAAACTGACGATACGTCCACAGCGCACTAATCAGCGCAAGTGGCTTTGGCAAGAACAAACGACGAAGCCAATACATAAGCGTAAGCCAACTAAGCTCTGCTACCAGCTGCGTTGTTTGAATGGTTGTATGATATGGATGCTTCGCACGCATATGCTGAATACTTTCAGGCGTAATAGCATCAAGCGTTGCGCGCAATGATGCAGGTAGTTCGCATACAGCGTTGGCCTTCTTCACAAGGTGTCTGCAAAACGCGCGGCTCGCATCGGCGCGGGCAACGATGGCGCTGGCATGATGACGGGCGCTGTCAGCAGCCACTTCCCCAGCAAGCAGAGGGTGTGCCGTATCGCTTGGCGTATAGCGCAGCACCATAATGCCTGCATGAGGATAAATGTCGCACTGTGTCACACAGCTGCATTCCTTAACAAGGGCGCATAACACGCTGACATCGTCAAGTGGCACGCGCCCTGCAAGAGCAATGCGTACATACCCGGGGAGAGATGTTATAACTGAATATTTCACTCGTTCTCACTCTTACGATAATGGATAGTTACTAATGTGGAAATGTGATGCACTTACTGCGGGCACTTATTTGCTGGCGTCTTTTGAAGCAGCATCGTCTTGCTTGTGCTGAGTACTTTCACAACCGCATCCGCAAGAATCAGTGTGTGCACCTTCTGCGTTGAGGTAACTTGCTTTTGCTACAAGGTCGTCATACTCAACTTTTGCCTGCTCAACCATTGTTTCATAAGAGCTACGAACTTTCATACCGCCTGCAATAGCGCGTACATAAGCCGATTTTGCGCAAGGAGATGTAAGTACTTTCGCGCCTACAACACCTGCCAGAATACCTGCACCTACTAAAAGTGTGTGTTTTGTACAATCCTTCATAATGAGTCCTTTCCTCTTTGTTTTTTGTTGCATCGTAAGCATCCCTTTCCCGCATGCCTACGATGGTGTGTAAACAAGCATAACCGTTACATTTTGCAAAGTCTAGGGTAACTTGAAGCGTAAGATAGGGGCAACTTTTTCCCAGTTCAACGACTATTTTATAACCCCCAGTAAACTAGTTACAAAATGTTGACGCCGCTTGTTTTGTACAAAAGTAGTGTATAGTAACAGTAAGGTTGATTATATGAAGAGAGGAGCTTCTATGAAACACAAAACATGGGCTGTTATAGGTATGATATGCTTAGTCATGTCGTTTGTAACAGGATATCAAGAGTCGCACAAACACGGCCAATAATGCCTGTTCAAGTAAGAATCAATACAAGGGGAAATTGTGAATTTTAACCACGTAGAATTTGAAAAAGCATTTGGCGTATCATCACAGCTTCCCCCATCACAGTGCGCTGAAATTTCCTTTGCTGGCAGATCGAATGTTGGAAAATCGTCACTCCTGAATAAATTATTCAATCGTAAAAATCTTGCGAAAGTATCAAGTACGCCCGGAAAAACAGCTACCATTAACTTTTTTCGTTGCGATGGCATTCGCTTTGTAGATTTACCAGGGTATGGATATGCGCGCGTGTCGAAACAGGAAAAGCTGCGCTGGAGCGAGCTTATCGAAGGATATTTTAATCAAGAGCGCAATTTTGCGCTTGTGTGCGTGTTAAGCGATATTCGCCACGATATAAGCCCTCTTGACGAACACATGATACGCTTTTTGTGCGATGCACACATTCCTTTTTGCTTAGTACTTACCAAAGCTGATAAACTTTCACGCGCAGCTGCAGCGCGTCGCATTCAGAGCTTACGCGAACAGCTTGATATAGCCGATGAGCAGCACATTCTACCAACATCAGCGGCAACAGGTGCTGGTATCGACGCGCTTAAACACGTGCTTGAAACCTGCATACGATAATACGTATCCCCCTATAAAAAAGCATGTGCTTTTTGCATTCTTTGCATGATTGGCATTCTTTGCATTCTTGGCATTCTCAACAAAGCTACCAATACGCTCTCGATAAACTTACATCGATACGCAACCGCTAGAGCGCACCAAATCCTTCATCTTGAATATGATGCAGTGTATCATCGGCCGCGCGCGTTGCAAGTTCATCGCATCGCTCGTTAAATTCATGACCGTTATGGCCTTTTACCCAGCGAAATTCGGCAGTATGGCCATCCAAAGCTTGCAGTAAGCGCTTCCACAAATCAGCATTCTTCACAGGTTTTTTACCAGCTGTTTTCCAATTATGTGCAAGCCACGACTCTACCCAATGCTGCTGAAATGCATTTACAACATACGATGAGTCGCTCAGTATCATAAGCTTATATGGCTGCTGAAGACTCTCAAGACCTACAATAACACCCAACAATTCCATGCGATTATTTGTTGTGCATGAAAATCCTTGAGAAAACACCTGTTCTGTTATGTGCATATGCTGATCGCGTATACGAACAATGGTGCCATATCCGCCTGGGCCAGGATTACCACGTGAAGCGCCATCAGCATATATGCACACTTGCAACACAACGTGCCCCTTACTGCTTGTTAGTTAGTGCTGGTTAGTTACTACTTACTACGTACTGCCTTGTTGTGTACTACTTGTTCGTTACTGCTTATTGGCTGCGACGTATGAGTTGCTTCGTACTTCGCATTGCACCTTAGTTTGGGCGCACAAAGATCATACCCGCTTGAACAGGCCCCTCTATAACACCGACACGCTCAGTAGCAGCATGAATCATACGTCCACCGCCAATATACACACCACAGTGATGGCTATTTACCGCAATATCACCTGGCTTTGGATCGTATACACGCGGCCAACTCATAAAGGAGCGCGCAGTTCCGATACGACCAATACGCCCCGTTACGGCATAACCAACCAAGCCTGAGCAGTCAAATGAATTTGGACCAATAGCACCCCACACATAAGGCTTACCTAACTGAGCGCGCGCACGGTCAATAATAACATTACCAGATGAAGAGCTATATCGAGGCGCAGGACGCGCAGAGGAGCCTCGTGAAGCTGACGATGAACCAGACGATGCGCCATTGGAATCACGAGGAGCCATGCGACGTTGACGTTCAATTTCGCGATTAGCAGCTTCTTGTTGAGCAGCTGCACGCGCAGCTTCCTCTTGAGCAAGCAACTGTTTTGCTTCTGCACTCAAATTGTTATATGTCGACTGCATTTCATTGACAGTTTGCTTAGCTTGATCAGCAATTACTTTTGCTTCATCAGCTTTCGTTTTTGCAAGAGTAGCTTGTTCGTTAAATACTTTATGCTGCTCTTCTGCTTGCGCACGCAAATCTTTTGAACGCTGAATCAAAGCGGCGTCACTTTCGTTGATACGCGTAATCATTTCCCAATTCAGCGTAAACTGCTTAAAGCTCGATGAACCAAGCAATAAATCGAGCACTGACGCAGGGCCACCGCGATACATTGAACGTGCACGGTCATTAAGGCGTTCTTGAACAGCACTTATTTCTTTGGATAGCTGTTGAATTTTGGCTTGGGCGGCATCGCGTGATTTTTCCGCTTTATCTTGAGCCATAAGCGCATCAGTATAATTATTGGATGCTCGATCGAGTTGGTCTTGCATGGCGTTTAAGCGCACAAGCACCGCTTCAGCTTCGGCTTGTTTTTGCGCAGCACTTGGAAGTGCATACGCTACTTCAGATACATGGAAAGCGGCAGCTCCAACAGCCATAAGCGCAACGCTCGCTACACATGCTATAACAATACGGGCCGTATGAGTTCGAATAGCAGAAAGCATAAACGGCTCCTTTCAGGTATATCTTGCTTTATGGTACTTCATATAATGAAACAACAACACTTACACGATACCAGAATAGCAGCCCTAGCTCATATTTTCCTTAAAAAGAACACCCTCACACTTACAGTTCGCGCTGGAAAAAGTCGAAACGCGCAGGTAGTTCCTTTACACGATGCATTCCTTGAGGACAATCCGCAGGCGAACACAACTCGCTCACCGATGCAAAATCATGGTTCCATGAAAAGAAGCTATGAGGATCAAAATTTAAAAAGTCGCAAATCTTTTGACAACCAAACGGCGCGATAGGCTCCATCATAAGGCACGATACCCACAGCTGGTACAAAGCATCATTGAGTGTTTGCAAGCGCAATTGCTGACACGTATCAACACTCGTGCCTGCATATTCTGGCGAAAACGGCACGTGGGTAGCATGCTGTTGAACTGCTTGTTCCTGCAAGGAAGTCTCGTAGGCCACTTGTGTTGGCGTATCGCTCTCTTTTGAAGCTTGCTCTTGTGCGGTGCGCTCGTGTGAGTTTTGCTCTTTTGCTGCAAGCGTACTCATCGCTGTTGCCCATCGTTTATTTGCAGCACGTAAATAACTATCTAAGTGCGCCATAATCGTATGAAGTTCAACTTTAAACATAAGCTCATCATACCGTAAAAGAGCCTGATGAGCCTCGTTAATGACGCATGGTGAAGGAGTGTGAATCGGAACAAGGCACGCGTACGAATTCTTTGCTTCATACAAAACGCTACGCGCCAAACGATTAAAGACATTCGACAACAATGCGCCCTCTTTAAGCACTGGATCGGCAATGCGCGGGTTGTTTTTTTCTTCCTGAGATCCAAGTAAAATTTGCGGCTTAAAACCAACTGACTTTTCGCCAAGCGCAAGTGCTAAGAAATGCGCACGCAAGGTTTCTACAGGATAGTAATCAAGCAATTCAGCAGCGGAAGGTGGTTTAACAGCACCCGAAGATGAAGCTTTCTTGCCACCCAGCAACACGTGGTGATTTGCAATAAGTGTTGTTTGATGCAATGACTTTTGTGCAGGTAACTGATTTCCTGTTTCAAGATCGCAACCCTGCAACGCTTCAAACAGAGCTGGTTGAGCAACGCCATAAAAATACAAATTATCTTGTCCGATAAACTGGTACACGCGCGCGTCATCGCTGCACCAATAATCGCGCCACGAACGGTGTTCTTCCTGTTCATCATGCATGGCTAGATCGCCCTGCGCAGTCAGTGCGGCATGCGTGAGGGTGGCAGCATTTTCGCCATCATCGTTGTGCTTGTACGCAGCGTCGTGTTCGCAAGCTATATTAGATTCACGCTGCTCACAAGCAACCCCATGTGCGCCAGCTGCGCCGCATTCGCGCTGTTCAAGTGCCGCAATAGTAAACGAAACAGGCGCCCACAACGACTCTGGCCAACACCATACGGTAAGCCCCTCAACGCCATCAAGTACTGGTGCCTTAACACCCCACTCAATATTGCCCGTAATGCGGAAAGGAACAAGTGTTTTACCTGTTCTAAAGCGAATTTGATGCGCATGTAAGATATCGCGTGCCGTATCACGCTGCTCGATGGTACTAAAACGCAACTCGAAGCTTTGCTTGCCGTTTTCTGCTTCAATCAGGGTATGCTCAGGCAACTGAGACGCAAGCGCATTGAATGCTTCACGCTCCGAGCACTTAATATACATCACAGGGTCACACAAAAACTCGCTGATCGTTTGTGCAACAACGGCACGTACCTGCGGATTTGCATTGTTTTCTTCAACAAAATTGTCAAGCATGCTGCGATAACGCGGTAAGTCAAAGTACCAATTTTCAACAGGCTTCATTTCGGGAACAGTGCCACTTAAGGTAGAATGTGGTGCAATAAGTTCCTCAACAGCATAGCTATGACCCATGTCGCATTCATCGGCATATGCGTGTTCCGATTTACAACCCTGAACAGGACAACGTCCAACGACCTGTCGACCGTTCAAAAACGTATGCGCTTGCGTATCATAGAACTGATACGTGGTTTCACGCTTTAAAACTCCCTGCTCGAACAAACGCGTGATAAACTCATTGGTGATATGCTGATGAATTTCACCGCAGCGCCCAATGCCACTGCCTTCATATATTGAAAGCGAAATACCATAACGAGAAAGTGCGTCTTTTTGCGTAGAATGATTTTTAGCAACATAATCGTATAACGTACCATTAAACCCCTGTTCACATGCTTTTCTATAGCCCTCATTGATAGGTGAGCCAAAACAGTCTGTACCACTTACAAAAAGCACGTTGCGTGCACCCAAACGATGGCACAGAAATCTACTAAAGCAATCAGCAGGAACAAAAACTCCAGCAATATGACCAAAATGAAGTGACTTATTACCATAGGGCATACCCGCTGTTACAACGGCACGCTTGGGCCACGGGCGAGCATCAAGCTGCTGGCGAAAGCTTGGTGCTTCAGACGAAGATGCATTCATAGGCGCCACGTCATGCGCACGACACGCAGATGATGCAGATTGCTTTTCATCGCACACAGGCGATACCTTATTTGATTTCTGTTGCATTCAGCGATTCCTTAACCGAGCGAAAGACTTCATTAACAGTGCTGTTCACTGCGCGCTTTACTTCGTTTTTAAGCAATGATTTTAATGAAAATAATGAACTATTATCAAGCTCAAGCTTTTTAGTGGTGTACGTCGAACAGTTCGCCAAGGCTGCCGCCGCGCTGGTTGCTTCGGACAGTCCGCCCAGTTCATCGGCAATACCATTTTTAACGGCAGTCGTGCCAGCAAACGGCATACCCGTTGCAAGGCTGCGCACTTTCTCAAGTGGCAAATGACGCCCATCAGCAACATTTTGCAAAAACGTATCATTAAGTTCGTTAATTAAATTGCGGTAATACGTGCGCTCGGCATCGGTAAGTGGACGCGTTCCATAACTTGAGTCTTTCGACTCGGCAGACGCAATGTTTTCTACCGAAATGCCCAGTTTATCGAGCAGTCGTGACAAATCGTGAACCTGCATTACCGTACCGATGCCGCCAATTGCTGTGGTTTTGTTCACGTAAATTTTTTGTGCTTGAGCAGAAATTTCATATGCAGCGCTGGCGTTCATTGAACCGCTTGATACTACAACAGGCTTTTTGAATTCTTTTACATAATGGGCCATTTCTTCACCAGCAGTAGCAGAACCGCCGCCTGAATCAACACGCAACACAACTGCCTGCACCGTGGGATCGTCTTGTGCCTGGTCAAGCAACTTTTTCAGACCTTCGGGAGAAGATGCCGAACCATCATAACCAATCGTTCCGTTAATGGTAATAATGCCAATGTTGTTGGCAGAAATGTTTGCAGTAGCAGGAAGAATAAGCGATGGAATAGCACACAGTACCAAAATTGCAACAATGACCAGTGATATTACCAAAGGCTTGCGTGATTTTTTCTTTTTAGATGGTGTTTGCGCAGATGAATCGTTTGTAACGGACGGAGCAGGCGGAACGGGAGCGCCAGAAGCAGCCGTTGAACCAGCCGAACCAGAAGCGGCCGTTGCACCCAATGCAGCAAAATCAATTGGCGTACCACAATTACCAGCACTAACCGCAGATGGCATATCCGTATGTGATGGCGTCAACGATGCAGAAGACTCTGGCGGTTGCACAGAATTAGTATCAGGCTCTAACATGGTAGTTCCTTTCACAAGCTTGAGGCGTGTTGCATATGCAAAAACATATCATATATACCACGCGCTTAAACGAACGCATCTGCACAACCTACCCATATGGTTTAGCTCATTGCATTACGCATGCAATACGTTATCCATAAGCGCTTTGTACTATCATACCTAACGGTAACACAAAATACTACAACGTTACGGGCTCGCCTTTAGATTGTTGCGCTTTTCTGGCAGTACGTACCAAAAACTCTTGATTGTCGTTTGTTTGCTTCAGCGATTTGATAAGCGTATCCATCGCGCGCTCAGTATTCGACATGTTCGCTAAAATGCGACGCAGCGCCCATACCAATGGCGCTAACTGAGCATCAAGCAACAATTCCTCTTTACGGGTACCGCTTGAAATTGGGTCAATAGCAGGGAAAATACGTCTATCGGCAAGTGCACGATCGAGCTTCAGTTCCATGTTGCCCGTTCCCTTGAATTCCTCAAAGATTACTTCGTCCATCTTTGAACCAGTTTCTACCAGCGCAGATGCCAAGATAGTAAGCGAGCCGCCATGTTCAATATTACGTGCAGCACCTAAAAAGCGCTTTGGTGGATACAATGCTGTCGAGTCGACACCACCTGACAACACACGTCCCGATGCAGGCTGAGCCAAGTTGTACGCACGTGCCAAACGCGTGATAGAATCAAGAAGAATTACTACGTCATCGCCCATTTCAACCATGCGCTTTGCACGTTCAATAACCATTTCGGCAACTGCAATGTGATTTTCCGCTGGCATATCGAATGTCGATGAAATAACTTCACCTTTAATAGAACGCTGCATGTCAGTTACTTCTTCAGGACGCTCATCAACAAGCAAGCACAATAATTTGACTTCAGGATTATTGGCGGAAATTGACGCCGCAATATCTTTCAAAATAGTAGTTTTACCAGCTTTAGGAGGTGATACGATAAGTCCACGCTGACCTTTTCCGATAGGAGCCACCAAATCAATAACGCGCGCAGTGATAGTTTGCGCACCATGCTCCATAACCAGGCGATCTTGCGGATACACAGGTGTTAAGTCGGCAAAACGCACGCGGGAGCTCAGCTGTTCAAGAGCAATACCATTAATGGAAATAATTTTTTGAATCGCAGCGAATTTTTCGTTCGTACGAGCAGGACGCGTTTGACCTACCAGATAATCGCCTTTTCGCAATTTGTTACGCTTGATAAGCGACATAGAAACATAACAATCTGTTTCACTTGGTAAATATCCCTGCGTGCGCAAAAAACCATATCCATCTGCCAAAATGTCAAGAACACCACGCACTTCAAGGAATCCCTCTGCAACGCTGCTTGCTTCAAAAATTGCGTCAACAAGCTGGGCTTTTTTCAAGCCTGTTGCTTCAATTCCCAATTCAATTGCACGAGCGCGCAAATCGGCAACTTTTGCAGCCGAAAGTTCTTCTTTAGAAACGCTCGGTGTACAAACACGCTCTTGTCGCTGATGATACACACGCGTTGTAGGTTTTGAAAGTTGAGGGCGCGTTTTGGTTTCGTTTCTATCACTTGAGGATGTTGAACGATCGAGTGTGCGCTCTTGAAAACGCTCGCTGCGCTCTGATACGCGCTCGTCAGCACGGTCAAAGCTGCGCTCAGGTCGATCAGCGCGCTCAATGCGTTCCGCACGTTCCCCGCGATCAGTGCGACGCTCATAGCGAGATACTACGCGCGTGCGGGGCGTATCACTGTCGCTTAACGAAACAGCAATCTCCCCTTCACCTGCTGCAATAGAACGCGATGTTTTTCCCGTACGTGAAGCTGTGTTTCGTACGCTCGTGCTGCGCGATGTCTCAAAACGTGAACTGTTTCCTTGTTGCGCTGTATCACGTGTTGTTTCTGCACGAAGCGCATCACTGCGTTTAGTGTCTGCATGAAGCGCATCACCGTGCAATGCATCGCCGCTATCAGCAACAAAGCCTATTGCGCGCTCGTACGTTTGAGGAGCACGTGAAGCTGCTGCTCTAAAGCCTGTTTTTTCTTGAGACGCAATGGTTGCATGCGTAGTACGACGCGGAAGACGCGTTGAAATGCGATGATCGTTAAACGTGCTTGTACGCTTAGCGTCCTCATGCGCAGCGAAGCTTTCACTGGCAAGCGTTTCAGACTGTGCACGAGCTGCACTTGCAAATGCAGCACTGGTATGTTTCACAGGAGTGTCTTCACGAAGCGCGGTATGAATGGTTGTTTTTTCCATCGCAAGCGTTTTTTTATTTTTTGATCCTTTTGGCCGACCACGTCTGCGTGGTTTATCAGGTGCAATATCAGCCGTTTGTGATGTTGTTTGATCAGGCGTACCAGAGCGCTCGAGCGATGACACATGTGCGTCTGAGCTTTGGTTTTGCTTCTCTTCTTCGTTCATTACACTTCCTTTATGAGATACCATACCACTATTCACTGGCTTCTACTTTTTTCCAGTCGTTTAAGAATGCTTGCAAACCACGATCGGTAAGCGGATGCTGCACCATTTTTTTCAACACGGCGAACGGAACGGTGGCAATATCGCAGCCCATCAAAGCCGCTTGCGTAACATGATGCGCACTACGAATAGAGGCAGCAATAACTTCAAGACGTTCGCCACGAGCGGTTGAACTAGTAAAATCGTAATTTTCAAGCGCGGATACCACGTCTTGCAACTGCGATAACCCATCTTCAGAAATATCATCAAAGCGTCCTACAAAAGGCGAAATGTAGCGCGCACCAGCACGTGCTGCCAACAGTGCCTGAGGAGCTGAAAAGCACAATGTCATATTCACACGAATACCCTCATCAGCAAGAACACGCGTAGCTGCTAAACCCTCTACCATCGTAGGGATTTTGACAACAACATTAGGAGCAATCGCTGCTAATTTACGGCCATCAGCAATAATCTCATCACGCGTCATAGCAACTGTTTCAGCTGATACTGGCCCATCAACCAAGCTGCAAATGCGCTTGATATGCTCGGTAAAATTGCTTACTTTGCCGCCAATTTTCGCATAAAGCGATGGATTGGTAGTTACACCTGCAAGAGCACCCCAACTTGCAGCTTCTTCAATTTCGTGCAAATCTGCTGTGTCGAGAAAAAACTTCACGACTCCTCCTAACATACGTGGTTATATGAACATACCTGTGCAAACCATACCTGTTCAAGCCCATGAAAGTTGCCTAGTTTACCTAAATTTGAAAATGCAAGAGAGGGTATTGTTCCTTTAAGCTGTGTTTCGCATAGGTGA
Organism: Umbribacter vaginalis; assembly: GCA_001552935.1. Taxonomy (GTDB): domain Bacteria; phylum Actinomycetota; class Coriobacteriia; order Coriobacteriales; family Eggerthellaceae; genus Berryella; species Berryella vaginalis. Next base: position 58,340 of record KQ959705.1, on the reverse strand, counting down.
AAAAGAAGACACACACTCGTTTGTTAAATCTGTGTCTAAAAAGCATGGTAACGCAAAATAAGAACACGTGCAAGCTTTTTTACAACACGCATGAAACATGCACGTATACCGCGTGAAATGACACGCAAAAACACTTCTTTTTCTCTGTATGAAAGAAACCTGAAAGCACGGTGAATATTGGTATCAAAATGGAGGCAAACGGACGCATAAACAGGCTTGCATGGTACAATAACTTGTGGAATTTCCTGCGGCAAAATATATCGTTTTCCCTGAAAACTGCGCCTGCTTAGCAGATGTTCCACACGCAGCACCCCCTACACAAAGCAACTGCATGTATTGACGTGCTATCGAAGAAGGAATAACAATGAGCGAGCAAGATAGTCATTCTCGCACTGCACACACACCACATGACGACCAAGAGCTCCCCTCGTCAAGCGATATAGCTGCACTTACACGCCGTAAAGTAATCATCGGTGGTGGAGTACTTGCGGCGGCTGTTGCAACAAGCGCGTACGCTTTCACACACCAAGAAGTTGAAATAACTGTCAATGGCAAACCAACAAAAATACGAAGCAACGCACGCATCAAAGATCTTATTGCTGCGCTTAATATCCCTACAAAACCTGGCAATTTAATGTCTGTTACGGGCGCTTTACTGCAGGAAGCACAAGGTTACCCCTACTCGGTTGTTCTCAATGGCGAAAAGCTCGATTTTGATGACGCTGCACTGTGGCGCCCTGTTGCTCACCAGCGCATTGAAATTCTTGATGGAGAAAATAAAACCGAGCCATTTACCTCAGAAGAAAGTATACTTGCACCAAAGCTGGAACATCGTCATGGCGATGCAAAGCGCTTGGGCTGCGTAAGCTACGTGACACAATGGCCACAAGCGGGAAAAATACAGAAACGCACCGGCAAAATATCAGGCGAAGTAGTTGAAAACGATGTTATCGTTCCTGCAAAAAATTGCATTGTTACTACAAAACCTATTGTTCCCGATAACAACGGTAAAGGTGTTGGAATTTCCTTTGATGATGGCCCTAGTGTTTACACGGAGCGTTACTTAGCTATTTTGCGTGACCACCACGTGCACGCAACGTTTTTCAATATTGGACGAAATGTTGATATGTATCCTAAGCTGGCACAACAGCTGTTAGCGCAAGGACATCATATTGCATCACATACGTATACGCATCCGCCACTGAACAAACGTAATCAAGAACAAGTGCAAGATGAACTGCGCGAAGCGGCAGCAAGTATCAGCAAAGCAACCGATGTTGCAACCACCATGCTGCGTCCGCCCTATGGCGCTTTCAATCTTAATGTTTGGTTAGCAACAGGTGGCCTTATTTCATCGGAAATTATGTGGACACACGACACATTCGACTGGAAACAACCAGGCGTTGACGCCATTGTCAACCGAGCGCTTGATAATATAACGCCAGGTAGTGTTATTCTTATGCATGATGGTGGTGGCAAGCGCGATCAAGATTTGGAAGCACTTCCTCGCATTTTGCAAGGCCTTAAAGCAAAAGGCTTGCAGCCAATGAGTATTCACGAACTGCTTGCAAGCGATAGCGGTATTCCACGTGAAATTGCCGATGGAGTTGCGCGTATGCCGGAACAGTGCGTTTTGCCTACTGAACTGGCATAGCATGCGTTCAAATGGTGTAACGTGCTTTCGGTGCTGCCTACGTTGTTGTTGCGCGCGAGAAATGCACTATTCGCGCCGCCCAAGCTGCGCCAGCGCACATTCAAGCACATGAGGTGTAAAATCTGCCATAAACAGTGGAATGTTCAATACATCACCATCAAGCGATAAATTATTCAACGAAAAACGTATACGCAATTTTGTATACTGAGGAAACAATTCCTTAAATTTTTTGAGGCTTTTGCTGGTAATATTGGTGTCTGCTTTTACTTCAACAGGGAATATATCATTTTTATACTGAAGCAAAAAGTCAACTTCATACGGGGGATTAGTCTGTGACCAATAATGCAATGTAGAATGTGTTTGCGCTATCAAAGCTTGTGCAACATAATTCTCGGAAAACGCACCTTTAAACTCTGTAAATAAACGATTCCCTTCCGTAAATGCTTGAATATCAAGATGTGATAGACAACGCAAAATGCCCACATCAGCAAGATATATTTTAAACGCCGAACTATCATCATACGAACAAAGTGGAATACGCGGAGCGGTACTACGATATACTTTATAGACCAGTTGAGCATTTACTAACCACTGTAAGGCATCTTCATACTCACGAGCACGAGCACCCTGTTTTACAGCTTTGTAAAGAAATTTTTTATTTTCACGTGCTAACTGAGATGGAAGCGAATTCCAAATTAAAGAAATTTTTGGATATTGAATAGGACTTATATGTTTTAAAAAATCAAATTCGTATGTTTTAACCAATTCTTCAAGCGCATGATGCATAGTTTGCACATTGTGATCAGTAACCCACCTACATACTGGCTCAGGCATACCACCTGTTACATAATACATTTTTAAATACTCAAGCAACAACTTAAAAAATGTATCGGGTATAGGGCTAATCTTATTGAGTTGTTCTAAGTATTCAACTAAATTTGACTGATTATTTGCAAGTAAAAATTCAGTAAATGTCATGGGATACATACACATCATATTTACTTTACCAACAGGAAATGACAGAGGTTTTGCAAGCGCAATACCAAGCAGTGAACCAGCGCATACAACATGATATTCAGGTGCGTTTTCATAAAAATACTTCAACGATGTAATAAGTTCAGAACAATCTTGTATTTCATCAAAAATGATAAGCGTATTATCTGCATTAATTATTTGATTGCTTGCAATTCTAAGGTTTTGTAGAATGCGATGCGGGTCTTTTGAAAGTTTAAAGAATTGCCTAAAATCTTCATTTTCCTCAAAATTAAAATAGGCTACATGTTCGTAACAGCGCGCTCCAAACTCACGTAAGATCCATGTTTTGCCAACCTGACGAACACCTTGCACGATAAGTGGCTTACGATAATCAGAGCGTTTCCACTGCTTGAGTTGCTCAATAATCAGACGTTGCATACGTTTCTCTTTTCAAAAATTAGATTTATGTGATAGAAATCACACTTTTATACATTTTTATGTGAGTATTATCACATAATTATAGCGTTTTGTGTGAGATTTATCACATTTTTATGAATTTGCCCGACGAGCGGGAACGAGTGGGAATGTGTGCATGTGCGAGCCAGATGGCGAAGCGGCATGAAAAAAGGGGGGCAGCGCAGGTGGCGGCGACGGTAGCGCGAACAAGCTGATGGCGGCGAAACACACAGGAGTGCAGGCACGACAAAAAACGGGAAAGGCAGATGCGGAAACGAGCGGATGGTGGCGTTGGTGCGTGCTGATGCTGCGATTTACGAGCGCGAGCAGCATGCGTGTGCGGGTTACACTACAACGCGAGGCCGCGCTTGTGCAGCGCAAGGCGCACACGACGCAGCAACTTCACCAGCGCGTTCGCTTCTACTTGAAACTCACACACCTTGCTATCAACCTCTTGAACAGCGCAATTAGTTACATGAAGCAAAAACTTTAGCCACTCATGATCCGAAAAACTGTGTCGTATGCTTCCGTTGCAATAAAACACATCAAGCAATGCATCGAGTACGGCACTTACCGATGTATGATACGTACAATCGCGAGCTGCACGTATATCAGCTTCAGGAATAGCATGTAAGAATTCCGCTAAAGCAGCACACGCACGAGCAAAATCGTCCGTGTGCTTATAGGCAGGTAAGTTGTAATATAGCGCTTCGGCAAGCCACGCAATAAATGACACACGAAGTGCTTCATAGTGCTTGTGCAAAGTAAGCCACTGATAAAGCTCCTTAAAAGCATCTATTACATCGAGTGGATGTTTTCCTTTATCAGACATAGCGTTTGTGCCACTAAACTCCCGATGCGCAAGCAAAGGCTGCGCGCTGCGAACAATCCGCGTTGCACACACTGCACTCGTAAGCGAATACATCATGTCTTCCGTAAGATAAAGCTGCTGAAAACGGGCACGAAAACGTTCAATCAAGCGCTTGTGCAGCATTTTGTTCCACGGAACATTTTTTACGCATTGGAAAAATACATCAGGACACGTATCCCACACAAAACGCGTACGTGCATCGCAAGGAAGTTCATTGCGATACGGCATTCCCCACTGAACCTCCAGCTCACACGCGCCGCGCTGGTTATAGGTGGTGAAGTTGAAGAGCAGCATATCGGCGTTGGTGCGTTGCAGCGTGCGAACACAGGTGTCAAGCATACGCGCGTGCAAAATGTCATCGGAATCAAGACAGTAAATATACGTGCCCTGCGCATGCAAAAGCCCCACATTGCGCGCGCAGCCGGGCCCCAAGTTTTTTTGCTGATCGGAATTTGTGCTGTTCAGAAGCTTGATGCGCGGGTCGCTTCGCTGCAGCAATTCTACGTATGCACGCGCGTCATCGGGCGATGCATCGTCAATGCACAACACTTCAAAATTGGTGTAGCGCTGCGCTTGAACGCTTGCAAGACATTCACGCAGGTAGGGCATGGAGTTGTAGAGCGGAATGATGATGCTCACAAGCGGTTTTGACGCACCGCATGCAGAAGTATGTGACGTGGGTGCGGCGTTATTAGACAACAACGTGCTCATTGCGCATTATCCTTTCGAAAGCTACGTGCACGTGTAATCATATTACGAACAGCACGTGGTGCTGCAAGCAATGCATTTCCCACGCGAAAGCTGCACGACTGATAAAACTCCTGGTCTTTGGCGTGTAAATACGTACCCAACGCAATAATATCCTCGCTAAACGCAAAACGCTCACGTACCGAAAGGGATGCCAAAAATGCCTGTTTATCGCTCGGGTCAATATCGTGTACCCAATCGCGTGCACACAGCGCACGATACGCAAACAGCTGCTTTGCCAGCGCATCGATAATAGCAGGTGAAAGCACCGATTCATGCCGTGTAACCCAGGTAGTAATTTCACGCATACACACATAATGTCCGCGCACATTGTCAATCGTTCGTTTCGGCTGCACCATCGTTGAGCCCATACGCACGCGGCGCATATACAGCTGCTCATTTAAAAACGACGAACGGCGCGCATACGCAAGGCACATAAACGTAAACAGCACATCTTCGTGAATAATACCCTCATAAAAGCGAATAGCGTGTTTCTCAATAAGATCACGCCGAACCATGCGAAGTGCCGCTTGAGGAAAAAACGCATCGTGCTGCTGAAAAAACGTAAACAGCTCTAAACCAGTTGCTACCTGCGAAAACGATGGCCGGTTAGAAAAATCTTCACGAACAAGCTGGTGCGCTTGTGGCGATTCATAAAACGAACGCGCATTAAAATACAACTCGTCAAGTTGCATGGTGTGCGCATATGCTACCAAATGTTCAAGCGCGCAAGGAACCAGATAATCATCGCTATCAAGCAAAACAACATATTCGCCACGTGCCTGTTCAAGTGCTACATTACGCGCCACACTCTGGCCGCCATGCTGAGGCAGTTGCAAACACGTAAAACGCGCATCACCAGCCGTAGCACGCTGCGCACTCACAAAACTAGCATCTTCAGAGGCATCGTCCACGCAAAATGCTTCAAAATAAGGAAAGGTTTGCGCTCGTAAGCTAGCGATACACTCGTCAATATAGCGCTCGGTGTTATACATGGGAATGATGACGCTTACAACAGGAGCAGACGAATGATTGCTGTTGGGAGTTATTGGTGTAGAACACGACATAATCCCTGATGTACCTCGCTTTCTTGCGTATGTTGTTGCTACGCGCATGTGCATAATGTTGCAATTCAGATCCGTGAGTGCGACCTTGCAGCTTGCATCCGCGAGCGCGTCGTTGCAACTCGCATGTACATGTCGCTATTGCAATTTTTGCGCAATAATCTCATTAAGCAGTTTTGGATTGCCTTGCCCTTTCGTAGCTTTCATGCACTGTCCTACAAACAAGCCCATCAAGCCTGTTTTACCAGCTTTAAATTCTTGTACCTTGTCGGGAAATTGTGCTAATACACCATCAACAATGCCCTCAAGAACGCTGGTATCGGATACCTGCTTTAAACCGCGTTTTGAAACAACATCGTCAACGCTTCCCTCACCTGCTAAAACAGCTGATAGCACTTCTTTTGCTTGCCTACTTGAAAGTTCTGATGCATCAACCAAGCTTACTAAACGCACCGCATCACAAGGAGTAAGCACACAGTACGATTTATCCGATTCAGCCTCATCAATATCGACCGATGACAATTGAGCGAACAGATCGTTTAACACCAAATTAGCAAGCGGTTTTGCAAGCTTTATGGCAGCATCGCCTGCACACGCAAGCGCACTTTCAAAAAACTCGGATGCTTGTTCAACATCGCCAATATGGCGCGCATCATAGGCAGATAAATGGTAATCGTTCTGGTAACGCTGTATTTTTTCATCGGGCAGCTCGGGCAAGCTTGCACGAATATCCTCGATAAACTCATCTGACAAGTTAAAAGGGGCTAAATCGGGCTCGGGAAATAAGCGATAATCATCAGCCGATTCTTTAGTGCGCATCACAATGGTGCACTTCAAGGACGGATCCCAATGGCGCGTTTCCTGATAAATGGTACCGCCCTCTTCCAGCACTTCCGCTTGGCGACAAATTTCATACAGCAATCCATCATGCAGCGACTTAAAGCTGTTCAAATTTTTAAGCTCGGTTTTAGTACCTAAGGTAGTTGTTCCTCGTTTACGCAGGCTAATATTACCATCACAACGCATTGAGCCTTGCTCCATAGAACAATTAGAAATGCCGATAGCCATATAAATTTGACGCAATTTCTGCATGAACAAACGTGCTTCTTCGGGCGTGCGCAAATCGGGCTCGGTAACAAGCTCGATAAGCGGTGTGCCAGCACGATTGTAATCAACAAGCGAGTGGGTAGCGCCTGCAATACGCCCCTCATCACCGCCGATATGTATCATTTTACCTGCGTCTTCTTCCATATGAATACGCGTAATACCAACGTGCGCGCTGTAGCCTTGTTCAGTTTTAACGATGTTCTCAAACTGCTGACCTACCTGCAATGAATTCGCACGATAGCGCTCGTTTACCGCTGCGCCATCAACATCAAGCGTCAAATGTCCACGCATGCAAAACGCAATAGGACCTTGTGTTGTTTGAAAGTTTTTCGCCATATCGGGATACATATAATTTTTGCGATAAAACATTGAACGCTTCTCGATATCGCAATTCGTAGCAAGCCCTGCACGCACAATCGACTGAATTGCCGCTTTATTAGGAACGGGTAGCGCCCCAGGTAAACCAAGGCAAATGGGGCAGGTATGGGTATTTGGTGCTGCACCGTATTCAAGCTTGCAACCACAAAACATTTTGGTTGTTAACGTGGTAAGTTCGGCATGAATTTCAAGACCGATAACAGGCTCCCATGTTTCAAGAATTTCTTCAAGCGTTTTCATGCTATTCACCTGCCGTTTCATTGGTTGATGGCGCAAGTTCCGATGCGGATATGGGAGCGGACGCAGTATTGCATGCGGGCGCGGACGCAGTAGTTGATGTGAGTGCGGACGCTGCGTTGCTGCTATGCGCCCTGCTCTCTTCGTGTCTAAACGCAGGTGCAAGCGGTGCACTTCCATATTCCTGCTCAAGAGCATACGCAACTTTAAACATATTTTCATCTTTGAACTGCGGACACATAATTTGTACACCAATAGGTAAACTATCAGGCGATTTAGGAGGCATAGGGAAACTCATGGCACCATTTCCTGCAATATTTACCGAGATAGTAAACATATCCGACAGATACATAGCGGTTGGGTCGCTTATCTCGCCAAACTTAAAGGCAACACGAGGAGCCACAGGACACACAATAGTGTCTACCTGCTTAAATGCCTCCACATAATCACGCGTGATAAGGGTGCGTACTTGCTGTGCAGGATAATAATACTTTTCGTATACACCAGCAGAAAGCAAATAGCTGCCCAGCATAATGCGACGTTTCGCTTCCGCTCCAAAACCTTCAGAGCGCGAAAGCTCGTAGCGATCTTCCAAATTAGTGGCATCAACGTGAGCATGACCATAGCGCACCGAATCGAAACGCGCCAAATTCGAGAACGCTTCGCAAGGACCTAACACATAATAGGCGCTCATAGCAGCGCGCGCATCGGGCAGCGATACTTCTACAATATGCGCTCCCATGCGCTCAAGTGCACAAATCGCATCGTGAACACGCTCTTTCACGTCTGCATGCAAACCTTGTGCGTCCATAAATTCAGGAACAACGCCAATGCGCATACCACGCAGCACACTGCGCGCATCGCCTTGAAGTACGCTTGCATAGTTCACATTCAAATGCTGCGAAGTAACATCGTGCTTATCGTAGCCTTTAATGGCATCAAGTGTTATAGCAGCATCGCGCACTGAGCGCGCAAAAGGCCCAACCTGATCGAGCGATGAGCCAAACGCAACTACTCCATAGCGCGAAACAATACCATACGATGGCTTTACGCCAATACAGCCGCAAAAACTTGCTGGTTGTCGAATAGAACCACCCGTGTCTGAACCCAAGGTAACACTTGCTAAGCCTGCACTTATCGCAGCGGCCGATCCGCCCGAAGAACCACCTGGTACACGGCTTGTATCCCACGGATTGTGCGTTGCTCCAAACGCGGACGTTTCCGTAGAGGAACCAAACGCAAACTCATCCATATTCAACTTGCCTAACGGCAGCGCTCCCGCATGCAGTGCGTTCGCAACACACGTTGCATCAAAAGGCGACACGTAATGCTCTAACATATGCGATGAACAAGTAGTATTTGTTCCTTGCATGTTCATATTGTCTTTAAAAGCAATGGGAACACCCGCCAACAAACCCAGTTCATCAAAAGTGCCGTTAGCAATAGCGTCATCAACACGCTTTGCAGCTTCATAGGCTTGTGTGCTCGTAAGTTGCGTATAAGCATGTATTTCGGGCTCAAAATCGCGAATGCGCGCGTAATACGCGTCTACGATGCGTTTTGCAGAAAAATCTTTACGCTTTAAATGATCGTGCAACTGAGCAATAGACAGTGTTGCAATACAGGGCGTTTTTTCCATTAGTTAGTACCACTTTCGCCTAAAATTGATGGAATTAAGAAAAATTCTCCTTGCTTTGAGGGAGCATTTTCCAAGGCAGTTTCCTGAGAAAACTCTGATTCGGGAATATCGGGGCGCATAACATTTTCCATACCGCCAATAGGATGAAATGTTGGCTGAACGCCATCAAGGTTATACTCGGTAATAGGTTTTAAACTTTCGATGATGTTGTTTAAATCGCGTGTCATAGGCTCAATTTCATCATCAGACAAGCGCAGCCGCGCGTACGATGCAATAGCTCGTACATCAGCTTGCGAAACATATTCACACGGTGGTTGGTTCGTTGAAGTCATACGTTACTTTCTTTCTCTTTAAACAACACCTGTATAAACAGCGGATGTATAAGCAGCAAATATGCAAGCAGCAGAATGTTCCTTACAATCCTGTACACTAACTACATCAAAAAGCTACTCACATTCCAAAGAGCTGCTCACATTCTAGAACGCTCCTTATGCGCCATAAGGCGCTTATACATTAAATTTAAAATGCATCACGTCGCCATCACATACCACATAATCTTTGCCTTCTTGACGAAGACGCCCTGCAGCACGACAGCCCGCTTCTCCCTGATACGCAACATAATCGTCATAGGAAGCTGTTTCAGCTTTAATAAATCCACGCTCGAAATCGGAGTGAATAACGCCTGCTGCCTGGGGCGCTTTTGCTCCAATAGGAATAGTCCATGCGCGTGTTTCTTTTTCACCTGACGTAAAATACGACTGCAAGCCTAACAACGCATATGCACTGCGCGCAAGACGAGCAAGGCCGCTTTCTTGCAAGCCAAGCTCTTCAAGGAACAACTGTGCCTCACTGGCGTCAAGGCCTGCTAAATCTTGTTCAATTTTAGCACTTACCAAAACCGGTTGTGATCCGTGTATCGGTGCAAGTGTCGACGTAAGCTGATCTTCATCAACATTTGCTACATACAAAATGGGTTTCATGGTAAGTAAATGCAGATCGGCAATATGTGCTTGCTGTTCGAGCGTTAAATTCGCATCGCGCGCAGAAATACCATCAGAAAGCGCTTTGTACACCAGCTTAGCAGTAGCAAGCGTTTCGGCTTTCGCTTTTTCGCGTTTTGCTTCTTTTTCAAGGCGCGGAAGCGCTTTTTCAACAGTAGCCAAATCGGCAAGTTGAAGTTCAGTGTGGATAGTATCCACGTCGCTTGAGGGGTTCACTTTACCTGCAACATGTACAACATCAGGGTCGGAAAAATAACGTACTACTTCACAGATGGCATCGGTTTCACGTATGTTAGCAAGAAATTGATTGCCAAGCCCCTCTCCTTGCGATGCGCCTGCCACCAACCCTGCAATATCGACAAACTCAACCGTAGCAGGGATGGTACGTTGAGCGTTATCGATAGCAGCAAGCGTGTGCAAACGTGCATCGGGAATAGGCACAATACCCACATTAGGCTCGATGGTTGCAAAGGGATAATTTGCAGCAAGCGCTTTGTTGTTGGTAAGCGCATTAAATAAGGTAGATTTGCCTACATTGGGAAGTCCAACAATACCAATAGAAAGCGACATACTTGCTCCTTGAAACGAATACATTTGTATGGTGTTTATTATAGTATGAAAGATGCCGGCATACAGCAAAAATGAAATACCCGCATGAATACCGCACGATACGTAAAAACTATTGTATTGGGAAAGCGCTATAAACGAGGAAAGGCAGCCCCTCAAGAAGACTACCTTTCTGACCTACTAGGAATGAGTAAGGATAAAGTAACGACTACTTTTGAGGCTTGTAAACGCCAAACGTAATGCTTGATACACCAGCTGGCAGGTGTGAAACAAGTGCCTCAGGCTTGAAGAAGTCTTCTGTTGTTACACCTTGCAGCAAACGAGCTTTGTCTGTTGCCTTGTAGAACTGAGTATCAGCACCAACAAATTTCGCATCAAGATACGTAGCAAACTTCATTGGATCGGTAGCAGCAGCAATGGCTTTGTCAAGCGCATCATGTGCAGCAGTTACTTGCTCGGTCGTAGGTTTAACAGTTGCGCTCGCACCGTCAATCTTTACCGTATAGTACTGATACGCTAAGCAAGGAGCAAAAGCCGTAGAAGCTGCAAGTTTGAACGTATGCTTCTCCCAACGTGTCTTTTCAGGTGTACCATCATTTGCACCATGCAGTGAATAATCAACAGCGTCTAATTGATCTTGATAGTTCTGTGCCTTAAGAATAGTGTTGGTCGCAGCCTCTGTACCACCATCTTTAAGAGTATCCTGAACTTTTTTATACTTCGCTGTCAGCTTTCCAGTTTTATCGTCAGTTGTTAATGCTGGATTCTCGTTAATATTCTTAATGTCAACAAATAACTGCTTAAGCACAGCACCCTTGACATCGCCAAGATAACCAAAGTAGGTATCGCTATTAAATGCGTCAAGTTGAGCGTAAAGTTGCGGCGTAACGTCAGCCGTTAACAGCTTCTGGAATGCCTTTAAGCGAGTATCAAGTTCCTTATACTTAGCTTTAAGAGCAAGCTGCTCATCGTGACCAGGATCAGCAGAATGGCCGTCACCTGCTACACCTTTGAACTGCTGAGCATTGTCCAAAAGATAACCATTGAAGGATACAGCATCCTTACCGCTGCCAAGGTTAACGACGTAATCTGCAAGGGTGTCTTTTTGTACGTCTTTAAGTGCCTTTTCCATAACATCTTTTAATGTAGTGTAATCAGTGGCACGTACCAGATACCATGCGCCTTCTTTTTGATTAAAGTATACAGTTTCCTGAGCGGTAGTTGTATGCGTAAGCTCTGTATTACGGAACCACATGTGCGAAACTGGGTCGCCATCTTCGCCAGCATTCATTACGTTACCATCAGCGTCAGTAAGCGTTACTTTAAGGTCTGAAATTGCATCTTCAAATGCAAGACGAACAGTTTCAGATACTACCGATTTACCACCAAAGATGGTACCGCTTTCAATACGCTTATCTTTGTCCTTAATTGCTTTAACAACATCAAGAGCTGCTGTGTAGTTCGTGTCATCAGCAATTAATACGGGGTTGCCAGTTTTTGCAGCAAGAGGAGCTGCTGACATAGCATCTTGATAACCCCAGCCAGTTGCAAGAGTAATATTGCTCGCGACTTTGTTACCACCATCATCAACTTTACCATTAACAACCGTACGAGCAAACTCACGAGATGTGTCATAACCAGTTTCACCAAACACGCGGGTAACACTGCCTACGCCAACGCCTCTAAGAGCTGCGTCAACTGATGAATCAACTGCGTTTGGACCACCAACAATTGTTACAGTGTTGTAACCGTCTTTCTTAATTTGATCAAGCGCTTTTTGATCGAGCTTGTTCATGCTATTAGTAAGGAAGATAGGTGTTTTTTCTGCATCAGCCATTGAAAAAATTGAAAGAGCGTCAAAGTAATCGGCAGAGGTTGCTACATAGCATGTTTTGTATTCAACTGCAGCATTACCTGCGAAGTCTTTTTTGTTATCTGCCTTTTGAGCTTTTTTCAGCGATTCAATGGTTTCTGCTACTCTAAGAGAAGTATCAGAAGCATAATCGCCGGCAATACGCTTAATTTCATATTTCACGCCAGTGTGCTGAGTTAATTCAGCAAGATCTTTTTCAACTTGCTTGTAAACTACCTTTTCGCCACCAACAATCCATACCGTAAGCGTTGTGTTGGTGTCTTTGTTTTCTTTTCTCTTTGTATTATTCCATTCTTTAATTTGCTTAAGAGACATGTCCTTATCGGAAACTTTAAGGTTATTGATACCAGAAATAGCATCAGCAGACTGAGCTGACAGCTTAGTGCTTCCTGTTAAAACAATGGGGCAATTAAGCTGACCAGCAAGAGCAGAAGCGCTCAATGCGTCATGATACAAGTCTTTGGTTACCAGAATTACATTTTGCCTATCGTAGTTTGCACCGTAGGCTTCAATGTATTTCGATACAATCTTAGCGTTTGTATCAAGCGCAGTTGCGCCAGCGATACGGCTAAAATTACCTACTGGTACGCTGCTATCGTACTCATCTGCCTGAGCAGGTTGTGCAGCAAATAAAGCGGCTGAAACTGCAGCGCATGCTACGGCTGCAGGAATTGCCCACCTTAATGAAACTGCCTTAGTTCCGTTTAACATAACTTCTCCTTACTGTTATCCTACTAATTGCACGGTTAAACACGTTTTCTAATATACGGTTACAAACACATAACAAATACACGTACCATGCACGCGCCGGTAGCATTCGTGTAAGAAAAACCGTATCTAAATGCTCATTCGTTATAATTTATTACATCTATGATAATTGTGCTTTATTTATGAATATAATATAGTATTTTTATACTTTGATAAAACTTAGCTTGTTATGTAACGATAGACACGTAACAAAATCGCTTCTCGAAAAATTAAAATTATAATGTTTACATGGGCTTATATAGCAAGCACAACCATATAATACCGTATGCTTGCTGTGTGTTAGTAATAACGATACGTGTTACACCGCAAAAAAGCCCCTTTTGCAAGGGGCTTGTGAACCTACTTCACTCGTCATATGTTGCTTATTTTGTGTGCCATATGCTTTTTATATTGTATTTTCCCAGACTAAATACGTTGCGTATACGCACACAATGTAATTGCAATTCGTAGCATACGCATATGCATGTTATGCAGAGCAGTATAAGCTTGCATCGTTCAGTACATTATCGCTTCGTTTTCCTGTGCAGGCACACGAAGCGCGATAAGCATGCGCGCACTTAGTCAACCGCAACAATTACGTCGGTCGACTTTACCAGTGCAACAGCACTGTTGCCTTCTGCCAAACCAAGCGCTTCAATAGCTTCGTTCGTAATAGAGCCAGAAATGCGCAATCCCGATGCTGTTTCAAGGCTTACGTGACCATTCACCGCACCCTCTTCAAGGGAAACAATCTTACCAACAAACTGATTGCGTGCAGAAATACCTTCGATTTTGCTTGATCCGGCGGCAAACATAACATTAGTTGCTTTTACAACTGCCATAGCTTTTGTACCCTCGTGCAAGCCAAGCTCTTTGATTGCTTCATTTGTGATGTTGGCTTTGATAGTGTCTTCGCCAAGCTTAATGCTTACAATGCCATTTACCGCACCTTCTGTTACATGCGATACAACACCCGTAAATTGATTGCGTGCAGATAATTTCATGATAGTTCCTTCCTCTGTGCGTGCGGTGCATACGCTTGCATGTACCGCGTTTCGACACCGTTTACTATGACTGATAAAAGCATCGTGAGCGCACACATATACGAGAAAGAGCCTCTATTTAATGTTTTGTAATGTTTCGTAACGTTTTGTTTGAGGGTCAGCGATATACGTGTTATGAGCTGGATAGCTCGTAAACGTGCACATGAGGGTGGCAACTGACGGAGGGTTGCAGCTAACGGAACGTTGCAACTGAGGGAGGGTTGCAGTTAACAGGAAATGGCAACTAATGGCGTGTGGCAGCTCATCGAGTGCAACAGCTGGCAGTTTATTCTTACACATGAGATGAGGCAGGTGTTTCAATATCGCTTAACTGCGAAAATAAGCGTTGTTGTGCCATACTCTCGTATGAAAACTGCGGATTTGCCCAATTAGCAAACGGGTAAATGGAAATTCCACCACGCGGGTAAAACAGTCCGCGCACTTCAATATAGCGTGGCTGCATGAGCGCAATAAGGTCGTTCATAATGATATTGGTAACATCTTCATGAAAATCGCCGTGGTTGCGAAACGAAAATAGATATAGCTTCAGCGACTTACTTTCAACCATGCGCTGATCGGGGATGTAATTGATAAACAGGGTGCCGAAGTCGGGCTGATGCGTAATAGGGCACAGGGTTGTGAATTCGGGGCAGCGAAACGTAACCATGTAATCGCGTGTGGGGTGCTGATTTTGAAAGGTTTCCAGAAGCGACGGATCATAGGTAGTTGGATATTCTACCTGCTTGTTTCCCAGCAATGTAAGCGAGTCGCGTTCGCGTTGTGACATAGTATCTCCTTTAAGTACCGTTAAGAATGTGTACGGTTTCGTGCGTATATGTGCACACGTTTATCGTGCGCTATGATTGCACGCTCGTGATAGTAGGAATAGGATCGTTTGATTCTTCATCCATATGATGCTGATAAACATAATGCTTCGTTTCGCGTGCGACAATACCTGACAGCAATAACGTTACTATGATATTGGGAATTGCCATAAGCGCGTTGGTGATGTCGGATATAGTCCATACCACATTGCCAACACCTACCGCACCAAAAAACGTAGCAAGCACGTAAAGCACCTGATAAACGCGTATACCTTTACTTCCAAACAAATAGGCTGCTGCACGGTTACCGTAATAATACCAGCCAAGGATAGTAGAAAATGAAAACGCAATAATTCCCAGCGCTAAAATAGGTGCTCCTACAAAAGGCACGTGTTGAAATGCCAAATTAGCCAAATCGGTACCGGAAAGCGTAGGATGACCTGCAACATAACTTACCGCATCGGGGTGTGCTAACAGCGTTGACACAATAACGATACCCGTAAGCAAACATATAACAACCGTCGACCAAAATGCACCTGTCATGGCAACAAGTGCCTGTTGAGCAGGGTTTTTTGTTTGTGCTGCCGCAGCAATAATAGCCGATGAACCAAGTCCACTTTCGTTTGAAAACAAACCGCGCGCACAACCGTATTGCAACGCAACCATAATTCCTGAACCCACAGCACCACCAAAAGCAGCACGTGGCGTAAAAGCGCACAGAATAATTTCCTGAAATGCGGGAATGATAAATTCAGCGTTCATAGCAAGAATGATAAAGCAGCCAAGCGCATAACCAACTGCCATAATCGGTACCAAAAATTCGCACACGCGCGAGATAGATTTTACGCCGCCGATTACTACAACAGCAGCAAGAGCAGCAATAATAAGCCCTGCAATCCATGCAGGAATACCACTGTGTGCTGTAATAATGCCTGTCATGGCGTTCGATTGTACGGCATTACCAATGCCAAGCGCGGCAATAGCTGCAAAAATGGAAAATACAATTGCAAAAAACTTTGCATACCAGGGAGTTTTGCCATCCTTTTTGAACGCGCGATCCCATGCATACATCGCGCCACCAAGCATAGTGCCATGTGCGTCAATAACGCGATACTTAATAGCAATAAATACTTCAGTGTATTTCGTAGCAATGCCAAAAATACCGGTAATCCACATCCAAAAAATAGCCCCTGGCCCACCTGACAAAATAGCGGTTGCAACACCTACGATAGAGCCTGTTCCAACTGTTGCAGCTAGTGCGGTAGCAAGTGCTCCAAAATGACTGATGTCGCCTTTGCCTGCACTTTCTGATGTATCATTAATAAGCGACATGCGAATAGCGCTCGGAAGTTTACGCTGAATAAAACGTGTGCGAATAGTAAGATACAAATGCGAGCCCAGCAACAACAATATCATTGCTGGACCCCATACTAAACTGTCTATTTGTTCCAGAATTTCCATAATGCATGAATCTTTCTTTGTGTGGAAATATGCACCCCATAAAGCATATAAGGACAATATTCTACCATGAAGTGCGCAGAAAGCGTTAAAAGAAATTCTGAGCGTGCCATCGGTTGCCGTGCGTGCACGCGTGTGGTGCGCGTGATGCATTACACATATGTGATGCGCGTCTACACAGTTAACGTTACATGCACGTAAAATATACCGCATGCGCACGCGTGTGGTGTGCGTGATGCGTTACACATCCAACACCGATGTTACGCATCAAGCACTGATACTTGCTTCCCTACTTGTAAACCAGCATGGCTGCGGCGTGTTAAGAAGTAAAACACAGGCGTATCAAGTGCAGCTAACACAAATTTTAACAAGTATTGGCCTACTATCATACCGCCCAACTGAGGCAATGTTTCTAAATGGAAAATCCATCCCATACCAAAACCAAAACTGATAATAATAAATACCGCTGTATCGATAATCTGCGATGTCATAGTTGAAGCGTTGTTCCATATCCAACGCTTGGCAACACCCTCACCGGTGTTCGACACAAAATGATTGCGCAGCTTATGAAAGATAACAACGTCCCACGATTGCGAAAGTAAGTAAGCAGTCATGCTACCCAGTACAAATACCGCATTTTGCCCAAGCAGCATGTCATAAGCATGTTGCATATCGGGGTTTACAGCAGGAAGTGTTTGTGTAAACAGTACCAAAATAAGCGCAAACACTTGGCATACAAAACCGCATAACACAACGGTTTGAGCTTCACGTTTGCCCCAAATTTCACCAACAACATCGGTCATAAGAAACGTAAGTGCATAGCAGAATACAGCACCAGGAAGAATAATGTCGTGTCCAAACAGGGGAATTCCAGTAGTGAACGTTTTTGCAGTAACCATGTTGGCAACAACCAACGAAACTACAAAAATCATAGCGCACAGCATTAAATTACGATTCGTTTTTTTCATGTTTCATCCTTAGTTTTTTTCGGTTGGATTTTGCGAACAACCATATTGTTACCAGCGCATTTCCTTGGTATGCCACATATTACATGGTCGAATACTCCATGGTCACATGCTACATGGTATATCATATCTACATAGTAGCATATTTGCATGATATATCATACCAACTTAGTAGCATATTAGAAATGCGAGACACGCGTATTTCCTTTGCGAACAAAGCGAATGGTAAGACCCATAGCCAGCAAGCAGTGTGGAAACGCGAGCGGCGCATAGCGCCAACGTTCGGGGCTATTTCTTTTTCCCGAACAAACGAGCAAAAACCCCCTTTCGCGGCGTAGGTGCTTCCTCAGGCTGTTCTGCACGCTTGCGCGCTGCTTCCACATTTTGGGCATGCATACGCTTTTGTTCAGCACGAATAGCCTTCGACTTATTGTTAAGCACAGCAACTTGATAGGCTCGGCGCAGCTTACGCGTTTTTCCTACATCAAGGTAAATGGCATAAATAATAAACGCATACGCAATAACAAGTATCACCGTTGAAAGTTCAACGGGAACACCTGGCACCTTTGTAAGTAAAAACGACACTGTTACCAGCACGATTGCTGTAATAAGCACAATCCACCATAAACGGCGAACACGCTTATACTCGGGTGTTGGAACATTAAACTGAGCATCGCGTTGTTGGGGAAGCTGGCGTGCACGTATCTTACGAGCACGTGCAGCTTCTTCAGCGCGCTTTTCTTTTTTCGTTTTCGGAGGCGCAGCACACACCGTAGCAGCAGCTTTTGTGCTTGGTTTTGCTGCAGCGGCACTTTTACGTGTTTTGCCAAGTTTCTCATCGCTTTGATAGCGACTATTCAATGGGTTTCGTTGAGTCATACGTTCTGGCTCCTAACCACCTATAATGTCTCGTTCTTACCGTTGCGTATACCTATGTGCAACACGTTTGTCACACACAAAAATGTATTACGCGCACTTAAAATTTAAACGCTTCGCCTGTGATAGCTTCATACGCATGCACGTATTTTTCGCTTGTTTTTTGGATAATGTCAGCAGGTAATGCAGGCGGGTTACCTTGTTTATCCCAATGTGCACTAAGCCAATCGCGTACAAATTGTTTGTCGTAGCTTGGCTGTTCAACGCCCTCATGATAACTTTCCGCAGGCCAAAAACGCGATGAATCGGGTGTGAGCACCTCATCTGCCAGAATAACGTTGCCGTTCACGCGTCCAAACTCAAACTTGGTATCAGCAATAATAATACCGCGCTCGGCAGCATGATTACGCGCTGTTGTGTAGATGCGAACAGCAAGGTCACGCAAGGTATTTGCATCTTTTTCTCCAAGGATTTCGCACAAACGCGTAAAGCTGATATTTTCATCATGTTCTCCCAGTTCAGCCTTGGTAGACGGAGTAAAAATAGGCTCAGGCAGCTGCGACGACTCTTGCAAACCAGCTGGAAGTGTGATGCCACACACTGTTTGTGTTGCGCGATATTCTTTCAAGCCACTTCCTGCTAAATAACCACGAACAATACATTCAGCTGGGAACATATTTGCCTTTTTCACCAGCATAAAACGGCCGCGCAGGTAATCGGCATACGGCTTGAACTTTGCGGGCAAGTCGGCAACATCGCTAGAGATAAGGTGGTTTTCTACCACGCCTTCAAGCAACTTAAACCAAAAACATGAAAGCTGTGTAAGGACAATACCTTTATTGGGGATTGTATCAGACAAAATGTAGTCGAACGCGGAAATGCGATCGGTTGCAACAAGCAACAACGAATCGCCCAGGTCGTAAATATCGCGAACTTTGCCCTGTGCATCTGGCTTAATGTCGATTTCTAGCACGAAAACCGCTTCCTTTCTGTAAAGCGCATAACTGGAGAGTGCGTGAACGTTTGTATTATCGCGCAATACACGCACAATGCGCTGTTCTTATATCAGGTTCACAGAAAAAACGAGAGCAAAACGCGGGCAAGCACTACGAACAGCGCGGCAAACTCCCCTACAAATCCCTCTACGAGCAGCGCGGCAAATCGCGCTTCTACCAGCATCGACACGCTACAACAATGCCACGTTCCCCACTACGAACAGCGCGGCAAAAAGATGGTAAAACACGCGCCTTTGCCTTTTTCTCCTTCAACTTGAATGCGTCCATGGTGGCGCTCAATAATTTCTCGCACAACGCTGAGACCAATACCCAAACCGCCACTTGCACGACTACGATGCTCATCAGCACGCCAAAAACGCTCGAAAACCATTTTTGCTTCTTCGGGTGATAAGCCTACTCCTGTATCACGAACTGCTATATACGCCTCGGTAGCACTTGCACCAATTTGCACGGTAACTGAGCCAGCGGGGGTATAGCGCACCGCGTTTGAGATCAGGTTTGCCGTTGCTTGACGCAACATATCGCCATCTCCGCGTACATATACATCGTGCTGCGCATGATAGTGCAAGCGCAAGCCTGCATCATGCACGTACGACTTGTGTGTTGAAATTATGCCATCTATCAGCTGCGCTAAGTTCAGTCTATCTTCCTTAAATGGCACGGAGCGATTTTCCAACCGAGACAGCTTAAGCAATGAGTCAACCAAACGACCCAAGCGCTGCACTTCGGTATTAACGGTTACAAGATGCTGCTCATCAGCGGGGAATACCTTATCAATCATTGCTTCAACCGTCGATTGAATTGCCATAAGCGGCGTGCGCAATTCATGAGCAACATCGGTAGTAAGGCGGCGTTCCATCGTACGATCGCGCTCGATAGCAGACGCCATATCATCAAACGTACGACCCAGAAGCGATACTTCGTCGCGACCTTTAAGCCCTGTTCGAGCAGATAAATTCCCCTCTTTAAGCTGCATTGCTGTTTCGCGCATGCGCTTAATAGGGCGCATTAAATTACGCGCAAATAAATATCCAAGCAGAGATGCTAATACAAGCGCAATAAGAGTAGAACACATCATTGCGCCGTACGATTGCGAACGGAATTCCTTGTCGGCATTGCGCAATAAGGTGTCAGACCCTTCAATCCACAAGCGTACCGTGCCTACAATTTTTCCGTTACTGTAAATAGGAGATGTTGCACCATTAACACGAGCAGGTACAACGCGCTCTAACGTACTGCGATGGCGATCGTGATCGGCTGAGTTGTATACCACTGTCCCCTGTTCATCGGTAATCATAACGCCCATGCCTGCATATAAGCGCGCAGCGTTGTCGGCTGTTGCGAGCGTGGATGCAGAAAACGAGTGACTATTGTCGTATGACCGAGAAATCTGCTGTGCAGTAGCATTGGCAAGCGATTGAATGTTGTCGCGTGTGTACAAGTTGAAATATTGTTCCCATACAATAGAAACAACACACACGGCAATAAAGGCTGTCATGGCTGCTATACAGGCAAAATATACCGTCATGCGGCGCGTATATTCAACACCAATTACTACTGAGCGCAGTTTGCTAAGCGCATTGCATATTGAATGACCGAAGCGCCGCATCAACAGCCGCATTGCATTTAATTGGAAGTGTTTGCGCTGGTGGGATCTTCAAAACGATAACCCACGCCATGAACGGTATGTAACCAGCGCGGATGACGAGGATTGTCACCAATTTTTGCGCGAAGGTTTTTTACATGCGAATCGATAGTGCGTTCGTAGCCTTCAAAATCGTAGCCAAGAACTTTTTCAACAAGCTCCATGCGTGAATATACACGACCTGGATAACGCGACAAAGTAGTAAGCAGCTTAAATTCGCTGGCAGTAAGATCAATCTCTTCGCCATTGACCAGCACTTTATGCCCTGATACATCAATGATAAGCCCACCAAAATCAAGCACTTCACGCTGTGGTT
Source organism: Umbribacter vaginalis (assembly GCA_001552935.1). Lineage (GTDB taxonomy): Bacteria > Actinomycetota > Coriobacteriia > Coriobacteriales > Eggerthellaceae > Berryella > Berryella vaginalis. The sequence continues at coordinate 36,881 of KQ959705.1, read as the reverse complement.
CACTATCGGCATGTACACGACGCAACAGCGCACGCGCACGCGCTACCAGCTCGCGCGGACTAAATGGCTTGATAAGATAATCGTCAGCGCCAAGTTCAAGACCAATAATACGATCTTCAACTTCGCCTTTTGCCGTAAGCATAATAATAGGAACATCTGAATTATCGCGAATAACACGACATACTTGTTCGCCTGTTACATGAGGAAGCATTAAATCGAGAATTACCAAATCGAAGTGGTGTTTTTCAAATTCGTCAAGCGCAACTTGGCCATCTCCCACAGCTGTTACCCAGTAATTTTCACGCTCGAGATACGCAGTAACGGCATCACGAATTGCTTTTTCATCCTCGACGAGCAGAATACGTCGAGTGGCTTCGTTGGTCATGAACATTTCACCTATCCTCCCGCTGCAAGAGCAAACAAAGGCAACGACCTTATGTATTCTTTTGCTCCGTGCCTATTGTACCAATTTATTCTTAACAAGTAATCCACAATTCCAACAAAAGAAGCTCAAAAGTAGCACAAGTTATGATTTTATGCACGTTACTGGCTATATAATAACAAGTACTCTTAAAGGAGAAAGAATATATGCAAAAACAAAAGCTTACTATAACACGCCGAACGCTTGTACGAGGCGCTATTGGGGCTGGTGTTTTGGCAGGAATTGTTGGCGTTAACGGTGTCGTAAAGTCGAAAAAAAATACAACGCTTACCAGCGAACTTGCCGTTACACCTGAAAACATTGTATCACTGGACGCATTTACGCAGCTTGACGACCCAAATGCGATGATGCGCCTGCGTGGAAGTTTTGATTTGCCGTACCACTCGCTTATGTGGATGAGCGATGAGGGAATACTTGCCTATCTTACGCCTACGCAAACAGGACATCCGCTTAATGCTGTTGGGATTGTTCGTTTTGGGAGCCACAGCACTGCAGCAGGTAAACTGCAAGACATACAAAAGCCACGTATTGTACTTTCTCAGGCGCGCGATAATGCTGAGGGTTTTGATATTTATGACGTGCGCGCAAGCCAACAAGGCATCGTATGGCTTGAAGCACACATTCTTACCAACACCTGGCGTATATGGTGTGCTCGATTAACAGCTACAGGAATTGAACAGCCGCTTTTATTAGACGAGGGATTGCAAAGCGAAGCGATGCCCACCATAGGAATTGTTGGCAAACAAGTATTTTGGCAGATTAACGTGCCATTGCGCAAAACCAAAGCAAACGCACACGAACAATCTTTATCGGTTGCTGCATCTGCATCGGCAACGCTTGCTGCACAAACACTGGCAACAACAAAAGGAACAAGCACTGCTGTTCCTGAAACACAAGCAACAGGTACGACAAGCAAACAAGCTGATAGTACGCAAAATGGAGTGCAGGACAGTGCGCAGCATGGTGCTGGATCAGACATACAAACTGGTGCTGGATCAGGTGTGCAAAGTAACATACAAGGTAGTGCACACGATAGTACACACGGCGGTGCGTCACATGACCAACAAAACACCCGTACTCAAGCTTCTCCGACAAGTTCACAACCATCAGTAAGTTGTATTCGAAGCGCATTTTTGCCAGGAAACACCAACAATGCTGTTCGCTGTTTTCGCGAATCACAGGCGGGTTTTGTTGCATCACTTGCTATAAGCAATACATTTATCTGTACTGCTGAACGCATGCAGCAATCGCGCTCGCATACACGCCTTATGGCGTTTGATACTACTGGTGCTCTGGTAGATAGCTTGGTATTACCTGCTGGAATACGCCCTGTGAACGTTAGCTATGGAACAAGCGGCTTTACTTTTGGCATAGAGGGAAGCTACAAAAATAAAACGGGCATTACTAAACTTGGAACATACTTTCCTCTTGCAACAACAGCGCCACAAGCAAGCGCTCAAAACAACACGAGCAATGGAATATCAGCTGATCAAACAATGAAAACGTCACAAGCGTCTCAAACGTCACAAGCGGCATCAAAGGGCGCAAACTCAGGCAAAACACCAGCAAACGCCCCAGAAAATACCCAGCATGCAGACACTTCATATGCGGCATTTTACAATGCATCGCCATGGTTTCATTTTGGACGCATGCCTACAACAGCCCCCTGCTGGTGCGATGATGTTGTTGTTGTAAAGTCGACCTATTCAATTTTAGTGCTTGACGTGCGTGCAAAAACCTACGTAACACTGCCTGTTGATTCTGGTGCAGAGCAGTGGGGTGAGTGGTGCGCAAGCAGTGGAACTCATGGTGCGTTTGCCACGTTTACCAGCATAGACGATAAGCCTATTGGAAAAGAACCCGTACGCGCATGCCGTGTAAAAGTGTGGGAAAAAGCATAAGTATACAACGCGCCTCCGCACGACTGCTCATCGTAGCGCACTACTGCACAGTATAAAAGGTGTACACGTTATAAAAGGTACGCGTTATGAACGTTCGGTATCAAACTGCAATGCTTCCAACTTCTTGAAAACGTAATCTACGCGCGACAAAAATACCTGTGGATCGAAAATTTTCTTTAATTCATCAGGCGATAGTGTTACTTCAGGGTCAGCTGCTAAACGTTCCTCAAAGCTTTTACCGGCGCGAGCATTTTGAATATCACTCCATACGCTCATCGCATGACGCTGCACGATAACGTAGGCATCTTCGCGCGTAATGCCTGTTTGAACAAGTGCTAATAAAACGCGAGACGAGAAAATAAGACCACGCGTGCGCCACAAATTGTGGTGCATTTTATCGGGATACGTGCGCAAGCCTTCAAAAATTCCTTGCATTTTGCCAAACATATAATCAAGCGCTATAAAACTATCAGCAAGCGCTGTGCGTTCGGCACCTGAATGTGAAATATCGCGCTCGTACCACAGCGCCACGTTGTCGAAGGCTACCTGGGCGTTCGCTTTAACGGTACGCGCAAGACCGCACACGCGCTCGACAGTGATGGGATTGCGCTTGTGAGGCATTGCTGACGAGCCTTTTTGCCCTTGCTTAAACGGCTCTTCCACTTCCAAAACATCAGATTGTTGCATTAAGCGCACCTGCGTGGCAAGCGCCTCTAAACTCGCCGCAACCGTTGCTAAACAAGCTGCCACGTGAGCATGCCTATCGCGCGCTACAACCTGCGTCGATAGTGGATCGGGAGTAAGCCCAAGGTGCTCACACACATAGCTTTCAACGAACGGATCGATGTTGGAGTACGTTCCTACAGCACCTGAAATGGCACCTACAGCAATGGTTTTTCGTGCATCGAGTACCTGCTCTTCGCAACGTTTCAGCATCCATGCCCAGCTTGCAAATTTCATGCCAAAGGTCATAGGCTCAGCATGAATACCATGAGTGCGACCAACGCACACCACATCACGCAGCTCAAAAGCGCGATTTTTGCACACGGTGCCCAGCGCACGTACATCGTGCAAAATAATATCGAGTGCTTGTACCAGTTGATAGCACAACGCTGTATCGCCCAAGTCGGAAGATGTCATGCCGTAATGAACCCAACGGCTGCACGGAGCAGCACCTTCAGGCAAGTCGGCATCGATATAGTGCGCCATATTCGTAAGAAACGCAATAACATCATGATTGGTAACAGATTCTATTTCAGCAACTTCTTGCACGTTGAACTGCGCATGGTCACGAATCCACTGCGCATCGCTTGCTGTTATGCCAATAACTCCCAGCTGAGCCTGCGCTTCGCACGCAAGAATTTCAATTTCTTTCCAGATGGAGTATTTGTTTTGCAGCTCCCAAATAGAGCCCATTTCACGGCGCGTATAACGATCGATCATAACAGCGTGTCCTTTCGTGTAGTAGTTATACCGTTCACGGGGCGGTTTTTACCGTAGTTCGTGCTTATAGTTTTTACCGTAGATCACATGGTGCTTCGCACAGTTCTTCGCGTAGCAGTTGTTAGGTTGTGCGATACGTCGCGTAGCACTTCGTACCTTGATTCGCACAGTACTCATACAGTAATTCATGCGATGCTTTATGAAATAGTAGCAAATTACCTGTTCAGGGGATAACTATCCTAAAGCGAACGCAAAATTTCTCGCGCATCGGCAATGTTTTCCTTATTCGCAATCACATAAACCTTATTACCGGGGAGTACAATAGTATATGGCATAGCTACTTCAACACCTGCATCACCAAGCACAGCAACAATAAGGCACTGATCAGGCATAGGAATATCTCCTACCGCAACACCGCTTAAAATATCCGCGTTTTTAAACTTCGGCAGAGAAATTTCGGTAAGCGTTACATTGCTATCGGCAAGCGCTGCCATGGTTGTCATCGAGCCAAGAGATGCTTCTTCTTGAATAAGCGTAGCAATAAGCTGGGTAGACGACACGCTTTCTATATTCAACGCCCGAAAAATACGCTGGTTTTTAGGAGCGTTCACGCGCGCGACACAACGCGCAACATGAAAGACACGCTGAGCAATTTCGCACGCTACAAGGTTATTGTCATCTTGTCCCGTGGTAGACACAAACACATCTGCCCTACCCACGCCTGCATCAGCCTGAAATTTCGAGTCGCATCCATCGCCATTTATTACCAGATAGCGTCCCGTGAGTATCATCGAAAGACGGTCGGCAATTTGCGTATTTCGCTCGATAATAGAAACTTCATTTCCTTTGTCAAGCAGCACTTGTGCAAGATACTCTCCCACTTTGCCGCCACCACAAATTACAATGCGCATGCAAGCTCCTCATCTGCATTTAATCTTGTACAAATTTCATGAACGAATCGATAAGCTCGTGATGCACACAAGCAACCACCGTATCACCAGGATATAAAATTGAGTCGGCATTAGGAATTGACGATGCTGAACCGTCACTGCGCTCAAATACAACAATACGTATATTGTGCTCTTTTTCAATATCACCTACTCGAATGGTAGGAGTTTTGATATGAGAAAGATTAAGTGAAAAACGCAAAATTTCATACTCACCAAATGTATCAAGATGTCCCGAATGCCCCGAAACAACCTTGCCAAACACTTCCTCGGCTACAAGCGATGTACCGCATACGTAGTCGATACCAAGTTGCAAATACGCGTGTTCGTGATCGGAATTGTACAAGCGCGTAATAACATGTTGGATGTTGAACAGGCGTTTTGCTACTTCCGTTACCATTAAATTTGCGTTATCCGATTGCGTAACAGCTGCCAGCACATCGCAATCTTCAATACCCGCGCGCATAAGCGTTTCTTCATCAAAACCAATGCCTTGCAACGTTTGACCATTAAAGTTACGCCCAAGATTAGAAAACGCCTCGGCGTCTTTATCGATTACGCACACGTTATCGCCATTATTAGAAAGCATGATTGCAAGTTGTGAGCCTACTCGCCCACATCCAACAATGATGATATTGCTCATATGCTAGCGCCTTTCTGATTTGCTGAGCTTGTTTAGCGCTTATTATACTCTGGCGACGGCGCGGGTGTGCGTGATATTTTCGTGTACGGAAAAGGAATGTAACAACCACAAGCAGAAAAGCGAATGTAACAAGCGCAGATAAAAAAGCAGGCTATCACACGTAAAGATAAGAAGACGCGAAAGCAGGCAAGCGGAACATGAAGATAAACGTGCGAGCACAACATGAGGATACGTGGTAGGTGTACCAGTAAGCAGGCATATTCGCAAGCGGCTAGAAAATCCACTTTCCATCTGGTGTAAAAAGGCATAAATCGGAAGCTCCCAATCCATGCAAGCATACCGTTTGCACGCTTCCTGGAACGTAGAGCACAAACAAAACTACCGCTACACAAATAGCAAAAATTCCGAGGCTTACCAGCATTAATAGTACTGAATTGCGCAATACTCCCACAAAATATAATGAAAGCGCAACAGCAATAAATGGCCACAGATACATAATAGCATTAAGCCAGGTAAGCCAGCTTAAAACACCTAAACAGCACGGCAGTAATGCGCCTGAAAACAAGGTGACGCCTACTCCAGCAATATGCAAAGCAACGCAATAATAAAAGTCGTTTACTGGCGCAACAATGCAAATCATTCCAAGCGCCATAAAGAATAATGGCCAGAAATACCACCATTGACTATGGGGAAATAAAAATCGTCCCGACAATACAATAAAGGTAAACATCACAAATAAGCCTACTGACAAGGCGATACGTGCAATAAACGGAACGGAGCGCAAATCGTCTTGTAACCAGTAGCGCCATTTTTCTTTCAGGCGTTCAAAAGGCATTTTAGTAGCTTGAGGCGGCATAAACGGATGGCGATGCGTTGGCGTAGAAGCATGAGACGTTACGTGTTCGCTGTGTTGTGTTGGCGATGCAACAACGTGGTAGCGCATTGAATGTGCTGTAAACGGCACAACATCTACCAGATCGCACGTATCATCTTTCACGGGAAGTATTTGCCAAAGCACCAAATAAACAACACCTGCAATGCCAAGCGTCATAACCATCAACAGCAAAAAAGCCGAACGTATTGTATGCACAGGAACATTAAAATGCTTGGCAAGACCTGCGCAAATGCCTGCTACGCGACCATATTTGGTACGATACAACACATGTGAATGATGAGAACGTTCAGGCGACATACGCGATCCATTTCGCAAACTTAAGGCGTATCGATACGACTCGGACAAACATTGGCAGGTCCTGTGTCTTTTTCAGGTGTTTTCGCGAGGCGCGAAGTGTCCGATTGCTCTGCTTGCTGTGCAGCAGCATGATGAGTGGTATGCGCACATTCAGATATGACTTCAGATATGCATGACTGATCTGCAGAAACGGTACTAGGGGAAGTACGTACCACACCATCGCTTGCCAAGGATGGCGCTGACGATTGCACTGAAGCATGTATGCTGGAAGTCTGTGTGCTGGTGGCATTGTCGGTATGAGGCTCTAAGCAATCTGCGTGTTTGCGAGATGTGTTGTTCGATGCATTATGTATTGCGTCGTGCACTACCGTGCGTTCAGCATTATGCAATGATTGGTGTTCTGGTGTGTGATGTTCTGAGGTAGAATCGGATAGATTACCTGATAGCATACGAGAAATATGCAACAAACGAATGCGACGGCGGCGCATATCTTGCACCCTAAAACAAAAGCCCTCATGCTGAATTTCTCGACCAATTTGTGGAACAGCATCGATAACACTCATAAACCAACCAGCAATAGTGTCATACTGTTGCGACTCTTCAATAGGAAAACCAGCCTCGCGCGCATCTTCAACCGTCAAGCGTCCGTCAGCAATCCACTCGCCATTTCCCTGTTCGATAAGAAATGCGTGTTGTGAGTCGGATTCGTCAATAATTTCTCCAACGATCTCTTCGACAATATCTTCAACGGTAATAAGCCCATCAGTGCCGCCATATTCATCCACGACAACAGCCATTTGCTGGCGCTTTTCCTGCATTTCACGTAACAGTGAAAACAGGTCTTTCGTTTCGGGAATAAAAAAAGTGTCATGAGAATACTGCACTGCGAGCTGCAATTCTTGCCCATCAAGTGCCGGCTGTACTAAATCTTTTAAGTGAATAAGCCCCACGATAGAATCGAGATCTTCGTGAAACACAGGCATGCGCGAATAGCCAGTTCCTAGCATACGTTCAAGCGCGCTGCGTACCGTTTCATCATCGGAAACACCAATCATGTCTACACGTGGCGTCATAACATCGCTTACAGCAAGCTCGTCTAAGTCGAGAATCTCACCAATCATGCGTTTTTTATCATCGATGAGGTTATCTGCGTCATCTACCAGGCTTTTTATTTCGTCTTCCGATACATCACGCATCGTACGCTTCGAGAACAAGCGGCGTGCACGATGCAAAAATGACGTGGAAAAAGAAGCAGACGAAGAAGTATCAGCAGACGCCTGCGCTGGAGTATCTGATGTTTTTGAAGAAGCTGTGTTCATAATTGTCACTTTATCATATTGTGGAGCGCCTTATAAAAAGCAATAACAAAGAGGTGCTGAGCTGTTACCTTTTAATGCTTCGCAGTTGGATGTGCTGGAATGGATAAGCGCTACAAATTATCAGGCAAGCAGCAATCACGACGCAACGTTTCAATGCGCACCATATGCAGCCGTGCATCGTAGAGTTCGGATAACACCTGTTCAGTAAGAACATCTTGCGCATTGCCAACCGTTAATTGCCCTTGTTTGTTCAACAAACCAACCCGTCCACCCAGCAAAAGTGGATGATTAGGATTGTGCGTTGTCATGACAATAGTAAAGCCATCGCTTAAAAGCTGACGCATGCAGCGCAAAACGCGCAGTTGATTGCCGTAATCAAGCGCGCTTGTGGGTTCGTCAAATAAAATAATGGATGGCTGTTGCACAATAGCGCGACCAATCGCTACCCGCTGACACTCCCCGCCCGACAACTCTGAAATTCGACGCTTTATCAGCGGTTGTAATCCAAGGCGCTCCACAACAGTATCAACAAGTTCATACACTTTTTTGCCAGGAGATGTGAATACACCTAAACGCGGTGCTGCACCAAATGCAAGATATTCGCGTACTGAAAAGGCATAGGTTGTTGAAATGTGCTGTGGAACATACGCAAGCATCGTTGCCACTTCGCGGGGGCTTAAACGCGATATAGGCTTATTGTTAAGTAGTACCGTGCCCTCATACGGGTGATCGACGCCTGAAAGACAATTCAATAACGTCGATTTACCGGCACCATTAGGGCCCAACAGCGAGAACATTTCTCCTTTACGGATGTCAAAACTTACATTTTGAAACGTAGGCTGATTGTGTTTGTAGGCAAATGAGATCGATCGTGCTTGCAATAACACCTGATGAGAGGAAGAAGACGGCCCAGCCATTAGTCAACCCTCCTTTGGTGTACCAGCAAATATCCAAAGATGGGCGCGCCAATGAAACCAGTAAGAATACTCAGCGGAATTTCAAGCGAACACACGCTGCGTGCAATAGTATCAACTATCAGCATAAATATAGCAGCAACTACAATGGTAATAGGCAGCAAACGCTTATTATCAGAGCCAACAATACGCCGCGACACGTGCGGAATTATAAGGCCGATCCAGCCGATCGTTCCTGAAACACTCACCGCTGATGCCGTAAGCACCGTAGAGGCAACAATCACAAATCCCCGTTCAAGCGTTAAATGCACACCAAGCGTTTTTGCTTCCGCTTCTCCAAGTGCGAGCAAATTAAGCCGCCAGCGGAATAACAGCAACAACGCGATAAAAATCACCAAAACAGGAGCGGTAAATTGCAGCGTTTCCATATTCACTTTCGCGATAGAACCCAGCTGCCAATACACAATTTCTGGAAGTTGTGTGTCGGTGTCGGCAACATATTTCAGCAAGCCGATAACGGAACTCATAAATCCACCAACAATAATACCTGATAGAACCATCACGATATTGGACGATTTTCGCATAAGCTGAGGTATACCAACCGTAATAAGTACCGCAATAATGCCACCTACAAATGCGAAAATTTGTATGTACCAACTGGTGAAATTCAACAAAATAGCAGCGGCAGCACCTACACATGCACCAGCTGATACACCCAAAATGTCGGGCGACACTAACGGATTTCTAAACACTGCCTGATACGATGCGCCCGAAATAGCAAGGGCAGCACCTACCAATATGGCGCTTATAACGCGCGGCACGCGAACGTTCATAATGACGCTATATTCATTTGATGTCCAGGTGACAGGCTCATTTATAAAAGGAGATGCGATAATGCGCACCGCTTGAAGCGGATCAACCTGAAAACGCCCAACGCACAATGCAATAAGTGCAAAAATTGCCAAAAGCGCTAAGAGCGCTGTGAGGGTAACGCTTAAAGGCAGGGCGTTAAGTGCGAAGCGTTGCGGCCGGTTGGGCTGATGGTGATGTATAACGTTCTTCATGTACTGTATCCCCACAATAAACTGCTCTTTTACGAGCTTGCTGCTCAATACACGCGCCTTATACTAGGCAAAGATTATTCTCATTTCAATATAAAACAAGAGGCTTTATAAAATTATCATCTCTTATATAAGCGGTGTACAGGGAGTTATCTTCTTACATAAGCATACAAATGACCCATAAAAAATATACAATTTACTTATAAAACCTTGCTACTACTTGCGAAATTTTCATTTTGTACTATTCTCAAGATGGAATAAAAACCACGAACCGGGAAGAAGGAGCTTATGAAATCTTCCGACATTAACGAAGAGCAACAACTCTCGAGACGAGGATTCGTAAAGGTAGGTGCGGGCGGCGTTGCAGCACTTGGTATTGCAGGTCTTAGTGCCTGTTCAGGGGGAACCAAGAACGCCTCGCAAGGAACTGACAAAAAACCACAAGCGGCAGCACCTGTTAAAACGCATACCGTTACCGATATGAAGGGTGCAAAAGTAGAAATCCCCAATGAAATTACATCAATTGCGGATATATGGCACGCACATAACCAAGTAACACTGATGCTTGGTGCAGCCGACAAGCTAGTAGGCACTACTGAAATCATCAAGAAAACCGACTGGTTTGTAAAAGTGTACCCGCGCATCAAAGATGTAACAACACTGGTAACTGGTGGCGGTAAAGCAGCCGTTCTGAACTCTGAAGAGCTTATCAAGCTGAAGCCGTCCGTGGTGTTCGGTTCCTCAGATGCTGACATCAAAACTGCACGCGACAACGGTTTAGTGGCTGTGAACTGCGAATTCCAGAATTTTGAAGGAATGCGCAAAAGTGTACTGCTAACTGGTGATGTACTTGGTGGTGAAGCTAAAACACGTGCGCAGAAATGGGCAAAGTTGCTTGATGCAAACCTCGATCGCATAGCCGCGAAAACGCACAAACTGAAAAAAGAAGACAAGCCAAAAGTGCTGCATGTTGCTAATCTCGAGAAACTTACCATCGATGGCAAAACATCCATCGTAAATGAATGGATTGAACAAGCTGGTGGTGTAAATGCAATTGATGAGGGTAAAAACCTTATGCAAATTACCCTTGAGGCGGTTGTAAAAGCCGATCCAGACGTTATTATCATCGGTGGTAACGGCAATGTTCAAAGTGTACAAACGCTGATGGCTGATAAAAAATGGTCAGGCATTAAAGCTGTTAAAAATCATACCGTGTATGCAAATCCGCTGGGAACATTCCCATGGGATCGTTATTCAGGCGAAGAAGCATTGCAGTTACTGTGGGCTGCTGCGAAACTGCATCCGCAGCTGTTCCGCGACCTTGATATGGTAAAAGAAACAAAAGCGTTCTATAAAGATTTCTATAACTTTACGCTTTCCGACGATCAGGCAAAGCAAATTCTTACAGCGAAGAAGCCTGAGTAAGCTATATGGCTGCTGTGCAGTGATGCGGAGTTGCGCACGCTGCCGGTATAGTTGCGGTATTACTGCTGCGTAGTTGCGGCGTAGTGGTACGAAGTTGCGCACGCTGCCGGTATAGTTGCCACACGAGCTGTGCGTAATTGATACTCGTTATGCGATACTCGTTATGCGTAACTGCTACGTAGTTGCATGATTGCAGTATGACGGCTGCGTTTTCAATACATTCTTGCAAGTGAGCACCCCGTATTATGCGGGGCGTTTCATTCTTGCGTGGCGCGGTTCTTGCGGTGCTCAAAGCGTCCCGTGTTATGCGGGGCGTTTTTTATACCATTTTATAGTGGATATATTTATGACTATCAACACTTTGCAAGACTTTACGTTGTACGAAACTCAGCACATTTTTGCATGAAGCAGCCACAAAAAAAGCACCTCGCAAAAAGCAAGGTGCTTTCAATTGAACGTTCCTGAACAGCACGCTTAATAAGGTGCGTCCTGAGCAACTGGCTTAATAGCCTGCGTCCAAGTCTTCTTCCTTAATACGTCCGCGGAAGGTGTAGTACGTTATTACATGGTACACCAGTACAATTGGCACACCAACGCATGCGATAGCTGTCATCCAGAACAGCGTGCCGTCAGCTGCAACAGTGTTCGCAATGGTAAGAGCAGGGCCAACGCTGTTAGCACTTGCCGCCACCAAATACGGGAACATTGATGTTGCAAGCAGGAATACAACCATAATAGCTGTTGCAGATTGCGTAATGAAAGCAATCAAATCAAGCTTGTAGGCGGCTTTCGCACTTGCTTCATCGGTTGCACCCTGTGCAAGCAAAGCCTTACCTTTAAGGTTCGTAAACAATGACACCAGTGACAACACGATAAACAGTACAAAGAAAATCCAACGTACGGGCGCTAAAACAGGTGCCGTATCAAACTTCGTAATAAGAAGTGCATGGAGTGTCATCAAAACGAATAATACCAAGTTTACAATTTGTAACGGTACGCGAATAGCAACTGCGCGCTTACGCAAGTTAGAGTGAAGCGGCGCCTTCAGTGACAGCCAGCACGCACCAGCAGTAAGCATCATGCACAGGCCGAACAGTCCGCACAGCAGCGTAAAGGGTGAAATAAGACCAAACAGCGGAATGCCATTGTAGTTACCAGCAGCATCCATAGGAATACCAGCAAAAACGTTACCAACAGCAACACCAGTTAACAGTGCAGGCAGCAAGGATCCAATAAAGAACAACGCGTTCCAAACTTTCATCCATGCTGGGTCGTGATGAGCATATTCCAAACCGAATACACGTACAATCAAACCGAACAGTACCAACATAATTGCAAGATAAAAACCAGAAAACGTAGTAGCATACGCAGGCGCAAAGGCCGCAAACAGCGCGCCACCTGCGGTAAGAAGCCATACTTCGTTACCATCCCATACAGGGCCAATTGCATGACGGCATATGCGCATCTCTTTTTCGTCTTTTGCAACGAATGGCGAGAGAACGCCGATGCCTAAATCGAATCCATCAAGTACAAAATATCCTGCTATAAGAAGGAAAATGAGGAAGTACCAAAGAACTTCAAGAACGGTGAATTCCATTATGCTTCACTTCCTTCCGCTTGAGCTTTTTCGTGAGTAGCTTTTTGGGCTGCAGCAACATGCTTTTGTGCCGCCTTAGGGCTTGGCGCAAACGGAGTTTCAACAGGTCCTTCATGCAGGAAGTGCGAAATTACACGCACCCACGCAATGAATAAAAATACGTACACAACTACAAACAACAAAATAGTGATAAGCAACTCAACAGCTGAAACTGAAGGCGAAATAGCATTTGCGGTAAGCATTGATACGCCATCAGGGCCTGAGGTTGACGGATATACAACCCATGGCTGACGACCAACTTCTGCGGTCATCCAACCGGCTTGAATTGCAAGAAAGGGGAATACAGGCGCAATAAGCAAGATGCGACCAACCCATTTTTTCTCGAACAGTTTTGGCTTTTTCAATCCAACAAATGCAAGAATGATAACCAAAACGATAAGTCCAAAGCACGCAACCATCAGGTGATATGATTGAAATACAGCGTTTACAGGCAGCTGCTCGGGGTTTAAATCTTTAAACTTGTCGGTTTTTGCAAGTGAATTTAAGCCAGGAACTTTTGTATCAAAGGAGTTTGTTGCTAAAAAGCTTGTGCCGCCTTCAATCTTAAATGGTGCAATAACCTGCTGATTCTTCTGATCAACCCAACCAAAAAGATACAAGGCAGCAGGTTCATCTTTGTACTGACCTTCCATCATTGCAAGTTTTGTAGGCTGTTCAACCGAAACACCAACAGCGGTAGCGTGCGCCGATACCAACAGTAAGATAGCAGCAACGCAACCAACAATCGCACCTACTTTTGCAGTAGTGCGCGCAAATTCAATGTGGCGCTTCTTCAAGAAATAGTATCCCGCTACCGATAACGCTACGAACGCGCCCATGACCAGCAACGACAAAACGGTGTGTGAATAGCGCGTTGCAGTTGAAGGGTTAAACGCGGCTGCAAAGAAATTAGTAATAATTGCCTTGGAGCCATCTGATGCAAGCTCAGCACCGCCTGGTGTTTGCATCCACGAATTCGCAATAAGAATCCACAAAGCTGAAAGCAGAGAGCCAATCCACACCAACCAAGCGGACACCATATAAAAGCGCGGAGAAGTGCGTTTTCTTCCGAATAGCAAAACTCCTAAGAACACCGACTCCAAGAAGAACGCGAAAAGCGCTTCAGCTGCAAGTGGCGCTCCAAAGATGTCGCCTACAAAACGAGAATAGTTTGCCCAGTTTGTTCCGAATGAGAACTCCATGGTAATTCCTGTAGCAACACCGATTGCAAAGGTAGTAGTGAATATCTTTAACCAGAAATGTGCCGCAGCAGCGTCTTCAGGTTTGCGTGAACGATAATATTTCGTTTCTAAAATTGCGACAATAAGACCAAGGCCAATTGACAATGGCACAAAAATAAAGTGATATGCCACAGTAAACGCAAACTGGAAGCGCGACAGCGCTATAACGTCAGTTAAGAATCCCATACTGCACCTCCCCTATCTCTCTATTCGACTAATTCACAAGCACTTTTATACTACGTTTGACAGCGGCTACCTGTACGAAACGTATAGGGTACAAACATGCTTACAATCATTATACTGTTAAATTTTATGAGAGGTAAGTTGGAAGCAATTTGTTTTTTAACAATATTATTTTAAGCGGCAAAAAAGCAGGTCGCCTCTATAAGTAACAAAATGGCAACACGAGTTGAATATGCGAGACGCGATAACGAATACGGTAAGCGGCACACTGTGCGGTGTGTGGCGTGCGTGTGCGGTGCGCGCCAACGAATATAGTAAGCGACATACTGCACCGTGCAAGCCAACAAATCTGACAAGCGGCAAATGCTGTTTTGTGTATTTTTTTTGACTATTCAGTCAAAAAATGACAATGTGCTTTCTTTCTTGAAACAAAAGGCATACAGTGGCATACGCTTAATTGACTATTCGGTCGGTTTTTATGAAGCCCCGTTCTCGCACGTGAGAATGTCGACTTAATGAAATCCCGATTCTCGCACGTGAGAGCATCGAGTGGTTAAAACGCAACGCTGAAGCGCGCCTTATAGGTAGCGGCACTGTCTGTAGGCGACACGACTCTTGTACACCAGCACACGCGTATGTAAGCAGGAATTCACTCATAAACTGGGCAGATTGTTTAGTATGAATAGCAGGGAGAGTGTCATCCATGACAAACGAACAAACGCAGTCCGTATCTCAAGATACAATCGAACGTGACTTTCACCAGGGAACACACACATGCACGCGACAAGGGTCAAACGACACTGCGCAAGGCGCGCAACCAGTACAAGCGCCACACGCCACGCAATCGGCAAGCTCCGCGCAAGCCACGCAAGCAGCCGCGAGCACCGTGCAAACCACGCAAGCAGCCGCAAAATCCGTGCACTCCGTTCCCCAAAACGTAAACACGCAACTCCCCTATTTGCTGCGCGCCGACCATCTGGGTATCAAACATATTTCTGGTAAAGCATTTTGGGATGTATCGTTGCGTGTATCCCCTCATCAGATACTTGCGCTCTCAGGCGAACACGGAACAGGAAAAACGGCGCTGCTGCTTTCTTTAGCAGGCGTTATGCGAACAACGCACGGCAGCATTCACATCATGGAACTTCCCGTGCAGCACTATCGCTCGATGCTGCGCTGTTACACCGGAATTGCGCTGGTCAGAGGACTCAACGATTTCTATCACACGCAAACTATCAAAGAGGCAATTAACTGTGAGCTGGGCATTGCACAAAAACTCTATCGGCGGCGGCTGCGTCACGAGCGCGCGCTGGCGCAGCGACCAGAAACTATGCAAGTGCCGCACGAATTTCTGGGCAGCAAAAACGAGCTTCCGAGTTTTGAAAGCGCATGTAGACTGCTTGAAACGTGGGGCGTAACGGCACCGCTGTCACAAGCAATCGGATCGCTTACGATTGACGAACAACTGCGCGTAAGCATCGCGCTGGCGCTGCTGAAAAAGCCATTACTGCTGTTCATCGACGATATTGAAAGCGAACTCACGGGCGCGCAAACCGAGCAACTGCTGCGCGACATTCGTGCTTACGTAAACACGCACACGTGCGCATGTATTGTGGAAATGCTGCAACACGATCTTCACCAGCACGCCGATTGCGTTTTGAAGCTCAGCAAGGACAATCACGTATGCGCGCAGAACAAGGCGCCGAGCAAGGATGACCGCGTTCCTGCGTCGAGCAATGCATCGAACAAGACTCACAACCAGGCACCAAACAGGGATGACCGCGTTCCCGCGCCAAACAAAACAACCAAGGTTCGTTCGCTTAGCAAGGAGGCTCAAAATGCACGCTAATACATTTTTGCTGGCGCTTCACGAACTGCGCTGCACGCTGAAAGGCAAAGCGCGCAAAATTGTGGTGGGCGCGATTGTTCTTATTCCGCTGCTGTATGGCGCCCTGTATTTGTGGGCGTTCACGAACCCGTACAAAACGCTCGACGCGGTGCCGGTGGCGGTTGTCATTGACGACCGCGGTGCCATAATCCAAGATGAGCATCGCAATTTAGGGAACGACATCAAAAAGCGCCTGGAAGATTTAACGGCCAAGCAAGAGGGGTTCCAGTGGAATTTTGTGTCGAGCGATGAGGCGCGCGATGGTTTGGCGAACGGGCGCTACTTTATGAGCGTAACGATTCCCGAAAATTTTAGCGCGTGCATTGCGTCGGCTGAGCAGGCCAATCCGGTAGAAGCGAAGCTGCTGGTGAAGTACGACCAGGCAAGCAATATGCTGGCGTCGCAGCTGGGTGCCAGCGGGTTCAAAACGCTGCGCAGCGAAATTAGCGAAGCGGTTGTGGAAGAGTACTGGGATGCGTTCTTCAAGAAGATGGAAGATTCGCGCAAGAAATTGGGTGAAGCGGCTGATGGCGCGGGGGATCTTGCCGATGGCGCCACGAAGGCGGCCGATGGTGCGCGCACGCTTAACGACGCAACGGGCACCTTGGAGCGCTCGACTGGTACCTTGCACGAGGGCTTGCAAACGCTTGATAAAGGTACCAGAACGCTTCGTGACGGGGCAACTCAGGCGGCAAGCGGCGCAGATACGTTCACCAAGAAATGCGATGAACTGAGCAAAGGTGCGCAATCGCTGGAACGTGGGGCGAGTGCTCTGTCGCAAGGAAGCGCGCAGTTGGCGCAGCATTCCACGCAACTTGCGCAGGGCACGCAGAAGCTGCATCAGGCGGTGCAGGCAAACAACGCTGCCACGAAAAAGCAATTTGAGCAGCTGCTTGCCGCTGCGTCGAAGCCGCAAGCAAGCAAACAGAGCATTCTTACGATGCTGCAAGGCGTGGGGTCGTCGCTTTCAACACAGCAAGATGTGCTTGATAGTCAGCTTGCAAGCATTTCGCAGGGAGCAACTCAGCTATCGCAGGGCGCGCAAAAGCTGGAAAATTCAGCAGCTGACCTGCACAAAGGCACGCAAAGCATAAGCGGCGGCACAAGCCGTTTGGCGCAGGGTGCAACAGCGCTTTCGCAAGCAAACGAGTGCATTTCGCACGGAGCGGAAAACTTGCACGACGGTGCCGCAAAGGCGGCGAATGGAGCTGCCAGCTTGCATGACGGCGCAGGCAAACTGCATGACGGCACGGGCAAATTGGCTGGTCGCATGC
This sequence comes from Umbribacter vaginalis, assembly GCA_001552935.1. Lineage (GTDB taxonomy): Bacteria > Actinomycetota > Coriobacteriia > Coriobacteriales > Eggerthellaceae > Berryella > Berryella vaginalis. The sequence continues at coordinate 19,372 of KQ959705.1, read as the reverse complement.
CCGATTTGACAGACGGCGCGAACAAACTGCATGACGGCTTGAATGAGGCGCACGACACCGCAAAGCTTGACAATCCGAAGCTGCACAGCACGATGATGAGCTCGCCGGTGGCACTTCACGAAGAAAACTTCACGACTGTAAACAATTACGGTTCCGGATTTGCGCCCTACTTCATTTCGATTGGACTGTGGGTTGGCTCGCTGATCAGCACGTTCATCATGCGTGTACTGAACAGGCGCGCGCTGCTGTGCGGCATGAATCCCATTAAAAGCACGCTTATCAGCTACGTGCCGCTGGCAGTTGTTGGCGCAGCTCAGGCAGTTATTTTGATGCTCGTTATACAGTTCGTGATTCGCCTGCAAATAAACAACGTGGGCGCGTACTACGGCCTTGGTATTTTGACGGGCTGCGTGTTTATGGCTGTTATGCAAACTATCATTATGGCGTTCAAAGTGCCTGGTAGATTGGTTGCAATTATCCTGCTGATGCTGCAAATTACCAGCGCGGCGGGCACGTTCCCCATTCAAATGACGCCGCCGTTTTTCCAAGCGATGCATCCTGCGCTGCCGATGACGTACTCGGTTATGGGCTTGCGCCAGGCGATGTCGGGCAGCAATGGCAACATGATGGCGTTCTCGGCGCTGGTGCTGGTAGTGTTTGCCATAGTGGCACTTGCGCTTAGCAGCATTCTTGCGCGGCATCGTCAGATGGTTCGCATGACCGACTTGCACCCGATTTTCACGCTTGACTAGGGGTTTTGGAAGCGGCGCGTGAGGTGTCGGGAAAAAGCCGCGCGAGAGATTTTGATGTGGCACGTGATGGCTTCGGGGAAAAGCGGCGCGTGAGAACTTCGGGAAGAAGTGGTGCGGGAACGGGTTGCGCGGCGCGGGAGATTTTGATGCGGCGCGTGATGTTTTGGAAAGAAGCGGTGCTGTGAGCGTTTCAAAACATAAAGATACGAACGCAACAGAAGGTGTCAACGCAGAAGGTGGAAACGTGGAACGTGGCAAAGCAGCAGATAGACGCGTGGAACGTGGCAAAGCCGCACATAGAGGCATTGAACGTGACAACGTCGCCGGTAAACGCGTGGAACGTGGCAAAGCAGTAGGTAGAGGCGTTGAACGCGACAAATCCGCAGGTAACGGTGTAGATACTGCGATGCAATCTGCCAAACCAGAACCAACCAAGAAATCGGATCGCACGCGGGCGGCACTTCTTACGGCAGCACTAGCGATTATCAGCAAAAAAGGATACAGCGCAACCACCGTTGACGAAATTTGCAAGCAAGCAGGAATTGCAAAAGGAAGCGTGTACTACTACTTCAAAACGAAGGAAGAAATTGGCGCGTGTATTTTGCAGGAACAAACAACGCAGCTGGTAGCGCTGCTGCAAGCGTGCAAAACTGCAGGTGCAGAGCGCGACAGTGAAGCGGACAGCACGCACGAAAACGCTGGTCATCGTACAGAAACTAAGCAGCATGCACATGCTGGGGAACGTGCTGAAACTGGGGAACGTAGCAACAAGGCAAGCAACTCGGTTGCCTCGGTTGGAGCTGGTCAACGTGATGAAACAGGCGTCGATGCGCACCACGATACCAACAAAGGCTCTGATGTGAACGTTCACCATGAAACGAGAGCGCACAATGAAACAGCCTTGCATAACGAAGTAAGCAAGCATCAAGAAACTGATGCGCGCCAGGTTCTTACCGCTATGCTTGCAGCGTTTTCCGATTTCGCGTTCAGCAATCCACCGTTCACGCACTTCCTGATGCGCGAACTGTGGCGCGAAGAACGCGCGTGGTCAGCGAAAATGCAAGCGCGTGAACAGGAAGTAATCGAGTTCATCGCGCATGAAATTCGCCTGGGCCAGCGCGAAGGCATCTATCGCAAAGAAATTGATGCAACATTTGCGGCCATCAGCATTATTGGCATGGTGATTACTAATACGTTGTACGCAACAGCACCGCATACTCACGAGCTTCTTACCAAAGAACAATTTCAGCAGCGCGTTTTCGACTTCTCACATGCGGCGTTGTGCTCATAAGCACTATGTAGTGAACATATGCCAGCATGTAACATCAGCATGTGCGGTTCTAATTATCGAGAACAGCACGCTTTTGAGAACTACTCTACCCGCTGAATCTACCCGTTAAAAACCAAACCACAAGCGCCCCGCCAAACGACGAGCGACCCATCAGGTAATTTCGAGCAAACGTTCCAAGAAAAATTTTAGAAAGAAGCCGTCTGCCCAGGTAAAATCTGTTCTCGTGATCATACGCTGCTCAACAAAAGATGCAGCACACACACCGCATAGTGTTGCGGATTCGTGCATGCTGCGCTTCGCCTCTCTCTGATTATGAATGCCACGTGCCGCTTCCCCTCATCATGCATGTGCTGGTATAGCATACCCACACCTACACAAGATACCCACATCAGCGGCACATGGCGCTCCCCGACTTCCTGCGTGTTGTGCGCGTTTTGCACGTTGTGCGCGGTTTGCGCACTTACGCAGGCGGTTTGCGCGATTGGCGCAGGTGGGGCGTTCTAGTGCTCGGGATAAAACCCGCTGGGCGCATCGCTCAGGTTGATGATGATGTTCTTCACCTGCGTATATGCTTCCAAAATCGACAGGTCGGTTTCACGGCCGATGCCCGACTTCTTCACGCCACCAAACGGCGCCCCACCAGGCACTTGGTTGTAGGTGTTTATCCACATGCGGCCGGTTTCAATGGCACGCGACACACGCAGCGCGCGCGTAATATCGCGCGTCCAAACCGCACCGCCCAAGCCGTAGTCGGAATCGTTGGCAAGCTTCACCACTTCGTCCTCGGTCTTGAACTTCATAATCGCAGCTACGGGGCCAAAAATCTCCTCACGCGCAACGCGCATATCGTTCGTTACATTGGTAAGCAGCGTTGGCTTGAAGAAGCAGCCCTTCGCTAAATCGCCCTCGGTATTACGCTCGCCACCTGCGGCAATCGTAGCCCCCTCTTCGCGTGCGATGTCCATGTACGACGCAATTTTCTTCATTTGCGCTTCATTAATTTGCGCGCCGATTTGCGTTTTCGGATCAAGCGGATTGCCCTGAATTACGCGGTTGAACTGCTCCGTTGCGCGTTTCACGAACTCGTCGTAGATGCCTTCCTGCACAAACACACGCGAGCCAGCGCAACACACTTGCCCTTGGTTGAACAAAATTCCCAGCATTAAGCCGTCGATGGCCTGGTCCATATTGCAATCGTCGAAGAAGATGTTCGCGCTCTTGCCGCCCAGCTCAAGCGTTGCCGGAATAAGCTTGTCGGCTGCCGCGCGCGCTACGTTGTAGCCAACGCTGGTTGAACCCGTGAACGCAAGTTTTCGCAGGCCAGGGTGGTCAAGCAGGAACTGACCGCTGCCCGAACCCTTCCCCGAAATGATGTTGATAACACCGGCAGGAACAATGTCTTGGATAAGCTCCATCAGCACAATTACGCTCAGCGGCGTGCTCGACGAGGTTTTGAACACGGTGCAGTCGCCTGCCGCCAGCACGGGCGCCAGTTTCCACGCGGCCATCAAAAACGGGAAGTTCCACGGCACAATTTGGCCGACAACGCCGATTGGTTCGCGCATGACGATGCTCAGTAAATTGCCGTCGAGCAGCCTATTTGAGCCTTGCTGCGTTTGAACGGCACTGGCGAACAAGCGAAAATGCTCGGCCGAAAGCGGAATGTCGATGTTCATGGTTTCGCGAATGGGCTTGCCGTTGTCGAGCGTTTCGATGGTAGCAAGGCGCTCCTTGTTAGCGTCGATGACGTCGGCAATTTTGTTCAGGATGGCGCTGCGCTGTGCAACGGAGGTGTTTTTCCACGCGGGGAACGCACGCCACGCAGCTTTCACGGCGCTGTCGACGTCTTCTTTGGTGGCTTCGGCAACGTAAGCCAGGTGCTCGCCGGTGGCGGGGTTTGTGGTTTCAAAGGTTGCGCCGTCGGACGCAGGAACAAATTTTCCGCCGATAAACAGGTTATATGTATCTTTCAGTTGTGCATTCATGATAAACTCCTTACAATTAAGGTACGTGTGAAGCGGTGTGCCTCGGTGCGCGGTTGCAAGCTTGCGAAGTGCCTCGGTGCGATGCCTCAAAAGGCCGCGTGGCTTGCAATGTTTCTTGCAGGTAAAGCGCTCGGCTTCTTCATTACGTTTACACCGTATCGCACATCTGATATGGAATAAAGTTCCAGAATTGTTTTATTTTTAGGTACCAGATTGGGAAATGATGAGCACCACCACAAAGCGCCACACGTCCACAAAACGCCACAATAACCGCAGTTTAAAGGCATATTACGAGCCAGTGCAGAAAGCGCCCGCAAGCGACCATAAACGCGGCGTAACGTCAAACGCCAATCCAAACCAGCAAGCGTCTAACGGTTGTTCTCACAAGCGCAGTGCAAAACCGCGTTCCACATCTACACAGCGCAATTCCGAACTCCACTCCCATAACCGTATCACTGCGCTGCGTTCACCATTAACGCAACAGCAAGCCAACAGCAGTTCCTATAACCGCAGTGCAAAGCTGTATTGCGGATGCGAGTGGATAGATGTTCCCTATGATCAGCAGCTCGAGCGCAAACAAAATGCTCTAAAACAGCTGCTTGAACCGTTAAACGATACGCCATTTCCGGCGCCGACACTGCATGCGATTGTTCCCATGGATAGCGACAATCCGCGCGCGTTTCGCCATAAAATTGTGACGCCTTTTGCACCTTTACCAGCGAAAACGCAACGCACGCAGCCAAGGCGCAATGCAGCGCAAACGGCAGCGCAGCGCAAGCCAACGCGCCGTGAATGTGCCCACATAGCCTGCGGTTTTTATATGCCAGGCACGCACACCATTGTTCCGTGTTTTAACTGCCCATCCGAGCCGCATGTGGGGCGCCAACTTCTGAATTACCTCGCAAAAACAGCTTCTGAACTGGGAATTTCCGCCTATGACGAAGACAAGCATACCGGCCTGCTTCGCCACGCGCTGTTGCGCATCAGCAAGCATGACGGCAGCATTTTGTGTGTGCTGGTAACCAATGGCGCGCACATTCCGCAACGAAAAGCGCTTATCAGCAGGATTTTGAAGCGCTTCCCCGCCATTTGCAGCATTGTGCAAAACATCAACACACGCCGCACAAACGCGGTGCTCTCAAGCACGAACCGCGTGCTGTTCGGGTCGGGGTTCGTGAAAGACACGCTGCTGGGAGCGCAATTTTCGATTGGTGCAACCACGTTTTTCCAAACGAACCCAGCGCAAACAGAGCGCCTGTATTTGTGCGCAATACGTGCTCTACAGAAGCTCGATGTGCAGAAACCCGCAGCGCCGAAACTCGATGTGCAGAAACCCGCAGCGCCCCAGTTCAACGCGCAGCAAACCGAGATGCAAACTCTCGACACACCGCAACCCGAGATGCGAACCCTTAACATGCAGCCTTCCGTCACGTTCAATTCCGAAACGCGCTCCGCGAACAGCATCTCCGTCCTTGACGCCTACTGCGGATGTGGCACCATTTCCGTGTGCGTTGCAAAACACCTTCCCCACGCGCACGTTCTTGGCGTTGACCAGGTGGAACAGTCAATTGAGTGCGCTCGCAAAAACGCGCAAGCCAATCACGTGAAGAAACGCTGCTCGTTTATCTGCGCCGATGCCACACAGTTCATGCACGAACTGCACGCGGACATGCTAGCGAGTACGCAGGAATTTGTGGCTCCTATCGAAGATGTGCCTGTTCGGGATGTTGTTGATGGTGCAGATGTGCCTGTTCGGGATATTGTTGATGGTGCAGAAGCGTGTCCTGCTGGAAGTACTGATGATCACACCTCCAGCAGCAGCACCCGCAAGCATTACGCATTTTCCCAGTTCACCACCAAAAACGACACGAACGCCACACGTCCCTTCGACTGCATTATTATGGATCCTCCGCGCAGTGGCTCAACTCCTGAATTCATCGAGGGAGCAGCGCATTTGCAGCCACGCCTGATTGTGTACATCTCATGCAACCCAAAAACGATGGTGCGCGATATCCTGCAGTTTCAGGAGTTTGGCTACACTGCCACCGACATAACACCAGTTGACATGTTTCCCCACACTCCTCACGTCGAGAGTGTTGTGTTGATGTCAAGGGCTGATTAGGTGGGTGCAAGTTTGCCCTTATGTAGCAGGGTTTAGCGAGGGCTATCGTTAAAAGGTTTAATGCGAAGCAGCTTTAAGCTGGGTTCTTGCGGTTTTTGAGCGCAGTTTGGCTGTTTGAGGGAACATGTCTACGCTTTAGGGTTGAGCGCACAGGATGTTAACGTTAAAAAGTGCACCCACCTTGCACCCAGGGTGGTGAAGTGGGAAAATACAGCTCGGAAGGTAAAACAAAAGATAGGCTTTGCAGGTCAGGCAGACTTTGACAAGTTGTAAAAAATGCTCTCGAATGAGGGGGCATTATTCTTGGTGGTTTTCTATCCACTGATAAAGATCGCTTTCATTGGCTTGATTAGATGCGACTTTGAGGATGATATCGATCAAATCTTCATCATTGTAAGAAAGCGTGATGCCATTTAGAGCCAGAAAGATTAGCATGGCGTGGGTGCCAATACGCTTATTGCCATCAATAAAAGGGTGGTTTTTGATCAAACCAAAGGCTAGCCGTGTAGCTTTATCCAGTAGTGAAGGAAAAAGTTCGCTTTTATCAAAAGTTTGTAGTGGAGTTTTTATCGCAGAGTTGAGCATTCCCTCATCACGAATACCTAACGAGCCACCACTTGTTTCAATCAGAGCTTGATGAAGTCTAACTACTTGATCTTGAGTTAAATACTTCATTTAGCTAATTCTTCATAGACTTTTTTGTTCTTTTTGATGAACATGTCGGATAAAGCCATGACCTCATTATCAGCTGGAGCAGAAACCTCTTCGGCTTTAGGGAACTCTAAAATCACATAGCGCGGAGAGTTGTTTTTTAGTATTACAGCTGAGCCGTATTTATCGACAAGACGAGCAACCTTTGAGAAGTTTTGATTGGCTTCAGAAATTGAAATCAGCGTATCTGTATTTACATTCATAACGATAGCCTCCTTTTAAGAAGATTATACCCTATATTTTAGGATTAATCAATCCTAAGTATTTCAAATCTACGTCATAACTATTAACTCAGAAAAGATGTGACAGGTGTCAATAGAAACTCATGGTTTGCCGATTGAGGCTGTATAAATACAACAGTCTTAGGTTGAGCATTAGACGGCAACGCTAGCAAAAAATGCTTGCAAAAAATACTTGACTATGACGTTGCGTAATACTTTATTCTGGTGATAAGGAAGGAGGTGAGATAGTGAAAACAGTGAATGAAGTCAGCAAGATAGCAGGAATTAGTATTCGTACTCTTCAGTATTACGACAAAATCGGTTTGTTAAAACCGTCCGCTTATTCGGAGTCAGGATATAGGTTGTATGGTGATGAGGATCTAAAGGTACTACAATCCATTTTGCTGTTTAAAGCTCTGGAATTCCCGCTCAAAGAAATTAAAGAAATAATAACCAGTAAGCATTATTCAAGGAATTTGAAGCTAAAGGACAAAGTTTAAAAAAGAAATTATAATGAAAATATGGAAGCTAAGAATATGAAGATTAATAATGAATGTTGTTGTGGATGCAAAACAGAAAAGTCGGATCAAATTAAAGACAATTGTCCTGTATGTAATAATGAAGGGATTTCCGTTAGTAAAGTAACTGTTGAACATCTAGTGGTGGATGATTATCGTAATGCTGTTAACGGAGATCAATATAAGATTTGCATGAACGAGGACTGCGACGTTGTTTACTATAACTTAGATAATGAAATAAAATTCTTGAAAGACCAAGTTAGAGTTCCTATCTGGTTTAAGAAAGATGCAGATCCTAAGTATGCTTGTTATTGTAGCGAAGTCACAGAAAATCAGGTAATTGAAGCAGTTGTAAAGCATGGCGCGAAATCCGTAAAAGAAGTAAATGCCATCACTGGGGCAATGAAAAATTCTAATTGTAAAGAAAACAATCCGTTGGGAGTTTGTTGTCATAAGATTATTCAGGAAGCTATCGATAAAGGCTTGAAAATGAAATAGTTACAGTCGATATGTTCCTACAAACGAGAGCCAATCTTTGATATGTTTCCATCTACGAGCGTGGATATGTTCCCCATAACCATAGGGGTTGAGAGTGTTGTATTGATGTCACGGGCTTAATAGGTGGGTGTATTGAAGGCTTTGTGTAGCAGGGGTTTGCGAAGGCTATCGTTAAAAGGTTTAGCGTGCGGCGGCTTTAGGCTGGATTCTTGCGGTTTTTGAGCGCGATTTTTCTGTATGAGGGAAGATATCGACGCTCTAGGGTCGAGTGCACAGGATGTTAACGTTAAAAGGTGCACACACTTTGCACCCAGCTTTGTTAAATAAGTAAGAAGATAGTTAAGTTGCTTGAGGTACTAAGTTATATATGAAGACATGGTATGATAGTGACAATTATTTTCGGAGGTATCAAAAGATGGTAATTAATAAATCCTGTTCTAACTAATGTAGAGAGGTTAAATCCTCTCGGTATTTTCAAGGAGAATTTATGATACGTATTGATGATTTAACAAAAGTTGTAGGTGCAAGAACTTTATTCGCGATTGATCATCTATCTATTGGTGCTTGTGACAAGGTTGGTTTAATTGGTGATAACGGCACAGGCAAAACCACCTTTTTACGCATACTTTCAAGTCTTGATACTGACTACGCGGGGCGAGTTCAAACGAACAACGAGATTAGTTATTTGCTCAACAATTTAGAAGATGAACTCGGTTTTATATATCAGCGTCGTTTTCAGCAGCATTGTAGTAGTCCAGGCGAGCAGCAAAAATTGAAACTGGAGCACCTTTTAGTTGATAATAAAGCATTTTTGCTTATTGACGAGCCTACATCACATTTAGACATTAAACAAAGAAAGCTATTAACTAAACGGCTCTATTCTCGCAATAAGGGTTTTATTCTTGTTTCCCATGATCGAGATTTTATTAATCAAACCTGTACGAAAATTTTCGAATTGGTCAATGGGAAAATTGAGGTTTATAGCGGTGATTATTCGTTTTACCTATGCGAAAGAGAAAAGAGGTATAAGTGTGCTGAGAGGGAATATGAGAGTTATGTAAAAGAAAAGAAGCGTCTTTTACAGGTTGCAAATGCAATAAAATATCAGTCAGCAAAAGTAAAAACCACACCCAAAAGGATGGGTAACTCAGAAGCTAGGTTGCATAAAATGGGTGGGCAACAAAATAAGAAGAAGCTCGACAAGCAGGTAAAAGCCACTTTAGAAAGAGTAAATCAACTAGAGGTGAAGAGTAAGCCATATCAAAATGCAGCCATCAAGCTCAATATGGACGAGCGAGAAAAAATTCATTCCAAGGTACTCATCAGGGCAGAAAATCTCAATAAGAGCTTTGATAGCAAGGTGATTTTTAAAAATGTCAATTTTACGATAGACAATACAAATAAAGTTGCCTTATTAGGTGACAACGGTTCAGGGAAAACCACTTTGCTCAACATGATTCTTAACGGTGAAACGTGGACACATCCGAATTTACGAATTGGTTACTATAGTCAGCTAGGAGAAACACTCGACTATACAAAAACGATTCTAGACAACGTATTACCTTATTCAATCTATGACCAGTCAATAACGAGAATCATCTTGGCTCGTCTAGGTTTCAAAACAAATGATGTGTTCAAGCAAGTAAATGTGCTTAGTGATGGTGAAAAAGCCAAGGTGAAATTGGCGAAGCTTCTAACAGGTAACTTTAATTATTTGGTGATGGATGAGCCAACTAACTTTTTAGATATTCGTGCCATAGAAGCCTTAGAAGAGCTGCTTCAAGGCTACGACAGACCCTTGCTTTTCGTGACGCATGATGTGTCCTTTATCAATAATGTAGCGGATTCTTTGTTACTTATCGAGAATGAAAAGATTACTAGTTTTGAAAGTAATTTGCAGCAATATAATGAGGAAAATGAGGTTTAGACGGTCAAGTCTTAACTTTGGTGTAAATTCATTTCCTTCCCTTTATCTGCTATTTTTATGTTCAAACTCAAAAAAAATAGGCGGGTCTTCCCCACTATCATGGCACTTGACCGTACCATAAGATGCAGGAATGCGAACACGAAAAGCGTGTGTGACAGTCGAAAAATCCCATTCGTGCAATTGTGTTGCAATATGCGACACAATAAATTATGATATGCGCATGGAGGTTGATTGATATGGCAGTTACTAAAACAGCGAATGTGAATGTGAGAATACAAGAAAATATTAAGCAGCAGGCTGAGCAGATTTTAGCAACGATTGGAGTTCCTAGAGCTACAGCTATTGACATGTTTTACCGTCAAATCATTCTTAATAAGGGTATTCCGTTTTCGCTTACTATTCCAAAGTCGCTTCCGGCACAAGATGATATGGATGAGAAAACGTTTAATGCGCTGATGGCTAAAGGCTATGATCAGGCAGTTCAAGGTGATAGTTATCCTATAGATGATGTTTTTGAAGAGCTTGAACAGGGTCT
>KQ959705.1:2188-8712 GCA_001552935.1 Umbribacter vaginalis | reverse complement strand
GTTTTTGAAGAGCTTGAACAGGGTCTTTAATGGATGAGTATAAGATAAAAGTTACTCGTCAGGCGAAAGAGCATCTTGCACTTATTCGAGAATATATCGCAACGGAGCTAAAAGAGCCGATAATAGCTAAAAGAATACTCAAGCTGTTGAAGTCGGAAATGATGTCTTTACAGATGATGCCTTATCGTGTGAAGTGTATAGATGAGCAGCCGTAGGGTGAGCTTGGTTTTAGAAAAATACGCGTAAAAAATTATTACGTTTACTTTTGTGTTGATGAGAGTAGAAAAGAAGTTCAAATACTTGCGGTTATTTACGTGAGAAGAGATCAGGCTAAGCAACTGGAACAATTGCAATGTAACGCGTTATCAAGCTAATCTTAAACTTTTTAACGATAGCTTTTCCTATCGTTAAAAAGTGCACCCACTACCCATAGTGTGCACTCAAAAAGTGTAGCTATACTAGGAGTTCTCTCAATCCATGTGGAGACGGTTTGTTTGCTGCCAAAAGTATAGAAGTGAAAAACTTAAAAATCTCGAAATCAAAGAAATCTGGGAGTTAAAGCAGATGATTTTGAATCACGGTATTCTTCTTGTTATTGTTTAATGGGAATCCATCCAGACAGAAATTGTAGTATGGTTGGGTGAAAAAATGAAAACGGGCAGGTGCAATAGATGGGTAGATACAAAAATTTATATATTGAAAAACAATTATTATGCTTTGAAAATACTTGAGAAATGAAAATTGATAAACGTTGGCAACATAATACGGAGTATTCATATGAGTAAAAAATACAATGATGTGAGAATAAATTCAATTGAAAGAAATATAAAGAATAATGCTTTAGACTATTTGGATCATATTAATAAAAATAAAAATGAGGAAGAAGTATTAAAAGTTTTAAAATATTCTGGTTATTTTGTTACAGATAGAAACGAAAAATTATTTAGTAACGATACTAAACGTATAATAAAAAATTGGGTTAAAGATAACCTTTCAGATAATAGTTATAAGAACTTTAGACGATTATCTAAAGAGGGTGATAAACTAAATAAAAAAAGAAATCAAATAGAAAAAGATATATTAAAACTCAGACAGATGAATTGTTCATCTTTAAACTGGGTGGAAAGATTTAATGACGAAATATCTAAAAATTTAGATGAATTAAGTAAAACTTCATCTGAGTATGAGCAAGAACAATATTTAGTTTCTAGCGAAAATATCATTTTAGGATTAGGAACATTGCTTAGAGATGGATTTAAAAATAACAAGTCGACGTGTTTTCAAAATACTGATGATAAAAATTCAAATGATATCCTAGTTTTAATTCAGTTACTCAATTTAGTAAATGATATAATTGTTAATTGGATGTTCGGAGATGTGGAAGTAAATACTGGATTATTTAATAAATTATATATTAGAGAAAATCATGGAATAATTACGGATAGAATATTTTCATTTTTAGAGTACTATAATTTAAATAATGCTAAAAATTTGAAAGATTTTGATAATAAAAATGACATAATTAAATATTCGAATTCCTTTAGAGAAAAATTAAAAGAATTCTTTTATAGCGAAGACTTAACTGAAGAATACCTAGACATAAAACTGGAAAGATGGGTTTCCATCTACACTTATTTCTATAAACTAGCTATTAATGAGAAAAACGTACTAAAAATAGAAATAGAAAAATTAAAAAATGATTTACTTCAAAATAAATTTAGTGAGGCTGAAATAAAGGTTATTTTTAAGCATCTGGTATTTGGTCAAAGCAAAAATGATTTATTCTCATCATTTTTAATTGAATACAACAATTTTATACTTTTACTTCCGTCATTAATAAAAATGATTGAACCACTAAAAAGCGTAATGGTTCTTTTTACTAATGATAATGATAATGAAATATCGAAAAAGGGTTCAAAATATGAAGAAAACATATATAATTTATTATTGAGATACAATCTTAGTGCAATTAAGAATGTTAAAACAAGTAGTAATGGCGAGAGTTATGAATTAGATATTTTACTATATATAGATAATACACTGTTTGTCATTGAGTGCAAAACGCAATTTCAGCATGATAATGTAAGAGGATATTGTCGCAATATTCAGGAATTAGACTATTACATTGAGAAATTCAAACGTAATTTAAAATATTTTACCGAGAATGAAAATGGTAAGAAAAGCATTAATTCAAGACTTAAGGCTATTAATTGCAATATAGATAATGTAAATGTAGTCCCGATTTTATTAACAAATATTTCTTACTCTTTTGTTGAAAGAGAGAGAGTATATATTTTAAATGATACAAAGTTATACAATTTTATAACTGCCAATCAGCCCGTGGTACATTATTTTGATAATAAAAATAAGGAATATTTCCGAATAGGGATGTTATCTCCAGAATTGTTTAGAAATAAAAAAGCAAATACATTTATTGATTTTCTCAGAAATAACAATAATTATGAAATTAGCCCATGTTGTGCAATAGAAAAAATTTTTTTAAAAGAGAAAATTTTTAAAAGATATAAATTGTATATTACACGGCAAAATTTCAACAAAGACACATATGATAGAAGAATAGAAAGGTACTGTAAACAAGAAGATGAATTTAATAGTATAAAATAATTTACTTGAATAGTTCTTAAGATATATTTTCACAAACAGACTCAGATTCATTAAAACATGTCTCAAAAAGTATTCTATGTATGGGACATTATAATCTGATACTATTTAACGATAACCTTATGCTATCGTTAAATAGTTTAGTCGATATGTTCCAACATACAGACAGGTTCACTTGACATACTTAGCGTTCACTTGTTTCATGTTGAGACTGTCGTATTGATGTAAAAAGTGGATTAGCAGCTGTTGTTGCGCGCTTGGATTTTGTACGTTCTCTGTTAAGTTTTGTATCAATTTCTTTTGAAGCAGTTATTTTCACATAATTATGTGTGCATGGGCTAAAAAATGCCATGTTACGATTCGTAACGCTTGTGTTCTCGTTCGTTCCTTTGCTATTCATAGGTTGCTCGTTAGTATGTAATTACGCAGTGCGGTTATTAATTGCATTACGAGCAAAACAAATAATCGTTAAGAACGAAAACTCATAGCCAATGAAAGGAGTTATACGATGTTGTTAGGAGAAAAAATCAGAAATGCGCGCGTGGAAGCGGGTTTAACTCAGGAAGAACTTGCTGAAATGATTATGGTTTCGCGTGCTGCGGTAGCGAAGTGGGAAGGTGGTCGCGGTCTGCCGGATGTTGCAAATTTGAAGGTGATTGCGGATGCACTGGGCGTTACTGTCGACTATTTGCTGGATAAAGACAATGCTATTGATTTGTCAATCATTAAGAAGCCTATTGATTTAGCGAAGTATGGTCTTAATGCAAAATTAGGTGTTCGTAAGAAAATCAAAATAAAGGAACAAATTATTCGCGATGAATATCCAGACGCCGAAATTATTATGCTCACGGTGACGAAGTTTATTCCAAATTCGTCTAAAAAGTTTATGGACAATTTTATCGGGTGTATTACTACTTTGTTCGGTGATATTCCTTTGTTTGATACGTTTGCATTCGGTAAGGCGGTAGAAAGTATTGGCAGTGAACAGTATTACTTAGTGAATAAAAAAGAAAAGCAATTTTTTGTGCTGATAACGGATGAGCATATTATTAGCAGAATGATGCGAGTAAAGTTCACCGATAAGAAGATGTGTGTTGGGGATAAGGAATTTACGCAAGTTGGTAAGTTGCGTGATAAGTAAGAATCGGTAGTTGGTTGGAAATTGGTCAGAATATAGCGTTGATACAAAAGATGTAACTTTATAAATCCTGCATTTTAAGCAGTTTTATAAACATTTTATATTTGAAAAAGATGAAGAAGGATACGTCAAAGCAGGTCGGCAATGCTATTGCGGTGGATGTTTTAATGTCGATTATTAAAGTGTTACTGTAGATTAGTGTAATGAATACTCTAAAGATTATATAATAACAACAAAAAGATTTTTTACATAGTATTAGACTCCGTATACTATTTTAAAGGAAACGAATAAAATGAAGAAAATAAAGAAAATATTTTTTGGAATCGTTTCAGTTGTTATTATTTTAGTAGTTTTAGTTTTTAGTCTTAGGATGTATAACGACTATAAGTATAAAGATACCAATGCTTTAAATTTTCCTGAATATTATAAGGATGTTACTAATATAAGTCTCTACCCTACAGATATTGATGGAGTTGATGTAACGTATGTAGATGAGGGTCGAATGCAAGGATTTAGATTTCTGCCTAAAGAAAAATCCCATAAGGGTCTTGTAGTTTGTTTTGGAGGTTCTGAAGGAAGTCCAAATTTTGAAAATGCTAAGATATTAGCAAAAGAAGGTTATGAAACCTTTGCTCTATTTATGTTTGGTATGAAAAATCAAGCACAGACTTTAACAAAAATTCCCTTAGAACAATTTGAAGACGTTATTAATTATATAAATAAAAATATAAAAGACAATAAACCGATAAGTGTTTTGGGGGCGTCAAAAGGGGCAGAATATGCACTTAATTTGGCTTACAAATATCCTGAAATAGATAATCTGATTTTAATATCGCCTTCGTCTTATAATTTTGCGGGTCTAGATTTTAACGATTATGGTTCATCATGGACATATAAAGAAGAGCAGCTTCCATATATAGATATAAAACAATCATCATTTAGCTCATTTCTAAAGAATATTATTGTTCCAACTATAATTAAAAGTCCTATTAGTTATAAAGAAACTTATGAAAGTGCAATAGAACAAGACTCCTCGAGCCAAGAAAAACTAATACCAATCAAAAATGTTAAGGCAAATATATTATTGATAGCAGGCGAAGATGATTTGATGTGGGATAGCTTGGCCATGGCGAAAAAAATAAAAGACCAAAACCCTCATGCAAAGATTTATTCTTATAAAGGAGCAGGACATATATTTGCAGGCAATGGTGTTTTAAATCTAGGCAGAATTAGAATTGCAACAGGTGGAACAATTGAAGGCAATGATAAAGCAAAAAGTGAATCAAGAAAGACTATCGATGCTTTCTTAAAAGAAAATCATAAATAGATAATTACTTATGTGTTCAAAAATGATAAAAATGTAGTATTAAAGAAGTGGAATTATGTACCGACCCCCAAAAGTTAGACCAAAATCTAACGATTGGGAGGTCGGTACACTATGAGATTGTTTTATTTTTCGATGATAAGATAAAGCCCCTTACCATGCGTGGTAAATATTATTGTTAGCCGGAAGAAATAGGTGTGCTGCAAGAAGGTGTAAGCTACATCTGCGAATATGATGTAATAAGGATGGGGAATATAATCCGTTTGAGAAAAAATAAAATTAAAAAACTCTTTTTTCGGAATTTGTGAAATACTTGGTAAGGACGCAAACTTCATCAGCCGACTTTCGATGAAGAATGCCGACCGGGGGAAAAGACGATGATCGTGCGTCTGCGTTTGCGTCTGCGTTTATCGAAACCGTAAAGCCTGCATGCTTAAAGGAGTAAATAAAATGAGTCTAAATTATAAAATTGCGTCAGGAATAGTGAGACTATTACATGTCAAAAAAATGTTTTTAAAGAACAAAGAAGAGATGCTTGAGTATGCAAAGGGAGAAAATGCAAAGGAAGTATTTGATTTAGACAAGGCAATGGAAAGGGCAAAGAGAAAAAAATATTATCTTTGCGACAGAGAGGTTATGGGATACAGGCTGATTTCATATCAGAAAAATGAAAATTATGCCGATGGGGCGGTTCTCTATCTCTTCGGCGGAGGAATGATTACACAACCGAACGAGTTGGATTTTTCTTTGGCAGAAAGAATCATGGAAAACACAGGTAAAGATGTTTGGTTATTATTTTATCCTCTTTGCTCAGAGGATATAAAGGTGGATAAAACCTATGAAGTTTGTTTTGCAACCTATGCGTTAATGACAGAAACTTATAAGGCGGAAAATATCAGCGTACTTGGATTTTCCTCAGGTGCCTGCCTATCTATCGGAATTTTTTTACATAATAATGCTTTAGGCAGACCCCTTAACATGCCCGGTACAATTATTTCAGTTTCTCCGGGCGGAATTCCCGATGTAAGTCTTGAAAAAAATAAGGGGATATGGAAAAGATTACATGAACTTAACCATAAAGACATAATGATTGAACCTACCTATATTAAAACTGCAAGAGAAATTTTAAAGGGGGCCGAAGATTTACCGGAATATATGTTAGACGGAACGGTAGGAGATTTTACCGGCTTTCCGAAAACATATTTTTATTACGGCGAAAATGAATGCCTCTACGCCTTTGCAGAAGAATTTAGAAAAGCAATGGAAAAATACCATGTCCCCTATGAAATCATTGTAGGTAAAGGAATGTGTCACTGCTACCCTATGACGAGGTTTTTTAGAGAAGGCAGAGAGGCGCAGGATCACATTATTGAATTATTGAAATCTTAATCTAAAGACGAAGAAGAGGAATTTGGAGATGCGAGAAGTTTGGAGATGCGA
>KQ959705.1:0-2088 GCA_001552935.1 Umbribacter vaginalis | reverse complement strand
GGAGATGCGAGAAGTTTGGAGATGCGAGAAATTTGGAGATGCGAGAAGTCAGAGTTATTACTTATAGAAGGATAACTCAAGACAAATCGCCTGTTATGGATAATAGGTCATCGACGGAACGCATGGAAAGCTTTGCCGGCTTCCATCCTGCAACAAGAGTTAAGGCTCTTTTCTCGATGCTGGGTTATCATCAGAGTGGTAATCATAAAAAATTCCCTACATTATTTGATTATTGGGGAACAAAACAGTATATTATTTAAGAAAATGTTCCCCAATTTATGCGTGAAAGGAGTGTGAATATGGCTGCAAAATATGATGATGTGCAAGAATTGCTTAGAAAAAAGGCTGATCTTAATGCCCGTTTGAGTTTGCTTGCGTATGATGGAACCCCTGAAATAAAAAATCGTGGAGATGGCAAATACTTATACACCAGAAAGCGTGTTTCGGGAAAGTTGACGTCTACGTATGTTGGTGTGTATTCGGACGATTTGTATAATCTTCTTCTTCGCAATGCAAGTGAATCTAGGCAATTGCGTAAGGAACTTCGCGCTGTGGTAAGGCAGCTTGCGAATGCTGGATATTCTAATAGTGAGTTATCTGCTGATTTGGCGAACAATATTGCTTTTGCAAGGGCTAACTTAAAGGCGAACATTTACGATCAGGCGGTTTTGGAAGGCGTTGCTACTACTTTTCCTCAAACTGAAGAGATTATAGATAACGGGAAAGTGTATGGCGTTTCTGCGAGTGACGTTCAAAAAATCTTGAATTTGAAGCATGCCTGGGAGTTTATTTTAGACGAGGATGTCGTGTTAAGTAGGTCTGATTATTACATGCTGAGTCACATAGCGCGGCTTGTTAATGAGGGCTTTTTCTTAGACGGCGGTCGCATAAGGGGTGTTCCTGTTGCGATTGGCGGATCTACTTATATTCCGCCTATTCCTAATGAAATAGATGTTAAAGAAAAAATAAGGAATATTGTTGAAGGTCAGGAAGATAGTGAGCATGCTGAAGGTAGCGTTGGAAGAAAAGAGCCTATTGATATAGCGATTGAATTATGCGTTTACTGTATGAAATCGCAGATATTTTTAGATGGAAATAAAAGGGCTTCTGTGATTTTTGCGAACCATTATTTGATTTCTCACGGTAAAGGCTTATTGGTTATTCCAGAACATAAGGTTCCGGAGTTTAAGAAGTTGCTTGTTGAATATTATGAGGGTGAAGATTTGCAGGTGATTGCTTCGTTTATGAGTGAATATTGTTGGCGACATTAAACGCGCACAACGATATTGGTTCGTCTGGCTTTGTGAATCTTGCTGTTTCTGCAAACCTTGCTGTTTATGCAAAACTAGAGTTTGCTAGTAAATAAAGAAATTAGCATTAATAATCTAGACAAATTAATAAAAAAATAATATATATGTAAAGATTATTACGGTAATCAGAGCTATGGCAGATCTTGTTTACTTAATAATCTGTTTTATACATATTTGATACAAAGTGGTATTACAAAAAAGGAGGCTAGTAGTGTTATGAGAAGTAAAACTATTTTTCGTAAAAACATTTTTCAAAGTTGTCTTGTTATGCTTCTACTGCTAGGTACTCTCTTTTCTCTTGCTGGGTGCGCTGACGATGAGGAGAAGGCGCAGCTTGCGTCGTATCATTGGGAAACGGTAGCGGTGTCTCAGGAAGAGTTTCGTATACCAGAAAACTATATGAATAAGGATGAATTATATCTCTTTGTTTCACGAGATATTCTTGATTCTCATTATGATTTGTCTAAAGTCACTCTTGGAGATAAGCGTATTAAGTTAGTTGACTCATCGTTCAATTTACCTGGTCCAGGATTTAAAGCTTTATTTTTAGTTGGAAAATTTGATTTAAAAGACAAGCCAGCCTCTGATGATCTTAAAGTACCAGGACTTAATAAAACAGGAAATGTTGCTATAGCTTATAAGAAGAGATAGTAATATTTTGCACTCAAAAATCAAGCTATCAAGCCAATCTTAACCCCTGTAACGATTACCTTTTCCTATCGTTAAAAAGGCACCCACTATCCATTTCGTGCACTCAAAATTTAGACAGACTTCCCAA
>KQ959704.1:659-1066 GCA_001552935.1 Umbribacter vaginalis | reverse complement strand
GATAAGCCCTTGCTCTTTGAGTGCAGACCAGTCGAGAAAATCACGCTCCAAGACAACGCCATCAGCGAACGATAGCAAGGTTGGTTGTATTTCTTCTCGTGATGCCGATCGATAAATAATGATGTGCATGGTAGTGCTCCTTTATAGCCTAATGACTGCGCTCATAAGTAGGTGATAGACGCTTGCCTGTTGTAGGATCTTCCCAGTGTCCTTTTTCAGGAGAGTAAGGGCGACCTGGATCAATAAGTTCTCTTTTTTCTCTATTTCCTATTCCTAATTTGTGTTTTAGCTGATATTCATATGCTTCATCTTGTTGTGAATAAGGAAAAAATTTACCATCACTTGTCATTAAACCTTTAATTACATTATATTTCGGTGGTATTGCTTTCACTTCGGGTTGGTCTACA
>KQ959704.1:0-559 GCA_001552935.1 Umbribacter vaginalis | reverse complement strand
TGGTGCAGGGCTTTGCTCTACAGCAGCTGGCGCTGGTGCAGGGGCAGCAGATTCAGACGCAGGGGCAGCAGCAGCTGTACCTGTAACATTATCTACACTACCACTTGCAGCAGCCTGTGGCGTACCTGGTACAGTAGTAGATGCGTTAATTGGTGTACCATCTGCATTAGTTTGTGGTGGTGCAATCTCTGTAGTAGTGGTTTGCGCTGCATCAGCTTGCTCTGTTGGCGCATGGAATATGTCAAAGAGACCATGTGATTCTTTTTGCGGTGTTTGCACCGTTGTGATAGTTCCATCCTCAGCAATCACTTGCTCGGTATGTGGCAGGTTGCATGCAATAAGTGCTCCTACTACACCAAGTACGGCAACGGTGCCTACTGATGCGCAAGCAATCTTCGTGCTTTTCTTCGTCCATTTTTCTTTCAAGGTATCAAGTAGCTTCGTGTTCATAGCGGTATCCTTTCGGTTATTATTCTTTCTTTTTAGCGTTGAATTAAATACAGAGTAAATGGTTGGATGGCTTGCTGGATGGATTACGTTTTAACACTGAGCAAGGTTG
>KQ959703.1 GCA_001552935.1 Umbribacter vaginalis | reverse complement strand
TTGGTTACTGTCATCAGCCAGTACCAGCACAGCGTTGTTCTTCCCGCACAAGGCAGCACTAGTAAGTGCATCGGTATATCCCCAGCCAGTGGCAAGAGCCATGTTGTTCGCATGCATGCCAAGTGCAATAAGTTTGCGCGCCAGCAGAGCTGACGTGTCGTAGGCAGTTTTACCACCAATACGAATAGCTTTAATACCTGCCTTTGCAAGTTGGGCTTCTACCTCAGGTGATACAACGTCGTATCCGCCAACAATGTACACGGTTTTAACGCCTTTTTCCTGCATGGTGGCAAGTGTATCAGCGTCAAGTGCCGAGGTGTGATAGTTTGCTAAAAACAGTGGCGTTTTGTGAGCATACGCATAGCTTGCAGCAGAAAGCGCGTCTTCATATCCCCAACTTGTTGCAAGAAATGCAGTATCGCTATCGGGAACGTGGCGTGCAACTTCATCTGCCGTGTCACTTGCCCATGCGCCAGATACCCGCTCAGTGGCAATGTTCATATTCTGAAGTGCAGCATCGATGTCGC
>KQ959702.1 GCA_001552935.1 Umbribacter vaginalis | reverse complement strand
TTGTGGCAAGTGTCAAAGGCGCAGGGGCTGGAACGACTTCTTTTCCTTTAAACAGATGCCTTAAGCTAATAATCCCACCTGTATATACATATTGATGATTGGAGGCATAGCAATTGACCGTTTCCTTATTTGAGCGATAAGCTATAACATCTACCAATGTACTTTTGTTAATATTAGTATATTTTTCAAGTGTTAATTCGTCTTCTTTAATGTGTAAATCTGGATTTGCCTCGATAACGTTCTTTTTAATTTGGCTTAATATAGCAGGATCGCTGGGACTTTCTCCTGAGATTATTTTTGACTCATCGGGCACCTTTAAAGGTACTTCTCTATATACAAAACTTGCAAATGTATGCTTATGTATTTTGCCATTTACTTCAACAGCTATAATTCCTTTTTCATAATCTGGCGTTTGAATAGTACATGCAGATCCATAATAAAGTTTAAGTGCAGGTTTTATTATATCACCTATAAAGCTATCGTCGGTAAATGATCGCCATGTAAATGACATGTTATTATCTGTAAAATCTACATCAGAAAATAGAAATCCTGGTGCAGTGTTTGAAGGAACTTCTGCTTCAGCACTTCGATCCATGCCTTCGGCGGCGCGATCGAGTGTGAACACGCCCTGCGTTGTGCTGCTTGCCGCATAAGCAGCTTGCATCGGATGAGCACTCGTTGCTGCAATACCTCCAGCTATACCAGTCACACACCCCATTGCAATAACAGCAGCTAACGGCGCATTAAATACACGCTTTTGGAGCGGCAAGTGCGTTACTTTGCTCTGATTACTAGAATTTGAACGAGAAGACATAACAATCCTTCCTCAAAAAAGGCCCATGCAAGCGGACGCACGCAGTTAAAGGATGCATCTACTTGCTGCTTATCATGAGTTTTCTGCTCATGAATATTTTGTTAGATATAGTATACTCTTTCAGACACATAACAGACCCATCAATCACATCTTGTAAAGAAAATTTCATAAGCATATCCGCAGGTGATACTTTTATTTTTAATATTTATAAGAAGATTTAACAAAAGCACAAATACTTATTATTGCATAGCGATAACACGATCTCTTATCCGCCAACCAACACAACGGCAGCGTCACTATACGCGCAAGTAAAACCAACTCAACAACAAATCAACGTACGCACATATACCACGTGCACACATAGTTACGTACCGCTGTAGCTTCATCTATTCACTCATGAATCTAGCAACACCACAGCAATGCAATACCACGGTAATGTAACATAATATAAATAGGTACTAGGAAAATAAAAGAAGTGGTGCCCCCAACGAGAATTGAACTCGTGTCTCAGCCTTGAAAGGGCCGCGTCCTAACCTCTAGACTATGGGGACAGCCTTACCATAAGCGTGCACGCTTAACGCATACGCGCCACGTGCTGTGCTTCATATTGGCATGTGCTTATTGCAAGCGAACATGCTTTAATCAGCCGTTGTATTATTACAAACATTCAAGCGTTTGGCAATACATTCTTCAAAAATTTTCATTTTTTTGTTGGAATTATCTTCAAGCACAACCTCACACGCAGAAAAATGGTGCTTTTACGCTATGATACTCTTCATGAAAACTTGTAGACACACAAACACTACCATGGCGCATTCTGCAGCAGATGCCTCCACGTGCCCTGCTGCAAGCACGCGTACGTCTGCATCCGTGGCTACGTCAGGCACAATATCCGCACCCAACGCAACACCAGCGTCACGTGCAGCATCCGACGCAGCACCAGCGCCGGTCATTATGGTGATACACGCATCGGTTGGATCGGGGCATAAAAGTGCAGCCAATGCAATAAGCGAGGCGCTCAATCTGCTCAAGCAGGAGCACGACCAGCTTATTCCTAACAATCTTGAAATCGAAACCATTGATATACTTACGTGGGGGCGCCACAAATTCAACGGCGATAAAGCAGCTTCGTACTTTGTAGGTGCAACACGACCAATCTACGACCTGCTGTGGCGATACACGTTTACGGGGCGCGTATTATGGGGCGGCGGCACTATTTGGTCGCACATTATGTATGCGCCGTTTACACGCTATATTGCAAAACGTAAACCAATCGCGTGCATATGTACTCACATTACCGCAGCAAATGCGGCCGTATCTGCACGCATGCTGTGCAAGCAGAACTTCCCCATTGTGTGCGTTCCTACCGATTACGAAACAGAAGGCTTATGGCCGCACTTACACAGTGATATGTTTTGTATTGCAAGCGAAGCGATGGCAGAAACGCTGCGTGCACGCAAAGTGAGTGATGCGCGCATTGCGCTTACCGGCATCCCCACGCGCGAAGATTTTCGCCTGACACACGATATTGAACAAACACGAAAAACGCTGCAGCTTCCAAGCGATAAAACGCTGGTATTAGTATTAGCAGGTGCAGCGTATCCTACGCCCTATTTGCGATTTCGAGACACGCTTGACGCGCTGATGCCCCATGTATCAAAACTGAACAATATGCACTTTATCTTTGTAGCAGGAAAAGACGAGGAGTATCGCGCCCACCTTGAGCAGCAACTTAAAACGTTTTCGCTGACAAATGCCTGCGTGTTTGGCTATGTTAAGGAAATGGCAGCGCTCATGTCGGCGTCAAACCTCGTTATTTGCAAATCGGGAGGACTTACCGTAACTGAATGTCTGTGCACAAAAGTTCCTATGATTTTAGTAGGGCGCGCCTATGGGCAAGAAAAAATAAATACCGAGATGCTTACAAACTCAAATGCAGCAATGCACGTTACAACTCCGCGTGAGCTGCTTGATGTGCTTCACTATCTTATGACGAACCCCCATGGACTTGATGCTATGCTGGTAAATGGTGCCATTATCCGCCACCCTCACGCTGCACGCGATATAGCGCACATTGCTCTTGAACTGTACCATAAACAACGCACGGTGCCTCCTGAGGTGTATCAGTCGCGCTTTGCGCATTTCTATCTTGGTCATAAGCCCGCTCACGTGCGATAACAGGTGTTATAACAGGAGCGATAGCACGTGCGATAACAGGTACATCGTCATCCTCGATTGCAGGAAACCGTGCAGAGGCTGCTCCGTTCGATGGTAAGAGGAACGTGCAAGAATAACTTCTTTTACTTGCAAGGAAATGCGCAGGTGTAGATCTATTCCCTTGCACGATAAACATGGACGTGAAGCTGCCTGTACAGATATATCTCATCACATTGATACCCTATAAACGTGGAGATGCAACTAAACAGAAAACCTTAAAGGTCGTGATAGCAATAAGCATATGCGCTTGCCCAGCATACAACAAATGCACACTCACCGCCTAACTCTACCGTCTAACCAATTATTTTACCGTTACGGCTGTGTTTATTTGTATATGAAGCTAGTATGCAATACGTTACATGCGCGCTTACATTGACTGCTCTTTTTATGCGCGCATACTGCGATTGCTGAAGCGCTACACCAAGTGCTCCACGTGAACACGTTTGCTTTTACAGATGGAGGAAACGTAAGCCTGACAAGTTCACACTAATGAGCATTTACAGCAAAACAAGCGTGTACTGACACACATTACCGCTGTTTGCACGCTGTGGCACAATCGCACGTTCAACACAAGAAGCAAAGGAGCGACCAGCGTGATTATTACGGTTGCATGTCGTGGAATGGACGTGGCAACACATTCATCTCTCACTACAAGCTTTCTTTGCTTTTTTGTACAGCGTGGCGTTATAACAGGAAGCAGCAATTTACCTCTTTTAGGCGCTTCTCTTGCAAAACAACTTCAAATATTGCAAGCGGTAAAAGCTGATGTATTTATATCAGGAAGCAAGTATGAACCTCTTGAAGCAGAACTTGTGCGCAACAACATTCAAGTAGCAAAAACTATGCAAACATGCCCTATTAAATGTGCACAAGAATGGATTACACATTCAGAGCCACACAGCGCATAGATTAGGTGCCTCGACTTGTGAGCAGCTCACCCAATAACAGGCAACGCAGAAACGAAACCGAGCGCGAGAACAAGAAATGCAGTAGGAATGTGACGCTATAAAGAGCGTCACGAAATGTGTCGCAACTGTTCATAAGCACGCTACAGGTAAACATATTGCCACTGCGTGAAGCAGTAAGATTACAGCAATTCGCGTCTGTTCTCGATTGCGCGCCCCAGCGTTACTTCATCGGCAAATTCAAGATCACCACCCACTGGCAAGCCACTTGCCAAGCGCGTAACACGAATACCAAGCGGTTGTATCATGCGCGCTAGATAACTTGCGGTGGTTTCCCCCTCTACCGTAGGATTAGTAGCAAGCAACACTTCACGTACCTGCGAGCTACCAAGACGCGCCATAAGCTCGCTAATATGCAGCTGATCGGGACCTACTCCATCCAATGGCGACAATTCGCCACCCAGCACATGATACAAGCCATTAAATGCGCCACTTTTTTCAATAACAGCAATATCGCGTGGAACGCTCACAACACAAATGATAGACGTATCTCGGTCGCTTGAAGCACAAAATTCACACAGTTCATCTTGAGCATAATTAAAACAGCGCTTACAAAAATGAACGGTATCTTTTACCTCGTGAATAGCATCGGCCAAGCGCACTACGGTAGGTTTTTCGGTATTCAGCATCCAATAGGCAATGCGCGATGCCGATTTTGGCCCAATACCTGGTAAGCGCTCTAATTCATCGAGCAGTGTTTGCAATGCGGGAATATGTTGCATATTAGCGCAACCCAGGGATATTCATACCGCCTGTTACATGCGACATGCGTTGCTCAGTAAGCTCATTTACTTGCTTCAAAGCATCATTAACAGCAGTAAGAACCATATCTTGTAACATAGCAGCATCGGCAAGTGTAAGCGCATCAGGTGCGATAGTAATGCTTTCAAGACGCCCTTCACCATTTGCAACAGCTTCAACCATACCACCACCAGAACTTGCTTTTGCGGTATACGTTTTAATCTCTTGCTGCGCACGAGCAAGTTCAAGCTGCATCATTTGCGCTTGCTTCATCATTTTTTTCATATCCATAACAGTGCCTTTCGTTGGTATATTGCGTGCCTTTACTGCTCTTTACTGCTCACAAGAT
>KQ959701.1 GCA_001552935.1 Umbribacter vaginalis | reverse complement strand
ACCAAGTAGCCAAGGATATTACCGAAGATGATGCATTAAAGGTTACAAAGTTACATCTATTTGGCTGCGGGCTCACATCGATAGAGGGCATCGAAAAGTTTAAAAACCTTACCTCTCTCGACCTTTCCCATAACCACCTCTCCGACCTCTCACCACTTGCATCCCTGACTGGGCTTACAGAACTCACTCTTACCTCTAGCACCTTTAACCACATCACTGACCTCAAGCCCCTTGCAGGCTTGACCAAGCTTACAGAACTCTGGCTTACCGACAACCACATCTCTGATGTTACCCCTCTTACAGGGTTGACCAATCTTAAAACGCTCGGTCTTAGCAATAATCAAATCTCCGACATCACCCCTCTTGCAACCTTGACTGGTCTTAAATGGCTCTGGCTTAACAACAACAACATCTCCGATCTCACGCCGCTTGCTGGCTTGACTCACCTTACAACGCTCCATCTCCACGGCAACCAAGTCTCCGATGTTACCCCTCTTACAAGTTTGACTAACCTTATAGTGCTCGACACTAAAAACCAAACCATTACATCACAGCCCAAATCAAGCAAGGTTGACCTGGAAAAAGAGATTAAAAGCCCTGGTGATGTTTTCATATCTACCCTTGATGCTGCTGAAAAGCAAGCAGCAGCCGAGAACACGCACCGACCACCACAAACGCCACCAGCACACGAACGTTAGGAGTGAACAATGGATACTGATAAACCAATCTTAAAAGAAGTCGCGCAAGCGCTCTATGATGATAATTTCGATGCTTTTAAGCAAACGGTACTGCCTTTGCTTAATTTTGATGAAGCTGATGAAGTGCATGCACCTACTTCAAGCAATCCCGATGTGAGCATACTCCTTGAAAGATTCTGTGACGAGTATGCAGCATACAGTTTTAACCATTTGGATTTATTGGAAGCGCCTGATCCGTACTTTTTGTGCGAGTGGGTGGATGAAACACAAGATCCATCCCCTTGCCCTGATTATGATGAGTGGCACTGGGAGTCTATAAGTGGTGTGCGCATGAATGCACAAACACTTTCTTCCCGTGATCCTATGTACGATGAGCATGCTGCCTTGATTGAAACTCTCTATGACAAGTACGGGGATGCATGTGTAAAAGCCCAGCAAGCGGAATGGCTGAAAGCTTTTTATGATCAAATCTGCGAAGAACTTAATGAAAATAATGTGCTCTTTTATCAACGAGGAAATTCCATTGATGAAGATGTAAGTAATTTTTTGCATTTTCTTCCTCGCAAAAAAGAGGGGAAAATAAATTTTCTTAAGGGAATGCTTAGTCGTAGCGAATATAAATTCTTACTACAAGTCAAAATGACTTACAATTATGAGCGTACACGCTTTAAGCAATCCCAGCTTTACAGAAATGCCGTAATGCTAGGACTAGATAATCAGGCTCTTACAGCTTTTGATGATACTTTTTATTTGCAATATAACTTTAATTGCTCCGACACGGTAGATATTGCAAGCGAGAACAATGTTATTAAAAAGCTTGCGTTAGCATTACAGTCATTTGATGACGTTACTACTACCGCTATAACAAAAAGTGATTTGCATTGCGCATATTGCGATATTACCTATCCATCGCTTGATAAGATTGAACAAGCGCATCCATTTAGTCATACCATTGCAGAAATATTACCAAACGGCGAGATGAAGCTTTTTAATACATATAGAATCAGCGGCACCCCGATAGGGTATATAAGTCTTGAGGAACTTCTTGACCATCTGCCTTACCCTAATAAGCAGGTACTTGATTGTATTAAGCTTTGCTGTGATCAGGACAGCTTGAATACGGTCGATGAGATCTTATCGCAGCTTGCATGTAACTTAAGTGATTATGTGCCTTATGACGAAAAACATTGTGATAAAGACGGTGCATATGAGGATATAGGTTTTCATTTTGTCGAGGGTACAGATCTTGAAAAAGCGCTCGATCAATTACACGCTTTTGCTCATTTTGATTACATTTCTTTTGGTAGACAAGTAGCGGAAAATAACGCTTATTGCGTTGGTGAGTACGGCTATATTCCTCATCAAGCTGAGGACGCGCACATCTGTCGGGCATGTCAATTCACTGAAAACGATGTTATTCACCTTGGACAATACGTTTCAGGTGCGCTCTGCAAAGAAACACCACTTATACAGAATGGTTCGCCCGTTTCCGTAGATGAGTTCGTGCGTCCACTCTTACAAAAACTTGAACTATGCGGTATCACACTTGAAGATGTGCCCGATTAT
>KQ959700.1 GCA_001552935.1 Umbribacter vaginalis | reverse complement strand
TACTCATGCTGTGCGCTGCAAACGAGGATGCTGATATGGGCGAGGATATTTATTTCCTGCTCAACAGCTACGATGCCAACAGTGGGCGAACATGGACATTACACGCGTAGTGCGGTAAGTATGATTCTACGAAATGAGAGTTTGAAGGTGGCTACACAACCGCCTTCAAACTTTTTATAAATGCATATTATATAAATATCATTATTGAACTTATATTTTTCTAGTGTTGCTGTACAGTGCCGTTACATCCCATGTAGCGCTGCTTCAGCCTTTTCGGTGCCGTTACATCTCGTGTAGCGCTGCTCCAGTTTTTTAGCGTAGTGGCATCCTGTACAGCGCCGTTACTTCCTTTCAGTGCCTTTTAGCAGCACATTTAGCTTATACATAACCTATGGTATTTTTTTCTGTTAAGCTCAGTTATATTGTATTCAATGTAAATTTAATGCTCTTTAGTAATACAGCGTTAACTTTTTAATTATTCGTTTTACTATTACCTTATTAGTTTATCTAATATCTTTTGTAATTCTTATTGAAAGGAATGATATGAAAAAACGTATCGCACCAGCATTGCTGGCATGCGTTATGGCTACAAGCATGACGATGCCTGTAATCCCATCAGCGCATGCAACGCCATCTGCGAGTGCAGAAACATCTGGCTCCACAGCAGATAGTGGACAACAGAATGTTTCTCCTCATTTTATTACGCTTGGCTCATTACCTGATGGCAACGAGTTTTCTATTTATCAGGGTGGCAGCTATGATGAAACTGCGCATAAGCGCAAAGCTAACAAGGGCGAGCAAGTTACGTTGCAGCTTAAGTGCGATGTTAGCAATGGATATGCATACGATACCACCAAAAACCCTGCACCTGTTGTTACTACGACAAGTGGAAAAGCAGTTACTCTTACTTCAAAGAAAGTATTTTCCTACATGGTAGGTAAATTCGCTCAATGGACGTTTACCATGCCTGATGAAGACATCACAGTAGCTAATTCAGATAATTTATTGCTGAAATACGAATCGCATACTGTTTCAGTGGATGAATCTTCTCGCGCGCTTGTAAGTGCATCTGTTCAACAGTCGTTTCCTGGCGCTAAGTTCGATCTAACGTTAAAAAAACCTGCGCATGGTCATATTAAAAACGTTATCGTTGCGGCTGGCGATAAACACTACTATTACGCGCCACCTGAGGTTGGCTCATCATTAACGATAGCTATGCCAGATAGCAATATAACGGTATCAGCTACTGAAAGCGATTCGTGGTTTGATGAAGGTAATTACGATCAATCGCTTTACGAAAGCCCAGCTGGTGACTGGAATATTACCACACCAGCTCAGTTCGCTGCTTTTATGCTACGTATGCAGAAAAACAAGAATGAATTCAATGGCAAAATTATTACTATTGCTAAAGACCTTGACATGAGTGCACATGAATGGCAAGGCGTTAAGCCTAAAGCGTCTGGTCGCTCGATTGTAACCATTAAAGGCGAGAACACAACTATTAAAGGTGTACGTGTTACTGAAAGTACACATCTCGATGAGAATGATGTATATTCGGTATTCGGTTACTTTAATATGATTCTTGATGGCGTTAACATCGAAGCAAATATTGACGCTCAAGTGCTTAATAATCAGAAAGATGGCGGCTTGAAAGTAGCAACGTTTGCCGGATTCCCTACAGTTTATAATAGCAATATACAGGTAAATATGAATGTTCATGGAGATAGTTTACCTGGTTACGAGCCTAACACTTTCATCACGTCCCTTGCATTTCAACCGCTTGCGCCTCAAGAAGTGGATGCATATAAAGGCCACCACGAAGCGTTAAAGAACACGACGCTACGGGGGGGGGTACAGGTATCTAATTGCTCCTTAAAGGATGTTGCTATTAGTTCATTTAACAGCGCCTCTGGTTCAAATGCTGAAGAGAACACTATTAAAAACAATGCATTTTGCACCTCATATAACGTAGGCGATAACGTTTCATTCCAATCATTAAAGCTTGCCTACATTGCACAAACCGCCCCTGCTCAAATGGAGAACAACTATTACGGCGGTACTGTGACACTTCCAACGAATAAACATAATATTTCGCAGGGAATATTTTCTAACTTAGCGTGGAATAAAGCTTTACCACGTGACACCTATCTTGCTCAAGATTACCCTCTATCACCAAGCGATTCTGTCAATTTTGGTGATAAAGTTTCAAAGGTATTAGACAAACAGCAATTACAAAAGAAGCTTTCATCATGGGCTAAGGCACAAGACGCAGCTGCTGCATTCAAAGACTGGAGCATTTCTGATGATGCTGCGTTTCCTGTATTTGAGCAATCAAAGCAGGTAGGTGTGCAGCACACTATTGAATCCCAAGCAGCTGACCACGGCACGGTAACACTTCCTAATAAAGCTGCCGCGAATGATGTCGTAAATGTGCTGATTACCCCAGAAGCTCGCTTTGAGCTTGCAACAATGAAGATTTACAAAAAATCTGACGCTTCAAAAACGCCTCTTCAATATACAAAAGTACGTGACAACGCCTATACTTTTGTTATGCCCGATGACGATGTTGTTGTTGAGCCACAATTTAAAACGCTTGGGTCATCAATTACTGCAAATGTTGATGGTGAAGGTACCGTAACATGCAGTACTGGTAATTTCCCTACTATTACTTCCGCCCCTAAAGGCGAAACCGTAAACGTTGCACTTGCTCCTAAGGACGGGCATGCGCTGCAAGAGTTCACCGTTCTTGATAGCCATAATCAGCCTGTTCCGACAGAGCATACCGATACCCTTCATGCAAGTTTTATTATGCCTGATAATGGGGTCACTATTAGCGCAAAGTTTATTGACTCATCAAGTTGGTATAAGGCCGATAAATCGCTGAAGCCAGGTCAGTACGTTATCGATACGTTGTTTGGTAGCTCGTACATGACTAAAATTGTTGCTCAGGGCGGTAGGCTTGGCATGCAAGGTGCAATGGGATATTCACCTGCATATTCTAAGATTCATTTCTCTATTACCGATAATGGCGATATGTTCATTGACAGCTGGAAACTTCCTGATATTAAAAACCCACTTGGTATGGTAGTGGGGCTGTCAGATATTAAAGTTGCCACATCACAATGGGGCAATACTAATAACGATCACCGTGTGCACGACTTAGAAGACGGACCAAAGTTTAATAGTGATAATTACAAATCAATAGATATTGCCAACGTGAAAAGCTGGTATACCGCACCTATTGATACGGGTATTCGTACAGCATATACCGGTGAGGCACATAAGGTTGAAGCTATTGATATTGAAGCACCGAACAAACATCTGGGTGCATTTTATAGCTCGAAAGCTACAACACCTCAAAAAATTGCAGGCATGGAAGCAGTGGATGGGCAAATTTTCCCTGCAGAAGTGCTCTTGCCGTTACCAAAAGGTGTTGCGTTTAGAAATACCGGTAACTTAAAAGACGAAATCATTCATATGGCATCATTTATTTGCCAGATGAAAATGTACGCACAGGTTATGATGCATGCAGATTTCAAATCAATACAAAAAGTTGCCGATAGCCCGTCAGATGCAGCGCGTATAGCAAATTATACGTATCCATCAACTCCACAAGGCGGTAGCTCTTCTCAGGAGCCAGGTAGTGAAATTAATGATCAAGTAGGTAACGATACGCTCCCCAATGGTACGTATACCGTGCCAGTGCAGATGCTTCGATTGAACGACAATGGTGCGGCTTCGATGGGTGCAGGAGTGCTTACCGGTAAGGCAAAACTTATCGTAACGGGGAATACGCTGCGTTGCGAAATTCCAACAAAACCAATGGTAATGGGTAATATTCGGGGACATTTGATGAAGTTGTATACGTACCCTGATGCCGCGACAAGTTCAACGCTGGCACAACATCAGCCTATACGCGCACAAGAAGTGTCAACTGCGTCGGATGTTGATTCAGCTGGTGCACCTGTAACGTATCCAAATCTCTTTGCGTTTGAGCATAGCAACCAACCACTTAATGAGCTATTTATTCGTGTTAATGTTGACGCTATGGGTGGCGATGCAGGTGAACAGGATGCAGTATTGAAATTTGATTGGTCGGCAATAAAGCTTGATCGACAGGCAGGCGGCTCTGAGGGTGGCACACCTGAAGAACCCTCTGTTCCAAGCTTTGATCAGGCAACAAAGCGTATTGCTGGAGAAACTGCAGAAGACAC
>KQ959699.1 GCA_001552935.1 Umbribacter vaginalis | reverse complement strand
GATAAGCCCTTGCTCTTTGAGTGCAGACCAATCGAGAAAATCACGTTCCAGGACAACGCCATCGGCAAAGGAGAGCAAGGTTGGTTGTATTTCTTCTCGTGATGCAGATCGATAAATTATAATGTGCATGATGTGCTCCTTTATAGCCTAATGACTGCGCTCATAAGTAGGTGATAGACGCTTGCCTGTTGTAGGATCTTCCCAGTGTCCTTTTTCAGGAGAGTAAGGACGACCTGGATCAATAAGTTCTTTTTTTTCCCATGTACCTACGCCTACCTTAT
Organism: Umbribacter vaginalis; assembly: GCA_001552935.1. Classification (GTDB taxonomy): domain Bacteria; phylum Actinomycetota; class Coriobacteriia; order Coriobacteriales; family Eggerthellaceae; genus Berryella; species Berryella vaginalis. The sequence continues at coordinate 746 of KQ959699.1, read as the reverse complement.
GCGCAACACAATATTCTATGCGCGCTTTTTCTTGCCCCTCTGGAAAAAACTTACCGTCTGATGTCATTTCACCGTATATTATCTTATATTTCGGCGGTATTGCTTTCACTTCGGGTTGGTCTACAACCCACACAGGTTTTACCCATTGATTTGCCTGTGCAGCAGGTGCAGGTGCAGAGCTTTCTTCTGCTGGTGCAGGGCTTTGCTCTACAGCAGCTGGTGCTGGTGCAGGTGTATCACCGCTTGCTTGTACAGGGGCAGCAGCAGCTGCACCTGTAACATTATCTACACTACCACTTGCAGCAGCCTGTGGCGTACCTGGTGCAGCAGTAGGCGTGTTAATTGGTGTACCGTCTGCATTAGTTTGTGGTGGTGCAATCTCTGTAGTAGTGGTTTGCGATGCATCAGCTTGCTCTGTAGGCGCATGAAACAAATCAAAGATTCCATGTGATTCTTTTTGCGGTGTCTGCACCGTTGTAACAGTGCCATCCTCAGCAACCACTTGCTCGGTATGTGGCAGGTTGCATGCAATGAGTGCTCCTACTACACCAAGCACGGCAACTGTGCCTACTGATGCACACGCAATCTTCGTGCTTTTCTTCGTCCATTTTTCTTTCAAGGTATCAAGTAGCTTCGTGTTCATAGCGATATCCTTTCGGTATTGTTTTGGTTTTAGTTGATTAAAGACAGAGTAAAAGGTTGGATGGCTTGCTGGGTGGATTACGTTTTAACACTGAGCAAGGTTG
>KQ959698.1:617-3504 GCA_001552935.1 Umbribacter vaginalis | reverse complement strand
TTTTTACTTCATTGTGTACTCTAACGGCGGAGATCAAGCTGAGCTTGGTTTGAATCGTGTTGTTGTTGAATGGGAAAATGTTGGACATGTAGACTTGCAAAAAGAATCTGCTAATCATGAAATCTCCGACAATAATCCCTGCTATTCCTTAAAAGGCGCACAATACGGCTTATACGCATCGCGCGATGACGCTGTTAATGGTACAAATCCTGTACGTACACTCACTACTGATGAGGGTGGATACGCAAAAGAAGAAAACCTCAAATGCGGTACGTATTACGCAAAAGAGATCAAGCCATCTCCAGGATATTTACTTGATGAAAATGAGCCATATGTTGTAACGGTTAAGCCTAATGAAACAACCCGTGTAAATGACTATACGGTAAAAGAGATGCCAGGAGATGACCCTATCGGCGTTCTTGTGGCTAAAAAGGATGCCGATTCAGGAGAGTTCAAAGGACAAGGTGACGGTACGCTTTTTGGTGCTGAGTTTACCTGCGAATTTTATCCAGGATACTTTGATAGCGCGGATGCTGCTCGTGCAAGCGGTAAACCTGCACGCACGTGGGTTTATGCTACGGATGAAAAGGGTATTGTCGATATTCAGGATGGAACTCCTGTGCGTGGCGATGAATTTTTTAAAAACTCTCATGGCAAGAAAACATTCCCCTTTGGTACATACGTCTACTATGAAACCAAAGCACCTACAGGGTATCTTTTACCTGATAATCCTACTATGTTTGTAACGCGCGTTGTGTATGATGCAGATAGCCCGATTTTTAGACGGATTGAGGGAGATGTGTTCCCAACAGAGGGTAACCTTGGTACATCTACTACCGTACAAAAAGAAAAAGCCATTTATGGTGGTGTAACGGTAGAAAAACGCGATGATGATACACGCGAGAGTAATGCACAAGGCGATGCAACTCTTGAGGGCATTACGTATGAAATCGTTAATCGCTCGTATGGCTCTGTAGTGACCAGTGACGGCGTTGTACACGCACCGAATACCGTATGCGAGCAAATTACTACACGCAAGGATGGCACACGCTACATCGCTACAACAAATAAACTCCCATATGGTGACTATGAGATCTATGAGCTTTCTGCAAATAACTCATATCACAAATGCGATTTCACGCGTGAGTTTTCTATTCACGAAAACGGTGAGCAGATCATCTATCAAAACGAAAATGCAAGTTATAACAGCGTTTTTCGTGGTGGTCTTGCAGTAGGTAAGATTGATAGAGAGCGTCAAGAGCATATCGCGCGAGGAGATGCTACTCTTGAAAATTGCGAATTTAGTATCTTTAATGCATCCGCAGCAGATGTTGTGGTGAATGGTACACGCTACAAACCAGGCGACTGGATTATGACGATCAATACCAATGCAGATGGTATTGCACAAACGCCATCCAACCTTTTGCCTTATGGTACATATAAGGTAAAAGAAAGTGCAGAGCCTGATGGTTACCTGCTTAATTACGACTGGTCAACTTTGGTAGAAGTACACGAAGATGGCAAAATTACCGATGCAACCTCAGTTGCACAAAGCGCTCCTAACCAGGTGAAACGTGGCGACATTAGTGTCGTTAAAGCGGATGCTGAGCTGGGAGAAAGCTATGCACAAGGCGATGCTACTCTTGAGGGTATTACCTATGAAATCACAAACAAATCACGCCAGGCGGTTATGGTTGATGGTAAAGTGTATCAGCCAGGAGAGGTGTGCGATAGAATCACAACACACTATGATGGCACACGCTACATTGCAAAAATGCCTGAACGTCGTCTTGCGTACGGTACATATACCGTCCGTGAAGTAAAATCTAATGGTACATACTTAAACGATGGTTACGAAAAGACTGTTACGATTGATGATGAAAATCAGCATGTCGAGCTAGCAGATCTCCTGGTATGGAGTGAGGATACCGTCTGCAAAGGTGGTGTGCGCCTTGGTAAAGCAGATGCAGAAACTGGCAGTAATATTGCGCTTGGTGGTGCAACGCTTGGCGGTGCTGAGTTCTGCATCACGAACAAATCACGCAATGACGTGGTAGTTGATGGCACACGCTACAAGCCAGGTGAAGTGTGCAAGGTAATTTATACCGAGCGCGATGGCGTGGCACAAACAAGTGCAAACGCGCTTCCGTATGGTACATATGAAGTTCACGAAACAAAAGCGCCTTTAGGCTATCTTATCAATTCAAAATGGACACGCACTTTCCAGGTACGCGCAGATGGTCAAGTTGCCAACTTCTTTAATACACGCGATATTATCGCTGAACAGGTGAAACGTGGCGATTTTTACTTCTTAAAGAAGGACGACACAACGCAGCGCCCCCTTGGCGGTATTCCGTTTGCAATTACTTCTATGACTACAGGTGAGCGCCATATCGTTATGAGTGATCAAAATGGCGTTGTAGACACTCGCGCCTATCCGCACAGCTTTAATACCAACGCCTGTGACAAGGCACTAAACGCCAAAGGCGAACTTGATGTATCTAAACTCACAGCGGAGAGTGGTGTGTGGTTTAGTGGACAAAAGACCAACGGCGCACATGTCAATGATGCCAAAGGTGCACTTGTCTATGATACCTACTTTGTACAAGAGTTAGTTGTTCCAGCTAATTATGGTAAAAAGCTTGTAAGTTTCCCTGTGTATATCCAGCGTGATAAAAAATGCGTTGATTTAGGCACAGTGTTTAATAAGCCAGGTGAGCGCATCTCCTCTGAACTTCGCAGCGAGGGCTTAACGCACACAGCTGCACTTGATCACAAAGCGCATTTTATAGACACTGTTACATTTGAAAACTTAAACATTGGTGAGAAGTATGTACTTGAGGGTGTATTAGTAGACGCATCGGATAATACGTTCATTGAGGGTAAA
>KQ959698.1:0-517 GCA_001552935.1 Umbribacter vaginalis | reverse complement strand
AGATGGTGCGCCTTATCGCACACGCATTGAGTTTACGCCTACCACAACAAGTGGCTTTCAAAACATTGATTTCTTTGTGGATACCTATATGCAGCGTGGTAAAACCATTGTCGCATATGAGTATATCTATAACTCAAAAAGTGAGAAAGTAAACTCAGAAGCAAACAGCGATAATGCTTTGCAAACAATTCATGTGCCTGGACTTATGCACACTTATGCGCAAAATAAAGCTCTTAAAAGCAATCTAGTATTTGCGGATAAAGCACAGACTGTAAGCGATTCAGTAAGCTATGCCAATTTAGTACCGGGGGAAAAATACACACTGGTATCTACCTTAATGGATAAAGACACAGGCAAGCCAGTTGCTGATAAGCATGGAAACGTTATTACCATGTCTAAGACTTTTGTCGCATGGCGTGCAAGTGGCTTTATTGAAACTGAATTTAGTTTTGATGCAAGCAACTTATCAGGTAAAACACTGGTAGTATTTGAGAGTTTGCGCCAAGGCAACACAGAA
>KQ959697.1 GCA_001552935.1 Umbribacter vaginalis | reverse complement strand
GGATGATGTGCGCTGCGTTATGGATAAAGATGCAGGGCGCAAGTTTTACCATTTTATAATATCTCCTGATCCAAAAGATAACCTAAGTGCAGAAGCTGTTCTCGAGCTTGCAAAAAGCTGGGTAGAGGAAAACTACGGTAGCGCTATGTGGGCAATAGAGATTCATGATGACAACAAAAATCATATCACTCACGCACACATTGCACTAAACGCTTATGATCCTCAAACACACAAAAAAATACATCGCGATCGCGACATGATAAAACAAGAAGTACGCAGCCTGGATAGGCTTTCCCTAGAGCGTGGACTATCAGTGTTGCCGGATCTCTACGATAATGATACACGTCAAGCGAAATCTCCAACAAAAGCAGAGCTAGAAATGCGAGAAAAAGGCATGCGCACGCTTAAAGATCAAATGCGCGATGCCATTGATTTATGTGCACCATACTCACGTACTTTTAACGAGTTTTCTCACTTACTTACCAAGCAACATGTAAGCGTTAAGATAAACAAACGAGCAGGATACGTATATGGTATTGCTGCACCGTGGGGTGAGATGTTTTGCAAAGATTATAAGCTCGGTAAATACTATATGCGTGAGCACATAGAATCACGCTTTATACCTAATCTAAGCGATATTAAAGATATGCCTGTATACCATGTAGCGCACTTTCGTGCATCGGAAGCGTTTAGTAAGCGCGATTTTACGATACCAAAGACTATGCGCTATCGTATGCGCAAAAACTTATCGCTTATTGTGTATGCACGAGCCGTTGCCATGCTTAAACGTGACGGCATTAAAACCGTCCAGGAATTAAAGAACGTCATCAATGATAAACGTACAGAGATAGCAGAGATCAAAGAGCAACTGCACGAAAATGAAAATTTATTAAAACACGCCCAGGGAGCTAATCGCTTCTGGACAATACTTGATCAGAATAAGGATTTTTACCTAAAGTGGAAAAATGCCACACCACAAGTCCGTACACACATGGAAAAGCACAATAAACGTAAAGTAGAAATCCTTAATGAAGCAGCAGATTATCTCAATGATCGTGGCATTACCTATGAACCACAGAGCACCATGTTAGAAGATACGTTTAAGCGCTTACAATCTGAATGCC
>KQ959696.1 GCA_001552935.1 Umbribacter vaginalis | reverse complement strand
ACAATGGCTTGCATCGTGTCTTCTGCAGTTGCTCCAGCAATACGCTTGGTTGCCTGATCAAAGCTTGGAACAGGAGATTCTTCAGGTGTGCCGCCCTCTGGCTTTTCTCCTTGAGGATTCTCAGGATTGCCACCTTGGTTGTCTGGATTGGTCGTTTGATTATCTGCTGCTTTAACAAGTTTCACTGAGCTTGTATCGATTTTGATAAATGCAGTTTGTGTTCCACTTCCCTGTGAAAGATTTTCCATCGCAGGAACAAAAATCTGTATTCCCAATAATCCATTTTGCTTTGCTGCATCATTTACCGTTAAGTTAAACGTTGCCGCTGCACCATTAGGATTATCGGTGCTCCATAAGGGAGTAAATGGTGCAGATGGATAGTCACCAATAGCTACTGTTCCTGCCTGAGCAACTTTTTGAACACCACCCGTTTGACCTAACGTTGAAATCTCATTGATGGTACATTGCAAGGTGTAGACACCCGACTTTACGCTTAAAGGAGCCGTGTGCACCAAACCCTGATCCATCATTGAAGGCTGGTTTCCATTAGGCGCATAAAGCGCGGTAATCGCAACAGTGTATTCACCGTCGGCAAGTGACGCAAAATTTAAAGTATCCGCATAAGCAGTTGTTGTTCCATGCGATGTTGTTGCAGATTGCGCTTGAGGCGCTAGCGGTGCAGATAGTCCGCACAATGCAAGAGATAAACCAAGCATTCCAACTCCTGCAGTTTTAGCAATAACGCTGTGTTTTTTATTCATACGTACTCCTTTGTTATACGTCCAATACCTTATTAATTGCTATGTGAACAGTTGCAATCTATTCGATGCATTGCATCAATAGTGCAACACTAGTTCCTTGCTTGATTCCAACCCTTATGCGCACCCGACACTCGTTACGCTTCTGATGTGCCGGGTGCGACAGCTATATTATAAATGCCAGGTACAGTAGCTATATCATAAACGCATGATGCACAAAACATGCAGCCTTGCTTACCGCACTACGCGTTTTATGCGTGTGCGTTACGCATTGTTTGCATCCTTATGAGGCATCCTTGCCGG
>KQ959695.1:1035-2263 GCA_001552935.1 Umbribacter vaginalis | reverse complement strand
ACATCCGAAATCGGTTATTGGCGTTGGAGCATCTTCACTGCGCACAATCTGCTATTTGCAAGCACAAGACAAAGTTGTTGGCGTTGAAGCAGCCGAGAAAAAAGACATACCAAGATGCGTGTATAACCACGTGTTTCACGATAAGTTTGCTAACTTACCTGTTATTGGTGAAGGTGGCTCAAATGGCACAACGCCTAATGAAGAAGCTATTTCTGATCTTGCTCCAGACGTGATTTTCACCACAATCGATAAAGAAAAAGCAGACACACTGCAACAGCGTACTGGCGTTCCCGTTGTTTGTGTTGCGGTGTATAATCGCGTGTTTAGCGATTCATTCTATAAAAGCATTGAACTTATGGGAAAAGTGCTTAACAAAGACAAACGTGCTACCGAAATAATAGACTATATGAAGAAAACGGAAGCAGATCTTACTTCGCGCGTAAAAAATGTTACTCCGAAAAGTGCGTATGCTGCTGGAATTAGTTATCGCGGTGCACACGGTTTTGCTGGCACCGAAGCCGGATTTCCTCCTTTTGCCATTCTCAACATGAAAAATATTGCTGATGTTAACGACAAAAAAGGGCCCTATGACATTGATTTGGAAAAAGTTTCTGCCGATCAGCCCGATTGCATTTTCATCGAAAGCAATAACTTCAAGATGGTAGAAAAAGACATTCAGCAAAATCCGGGGTATTTCAAAAATCTTAAAGCGGTACAAAACAAGCAAGTATTTTCGCTGGTGTCCTATCGTTTCTATGCCACCAACGTAGAACTTGCTATTGCAAATTGCTACCAAGTAGGCCATTGCGCGTATCCTGAGGCATTTGGCGACATCGACCCCACGAAGAAACTCGATGAAATTACCAGCTTCTTTGTTGGTAAGCCCGTTTCAGCCGACTTGGCAAAAATTGGATGTTCCTTCAAGAAGTACGATTTAGCAGCGTAGGCATATTGGCTTTGTAAAGGCAGCTTGAGTCACAAGTGCACTATCAGGGCTACCAGGGCTACAAGCGTTACCTGCGCTACGAGCGCTAACATGAAACTACCCGAGTTATGCGTAATGCATGCTCGGGTAGTTTGTTACAAGCGTAACCCTTACACCATCTGCACAATGTCGCACATCGGTTGACGCGTTTTGGTGTGCTTCGCAGGCTTGCCGTAGCCAATGCCCATCATAACCGCAACGCCAAATTCCGCGCCGTCGGTTCCTAAATAGCCACCATCCGCT
>KQ959695.1:0-935 GCA_001552935.1 Umbribacter vaginalis | reverse complement strand
TAAATAGCCACCATCCGCTAACACACGCGCAACATTTCCCTGGTCATAGCCCTCAACAGGCAAAGTCGATAAACGCAGAAAAGCAGCCGTTGTCATCATATTCGCCAGCGCGATATAGCACTGACGTGCCGACCAATCGAACAGCGCTTCGGGATTATCGGCCGTGTGGCAATCGTTCTTCTGGAAATTCTCCAAGGCGCTCCTGCGCGATTCGGCAATTTCTGCAGGTAGTTGCTGAATATCGCGCATCATGTGCTCGATATACGCCGAGTCGTAGCGCACGTTTTTGCGGCCCAGGAGAATAATCAGATAGCTGCCATTAGCAAGCACACCTTTCGCGCCCCACAAATAAGGCGCCAGCTGCTCTTTAAGCTGTTTTGCCTTGTCAGATGCGCCATCAGTAACATCAAGCACCAAAAACTTCCACGGCTCAAAGCCAAACGACGAAGGCGACAAGCGCCCTGCTTCCAAAACAGTATGCAAATCGTTCGAGTCTACTTTTTTTGTACCGTCATATTCGCGCGCAGCGTAACGGAAATTCATTGCTTTAAGCGCCTGTTCACGTGCGTGTTCTTTCAAATCCATCGCAAATCCTTTCTTGTCGTTGGTATCCATTGTATCCTAAGGGATGATTCATGTACGAACCATCGCCTGCTTATTAAATTGTGCAAAATATTATAGCACAGCAAAATAAAAAGAGCATCACGCGTAAGCACGATACTCTTTTATAAGAACGTTTCAGGAACGCGCACGACTTCATTCCGAACACTTCGCACGAACACTACAGGAACGTACACCGCTTATTGCGAATGTTCCAGCGAATCGCTTAAAAACGCATGCCGCTACGCTACTGAATTCCTACCTGCTGGGGTACAGGCGACTACGATCCATCAGGCGACATCATCGGTTACTATGGCTCGAAAGGCGCTATTAAC
>KQ959694.1 GCA_001552935.1 Umbribacter vaginalis | reverse complement strand
GTGCTGGTACTGGCTGATGACAGTAACCAACGCACTATCTATGATGTTGTTGCACCTCATCAAAATGTGATTGATAACTATTATCTGCTTGGTGGTACAAACGTCATTGGGGAACAGACAGTAAATGTTCTAAAAGAGATTTTTGGCGAGAAAAAATAATTTCGTCATTCTTTCGCGTTATTCTAAGGGCACACATCGATATTTAACGTGTGCCCTTTTCTCATAGAGAACTAGTTACTATGAAATACTTCAGTATACTGTGATAATTTGTTTAATTCTTCTATATCAACAACCGCACCTAAACCAACACCACAAGGAACTTTCATTCTCCCTTTGATAAATTCGATTGCTGGATGTGTTAAATCTGCATAGAAATATCTCTTTGAGTCGGATAAATCGCCAGCCATATATGAGTCGCCTAAAGCTGCTAACTGCACATGTAGCAATTTTGAAATACTACTTTCAAGCATACTGCCAATCCAATAGCGAATGTTATGATCACGACAAAACTGTATTATCTGTTTCGTCTGATACAAACCACCCAATCTACCAACTTTAATATTCATAACGTCGATGATATTATGCTGAGCTCCTTCTATGAGGTCAGATAGCGTTAAAATAGTTTCATCAAAACATAGAGGTGTGGTAACACGCCAATGATAGTTACGCTTAAGTTCAATATAATCATTAATAGAATGAACTTTAAATGGTTCTTCAATACATATTAAGTTTAAGGTATTAAATTGTGCTATTTTGTCAATGTCTTGTGGTGCATAACTACGATTCGCATCAACTGCTAAGTCAATATCTGGAAATCTTTTACGAACAGCACAAACCTTTTCATAACCATCATAGGGGGTAATTTTTATTTTAATACGAGTACAATAATGTGATACATGATATTCAACAAAGCTTAAAAGTTGGGATAAGGGCATATCACCGGCAACTACCCCCATAGGAATCGTGTTTTGTAAGGGTTGTTTCATGCAATACTCAACCGTATTATACTGATTGCGCGCAGCCATTACATGCAACAATGCATTCTCTAAACCTGCAACAGCCATTGGAGTATCTCGATGAGCTGTATTGAACATGGTTATAATCTCATGCAACGCATGTTCATTATTGAATGTCTTACCAAGAACAGCTGGTATTAAATATTTTTTAAGAACGTTCCATGATATTTTATTAGTCTCTTTCGTATAAAAGGGAGTGTCGAAAGATACAACTTCACCATATCCATAATTTCCCTGATCATCTTCTGCACATATGATAATAGTATTACGATAATCAATTGCAGTTTGTGCAGTCACAAATGAAAATTTAAGAGGCATTCCAACAAAATATAATGTTATAGCTTTAACAAACATAATGCTTTATTACCAATTGTTTTCGTAGTTAATGTTGCCATTATGCTTTATTGTTGCATAATTTACAGACACAAAAATTATATTTAACCAGCAATTACACATAAATTTCAGCAACATAATAGTTCATGTAAAATTACAATAGACGGCCTCAAATATTTATCTATATATACAAGACGCTATCGCGCTACATACTCTATAACTAAACTACTCACGAAACAATGCAACATAAAATAAAACTACCAGTATGTATACTGGTAGTTTTTATACTGATAATGATAATGGTAATGGTATGAATTTTTATACTATAATACACCGCTCTCAGTTATTGTTACTATTCATTGCTTAATTACGAGGCACCTCCTCGTGGAGCGCGCCTGCTCAAGACGAACCAGCACCCGCCGTGCAGCCATAACAGTGATCGCCTATACTGATGCGACGTTTATGAATTCCCTGTTCAAGAGCCTCATCGACCATTTGCGCACCATCGCAGACACCCAGATTGTGCGCCAGGTTAAAATCGCAATCAAATAAACGTCCGTCATAGTTCACGCTCAGCATTGAGCGACACATTACCTGCGGCAATGCACACGCATTGTAAGCCATTTCCAAACGAGTCATATAGCGCTCGTAGTTTCCCGAACGCTTCAACCAAGCCAAAAAACGCCCGCTCGGATTATTCGCAAGTGCATACAAGTTGTTAAACACAATGTTGTACTGCGCCAAAAATTGGCGGTATTCGTGTTCTAATTCTTGCTGGTTACCAGGCAAAACAGCACCATTTGGATTATGCACCACGTGAAGCTGCAAGCGCGGATTGCTGCCGTATCCAATGGCACACAGCGCCTGCAAAACGCGCAAACTGGCGTCATAACTGCCCTGCCCGCGCTGACGCTCCGCACGCAGCGCATCGCACGCGGGAAGCGAAGCCACCACCTGCACTTCGTGTTCCTTGAAAAACGACAGATACGACGCGTAATGCGGCAAGGTATGAATAACCAAGTTGGTACGCACAATAAGCGTTTGCGCAACAGGCGACAACTGTTCCACTAAATAGCGAAACTGGCTGCTCATCTCGGGAGCGCCGCCCGTAATATCACACGTTGAAAATCCTTCCTGCTTGAACAGCTGGACGCATTGTTGTGCTGTTGCGCGCGACATATCCTCTGTGCGCCCAGGGCTGCACTCAACGTGACAGTGCTTACACGCCAAATTGCAGCGCCGCGTGATATTAAGCTGCAGCGTTTCGATGGTATCGCAGCTCAGCAGTGCGCCATTTTCACAGTGCGAACTAAAAGGTGCAACCACAAGATAACCTAAAACTCAAGCTGATCGGCCAGTTTCTTCATTTGTGTTGCGTGAGCAAGCACCGCGCCGCCCGTAATCGCGCTGGCCACATGCACAGCCTCCATCAGCTGCTCGCGCGAACAACCCGAGCCAAGCGAGGCGTCAGTATACGCTTCAATGCAATACGGGCAATGAACCGCGTGCGCAACTGCCAGCGCAATGAGATTTTTCTCGCGCGTCGTAAGCGCGCCCTCGGCAAATACGTCGCCGTAGTAACTCATAAACTTGTTCCACAGCTCAGCGTCCATTTCTCCCAGCTCGCCCTTGCCAAATGCCTCAAGATCTTTGTGTTCGTAGTACGCCATTTTTTCTCCTTTTCTTAGTTGTTGATAGTACGTTTTAGTGCGTTTTAGTACGTTTTTCCAGGTAGTGCGTTTTGCTTGTGCTGCAAAATATCGTTGCAAATATCTACCACCGCATACAGAGCACGCGGACAGACACTCTCAAATAATCCCTGTTCAGCAGCATGCTGAAAGTTGTTGCCCTCATTGACGTTCATACCTAACAGCTGTTCGCAAGCACACGCACGCATGGTCTGCTGGAAGCGCGAAGCAAGCGTGTCCATTGCCTCGTATAAGGTAGCACGCGCATCGTTTTGCTGGTCGCTTTCTGCAGTGCTACACACAGGAATAGCTGGAAGCAGCAAACTTAATACCATCATGCCGCCGCTGAGCGCACCGCACATACTCCCCTGGTGTAATCCCATTTCAAAGGGCTGCGCAACGCGCAAAACTTGTTCTTTGCTTAACGGCAAGCTGTCCAAAAAATGCAGCATAACGCTTTGCGAGCAGTTGTATCCTGCTGCTAACAGCGCATTGAGCTGGTGTTTTTCGTGTTCGGTAATCATGCAATCCTCTCTCTTTTGTTGTGCTTTAATGGGAATGCGTTTGGTGAGAAGGTTTGTGGATTATTCTCAGATGCATTCCCGTTAACGCGCTCCCCGTGCTGCGTTTGATGCGTTCCCGTGCGTAGATCCTCTCTAACGCAAACGCGTGTGCAGTCAACCATCAGCCCTGCACACAACAATCACCAACGCGATGTTTTCGCAGCTTAAAGGCAGAAACATTACGCGCGTAATGTGTACTGGGCACTTCGTGCACGCCCAAAATTTCCGACAAGAAATTCTTAACGCGCTTCACGCCACCCGCATGAAACATGCCAGCACACGTAGAACAGTACGTATACATATTTGCTGCATTCATCGAGTTCACACGCGCATGCGTTGCACGAACCAATTCTGGCTCGCGCTTATATGCTCCGCCACCTGCACCGCAACATTCAATTGCACGAAACGTTTGCTCACAGCGCTTGGGAGCAAAGGGTTTAATATGCTCATATATCGTGCGATCAAAACGCTCTGAACAGGGAAAATACACGTGCACTTCCTCGTGAATTGTTGACGTAAAGCCAATTTCCGTTAAAAATTCGTACGGATCCATAATCTGCAATGCAGGATAGCGCGAGCGTAAAAAGTGGAAACAATTTGGACAGCAGCAAATAACGCGCTTGACACCCTTGCGCGCGAACAAGGCGTCAAGCGGGTGCATATTGGGCGTGCAACCACTGTCATGAACAGGCTTTTTACAGCAATCAATGGAGAAATCGATGCCGTAGCTTTCGCACAGCTCTATCATGCGGGCGCTTGTTTTTGGCAGATACCCAGGATAATTACATCCCAAAAACAGCAGCGTCTTCGACTGAACAGGCGAATTGTTGCGCAGCTTGTACGACGTTTTCCAAAACGACGTAAACCACGCATCCTGCGGGCGCGCCGCACGCAGCTCGTACGCTATGCGGTTGCCCGACAAATCGACGGGGCACACCGCCTTGCAGCGATCGCACATAAAGCACGAATATCGCAGGTCAGGGCGATGCGTAAAATCCTTCAAGTTCAAATCGTATTTCGTGAGGAATGAACATGCGCGCGTGCACGCAGAACACTCAATGCATGTTTCTCTCGTTTGCACGCACATTGAGCGCTCGGGCATGCATCGCTCCTGTTCAACAAGGCTATCGTACGGTTGGCAGGTCAGCAAGGGAGCAGGATCTGAAGCTGACACGCACCTCACGTGCTGCGTTACGTTCCCCGTCCTCGTTGCCGTTACCTGCGCTGTTACCTGTGTTGTTGCTTGCACATTCCCGTGTGTTGCTACCTGCATATTCCGGTACGCCGTTACCTGCGCTGCTGTGTTATCTTTCAAGGCTGCCGTCATCTTTTCCGTCATGCGATTCGTAGCTTTTATGGAGTAAAGCCACATCCACCCCCCTTCGATACTGAAATTGCAAGCGCTTCATCTGCAGCAAGGTTGAAGCGGCGCCGCGCTTAAAACGCCGCGCCGACGTAACCAGGGGCACATCGAGCAGCTGCACCGGATGCCCCGCCGCGCGCATATCAAGCGAGAACTGGTAATCTTCCATAAGCGGAATGTCCCGATAACCTCCCACCTGCAAAAACAACGACCGCTTCACAAAAATGCCCTGGTCGCCAAAGGCAATGTGTCGCGCCCGCACGCGCCAGTTCGATGCCCAAAACGCTGCCAGCTTCAACAATGCGCTTGAAGAATCGAACTGCACGCGAAAACATCCCACGTCAAAGCCGCTTTCCTCTATCGCTTGAAGCGAATCAGCACTAAAGAGTGAGTCTGCATGCAGAAACCACAGATACTCGCCATGCGTCTCGCGCGCAGCAGCGTTCATCTGGGCACCTCGAAAGTGCGCCCGCTGAATTTTTGGATAACGGATGCGCTCGTAGGTGCCATCGGTGCTTCCTCCGTCGCTAAACAGCACGTCAGCCTTGCCTTCCAGCGCGTCGAGCTGCGATTGCAGCGCATCGATGCTTGCACGTTCGTTAAGCGTTGGAATTATGATGCTTACGCTCATGAACAACCTCTCCAAAAAAAGCACGTGCAATAATCAGCGGCACGATAATCAGCACTGCCAACAGCGCAATCGCAATCCAAAATTCTGTGCTACCGGGTTGATACAGCTTATCGCCCATGTTCAAAAATATCACGGTACCTGGGATAATACCCAGAAATGTTTCAAGCATATGCACCCAAAAGCGAATGTTCGTAATGCCTGCCACATAATTGGCCATGTTGTAACTTACCAGCGGAATAAGGCGCATCACGAAAAACACGCTTCCCAGCTGCCATTGATTGGTGGTAAGCAGGCGTTTTTGAAGCGATGTGCTCACATGCTTGCGCACCAGACGCGTCACAAAATCCTTTGCCACAAAACGCGCGAGCGCATACATAAATGCCGCATTCAAAAGCGCCCCGACAAGCGTAAGGAGCGTTCCTTTGACAACGCCAAACAGCGCGCCACCTGCAAGAGCAAGCACGGGAACGGGGAACAAAAACGCTGGCAGCACAATCCAACAGGCAAGATACACCCACGCGCTTAGCGCGCCACTCGCTGCAATAGTAGTGCGCAGCGTTTCGAGGGAAGCATGCTGGCTTACGTACCACGATGCAAGCAGAATTACTGCCGCTACCAGCACTTTTACAAGCAGCACCGCAAGGCGCCTGCCCGCGGGATGATGCTGAAGCGAGCGGTTCGCGTTTTCGTTATGCGCGCTGGTGAGAGGCATCGTACATCTTCTTTCCTGCTGCAATAAGCGCTGCTGCGGCAAACAATATCAACAAACCAATCATGAACGCCTGTGCACCGCCGCTCAGCTGGCCTCCTGCGTAAGAATACACAACCGTCGCAGGAAGCTGCCCAAGACCCGTTGCCACGAAAAACTTCCAAAACTTCACGGATGTAAGCCCTGCAAAATAACTAACGGGGTCGAATGGCACAAATGGCAGCAAGCGTGCAATAACAATAGCGTTTGCGCCGTAGCGATCGAAAAAGCGCTCCATCTGCTGCACTGCGGCGTGCGAATTCAGCCGAACTACCACGTCACGCCCCAAAATGCGCGCGATGTAGAAGCACAGCGACGCGCCAACCATCGAGGACGTCCACGACAACAGCGCACCTTGCCACCAGCCCCAAATGGCTGCGTTCGCCAGCGTGATGAAAAACGCTGGTATGGGTGCTACGATAGCTTGCAAAATCATCAGCAAAAACGAAACTGCCACTGCACCTGCGCCAAAACTTTGAATGTAAGCGATAAGATCGGCCATATTAAGCGTGGTCATCGCCCCAAACGACGCATGAATCCACTGCTGAACGGCAGGGATGCATGCATACGCAACACCGCAAAGCACCGCAACACACAGCAAGATTATGCGTTTCACATGGGCAGAGCGCTTTTGCTGCTCCGATAAAACTGCAGGTGAAGAGCTTGATTTTGATGGGTGCGCATGCTGTGCTGCTGTTGTTCCGGTGTACTTAGCTGCTGACGCACGGTTCTGGTGCGCGGTTGACGTTTGGTTGTATTGAGTCGAGCCCGTTACGTCCTGTTTTGTTGTGCTCGTTACGTCCTGCTGTGCCAAACCCGCACAATTCTGTTCCTTAGTATCCATACAAACCTCATTGAGAATAACCACTTAAAACGCACACGACGCGCCAAAAAAGCGATCGTGCAACGTCGTTAGATATTCAATTGATAAAAATTCTTGTATTTTTTTCCATGTATCGACATTACGCGCACCTTCACCGTGGCTGTACTGCACAAACGCCATAGCGCACCACGTGATGCCGCGCAAAACATTCAGCTGCATATACGTGCGCAAAAGCTGCGTATCAACCGTTCGAAAGCGCGCATATTCGTCCAAAAACGCACGTATTTCTGCTGCCGATAGAATAGTGTCAGTTTTCCAGTTGGTGGTTGTTGGCACCAAAAAGTGAGCAATGTCTTGCTCGCAATCGGCAATGACGGGCTTTTCCCAATCGATAATGCACGAGAGCGTTTGAGGCGCTTCGTCATTGATGATGAAATTCCCACTATTGAGCTCGGTATTGATGACACACGGACGCGCACACGGCGTGTCATTTGCACGGTGAGCAGCTATTTTCATCCAAGTTTGGATAAGCACAAGGCGCTCAGCAGTACTGCGATCGGAATGGCGGCTGCCAATAGATTGGCTTGCGGGTACAAAATAGCTGGCATCGCTGCCTGAAGCGTTGCGGCCTGAGGTATCGCAGCTGGCGACATCGCAATGGGCAGCATCGTGGCAATCAGCACCGCTACCAGCAGAAACAGGCAACATAAATCGTTCATACACGTTCCACATGCGCTTACATTCCTCAAGAAGCTCGCGCTGCGGATAACGTGGGCGCAGCAATGGCGCATCAGTTGCATCTAGTGTATGAACGCGCGCCAACAAATGTGCAGCAAGCAATAAGTCCTGTTCGTACTGAAGCGACCGACCAGGCAGATATTCCATCGTCAGCATGCCATAAGGTATATATTTCCCCTGTTCTGTACATGAATAAACGCGAGGCGTAACCCCAGATGGTTCCAAAAAACGCAAGGCATTGAACTCGTAGCCAATTTGTTTATGCCCCAGGTTTATTTGACTTGCACGATTGACACGAAGCACAAAAGGAGCTTCAATCGCACCCAACCACGGTGCAGGTGAAAGCGCAAGCGGCACAGAATTCGGCGCGTTATCGCGTTCCTGGTGCACCGTGCTCCAAGGGCGTTCTATTAAAAAGTTGCTGTTATATTCACCTGCGCCAATACAGCGCACGTCGCGCGCAGCCGTTTCTGCACGCAGCGCGTCATCAAACGTGTCAACATCAAGCAATGTACCTTCCATCGTTATAGAATACCCCCTTTCACGTGCGCATTTAACAGTGTTGCGCGCCACATCGTCCTGCGAAAAGCGCATGCCAGAAAACACATCGCAAGGCTTGCGCATGCCAATAAGACCGTAGCCTCCATCAAGCGTAGGAGTAATGACAATATCATGGGTATCAAGCGCCTTATAAGCTCGGTCGATCAGCTTGGGAGTAAGCCCCACGATATCCGAGCCTATAAGGATAACTTTGCGGTGGTGCGAAAGCTGCTGAAAAAGCGCATGTTGCATGCGTTCTCCCAGCGTAGCGCCGCGCTGCGGATACAGATGCGGCCGTTGCGTTGACGGACACGCAGGAACGTGCCCGGGGACGCGGGCAGAGCCAGACACGTGCGAGCGCGCAGGAGCATGCTCGGGAACGCGTTCAGAAACGTACCTTGAATCATCCCCGAGAACGCACTCGGAAATGTGCCCGACCTCGAACGCACGCCCGTACGCAGACGTATGCGCAGGCAGATGGCCTGTTTCACCACCGTTATGATGTGCAGAAAAAAGAAACTCAAGGTCGGCAGGCTTGCCGTCGTAATACACGACGACCTCAAAATGCCGCGCTACCTTAAATGTGTCAGAAATAAGCAAACGAGCGAGATGTAAACAACGTTCAGCAGGCAGAATTGCTGAAAGTCGCGTTTTGCCGAAACCAATGCGGGGAGCTTTAGTAAAAAATATCAGCATATACTCTCGCTTTCGGGCGCTTACCTGCATATGCAGAACCGCAGGACAGGCACCTATTCTGCCACGCGCACGCTTATGCGCAAGCAGAAAAACACGCGTTCCTCAAACACTCGGAGAACAAAAAACAAGGAACATTGCGCGCCCCTACCAAGACCATGCAATACGTACTATTTCACCAGTTCGTAGTGTGCATACTCCTTTGTGCCGTCGATGGCATTTGTTACGTCGTAGCCCTGTTCGGCCAGCTTGTGCGCACCCGCAAACGAACGGTTGCCACTGTAACAATACGTCAAAACGGGCTTATCCTTGGGAATTTGATCAAGCATCGTAAGCACCGTGTCGGGCGTTGCATGCAAAGCGCCTTTCATATGACCTTGCTGGTAGTCCTTTTCATCACGGAAATCAATAATGGTTGCATTCCCTTGCTTCACCAGCTGGGCAAACTGCGGACCAAGAACCGACTTTGCTTTCGTCATGGTCGTATACGCAAAATCTTTCACACCAGCAGCATTCTGAACGTGTTCAAAACCCTTTTTTTGCAGAAGTTCCTGGGCTTTGTCGCTCTTTTTGCCTGTGTTGCAGACGGTTACGATGTTCTTTTGCTTGTAGCTATCAATTTCAGAAAGGCGCGACTCGAGCTTGTCGAGCGGTATATTGATGGCATGCTTTACATGGCCCGCGTTGTATTCCTCGGGACTGCGAACATCAATAACAAGGTAGTTCTCCTTGGCTTTGTTGTCTTCTTCGATTTTGTTTAAATCGGAGCCAGAAATGGTGTTGCCGTCTCCCACCGGCTGAGTACATCCTGGTACGATGAGCAGTGCAGAAATAATGCCCACCGCAAACAGACTTTTTGGTAATGTGGTCGAAACCATATTCCCCCCTTCCAAGACAGCCGCACACGTGCGACTTGCGTTATTGTAACAAGTTTTAAAAGATTTATGCAAGTTGGCACTACCACGTCTTTATACACGACACGCGAAAAACAAGCGTTTGTACTGGTGTTTAGGAATAAGTAACAAAACGTCACCCTCAAGCCTACCGTTTACCTGATATTTGTAGAGTTTTAAACTTGTTTATTAGTCTTTTAGTCATCTTATTTTTATGCATATGATAATCTCATATTGTTGGTATTTTTCATCAGTAAAGGAGTGTATTGTATGAAGCTACGGTCTATAAAACATCAAACGAAGCAAACAGGAAAACACCGCATAGCAAGGAATATATGTTTTGGTGCTCTTATGCTAACGTCAGTACATGCAGTTGCGCTTTCGCCAATAGTAGTACCCCCCCCCGCAGCCTACGCACAAGATGACATTATAAAACCAGAATGGAAGCAGGAGCATACAAGCACATGGACAAGCGAATTTGGAACTGCTCCAAATAATAAAACCTATAAACATTCCGCCTATTCACACTACGATGACAACAACAACCTGGTGGGCACTGACACCTATGCGTCAAGCTCTACATCACGAACAAGCCATGTGAAATGGATTTTTTATAGAAGTGACCAGCCTAATGGTATAAAAAAAGGCACTCTTATCCTAGAACCAAGTGATGCTGACGGGCTCATGGATATACGACGGGTGCCATGGAAACCATCAGGCGGTCTCGCTCCAGATGAAGAAATACACAACACTGTTAAACATATCATTATTAAACCAGCGCGCATTGGCAATCGCGAAGTACCAGTAACCTTCGATAACCTAGCTGACTTTAACATGCTATTCAATCAAACAGGCCACTTGGAAACGATTGATTTACGCGGATTACGTTTTAAATATAATAAGGATACTGGATTTGATTATAAAAATTGTTCTGCATCTTTGTTGTTTCAAAATAATTTTTTCTTACACACCATTATTCTTAACTCAACAATAACATTTGATAGAGCTACAACATTTGACGCAATGTTTGCAAATTGTATTCGTTTGCGACGTATCCTGAGTGAAGATGACGCAAGTAAAGAAATGCATTATGAAGCCAATGATCCAACATGTGATGTATCAGGCCTAGCAAATTTTGATACACAACGTGCAACCAATATGAGCACAATGTTCCAATTGTGCTGGAGTATAACCAACTTCGATTTCAAACATTACCCAAAGTTTAAAACTAATAAGGTTACAGATTTCAGCTACATGTTCAATGCTGTAAATGGCTGGAACAATCCCCCCGATCAATTTATTTTCGAAAATGGAAACCTTAGCTCAACTGGAAAGTTTGTACTAAAAGAGCTGGACTTATCAAGTTTTGATACATCAAGTGCAACGAACATGATTGGTATGCTCTATGGACAGCTAGGCTTGGAAAAACTTGATATATCAGGCGCTTTTAAAACAGATACACAATTCAAACAAAAAATATATGGAGGTCTGCATTCGCTCAAACACCTTACCGTAAACAAAAATTTTAAATTAAGTGATACGGCAAATTTACCTGATGCAAATGGAAAAATTTATCGCAAGTTTATCAAACCATTTAAACATAAAGACGAAACAGCACAATATTCCGGCAAATGGATAGTGCTGAAAAACAACAAACCGCTCCCCAATGTAAGTTTTACAACAGCAGAGCTGTGGAACAGCGATCGTTTTCACAAGCTGCTACAACAAGAAGCTCCTGGCGAGAATGACACACTTACTCTTACATGGGAAAATAAAAACGATGTATCGCAGGTGCCCACTGTTACTTTTATGGTTGAAAACGGAGTGTTTGAGGACGAGAAATTTGTGCATACGGTAGAAGTAGGAGCAGATAATAAAGTAGAAGCATCTGCCATTCCCACGAAAACCAAAACAGGAAGTGCGATCGAAGGCTGGTATAAACTAGGCGATGCATCAAAAACAGCTGTTGATTGTAGCACTACAACGTTTCAGGAAAATACTACGCTGGTAGCTATCCTTGACGATGCCGGTACACAAGGCGGCTCGGGTACGGGTGGCTCGGGCGAATCTGGCTCGGGCACGGGTGGCGGCGTTGGTGGCGGCACCACCACCCCTTCCACACCA
>KQ959693.1 GCA_001552935.1 Umbribacter vaginalis | reverse complement strand
ATGAGAAAGAAAATTCTCAAAATGAGAAAAATTTTTCTCAAAATGAGAAAATCAACAATGAGTTATCGCAGGTCAATCCCAGCAAAAGTGCCCCCTATAATAAAGTATATAATAAAGAAGATAATAAATATCCATCCACTAGAAGTAAGGTTGACGTATCTCGTAACAGTGGATCGGATGACAAAATTGAGAAGAGTTTAAAAAACTTAATGGCGCTAGCGCTTAATAAGCGTTCAACACTCACTGCTCTGTATGATCCATATGTCACATTACTCAAACACGGCTATACACCAGCGCGCATTGAAGATGGGTATAGAAAGTACCTTGCTCGGTATAAAGACGAACACGACACACCACGGTATGTGATGACGCTTGAGAAGTTTTTAACTGAACCATGCGGATTGCGCTTCTACATGCAACCAGTTCACCAAATTCGCGATGCATCTTTGGAAATCGAATCTCGTTTAAAGAGCCAATCGCCTGAATACGCCAAGCTTAATGCTGAGTTTGTAGAGCTACAGCATGAACGCTTTCAAGCAATGAAAAACCATCAACCTGATGGTGAAATTCTTGCTCGTATTCAAGAAGCATCTGACAGGCTTGCTGCTCTTAGAAAACAACTATTAGAAGATGAACAGGAGAAATGTGGGAATAACTGAAAATAGTACCTTGTGTGCGCAGGAGTGATGGAACGTGAGAAAACGATTCTTCCATATCGTTTTTAAGGAGAAAAGATAGCAATGTTTGATCAAGACAAAACCGAACAAACAAAGATTTTAAGTGCTGGAGAGTTTGAACTTGTTAAAAGCATTTTGCGTGTAATTATCACTGATACAGGCGCAGATGTGCAGGTAAGTGAAGATGTCTTTAAGCGTACGCTTGCCGATGAGTATACGCAGTACGCCTTTGCGTCTGCACTGCCATCTGCAATAGCTGAACTGTCGCCACGTCAATCAACGTGTATCATCAAGCGTTTTGGCTTAGATGGCAAAGGAGAGCGCTCCCTTGAAGAAATCGGCGAGGAATTTGGTGTTACTCGTGAGCGTATTCGTCAATGCATCGCACACGCTCTGCATAAGCTATTTATTTCGCTCTACTTACCAACCGTGCTGCAAACACGTGACTTATCTCTTATCTGCTCTGATGTGCGCAAGCAATGCACAAAGTTCAAACATGAAGCTATGAATGAACACGATGATGAAGATGCGCATTACTGGGAAGATCGTATACGTTCATTAGGTGATTTTTCTAAAAAGCTTCACCTGGCACGCCATTTGCAGCGTGTTTTAGAAGAAAACCCGTTTTAAGGAGTGAACCATGGAAACCATTCAATTCAAAGATGAGGATCTAAAGAAAGCTATTCTTTTTAAAATGAAAGAGGAACACCTTATTG
>KQ959692.1 GCA_001552935.1 Umbribacter vaginalis | reverse complement strand
AACGCCTATTGCAACCGTTACCGATGCGCAGCGCGTTATCATGAACTGGAACAACACGCCTATCATTTCGTTATCTCGTGAGTTTTTGAACTCCAACGGAGCTAAAAAACACGCACGTGTACACATTACGCCACAAGCAGTTATCACACGTCCTTGCGTATCAGGTGAAACACCCCAAGAGAAACTTACCTCACGCATGCAAAGCCTTATGTGTTGCTCACAAAAAGGGCTTGGCGAACGGTTTGACTCCACCATTGGCGCAGGCAGTATCTTTATGCCGTTTGGTGGCAAAACTCAACAAGCACCTATCCAAGCAGTGGTATCTCTATTTCCCACCTTGGGTAAAACCCATACCATCAGTGCAATGGCGTGGGGCGCAAACCCCTTCTTGCTGGAAGAAAACGTCTACGCAGGCGCCTATGCCGCAATTTTAGAAAGTGTTTCAAAGCTTATTGCAACAGGCATTTCATTAGACGCCATTACGCTTAGTTTGCAAGAATATTTCGGCTCACTCAGAAATGATCCAAAGCGCTGGGGATGCGTAGCAGCTGCACTGTTAGGCGCACTGCAAGCGCAACTTGACCTTGAATGTGCTGCCATAGGCGGAAAAGACTCTATGAGCGGCAGCTTTGAACAGCTTGATGTTCCACCAACACTGTTAAGCTTTGCCGCTGGAACAGGACAGGTCAACAACATTGTGTCGCCCGAGTTTAAAGAAGCAGAGCATGTAGTAGCGCTTCTTACGCCGCATTATATATCGGACTATGAAGGTGTTATTCCGCAAAAAGAAAGTGTGCGAGCACTCTTTGAAAGCATCACACACATGCAGCGCAAGAACGCATTATATTCATGTAAAACATGCAGCTATGGCGGTGTAGCAGAAACGCTCTTTACCATGGGCGTTGGGAACAAGCTTGGTATACGCTTCTCTGATGCTGCCGCACAAGCGTATGATACCTTGTTCAGTTATGCGTACGGCTCATTTGTGGTAGAAGTTTCACGTGAAACATACGATACATTGCTTAACTCACAGGCGGCTGACACACAACCCTTTGATGTTTCTTTTATAGGTACAACCACCAATACCTATACGTGGATTGTTTCACGTGAAACAATCGCGCTTGCAGATGTTCAAAACGCATGGGAAACGACCCTTGAAGAGGTATTCTCAACCACCGAACATACCATAAAACGCGCTTCACACAACGAAAACACAAACAAGGAAATGCGCAACAAAGAAATTGAAGCGTACAATACCAACCAATCCAGAAATACATGTACAGACAATGCCACTAAGGCGCAGAACAACAACCTTACACAAACGCCTGCCAGCATTGAGCTACCATGCACACAAACTCATAAGCACACTACGCGGTTAGGTGCTCCTCGAGTACTTATTCCTGTATTCCCAGGCACAAACTGTGAATACGACATGTTGAAAGCCTTTAATACGGCGGGCGCGCGTAGCTCGATTCTCGTTATTAATGACATGAGTGCAAGCGACATACACGAAAGTGTTGATCGTATGGTAAAAGCGCTAGCTCAATCACAAATTCTTGCCCTCCCTGGCGGCTTTTCAGGAGGCGATGAGCCTGACGGCTCGGCAAAACTGATCTGTGCGTTCTTTAGAAATCCATACGTAACAGAAGCAGTAAGGAACCTTTTGCAGAAACAAGATGGCTTGATATTGGGTATTTGCAATGGTTTTCAAGCGCTTATTAAACTTGGCTTAGTGCCATACGGAGACATTTGTGAACGTACTGCAAGCTGCCCTACGCTTACAAACAATACGATTGGCAAACATATTAGTTCGCTGGTATATACCCGTGTTGCACATGCATCAAGCCCATGGTTAGCACAAATGCATGAGGGTGATGTCCATTCTGTGCCTATTAGCCATGGTGAAGGGCGTTTCTATACATCACAACAATTACTCGATCAGCTGGTATGTCACAACCAAATAGCGTTCCAGTATTGCGATGCACAAGGCGTAGTTGATCCTTCACAACCTTCAAACCCAAATGGCTCTCTTATGGCTATTGAAGGTATTATCAGCCCCGAGGGGCGCGTGCTAGGAAAAATGGGGCATACTGAGCGCTCTGGCGCGCTGTTGTACAAAAACATTCCATACCAGCACATGCAACCACTTATTGAGGGTGGCGTTTCGTACTTCTTGTAACGGGGAAAAGATACCAATAATAGAATGAAAAAAGAGGGAGCAAAGCGCTCCCTCTTTAATATATGCAACAATATCGTTGCTCATCACTTATGCATGCAGGATTGCACGCAATATGAGCGTCTTATAGGCGCACAGCTCACCTAGCAGCCATTTACTACAGGTAGCCGCTTATCGCACAAAACGCGAACGCATAAACAGTACAGCACCTGCCACTACTGCACCTACTACAGGAATTGCAGCCAAAGGCATGTCACCCGTGCGCGCAAGCTTAGTGCTTGCTGCTTGTGCGTCATCTGGTGCCGTTGTAAGCGACTGCTCACTTGCAAGCGCAACCGTGTTAGCAGCTTTGGTATCATTGATAGCTGTATCCTTGTTTACATCAATCTGCTTGGTGCTTTCTTCTTTAGTATGAGCGTCTTTGGTGTTGGCAGCGCCTTTATTTTCTTGTGCAATTTCATCAGTCAGCTTGCCAGGATACAGCTTTTGTAACTCTTCAGGCGTTGCATTCGGATGCAGCTGTTCAATGTCATACTTCAGCACCTGTTTAGCTATGCTCTTAAAATTGCGATTGAATTTTTCCTGGTGCTGAGCAGCCGCTTCCTTTTGTAATTGAGCTTTGAATTCAGTCACATCAGCTTTTTTTATATTGGCTTGTGGGTACAACTGTTTAAGTTTTGCATCATCAGCATCTGGATGTAAAACAGCTGCATCATAAAGTTGTATTTGACGTGCTAAACCAGCAAACGAAGCTTGTGGACTAGTACTACCTGGATACAAATCTTTTAACTGTTGTGGGGTTGCGTCAGGATGTAACACCCGAGCATCATACCCTTGCACTTGTTTAGCAATTTCACTAAAAGATTTGCCCTGATCTGCCGTTGCTTCGTGAGCGACGAATGTTGCACCGCCAAACAGTAAAGCAGCCGAAAGCGTTCCGCTTATAAACATAGTGCGCTTTGAAACTTTAGCGCCAGTGCGCTTGTGTCCATAGTTCATATGAGCCCCCATTCTCTTGACATTGTTAGTGTGAGCGTAAATGAGTATCACAGCACGTCAATGCTTGAATCTACAGCGCTCAACTACCACTTCCATAAGTGCAAGAAGTATAGCATAATAACCAATAACCCAAGCTATAAGTGTGATGTATTATGATAATTATGGAGGAAAAAACACATATTAAATTAGTGGTACTTATGCCACGTCAAAGGCATATTCTTGTATTTATAAAGATAAAAACAATGTTTATAACTTAAAGTAAAAGCTTAACATACGCAAGCTGAGTACTATTAAAACCAACAATAATCCAATCGCGATATGCACAGCATGAGAAACAATACATCAGAACAGCACAAGAAAAAAGCATGTTATTATGTTCCACTTACAGAAAAGTGCTGTTGCATTCCCCTAAACATTCATAACAGACATAAAAAAGGAGAGCTGCATCGCACCTCTCCTTAACAGCACACATGCATACTGACACATGTGGTTTTAACAACAAGCAAAAAACTACTTAAGCGCTTTCTTTGCAACTTCACACAGCGCGCTGAATGCTGCTTCATCATGAATTGCCATATCAGAAAGCACCTTACGATCAAGTTCTACACCAGCTTTTTTCAAACCGTTCATAAACTGAGAATACGCAATGCCATTTAAGCGAGCACCAGCGTTGATACGAACAATCCACAAGCGGCGAATTTCACGCTTCTTGTTACGACGATCGCGATATTGGTACTGTAATGAATGCTGTACCTGCTGTTTAGCGTTTTTATATGAACGCGATTTCGCACCATAATAACCCTTAGCGCGACCTAAAATCGTACGGCGTTTTTTATGTGCATTAACTGCGCGTTTTACACGAGCCATAATTTACTCCTTTACAATTAACGAAGACCTAAGTTGCGAGCTACTACGCGATTATCGGCTGTCGCAAGTTCAGTTTCATGACGGAAGTTTCTTTTACGCTTCTGACTTTTTTTCGTCAAAATATGGCTCTTAAACGCTTTTGCGCGCATAATTTTGCCTGAACCAGTTACACGAAAACGCTTTGCGCTTCCGCGATGAGTTTTCATCTTAGGCATTATTCTTCCTTTCCGAGCGAATCTTTTTCGTCGTTGCTCATATCGTTTTTGCGCTGACTAGGTGTTTTCTTCTTAATGATTGACGGAAGTGGAGCAATAAGCATGTGCATATTACGACCCTCCATTTTTGGCGCAGCTTCAATAACTGCCGCGTCTTTCAAATCTTCTGACAATCGCTCAAGAATGGATAATCCCTGTTCAGGATGCGCCATTTCACGACCTCTAAACATGATGGTAATTTTTACCTTATCACCACCCGACAAGAAACGAAGCACATGTTTCTTTTTAGTCATGTAGTCGCCCACATCAATTTTAGGACGAAACTTCATCTCTTTTGTCTCAATTTTGCTTTGATTTTTGCGCGCTTGCTTTGCTTTAATGGCCTGGTCATACTTGTATTTACCATAATCCATTATGCGGCAAACAGGCGGCACTCCCTGAGGAGCAATTTCAACTAAATCGAAACCCTCTGACTGGGCAAGTCGAATTGCCTGAACAGTAGGCATAATTCCCAGTTGATCACCGTCATAGCCAATAACACGACATTCACGAACAGTAATTTCTTGGTTGAGCCTTGGCTCTTGTGTTGCTATAGCAATCACCTCCCTTACTCATAAAAAAGCACCCACGGTTAAACGCGGATGCTCAAAAGATGACACTATTAAAGCAACCCAACGGAGATAACCGAACTAGGTGGAAACGTAAACGTCTCACTTGTAGCAAAGTATTTTACTATGTACTTGAAAGATAAGAAACGTCTATTGCATATATACAACTAAATTCACTAATTTACCATACTTATACCGTTATAAATAATGTGCAGAAACCCATATCGCAATGCATGAATGCACAACCTGCTCCACAATATAGCATTGCCACTTGCACGTCTGGTGCTTTCCCAACGTAAAGCTAAGCGCACAACATACAGTACGAGCAATCCACTAATCACACAAACACAGCACTTTGTGCAAGCCGGACGGTCACTACGCAATCGCGCGGCGCGCTGTATGCAACGCAACTTCCAGACCAACTATAAAAATGCACGTCAATGATGCATGATGATCGCTATTTTTCTATCACATACACATAAAGATTGCGCAGCGTGTCTGACACATTACCCGTAGGTAGGTTTGCTGCTGTAAAGTCGTACGAAAGCACTGCCGAAAATTTAAGCGGTTTGTTGTTATAAGAACAGTCACCTTCAAAGGTAAATTCTTGCGTTTTAAGCGTTGTTCCGTTTTCTTCATACGTACTATAATCAGCAGGATTTGCCGGTAGATGAACTTGATTGTCGTCGCAGGTGAATCCCATAAGCCCAAGTGTTTTTTCAATCAGATGTTTATGTGTAATGGCATCGGCAAAACTAACATCGCCTACATCCAATAAACGCAGCGACACACCGTATCCTACTTGAACAACCTTGTTTTGAATATTCGCATTTACAAATACGGTTGGAAACCCGCTTCTGCCATCATTGGGCTCGTTAGTTAACGAATACTTCATATGACGCACCACAGCAGTAGATGAAAGAGGGTCTACAAAATCGCTTACCAGCAGAGCATTTTCTCCTAAATGTGTTGATACTTCATCTACTGAACATGAAAGCAGCTCTGCTATGTGTGGCACACGAGTAGCAGGTGCGTTCGATCGATCGGACGCATCATCCGAAACACCTACAATACTTGAATCAGCCGCATCTGAACTGGGAGTATACTTACCTTGTACATCAACATATACGTTATAACCGCCCGCCAACACAGCACAAATAACAAGCAGCAAAATAACAATAATACCAATAAGGCGTCGTCTTCTTTTACGCACCGCTTCAGAAAATTTACGCTTTTTACGAGGTGTTTTACTGTGTGCTCCTCGCGAAGTATGCTTATCAGCCGACACGTTTCCTGCCTTTACCTACTCAACTTTAAATTGTAATACAACACTGCTACTACAATTATAATAACCGCTGCAATAAGAACAATCTTTTGAATACGCGGCATCGCTTCGGGAGCGGCTAACTCTGCAAGTTCATCAGTACTATCAGATCTGCCATCAGCATGATGAGAACTAGAGCTGCTCACAAAGGTAGTAGATGATGAAACGTTGGTGGTTGGCCTTGAACTCGTAGCTGACACCGTGCGTGTAGCGCCAGCAGTACCAGAATTACCCAAACCGCCCTGTTCGTCCAATGTATCCTGAGGATCGTTATACCCTTCCGGATTAAGCGATTGCCACTTCCAGCTATCTTCACACATTTTCAGAAGATCGTAGCGCGCATGCCAGCCAAGTTCACATGCTGCCAAATCGCACGCAGCATAATTTTCAGCAATATCGCCTGGTCGACGTGGCTCAAACGTATACGGAATATCATGACCACATGCTGCAGAAAACGCGTGAATTACATCGAGAACACTTGATCCTTTTCCTGTGCCCAAGTTGAAAATACCAACACCACTGCGTGTACCATCAGGCTGCGGCGCGCCATGAAACGCGCCTAGCGCCTTGCCCTCAATTGACTCGCTCCCGCATTTTCCAGCCATCCATTCAAGTGCTCGCACATGACCACGCGCAAGATCAACAACGTGAATGTAGTCGCGCACACCCGTTCCATCAGGCGTTTCATAGTCATTTCCGAACACTTTAAGTGCAGGCAACTTTCCAACGGCTACCTGTGCAATATACGGCACAAGATTATTAGGAATGCCTTTTGGATCTTCCCCGATAAGCCCGCTTTCATGTGCGCCAATTGGATTAAAATACCGCAACAACACCACATTCCACTGAGGGTCACCTTTGTATAAATCGGTGAGAATGTTCTCGAGCATACTTTTTGTTTGCCCATAGGGATTAGTTGGCTCATGTTTAGGACACATCTCAGTAATGGGGATAAATTCGGGCGTTCCATACACAGTAGCGCTACTGGAAAATACGATGTTTTTCACTCCAAACGAGCGTGCGACATCGCATAACACCAGCGTTCCCGTAATGTTATTGTGATAGTACTCGAGCGGTTTTTGCGTACTTTCACCAACCGCTTTAAATCCTGCAAAATGAATGATAGCGTCAAGATTGTTTTCACTAAAAATGGTGGTAAGAGCTTCACGATCGAGAATGTTTGCACGATAAAACACAAGACGGTCATCATTGACCTGAGTAATAGTACGAATGCGCTTGATAGCAGCTTGGCACGAATTGCTCAAATCGTCAACAATCACAACCCGATACCCAGAATTCAGCAGTTCAACACAGGTATGACTACCAATAAATCCCGCCCCACCCGTTAAAAGAACGGTAGTGTTATCGGGCGATTTAGCAAGACTTTTATTCGACATGAAGGCTATCCTCACTGCTCTTTTTTTTGCGCTACCACGAAACATTCATGGGTAGAGCGCGGCGTTTAACGTGCGCGAACAATGTGCGCAACTGCATTCTCTCCACGGTTTTATTATACTCGACATCAAAGCACGTAGGTCGCTTCTTTTTATAGAACGTAGCACATGAAGCACAGAAACAGATACGAGACATCAAGTATGGTGCTATGAATACGGGCTTGTAAAAAGGAGTGATAACGCCTGAAGCGTCTTCTGTCACGCGGAAGATAATTCTATGCACTACGCAAATTGCCCAAGCTACGATACAATACCAATACGTGCACGCATATGCATGTTTACGCAGCTGCTTGCATATTTTCGCACCAGCAATTAACTCAAGGACGCGAACTATGGTGGCATACACTTCCCATAATACAACATGTTTCGATAAAGAAAGTCCTGCTATAAGCTTTGTAGGACGCCATAATTCAGGTAAAACAACACTCATCGAGCAAATCGTAGCAAAACTTGTAGAGCGCGGATATGACATTGGCACTATTAAGCACCACGGACATAAAGGTTTTGATATTGACATTCCGGGGAAAGACTCGTATCGCCATATGCAAGCAGGCAGTTCAGACACTATTATCGTTGCACCCGATAAAATGGCGCGTATCACACACTTACACCAAGAACCAAGCTGTGACCAGCTTGTTGCCACTATGCCCAACCACGACCTTGTAATTGTAGAAGGGTTTCGTAAAAGCGGCCTTGAAACAATTGAAGTGATGCGCAAAGGCAACACTGCAGATGAAGAATGTGCTGAGTTATTTTATTACGGTGCACAACACGCACTTTCTCCCGAACTTGATATTACACAAATTCGCTGCGAACTTGTACAAAGCGAGCGTTTTCAAAATGAAGCGCCAAGCGTCCAAGAAACACTTCTCCACCAGGCTCTTTTAAACGCTCAACAGCAGCTTGAAAAAATGCCTCAAGCGTCAACTGTTGCGCTTGCAACCAACATCGAACAAGCGCATAAAGCGGCTGAATTATATGATATTCCAAGTTTTGATATTAACGACTACGAGGGAATTGTTGAGTTTCTTATCAGGCATTACGTTCGCCCACGTTTGAGCGTTGTGATACAAGCAGGTGGCGAATCAAAACGCATGAAACAAAGCAAAGCGCTGGTGGAGTTTATGGGTCGACCGCTCCTATGCCACATGATTGAGCGGCTCGCACCGATTGCTGATCGGCTGCTCATTACCACCAATGAAGCGGAGCGCTTGAGCTTCGTGCACAATCTATACCCGCAGATGAACATCGACCTGCTTCCCGACATCTATCCAATGCGAGGAGCGCTTCCAGGCATTGCAAGCGCTCTTTCAGGAGCAAAAACACCACTCGTGGCGCTTGTTGCCTGCGATATGGTATTTGTATCGGCGCATTTATTAGCACATGAAGCTGCTCTAACTCACAAACTGCACGTTGATGCGGTTGTGCCTGTAAACAAACACGGTTTTGAGCCCTTTCATGCCGTGTATCGACGCAACGAATGCTTACAGGCAGTAACTGCGGCGCTCAAAGAAGGAAAACATCGAGCTCAAGAGCTTATTACGCGCGTAAATACCTATCAACTTACTCCTCAAGAGGCACGCGCTATTGAGCCGTATGGTGGTTACTTTATGAACGCAAACACACCAGAGGAGCTTGCACAACTGGAAGAGCGGTATCGCAGCTTATATGATGAATAGGAAGCACACCCACATGAATCTATCAAAATAAACTCAACAAATAACCATCGAGAAGCGCTACCAGAACAAACATCACCGCGGCACGAAAAAACGCTTCAATATGTTTCTGCGGATTTTGATATAGCTGTTTTTGAGGAAGCGCTGATAGTCTAATGCGTTGGGTATTTCTCCACCACAATAAATCAATTACTACTAGATCGAACACGTTTACAGTTTCTCCTAGAAAAAGCAGTGCAACAAAGTTATCTACAAACTGCCCTCGTCTTAGTGGAAGCACCAGTAAAAAAAATAAAACCGCAAACAGAAATAAGTTCGCTATCCAGTGAGGCAATATCGCTCCTTCTTTAAACTGCCCCTGGTAGCATTCAAGCTCGCGTATGCGCGTTTGTACCACATCAGGATACGATGCGTACTGCCGCAAATTTTTCTTATCAGTTCCACTTCCTAGCAAACACGCCATAAAGAGCGCACAACAAAGCACGATCGTTTCGATGATAAGCATATATACGTCCACAGTACTCACACCAATATCTTAATGTAATACCTTACCTTATCTTTTTGCGTTACATGTTACATCTACTTTATCTGCGGTTATAACTTTTCTAGATTGTCTAAGTATCTAAAACGTTTAGTATTGTAGGGCAAAGCATTGTAAGACAAGGCAGCGCTGCTTTAAGCAGCCCGATCGGCTTGACCCCCTTGTTTTCCCTGTTGTGCGCCTGATTTTTGGTGCGATTTTGATGTTCCAGATGATGACGCTGCACGATCGCCTTGTCCAGAGCCACTATTTGCATGGTGATCGGATTTTTTCTGCTCCGTTGAAGAAGAGCCTGATTTCTTGCGCTCATGCGGCTGGTTATGATTGGATGATGAACCGCGCGAGCGTGAAGAAGCTGCTTGTCCATTCGGCGCATTTAAATCGGATTGCGGATCAACAACGTGTAGGGTATTGCGCGATTTTTTTATCTGCTGATTGATTTTTGCATCATAATCATCATCACTGACCACTGCCGATTGACGCTGTGAACTTTTTGAACCAGCAGACGGTTTAATATTATGGGCTTGCTCATACTCGGCAATCAATTGAGCTGCAGAACGATGTGTCACAATTCCACTAGGATCTTGACCAGTATTAAATAATTCCAACGTCTTTGCTAATGCCTGCATGTCAGCAAAAATATATGAAGCACCGTGATAAGGCGTAGGAAGCGAAGGCACACCTGCCGAATAAATGGTAGTTTCTCCTTTTTCACGCAATTGAAGCGCCAATGAAATAATATCCGACACTTTCATATTAGTGGTTACGCATTTTGCCGCTGCACTAATAGCTCCAGGAATTTCCGTAATGCCTAGATGCTGTATTTTATGAATGATAGCTTGTATAAGTTTGCGCTGATTAGAAGCACGTGTATAATCGCCATCTGCATAAGCACGTGAGCGCGCGAATACAAGCGCTGCTTCTCCGTTAAGATGCTGTCTACCAGCGGGAATAATAATATCCCCAGCATCAGGATCGTTAATTTTGCGCGCAACATCAACATCGACGCCACCAAGAGTATCTACAAGGTTGATAAGTCCGTCAAAATTAATTTCAACATATTGCGAAATTGGCACATTTAACAACTGTTTCGCTTGCTTAATAGTTTCAGCAGTACCACCAAATGCATACGCTGCATTAAATTTCACAGTACCATGTTTCTCCATGTAAATCGCAGTATCACGAGGAATAGACAACATGCTTACGGTATTGGTTTTTGGATCGATACGCGCAACAATATTAGTGTCGCTTCGAGCCCCCATGCTTGCATCGTCGGCGCGTGCATCAGAGCCGATCATCATAACGTAAAACGCATCCGACATCGAACGCGCACTTAAAGCCTCATTAATGGCTGAAATTTCTTCATCCGACTTACCGCCTGAAAGCGTTTCATCAAGTGAATGAATATACCACGCAAGCGCACTACCAGCGGCAATAATAAGCAACAGCACCGCGATAAGAACGCCAAGTGCGATTTTTTTACCACGGCTCATGCCTGCGTTGCGCGCAACATATTTAGCGCCATTACGTGAAAAAGCCGCTGCTCCTGAAAGAGAAGCAGCAGACTGACTGCCAGGAATTCCAGCCGAAGCAGACCCTCTACCTTGTGCCGTATTAGCAGCTGCACTGCGGCGCTTATCAGAACGTGTTGGTCGCACTTGAGCGTGTTTAGGTGCCATAAAGCCCCCTCATCAGGTAAAACTCACGGAAAACGCAACTGACAACTTGTGATACCTTCCACAGCGCGCGCATCCATAAACATATGCAAGCTTACATTCTAACAGAGGAATGTGGCTAATCTGTGAAATAAGGCTGTACATGCTGTTGCACCGCTTGTTCAAGCGATGTAATACTATCCAAGGCAGCGTTCTTTGACGACGCTCGTACAAAAAGATACGCTTTTACTTTAGGCTCTGTTCCACTTGGTCGGAAAATAATTTTTCCCTGATCAGAAAGCCTTAATTCAATAACATTAGCCGCTGGGAGTCCATCGATTTTATTGCGATAATCAATATGTTGCTCAACAGCCGCCGAACCAAACCTTGCTGGTGGGTTATTCCGTAAGCCATCCATCAGGGAAGACATTTTCTGGATGCCCTCAATGCCAGGAAAATTAAATGATACTGTTTTATTAAAATAGTAGCCGTATGTTTCGTACAAATGGTTCATGGCGGCAGCTAAACTCATACCTTTTGCTTTATAGTGCCGCGCCATCTGGCAAATTAACATTGTTGCATCAATAGCATCTTTATCGCGCACATAGGTGCCGTTTAAATAGCCATAACTTTCTTCAAAACCCAACAAAAAGTCGCGCGTACGATTTTTTTGCTCTAAATCAGCAATAACATCGCCAATGTACTTAAATCCTGTAAGCACGCGTTTTACACTGAATCCATAATGCTGAGCCAGCGCATCTATCATCGCAGTTGAAACGATAGTACTTACCGCCACTTTATGTGAAATATCACCCTGTTCACGCTGAGCGCACGCTGCGAGGAAATCGAGTAACAAAACACCCACTTCATTACCGCTTAACAAGGTATAGGAAGCACCATCCGCCACAGCAATCCCGCATCTATCTGCATCAGGATCGGTTGCAATAAGCAAATCGGCCTTAACGCGCTTACAGGTTTCAATCCCTAATGCCAACGCTTCTTTACTTTCTGGATTAGGCGAAGGGCATGTTGGAAAATCACCATCAGGAACATCTTGCTTTTCTACATACGTTACTTTATCAATGTGCAGCTTCTCAAACATGCGTGCAACACATTTAAGTCCGGTTCCATGGAGCGGCGTATATACTACATGAAGCGGTTGTGATTGTTCAGAAGCTTGCAAACGTGGACACACATCGTAAATGGCAT
Source organism: Umbribacter vaginalis (assembly GCA_001552935.1). Lineage (GTDB taxonomy): Bacteria > Actinomycetota > Coriobacteriia > Coriobacteriales > Eggerthellaceae > Berryella > Berryella vaginalis. The sequence continues at coordinate 2,829 of KQ959692.1, read as the reverse complement.
TCAAATAGCGATCGATGGTATCGTCTTTGATATATGATGATAACCCCTGTTCAACCGCTTCTTGAAACGACATATACTTTATGCCGGTGAATACGTCTACGTTTTGAATCGCTGCAGAAATTTCATCAACAGCTTGTGAAGTAATTTGGCAACCATCGCTGCCATATACTTTATATCCATTATACGGAGCAGCATTATGACTTGCAGTAATACAAATGCCTGCTGAACACAATAAATCGCGCGTAGCAAACGAAAGCGCAGGCGTTGGTGCAATATCGGGATAAAGATATGTGCGAATTCGATTAGCAGCTAGGACCCGTGCTGTTGTTTCAACAAAAGCTTGACCATTATGACGACAATCGCGCGCAATGGCCACCGATGGAGAATCAAAGTGTTCGTTGAGATAATTTGCCAAACCTTGCGTAGCTCGAGCAACGGTATACACATTCATACGATGAGTTCCTGCACCCATAATGCCACGTAAACCAGCCGTACCAAAGCTTAAATAGCCATAAAAGGCATCTTCAATCTGCTCGGCTGTGCCATTATGCGCCAAGTGTTGCAGTTCTGTTTGCACTGTAGCGTCGGTTGCGTTATCAAGCCACAAACGAAGTTGTTCTTCTGCAGATGTCATAAATTACCTCTCAATGTAAGCTGCTTCTTAATACTGCGCATGGCGATGTGCTATGTGGTAGTGTGCAAAAGCGCACTCATGGAGAACACACCGATAACGCCAATGTGTACCGTTAAATTATAATACACTGCAGCACATTATAAGTGCGATTATATGCGGCGTTCAAAAAGTAGAGGCTCCACATAGGTAAGCAGATCACAAGGCGATTTTGCAAGATATGAAGCGCCATGTTCAAGCAGCGCGCGTGAATCCTGATATCCCCACGACACACCTATTGCGCGCATGCCAGCACTGCGAGCAGCATCAATATCGGTAACAGAATCGCCCACATAGATTGCCTCATCAGGATGTAACTGCAGTTCATCCAAACAATTCTGTAAACCATCTGGTTGGGGTTTTCGCGGAATTCCTGCACGTTCACCATGAACCCAACAAAACGTATTAGGAAAATGCTGCTGCACACTTGCAATGCAGCCAGCATCAAACTTATTCGATAAAACGCCTAGTAATGCACGTGTTTTTAGTGTTGCCAGCATATCATTAATGCCCTCAAAAGGCGCTACTAAATCGATTCCGTGCGTGTAAAACTTTTCTTTCCACTGCTGAAACATAGCATCGATCACGTCTTGAGGGGTATTTTCTGGTGCGGCACGCATGAGGAGTTTTTGCCCGCCTTCGCCAATGTAGCTTAGCACCTCTTCTTGAGTATGCTGCGGAAAATGCTGTTGAGCAAGCACAAAATTGGTAAGCGCCGTAAGGTGTGGAAGTGTATCAAGCAGCGTGCCGTCTAAATCAAAGACAAGCGCCCGAATAGTGTGTAACGCTGCGTCATCAAGCGAGGCGGCTGTATGTGGTGCGACGGTATCGGCCGATGCAGACACATCGGCGTGTGTGGTTTTGGCGTGTGTTGTCCGCAAAGGGGGCTCGTGCGATGTAGACGCAGTTAAAGAAGCTAAAGGAGACGACTGCGCAGAGCAAGAGGATGAAATGAAATGAGGCGTCAATCCAGAAAAAGACATAGTGTTCATCATAAAACATTCTTAGTAGTAGATAGGTTACCGTGAAGAGCATGCAGCTCTATGCGTTCACTTATACCATTACCACGTACGGTTCGCAAGCATATGCAACAGCAAAAGCGGTTTATGCTACACATGCAGGCCACAAAACTCGATGTATAAAAAGATGCAGGTGAACGTATAAAAGTACCTAAAACTAAAGATGCGCAATATGGTGCATATCGATAGTTCAAACCAGGGAAATTTCGCCCAAAAACCTCACACACACTGGCATAATACCCGCTCAACCAAAAGAAAACGCATAGTTGAAGCATTATCAAACACACAAGAAAGATGGAGCGGGCGACGGGAATCGAACCCGCGTTGTAAGCTTGGGAAGCTCAAGTTCTACCATTGAACCACGCCCGCACACGTTACACACATTATAAATCGCGCAATAGATGCACAGTATACCTCAATACCGTACCAACAACGCCTTAAAGCGCACATAATTTCACAACGTGCATCAATACTACTCAACTGGATACTCCAGACTGCTCACACGCTGCTTATATGCTGCCTATATACCGCCTAAACGCTACTCGAAAATACCTTAAATAGTGCGCGCCAATTCGCATAAATAGTTAATATTCTCTTCGAGCGTTTCTTCCGATATGATTTGATCGGTATCGTCCTTAGTAGCATAATACGCAATTGATCCCTGCACAGTGCCAGCCAGTTGAATATGTTGGCATCCCAAGTGAGCAGCCACTTGACCAGGAAGTTCACAAGTGCAAACGCGAACTTCGGTTATAGGATGCTGCAACACGTGTTGCGCTTTTTTCACATAGCGCTTTAACCTGCCTGACGTAACGGTAGACTTGAGCGATCCATCTCCATAAATAAGTGATAAATCTCCTGCTCCAAGCGCTTCTATATCAACAAAAATCGCGCCATGCAGCTGCTGGGCATACTTCTCGTAAAATGCACGCACACCACCATTATCATATGCAGATGCGCCTAATGCCACAAACCAAATCTCTGTATTATAGCCACCGTTCTTAAATGTATAAATATCGTCCATCGCAGCTGAAGTGCTGTTCGTAAATGCCGCACTCAACTCATCAAACGAAAACGCTCCGCCTTCCCACTGTTCACCATGTGATACATTCTGCGAACGTGTTTGCGCCTGCGTATGCT
>KQ959691.1 GCA_001552935.1 Umbribacter vaginalis | reverse complement strand
ATCATGCTGTTGGCCTTGTGGTGGTAGGTCCCGAAGCGCCTTTGGTTGCAGGCGTGGCTGATGTCTTACGTAAACAGGGAATTCCTTGTTTTGGCCCTGACAAACAAGGTGCGCGTTTAGAGGGTAGCAAAAGCTTTTCTAAACAGTTCATGGTACGGAACAGCATTCCAACTGCTGCATACATAAGTTGTGACCAGCCTGAACAAGCGCATGAGTATATCGATAGCCATTCTGCGCCTATTGTTGTAAAAGCAGATGGTCTTGCTGCTGGAAAAGGCGTTGTTGTTGCCGCAACACAACAGGAGGCTCATCGCGCAGTTGACGCGTGTTTTGAAGGTAGTTTTGGAACAGCAGGTAAGCGCGTTGTAATAGAAGAGTGTTTAAACGGATTTGAGTGTTCTGTGCTTGCATTTGTGTGCAACGGTAAGGCATTTTGTATGGAGCTTGCCCAAGACCATAAACGCGCACTCGATGGTGATAAAGGTGCAAATACGGGCGGCATGGGTGCGTATAGCCCTGTGTCGCATGTAAGTGCTAATCAGCTTAACGAGATGCATAATATCATGCAACAGGCAGCCAGCGCTTGTGCGCGCGAATTCGAGAACGATTATCGCGGCGTATTGTATGGTGGTTTTATGCTTACAGCAACGGGCGCAAAGATGTTGGAATTTAATGTGCGTTTTGGAGATCCAGAAACACAAGTCATTCTTCCTCGTTTGGAAAACGATGCCGTTGAGTTGTTTTTGGCAGTTGCGCAAGGCCGCAGTGATGACATTCATTTGCGCTGGTCAGATAACTGCTGCGTAGGAGTTGTGTTAGCAAGTGGAGGGTATCCTGCTGCATACAAGAAAGGCTTTACGATAACAGGTATCGATGAAGTTGAGCGTGATAGCTCTGTGCAGGTGTTTCATGCTGGCACAACGTGTGACGGATTAGGCAGTTTGGTAACAACTGGTGGGCGTGTGTTGTGTGTATCCGCATGTGGTGTATCGTTTGAAGCAGCGCGCCAGAAAGCATACGATGCTTGTAACTGCATCCATTTTAAGGATATGTTTTATCGACACGATATTGGCTATCAGGAGATGCAGCACCCGCGCGCGTGAGAAACGAGTTAGGCGTCAAACGCAAAGGTGTATTATGCTTTCCGAACGACTTTTAAGTAAGGCAGTTCATCAGGCTTCTAAAAACTATCTGAAACTCCATTTGACTGATGAAAAAGTAGTTCCACCTCCTAATCCGCATAAAAGCTACATGCTGTATATGCACGTTCCATTTTGTGAGCGTTTATGTCCTTATTGCTCGTTTAATCGCTTCCCTTTTAAGGAAGACAAAGCGCGTTTATATTTTGCAAATTTGCGTAAAGAAATGCAGATGGTAAAAGATCTTGGCTACGATTTTACCAGCTTGTATATAGGTGGTGGTACTCCCACTATTCTTATTGATGAACTGTGTGAAACTATCGATGTTGCACGTGAAACATTTTCAATTCGCGAAGTATCATCAGAGACGAATCCCAACCATTTAATTCCTGACTATCTGGAAAAATTACAAGGTCGTGTACAGCGCTTATCAGTTGGTGTTCAAAGCTTTAACGATGATTTGTTGAAACAAATGGATCGCTATGAAAAATATGGCAGCGCTGATGTTATTGCACAACGCGTACGCGATGCAGTTCCGTATTTTGTTTCGATGAACGTTGATATGATATTTAACTTTCCAGCTCAAACTAAGGAAATGCTTATCCGCGATGTTGAGCGCGTGATTGAAACAGGTGCAACACAAACTACCTTTTATCCGTTGATGTGCTCACCATCAGTAGCACGCTCACTGGCACGTACCGTAGGCGAGGTTGATTACAACCGAGAAAAAGAGTACTACGACCTGCTTGATTACCTATTAACGGGTGGTAGCAATCCGTTGTTTACACACAGTAGTGCCTGGACATACAATCGATTCGATTATCAGAACAGCATTCAGCCTTTATCTTATAACACAT
>KQ959690.1 GCA_001552935.1 Umbribacter vaginalis | reverse complement strand
CCTTCGGGGGTCTTTTTTTGTGCTTGAATACAAACTTGAGCTGCGCTGGCTTTTTGCACCTTTAAGCTCGAGGACTTTGCTTGCGCTCGTGCTTACGTTCGCAGTGTTGCACCTTGGTGTTGTATGGCTTGTATAGCAGCTTCTATGCCACCATGGCATCAAGCTTCGCGAAATGCATACCTACACGAAACAGCATCTCTATATTTCTTCCTACTGAAATTCTTTCTCATTCTCTAGCACCGTTTAGCGCTCATTATGTACTTGCTGAAATTTAATTTTTGTTTCTATCAAACGTTTATTTACAACCTTAATCGCTGATATATTCGCTTTTCTATGATTAAAATGTATAAAATTTAATTTCTTGTATACGATGAATTTACTAGGTGATAGTGAATAGCTATACTAAATTTGTGCGCCTATTGCTATACGGCGTATAGTATGTAACTTGTTAGTATTATTTTGCCTATATTTATAGCAATTATAATTATATTTGCATGTTGTGTGGTTTGAGGTTTAACGTGTAGAGGTGGAGCAGAATTATGGATAACAAAGGAAATACGAAAAACAAAACAGTGGCGCGCGTGCGTGGGAATCATGCACGACTGTACGATGATCAATCGATGCCAATAAACACACACACTTCTTCACGTAGTACTTCCCATAAATCACGCAGTAAACACCCTGCTCACGCCAGGGAATCAGCATCGTTGCTTACGAAAGTGAACACTTCGTCTGCAGGGGTTGTTGCAGGTGTTGCGCTTGCATCATCGCTTGTAGTGGTAAGTCCTGCGCTTGCACTTCAAGGTAAAGATATGTCGATGACGCTTACGCCACCACAAATTTCTTATACCAAACCGCTTACTTCGTCTACACCTGAACAATTACTACAGGATGCGGGTAGCGCTCACACAACACCATCAGCGTCGGCAGCATCGTCCAAGCAGGCTAAAGCATCAGCTTCTCAATTGGAATCGTTGACCACTCATACACACTCGGTGCATATTAATGCAGCGATGGATAGATCGGCTGGTGGTGGAGTAGACGAAATATCAGATGCGGCAAGTACATCGCATGCCGCAAGCACATCGCGTGCTGCAAACGCATCACGCGCCGCCCAAACATCAGCTGTCGCAAGCGCTTCAGGTGCAACACCAGGCGCAACACCGTCAACATCAGGTACATCATCAACACTAGGTGCAACACCAGGTGCATCATCAGCACCAACGTCAACGCCCGGTCAGCCAAACGGCTCGAATCCGCGCACCAATGATACGTCAAACCAGCAGGTAGTGCGTCCAAATGTTCAAAATCCTACCGCGGGCGACGTACGAACAGCAAACGGTCAAGTGGCTCGTCCTGAAAATGAGCGCAAAACAGTTTACAACTTAACAGTACGCTATGCGGTTTCAGGTAATGTAACGAAGCAGCTGCTTCAGCCTACTGAATTTTCGTTTACCGAAGCTAAGCTTGAAGAAATTAGCAAACCTGATGCTGAGGGAGTCTATATTCCCGTACCTACCACTAAAGGATACGTTGCTCCGCGCGGGAAATATGTGAAAAATGCGGCAGGTAAATTTGTGCTTGATACCGAACAAAATGCTTCGGTGCAAACATATATGAGAATTGATAGACACTTCATTGACCAGTATAAAAACAGGCGTTTAAGCAAAGATGACAATGTTGTTAGCGAGTTTACGCTTGAGTATAACCCGAAGCAAGTTACCTTTTATGTACGCCACATGCTTCAAAATCCTAATTACGATCCGCGCATTACCGACCCGAGCGATGAGCGTTCAAAACCTTTTATAGAGTACACAGGGCTTAACGATAAAGTTCAGCTTCAAGATGAAGAGGGACACTGGCATACCGTTTGTGTAAGTAAAGCAATAGGTTTGGTTGGTTCACGTGTGTTTGCTCAGCCAGTAAACATTGAGGGCTATAGCCCAGAGCCTAATTTGGTAGGCTCGTCCATTCCAGATGATGCCTATTATACGGAAGCAGATGAAGACGAAGCTACTAATCCAAGCACAACAGAAGCTACTAATCCGAGTGCAAAAGATAGGCCAAAGCATTTAGTGTTTGAGCTTCGCTACCTGCTGAAAAAGCACGAAGTGTCCTACGACGTGCAAGGCGGCACTGCCATTCAGGGTCATGTGTACAAATTTGGCGAAAAAATGTTGCAGGTAAACAATCCAACGCGCAGAGGTTATGAATTTACAGGTTGGACCGTTAAGGGCATTAAGGGCAAGGAACACGAGGCGCCATCGCTCGCTCCAAACTTTACGGAACAAACATTACCTGATAACGATGTTGAATTTGTAGCGCACTGGAGGCCCGCCCATGAAGAAACAAGCTACTGGGTAAACGTGTGGGTGCAAAAAGCGCGCCTGGTAAAGCCCAACGATCCGAATAGTCTTGACAACTACGATTACGTTGGTCGTGTACTGCGTAAAGGCAAAAGCGACCAGAACATTGAAAATAAATTCACGAAATACGACAAATCGTTTGATGCGCCAACAGATTTATTGAATGGGAAATATCGCGTTATCAAAGGCACACTTACCGCAGACGAGCGCAAGCAGGTGCACTTTGACGGGCTGGACACCACCAATGATCGTATAAAAGCTGACGTTGAAAAAGTGCTTGCGGATGATTTGTTGTTTGATAAGTTCTATAAGCCAAACTACCAGCTAGAAAATAAGCTGAACGCCGGCGAAGCGCCTGAGTGGTTTGGTGCAAAAGAAATGCGTCCGCTGTATAAGCTGCGTCCCGATGGCACAACCGTGCTGAACGCGGTGTATGACCGCCAGGTGTATACCTACTACTTTGCTAAGCCTGATGGGTTGAAGAAGAGTACAGATTACGTCGATTCTTCCAAACCTGGCGACCCCGACTATAAGAATAATGCAAGAGGCAGCAGCACCACGGTTACGATAGGCGGGAAAAAATGGACATACGATAAAGATACACTTAATTCTGCATACGCTATTAAAGTGCGCTTTAACGAAGAGTTGCGACCCGGTATAGAATTTCCAAAGACATCTCAAATTACCTATAGCCCGGTTAATAGAGAATATGATTTAAACGGAGATTATATCGCCGGTTCAACAGAAGAGCCTCAGGCGAATATGGGCTTATACATACTTGGTGACGCTACCAACACGCATAAGGGCAAACCAGATGGCGATAATGTGTTTGATACGCCACCCTATCGCTTTGGTTTTGAAGATGTGTACTACACGCGTGAAGTAGAAGGCGCAGACTTTTACAACAAACAAGATTTCTTCTGCTTTAATAGGCATTATCGCAAAAACACAAGTCCATCTGCTGCTGAGGTAGGTAGCTACGACTACAACCCCTACCAGCGGCTTTTTACGCCCTATCCTATGGACACGAGGCAATTTAGCACGGGTAAGCCATCAAATGGGCCTTTCCATGTAGTGATACGTGTAGAAACACCTGAATCTGCTGCGGCACGACTTAAATACCCCAGCGCAAAACCGCAGTACAAACTAAGCGTGATGTCGTACACCCAGTATAATTATATATACAGAGACGGAGACATTAGCAAATCGAGTTTACTTGGTTGGAATGGATTTGAACCACCAAAGCTTATTGGGTATGCGCCGCACAAAAGTGCATCAAGTGGAGATCCTTCTATTTGGAATAATGAAGACGAGTATTTTTTTGGCAATTCAGAGCAAAAACCCATACTTGCTCCAAATGCCTCGATACCAAAAACGCACATGCAATGCGTGTATGAGCTGCTGTATCAAGACTATTGTGCATATCTTAAATCGAAAGGCGAATCGAAGCCTGTTGATCTTGTAGACGGCATGGTAGCCACTTCAGAAAAAGAGCGCTTTAAGGCGTACGTTTACGAAAAATGGAAAGACGCATTTGACTTTACCTATAAGAAAAACAGCAAAGGTGAATACGTTCAAGAAGGACTTGATAAGGAGGGTAACCCCAAAGAAGTACCTGTTAAGTATCCCTTTAGCGCCATTCTTGTGTGGACCTACGATCGCACAACGCCTACCATACGCTTCCACAACGACGCATCATCAGATGTTGAAGATGCGCAAGGACATGCTGCTACCATACAGTCGCCCTTTGACACCGATCTCTTCAAAAAAGACTTTATTGTCGGCGGACACATAAGCGACGACGGCACTACGCTTACGCCTACCATCACGCCGTATACGCCTGAAGGACAAGCACCCGAGCAGTTCCCTGGTACCTATCGTTTCCAGCTCAATGGCAAAGACTACTTCATCAAACGACCCGATAATCTGCCCAAAGACTACGTGTTCGACGGCTGGGCGCTTGACGCCAATGGTTCGCAGGTGCTTATCCCGCACATGAAATCCGACGGCACGGCAATGACTGCACAGGACATTATCGAGTACGTTAAGAAACAAACCACTAAGCGCGTAGTTCCCGATGCTGGCTTAACGCTCTATGCACACTGGGTGCCTTCGCAAATCACGCACAAAATTACCGTAAACATGAACCGCAGCGATATGCCAAACGCACACTCTGAGGTTTTCGTTACACACGGCCATCATGCGCACAAAGCGAAAAACGATGGCCTCGTGCGCGACAAAAAAGATATTCCAAAAGATGAATTCCCGCTTCCAGCGGATAGACCTGGCTATGTGTTCTACGGCTGGCAAGTAAAAACAAAAGATATTCACGGGAACGATCACTGGTTGCCGTTTGCATTTAGCACGCCTGTTGTGGACGATTTGGAGGTGCGCGCCGAGTGGGTCGAAGACAAGCGCGTAGAGGGTACCGTGCGGCAAGTGTTCTTGAACCCTGGTTGCACCATTAAGCAATACGAAGATGCAAAAGCAGAAGCAGAGCGCACGGGAGACCGCACGAAACTTGAGAGTTTGATTCATAACGTGCGTACCGAAACGCTGCATGAACTGCGCCCCGGCTCTGCTACCTCGGTGCAAGCGGGGTATCGTGATGACGAGTATTTCCCCGATCATACATACTCGACCTTTGTGGTAAATAACGATCCAAAAAAGAATACGGCAGAGTTTGTGTACGAGCCGTACGCAAAGCGCAATTATACGGTGCACTATATTGATGCGCAAGGCAACGAAATTGCGCCGGCAGAGCCGCAACCAGGCAATGTGTCTGTGTATACTACCAATAAGCTCAATTACAACGTTGTTGAAGCGAAAACTATTCCCGGCTATGTGCTGCGAAAAGATATTGCGCCACAATATCAATTCGTGATTAAGCCAGAAGCAGATGGAAGCTATAAACCTAGTTACGATTATAAATTTATCTACGATGACGTACGCATTCTGAAACGCTCGAATGACAAGCAGGTAACCCCTGATCATTATTCGCGTTTGGTGTTCAAAACAGAATCAACCGAGCTTGTTGTAGAGAATAATAAGGTTGTTTCAAAAGTATCTGCCCAGCCTGGCGGTGAATTAAAGCCGTTTGCGTTTGATCCAACCGCCCCTGAAAGTAATGTGCAAGAAATTGTGCTCGATGCGGTAAATGGAACAAAAGCGTATCAACTACCGCTACCAACCCCTGTTGCAAAAGAGGGCTACACGTTTGTGGGGTGGACGTCTGAAGATTATTATGATGGTCAAAAATTTGAAGGCGCCAATCGCTTACCTGCTAATTCTCAAACGTTCGACCACAAAACAGTATTTATTGCACACTTCAAAAAGACGGAAAACGCCTTTGTGGGCTCCGACCCCAAGGCAGAAACGCCTCCGGGTTACTACAAGGTAAACTATACCGCCGATCAAAATGGACGCTTGTCGCGTCTTGTGCCCGATGGGCGCGGTGGTATGAAACCTGAAACGCTTGATACGCTTACCAATGTTGTTGTTCTTGACAAATACAAGGTAAACAATATCAACGCGCCAACACCCGTTCCTGATAAGGGATTTCAGGCGATAGACGGCTTTACCTTTGATGGGCACGACGCCAAAGACCGTACCTACACCAAGCATTTTGTGATGATTGACCCTGTGGCGGTGGCGCATCGTTATGTGCTGCCAGGCAATCCTGTGCTTGCAGCAGGCGAAACCGCGAAGAGTCTTATCCAAAATGCCGATCAGTACAAAAATGAAGAAGATGCGTTGCCGGGCAAATTGGCTACGTATCGCTTCCTTGATGAAGCGGGTCATGTTGTTACGACGCTTGATAACTCTACGCCGGGCGAGCACAAGATATTCATTGAGGTTGAAGCTGGTAGAGAAGGGTATCGCGTAAAGAAAAAGGTGCCGTTCTTCTATACGATTATGCCACGCGCATTTTTGCAGGGCGAACTGAGCAAATATAATCCACAGGATGTTGCAACCTACTACAAGAAATATACGTTTAAGTCGAAGCCGTCACAGGGTATTATGACAGGTCGTGAAACGGCTCAAACCGAAGGCGATTACGAAACGCTTGCGGCGTATGTGTACGCTGGAACTGCTGCTGCACCTGCTGGCACCTATACGCTTGATGTGCCATCGGCTGCAGGACGCGACTTTGAAGCAGATGGTTACCACTATGTATTCCGCGGTTGGAAAGAAGTGGTCGGCACATCTGCAGGGTCTGCTGCGCCCGATACCTTGCCAGCCGACTTTAAGTGGAAAACGTTTAAGCCTGATATTGGGGCAAAAGATCACTACAAAGACATTAAACCTACTGATAATGCCGCGTATGTTGCAATGTATGAGAAAATTCCCTACATTGTGCAAAAGAGCGAAGATGGTACCGTTCCACCTGATAGCGTGGTTGTATCGTTTAAGCCTGCGGCAGGACGTGCGTGGAAAGACGGCAAAACGGGCCCGAAGGTTCTCTACATTAAGAAGGGCATGGATATTTCCAAGCTTGACGAACATGGTGTGCCTATTAAGCCTGGTGAAACTAAAAAGTCGATCCTCCAAGTACTTGGTGAACAGCTGTATGGCTACACGGGCGACTGGACCAAGTCGTCCATGGACGGTATTACGCTTATTGAGCACATGAGTACGGGAGCGGGCACTGACGGTTGGAAGTCAAATAACGCCTTCCAAGAGTTTGTTGCACATCAAACACCGTATACTGATCCTGTTGGC
>KQ959689.1 GCA_001552935.1 Umbribacter vaginalis | reverse complement strand
AAAACAACAAAGTAATTCGTTCTTAATGCGGTGTCGCTCCCTCTGTCAAGAAACGTTATTTTTGCTTCGTGGGTACTCTACATAAGCGCTCTTTATGAGCACGTTTCGTTGGTACTCTTCGTGAACAGCATCTAACCACACGGGACTATTATGCGTCGTCACGATACCACGAGCGCATAATAGTTTGATCTCTATCAGGGCCAACTGCCACAATACTAATACGCGCGCCTGTTAATTCTTCCAAGCGTTTTACATAACGCTGCGCGTTTTCTGGCAGCTCATCAAACGAACGGCAACCGGTAATATCAACACCTTTCCAGCCGGGCAATTCTTCATAAACTGGCTGAGCATGAAACAAAACACTTTGTTGCATCGGGAAATAATCGTAACGAACGCCATCACAATCGTACGCAACACACACTTTAATAGTGTCGAACGCTGAAAGCACGTCCAACTTGGTGAGCGCTACATCGGTAAGGGAATTTACTTCAACGGCATATCGTCCAATTACCGCATCAAACCAACCGCATCTGCGACGTCTACCGGTTGTAACGCCATATTCGTGGCCTACTTCACACAAGATCGTCCCAGCAGCGCTTTCCTCGGGCGTGCCACCCTCTTCTTCATGGCGCTGCTCAGTAGGAAACGGCCCACTTCCCACACGTGTGATATATGCTTTTTGAATACCCAACACACGATCGATTGCTTTTGGCCCAACTCCCGACCCGGTTGCTGCGCCACCAGCACAACACGATGACGACGTTACAAAAGGATAGGTTCCATGATCTATATCAAGCAGTGTGCCTTGTGCGCCTTCAAATAATATCGATTTGCCTGCTTGGCGCGCTTCGTTCAATAAATGCGCCGTTTCGCACACATACTTTCCCAAAATACGCGCATAGGGCAGATACTCATCGCAAATTTCATCAACAGTGTACGTATGAAGCCCATACACACGCTCAAGAACAGGGTTTACTTCCAAAAGAACCGCTTGTAACTTTAAACGGAAAATTTTCTCGTCGCGCAAATCTTGAAAACGAATTCCTTTACGCGATACTTTATCCTGATAACAAGGGCCAATTCCGCGCTTGGTAGTGCCAATTTTATTTGCCCCTAGACGCTTTTCACACGCGCCATCAAGGTCTTTATGATAGGGCATAATGACATGAGCATCGCAAGAAATTTTCAGACGTGAACAATCGACGCCCTCAGTTTCCAACATTGCCATCTCTTTTACTAACACCCCTGGATCCACCACAACACCGTTACCAATAACAGGAGTGCAGTGCGAATACATAACCCCCGATGGCATAAGATGCAACGCAAGCTTGGTATCACCATGAATAACAGTATGACCTGCATTATTACCACCTTGATAGCGTACAACATAATCGTAATCAGAGGCAATCAAATCGGTAATTTTCCCTTTGCCTTCATCGCCCCATTGAGCTCCTACCAAAACGGTATTGGTCATAGCGGGTATCCTTTCCCTACGCGAGCGTCCTTTTGTATTATACGCATTACTGTGAACTTTTTATAGATAGCACGCAAGTTGTCGAGCACGTCACACAGAACGAAACATGTTATCAAAGCCAAAAAACAGCTAAAAAATAGCTCTACGAACAGGTGGTTGATACATAGTAAGAACGTTTCGTTGAACAAGTACTGCTGCGATAGTCTATCTACTCCATTTCACCAATTTTGCAGTGGGCGCTGCTTGCATTATGCAGTCGCGAATTTCTTCATGGCAGGTGAAAAACAACACTTGGCGCCGCTGAGCAAGCTGTGCAAGTACGCGCGCTGTGCGCAAGCGCCTGTGTGTATCAAGAGTAAGCAATGCATCGTCTACGACAACAGGCAAAGATTCACCTACATGAGCAGCTTTAAGAAGAAGCGCCACTTTTATTGAAAAATACAATTGTGCTTTTGTGCCGCTAGAAAGGTGTTTTGGTGGCTGTTGTATACCGTTTGCATCAGTAACACTAATGTCTTTTTTATCGGGCGTGGGTTGAAGTGCAATCCATGCCCCTTCTGTCAGCTGGCTTAACAGTTCTGACGCTACACTCCATACCTGTGACGTATCTCCCATATTCCATGCGTCAAGCGCTTGTTGCAACAA
>KQ959688.1:35389-133988 GCA_001552935.1 Umbribacter vaginalis | reverse complement strand
GTGCTGGTACTGGCTGATGACAGTAACCAAACTACCGTAAACGGCGTTGTTGCACTCTACAACGATACCATCGAGCATATGTATCTGTTAGGAGGGCAAAAAGTGGTTGGGGATCGCGTCATTAATGTTCTGAAAGCAGTGTTTAACAAGGTAGATGAACAGGAGAAATAAACTCGCACGCCACTCGGGTCAGGTGCTCGGATTGGGCGCACGGCCCAAACACCAAGCACGCTCGCCGCTCGGATTGAGCACTTTGCATGAACGACGCTTGGTGCGTAATCTATGCACGCATGGCGCTCAGTACAACGCTTAACACGATGCTCTACACAACATTCAACTCGTGCGACGCTTAGCATGCAACCAAACGCAAAGCGCAACAAACACGCAACAAGAAAGCGGATGCCACAAAGGCATCCGCTTTTCTCATTTAGTATATCGTGTACAGCACTTCTTCATGTGTACCGCACTCAAATCTCATGCATATTACCAGCACAAACAACGAACGGAACACATACAGTAATCACAGAACACCAGTTCAGAACAAATACAACTCAGATACGTTCTGAAAGCTAACCGCGCTCCAAAACTCAAGCACGTTCTAGAACTAAACACGTTCTCGAAATCAGACGCGTTCTAGAACTTAAACACGCCGAACTGCGCGCCCACATAGGCAACCATAATCACGATTACCAGAACAGGAGCAATGTATTTCACCATTACGCTCCACGCAGCTTGAAGCTTGAAGGGCGCTGACACTTCAATTTCGTCAATCAGCGTCTTAGGCTTCACAATCCAGCCAACAAATACCAAGGTCAGAACAGCAACGATAGGCATTAACACCGAGTTTGAAACAAAGTCGAACAAGTCTAAGATTGTCGAGCCTTTGCCTAATGGCTGGAAGAACGACAGCCCGTTAAAGCCCAGGTTGATAAAGATACCCATCACAAACGTAAATACACACGTGATGGTGAACGCCTTTTTGCGCGAGTAGCCTTTGCCGTCCATGATGATTGACGTCATGGTTTCTATCAGCGATATTGCGCTGGTGATAGCAGCAAACGCCACCAACAGGAAGAACAGGAAACCGATAACAGTTGCAACTTGTGGTCCCATGCTTTCAAACACTTTTGGCAGCGTTATAAACATCAAAGACGGACCCGATTTTGCCGCAACCGCTTCACCAGAACCCATGGCCACAAACGCGGCAGGAACAATCATTAAGCCAGCTAAAATTGATACACCCAAGTCGAACATACCAATATTTGCAACAGAATGAGGTAAGCTCGATTTCTTGTCTAAATAGCTACCGTAGGTAATCATGATGCCCATTGCCAGCGATAAGCTGTAAAACATCTGGCCCAGCGCGCTTACAAACAGCTCGGGCGAGAATTTCGCTACATCAGGAATCAGGTAATACGCAACGCCGCTCATAGCGCCTGGCATCGAAATAATGTATACCACCAGTGCAATAGCCATTACGATAAGCGCCGGCATCATAACAAGATTCGCACGCTCGATACCGCCATCAACGCCTAAGCCAACGATGATGAACACCACAATCATAAACACTGCCATCCACACAAAGCTCTCAACTGGCGATGAAATAAAACTCGTAAAGAATTTACCGTCATCGGCTAAAGCTGCAGGTCCATTCATAAGGTATGCAAAGGTATATTTTGTTACCCAGCCACCAATAATGCTGTAATAGGGCGCAATAATGAACGGCACCGCCGATGCAAGAACACCAATGAACGCGAATTTCTTTCCGAAATGGCGGAAAGCACCAATAGCAGATAGTCCCGTGCGACGGCCGAGTGCGCACTCAAGAAGAAGAAGGGTTACACCAAAAGTAAATACTAAAATGAGATATGTAAGAATAAAGGTACCGCCACCATATTTCGCAGCTAAGTACGGGAATCGCCACATATTCCCCAGGCCAACCGCAGATGCGGCGCCTGCTAAGATGAACGCCCACTTCCCCGACCAGGAGGAGCGTTCTTGTGTACTACTTGACATAAGAGCCCTTCTTTCTCTTGGTCTCTGTCCGTGTATTTACACCATCGAAAAAGATGTAGCGCACCCAAAGAGGCTGCTATGCCCTCTTCAAGGCGCTAAATTGTAAATGCGTAACAAAGATCGATGAACAATTTCGCACATTATACCTAGTATTGCGGCAAAAAGCACGAGAATTTATTGCAGATTTGAATAAGAAACATTACAAGTTAACGTATTAGAAACAAAGCTATGAAAGGCGGTGTGCTTTTACACTCGTTAGATGGCCATTTTCATCTGCGAAAAGGCAGTATTTTTTGTCTTTGCTCTCGTACAAACACGTAAACGTGGCAACACCGGCTGGATGTGGAGGCTGCGTGGAGTTAGAAGACGGCGTGGCGTTGGGCGTAGTCGAGGCACTGGTGGCAGGTGCGGAAGCGCTGTGTGAGCCCGCAACCTGCTGCGACTGCGACGGTGCGGAAGCGGGGTTTCGAGAAATGCGAGTTTGCGTACTATATGTGCCACTCATAAGCGTGCTCCCCATGCAGCACTAAACTGCTGTTGTTCCCGCTCAAAGGTAACCGACGGATAGGAAACATCCCAAAACGTTAAGCCGCATGCAGGAGCACATGGCCCAGCAGCACGCCGATCGCGCGTATGAAGCACCTGTTCAATCCACTGCGGCTGGCGCTTTCCAAGCCCTACGTGCACAAGCGTTCCCACCATCGTACGCACCATCGAGTGTAAAAACGCGTTCCCCACAACTTCGATCGCAATGCACGCGTAACCCCACACTTCAACAGGTATAATATTAACGCAACGCACAAAACGACACGTTGGCTTTCCTACCGCGGAAGGAGCATGGCAAAAACTTTTATAATCATGCTCACCAATAAAAAATTGTGCAGCTTGTTGCATAGCAGACACATCAAGTGGTTTGGTAATATGCCAACACAAAGGCGCAATAAGCACACACGGTGCAACTGCATTGTAAATAAGATAGCGATACGTGCGCTCGATAGCGTCAAAGCGTGCAGAAAACCCCTGTTCAACAACCTTAATATCATGAATCGCTATCGCATCATGCGTAAGTGCATTAAGCGCGAATAAACTACGAGGCGAGCGAATGCGTTCTTCAAAGCTGGTAGGCATATCAAAACTTATCACCTGTCTGCGCGCGTGAACGCCGGCATCGGTTCTACCTGCGCAAACGGTTTGAACAGGTATGCGAAACAGCGTTGCAAGCGCCGCTTCAACGTTGCCTTGCACGCTACACTGGTGCGGTTGGCGCGCAAAGCCGTGGAAGGGAGCACCGTTGTAGGAAAGCTGAGCTGCACAGGTAATAAAGCGGCCAGCATCTAAGACGCTATCATTCTCCGCCGCGCATGCGGCATCTTTCTCACCCGCAACGACGCTTTCGTACGCGGCATCGTAGCCGTTACCTGCGGAAACACGTTCCCTATGTGCACGTTCCCACGCTATATTTTCGTTATTATTCACGAACGTAAACTCCGTATAAACTGTTGCAAATCGGCATTCTTCGCATCCACACGCAAAGGTAGCGTACACTTATAATGATGATTATTCATGTCAACCACATACAATACCACGATATCATCTCCAGGAAAACGCAGCAACGTAGTGCGCAAGCTGCGAAGAAAGTTAGCACTAAATTGCGAGCCATCAACGTAAATATCGACACAAGGCGCTAAGGCACGCGTTTCTTGCTGCGGGCTTTCATGATAATCAAGCAAATCGATATTCGCCAGTTTAGAAGCGATAATTTGCGCTCCCCTCTCTCCGTTTTCAAACTTTCCCGTAATTTTAACAATCGCATCATTGATGATAAAACGGTCGTTTTTCCCCTGATAGTCAAAGCAAACGCACGGAATTGAACCTGAAGCATCCTCAAGATCAAACGTTGCCATTTGCTTGCCTTTACGCGTAAGACGAAAGTTAAAATTGGTAATCATACCAACAAAAGTACCCGTTTGAATATCGCGATGCTTACTAAGCGAACGCATCGTATACGGTGATAATTTCTCAAATATACGCTTATACGGATGCGTAGGATGCTGTGATAGATACAAGCCAAGCGTATTTTTCTCAAGCTTAAGTTTTTGCAGAAGCGGCCACTCAATGCCGGTACTTGCTGGAATTTCCTCTGCACTTATAGGCGTACTACCACCAGAGCGCAAGTCGGAAAAACACAACTGCCCTGAGCGCTTATGCGCATGATAGCTTGAAGCAGCTGCCAGCAAATCACTTTCCAGGAGCATTGTTTGCAACTGCATGCGCGTATATCCTGTTGAATCGAACGCACCTGCATAAATAAGTGCCTCGATAGTTTTTTTGTTGTAGCTATTCGTATCTACACGATACACAAAATCATGCAGCGAGGAAAATGTACCATGTGCTTTACGCTCATCAACAATCGCTTGAGCAGCTTCAATACCAACGCCTTTAATACCTGCAAGCCCGTATAAAATACCGTGCTCATCAGGGGTAAACATCACATCCGATCGATTAACATCAGGCGGGATTACCGGTGTTTTATTATTGTTTGCGCTTATGATGTAGTGAATAAGCTTGTCGTTATTAGTAATATAGCTCGATAATACTGCCGCCATATACTCAAACGGATAATGCGCTTTCATATACGCAGTACGCATTACAATAACAGCATACGCAGCTGAATGCGACTTGTTAAATGCATACTTTGCGAATTTTTCGGCATCATCCCAAATGCGCTTGGCAATTTCAATATCGTAGCCACGCTCAACCGCGCCTTTATTCCAATCTTCTTTCAGCTGGCGCATAATATCAAGTTTCTTTTTACCCATTGCTTTACGAAGACGGTCAGCTTTTCCAGCAGAAAAACCGCTCATCTCCATCGATACCAGCATAATTTGCTCTTGGTACACCATCGTGCCATAGGTTTCTTCAAGAATAGAACGCAGACGCTCGTCATAATAATGCGCCTGAACGCGCCCTGATGCTACTTCAACATAGTCGTCCACCATACCTGATTCCAAAGGACCTGGTCGGTTTAGTGCAATTGACGCAACAATATCCGAAAAACGACGCGGCGGAAGACGGCGGAACAACGACACATACAACGCGCTTTCTACCTGGAATAAACCGTCCATATTCCCCGATTGCATAAGTGCAAACGCACCTGCATCATCAATAGGGATTTTTTCAGGAACAAGCGTAACGCCTTTCGTCTGTTTAATATAACGACACGCACACGACAACATACCAAGTGTACGCAAGCCCAGAAAGTCCATCTTTAATAATCCCAGTTCAGGAGTATAATGGCCGTCAAACTGAGTAATAAAGCCGCCACCTTTTGTGTCACGTTTCATAGGAACATGGTTGTCAAGCGCATCGCGGCAAATCATCGTTGCGCAGGCATGCACGCCTTCGTTTCGCGCATACCCTTCAATTTTCATAGCGCTCGTAATAACATTATTAACGGTTTCGTCTGTTTCAAACTTCTCTTTAAGCTGGTCGTTTGTTTCCAAGTCATCAGCTAAACTATCGTTTTCACCTACCAATTTTGCTATGTCATCAGCTACACGGTTGTCAACACCCAATGCGCGCGCAGCATCGCGAACAGCATTTTTTGCTTGCAATTTTCCAAATGTAATAACGCCTGAAACGCAATCAGCTCCATACATTTCTCGAATATGGTCGCGCACTTCAAAGCGACGTTCATCTTCAAAGTCGACATCAATATCGGGCATCTCAACGCGCTCAGGCGACAAAAAACGCTCAAACAGCAACCCGTTTTGAAGCGGGTCGAGGTCGGTAATTTCAAGCGCATACGACACAATAGCGCCAGCAGCAGAACCACGACCAGGACCAACACAAATGCCCTGGCTACGCGCCCACTGAATGTACTCCTGTACAATAAGAAAATATGCTGCAAAACCCTGATGTGTAATAACACCCATTTCGTAAGAAGCACGTTTTCGCACGTCAGAAGGAACAGGCAAGCCATAGCGTTTCTCTAATCCGCGCTTAACACACTTGCGAAACCACTGAACTTCCGTATAACCTTCCGTCCACTTAAAACGCGGCAAAATAACGTCGCGCTCCAGTTCAACATTGCATTGCTCGGCAATTTTCACCGTGTTATCGCACGCTTCAGGCATAGTAGAAAACGCAGCGCGCATCTCGGCTTCTGATTTCAAATAAAATTGCTGATGAGGAAGCTTTTTGCGCTCATAATCGTGCACTTTTGCGCCGTCACCTATGCACAGCAACAAATCGTGAGCTTCAGCATCTTTGTTATTCACGTAATAGGTATTGTTCGTTGCAACAAGCGGTAACGCAAGCTCGCAGGCAAGTTGTTTCAGTGCTTCGTTCAAGCGAGCTTGATCGCTTGCTAACAATCCCGATGAAGATCCCGGCATAGAACCTGATGATAAGCTTGCACCTGCAGACGCACTGGCAGCTGCTTGGCCGGAAGCGCCATACCCATCTGCGCTCCCTGTGCCTTGGGAAAATTCGTCATACGATGCGTCCGAATACACACCTTCTCCAGAAGTGTTGTAGTGAGCGCCCTCTGACGAATAATATGCGTCATCATATGCACCTTGAGCATACGGATCGTCCATATACGGATCAGCATATGGATCGTCATAGGCGTCATAGACATCGCCATTGTCTGATACATCGTTTGCATCATGCACGGCATACAAATTACCTGCAGCACCATACTCAGATGCTGCACCTGCGGTTTCAGGGCATTGCACTTCAATATAAAAATCGCCTTTTTCAAAACAGTCGGCAAGAAGCGCTGCTACTTCACGCGCAGCTTGCATTTGACCAGTTTGGAGAAGCGTTGGTAGCAATCCTTTTGATGGCGGCACGCCAACAATATTTCCTTGTGATGCACCCGACAAACAGATAATCCCTTTGCTGTATTCTTTAAGTTTGTCAAACGGAACACATGCATTGTCGTTAACGTTATCTACCTGCCCTATCGACGACAACTTCATAAGGTTGTGATAGCCCTCATTCGTTTTTGCAAGCAGCACAAGGTTATAAACACCCGTATCGTTTGTGCGCATTGAGGCAAGCGGATTGTGAATATAAATCTCGCAACCGTAGATTGGCTTAACAGCGCAAGCAGACGGCTCGTCAGCACTTGGTTCCTTTGCAAGCTTTTTATTGTATGCTGCACATTCATCGCACAGCTCGGGCACAGACGACATCACGCCGAAATCGGTAACAGCAACAGCAGGCATACCTAAATGTGACGAGCGCGCAACCAAAGCTTTTACTTTACTCATACCTACGAGCAAGGAATATTCTGTATGGTTGTGCAAATGAACAAAGCCCATAATACTCCTTTGGTTGATGAGCACACAAAACAAAACGACGTGAAACGCAACGGTGAACAGGAATAATATCTGTTATCAGGAAATACTTTCGCGCAGATGCACGGTGCCCTACACTTTCTGATGTATTCATCATATCAATACTAAGCACTAAACTCGAGCGAACAAATGATGGATTTTTTACGACTTTAGTACGTTATTTTTTAGCCGAGCTTGTAGTGTACGCATAGCCAAAAATACTGAAATTTGATATAACAACACTACGCACAGATACAGTCACATACGCAATACCAAACTCTCAGCAGATACCAGAGTATATACTGGTACCGATGTATGTACGGTGCACAGATGCAACACAGTCTATGGGTATATACGATGCTCGACCCCGTACGGGCACAAGCACAAAAACGGGTACAAACATAAGCATAAGCTTGGGGACAAACATAGGAACAGGCACAGAAACACATACGTATATGTTTGCTGTATCAACACAGGTGCATACACATACTATCCAAGCACGACGCGCTTCTACGATTGCGAGCGATTATGGAACATTTTGATATTACCTGCAACGCCTATTCTGGCGAAAATGAACATCCCATTATCCCTGATAATATTACCGTCATAGGGCAAAGCTGCTTTGCGTGGAATCTGTCGATTGAGCGCATCGATATCCCTGAGGGCGTAACAACAATTGAGAAAAACGCCTTTACGGGCTGCAGCAATCTTGAGGTTGTGCACTTCCCATCAACGCTGACACACATAGGAGAAGAAGCGTTTTTAGGCTGCTGGAAATTACATGAAATTGACGTTCCCGAAGGTGTAACTACTATCGATGAGCACGCATTTTTGCGCTGTCGATCGCTGAGCAGTATTTCTCTGCCGCATACGCTTACTGAAATTCAACGTGGGTGCTTCCAAAATTGCGCAGGGCTTGAACATCTTGTTTTGCCTGATGGTCTTACCCATATACACGACGAGGCATTCCAAGGATGCGTTAATTTAGAAACGATAGAGTTTCCTGATAGTCTTGAAATGATAGAAAATGATGCATTTAGCAGATGCATTTCACTTACATCCATCACGCTGCCACCGTATTTAGGCTGGCTTGGACAACGCGCTTTTCTAGGATGCAGTGAATTACGCAACGTGAGCATACCAAACAGTTTAATGTCGCTGGAAGAAGGTGCGTTTAAGGAGTGTTACCGCCTTGCGCCGGTAACACTTCCCGATAGCCTTGAATTCATTGATGAAAGTGCGCTTGAGGAAAACGCTCGTCAAACAGACCAAAACCCGCCCAGTGATGAGTGCAGCGCTCAGCAGCCATAACACGCGCATTGGCCGGCAATCACAAGCGTACCAGCCATAACATACGCTGTGTTCATCAATCGCAAGCGTTCCAGCCACGCACTACGCTATGGGGTTTATGCATGAATGGAATGTACGAACCACACGGGCGCTTTATGCCCGAGTGGGAACACACCAACCACACTGCACGCTTATCGTGAAATAGCAGCTAAACTATCCCAATCATCTGCTGTTCCATAAAACATATCCAAATCGATGTCGCCATCATAACCAGGTAAGCGTCCACTCGAGGAGTACTGAAACAAGGTAGGTGCCGACCACGCGCCAAAGCCTTTAGAATCTGTCCACGGTTTTTCCTGATAGCCACTTGGATCATTCGAACCATATTGCGCTACCCACAACTTATAATCACGCGCAACAGCTGTCCAATCGTACGCACGAGTAACCGACTTTGACATATAAATAAGCGGTCGCACGCCTGTTTGCTGATACACATAATCGAGCCACTGCTTTGCCCATTGCGGACCTTGATCGGTAACTTCTTGCGTTTCCCAATCAAGCACCAGTACAATGTTTCCCAAATAAGGACGCACATTCTTAATAAAATGATCAGCTTGAACTTTCCAATCACCCTGACGAGCAAACGAATACGCGCCTATTTTTTTATTATTGGCAATCGATTTTCTCACGAATCTATTAAAGGTACGGTCAACATAGGTATAGCCCTCTGTTGCTTTCATAATTGCAAAATCAAACGGTGTAATATCAAGGTCAATGCCATCTTGATAGTGCGAAATATCCACACCATTTAAAACAGAGCCTGACGGCAACGGCGCAGGATTGGGCCTAGGAGCTGGATTAGGATCTGGTTCTGGTATTGTTGAAAGCTCTTCAGCACTTAATTGCCACTGCTGAGCAGGAGTACCATTAGCTTCCCATACCCAGATATTTTGTCCATCACTTGCCTGACCTGCACACACATCAAGCGCTAAACCACTTTTTGCCGAGAAAATACCAAACACATCAGGCGCAATGCGCTTAAAGAACCAATAACCAGCAAGGGTAGCATCGTCTTCATACTGTTGAACATTAGAACCTGGTTTCGTTTGACCCCACGCTACATTAACATTCTTCCCTGAGCCTGCATTAGCAATGCGATATATGCCTTCACCTGCAGAGGTAACAGTATACAGTTGGCCACGTGTTCCATTCCAGCTATATACTTGGACGTTTGCAGCATCATCGCGACTTCCATCAGCCACATCAAGCACTTCATTCGTGTCAAGCATGCTGCGAAACGCGAAAGGTCCTTTACTCAAGTTAAAGGCATCACGAAGCGTCTGAGCCTGTGTGAGCGCCTTGTGAAAAATAAGTCTAAAATTCTGAGCAGGCGTTTTGTTGGCTTCATAAATCCACAGCGCAGCACCATTGCGCGCATCGGATGCAGGAATATCAAGCACAACACGAGGCGAAAGGCGTGAATAGAGCGTAAACGACGATCCGTTCCACACGGGCTTCCACTGCTGAGCAACGGTTCCGTTCGACTCATACGACCATACCGGCGTACCGTTATCACTTGACGCAGCTTGTACATCAAGTGCTTTACCGCTGGCAATATTTATGAGTGTATAATAGCCATCCCCTGCATCATCAAAACGAAAATATTGACCAATGCGTGTATCGCGTGATTCAAGCTCGATACCTGCGCCGTCAGCACGCGAGCCATCCACAACACCTACCACAACATTACGATTAAGCGCGCTTTGCAGCTCATAGACGCTACCCGATTCAATACGCGGTGCACCAGGCGCAGATGCAGGCGGTGCAGACGGGTCATTTTGAGCTTGAGAGTTAGAATTATCGCTATTATCCGTATTCGAATTGTTGTCACCTGCGGATGAATTATCACCCGATTGAGAGGGTTCATCAATCAAAACGCCCAGTGGCTGAATGCAAAATTCCTGAAACCACGATCCGTTCGGACGCGTTATTTGTAACTTGTTGCTTCCACGGATATGCCCATCGCACCAATCCAGAACAAGCGTCTTTGATAATCGCGACTGAAGCACAAAACGATTTTCGCGTGTAGGAACAAGTTTCCACTGCTGAGCAGGTGTTCCATTATCTTCATAAAATTGTACAGGGGTTAAAGGTGTAGCTTGAGCAGCCATAACATC
Source organism: Umbribacter vaginalis (assembly GCA_001552935.1). Classification (GTDB taxonomy): domain Bacteria; phylum Actinomycetota; class Coriobacteriia; order Coriobacteriales; family Eggerthellaceae; genus Berryella; species Berryella vaginalis. The sequence continues at coordinate 123,160 of KQ959688.1, read as the reverse complement.
AAGCGCGTTGTTACTTGCGAGGTTAAGAATTTTGTAATACCCATTAGAAAGCGGCACAATGCGATACTGCTGTATTAATCGAGCGGTCGGTTTAGAAAATACTGCTCGAGCTCCGTTGTCTACGCTTTCCCCATCAGGTGTTATCGCACAAGCATTATCAGCAGCTGCCACAATTCGATACGCAACGTTAGATTTTATCTGAGTATTCGTAGAAAGAAACAATGTTGAGTTATCGGCATAAGCATACGGTGCGCACGCACTTGACGCGCACATAAACAGCGATAATAGCGATACTACAAGCGCGCCAAACAGCATACGCATACCACAAGCCACAGCAGCACTTCCCATCCGTCCTGAATTCGAAAATTTGCTTTTTACCTGCTGAGATAAACCTAATAAGCCAATCTGGTGTACCATACTTGCATAAACTTTCATGTGCTGTTCCTCATAACTTATCTATGAGCACCATTAATACTCTACTCGCAAATCTACTCGCAAAATATAAATCTGCACTCGTAAATAGTGGTATTATATACCACTAACCTTACATTCCCTGAATAGCTCTCGGTTATGCGTATGATAAAAAAACAGTCTATGAACTGGAATTAATGCGTCAATTTATAAAATAAAAATAGCGGCATTGGACGCTTTTACAGAAAATATACATGCAAAGTACCCCACCGTGCACCATACATACACTAAACAAACACGCTACGTGAACACGATCAGCGCTACGCAGATACTGGTTACTACACAGACGCAGATACTGGTTACTACACAGTATTGGGTTACTACACAATATTACGGACGATCAAGCGGCACACCAAGCGTGAATGTTTTGCCGTCATACAAGTTCAAGAAGCGAGAAAAAAGCGCACCAACAACGGCTGCAAACACGAAATATGGTAGTGCAGCAAAGCCGAACACTTCCACACCAAACACAAGTGCAGCAAGCGGTGCACCGGTAGCTGCACCAAAAGCAGCAACTAAGCAAATAGCGCCCATAAATACCACGTCAACGCCAACAATTGGTGCCCACCACGCTCCACACAACGCTCCAAGGCAAAATACGGGTAAAATTTCGCCGCCTTTAAATCCGAAACCCAAGCAAAGCGCACACAAAGCAATCTTTAAAACCACATCTACAACAGAAAAGACAGAGCCGTGCATAACGGCCGTAATTTCGCGCAATCCGGTACCGCTATACACACCGTGTGTGACCAGCACAAATGCAAGTACAACCACCGCTCCAACCAGATAGCGAAGCCAAGGGCGCGCCAGCAGGATACTCGTTGTTCCGCTTATAACTTTCATACTCGCAACAAACAGCATCGCGAACAACGCCGCAAGCAGACTTCCCAGTGCAATAAGCGCAATCTGCGCTGTTGACGTAGCGCTCACTCCCTCACTGAGCACCTGCCATGGCAAACCAACATTACACAGGCGCGCCACCGCGTACGCCACAAATGACGCCACAGGAATCATAAGCAGGTAGGGTGAGCGAATTTGTTCGTCATTAAACTTGATAATTTCAATTATAAAGAGAATAGCTGCTAACGGAGCAAGCATAAGCGCAGAAAAAGCACCTGCCATGCCGGCGGCAATGGCGTAGGGAATCACCGCGCTTGGCAGTCGCAGCACGCGTGCGACGCCCGAAGAAAACGCAGCTCCAGCCTGAATTGCGGCGCCTTCTTTTCCCACGGCACCACCGCTCACGAGCGTTAAAAACGTACCTGCAATAATATCAAGCGCAAGCGCAGGCGATGTATGATTACCAGCTTGTGTTGCACGCAACACGCCATAGGTAGACGTATTAATGTCAACGTGCGTTACGCGATACAGTAGCCACGTTAAAAATGGAGCAACAAGTATGCCTATTATCATCAACGGATACTGAGCAAAAATCTCTTCTGCCCATGCTGAAGTATACGTAAGAATAACAGAGGCGCAGCCACCGGCTACGCCTACTGAAACTGCTCCACCAATTATTGCTAACTGACGATGCATAGGTTCTCCTTATCACTTAACCCCTTATGAACAGGGTAAATGCAAGTGTACCCTAGTCTTTTTTCATTGTACCATAGGCTGCGCGGTACACAAGCGCTATCAAACTGCCGCCTACGACGTTACCGATGGTAACAATAACCAAGTTGGTAATAACGCCTTGAAGTGTAACAGCACCTGCAGCTCCAACGCCCATGCTGTTCAGCAGCAAGCCCATCGGCAAAAATGACATATTCGCAACACAGTGCTCAAAACCAAGCGCAACAAATGCCGAGATAGGAAGAATAATACCGATTACTTTATCAACGGTAGTACGCGCACCAAAACCAATCCATACCGCCAAGCATACAAACACGTTACACATAATGCCTTTAAAGAACATCGTAACAGGATCAAGCGCAACTTTACCAGCAGCAACATTAACCATTGTCATAGCAACTTCACCATGGTTCATAACCTGTACTTTTGACATATACATCAAAAATACGGCAATAAGTGCTCCAACAAGGTTTCCAACCCATACAATGCCCCAGTTTTTAAGCAACTGTGCACAGGTAATTTTCTTAGAAACTTTCGCTGACATCATAAGAGAATTGCCCGTAAACAGCTCGCATCCGCAGCATAAAACCAATACCAGGCCAAGGCAGAAGCAAATACCGCCCACAACACGCTGAACACCGAAAGGCAGCGTGGTATCACCAAGGAAAACGCAGAAATACGTACCGCCAAAAGCGATGAACGCACCTGCAAGAAGTGCTGCTAAAAACGTACGTAGTGACGTCATTTTTGTTTTTCCAACAGCAATTGTTTCTGCTTTAGTAACAATATCTGCTGGCCCGAGTGAATCGGGAGCAACTTTTTTTACATCTAGAGCATCCATAAGTCTCTCCATTTCCGATCGCTTACCATAACACGCAAGACATATTCTCCCAGCTACACGTACCGTGATGTGCTAAACGTTGCAGAGGTGCAGTGTACTGCATCTCAGAGAGCTAGTGTCATCGAAGCGCCTGTTCACATGTATTTCCCCTACACAAGTGACTCGTAGCGCTCCAGGCTTTCACCTCCTCGTAATGTGCGCTCAATATCTTCAAGAGCTGCGCGAACCTCGTCAGACAGTGGATCAAAAAATTCAGTACCCTTAACCTGAACTCCAAGAAATACCACGTCGTCGCATACTTCTCCCAGCTGACCAAGCAAGAAAGAAATAGGAAGCGAATGCGTGGTTATCATGCACTGTTTGGCAACATCCTGCGCTGTTAAGCGGCGAATGCTTCCTGGTTCAAAGCCCATTTGAGCAGCATCAACAAATACTACTTTACGGGGGCACAGTTCGCGAATGTAATATAAATCGTCTTCAGGAGTTTGTCCGCCATCGACAATTTCCCAGCCTTCAAGCGGCGCATCCATTAAATTTTTTGCAAGAAGAGGACCAACCGCATCGTCGCCGCGCAAAACGCTACCAGCGGTGAACAGCACAAGTGGGCCATCGGGATGATGGCAAGATGAAGCGCTTGAGCTTGAAGCCGAGGCGCTTGATACAGCCGCCGCGCTACCTGCGCTATCAGCGCTGCCTGCGCTACCTGCGCCTGATGCCTTCACGCTTGAGGCGCTCGTTTCACATGGCGCCAGAGGCACGAGCGGCAGTTCGTCGCGGGCCATCACGGCACGTGCTTCTTCTACGGCAGAAAAATCTTCATCGTAGGCATCGATTCCAGCAACACCTGCGGCATGAACATCAGCAGTGCCCGCACCGCCCGCAGCACCAGCCACGGCACCAGCGGCACCAGCAGCGCCGTCAGTGTTCACGACAGCATCGCGATTCCATGACGCATCCGTATCGAGTGGCTCTTGATTACTCAAAGCCCCTCCTTACCATGAGGTAAACATTAGTTTCATTGCGTACTTTCAACAGCAAATCAACCAAATTCACCAGCAGTGGAAGCTCGGTTGTGTCTAACGGCATCGTGTATTTTCCCACTTCATCGTATACATCGATGGTCGAAAGCGCCAAACGCGCAGCAGGAAGCAAAAACGGCGTGTGTTCTTTATTGATCTCGATTTCACCAAACGTTAAAACACCTTTTAACTTACGTTTAGCTTCATCGTTTTCCATCAATTCACAAATTTTTTCATACGTCGCAATAGGAATGCTCAGTGACTTTTCAAAGCAGTCAACCACACCGGTATGATGCCCCACTGACATCGTATAATACAAAACTTCTTTCGCATCGTCTGGAATAGATTGAGCGGAATCAACAAACTTACGGCGCAGGAGATAGAAATTAATCCTATCTCCTTGCGTACCAACCGACTCCATCCGATTTTCACCAGGTGTATAGTCGTGGTTTTTCATCGCATACCCACAACCTTCTTTTCGAGTATGTCTTTAAGCTCACTAAATACTTCAACTTTACGTGGATCGTCTTCATTAGTAATAAGGCGATTTACCGAACCAAGTACATCACCATCAGGCGCGTCAAGCGTATCCATAAAACGATTTACCAGTTCACGACCATAACGATAGCCAGAAAGTATACGTGCTTCACGTTCAAGTTCAACTTTCATCTTGTATGGCAAATGGTTATGCAGCAGTGGAGCTTGCTCGCCTTCTGCCTGATGAAGATGCGTTTCGTGAAGACGCTGACCCAAAATACCCAATGCCATTGCAAAGCCATAAATAGTTTGTGCAGGTGAAGGTGGGCATCCAGGAATATAAATATCAACCGGAATAAGCTTATCGGTACCGCCCCACACACAATAATTGTCGTGGAAAATACCGCCGGTACAACCGCATGCGCCATATGATACAACCAGCTTCGGATCAGGCGCACCTTCATACGCACGCAAAGCTGGCAGTCGCATGGCACGCGTTACAGCACCGGTATAAACCAGAATGTCTGCATGACGTGGGCTTGCCATATTCTTAATACCAAAACGCTCGGTATCGAAAATTGGTGTAATGGTACCAAAAATTTCAATTTCGCATCCGTTACAACCACCGCAGTCTACACGATAAATATAAATTGAACGTTTGATGTGCTTTAACAGTGCAGCTTTGGCTTCTTTTACCTTTTCATCAACGGTAATAGGATCTAAGCGCGCTTGTAAGCGTTCAGGAAAAACTGTATGTGCCATTAGTGTACCCCCTCTTGCCTTGAGCGCGCGATCGTGCGAGCGTGATAGGCATCAGCGCGCTCCTTGCACTCGGTGCATAAGCCCGCAACACGGATTGCGTTTTCTGCCTCTTCATCGTTTTCAAGACGTGACAAAACACGGCATGCATAGTCAACTTCTTTTTTCGGTGCGAAATACTTGCCGCATTCAGAACAACGTTGCAGCTCATACGAGCATGTTTCAATCAAGTCGGGTTTCGACATAACCGCAAGCTCGAACTGATCGCCCAAACGTATGGCTTCCACAGGGCAAACTTCCTCACAGCGCCCGCAGAAAATGCAAGCACCATAATTGATTTGCCACTCGATATTGCCCTCAGAAACTTTCGTTTCCATACGAATAGCATTAGGCGGACATGCAACAGCACACGCGGCGCAGGCAATGCAGCGCTCTAAGCTGTGCTCGGGCTTACCACGCATTTCTGGCACGGTAGGATACGGTGCAAAAGGATATGCGATAGTAGAGTCGCCCGCTTTAATTATGTTGCGTAGAGTTTTAAGCATGTCACATCACCTAATCTCTCAGCGGAGAATACGTACGGCGCAAGCAATACGATTCCAGTTCCGTTTTGCTGATAGTTTTCTCGGTGCCTTTCTTAACATCAACAAAGGTCACACGGTCGGTACAGGAATAGCATGGGTCCATACTACCCACGATAAGCGCTGCGTCAGAAACGGTATTTCCTCTAAACATATAGCGCAAAATTGGCCAGTTACTATACGTAGCAGCCTTTGCACGCCAACGATAGCATTTTTGGTTATCTCCTACCATTGCCCAGTGCGTATCTTCGCCACGCGGAGCCTCCGTAAAGCCCAAACCGAACTTATGCGGCGTGTATTTCCAGTCTTGATTCAAGATAGGACCTGTTGGCATAGTGTTTAACCACAGCTCAATCATGCCAATTGCATCAAGGAACTCTTCAATACGAACCAGCGTACGGCTCATAACATCGCAACCGTTGTGCGAGCGTACATGGAAATCATCCTGAATGTACTTATAACCGTCAAACGGATGGTCAAAACGCACGTCACGCGGGAATCCTGAACCACGCATGCAAGGTCCAACCGGGCTAAACGCACGCGCAATCTTTGGATCAAGAATGCCAACGCCTTTCGTACGATCTATGAAGTTCGGCGTGCTCATAAGCTCGTCAACAAGAATTTCTACGTCTTTGCGCAACTTAGCAAGTGCTGAAAGCGTTTCAGTACGCTGCTCGCTTAACACGTCACGACGTACACCACCAATCAGGTTTACACCGTATGTTTTACGGTGACCAGTAAGCAGCTCAGCTAAGCGCATCGAATCTTCACGAACGCGGAAGAAGTGCATGAATCCGGTATCAAAACCGCAATAGTGACATACCAAACCAAGGTTTAACAGGTGCGAGTGCATGCGCTCAACTTCAAGCGTGATCGCACGAATGTACTGCGCACGCAGAGGCACTTCAATGCCCTGAGCATGTTCTACTGCTTCAGCATACGCAACAGAGTGAGCGTTACCACAAATTCCGCACACACGGTCGGCAAGGAAGGTAACAGCATCGTAGTTCATGCGTGATTCTGCAACTTTTTCCATTCCGCGGTGAACGTAAAACAAGCGGTAGTCAGCGTCAACAATGTGTTCGCCTTCAACAAACAAGCGGAAGTGGCCAGGCTCGTCGGAAGTAACGTGCAAAGGACCCATGGGCATAATGGTTGTTTCTTTGCCTTGCGTATCAGCCAAGAACTCATAGTTTTCTGCTTCGCGCGCAATCATAGGACGATGACGATAATCCATGCTGTCTTTACGCAAAGGATACAACTCATCAGGCCAGTCGTCAGGAAGCACCAAACGGCGTTGGTCAGGCAACCCAACCGGCTTTAAGCCGAACATGTCGCGCACTTCGCGCTCCGACCAAACTGCAGCTGGAACACGCGGTGTTACCGATGGGAATTCACAGGTATCCTCAGGCACTTCACAGCGAACTGTCAGATAACACGGATCCATCTCTTCCATTGACAATACATAATACAAGGCATACGAACCAATAATAGAACGCTCATCGTTACCTACCATCATAGGCATCCAACCACCGCGTCCGAAATAGAGAAACTCTACTACGTCGGGCAGTGAGTTGGTATCAACAGTAACGGTAAGCTGGTCGTGATCTTGCCATTCAACGTTACGGACAACGCCAGGAAGGCGCTCTTTCAACGCTTCAATATGGCTTGCACCACGACGTTCAGCAATAGTAGCTTCGTTATTCATAATCCCCTCCTCTACTGTCCACTCTTATTCGAAGACGCAAGCTCTGAGGGCTGACCTTCGAAGAGTGCGTAGACGCCTTTGAATACGGGAGCATTTTGTAATACCGGCCCATCTTGCTGCAATACAATTGCCGTTGCTTTATCGACGCTATGCATAATGGGCGCAGGCATGGCAACACCGAACCATAAGGCAAGAGCTACCAAAACAATCTCAGGTGCAAGCGCAAGGGGTGGCACGTCTCGTTTTTCCATCGTCTCTGGCACTTTACCAAACCCTGCGCGCGTTACTACCTGGGCAAAGGCAGCAACAACCACCGTAAGAGCCAGTACGAGCACCACCAAGATTACCCAATGGCCTTTCAGTACACCTGCGGTAATACCCGAAATTTCCGACACAAACAAAGCAAAGGGTGGGAATCCTGACAAGCAGAACAAACCCATTGCCATAATGATGGCACTGGCCGGCATTATCTTCATCATACCACTAATCTTGCGCAGGTCACGTGTTCCGTAACGCATAAGAATGTTACCTGAAATGCAGAACACGAGCGCCTTGGTAATACCGTGTGTTAAGCAGTGCAAAAGTGCAGCTGCAATACCCAGCGGACCACCAAATCCTAAGAACAGTGCAATAAGACCAATGTTTTCGCACGATGAATACGCCAGCTTACGCTTAATGTCGTCTTGGGCAAGAACCGCAAACGCAGCCATAACAACCGACACAATACCGATGGTAATAAGTACCGTGTGTGGGAACGTTTCGCCTACTGCTTTTACAGCAATAATGTAGAAACGAATGATAACCAAAATAGCGCATTTCAATAAAACGCCTGACAGCAAACCTGAAACAGGAGACGGAGCTTCTGAGTGAGCGTCAGGCAGCCAGGTATGCATCGGGAACAAACCTGCTTTTGCACCAAAACCAATAACGGCAAACACAAATGCAACTTCCACAATACCAGCGTTCAACTGATCAGCAGCTGAAAGGGCTGAGGTCCACAACACTGCCTGATGAGGATCGGTAAGAACCTGAGAGGCATTTGCATAAATAAGCAAGGTGCCGTACATACCAAAAGCCACACCTGCAGTACATACGATAACGTATTTCCATGCAGCTTCGAGGCATAACTTCGCATCGTAAGCGCCAACCAAAAATACGGTCGATAAGGTAGTTGCCTCAATACCTACCCACATCAAAATGATGTTGTTCGAACATGCCACAATCAGCATCGTAAACAAGAAGAAGCTGAAGAACAGATAAAACTGTTTCACGCGCGCAGGTGGCATATGGCCAATTTCTGCATCGTGACGGATGTAAGAAAGTGCATACACACCTGTTAAAAATCCGATAACACCAATAAGTGTGACAAAAATAGCACCCAGCGAATCGAGTCTGAACCACAGTCCTAGGGCAGTTATTTCCGTTTGTCCACCGAATACAACAGCAAACACTTCAATAAGCGAAACCACCAGAACAACAGTAATTGAAATCACATGCAGCACTTCAAACACTGGCATAGGCAGATGCTTTGAAGGCAAAATGCCCATCAAAATACCAGCCAAACAAGGAAATGCTAACAGTAAGACTAGAAGCGACGAGTAATCCATATTCATCCTCCTAACCTTTCAGTTCCATTAAGTCTTCGGCATTGAGCGTATGTGCTACTTTGTACACGCGGTAGCACGCAACTGCCATGATGATAACGGCGATAAATGCGTCGGTTGAAATACCAATTTCAACCAGCTCGGGCGCATTAGGTGCCAGCAAAGCCAGCGTAAGATGCGATCCGTTTTCCATAAGGCAGTAACCGAAAATTTGTTTAACAATATTGCGTTGAGAAACAATGCACGTCATACCAATAAGGAAGTGTGCAAGTGAAATAGCAAGTGCTGGTTTCACTTCCTGGGCGGTAGGCACATCGAATGCCTGCACAACAGCCAAGCAAACACCCACTTCAATAGCAGCAATAACGAACAAGAATGGACCCGAAACGCGCGGAGCAAGTGTCGATCCTGCATCTTTAATTTTGTACGACAAAAAGATGATAATGCCGGGAACAATAAGTGCTTTCGTTACAAATGCAGATCCAGCCCACTTAAGCAGCTCTTCTGAGTCGGTAACGGCAGCAAGAGCAAGAAAGATGCCAACCAAAACGCACGACTGAAGACCGTAGCAGATAGCGGCAGGTTTTGCTCCTTTAACCATGAGAACAACCATTGAGGTTACAATGAGCAGTCCTCCCAAAATATTAACGAGAGTATATCCTGACATAATGAACCCCTACCCTATCCAAGCGGCTGCAATAAAGCTTGAGGACAGCGCCATAACAATAAGCACGCAGAACACGCCAACCATCGGTTTTGGAATAGGCGCAGCTGCAGCAACCGTCTCGGATGGTTCACCGAACAACACGAAGCCTGTCCATTTAAGGAACCATGCAAAGCAAGCAACTGTCTCAATCAATGCAACAACAACAATAAACATCAGTACCGGATTACCTTCAGCAGCTTGAATACCTCCGCAGAAGATAATGTACTTCGAGAAGAACAGGTTCATCGGGGGCGCACCTGCAATAGCAAGCGCGGCCATGCCAAAGCCAATACCCAGTAAGGGGCGTTTTTTCAGCAAGCCCTTCAAACGAGGCAGCATACGCGTTCCCATAGTATAGGAGCACGCACCAGCAATAAGGAAGAAGAGCGTTTTGGTAAATGCGTGGTTAAACACGTGAGTTACTGAACCATTAAAGGCAAGCTGACTTCCGAAAATGCAAAAACCAAATCCAAGGAAGATGTACGCTAACTGCGAAATCGTTGAGAACGCTAACAAGCGCTTCATGTCTTTTTGTGGTAAGTACATCATAAACGCAAACAAGCAGGTAGCGATACCGCCAATGACTACAACCCAACCCACAACTTCTGGAACTTGACCTGCTCCAATAAGAGCACGTGCGAACACTGCTACACCAACTTTAACCATTGATGCGCCGTGCAAGTATGCAGAAACAGGAGTTGGCGCCTCCATAGCGGATGGCAGCCACATATAAAATGGCAGCTGCGCCGATTTGCCCCATGCTGCCATAAGGATCAGCAGCAACACGGCAATTTTCGTGTTGTCATCAAGCAGTGAAATAGCAGCTGTTTCAAACGTTCCAACGTTAAGGAACATAATAGCGGCCGCAAAGTACAAGCCCAATGACGCAATATGCGTAAGGATAAGAGCTTTCATAGCCGACTTACGAGCAGTTTTCGTGTCGTAGTAGCCAATCAAAGCCCAAGAACAACCACCGGTTACTTCGAAGAACAGCAACTGGCTGAGCACGGTTGACGAATACACCAAACCGGCCATAGCACCAATAAATACCGTGAAGAATGCATAGAAGCGACGGCGTGGCGCATCGGGGTGTTCGCGGTTTCCTGAATTCAAGTATCCAACTGAATAAATTGAAATAAGCAAACCAATACCAACAAAGCACGGTGCAAACATAACACTTACTTTGTCGAAAACAAATCCAAGAACTGTGGTGTCGCCAAAGGCAACAAACGGAACAGAAATACTATCCTGACCACTAATCGCTAAAATAATCCAGATAGCTAAGGTAAAGGCTGTGGAAATTGATGCAGCAGTAATGCACATCCACTTCGCACATTTTTGTGGAATCATGGTCAGCAGCAGCGCCATGACAAATGGCACCAACACCGATGCTGCAGCGAGCGCGGGAAGAATAACGTCTAACATAGTAACTCCTCCCTATAATCCCAGAATACTAAACACGACTGCGATAAGCGCAATGCCAACCACAACCCATGTTTGTCGACTAATATAAATCCAACGAACACGTGCAACAATGTTTTCAATCACTGATGCCACAAAGCCAATAACGGCAACTTTTGCTATAAACACCACTACACCAATAGCAAGGCTTACCAACGATGTGTCAGCAGCAGATCCAAAAGGAAGGAAGATTGCTACAAACCAAGAAATAACAACGATTTGCTTGATGCCCATGCCTACTTTAATCATGGCAAGTGAAGCGCCTGAATATTCTTGCAAAGGACCTTCCTGAATTTCCTGCTCAGCTTCAGCAGCATCATAAGGAAGCTTACCGAGCTCGAAATAGCAAGCAACTGCAAAAGCAATACCAGCAACAATAAGAGCAACAGGCGTTTGTGCCATACCTGCACCAACAACCGTTCCCATAACACCAACGTTGGTAGTGCCCGTTGCAAGTGCAGCTACAAACAGCGCAAACATCATCGACGGTTCAACAAGAACACCAATGATAAGCTCGCGGATACCACCAATGCCACTGTATGCCGACGAACTATCAACAGCTGCAAGCGCGAAAAAGAAGCGCGGAAGTGCCATCAGATAGATAATCGTTATGATGTCAGCTAGCACTGGAACAGGGCTCATGCGGGAAATCATCGGCATGCCAAATGCAACCACTAAACAACTACCCATAAATAAGGGAGGCATAAGGCGCGATACAAAGCTTGAATCAGCGGTATGGATATCTTGACGATTCATAAGCTTGAAAATATCGTAATAATCTTGCCAAACAGACGGACCTTTTCTCGTGTGCAACTTAGCGCGCAACCAACGAGAAGTTCCCGTAAAAAGCGGTGCGAGGAGCACCAGTCCAACAACTTGGACAACACCTACTAGTACTAAAATACCAAAGTTAAACATCTCGCACCTCCTTCTAAATAAGAACCGATAAAGCAAGCAGCAAGATAAGCGCAACTAACACGTACAAGATATAAATACGGAAGTCGCCGCCTTCAATTGCTTTCACTTTATTACTAAGCCACACAACTAAGTTTGCACCTGCATCAACGATGTATTTGTCGCCCAGTTGCTCAGCAACTTTACATCCATCAACTGTTTTGTCAAAAGCACGCACAAAACTGGGAGCAAACGATGCGAAGAACGTTCTCACTTTGTAGAGAGGCTTAAGAATTTCACCTACTTGAGCTGCGAAGCTCGTTGCAATGACAGGCATATGCGCATCGGGCAAGTAACCGCAGCACCAAGGATCTTGACGAACTGTTACGCTGGCTTTGCTCATTTGCGAACGCAGGAAAATGCCTAAGCCAATAAACACAACCAACAGGATTGCCATCACTATAGTAGACATCAATCCAAGTGTTGAGTCGTTAACCAGCAACACATTAAACGCAGGCGAAGAACCCGCACGTTGTACCATTACTTCTGCTGCATGATTCATGATTGGCGAAACGAAGGTTGCGCCAAGACCTAAGAAGATACAAATCGCAGCAATGATAATCATGCCTATACGCATTGGAACAGGTACTTCACGCGCATTAGCAGAAACTTCTGAACGTGCTTTCGATAGGAACGTAACGCCATACGCTTTTACAAAACACGTAACAGCAAGCGCACCAGTAATAGCAAGCGACACAGCACCAAAAGCTGCAAACGCTTTGATGACGCCATCACTTTGCATGGCAATGGTGATCATCGATTGGTACGTAAACCACTCAGACACAAAACCATTCAAAGGCGGGATTGCCGAAATTGCAAGCGAACCGATAAGGAAGCACATGGCGGTAACAGGCATAACGCGTCCAAGACCACCCATAACTTCCATGTTACGCGTACCGGTTGCATACAAAACAGAACCTGCACCCAAGAACAGCAAGCCTTTAAACATAGCATGATTAAGCAGGTGATAAAAGCCTGCCATAAATCCGAGAACTGCAACAACGTTGTTGTTAAGGGCAAGACCCATAAAGCCAGTTCCCACTCCCAGTAAGATAATGCCGATGTTTTCTACTGAGTGATACGCTAACAGTTTTTTGATGTCGTGCTCGTTTAGAGCGTACACAACGCCGAGAACCGAAGAGACAGCACCAAACAGCAAAACTAAAATGCCCCACCATAATTCACACTGCGAAGACTGCAAAATATCAAGCCCAACTTTTACCATTCCAAATACACCAATTTTAATCATGCCGCCAGACATGAGTGCTGATACATTGGAAGGTGCAGCAGGGTGAGCTTGCGGCAACCATGAGTGAAATGGAATCATACCCGCTTTACAACCAAAGCCGATAAAGCACAGTACGAATACGAGCGATGCAATAATAGGATCGAAACCGTATTCTCTAAACGATTGGAATTCGAAAGAGCCGGTAATACCCGACATCACAAAGAATGAAATCATGATGGTGAAAAAACCAACATGAGCCATTATCAAATACAAAAAGCCACCTTTAATAGAGTTAGCGTTTTGTTCGATAACAACCAAGAAGTATGATGTCAATGACATCAATTCGAAGAATACGAGAAACCAAAATGCGTTGTCGGAGCAAATAACAAAGCCCATAGACGCAATAAAGAGGTTCATAAAAAAACCAACAGTACCAAGTCCGTTTTTCTTGTATTCGTCAAAATAATTAACACCGTAAATCCATGCTGCAAGCGCAAGCAGCGAAATAACTAACATGAGCAAGCCCGCAAGCGGATTAAGCAACAAACTGAAGTCAGCAAATGAAAACGGTGTTGGTACACGCACATACTCGGACGGGCAAATCATAGCCACTAAACCCGAGCCACATCCTGCAAGCGCAGAAAAAGCTCCAAATACGCAGCCAATAATTTTAGAAGTATTGGGCTTTTTCAAAAAAAAGAGCGATATTATCGCTCCGACACACGACAGGAGGATGGAGAATAAGAATAGATTAGTTGCTAACACTCTTATTCCTCCCCTCGATATGCGTGGAGGTCGTCAACAAGAACCTCATGCTCAGAAGCTGTTTCAAGGCGACGCTCTTTAACAGTTTCCTGCATAAGCTCGCCATTTACGTACGTAAGTGCATTCGTAGGACAAGCGCCAACGCAACGAGGGCCTCCTACGGGATCATACGAGCACAAATCGCACTTCACAGCGCAGGTTACTACTCCAACTTCCCAGCGGAGCAGTGGTTCAAGCGACTTAGAATATGTAGGCGTAGCCATCATAATACCTGCTACACCGGCAATAGATGTACCCGAAGGATGAATACAACCGAAAGGACATGCAATGCCGCACAATTTGCAGCCAATGCATGTTTGCTCATTGATATGGATTGAACCATTATCATGATCGATGGCATTCACCGGGCATACTTGCAGACAAGGAGCACCTTCGCAATGATGACATGCAAGAGCAGCTGAGATATCTGATGTTTGGATAACAGATAATCTCGGTTCTCCTTGCAAGCCATATTCAAGGTGACCCTCACTACAAGCCGCGCGACAAGTACCACATCCAATGCACTTGTCGGGGTCAACGGCAATAAATCGATTCACACCCACTCCTAACCTATTAAGCTGCCACATGAAAGAAGCGAAAGCGCGCTGCATGTGGCCACGCGCGCCTTCTTATGCACACCCCTATGCCGATACACACTCGACACTTGCGCATACTCCCAACGTAGACGTACTGGCAGCTTCGCGGCGCTTTTCCCTCACTTTATCGGCGAGTTTCTGCTGGTCAACCACGAACAAACCCTTGGTAGGACACGCTTCAACACATGCAGGACCGCCTGGTCGATCGGCGCATAAATCGCACTTCACAACAATAGGACGCTGCACTGAACGAAGTACTAAATTCCCCAAAGTTTCGGTGGTTGTTTGCATAACCACGTCGACGGCCCCAAAGGGACACGCCATAACACATCCTCGACAACCAATACAACGACTTGTTTCAACAGCAACCCTGTCGCCATCTTTGTAGAGCGCATGAGTAGGGCAAACCGATGCGCACGGCGCACCCGTACAATGTCTACATGCAACAGGAGCTGAGACAACCGCAGTTGAAATAACATTCAGGCGAGCTTGTGCAACATCGCCCGTAACATCATGTTTAGCCAAACATGCCGCCATGCAGGTTTTGCAACCAATACAGGCGGTTGGGTCTGCCATAACACACCGAGCACCAACACCTTGTGCGTCCATAGCAATCTCACTTTCCCCTCAGCTAGCACACTTGTTGAACCTTTTGCACCCCTGCAACTTTGCTTGCTGGCCTCTGTCTACCAGCAAGCAAAGTCAAATTCAACAACAGCTAGCACTCGTCTTATATGTGCGCTGGTAAGCGGCGCACGTTCGCTAAGCGTTTGTATAGCTTGGTTCTGGGTCTTTCTCCCAAACCTTCGATTGGAACTCCGGCTCTGGTTCAGCAGCAGGATCAATATCCTGAGCTGCTGTTGCATCAGCCAAGCGCTTCTTCAAATCGTCATACATCTCTTCAAGCTTCTGTTCAGCCCATACTTGATCTTCAATAGCATCAACCTGGCAGGCACTAAACTTATCTTCAGGTGTATGCGAACGCTCATCAACAGCGTGAATAGTAAGATTATTGCACTTACCAATCCACCACTGGTAGGTCATGTAAACCGTACCCTTGTTGATACGCTCATCGTGAACCGCACGTGTCATCGAACGACCACGACGTGAATGCGCCCAAACTAATTCACCATCACCAATACCGCGTGCTTTAGCATCATCAGGATGCATATGAATTTCACCTGGCTCTTCAGCAAGCAGTGACAACGCGCGGCAGTTACCTGTCATTGAACGGCAGGAATAGTGACCAACTTCGCGAACAGTACATAAGATGAGAGGATATTCCTCGTCAGGAAGCTCGGTAGGATGCTCCCAATCGTGCGCCATCAATTTAGCGCGGCCATCGGGCTGGTTAAACTGACCGCCTAAGAACAAAACAGGCGTGCCCGGATGGTTAATTGTTCTAATAGGCCATTGAGCATGACCAACGCCAGCCATTTTATCGTAGGTAGCACCATAGAAATCGGGGCACGTTTCGCGAATTTCGTTCCAAATTTCGCGCGTGTCGTTATAGTGCATCGGGTAACCCATACGTGTTGACAGCTCAGCAAATACTTGCCAGTCGTGCCAGCATTCGCCCTTAGGCGGAACAGCAGCCATAAAGCGCTGGAACGTACGGTCGGACGCAGAGAATACGCCATCGTGCTCGCCCCATGAAGTGCCAGGGAAGATAACATCGGCAATGAGCGTTGTTTGCGTCATAAAGATATCTTGGCAAATGAATAAATCGAGTTTGCGAAGTTGCTCTTCAAGCTCGATAGAATCGGGTTCTGTTTGGAGAGGATCTTCACCAAAGTTGTAGAACGCATGCACTTTGCCCTCTTCAGCAAGATGTCCCACATCGGTAAGCTTGTATCCGTCGTGATCGGAAAGTTTTTCCTCAGGAACACCCCATGCTTTCGAGAACTTTTTACGCATCGCAGGATTGGTAACATTTTGATAGCCAGGATACAGGTTTGGCAACATACCCATATCGCATGAGCCCTGTACGTTGTTCTGACCACGAACAGGAGCAAGACCAGAATTTGGTTTACCAATTTGATGCGCGATACATGCAATCGCAGCAAGTGTATGAACGGTTTGTACATTTTGCTTTTGTTGTGCAACGCCCATGCCCCAGCCAAGAACAGCTGATTTAGCAGTGGCATAAATTTCTGCAGCTTTATGAATTTCAGCAGCTGGAACACCGGTAATGTGCTCGACTGACTCGGGAGTATACTTCTTGATAGTCTCCCACCACTCATCAAAGCCGTTCGTATGAGCATCAATAAAGGCTTTATCGTGCAAACCATGTGACACAATTGAGTTAGCAAATGCATTCAAAAACGCCACGTTGCAGCCGTTTTTGATACGCAGATGCATATCTGCAATACGAGCAGTTTCAATAATACGAGGGTCGCATACGATAATCTTTGCACCCTTTTCTTTCGCCTTTACAACACGACGAGAAACGATAGGGTGTGATGCGCTGGGGTTATACCCAAATAACATGATGCATTCTGAATCTTCCATACCAGGAATGTTTACACTCATGCATCCAGAACCTACTGTGTCCATCAGACCGATGACCGTAGGTCCGTGTCAAGTTCGTGCGCAGTTATCGATGTTGTTCGTACCTATGCATGCACGTGTGAATTTCTGCATAACATAGTTAGCTTCGTTACCAGGACCACGTGACGATCCTGTTAACATAATTGCATCTGGACCGTACTTTTCTTTAATGGCCAAAAGCTTTTTGGCTGTAAAGTCAAGTGCTTCATCCCAGGTTACGCGCTCCAAATCAGAGTCTTTGGTGCGGCGAATCATAGGATGATAGATGCGTGGAGTAAGAATTTTGGTGTCATTGATAAAATCGAAGCCGTGAAGCCCCTTCAGACACAATTCGCCTTGATTGGTAATACCATCAAGCCCCTCAGCTGCAACAACTTTGCCAGCGTCGTCAACAACGAGGTCGAATTTACAACCTGCACCGCAATACGGGCAGACTGTCATATGTCTCTCCATTTTATCCCTCCTCTACTCGCTAAACATATAAAGCTCGTTTAATATCAAGCCCCTCCAATATGACACTCCCGAATTTATTCACGATTTCTATATATTCAGGATGGCTCTTATTGTACGCCTAAATTGTTAATAAGTCGAAATATTTTTATTCACTACAAGGTATTCATAATTACATAATCCCTTATCAAGTTTTATTTTTTGGTTATCAATGAAAAAAAGTAACAAATTTTTATTCATGAAATTTTCTTCATAATTTCTTTATATTTAGAGCATGACAAAACGAAATGTAATACAATGGAATTACAGTTTTCAGTCTCATAACGTTCATGTTATGAGAGCGATAACTATACGTAGAAAAATCGAACTTAAAAAGTGTAGCACAAAACATATAGAAAAGGCTGTTCATGCATAAGGATTCCTTATTACAAACACGCGTAAGAAGCGAACTAAAACAAGCGGCAGATGAATTGTTTTGTTCAATGGGGCTAACAACTTCTGATGCTATTCGTATTTTCATTACTGAATGCGTCTCAAAACAATGCTTCCCTTTTGAAATTACGCCATCAACTAAAACGGGCAGTGGAAAGGATTTTGGCATCTTAAGTCCGTATGCCTCACCCATGAAGCGTGCAAAAGAGCGTGATGCATGGATTAGCGCACTTGTTTCTGCTCCTGAACTGATGATTGGTGAGGGGCTTATTGGCGATACGAATATTGAGGGTGATAGAACGTACAATCTTTCCGATGATGAATGTGAAGAATTTCAAGGATCCGATGATACTACCAGAGCACTTCCCTTTGACAACGAGCTATTTGCAGGGCTTGTCAACGATGAGCCTCTCTATAGAAACGAACATAACCCATCGAAACAAAACAATGCGAGCATGAATGCAGGTACTATAAGCAATTCAAAGAAAGAAAACTTGTCAGGCACGCAAGCTAAACAAAATACGAGTCCTCTGCCAGCTCGTCAACGTAAACCAGCTGCTACATCCCATGATGCTGGACACACAACAAGCTCATCACATGTGCTTAAAAAACCATTGCTTAGTGAAAATTATCATTTTAACAAGGAGAAATAATGCATACGATTATTGATGAATCAGTATTGTTGCGTTATCTGTTAAACGACGACAAAGTGAACTCGCGCAAAGCGCGCTCAATTATTGCCTCGGGAAATGCAAGAACGTATCCCGAATACCTTGCACGCTGCGCGATTACCTTGCGCGATGTGTACCGCGTGCCGCGCTCGATGATTGGAACTGTGCTGCTTTCGGTATTAAGCGAGATCAACATCAGTGAACCCAAAATTGTAGAGTATGCCATACGCTTGTTTGCCTCCAGCGCGCTTGACTTCTCGGACTGCATGACCTTAGCGCGCAACGCCATTGCTGGAAACCCCATTCTTAGCTTTAACCGCCCAATTATGAAGAAAAGCCTGTTCATTGAGGGTATGTAGCATCCTTATACGAAGGGATGTACGTTATCGTTAAAGAAGCATAAAGCGTGGATGCGTGAAACGCATGCGCGGTAGCTACAACAAGTAGGCAAGCGTGTTAGTGGCAGCACGCAAAAACGATAAGGTCACGGTACGTGGCTTCAAGGTGCACGCTTAGTGATGGGCGCAGGTATTAGGCCTGTTAGCAGGTACTTTTGACATATCAGCAAACCAAACATGTTGAAATTAGTAGTGCTGCGTCCCAACCACATAAGAAACTACACCCAACAGAAAAAGGCTTTGGCGTGGAGCCAAAGCCTTTCACGTGATACATCTGGTATATCGAAGCTGCGCGCCGCAACACCAAGCGCCGCAACTGCACGCCCCAGCTCAACGTTGCAAGGGCAAACGCTGCAGCCCAGCGCGGTACAGCAACAAACGCTGCAGCCCAGCGCACCTATGCGCTTTGCTTCTCAAACCACGCAATTTTCTCCTCAAGTGCGCGCACTTGAATGGGGTTGTTCGTGCGATATTCGCTGGTCATTTCCTGAAACTGACCACGCAATTGCTCAAGTTGCTGCGCAGCATCGGCCTTATCAACCTTCTCGCGTAACACAGCATAACGCGGCAAAACACGCAATGTTGTTCCAATAACTTCCGCAATGCCGCCCGAGACGATATAGTGCATCTCATTCGCAGCGCCATCGTCAGTGCGAATGGTAAGCGCACCAGCTCCAAGCAAAGAAACAGAACCAGCATGACCTGCCATAACGCCAAAATCTCCATCAGCACCAGGCACGCCAACATAACTTACGTCACCTGCGTAAAGCTGTTCTGTAGGAGTAGCAATCACGCAATGGAACTTAGTCATGAGCTTCTTCCTTTTTCATCTTCTCGTGAGCTGCATAAACATCCTCAATTGAGCCTTTCATACGGAAGCATTGCTCGGGGATGTCGTCGCATTTACCATCGAGAATAGCGGCAAAAGAACGTACCGTATCTTCCAGCTTAACATACTGACCAGGTAATCCTGTGAACTGCTCGGCAACATGGAAGCACTGACCAAAGAATTGCTGCGCTTTACGCGCACGGTTAACGGTAAGTTTCTGCTCTTCAGAAAGCTCGTCCATACCAAGAATGGCAATGATGTCTTGCAAGTCTTTGTAGTTTTGCAGCAACTCTTGGATGCCAACCGCAACACGATAGTGCTCAGCACCAACAATTTGTGGGTCAAGAGCGCGCGAAGACGACTCCAGCGGGTCAACAGCAGGATAAATTCCCAGTTCAGCAATAGAACGCGACAAAACAGTACGCGCATCAAGGTGCGTAAACGTCGTTGCAGGCGCAGGGTCGGTTAAGTCGTCAGCAGGCACGTAAACAGCCTGTACTGAAGTAATAGAACCCGTTTTCGTTGACGTAATGCGCTCTTGCAAGTCGCCCATTTCGGTAGCAAGCGTAGGCTGATAACCTACAGCAGATGGCATACGTCCTAACAGGGCTGACACTTCTGAACCAGCTTGCGTGAAACGGAAGATGTTGTCGATGAACAACAACACATCTTGGCCCTGATCGCGGAAGTACTCAGCTTCGGTAAGACCTGCCAAGCCAACGCGTAAACGTGCTCCAGGAGGCTCATTCATCTGGCCATATACCAGACATGTTTTATTCACAACACCTGATTCGCTCATCTCAAGGAACAGGTCGGTACCTTCACGCGTACGCTCGCCTACACCCGTAAATACCGAGGTGCCGCCGTGCTCTTGCGCCAGGTTGTTAATAAGTTCCTGAATGATAACGGTTTTTCCAACGCCAGCGCCACCAAACAAACCGGTTTTACCGCCGCGTACAAACGGCTCAATAAGGTCGATGGCCTTAATACCTGTTTCAAAAATTTCAGTTGTCGTAGAAAGTTCCTCGTATGAAGGAGCGCTACGATGAATAGGCATGTAACCCTCAATGTCATCAGGAACAGGCTTTTCATCAACAGGCTCACCCATTACATTCCAAATGCGCCCCAAAGTTTGAGGGCCAACAGGCATCATAATCGGATGACCTGTGTCTTGAACTTCAAGACCGCGTACCAAGCCATCAGTTGATGACATGGCTACAGAGCGAACAAGGTTACCTGGAAGGTGTGTTTCTACTTCAAGCACAACGTGCAAGCTGCCTGCTTGCGTCTCTGCATCCACAGTAAGAGCATTATAAATTGCAGGAATTTGCTCAGGTGGAAACTCAACGTCAACAACAGGACCAACAATACGCACAATACGTCCCTTTGCACCCAGGGTTGCCTTTAGCTCCTCTCGTGTAAATAGATTTTGACTCATTTAATCCTCCAAAGCTGCGGCGCCGCCAACAATTTCATTAATTTCAGTAGTAATAGCACCTTGACGTTCACGATTGAATAAGCGCGTAAGCGTTTCAACCATGTCATTTGCATTATCGGTAGCTGATTTCATAGCGCTACGACGCGCGCCTTGCTCGGCAGCAGCCGAGTCGACCAGCGCAAAATACACTTCCGTGCTTAAAAATTCACGCAACAAATAGCGCATCGTAGTTTCTGCATCGGGCTCAAACTCAACATCAACATGATGCTTATCTGCGAATTCATCGGGAACACTATCGTGTGAGCCGTGATGATTAAGCCCCAGCAAAACCGATAAACGCTCCTCGGGAATAGGCAGCAAGGTTTCTTTCACTAAACGTTGCTCGGCGCTATTTTTCGCGTGGTTAAACAGCAACAGTGCTTTATCGATAGAACCGTTCATATACGCGTCGTACACATAATGTGCAATTTCACAAGCCTCATCAAAAGTTGGATCGGCCGATAAATTCTGAAACGCAAGCACGGTTTCAATACCACGATACTGCAAGTAACCATGCCCTTTTTTGCCACACGAAATGACATCGGTTTCAATACCGTTGCGTTTATTGTCGCGAATAATACCTTCTGCATAGCGCAAAATGGTGCTGTTAAAGCCACCTGCTAAGCCTCTGTCAGACGTCATAATAACCAACGCAACGCGTTTAACTTCATCATGACGCGAGCTTAAGGCTTCAAGTGCCTCGGGTGCACTTTGAGCAGTACGTTGAAGTGCCTCACTCAAAGCGCTTGCCCAAGGAATTGACTGCTCCATACGTGACGTAGCGCGCCTGATCTTTGCAGCTGCTACCATTTCCATGGTACGCGTAATTTGCTTGGTTGACGTAACGGAACCAATGCGTCGTTCTATGTCGTGAAGATTAGGCATACGCGCGCCGCCTTACTCACTGGGCGCGAACTGGGTTTTAAAGCTCCCAATTGCCGCGTCAAGTGCCGTTTTTGTTTCATCGCTAAATTTCTTTTCCTGCTGCACGGTATCAATCAAGTTTTGAGCATTCGCATGCAAATACTCCAGCAGTTCAGTACGGAAACGAACCGTATCTGACACAGGAATATCGTCAAGATAGCCTTGCGCACCAGCATAAATAGCAATACTTTGATCCATGAATGACAGCGGCACATAGCGACCTTGCTTCAAGAGCTCGGTCATGTGTGCACCACGATTCAACTGATCTTGCGTTGCTTTATCGAGGTCGCTACCAAATTGCGTAAACGCTTGCAGTTCACGATACGCTGCTAAGTCGAGGCGCAACGTACCAGCTACCGACTTCATTGCCTTTGTTTGAGCAGAACCACCAACGCGCGATACCGACAAACCTACGTTTACAGCAGGGCGCTGACCTTGGAAAAATTGGTCAGTTGACAGATAGATTTGCCCGTCGGTAATTGAAATGACGTTCGTAGGAATATAGGCTGATACGTCACCAGCTTGCGTTTCGATAATCGGCAAAGCTGTCATTGAACCAAGACCGTATTCTTCTGACATCTTAACAGCGCGCTCGAGCAAGCGTGAATGCAGGTAGAAAATATCGCCAGGATACGCTTCGCGTCCAGGTGGACGGCGCAGTGTAAGCGACATTTGACGATACGCAACAGCTTGCTTCGACAGATCATCGTAGATAATAAGAACGTGACGACCAGGATTTTTAGGACCTGCAGGTTTGCCATCTTCACCGTTATACACAAAGTATTCACCAATAGCAGCGCCAGCCATAGGAGCGATATACTGCAACGGTGCAGAATCGGCTGCGGTTGCTGACACGATAATGGTGTAATCCATAGCGCCAAAACGATCAAGCGTTTCTGCGACGCCCGCAACCGTTGATGCCTTTTGACCAACTGCAACATAAATGCAGATCATGTTCTGGCCTTTTTGGTTGATGATGGCGTCAATGGCAATAGCGGTTTTACCTGTTTGACGGTCGCCAATAATAAGCTCGCGCTGACCACGTCCAATAGGCACCATCGCGTCAATCGGCAAGATACCTGTTTGCATTGGCTCGTGAACAGGCTTACGGCTAATTACGCCTGGAGCTTTGAATTCAACCGGACGATAGCCTTCAGCTTCGATGGCACCTTTGCCATCGATAGGCATACCAAGCGGATTCACAACGCGGCCAAGCATGCCTTTTCCCGAAGGAACTTCCATGATTTTGCCCGTCGTATGAACCTCGTCGTTTTCTTTGATTGCGGTGACATCTCCCAGCAAAACAGCGCCAACTTCATCTTCCTCAAGATTTTGAGCAAGACCGTACACTTTTTTGCCATTCGATCCAACAAATTCCAACAGCTCGCCTGCCATAGCGCCTTTTAAGCCATCAACACGCGCAATACCGTCGCCAACTTGAATAACAGTACCAACTTCGCGCGAATCAACGCCTACTTCTAAGTTTTCAAGCTGCTTGCGTAAGGCCTGATCGATTGAACTTGCGGTAATTTCAGTCACTAGCATTCACCTCCACCTTATGCTCGTTTAAGCTGGTCACGATAAATTTCAAGACGCGATTTCACACTCGCATCAATACATTTACCTTGAGCACTTAAAATAATTCCACCAAGAAGTGAGCGATCGACTCGCTCGTCTAACACAACACGCATGCAAAGATCGGCTTCGACTTTGTTCGTAATAAGCTCGCGCAGGTGATCGTCAAGCGCTACTGCACTGGTAACGGACACAACACAAAGCTTCAACTCTGAAACAATAAGCTGTTCGAAAGCTTGCTGTACCGCAGGACACAGCGCAAGTTCGCCGCGCTGCGCCATAACACCCAACACATCTTTAAGAAGCGTATCGGCAGGTGTGGAATCGAAAATAGATGCCACAAGCTGCATTTTTTGTGCGTCGCTTAGCGCAGAATCTTGTATCGTTTGTGCAATTTGAGAATCGGAGCGCAATGCACGGCACAGTTCCTGCAAACGAACGCGCACATTCAGCACGCTTTCAAGCTTTTGCTCAGCATACGCTGCATCGAAAAGAGTACGTGCATAAACAGCAATTTGCTTTTTTTGAACAAGTCGATTATTTGTCATTGAAGCTACCCGCCTCACGTACATAACGTTCAATGAGAGCGCGATGCTCCTCATCGGACAAATCATGCTCAATTAAACGTGATGACACCGAGAGCGACAAATCGACAACCGAAGCTTGCAACTGCGTAATAGCAGCTTTCTTTTCGGTTTCAATAGCGCTGCGTGCTTTTTCGATAAGAGCTTCCGCTTCGCGTTGCGCCTGTTCAGTAAGTGCAGCTTTCGTAGCTTCTCCCGTTTGCTTTGCATCAGCTACAATTTTTGCAGCAGTTTGTTTTGCTTCGTCGAGTTCTTTTTTGTACTCTTCAAGCAGGCGTTCAGAATCCATGCGCGCGTTTTCTGATTGCTCAAGCGCGTCACGAATAGACTGCTCACGCTTGGTAAGCATCTCTTCAAACAGCGGCCATCCAAATTTACCTAAAATGATAAGCAGAATAATAAAAGCAACTGCCATCGGGATAAATTCAACCATATCGGGAAGAATAACCGCTATTCCCTGTTTCGATTCGGCATAGGCAAGCGTAGGAGAAGCAAAGAGCGCACTACCTGCAAGAGCGCACGTAGCTAAGGGCAACCATGCTCTTTTATATGCTTTCTTCACTGAGTAACCTCCTTTTGCTTTTGATAGCTGTCAAAAGTCGATTACAAAATGAATGCAAGAACGAAACCAAGAAGTGCCAGTGCTTCTACCAAAGCAGCTCCCAGGATGAAGGCGGTAAACAGACGTCCTGCCATTTCAGGCTGACGAGCTGTACCAACGCACATACCATAGCAGGCAATGCCAATACCAATTCCAGGGCCGATAACAGACAAGCCGTAACCGACAAGCTTCAAAGCGCTCATGACAAAGATAGTTTCCACAATGTCCTCCTTTTGCCGTCTTTGAGTTCCTCAAAGACACCGCGTTTACTTTATCGTCAACGGCTGTGGAATAGTGCCGATGATACCGATCAAAACACTGCAATACTACAATGCTGCAATATTGCAAGCGGCGTATCGTGCCGCCAATCGACGTGTGAGCACGAATGCTCGGTGTGCCTAGTGCTCAGAAACCGCCAACTGAATATACACAGCTGACAAAATCGTAAACACATAAGCTTGCAAAAATGCAACCAGTGTTTCAAGTGCATACAGAGCAATAAGGAACAACATCCAAACAATAGAAATGCCGCCTACTGCGGGAAATGCACCTTCAATAACTGATTGAATGAATGAGAAAATAAATACTGAAAACATGCCAAGTGCCATGTGACCAGCAAACATATTACCGTACAGTCGAACAGAAAGCGTTAATGCACGCAAAACCATCGACACGAATTCGAAAAACCAAATGATAGGTACCATAAAAATAGGAAGTCCGCTGGGAGCAATTGATTTAATATAACCCCAGCCACCGTGAGCTTTAATACCCCAGTAGTTGAAATAGATAAACGAAATAATACCAAGTGCCCACGTGACACTAATAGAACCCGTAGGCGTTTTGCAACCAGGAATAAGACCAACAACGTTAGAAATAAGAATGAAGAAAAAGAGTGTTGCAAGGAAAGGAACATGACGCTTATAACCATGCCCGATAGTTTCTTCACTAACATCACGGCGAATGAATTGGTAGCCGTATTCAACCATATTGATGAACTTGTTATGAGGAACCATCTGCAATTTGCGACCAACAACCAACACAACAATCAGCGTAAGCGCAAACGTAATGAACATCCAAAAAATGTATTGTGTAATTCCCGCAGAACCAAATGATGCCACGAACGCTGAATCAAATGATTCTTTCAACTCGGGAACGTAACCTTTAACGATGTCGAGAGGGTTCACAACATTCCTTTCTGTATGGCTTTACACTACCTGTGTAAAGCTAGCGCCTTAAAAGCTTACGTACACTATAAAGTATCGCAATAACAACAAGTGCGAAAAATTCTGCAAGTACAAATGGTAGTACAACGCTGCGCCGCGCGAAGATCAAGCACAACGAAGCACTGCCAGCTAAAATTGCAAATGACAATACAAAAGCAGCGAAAAACAACGCTAAATACGTGCTTGAATTCGTTATCGAGGAACGACGTGCATATTCGTTGGCACCATACAGGGGGACAAATCCTAACACGCCTGATAGGAACCCAGCGCATAAAGCAAGTATCATGCACCCCTCCGTAAAACACTCACAACATTTCACACACAGCGCTTATTATACCTGTATCAACCCACATTTGCATCGACAATTTAAAAGCAATTATCGAGGACAGCAAACGGATAACACGGTTTATAAAGAGCTGCTACACAACGTTCTATACAATGTGCTGCACAATGTGCTGACAGGCTTATTTCGTACCAAAAATTCTGTCACCAGCATCACCAAGACCAGGCATAATGTAACAATCACTGTTCATGCCATCGTCAATAGCACAGGTAAAAATAGTAACCGCGGGGTCGTGTTCAAGAACTGCTTGAATGCCTTCAGGTGCTGCCACAATAACAGCCAGCTTGATGTTTTTTACTCCCTGTTTGCGCAGATAGCTAAGCGCTGCCGTAGCAGATCCGCCCGTTGCAAGCATAGGATCAACCACCAACACATCACGCGATGCAATATCTTCAGGCATTTTTGCATAATACTCGTGTGGTTCGTGTGTTGTTTCGTCGCGATACATTCCCAAATGTCCTACTTTAGCAGCAGGCATAAGCTCAAGCATACCCTCAACCATACCAAGCCCGGCACGCAAAATAGGCACAATAGCAAGCTTTTTACCTTGTAGTGTTTTACAATGCGCGGTGCAAAGCGGTGTTTCAACCTTGCAATCAGTAAGCGGCAGATCGCGCGTTGCTTCATACCCTTCAAAGAGTGCAAGCTCACGAACTAATTCGCGAAATTGCTTCGAGGGTGTTGTTTTATCACGCAGCAGCGATAATTTATGTTGCACCATAGGATGCTCAACAACTACTACTCGCTCTCCAAACGTGTGCTTCTGTGTCATAGCAATCCTTTCTCATTTGCATGTAAGCTTATATTACCAGCTTATAGAGTAAACCACCGATGTTGTACTGAGTGATAAGCACGATGGGTACCATACGCACTGCACAAGCCTAAAAGGGGTGAAAGCTGTGTGCATGTATGCATTATTGTACGCACAT
Source organism: Umbribacter vaginalis (assembly GCA_001552935.1). Classification (GTDB taxonomy): domain Bacteria; phylum Actinomycetota; class Coriobacteriia; order Coriobacteriales; family Eggerthellaceae; genus Berryella; species Berryella vaginalis. Next base: position 95,393 of record KQ959688.1, on the reverse strand, counting down.
TTGCAATCGTTTTACCAGTTTGTCTTTGGTTTTCTGCTTCTACATAACAACGGCCAGCATCACGTATGATGCCGACCGTATATGGCCATATGTAGTATAGCGTATTTAAGCGCATTTCATCGCGCACATACGCACCGAAACGCTTAATAATCAAACTCGGGATACAGCGGATGAGCTTGAATAAGAGCCTGCGTTTGCTGGCGAACGCGATCGAGTTCTGCCTGATCATTGGCAGCAAATAAGGTTTTTGCGATGCACGAACCGATGGTGTAGAACTCATCCTCGTTAAAGCCGCGCGTGGTGCCAGCTGCCGTTCCAACACGAATACCGCTGGTCACAAAGGGAGACAGCTGTTCGTGAGGAATTGTGTTCTTGTTGACGGTTAAGCCAACCGACTCAAGCAGCTTTTCAGCATCTTTACCAGTTACATGAGCAGGTGTAACGTCAACAAGACACAAATGGTTGTCGGTACCACCTGTTACTAAGCGCAAGCCGCCCTCGCTCATAGCACGACCCATAGCAGCGCAGTTCGCGATAATACGCTGGCCGTACTCTTTGAAGCTGGGTTGCAAGCATTCGCCCAGCGCAACGGCTTTTGCTGCAATGACGTGCATCAAAGGGCCGCCTTGCGTTCCGGGGAACACTGCTGAGTTAATCTTTTTCGCCAGTTCTTCGCTGTTTGTGAGAATCATGCCGCCACGAGGCCCACGCAGCGTTTTATGCGTTGTCGTAGTAACAATATCGGCATAAGGAACAGGGCTTGGATGCAAACCAACTGCCACAAGACCAGCAATATGAGCCATATCTACCATCAAATACGCACCATGAGCATGCGCAATTTCGCCAAGACGTTCAAAATCGATAATACGCGGATATGCCGACGCGCCTGCCACGATAAGTTTAGGATTGTGCTCGGTGGTCAAACGCTCAATTTCATCGTAGTCGATACGTTCTTCTTCGTTTAAGCCGTACGGAATTACATTATATAATTTGCCTGAGAAATTAGCTTTTGATCCGTGTGTGAGATGACCACCGTTATCAAGACTCATACCCAAAACGGTATCGCCCGGCTTTACAACCGCCATATACGCTGCATAATTAGCCTGCGCACCCGAGTGAGGTTGCACGTTTGCAAACTTGCAACCAAATAGTTGACAAGCGCGTTCAATTGCGAGCGTTTCAACGATGTCTACTTTTTCACATCCGCCATAATAGCGCTTGCCAGGATACCCCTCTGCATACTTATTGGTTAACACTGAGCCCATTGCTTGCATTACAGCTGGTGAAACAATGTTTTCAGAAGCAATCAGCTCGATTGTTCCGCGCTGACGATTAAGTTCTGCCTTTAGTGCAGCCGCTACTTCTGGGTCTTCAGCTGCAACATAGTTCAAAGTCATGTGGTCTCCTAACCTCGCATACAAACAGCGTCTTATGCGCACGGGCGCAGGGTACGTGCTTGCCTTTGTGTAGTTCTACTTTAAGAAAGTACGAACCGAAAAGCGCGTGAGAGGAGTATTTTTTCTGTTACTGGTATAAATTTCACTGCGTACGGCAGCAAACAGGGCGAAGCGGGCTACTGTCCTTGCTGCGTGTCGTGAGCAGGAGAAGCGTCCGCATGTGCATCGAGTGCCATCATTTTTTCCACACGAGCACTATGACGCCCACCAGCAAATTCGGTGTTCAAAAACGCATCAACAATCTGGCGGTTGGTATCGACATCTACAAAACGCCCTGAAAGTGTAATGATATTAGCGTCGTTGTGTTCGCGGCACAACACCGCAAATTGCGGATTGATAACATTGGCGGCGCGAATGCCAGGCACCTTATTGGCGCATATGGCCATACCAATACCAGTTCCACACACGAGTATTCCACGTTGCGCCTGATTATGCGCCACATCGTGCGCAACCACCTGTGCAAAATCGGGATAATCAACGCGCGCATCACTTGACGGTCCGCGATCGATAACCGTATGTCCTTGCTGTGTTAAATATTCTTTGATCTGCTGTTTCATATCAAACCCTGCATGATCACTTGCAAGCGAAATAAGCATAATATCCCTTTCGTTATGAAATTATGGAACGTTTAGTAACATACATACCGTGTAAAGCTGTCGTCATAGTACCACACGTATGTTAATGGTGGTGGCGCACGCAGGCAACAGCATGATGCCACTGCGCGATGAGCCCCTGCGCATATTCGCGCGACGCATTCGGCATAAAAAACGTATCAGTTTCATGAAACGAGCGCAACGTGTCAAGCGAGTCGAAAAATCCTGTTGAAAGGCCTGCTAAATACGCTGCCCCCAATACGCTACTTTCCAAATTATGGGAACGGCGCAACGGTTTTCCTAGTACATCGCTTTGAAACTGCATCAACACATCGCTTGCACACACGCCGCCATCAACGTTCATACCTTTAATGCTCATACCGCAATCGATTTGCATAGCATCTATCAGGTCGTACACTTGATATGCAATAGAATCAAGTGTGGCGCGTACAATATGAGCCGCACGCGTTCCCCGCGTGATACCTACAATCGCGCCACGCGCTTGGGCATCCCAATACGGCGCTCCCAAACCAGTAAACGCAGGTACAACGACAACACCCTCGGTGCTTGGGCACGCACGCGCAATAGCATTGGCATCTCGCGCATCCTTCACAATGCCAAGCGCATCATGAAGCCACGTAATAAGCGCGCCACCCATAAACGCACTGCCTTCCAGTACATACTGCGCCTCACGTGTGCCAGCAGGCAGCGCTGCAAGGGTTGTAAGCAAGCCTGAACTGGAGAAATACGGCTTGTTTCCCGTATGCATAAGAAGAAAACATCCCGTGCCGTAAGTAGTTTTCGCCTGCTGTTTTTCAAAGCAACACTGCCCAAAAAGAGCTGCTTGTTGATCGCCTACACAGGCGCATACGCGCGCACCTAAAGCAGCGCAATCGCAGGTAATAGTACAAATTTCTCCTGATGACGGTACAACATCAGGCAGCAAGGAATGAGGAATGTCGAACAGTTGCAGCATGGCGCTATCCCAACACTGTTCGGTTATGTTATAAAGCATGGTGCGGCACGCATTCGTAGGGTCGGTAACGTGACACGCTCCTTTTGTAAGGTTCCATAAAATCCACGAATCGATAGTGCCAAACGCCAAATGACCCTGTTCAGCAAGGGTACGTGCCTGAGGTATTGAATCGAGAATCCAGCGAATTTTTCCTGCTGAAAAATATGCATCGGGAATAAGCCCTGTGCACATTTGCACGTTGTGCGCTACAAGAGGATCGCCACACACCGCGTCAATAATAGCTGATGAACGTCTACATTGCCATACGATGGCGTTGCATAAGGGCTTCCCCGTGCGCTTATCCCACACGACTGTTGTTTCTCGCTGATTAGTAAGCGCAATACCTGCAATTTGTTTCACGGATAACTGAAATCGTGCACACAAAGCATTCAGTGCTGTTATCTGCGCATTCCATACTTCATACGCGTCCTGTTCAACCCAACCTGGTTGCGGATAAATTTGGCGAATAGCTTTACGCTCGAAGCCGCATATGTGCCCTTGCGCGTTCACCAGGCACGCGCGTGCCGATGTGGTGCCTTCGTCTAACGCGATGATGTACTTGTCCATGTTATGCCTTCTGACGTGGGGGAACGGATGGTGGGGCCGCAATTGTTTCGTGCGTGCTGCTTGGTTGCGCAGGCGGTTGACCTGCGGGAACGTGGAGTGCAGCGTCGTCAAACCATGCAACGATGGCGCTAACAACGTCGGGCGCGCAATCTTCGTTGAGCACTTCATGGCGCGCGTTATCGTATAAGCGAACCGTCACGCGTGAAAATCCTGCTTTGACCAGCGACTTCGCAGCTTGCATAACCCCTTTTCCACGATTACCAACCACATCGTCGATACCTGAGCAAAACAAAATTGCAACGTGAGCAAAGGTATCAGATGAGGGTGCGGACGCGCACGTAAATGACGTAATAGTACAGGTTTCTTCACGCCGAATGTGTGGATGTGGGGTTTGTGACGTGCTAAAAGCGTGTGTCGATCCAGCGGTCTGTGGTGATTCTGCGGTCTGTGGTGATTCTGCGGCTTGTGACGTCTGTAATGCCTGACAATCGTGCTGTTTAGAAAAAATACGCGGCGTTTCAGTAGCAATCGCGCGCAACACATGACTTGTTACCAAATAGGATGAAACGCTAAAAGGCGCTCCACATAACGGATCGTGCAGATAGGCATCGACAACCTGCGGATTTCGCGATAACCAGTCGAAAGGCGTGCGCGCGGGTTGAAACGCTTTCGCATAAGCTCCTGCTCCGAGTGCATCTATGAAACGCGAACAATAGTGTTCGTTGTGCAGCGCTATCAGCAAACGTGTAAGTGCACTTCCTACAATGCGCAGAACAGGACTTACTTGGCCTGCTCCTGTAAGGGCAACGGCACTCACATCAGGCTTAAAGCGCGCGAGAAATGCTCGTGCCAGAAAACTACCTAGCGAATGCCCCAGCAAAAAATGCGGCGTAGACGATGCATAACAGCTGTTCACAAGCGTAAAGAGTGTATGTTCATCGGCCAGAAGACCATCAACATCTTCTTTAAGCGGAATATGTCCAAGCTCCGTATTATCGGGAACGCTTTTACCATGACCAGGCATATCCATGCCAAAAACAACATAGCCCTGCGCGGTTAATTGGCGCGCTACATGGGAATATCGTCCAAGGTGCTCGCACATGCCGTGCATGAGCTGTATCGTGCCACGAACGCGAGGGAGTGCAGGTGGTACGGGCACGGCGGATTGAGCGGGCATGGCGGATTTGGATGCGGGAACATAATTGGCGCTTGCAGGCGCTGACGTGTTTACGCTGGTAGCGTCCTCGTGTTCTTCATCATACGACTGTGGAACACGCGCAAGAGTCAGTGGAATATCCTGATCATCAGGCACCCACAACAAACAATGCAGCTGATAAGGTAACCGCGCAGATGGAATAGTAAACGATAACGATTTCATGCGCACTCCTTGTTGTAGTGTAATACCTGGTGGCAGGTGGTGTTGCATTGTGTCATCTGGTGCCAAGTAATGTTGCATTGTCGCCGGTAATGCAACGTGGCGTTACACTGGCGCAGCTGGATGCAACGTAGTGTTGCATTGGCGCAGGTAGTTCTCCGTGTAATTACAATCTCACCGTTCACGCTACGCGAAATTGCATCATCGCTGTTCGCGCTACATAAAATTGCATTCTCACCGTTCACTTCACGTAACGTTACCGGGTGCACATCACTGCTCGGCATCGATAATCCGCTGAATATCTGCCAGCGAAATACTGCCTTCACGCAAACAACGTAACTGCGACTGTGTACAATCAATGACACTTGATGCAAGCCCTGATCCGTGCAGTGCAGATGTCCCCATTATAGCAGACACATTATGTCGTAAATGCTCATCGATGTCAGCCAAGCTGGCAACATCATGTTCACTCGACATATTTGCCGAGGTTGTGCACAACGGACTTCCCAGTTCATGGATAAGATCAAGCACGTCAAATGAAGCAGGCATACGAAGCGCTATGCTTCCCTGTGGCGACACGTACGCACGCGGCACCTGCGGAGATGCTTTCACGATAAGCGTAAGCGCCCCAGGCCAAAACGTCTTAATAACGGCGTCAATCCACGGAGGTAAACATGTTCCGTAACGATATACATCGGTATATGAACCCACCAGCCACGCGATAGGTTTAGTAGCAGGACGGTGTTTTAACGTATATAAAATAGAAGGTGAAGAGGCGTGCAATACAGAAACGCCCAGGCCACAAACGGTATCGGTAGGGAAAATAGCTGGCTTACCTGCACGCAGGACATCTATGCCCTGTACCCAGGTGGAACAGTGTTGAAGTGCATCGCTTTCGTGATGTGCCGTGGAATGCGGCGCATCTGGTGATGCTGGAGTATTAACTGCAGGCGCAGCGAATGACGCTTGAGGATTGATTGCAGGTGTAACAGATGATGTCTGAGGATCGATTGCAGGCGCGATGTGGTAATACGTATCAGCAAGCTGCTGAGCTACGCGCAAGCCGTCCACTGCAGCGCTCATAATGCCACCTGCATAACCCGCGCCTTCCCCACAAGGATAAATACCTGTTGAAACGCTCGAATGCTTATAATATGCCTGATAAAAAGTACTACGGTCAATATGAATAGGGCTCGATGACCGCGTTTCTGGCGCAATGAGCACAGCATCACGATCCGCAAAAGGTGAAAACCGCTGTGCAAGGCGCGTCAGACCTTCCTCCAACGCGTCACTCACAAAAGTGGGGAGCACGTCTCGCATATTGCACGCCACCACACCGCGTGCGTATGACGTGGTTAAATGCGTGTGCTTGACGCAATTATCAAGAAAATCGCCCACGGTTTGCGCAGGCGCTTGATACGGCGTGCCGCCCGCTTGAAGTGCACAATCAAAGGCTTTTTTCTCAAGGGCGCGCTGAAACGCCACACCTGCAAGTGGATGAACACACTCATCAGAATTGGCTAGACCATCAGCAAAATCACGTGGACGAACATTCACCAGCAATGCGCTATTTGCAAATGGAGTATCACGTGCAAATTCACTCATGCCGTTCACCGCCAGATGATTCGCTTCGCTTGACGCACATACCACTTCTCCACCAGGACACATACAAAAGGTATACACGTTGCGACCCTGCGAACACGCACACGCCAATTTATAATCAGCTGCACCAAAATCATGTGAATGTGCGGTCGTAAACTGGGCATTATTGATAAGCTGCTGAGGATGCTCGATGCGCACACCCACTGCAAGCGGCTTTGCTTGCATCGAGATGCCCGAACGAAACGCCATTTCAAAGGTATCACGTGCCGAATTGCCCGGCGCAAAAATACATGCTTCAGTTTTGCATGTCGTAAGCTGCTTGGTGTGAACGTCCATAAACGTAGCAGTATCGATGCGGTTATCGCTTAAACTCCACTCTACAAGCTGCGTATTAAAACGCACGTCAGCTCCCCAATTTTCAAGCATGCGCGTAAGGTTTTTGACTACGTGCACCAACAAATCGGTGCCAATATGCGGCTTTGCGCGCCACAAAATTTCCTCGGGTGCACCAGCGTTCACAAGCCATCGCAATACATGCTTGATGAACGGGCTTTTCGTGCCTGTAGATAGCTTTCCATCGGAGAACGTACCAGCACCACCAGCACCAAACTGAATATTAGTAAGCTCATTTAAAACAGCGCCGTTGCGAAACGCTTGTACAATACGCACGCGCTCGTCGATACCAGCACCGCGCTCAAGCACCAAAGGCTGCAAGCCTGCCTGCGCAAGGTAGAGTGCAGCAAACAAACCAGCAGGTCCAAGGCCTACCACCACAATGCGTTTGCGGTCGGCGATCCGAATATGTTTATCAGAATGCTGGTTGGAAGGCTGTTCAAGCTGGGTTGGCGGCTGTTCAAGCTGGTTTGAAAGTTGTTCGTGCTGGGTTGGCGGCTGTTCGTGATGAGTTAGTAGCTGTTCATTCTGGTCAGCGTGGTAGGTGTGTTGATGTGCTGACTGTTTGTACTGTTCAGATGTGGCATAAAGCAAGCCTGCATGCATCGAATAACGCTCATGAATGCACAGCGGCAGAACAGGATTATACTCACGCACCGTAACATTGTGATGAAACCGCTTTTGAGAAAGCAATTTTTCTTCAATATCGGCAGGAAGTGCAAGCACGCACGAAAACACAAATTGAGGTGTTGATTTCTTACGCGCATCAATGCTGCATCGTGTTATACGAACATGATTCAGCAACGATTCAGAAATGTTTAATGCACGCGCAACAGCGCTTGTAAGCTTAGGAAACTCAACAGGCTTAAAAGGAGACACACTCCCCGTTGAGGCTGTAGAATATCCTACAGAGCCTGATCTCTCGTGAGTATGGCTTTGCGATAATCCACGCGAACAGTCGTAAGAAGTTTTAGACGCATCGCAGCGCTGTTCCTTGGATGCACTGCTGCAAGCTGTTGTGGATGCATCGCAGCACGATGTATTCTGATGTGGAACATACCCACATTGAGCAGGTGTTAAACGAAGTTGAACAAGTTCTATCATATGTTTGTTCCTTACGAAGCATCGCGCCACGTATTTACTGCGCAAGCACCTGCTAATATACCACTTGACCAAGCCCAATGTAAATTAAAACCACCACAACTTGCATCAACATCAAGTGCTTCGCCCACCGCATACAAAGCAGAGCTGTTCGACACGCGCAACGTTTGCGCATCGACCTCGTTTATGGCAATTCCACCGCGCATAACAAGGCACTGATCTGCTTTAACACTTTCGATAGGCAGCCGCATATCACACAAGGCACGCGCCACACACGCAGGTGACGCATTGTTGGAAATTTCCTGAGCACAGAGCACATCCACAAAAGCAGCAGGAAACATGCCATACAACACATCGTTCCAACAGGCTTTTGTGTTAAGGATTTTTACCTGTTCAAGCTTATGTTTAAGAAATTCTGTTGCCTCAGAGATTGGCATGTTCAGCGCATTAATACTTACAACGTCGCCCGCATGCACAAACCTCGACACGTTAAACACCGCGATACCCGATACGCCATAGGAACGAAACAGTACTTCTCCCTGTTCAGAAGCTATAATGCGCGAGGTATTGTTCTGTGTGCGCACAATGTGCACCTGTGCGCGTAAACGTATGGTGTCAAGCTTTTTAAGATTGGGATACGTGCAGATAAGCGAGCCAAGAACAGGAACGCAGGGCACTGTTTTAACGCTGTGACCAAGCAGAGCAAGCGATGTGTGGCTGTGCTTTCCTCCCCACGCTGCAATAACGGCATCAGCGGGATACTTTTTTCCCTCTGACGTGGTAATAGTAAATGATGTAGCGTCTGATAGTACAGAGCTCGACGCCACAAGCTCACTCACTTCCGTTGACGCGTGCATAACGATGCCCAAGCGCTGTGCTGTCTCAATAAGCAGTTCACGTACTGTTTTTGCAGTATTGCTATACGGAAACAACCAACCTTGATCATCACAGCGAAACACCAGTCCAAGATGCGAGAAAAATGATAGTGCAGCATCATATGAGTTCGCATGCGCATGCGGAATACAGGCAATTTCACCATGCAATGCCGCTTGTTGCAAGCGCTCAAGTGCTGTTTTTACGAAAGCACTATTATGAAAATGATGCAATGGATTGTTGCTATCACAAGGGAATCCTGAAAGAACAGATGTGTACGCAGCCTGCGAATTGTGTGCAGCTTGTGGGTTGTGCGCAGCTTGTGGGTTGTACGCAGTGTGTTGATCACGTACACCGCATGTAATTGATGCGCCCTGCACATCGTGTATGGTTTGCGTAGCACATGCGTTGTGTGGATGCTGTGCAAGCTGTGATTCTTGAAGGTACGGTAGTGCTTGTGTCGCTTGTTCTGTGTATTTTTCCTGTTCACAGATATTATTTGCGCCCATCGATGACATGCACGAGCCAAGATCCCACGGAGCAGCTCCTGTACACGCATGCAAAGCTTGCTGTTCATCAGACGACAAAAATGCCTCATGCGAAATATTGCAACGTCCGTTCCCTGTTGCTAAAATACTATGCCCTAGTTTGGCGTGAGCTTCAAAAACATGTATTTGAACAGGTATGTTACACGCACGCGCCTGAAATGCAGCACTGATAGCTGCACATAAGCCAGCCGCTCCGCCTCCAATTACCGCAATATGTTTCACGAAACACTCCTTGCGTTTTTATGTCGCAATCACACAACACTAATGCGATTCTAATACGATTACTGCGTAGGATATATCAGTTTCTGTAATGAACTGGTGTGATAATAATCATGTTTGCTTAAGGTGTCGACTCGTTATTCGCGTAAGGTTGTTATAAACACCCACATGAATCAGCACGCAAAGCAACGTGCATCCATATGAACCCACGTGTGAATCAACGTGTACAGATACTTAAGCAGAAACACCTGAACAGCTGCTATCAGTCTGCGATTTACGCACGTTACGAATAAGTTTATCCAGCAAGTACGCTAGTTGTGCCATTTCGGCATCGCTTAAATGCATACACGACCCCATTTTCACGGGAACACAAAACGCACGTTCACGCAGTGCCATGCCATCAGGCGTAATGCTTACATCTACGCGACGCTCATCTTTTGCGCTGCGGGTTCGCTTAACAAGATTTTTTGCTTCCATTTTCTTTAACAACGGCGTCAGCGTACCAGAATCAAGATACAACTCATTACCCAGTTCACTTACTGAAACGGTCTTTTTTTCCCACAATACCATCATGGTAATGTATTGCGTATACGTAAGCTGCAAGTCGTCCAAAATAGGCCCATAACGTCGTACTACTTCTTTAGCAGCTGCATATAACGGAAAACAGAGCTGATTGCGTAATTGCACAGTTTCTTCAGGTGAAAGCTCATGATCGAACAATTGCGTGTGTTCAAATGTAGGTTCTTCAGACATAATACCGTCCCCTTTTGCCGCCCATGCATTCACCTCAGCTACTCCAGTTGTATTGCGTAAAATGGGGATGGAGTGCATGAATCAAACTATATTATTGTATTACTTGCATATTGTACACAATTAAATATAAAATTCAAAGTCTGCATTTCTCATCATACATAAATTTTCCTTATGGCGTATTATTCGCGTGTTATTGGCGTGTTTTTGGCGTATTTTGTTCCATACGATACATACATCTCCAAGAAAGGGATTGTTATGTATTGCTCGAACTGCAACACCACATATTCCAATGAACGCTTATTTTGCCCAAGCTGCGGACAGCGAATGAGCAACACTTCCTGTATGCCTATTCCCGAAAAAGCTACGCATCAATCGTTAGTATCAGATACACCGAGCGCACAAAGCGCTGTTAAGCCGACATCACCTTCAGGCAACTTATATGCCGATAAGACTTCTGAACAGGAATTACAATTAAATCCGCCTATTATATATGACACCTCGCTTCGAGATTATGCTTCAATGACACCTTGTCTATACAGGAGTTTTGAGCAGGGAATAACATCGAATACGCCTGATGATGCCACTTCGCTCAAACGTCCAGTTGAATCGAACGCTTCTCTTTGCGAAACACCGATTATGCACCACACGTCTCCTTTTGAAAGCACACCATCACACGCGCATAATGTATCACCAGTCACTGCGCTACAACCCGTAACATCACCAACACCACCAGCGTGTGCTTCACCATCTCTCGTGCAGTCAACCACATCATTACCAGCGCAAACGTCAACATCGCTACCATCAGCAGGATTTAACCCATCTCTATCGTCAACAGTACCTGTTTCATCAAGCCCTACGATAACGACACACGTGTCAGCGCCACCAGAAAACGACACCTACATCACACAAGCTCATCATCACACTCATGCGCTCTCCTTAAAACAGGCACTCGATGCACTATACGAGCCCACATCATCCGCTGCAACCAGTAGTCTATCTGCTGATATAAGTACAAAATCTCTTCAGTATAACAATGATAATGACGTAAGCAGTACGCCGCCTGACTTCGAAACGAATACTGGCAATAAACTCACTCGTTGGATACATGTATTATTGAAAAACACACCACCAGGGCATACAAGTACACACACTCCTAACTCAACCATTCATTCCTCTTTACGCGAACTGCAAACGATAGTAGTTGCGATTGCGCTGTGTTGGCCGCTTGGCTTGTACAAATTATGGCGTACCAAAATACCATTGACACCACAAATCAAAGTGCTTACCAGCGCATGCTTTCTGATTCAGAGCACACTTGCACTTACTATCCTTACGGTATGCAGCCCTTATATTCTTGAACAGCAGCCGTTTTCGTTTGTGCGTGCCTACGCGCTTGACCGATTACATGATCCGCAGCATACAAGCAGTGCCCACAATGCGCACGATCGAAGCAAAACTGGAAACACTCCCAGCTTAAACCGTACCAATTCCGACAAAACGCACTCCCCAGATAGAACAGCCGCGGAAAGCAACGCGAAAGCTATTCTTGATGCAAACAAAGGCTCTGCTAGCGCAAGCGCTGCAAACAACACGAGCGAAAACAACTCCGCAAACAGCATAAGCAGCATAAACGGGAACGGCTATGGACTATCGCAAGGAAGTGCCCATAACAGCAACGGAGCACCTACACAAACCACGAGACACCAAAGGGCAAACACCCTTCGTACGAATGCCAATGATGACACGTTACAGTTTAACGAACAGGAAATACTTCGTCTGGCAAGTTTTGCACGTGTGCAACAAGCCACTATATACGCAGCTCTTACACGCGCAGGATTTAAATATCAGCCTCACCTTGGAAGTTGGTGTAATGCTTTAGAAAATTGTGCACTCACAATCAGAGCATCTGATGGCCATGTGATTGACGCAGAAAACCTCAAAGAAGTACATAGTTTTCCCTGCGAAAAGGCATATGTATATTTGGAATGTAAAGTACCATTTTCCTCGCTTGCAGCGTTTGGTGCCTGTATGATCGGCGATTATGAGGGTGTTACCAGCACATATGACAACGATACAACACATAGTTATCGCATAGACACGAATACCGCACTGTCAGCATTTATGACACTAACAAAGAAAGGAGACAGATATTGCGGCATGCTCACATGGATAAAAGCTCCGCCATTGTAACAGGACTGTATTGCGAACCGTTTTAAGTGCTTTTAATAATACTCAGAAAATAATACTTGCGTTTTCAAACATGTGCGAATAAAATTCATCCTCGATGGATTTATGTTTCAGGGCGAGGTGAAATTCCTCACTGGCGGTAACAGAATGCTGCGTTTACATGGTTTTATCCAATACATGCGCATCAAATCTGAAGTCTGCGAGCTGTGTGTAGTGTGGCTTGTACAACCACACACAGTAGATTCGGTGAAAAGCCGAAACCAACGGTATAGTCCGGATGAAAGAGGCAGATGTCAGTCGTAGCACATTCGCGCGATATCTCCAAAGCCCGTAGGTATATTCCTGCGGGCTTTTTTTTGCATCACGAAACTTAAATCAACAAGAAAACGTAACGCAAAAGGAGAAACTATGCAAACTTCACAAGGTACACTTCCAGCACGCTGGAATACGCAACAACTTGTTACCATGGCGTTTATGGCAGCCATTAGCACTGTTCTTTCGTTTATTGAAATACCACTGTTCCCAGCTGCACCATTTCTGAAATACGACCCGTCATTTGTTCCTGCTGTAATGGGTGCGTTTGCTTTTGGACCACTTGCAGGCTGCATTATTAGTTTTGTATCAGTTATCGCGCATGTATTTATAACAAGTAATATTTGGGGCGGCATTATGACCATTGCGTGCGCATGCGCATACCTTGTTCCCCTTGGTTTAGCTGGAAAAACAAGAAATTCAAATGGCCACATTTCAACCGTAAGGCTTATTGTTGGATTCAGTATTGGAAGTTTGGCAATGATTATAGTTGCTTTACTGGGCAATCTCGTAGTAACACCTATTTACACCGGTGCACCGCTACAAAGTATTATTGCTATGATTATTCCTATACTTCTACCATTTAATATTGCAAAGGTGCTGTTGAATTCTATAATAAGTGCGCTTGTATATAAAAGTATTGCAGTATTGTTGCACAAGTATTCATCCCGCAACTCTAAATAATGTGCAATACCGATAGCAGTGCGTTGTGCCTCATTAACGCTCTATATGTTTTATGTATAAAGCGTGACAACAACGCGTGACACATTCACAAGCAGCTGAAGGAGTGCTTTTGTGACCAGCGATAACCCTATCATACGCATACGCAATCTTGGTTTTTCCTATAACGAAAACCACGCTGCACTACATAATATAACGCTGGATATTGCACATGGCGAATTTATATGCGTACTGGGCGCAAACGGTTCGGGTAAATCGACGCTTGCAAAACTAATAAATGGTCTGCTTAAACCTACATCGGGAAGCGTTGAGGTAGACGGGTTATGTACAAGTGACGAACACAATGTGCGCACTATTCGAGCATGCGCAGGCATGGTATTTCAAAATCCAGATGATCAAATTGTAGCAACACGCGTTGAAAACGATGTTGCGTTTGGTCCTGAGAATCTATGTTTACCTGCAGAAACAATCAAACAGCGCGTGAGCGAGTCGCTTGAAGCAGTTGGTATGAGTGGCTTTGAGAAACGAAACACCGCAACATTATCGGGCGGACAGAAACAGCGCCTTGCCATCGCAGGCACGCTGGCAATGCATCCTCGCGTTCTTATTCTTGACGAAGCAACATCAATGATTGATCCGCGCGGGCGCAAAGGGCTTCTAAAAATTTGCCGTGAACTGCATAAACAAGGAATCACGCTGATCATGATTACGCACGATATACAAGAAGCACTGCATGCTGAACGTATTTTAATTCTTGATAAGGGACATCTTTCTGTTGATACAACACCGCAGCACTTGCTAAGCCATTGGCGCGCATTGGCAACGTCGCATTTAGAATTACCGTTTTCGGCAGAACTGATAACGGAGCTTAATAAACAAGGCTTTCATTTTGAAACAACACTAACGCAATCGCAGCTTGAGGACGCTTTATGTCAATTACATTCACAGAGGTAAGTTTTACCTATCAAACGCTTACACGCAGGCAGCGCGCCCGTCTTGTGGCTGAAAGCGCACTCCATAACGAAAATAAGTACGTGATTCATGGAAACGGCACTGGGAACAAAAGCAGGAGCAAACACGACCAAGCATATGATACTCACATGGAGCAAACAGGTAACTCATCTGGAGAAATGAACCCATACGAGAAAAACACCACCAACCAACAAGCAACCGCGAGAAACGCCATGCCTGCCGTGTCATCAGTGCCATCTGAACCAACTACTTCGGCCATACCATCTGCACAAACTCCCCCACCCCACTCTACCAGCGCTCAACAATGGGGCGAAACTCCTCATACGCCTTGGGCGTTGCAAAACGTTTCTTTCTCAATTGAAAAAGGAATGTTCATAGGCTTAGCAGGGCACACCGGCAGTGGAAAAAGCACCCTGTTGCAGCACATGAATGGCCTGTTCACACCCACATGTGGCACAGTAAGCGTCGATGGATTTTCCACACACAACAAAAAACACAAGAAAGAAATTATTAAGCGCGTAGGACTGATTTTTCAATATCCTGAACGACAGCTTTTCGCACCAACCGTTGCCGAAGACATTGCTTTTGGCCCACGTAATTTAGGGCTTACTCCTCATGAAGTGAATAAACGCGTTGCATGGGCACTGGAGCACGTTCATCTTAATCCGTCAGAATATATGCACAAAAGCCCTTTTGAGCTATCGGGGGGTATTCAGCGGCGTGTTGCAATTGCAGGTGTGTTAGCAATGCAACCTCACTACGTAATTGCTGATGAACCTGCTGCTGGGCTTGACCCTGCTGCAAAGCGTACGCTGTTAGAGCTGTTCAAAAACCTGAATTCTGAAGGTGTGAGCATTATTATGGCGTCACACAATATGAACGACCTTGCACAATATTGCTCGCGTGTGCTGGTGCTGAACAAGGGACAGCAACTGTGTTTTGATACGCCTGAAGTGGTCTTTTCACCAGAAAACGAACACACGCTGCGTTCTGTTGGGCTTGAAATTCCAGATCTATACGCATGTGCTGCACGCTTGCGAAAACAAGGCATTCCACTTACGTATCCTACTGCGCATACGACACATGAACTTGCAGAACAGCTAGCATACATTCTTAACCACAAGGCAGCGCAGCATGGGTAAATTACCAGGTCAAGATTTGTACTGCGACACCAATAGTATCATTCATCGCCTGGATGCGCGCTTCAAAATTCTAGCTTCGCTGGTGCTGATGAT
The DNA here is from genome assembly GCA_001552935.1 of Umbribacter vaginalis. Lineage (GTDB taxonomy): Bacteria > Actinomycetota > Coriobacteriia > Coriobacteriales > Eggerthellaceae > Berryella > Berryella vaginalis. Next base: position 79,510 of record KQ959688.1, on the reverse strand, counting down.
TGTGATTTTGAACGCCTCTACGCCGCTTTCCCTTGCGCTTTGCGTAGTTTCACTAGGCATTTTACTTGCACTAACGCGCATACGCATAGGAAGCATCATGCGTGCGGTGTTGCCACTGGTGTTTTTTGTTGTGATAAGCGCACTGCTCAATTTGTATGCACATCAAACAGGAAATGTTGTGTTTACCTGGAACTTTATGCGAATTACTGACGATGGAATTCATGCAAGCTTATTTTTCGGCTGCCGTATGATTGTATTGTTGCTATCAGCAAGCATTATTCCGCTGAGCACCAGCACCTTGGATATTAGCGATGCAACGGAACGTCTGATGATGCCGCTCACGCGCTTCAAAGTGCCTGCTCACGAAATTGGCATCATGCTTGGAATTGTATTGCGCTTTTTGCCTGAACTAGCGCAAGAACTTCACCATTTATACGCTGCACAAATAAGCCGCGGCGTTTACCTGCGTAAGCGATCGCGCATACCGCTTTTGCTGTCACTGTTAGTTCCCCTGTTCACGAGCGCACTGCGCCATGCAGACGCACTTTCAGGAGCAATGGAAGCACGCTGCTTTGCGCCCACGTATGAGCGCAGCAGGCTGTATCCCTTTCACATGGGAAAACATGAGCTAATTGCAGCGGGAATCGTGGTGCTTATGAGCGCATGCATTCTACTTGCAAATCTGTACGCATAGGTAGGTAACGCATCAACACAAGAACGGACGGCTCCCTATTCGTCTTGAAAGTCGTACAAATCGCCTGCAGCTTCTCGAAATTCTTCGTAGACATCATCAGCTAGGTCTTCGTCTTCAAGCAACTCAAACTCACTTGGCTGATCGTCATCGTCATACGCTAAAATCTCAAGGATAACAACCTCTCCCGTAAATTCATCTTCATCAAGCACAGGAAAGAAGAATCCGAATTCTCGATCGTCGTGAATAATACTTCCGAGAAACTCAAAGGTAGTTGCAACACCATTTTCATCCTCAAGAGAGATTGTTACACCCTCTTCAGTTGGTGGGCAAAAGTTAGGGGCACTTGCAGATGGCATAAGCTACTCCTTACAACGCATTTTTGCTCATTATGACACAATAAAATTATTTTGCATCATGAATGAACGCAAATGTTCCAATCTCCTTACCAAAGCGTTTTTGCAATTTCGCGTTTGCAGACTCGCGTGTTTTCCACATACTAAAGAGCGGCGTTGCAACAGCAATTGAGGAATATGAACCAGAAATTAAGCCGATAACCATGGCAAATGCAAAATCTTGCAGCGTTTCTCCGCCGAAGAACAACATCGCAATAACAGGAATAATTGACGTGAGTGTTGTGTTAATGGTGCGCAAAAATACCTGGTTAACTGAATGATTTGCCATTGTCATAAAGCTGCAACGGATGTTCAGTTCCTTCATGTTGTCGTTAATGCGGTGGAACACAACAACCGTGTCGTAAAGCGAATATCCCAAAATGGTAAGCAGCGCGGCGATAGTGTTCGGCGTAACTTCGCGTCCGATAAGGGCATACACGCCCATAACGATAATCAAGTCGTGCAAGAGCGCCACCACAGCAGTGAATCCCATCTTATATTCAAAACGGATGGCAATATAAGCAATAATCAGCGCTAACGAAACGAAGAATGCAATAAGCGATGCACGAACAACACTTGTTCCCCAGTCGGGGCCAATAGTTGATACTTGCGTGTTTTCTGCAGAAAGATGCAGCTCATCAGCAACGGTGCGCGCAATGTGCTCTGATGTTTGCGCGTTTGTTTCCGTCATGCGAATCAAAAAGCCCTTTTGACCTTCGTTTTCGGTAGTTTGAACGGTAGCATCTTTCACGCCTGCTTTGTTAAACGCCTGCGTAATGTCTTGCGACGTAAGATCACCTGTGTTCGAGTACGTAACTGACGTTCCGCCTACAAACTCAATACCAAACGTGACACCTTTAATGCACACAACCGCAATGCACGCAAGTACTAAAATGCCTGATACGGTTAGGAAAATTTTGCGCGCACTCAAAAAGCCGATGTCGTGTTTGATGAAACGACCTTTCAGCTGGCGCACAAGCTTCAAAGCGGCAGGATCTTCTTCACCGGCGCGCTCTTTTATGATGCGCGCGGTTTCTTTATAGTTCATCGCTTCGCCAATTTCAGCTTCACCAGCGGTAACACCCGTTGCTTCACCCAATTGAGAGAACGTTTGATACGCATTTTTCGAGTCTTGAATATCCCAGAAACGAGGATGATGTGCAATCGTACGTGGCGCAATTATACGCACCAACGGCGCTTTGAACAGCAGCATCATGATGATGTCGCACGCAATTCCCAGCGCAAGCGTAAGGCCGAAACCTTTAACAGACGACGACGCCAAGAAGAACAACGAAAGGGCGCTAACAAGTGTAACCAAGTCGGCGTCGATTGAGGTCATAATCGCATGTCGCACGCCTGTTATTGACGCGGCACGCACGCTGCGTCCCATGCGAATTTCTTCGCGGAAACGCTCGATAACCAAAATGGACGAGTCGGCTGCCATACCGATGGTAAGCACGATACCTGCAACACCTGAAAGCGACAAGCTAAACAGGCCAAAGTGCGACAACGTTGCCAAAATACCCAAGTAGAATACCGCAAATACCACCATCGCGCCAGCTGTAATAAGACCAAGCCCGCGATAGAAAAACAGTAGGTACAGCATAACAAGCAGCAAACCTAAGCCAGCGACCAAAACACCCGCTGCCAAAGCACCTTGTCCAAGCGTTGGGCCAACAATTTGACTTTGCGAATACTGGAAACTTACAGGAAGCGAACCACTTTCAAGAACGGTACGCAAGCCGTTCGCACCGGCAAGCGTATATCCGCCGGTAATCGACACGCGGCCGCCGTCAATAACCGACTGAACAGCAGGAGCCGACTGCACTTCACCATCAAGCACGATAACGATTTTGCCCTTCGTGGGCGCAAGTTCGCGTGTTGCTTTCGCGAAAGCAGCGGTGCCTTCGCCGTTTAAGCGCACGTTAACGGCATAATCGGTACCCGTTTCAGAAGCGCGATCCACCGACACGTTCGTGATATTTTCGCCGGTAATAAGTGCTTTATACGTGCCCGGCTGCACCTTTAAGCTCGACTTTTTCTTGGAAGGAAACTGATTGCCAAACTCGTCGGTTACCATGGCAGTTTTGCCGTAATCGCCTGTGTCAATGCGCTTGCGTACGGCTTCATCGGTAAACGAATCAAGACGCGCAAACTCAAGCTTACCAGTTTTGCCGATAGTTTCGAGCGCTGCTTTCGTATCGGTTGCTCCTGGTATTTGCACCAAAATTTGGTTGTCGCCCTGCAGCTGAACGGCCGCTTCGCTTGCACCCAAAGAATTTACACGACTTTCGATAATAGCGCGTGACGCTTCCATTTCTTCTTTTGTTACCGGATTGCCGTCGTTAGACGTAGCGGTAAGCACAACAGATAATCCACCTTGAATGTCCAATCCCTGGTTAATGCGTTGCGATGGCGGCGTAAATACGTATACTGAAGCAAGAATAAGGATGGTAGTAAGAATAAGAAGCCATATATTACGGCGCTCTGACGAGCCACCAGACTTCTTCTTGCGCTTTTTAGTTTGGGTTGCCATCATCGATGGATTCCTTTCCTTGTGCTTAAAGAAACATGCACGCATGAGAAGCCTATACAGCCTCCCCATAAGCTATACATAATTTTGTCAACCTCACTATTTTGCCACAAATGCAATGTGATAAGTAGAAGCAAAGTTCGGAAATTATAGAAATAGTGAATATCTGGCATGCGTGTACGGCGCGGGACGCAGTGTGGGTGCGCAGGCATGCGTGTACGGCACGGGAGGCAGTGTGGGTGCGCAGGCGGCGGTGTGGGTGCGCTGCGTGTTGCGTGTGCACGCGGTGGTCGCCGGGTAGTGCGCAGGCGGCGACACATTCCTAATAGTCGTTTGCTGCAGGTGAATGCATCCATTCCTCGTAAAAATCCTCATACGCATCGGCGCAAATGGCTTCGCGAGCGCGCGCCATCAGGTTGATGAGGAAGTGAATATTGTGCATCGAGAGTAAAATGCCGCCCAGCATTTCTCCTTGTTTTACCAGATGACGAATGTATGCACGCGTGTGATTTTGGCACACCCAACAGCTGCACGTGGCATCGAGAGGCGAAAAATCGCGTGTGTAACAGGCATTTCTCATGTTCATGCGTCCCGTGCTTGAGAATGCTGTTCCCATACGGCCTGTTCGAGTGGGTAACACGCAATCGAACATGTCGACACCCACACGCACCGCACGCACAAGCGTTGTGGGATTACCAACACCCATCAAATAGCGCGGTTTATCAGCAGGCATAGCAGCGCACACGTCTCCAAGCGTTTGGAACATCACGTCATGAGGCTCGCCAACCGAATAGCCTCCGATGCCAAAACCCCCGAAGCCAGCAAAACCGTCGCGCCTTGCATCGTTATGCACATCGACCAGCTGCTTTATGCTTTCCAGCCGCAAATCGCGATGCATGCCGCCCTGCACGATGCCAAAAAGTGCCTGGTCGGGGCGGGTGTGGGCATACGCGCAGCGTCGCGCCCATTCCCATGAAAGCTTCGTAGAGGCCGCCACCTGCGATTTTTCGGCAGGATAGCCGATGCACTGATCAAGCTGCATGCAAATATCGGCGCCAATACGCTGCTGAATGTCCATGTTCGTCTCGGGCGTCCAAAAATGCTTCGAGCCGTCATAATCGTAGGCGTGAAAGCGTACGCCTTCCGATGAAATTTTCATCATTTTATCAAGACTGAACAGCTGAAACCCGCCCGAATCGGTAAGCATAGGGCCGTCGTAATTCATAAATTTGTGCACGCCACCTGCCGCTTCAATGACCTCGACACCAGGGCGCATATACAAGTGATACGTATTTGCAAGAACTACCTGCGCTTTTAACTGATGCAGGTGCTCAACCGTTAAACCTTTGACGGTGGCATGTGTTCCAACCGGCATGAACATCGGCGTTTGGAAACTGCCGTGAGCAGTGATGTACGACGCGGCGCGAGCGCTGCCCGATTGAGCGTGGATATCGAAAGTGAATAGCGACATAGGTTCCTTTTTCTGTTATGTGGGGCAATGCAGTTAGTGTCAGGGGCGGTGTTGGGGCTGGTAGCGCGCGGTTGCTGGTAGCGCGCGGTTGCCAGTGGCGGCTGGTGGTGGCTTGCGGTTGCTGGTGGCGCGCCAACGCCAGTGAAGTACCTCACGTTCCCCACAAACACCCCACGCACGCGACATGTGTAATTCAGTCGAAACACGCGCCCGCGCCTGAACATTTCATTCAATATGGAGTAGTATAGAATAGTTTTCATCCATCAAGGAGTAAAGCTATGAAATTGCTTCTTCATGCATGCTGTGGTCCGTGTTCAATGGAGCCGCTTCGCATTTTGCTGGCGGAGGGCCACGACATTAGCATTTTTTACGCGAATAGCAATATTGCGCCCGAGCCGGAGTATCGGCATCGGCTTTCTGAGCTGCTGAAATTTGCAGCGCACGAGGGTGTGCGCGTGATTGAGGGCAATTACGACCCGGCGCAGTGGGAACGTTACGTGGCGCCCATCGGGCGTGCCATGGCGCAAAAGGCGCAGGAACGCACGGAAAAGCCCACGTCAGTTGCGGAATTACTGGACGATGCAAACCGCCGCAATCGGTGTAGAGCCTGCTATAAGCTGCGGTTATGCGAGGCAGCGCGCTATGCGCACGAGCACGATTTCGATGCGGTTAGTACGACGCTTTCAGTAAGCCCGTACCAGTTCACAGACATCATTCGCGAGGAACTCGCGCGCGCGTGCAAGCAAAACAGCATCGCACCCGATTTTCGCGATTTTCGACCCTACTATGACGAAGCAACGCGGCGCTCACGCGAGGCGGGCATGTATCGCCAGGATTATTGTGGCTGCTCATTTTCGATTGACGAGGGCAAAGCAACACGTGCCTTTATTAAGGAGCAGCGTGAGGAACAGCGAGCATTGTACCTGATAGCGCACGAGGCCGAGCGGAAAGCCGAGGCGGAAAAGCGGCGGGCGCGCAAAGCTGAGCAGGCGTCGTACAACGCGAAACAGGCTCGCAAGCGCGATTTATTGCGACAGTTCAAGGAGCAACAGCGGGCGCAGGTGTTGGAGCAGGAACAACAGCTGCACAATCAGAGTCTTCCCCAAACACCCCTACCCGATGCCAGCGCGCGCGACGCAGAAAGGCTCGTTCATGAAAACTGATGATTTCGATTACACGCTTCCTCCCGAGCTAATTGCGCAAACGCCAGCTGAAGTGCGCGATGCATGTCGTCTGCTGGTGCTTAACAAACGCAGTGGTGCGCTCCAGGATTGCGTTTTCCATGACATTGGCACGTTTCTGCATCCGGGCGATTTGCTGGTTGCCAACGAAACACGTGTTCTACCTGCACGTATGCTTGGCACTAAACGCGGTTCAGGCGGTAGCGCGGAAATTTTCCTTCTTCGCGAAATATTTAATCGTGAGCCAAAAACGGCCCATACGGCATTGTGGGAAGTGCTTGTTCGCCCAGGTAAACGCCTAAAACCACAAACGGGTGCAGTGGTTGATATCCCCGATGCGCAGGGGCGCGTGTGCTTGTCGATTGAGGTTGTCGATTGGGCGGAAAAACCCAGTCCGGGCGAGCGTATTGCGCGGCTTACGACTACACTTCCCTCGCTTGACGAGGCGCTTCATGCCTGTGGGCACACGCCGCTTCCGCCGTATATCAAACATTATGCAGGTGACGAGGAGCTGTACCAAACGGTGTACTCGAAATCGGAGCACTCGGCGGCAGCGCCGACGGCGGGTTTGCATTTCACGCCCGAGCTGATTGCTGCGCTACAGGAACAGGGCGTTGGCTGGGAAACAGTCGATTTGGAAGTAGGTTTGGATACGTTTCGCCTGGTAGATGAGGACGATCCGCGCAATCATGTGATTCATACGGAAACGTATTCGGTGCCACAGAAAACCATTGACGCCATAAATCGCACTAAAGACGCAGGTGGGCGCGTTATTGCTGTGGGAACAACCAGCATGCGCTCGCTTGAAAGCTGCTACGATGAGCAGGCGAAGTGCGTGAAAGCGCGGACGCGCGAGCACACGTCGCTGTACATTTTACCTGGTTATACATTTAATGTGGTTGATGCGATGATCACGAACTTTCACGTACCACGCTCGACACTGATGATGCTGGTAAGCGCACTGGCTGGTCGCGAGCACATCATGGCGGCGTATCAGCATGCCATTCACGAGCGTTACCGTTTTTTGTCGTTCGGCGACGCGATGTTCATTCAATAGTTCCTGCTCGTGTGGGAGCAGGAACGAACACGTAGGCGTTTGTACGCATAAGCGGTGCAGGTGCGTATTTGAAAATGTTTTAGGTTCACACACCAAACGCTACGCAGCTATCTTCTCACACTTCACGTTCCCATAAACGAAAAGAGCAGCGCCTTTGCGCTGCTCGACAAGCAATAGTAACATCAAAATGTAAACGCCACTTTATTAAGCATCTACCTTAAACATATGTCTTAACCAAAACGATATTGAACGCCCATGGTAGGATTTGGGTTTTCCCATTTTGAAATAATACTATCCTCACAACAAATTCGACACGTTCCGCATTCTAGGCAGCCTGCATAGTCAAATGAACGTACGCCATTTTCATCAATTTTATATAATGCAGCAGGGCATACACGTACTAATTTTTCAAATTCAGCAGCATCAAGAGCCTCTAAATTACCATCGCCAAGTTCAATATGTGCATTCTCTTCATCAACGTTATAACGATTCAATGAAATAAGCTCATCAACATTTACTGTAATAGGTTTAATCGTACTCACAGCGACTTCACCGCCTTTATAACTTCTTTACCAAGTGACAATAAGCCACGCTTTTTAATAATAGGCATCATACGTTTAATGAGGGGTTTTGCAGGTTTGCCATCTACGACAAACATTGCATTAAACATTTCGCCCACCATGGCAGGATATTCTGTGAACATACGCTCCCATGTCTCCATAGTGTGTGGCCATTTTTTAAATGTCTCTAAGTCTTTAAAAACAAAACTATCAGAAAGTGCCTGTTTATACGATGCTAAACCGTTCGCAGAAACATCCTGTGCATCAATAGCGCGGCACGCAGCCTCAGCAGCAAATTGACCTGATGCAACAGCTAAATCCATACCACGTACCATATAACCAAGGTTCATACACAACATAGCGCTATCACCTGCTACTAAAGCTCCGTCATGAACGACTTGCGGAATCATGTTGAAGCCACCTTCAGAAACCATGTGACCAGAATGTTCAACAAGTTTTGCATCGCGCAACAAAGGTGCAACAGCTGGATGTTTCTTGAAATCGTCAAGCATTTGATAAATAGGAGTATCGCTTTGCGATAAGTTCTCAATGGTAGCTACTAAGCCAAGAGAAATAGACTCTTTATTGGTGTACATAAATCCACCACCAACGCATCCATGGGTTGCATCACCCACATAGAGCATGGCAGCTCCTTCACCTTCCGCACACAGAAAGCGAGACTCAATTTCTTTGGCAGGAAGCTCAAATACTTCCTTGATACCAACTGCCATCTGATTGCGCTTTGGACGTGGAGCGCCTAAAAATCGCTCAGTTAACAGGCTGTTTACACCTTCTGCAACAATGGTTACATGGCCAGTAATTTCGTCATCGCCTGCTTTGATGCCAATAACAGCACCATTTTCATCCTTAAGAAGCTCATCAACTGAAATACCGTTAATATATTCCGCACCTGCATTTTCTGCTTGTTCAGAAAGCCATTGATCAAACTCACCACGCAAAACAGCATAGCTATCTTGCCCGTCAATCCCCAGTTCATCACTGGTAAAATCAATCGTTAGAGCGCTTTTTTCTGACAACATATTAATACGTTCATGTGTAATTTTACGCTCGTATGGTATATCGGATGTAGTAATTTCTCCATCCGAATAGGTATCAAATACTTTCTTTAGCGAGTGTGCATAGATACGGCCACCACTCATATTTTTACAGCCATTTGTCTCGCCACGTTCAACTACAAGGACTGATTTCCCCTGTTTTGCACAGACATACGCTGCTATTGCACCAGCACATCCACTGCCGATAACAATGACATCAAAATCGCTTTCTCGCACAGTTCCTCCCTCTATTAACCAGGCTTGTGTAAAAATCGTATATCGTTAGTAAGACAGAAGGCTCATCTGCATGCATAAAAAATCTCAGTAAAGAAACATACACAACAGTACAGATGAGCGCATTCTTTCGCCTTACCGTAAGCGTGCTAAAGAGCTGCCGTAAGTGCTGGTAGCGCTGTTGCAATGTCGCCTACAAACCCATAATCGCACTGGCTGAAAATAGGTGCGTTTTTATCTTTATTGATGGCAATAACAAGATCAGCTCCTGAACAACCAACCATATGCTGCATCTGGCCTGAAACACCAACTGCAATGTAAGCATGTGGTGCAACTACTTGACCCGAAACACCGATATATGCTTCACGCGGGAACCAATCGGCGCCTTCTGCTAACGGACGTGTGCATCCCACTTCACCACCCAATTTAGCCGCTAAGTCACGAGCTAATTGCAGCTGATCTTTCGAAGCAAAACCACGACCGCATCCAACAACGATAGTAGCGCTACCCAAATCAACTGAAGCAGGGGGAAGCGCTTCGCTCGATAGTTTTTCAACAGCGCAATCAGGCTCGATAAACGCTACTTCTTCCACAAGATCGCTTCCTGTTGCTAACGATGCATCAAAAGCATCTTGCGCAATTACATACATCTTTACATCCGATAACGACTTTGCATAGCGCACACCAACACCACCAAAATACAAGCTTTCAGTAGTGTCACCGTCAAAGGAACGTACGCCTGTAATAACCGCTGCACCTGTTTGTGCAGCTAATCGACCAATAAGTGACAGTGACGCAAGGCAATCCTCAGCTAAAATATACTGCGGAGCTTCACTGTCAAATACATTTTTAAGACTTACATACGCATCATCTGCAATACGATTCCCTGGCACATCAACGTGGCAGACTTTATCAGCTACGTTGGTAAATGCGTTAGCTCCAGCTACAAATAGAACGACTTCCTGTGCTAATGAGCGGGCTGCAACACTAAGTTCACGTGCACCATTTTCACTTTGAGCAATAATTAATGCTTTCGACATGATATTTTCCTTCCTTTATAAAGCCGCTTTAACGGCAGCGCTAAATTCGTCAATGTCTTCAAATATATTTTGTTTACGATCGACCTGTTGCGGAGCTTTAAGCGCCACTTCCTCAACACTTGCTGTTGTATCCGCTTGTACAGACTCAACCGAACTTGGTTTTTTACCTGCCGCAAGAATATCCTTCATGCCTGCAATACGTGGTTCAGCATAACCAGGAGCAATAGAAATAACAGCCGGAAGCGTTACTAACACAGTTTCAATTTCTTTTTCGAGTAAACGCTTTACCTCCAACTTACCATCACGCTGAACCATTGAAATTGCACTTGAAACGTAAGGGACTTCCAGTAAAGAGGCAAGTTGAACGCCTGTTTGACGAGCGAATAAATCAGCTGAACCATCTCCCGTAAGAATAAGATCAGCTTCCGCTTTTTTAACAAGAGCAGCCAATTGTGCCGCGGTTGCACGCGAATCAAGTTTGCTTGTAGCGTCATCAGCAATCATCAATAATTCATCAGCGCCGCGTGCTAAAATGTTCTTCTTAATTTTTGGATTATCAATGTTTTTACCACCAACGCTTAAAACATAAAGTTTGCTTTCACCACAGGTTTGTGAAAACTGTGCAGCAGCCTCAAGTGCATTGAGATCGTAGGTTGACACAATATCGTGCGCCTTCGAGAAATCAAGCGTATGATCTGCTTCTACACGAACATCCTGATCATCAGGAACAATCTTACATGCAACAGCAATATTCATAATAAATATCCTTTCTTCTGTTCATCTATCTAATACCCTTACTATGCAGGGGTATTGCCATACTTTGAAGCACTCACAACTACGTGGTGTTACGCATGCAACAGTGCTACTTACTTATTCGCATGCTTATGCTGCAACGAGCTAGCTTCATGCAACGTAAGGCGTTTTGTTTCTGGAGCACACACGAGCGACCATACAAATCCAATGCCAACCAAGGCTGCAGCAACAAGCATGGTTGCTCCAACGCCATACGATTCCATAAATAAAGGAAGTCCATAAATAGAAACTGCAACTCCAATACGACTAAATGCAATTGCAACACCAACAGCAGTTGCGCGTACATCGGTTGGAAAAAGTTCATTAGGATATAGCCACTGGAGAATTCCTGGACCGCCTGAAAAAAATGCATATACACCAAATCCAGCAAACACATACCACAAAGGTGCAGTTGGCCATAAACCTAACGCGAGTAATCCAACAATCATAAGCGCTAAGCCAAGCAGCAATAATTTACGACGGCCAAGCGAGTTAAGCCAAAACATGGCAGGAATGCCCCCAATGAGAAACATAACGCTTACCACCGCTTCGCCTAAAATAGATTCATGACCATTATTTAATCCGAACGCAGTCATAATTTCAGGACCAAAGGTATACACTGCATACATCGGTACAACCTGACATAGAATAAGAATTCCCAAAAAAACTGTCCGTGAGCGATATCCCTTCGTAAATACATGAATGGGCTTATCAGAGGAAACATGTTCCGCAGGAACAGCATCGTAATGTGAGCCATACACTTTTTCTAAAATTGCAAGCGCTTCAGCGCTGCGGCCCTTATTCATGAGCCACCGTGGTGACTCAGGAATATCGTGGCGCCCTATTAACAACACAATGCAAGGGATAATGGCGCTGCCAAGCATCCACTTCCAGCCATCGTCAACCGCATATAATGCATAGCCAACAAAGGCTGCAACTGTTGCTCCAAAATACCAAGATGCAGCAACAATCCCCATCGCAATAGCGCGCTTTGATTGTGGTGTGAATTCAGTAATAAGCGATGTCGCAATAGGATAATCAGCGCCAATAAAAACACCTATCAAAAAACGGCACATCATAATTTGAAAAGCATCGCCTGCACACATGCTTACCAGCGAACACACTGCAATCGCAATTAAGTCGACAATAAACATCGTACGACGCCCTAAGGCATCCGTAAGCATGCCGCCAAATAACGATCCAAATAAAATTCCCACGAGTGAAGCTGCGCCTATTTCCGCAGATTGTGCCTGACTAAGCCCTAACTGTGGAGTTATTTGCGTAAGTGCAACACCTACCAGCGATATAACATAACCATCTAAAAATGCTCCACCACTTGAGAACAATACAAGACGCTTGAGATACTTTGTCATAGGTGAACGCTCTATGCATGAAAATACATCAGATCGATCAGCGGTTTTGAAATGATGTGTTCTCATCGTTCATCACCACACGTATCACAATGGCGTGTTTTAAGAAGACGCTTTTCAACTTTCATTGAACAGGTATGGGGAAGACTGTCTCGAATTTCAACAATTCCAGGCACTTTAAAACTACTTAAGTGCTGGGCACAATAATCGATTACCATAGCAGGCGTTACGGTACAACCATTCCGTGGTACAACAAACGCACAAACTACCTGATCGCGAATTTGATCGTCCTCCCCTATAACAGCTGCCTCTTCAATAAATCCACTGTTAAGTAGGACGTCTTCAATTTCAACGGTAGAAATATTCTCACCACAACGCTTAATCATATTGGCTTTTCTATCTGCAAAGAAAAAGAACCCATCTTGATCGACCCAGCCTTTATCTCCTGTACGCAACCAACCGTCAGGCGATAAAGCTTCATGCGTGTGTTCAGGATCGTTGTAATACCCTTTCATAATGCTTCTACCAGGCGTACCTTTGATAAGGATTTCACCAATTGTACCTATGGGCACTTCTTGTCCTTGCGAATTTACAATCTTTGCCTCATACCCAAGCCCAACTCGCCCAATAGAGGGCCAACGACGCTCTCCACTTGGATAATCGGTGATAGCCCACGTAACAGTTTCGGTAGATCCATATGAATTCATAAGACGCACATTAAAGCGCTTTTCAAACGCCTCTTTTGTTTGTGTATCAAGCGGCAGAAAATATAACACTTCTCGTACAGCGCTCTGTGAATCAAATGAATGAACTGGCTGCATAAGCAGCGTACGAACCATCATTGATACGCATTGAATAATGGTCGCTTTATACGTACACACCTGTTTCCAAAACTTAGTGGCACTATATTTGCTCAGTAAAACAAGCTGTGCCCCACTAACTAAACTTGGCATAAGAGCAGCAAGTTGAAAATTAGAATGACATGCAGGCATTGGAGTAAGAACACAATCATCTGCGCGCATAGATGTTTGCCACTGCGTATAATAAGCTGCATATATCAAATTTGCATGGCTTAGCTCTACACCTTTGGGATGAGCTGTTGTGCCTGACGTAAATAATATTTCTGCTGTATCACACTCACGTATTGATGGTGCTTTAAATTCAGCGCTGCTAAATGATGCGATCTCAGATCGAAAGGAAGAGGCTGTATGTGCATTATTAAGACATCTACCGGGTATAATACGAGAAATAAACGGCGATTCCTGCTTTTTAAATGTCTCATACATAGACAAAAATTGATGTTCACATATCACCAAACATGGTGTTGTTTTTTTAAGCACATACCGCACTTCGTCGGGTGCACTTTGATCGTTAACAGGTACCGCAATTGCACCACATGCAGCTATTCCAAATAAACAAACAATAAAATCTATACAACTACGCATGTGAAGAGCTACCCTATCGCCAGGCCGCACTCCTTCATTTACAAAAAAGCGTGCTGCTTGTCGTACAGTTTTTGCTAACTCTGAAAAACTAAGCTCTTCACATGCCTGTTCTACACGAGAAGTAGAGTATGAAAATAGAAGATATGGCTTATCGCCAAATTGCTGTGCAGAGCTTTCTACTATTTGTAAAATATTACGCGCTGTAAGTCCGTCTATCATCACACCCTCCTCTCTCGTTTTTTTGTTGATATTGCTGGTATCTATACCATTCCGAACGGAGAGCTGGATATTGTTCCCAGCTCTCCTACGCACCTTATTCAGATAGTTTCACTATGCCGTCAGCAGCAAGTTTGTTGATTTCTTCGTCTGAATAACCCATTTTAGAAAGAATATCGCGTGTATCGCCACCCTGTTTAGGCATTGGACGCCATACTTGACCTGGAGTTTGTTGGAATTTAGGAAATACACCCAAGCCCTTAAATTCTTTACCATCTTCCATCTTCCAATTCAGCCAATCATTGCGAAGTTTTAAGTGTTCTTCTTTAACAAGATCGGGAAACTCCATAACAACCTGGGCAGCAATGCGATGAGCAGCAAAATCTTTTTCAACGTCATATTTTGATCGCGTTGCAAGATATGCTTCCAAGTGTTCTTCAATTTCTTTAGCGTGGGGATTCGATAACCATAAACCGCTTGTATCTTCAGGAATATCTTCTGTACCCCATAAATGTCCAAGACCAATAGTTTCAAGCAGGTATTTATTCTGATCAACACCATACAAGCACAAGCCCAAGAAACCATCTTTACAACGGTATTCACCAATGCCGCATAAATTCTGATTACGAGCGCCAGGACGAGGCCATAAAATATCAGCATTTAAATAATCTACCAGGTAATATTGACCCATCGTCAGCAATGTTTCATACATGGCAATATCAATACTTTCGCCCTTGCCTGTACGCTCAACTTTGTGAAGCGCGGCAAGAGAGGAAGATAATACCATGAGTGTATTAATATAATCGCCTGCATATGGTCCTGGATTCATAGGCTGCTCTGGCGTTCCGTTTTGGCTCATATACCCTGAATACGCCATCACCGTTAAATCGTAGGCCGCACGCTTTACCATTGCAGGATCGCCTGATTGACCAAAGCCAGATAAATGCACAATAACGAGCTTAGGATTTACACTCCACAAAACTTCATCAGTAAGCCCTTTACGTGCCCATGTACCACCCTTTGAGGCCTCAATAAAAATATTGGCATCAGAAATAAGCTTTAAAAATACTTCACGGCCTTCTTCGCTAAAGTAATTAAGTGAAACGGAACGCTGATTCCGTCGTTCTTGTTGTTTAATCCAGGCAGTATCACGAATAGTATCGCCTGCTCCTGTGTTCTCGAGCCACGTAACATCTGCGCCCCAGTCAGCCATTAAATCGGCAGCTCGAGGTACTGCAAGCTCGACAGCAGCATAGACAACCTTTACGTCATTAAGACAGCCAAACGATGGCTTTTCAGTTGGTAAAGACATAACTACTCCTTTGTTTTCCTGCGTTTCACAATATAAACGCAGGTAGATTGATGAATTTTAAATTGAAGGCGCGAATATTACAGCTACTGAGAACAACTCATTACGCATATATCAACCTAAATAATATTTGGACTGTGCGTATAGAAGCTCTTACCCGCTATAAGCGAAACACTTAAGCAGCAGTTGTGTGCTGTACGTATGTGGCGCCCAGCACACCACATACGACACACCTTCTTACTATAAAATCTACGGACGATATGGTTTAATAGCAAATTTACCTGCAGTAAGAATCATCATCTCATCAGTGCCACCTGAAATACGATCAACACGCAAGTCGCGCCAAATTCGATTAATGCGATGTTCGCTTGCTACTGCAATACCACCCATAATTTGCATTGCGTTATCAACTACCGAAAATGCGGCATTAGCACAGAAATACTTACATGCAGCTGCAGCACCTGGATCAACTTCACCGTTATTGTTATCAGCATGATAAGCAGCCTCGTATAACATGTTCTTCATACAATCAAGTTTGATAGACATATCTGCAAATTTCAGTGTATTAAGCTGAAAACGGGCGATAGGCTTACCAAATGCAACGCGCTGCCAAGCATGACGTGCAGAATCTTCAAACGCACTTAACGCCATACCGTAATCGCTTGCACCTACCAGCCAACGTTCAAAATTAAAGTCGCTGACGCCGCGCATAAAGCCATTACCCTCTTTGCCGAACAGATCTTTCTCTTCAAGCTCAACATCATCTAAGTAAACTTCGCAGCAGCTATCCATGCGCAGCCCCAGTTTAGGCAGCGGAGACAAGCTAATGCCAGGTTTTGACATATCAACAAAAAATTCACTAATAGTGTCAGGATTATCAGCATCACGGCACATAATTACGAGATATTTAACACCTTTAGAAGAAGTAATAAATGTTTTTGTGCCATTCAAATAAATTTTACCGTTGCGACGCTGGTAGGTAGTAGTTAATCCACCAACATCAGAACCAGCACCAGGCTCAGTACATGCTGAATTCCAAATTTGTTCGCCAGTTCCTACGTATTTCATGACAGCATCAATTTGTTCTTGTGTGCCTTCACGTAAGATAGTTCCGAAACCGGGCAATTGATATAACAAATACGTAGGTGCACCATAACGACCCAGCACTTCATAAATTGCCATCAATGTAACTAATGGCTGTTCAAGTCCTAATCCGCCATGCTCTTCTGGAAGCATAATACGATCAAAACCTAAATCACATAGTTCTTTTACCCAGCGAAGCGGATATTCGTGTTTTTCATCGCATTCCAGGAAATATGGTTCCCAGTTTTCCTTTTCCATAAGATCGCGAAAACTTTCAACAATAAGCTCCTGATCCTCAGATAATGTAAAATCCATTCTCAAATCCTTTCTCGTACGATATACGTACCTTTAAAATGAACTGCCCTCACAAACACTCTATTTCGCAAGATAGTGCGTGTGTTGACGCCTAAAAAATGAGGCTCCATGATCAAGGGCGCGTTGTGCTTCATCAAGCATGCGTGTGTGATGTAAAAATGCGTGTATAACACCCTTGAATTCTTCATATTCAGATGTCATGCCATGAATCTGAAGCATGCGATGTAGTGTTCTACTATCGTCAATAAGGGGATCGTATTCAGCGCTGGCTATATAACAAGGAGCAACATGTTTTGTTAAATCGGCAGAAAGACAGTTTAAGTAGGGGCTTTGTAAGTCTTTCTCTTTGTCTGCACAATAGCAATCGAGATAATATTCCATATCACTTGCATCAAGGCCATCCCACGACCCACCATATAAGCGATATCCGCAAGAGTCTTTAAGCCCATACATGCCGTAATATAAAAGCATTGTTTTTATAAAGGATGCATCTTCCATCTCATCACGCAAATATAAGAAACTGGCAAGGCTTAAATTAGCTCCGCCTGAATCACCTGCAAATGAAATATCATTAGGCAAAATACCGTGTTTGTCACCATGTTCATGCAAATATGCCGCTACCGCAACGCAAGCTTCCAACGCCTTAGGAAATTTTGCCTCAGGGGAAAGAGGATAATCAACGCTCACAACTACTGCTCCCGTTTCATGGGCAAGCATACGCGTTATCCGATCGTGAGTATCAATCGATCCAACTACAAAACCACCACCGTGAATATACTCAATGGCAGGAAGAGGAGAATCACAAGATGCTGTAGATGGATAATAATAACGAACTGGTATAGAAGAGCCATCAAAGCTTTCTACTACATCGTCATGTGTTTTCGCCATAACAGGACCGCCTTCATTCCAAAAGCGGCGCTCTTCAATGTAGCGCTGTCTCATTACATCGAAACCAACATTAGTTGCAAATGCATCACCTGCAAGCTCAGACTGCTTCTTAAGTACGGCTTTCATCTGAGTATTTATAAGATTCAATACGTCAGCTTTATTACTAAACATTACCTATCACCTTCACAGAGCCTCGAGAGTCGCGCACTTCTTGATACGTAACTCAAACTTTAAGTGTGGAGTACACGCAAAAGCGCGCAACCCGATTTACGCCTGATGAGCCCCTTGTGAAGCCTCTTGAGCGCGTTTTTCTAGCTTTTCTTTATTCTTAGAAACATAAGCCTTTAAAATCAGGGAAAGAATAACTGCAATAACAGCTGATGCAGCGAGAATAATAAAGATTTCATGATAAGCGCCTGGAACATCTCCAGCTTTTTGACCAGCGTCAATAATGGCGCCAAACCACGTGCTTGAAAATGTATCTGGCAAGAAACCTACCACAGAGACAATACCAGTTGCAGCACCAAAGATAGTCAATGGTACTTTTCCTTCTGTAAGCTGCGCCGATACGATGCCAAATACACCATTGGCAATAAAGCCTAAGACAATAATAATCGCTGCGGCAACTACCGCTACTGCCGCGGTATCAGGCAATACAACAAGCGCCATAAACGCTACCAGCACCAAAATCGAACCGACGACGATAGCTTTAGCAGCAGAATTAATTTTCTTCGCAAATGCACCAAAAATAGGACCTGAAAGAAGTGTAATTCCGTACGTACGCACAACCGAAACTACCGAAACTACAACAAGCGACGCTCCTAACACACCAGATAAATAAGGCGTTGTATACGTTACACCCGTATAGTAGAAGTACACGAAGAACATTGACAGTGCAGCCAACCACACAACAGGATTTTTAAGAGCGTGCACAAATTCCATAAGGCTAAAACCCGACTCTTGCTTGATTTCACCTTCAAATTTAGGAATAAATAAAAATGACAAAATGCCAAGCAGTAAAATAAAGCCTCCCAGCCATAACAACAACGCAGTCATACCCGCGCCTGCATTTTGTGCAAACGCACTTACAATAGCGAGGTTAATCATGCCAACAACAAGGCCAGCTGCACCATAAATACCGTAAGAAAGTCCGATTTTTGCCGAATACTCTTCTTCGGTACTAATAAGACGAACAAGCTTAAAACGTGTTCCCCACCAAATAAGAATGGTAGTAACACCCATGCCTACAAAAAGAGCCATACATGTTCCAAAGGATGGCAAAGTTGCATAAATAAATACCAAAATAGCAGTTGCCACAAATCCCACCCAGGAAAGCGTTCTCATACGCACTTTATCGGCGATAATGCCCGATGGTAAATAGCAAATGGTTGCCGTGATAGCATAGGCAGACATAAGCAAACCCAGCTCAGTATTCGTACAATTAAGCGCTTGCTGCAGAGGATCATAGAATACGCTCTTCAAATATGCGGGTGCATAAATGGTTGAAGAGCCCATACTTACGAGAATTAAAAGAAAGATCTTTCGTGCTTTAGAGAGGTCTTGAACTTTCTTCTCGCCACCCTTCACTAGTGTTGCCATAATTATCCTTTCTTTCGGTTGTGTAGAAGTTCATCGTTTGTACGTTTTTAAACTTCTACTTTCATCGGTCTTACCCCTACGACCCTTGCAACCTATCATTCGCTAAAACCAACCTGATTTCGTCACTTAAACTTCATGATTAAGCAATTACTGAATAATTAGTGATAGCAAGTTATGCAGGCACATCGCATAATTAACGACGTAGTTAGTTCTTCTGCTTAAGATACTAAAAGAGATAATTTAACTAATATTTATTAAAGATATTGTGTGACCTTTTAGGTCTCCTCGATAAACGATTGAAAGGAGAGGTGGAATGACTCAAGATGGCGTACCAAATACTCAACGTACGGCAAAAATTTTTTTTATATTTAGCCCAGGCGTAACCTTGTATTCGGGAATAGCGCTTTCGCTTGCATGGGTGAATGCGATGTGGTTTGTGCCTCCACTTTACTCGTTTACTGAGTTACTGGCTGAGGAAGTGACATGGGCTTGGCTTCTTCATCTTGGCGTAACTACATTTTCAATGCTGCTTATTCCAGTATTTTTGAGGAATAATAAACATATTAGTAATTCACAGCTTGTGCTGATAGGCGTGCCTGTGCTTATGGCGGTAACAGGATTTTTGTTTACATCTGGTTTAATACCAATGCAATATCAAGCTATCTGGTATTTATGTAGCGCTCTTATGGGATTTGCAAGCGCAATTTTGTGGCTCTGTTGGGGTGAGTACTATACCTCGATAAAGGCAAACTATCCTATTGGGCAAGTAGCTCCAACAGTGGGAATAATAACCCTTATTTCAATTGGAATTACTTTTTTCATTCCACACCCAGGAAACGCAGTGTTTGTAGCATTATTGCCACTTGCATCTGGCGCTTTGCTTATCACCGTGCATAATCGCGCACCGCAAGTAAGCTATCCGAAGCTTCTACCACGTAAACAGCGCAAACTTGGATTAGCTTCGGCTCTGCTTGTATGTATTGCATCAGGTGGAGCGGCTACTACCTGCTATTTCACTATTGCTATCATTCCATTGTGGGACTTACCATTTGGTATGAACAACACCTTTATGATTGGCGCAATTTTGGCTGCAGTTGTGCTTATCGGCATTGGTATGATGGCGCGAATTTTGCCTCATAATACAAGTATTTTCCATATTTTCCCCTGGTTATTGGTGGTAGTAGCTGTATCTATTTTGCTTTACTTTAGCGATCACAATATCTTTTATGGAGCCTCATTTCTATTAGCTTCAGCTGTATATGGTATTTTTGAAGTACTATTGCTTATGTACATTGGCATCCTAGCAACGAAAGGTTATTTGCGCCCTTGCATTGCATTTGGCTTTGCAGGCGGCTTTATTCGTTGCGGCACCTTTGTTGGTAATGGTATTGCAGTTATCTTTGAACACAATGCTTTTTTGGAACACTGGTTTTGTACGCCTGCAGCTCTTTTCTTTATTATTGTAACGATTGTTATGATAATCCCTGTTGTACGTAGTGAATACTCCATTACATCTATTACGGCACCAGTATCAAAAATGTCTGATATTGAAATGCAAGTTGCATGTGTGGCTGAAGAATTTAATCTTTCAATGCGGGAGCATGAAGTACTTATGTATTTAGTTCAGGGGCTCACCGCTGAAACCATTGGCAAGCAACTTTATATTTCTAATTTTACGGTACAGACGCATATACAACATATTTATGCAAAAACACAAATTCACAAACGCTCTGAGCTTATAGAATATGTAATTAAACGCACCGTTCAACCTGAAGATGTATCAGAACACCCCTCAAAACACAGTGACACTCTGCCAAAGTATTGGCCCTTACCTTCCTAAATACTCGAGCCAGAGACATTCCTCGAGACAAAGACATACGTGTTAATACCATAAAGTCATAACTATGGATTAATATAAAAAAGGTTGCAAGCATACTATACTTGCAACCTTTGTCATTAAGCTAAACAACAAACTAACAACGTGCAGCTGGAACGTTTATGGGCTGAGTTTATAGGCTAAGAAGGTTATTAGGTGTAATTATAGTGCTATTAATACACAGTTAAGCACCATTACAGCTCCTTACACAGTGTTGCTTATTTACCCTGCCACACTGGAGTACGTTTTTCAACGAATGCTTTTGGACCCTCAATACCGTCTTCAGTTTTCTCAAGAAAACGATACGCAGCGTCACTATAGCGCATAGCATCTTCCTCAGACATCTGATCGGCGGCGTGCACAACATATTTGGTCCACTTAAGTGCAAGCGGTGCATTCTTGAGACACTCTTCAGCTAACTCAATTGCTTTATCCATTACTTCTTCTACAGGAACAGCATAATTGATCATACCAAGCGCTTTGGCTTCAGGTGCCTTAATCTTACGTCCGGTAAGCAGCAACTCCATAGCGTCTTTACGATTAATATCGCGTGCCATACGCACTAAACCACCTGTTGATGCTATAATGCCCAACCCTACTTCAGTAAAACCAAATTTTGCACGCTCAGAGGCAACGACCATATCGCATGACATAGCAATCTCCATGCCACCACCAGCAGCAGAACCATTACATGCACAAATGATGGGTTTAGAACACAAACGAGCCGTTAAACCACCAAAGCCGTGCTCGGTAACCGTTTGGCATTCTCCACCCTCAGATAATTCTGAAAGATCTTCACCTGCACAAAACACCTTGCCAGTACCTGTTACGATAATGGCGCGTACAGCTTTGTCTTCCTCGGCATGATTCATGATGTTTTCCATAGCACGCGAAGTAGCTCCATTAAGTGCATTAGCAACTTCAGGACGATTGATGCGAATAATCAATAAGCCATCTTCGCGCAACTCAGAAACAACCGTTTCACATCCAAAATAATCTGCCATAGTACTGTCTCCTTTCAGCATTCATCTTGTTAGAAAAGCTGTTTTTAATAGTAAAAGCATTGCAACCGCATAACTCTCACTTAAAACGCACTATTATTGAAAGAAGAAAAAATACTTAATTTTTAATGAAGGGGTTTAACTGCAATAATGTCATAAACGATACACAATTAAGAGCAATACTTTTACATGCAGTAATGAATAGGCGGCCAAACGACGAAGAAAACCTATCTACAGTAAAGTTTATGGTGTAGAGATAATAGTTATTACTTAGTGTGGTTAAACTTAGTACGTTTAACCTTAGTGCGTTTATGTTACATCAAGCATGAAAAAGAACTTAGTACATAAAAAGTGCCTCATGCAAAAAAGATACCTAGTGTGTTGAATTATTCGCAATGCATTGAAGTATACGTAACGGAATTACGTAATGCATCGAATTAATCTCTCACAATTATAAAAAAAATCGGTTGAGAGCGAACCCTCAACCGATGTGTCTTATACAACTAAACTGAACAGCTAGCTATAAAATATACAATCGAGCATGCACAGATATTCACCATATACTTAAGCGGCGGTAAAATCTGCTGCGTACGTGCTCATTATTCGCGAACTTACGCCTTCTGAACGTTGCTCGCCTGCAGCTTGCCGTCTTTGCCGGTCGTTACATCAAAAGTAACTGCTGCGCCCTCATCGAGCGTCTTAAAGCCGTCCATTTTGATTTCTGAATAATGCACGAACAAATCTTCGCCGTCTTCCTGCGAGATGAAGCCGTAGCCTTTTTCAGGGTTAAACCATTTAACTGTGCCTTGTGCCATAGTAATTCCTCTTTCCTCTTCCTGACGAGCGCCAAGAAGTACTGCTAGCGCGGTTGGCTCCCACGCTCACTCTCTTAGAGAGTAACGTAGGTAACTATACGACAACATTTCACAAAAAGTCTCCAGATTTGCGTATCAGTGCCCTTAATGAAGAAAAATACACGAAGATGTGAATTTTTTAAGCGATTGACACGGGATTTGCGCCCTCGGATGGCGGTTTTGGGGAACGCAAGCGAGCGGATACGAGTTCGCCTTGTGGAGAACGTGCGTGCGGGAACGCGGTGCGTGGTTACGAGAACAAAGCAAGCAAACGGTTGCGTACATTAAACGCAATGATTTACAGACTTTTTCTTACAAACTATTTAAGGGTACAAAGATTCTCTATATCCTTAAAAAGCTCTCCTACTAAACTTTACATATTCGCTTTTATAACATAGAATAAAAGCGAAAACGAGAGTAGGCAGACTATGAACACACTTAAAGAATATATACAAAAAAATTTAGTAATCACCAACAATGAAGCGGAGGAACTTGGATATAGCAGGCATAATCTATCAGAATTAACAAAAATTGGACAATTAGAAAGATTAAGACCGGGACTGTATCAATTAAAAGGAAAAATTATAGACGATTTTGTTTTAATATCATCAAATAGTAATCGAATTATATTTTCTCATCAAACAGCCCTATACCTCCACGACCTATCCGACAGGACCCCAAATGTGTTTCATATATCTGTACCCCAAGGCTACAATGCAAGCCATATCAAAAAGAGATACGAGGATCTACAAGTTCACTATGTAAAAAAAGACTTATATGAAATTGGAAGAACAGAAATAAAATCGCCGCAAGGCAATTTTATACCAGTTTACGATATGGATCGAACAATTTGCGACATCATAATCGACAGGAAAAAAATAGATAAACAGATTTTTACAGAAGCAATAAAAAGATACTTTAAATCACCAAATAAAAATCTAAGACGACTCATAACATACAGTAGACTGTTTAAAATTGAAGATGAAATTAGGAAATATATGGAGGTATTATCGTGATTAATATCGAGAGTATAAAGGGCAAGATAAGAAGCCTGGCAAAGAAGAAAAATCTAAAGTCACAAGAAGTTCTACAAATATATTTCTTCGAAAGATTTCTGGAAAGACTATCCAAATCAAAATACAAAAATAATTTTGTAATAAAGGGGGGATTCCTAATATCATCATTAATCGGAATTGAAAATAGAACAACTATGGACATGGACACAACCATAAAAGGCATACCCCTAAAAGAAGAAAAAATAAAAGAAATCGTAGAAGAAATTATAAATATCAATATAGATGATGGAATAAAATTTGAAATAAAAGACATCAGTTATATAAGAGAAGAGGACGAGTACGAAAACTTTAGAATTTCAATAATAGCTAATGTTGGTAAAACTAAAAATCCTATGAAACTAGACTTAACAACAGGAGATGCCATAACTCCAGGAGAAATAGAATACACCTATCCATGTATATTTACCCAAGAAGATATAAAGATAATGGCATATCCATTAGAAACAATTTTAGCTGAAAAATACGAAACCATAATCAGAAGAAATATAGCAACTACACGGATGAGAGATTTTTACGATCTATACACCATCTATAAACTAAAAAAGGATGAGATTGATTATAAAATTTTAAAAGAAGCAATAGAAAGGACTTCCTACAAAAGAGGAAGTCAAGAAATAATGAAAGATTATGAAGAAATAATTGAGGATATAAAAGAGGATTCATACCTAAAATCATTGTGGGAAGTATATCTCAGTGAAAATAAGTACATTGGAGATCTGGAGTTTGATAAGGTTGTTGGTGTAGTGAGAATTATTGCAGATAGAATTAATGAGATGTAATATTCCAGGAGCCTGTAAGAAAAAGTGAGTGTGCAGAACAATTTCTGTAAAAAGATATTTTTATACACCCGAATTTGTGTCAAAGTTAGTACCTGATCCTACCCTTTGTATAAGATGGAAGTGAGGTCTTTGGATAAGTAAAGTGGATGATGAGGGGTTCCATTTTTATTCTGCTTTAAGCAATATAAGTTTGCTAGCAATGATAAGTTGGCCAGCAATGAAATAACTTTTTCATCACGACCAAAAAGTCTTCCTGGATTTCCCCAGCATGCGATAATTAAATCTACTTCGGATGCACATGTACGTATATAAGTATCATTTTCTGGTCCAACCGGATCCTCTTCATGGTTAAGCTCGTTTGGATCAGTGCTCCTAAAAGCAAAAAGATTTGCCATTAGGATTTTTCCATAACCCCAAGATTTAGCATAATTGATACACGTGCGAATCGTAGGATCATCAGATTTTTTCGTCAGCCGTAGACGGGTTCAAACCGATAAACAACACAGCAGGCTTTGCCTCATCCCACGTGCGGGAAAGTATGTAATGGTATTTTCTATCTTCAGATAGAAGAGCCTCTTTTAACATAATTTTCCTCCATTGTCTTCTATTTTAAACAATGTACGCTCGCAGCTGCTCTCGATTGAAAACCAACCCCCATTGCACGTTTACTAGTATCTGTTTCTCTTTTGATACAAGGCGCATCCACCTACATACGCACAAGTAAGCGTTCCACTTATCAATGCCACCAGCGCCACAATTGTCGAATCAAAGGCGTCGCCCGTAGAAGGAAGTGCGTTTCCTCCATGAACTGGGCTTTCGGGCTTTGAGATATGCCCCGCATTATCTGGCGCGTACACCGCAGTAAACGTGTGATCCGATTCTACCTTATACGTATCACCAGGCTGATAACGTGATTCGTCCCAATACAAAAACGTATGACCCTGCTTATACGGAGCTTCTAAAAGCGTAATCAGAGCGCCCTTTTCAACCGTTATTGTTTTAGGTCCGCAATCTGCACCAATAACTCCACCGTTAAAGTCAAACGTAATACAAACCTTATTGTGTGACGTAGAAGTGTCGCCACTACCAGCACCGCCATCGCCAGCACCGCCATCTCCACCATCGCCGCCCGTGCCCGGCGTAGTGCCTCCGTCAGGGTTAGGAGTGGGAATACCACCTCCACCTGGTGTTTGATGGTCATCAGTTGCTTTCCATATTGCATAATAGGTTGTGTTTTCAGTAAATGTTTTTGCGGCAATATCAGCGGCGCTTAGTTCTCCCGTTTGCGCGTTTTGATTGGTTGACCAGCCTTCAAAGGTATAACCATCACGCACAGCTACGGGGGCAGTTAGCTTGCCGCTTTCGTTAGTGTCGATTTCCTTGGTAGTGGTTGAACCATCAATGGTGCCTCCATTGGGGCAAAAGCTAATCTTGTAGGTTTGCTTCTTAGCAATAACCGTAAGCGTTGCCGATTTTGATACTTTGGCGCCTTTCGAATTAGTAAGCGCAAATCCAAGTTGGTACGTGCCAGCTTTATTTAGATCATAACCGTTCGGATAGGTAATAGCTACCTGGTCTTTCAGATTGGCACCATCAATTTTATCGGAGGCTGTTGTAATCATACTTTTAACATCAAACGCATCACCTTGCGTTATAGTTTTATTCGTCACTTCAAGCTTAGGCATTGCATTGATAAGTATGCCAGCTTGCTTCCATCTGGCTTTAAGTGAAACAGGAGCTTTAACAGGCGTTTCGAAATCGTACTTTGCGTCGCCATTATACCAACCCTCAAAGGTATTGTTCGCCAAAGTAGGATTGGTAGGCACATCTGCCTTTTTACCGTCTGCAACATATTGAACTTTTGGTGCAGGCGATCCACCATTGACATCAAAACTTACTTTATGACTTGGGAGAGTAGTAAGTTGAAATTTAAAACTATTTTTATTGCCCACACCATCTTTAAGAGTAATAGTAAAAGTGAACGTGCCAGGATTTGATGCCCCTGAATCATCTATTGTGCCTATGGTAACGGTATAGCCTTCGTAGGTACCTGGTCGAAGTTCTTGACCTGTTGGAGTAATATGGTTTGGATATTTATTGTATAAATCCTCACCAAATGAAGTGGCTTCAAATTTTAAATTATGGCTGGCAAGTGCAGCTTTATCGGCATCAGACACGGTAGGTGGACGCAATCCGCTTCTGTCGTATTTCACAGTCTTGTTCCAATTATACGAATGATTTTGAATAGCGTCTGGAAGCGCGTTTATTCTTGCATTAGCTAATGGGGTGCACAGTGGCGAAATAACGAGAACACAAAACACAAACACAGCAATAAACGATTGTATTACCTTGCCCATAACTTCACACCCCTTAATAACTATTTTTATCATTGTATTTTAACAAATTATAAAGCACAAGAGTATATAGCTACACGGAGTAATATCCTCCGGCGAATGGCGTCCACGTGCGTGGGGATTAGTGAATGCATGCACGTATCAATTATGATGCAGGCCAGGCGCTCTCGCTCGTATTCACACACAACCGAAGCAGTGCTCTCGCGCATGAGATTAATTTTTCAATTGTCAAGCCGCCCTGACACTACCATTAAACGCGTTGAAATACCCTTTACCATAAACAAGCATGTCTACATATCTATAGGTATAAAAATTCGATACAATAAGCTATACAAACTAAAAATGACACAAATCTGAATGAGGCACACATTAAAGAGTAATCCATCACGAAGAATGATTTTAACGTTCAACTTGGCAAAACATAACAATAAGCGCAAATGTACCCGTGCCAGCAATGCAAAGCTTACCTGCAACATTGAGAATTGTTAAAGACTATTCTAGAAGGGAAAACGGGTGAACTAATGAAGAACATTTTTGACACTGTAGCAGACTTACTACTTACAAACGATAAATACAAAGCCGAGGATGGTAGGCTTCTTAAAGCTGTTGTGTATAGTGATGTTATGGCAATGAGTGAGGATTTGCTGTCCCTTCTCCTCTCAAACGAAGATGTGAAAGAAACCTTCTTCAAAGACGTTCAAGGTACGCTCGTTTTTGATAAGCAAAAGTTCGCTTGGTTCATGGAATCAAAGGAATTCTTACCTGACTCTTACACGTCCTATACGAACAAAATTGGGCTTACTCATAACGGCAGTTTCATCTCGCAAACAAACGATGTTGTGCTCGACTTCCCTTACAAGGATTGTGTATTGGAAGGCGGTCAAGATAAAGATGATCAAAAACGCAGTGAGATTTTCTATAACGAAACTATCGCGAGTGATGAGATTTCTCGCATGCTTGCTCCTAAAGTATTCACAAACGCTAAACGTTATACAGCGGTTGGTGAAAAAGATTTAACTGGAGAACTAGATCCTGACACTATTCACGTTGAAGAAGAAACAGGAACAACTTTTAACGATAACGATAATTTAATTATAAAAGGAAACAATCTTATTGCCTTAGCAAGCCTTCTTAAACGCTACGAAGGCAAAGTAAAGTGCATATATATTGATCCGCCTTATTACTTCAACAAAACGATAGGTGAAGATAGCTTTAAATATAACTCTAATTTTAGGATGTCCACGTGGCTTACATTTATGAAAAACAGGTTGGAACTTGCTAATAAGCTACTTTCATCACATGGAAGCATTTGGATTCATATGGGTGAAGATGGTATGCATTATCTTAAAGTTTTAGCAGATGATGTATTTGGCAAAGAACATTTTGTAGGAACTATTCCTAGAAAAACTAGAGATGGAAAATCAGATGTGCCTTTTAATTTATCGCAAGACTTTGATTGGATATTGGTTTATACTAAAGCCAACGAATCAGATGCGGTTGTTGGTAGACAAGTTGAACGCAAATATTATGAAACAGATGATTTTCCTGGTAAACCTTGGAGAACAGCAGATTTGACAAGCCAAAGGACAGTTCAAGAACGTCCAAATTCTGATTTTACGATGATAAATCCAAAAACAGGTAAGGAATATCCTGTTAATCCTAAGCGTTCATGGGCAGTCACAAAAGATACGTTTGATGAGTGGTATGCTTCTGGCGGAATTGGTTTCCCAGACGACTATAAGTTTATGTCCGGCAATCGTCCATTCCGAAGAGTTTTTAAAGAAGATGATGATCGTAATGAAAAGCCAACATCCGTAAACAGTGATTTTTTGATTAAAGAATTTATAGCTACTCTGCTAACTAAGTCAAAAAATAAAGATGGAAATAATGAAATTACAGATCTTTTCTCTAGAGATGAATTTGATTATGCGAAACCTGAAGAGTTAATAAAAGCTATTTTAGAAATAAGTAGTAACCCTTCTGACCTTGTCCTTGACTTCCATCTTGGCTCTGGCACTACTGCTGCCGTTGCTCATAAAATGGGACGCCGATACATTGGTGTTGAACAAATGGATTACATTCAAGACATAACTGTTGAACGTTTGAAGAAAGTTCTTGAAGGCGAACAAGGCGGTATTTCTAAAGCTCAAAACTGGCATGGTGGCGGCTCTTTCGTTTATTGCGAGCTTAAAGAAGACGCGAACACGCTTATTAACACTATTCAGAATGCTACTGAAGATACTATTGAAAGTGTAAAAGCTGCCATTTATGCAGATGAGCGTATTGTGCCTTATCTTACTAAGCAGGAACTCGCTGATGCTGATAAAGACTTTGAGAACCTAACATTAGAAGAAAAGAAACAGGCACTCATGAAGCTTGTTGATAAGAACAAGCTGTACGTTAATGCTTCAGATATGGATGATGAAGCATATCAAATTAGTGATGCTGATAAAGCCTTTACGAAGTCTTTCTATGAGGAGGCTTGATCCATGGATGAATCATTCTTATATGAAAAACTTGATACGCTTAAAGAGATTAATGAGCTTGCGCCTATGCCAGATATTATTGAGCATAGTTTATCTCAAAATATTGTTTTGCGAGAGTATCAAAAAGAGGCTTTCCAATATTTCGTTACCTATTTTGAAAAAGATGGTTTGCGTAAGAATAAGCAGATTCATACTCTTTTTCACATGGCAACAGGCTCTGGTAAAACGGTGATGATGGCAGGGCTTATCCTCTATCTTTACACAAAAGGTTATCGTAAGTTTCTTTTCTTTGTGAATCAAACTAACATTTTGAAAAAGACGGAAGAAAACTTTTTGAACGCGCTTTCATCGAAGTATCTTTTTGCTGATAATCTTTCCTATCTTGGTATGAAGATTAAAGTGAAAAAAGTAGACCGATTTAGCGACACGGTTCTAGATGATGATATTGAGCTGCTATTTACTACCACTCAAAAGTTACATACAGATATGTGGTTTGCTAAAGAGAATGCGCCAACTTACGCTGATTTTGAGAATGATAAAATCGTTTTTATTTCGGACGAAAGCCATCATATTAATTCTTATACGAAGAAAAAAACGAGTACCGAAGAAGATGCTGAGAAAAGCTGGGAATACACGGTAAATCGTGCTTTTAATTCCAATAAAGATAGCGTTCTACTGGAATTTACCGCAACAGCTGATCTCAAAGATAAAAATGTACTCGCAAAGTATACAGATAAAATCATTTACAACTATCCACTTGAGCGTTTCCGTGCGAGTGGGTACACGAAAGATTTTCAAAACTTTGCAACCGATACGAACCTCTGGGATCGTACGCTTATTGCTCTTATTCTTAGCGAATATCGTCGCTACCTTTTTGCGGACTTAAAACTGAATATTAAACCAGTTATTATGCTTAAATCGCAAAAGATTAAAGAGTCTGAAGCTTTCCATGACGTGTTTTTCAAAAAATTAGAGGAACTCACAAGCTATGAGATTATGGCTTTACGCAGCGCTAACATTCCGCTTCTTTCTAAGGCTATAGCTTATTTTGAGCAAAAAGATGACACTCTCGAAAACTTGGAGCATAGTCTTAAGAACTCTTTTTCTGAAGGTAACACCATCATCATGAATGGATCTTCAGACGATAATGACGCTAACCAAATTAAAGTGAACTCACTCGAAGATAAAGATAATCACATCCGCCTTATCTTTGCCGTTGATATGCTCAATGAAGGCTGGGACGTATTAAATCTTTTCGACATAGTACGCTTGTATGATACTCGACAGGCAAGTGGTAAAGCAGGTCAGATTGGCTCATATACGATTAAAGAGGCTCAACTGATTGGTCGTGGAGCACGCTATTGTCCGTTTGTATATGAAGACGACAAAGACCTTAAATATAAGCGTAAGTTTGATGGTGATCTTACGAACGATTATCGTATTCTAGAAACAATGCTTTTCCATAGTCTGAACGATTCACGCTACATTGCTGAGTTGAAACAAGCCCTTATTGCCACAGGTTTACAAGCCGAAAACCCAATCGTTCGTGAATATCGCCTAAAAGACGACTTTAAAAATTCTGATTTTTACAAAAAAACATACGTATATTCCAATGAACGGATTCCTTGTGGAAGATCCGACATTAAAACTATTGAGCCGAGCTTAAAAACAAAAATTTATCGATATACGCAAAAATCAATATCCGGAACGGTCGTTAATTTTTTTGATGAGTACAAGTCGGAAAGCCCAGAACAAATACAAGAAGGCAGTCGCTGCAAAACGATACTAAAAACATTTTTCTTCAAGAATGTGAATTACAATATTTTATCGGGTGCCGCAGCTTGTTATCCTGAGCTGCATTTTGACATCATTAAAAGCAAATACCCGCATGTGTCATCATTAAAAGAATTTTTAACATCTGAGGCCTATTTAGGAAATTCAACACTGGAAATTACGCAAACGGGTAAAGACTTAAAAGGCAGAGATATTTTTGAAGCTTGCAAAAAAGCAATGGGGCAAATTGCCTCTTACATTGCAAACATTAAGCAACAATTCGTTGGCAGTACAGTCTTTATACCAAGAATGCTAAAAAACGTTCTACACGATAAAAAAATATCTCTTACCTCAGTTCAAGCAAATGGTGGGCATGGTGATTCACAAAATGAATGCATAAATGAAAACTATCGCCTAGACCTGACAGACGAGCCTTGGTATGTATTTAACGATAACTATGGAACAAGTGAAGAAAAATTACTCGTAAAATATTTCAAAACGACTATTGAACCAACCCTTAAACAAAACAACTTAGAATATTATTTAATTAGGAACGAAAGAGTTCCTGAGCTTGTAATTTACTCGTTTGAAACTGGTGAGCGCTTTGAACCCGACTTTTTACTGTTTATTAAAAAGAAAGAACTCTCAGAAGTTAAGCACATGCAGGCATATATTGAACCAAAAGGTACGCAGCTATTACTGCAAGATGCTTGGAAAGAACAATTCTTAAGTGAAATAAGCAGCAAATATCAAACAAATGGCATCTTCGGAAGTGATTATACAATTCTCGGTTTACCCTTCTTCAACCAAGAGGAACGTATGGCTGAATTCAGTAAAGCTATCGATGAGTTAGTAAAAAAGCTGTAAGGAAGTAGTGTATGAGAATTCTTCTAGATACAAACATTGTAATCCACCGCGAGAATCGACGCATATCTAATTATAGTATAGGTCATCTTTTTCGTTGGATAGATAAGTTAAAACATGACAAAGTAATTCATCCATATACAATAGATGAACTCAAAAAATATCGCGATCCAGAAACGCAAGAAGCTCTTTCTGTCAAACTAGATGCCTACAACATCATTAAGACTGTACAAAAACCCAGCTCCGAGTTTTTAGACAAAGTATCACTTTACGATAAGAATATTAACGATGCTATTGATAATTGCCTATTGTATGAATTGTACAGCGGCAGAGTTGACGCATTCATCACAGAAGATCGCAAATTAAGAAATAAGGCTATCAGATTAGGGCTTGCAGATAGGGTGTTTTCAATCAATAGCTTTATTAGCAAAGTATCTTCAGATAACCCTGATTTGATAGAATATAAGGCGCTCTCTGTCGAGAAAACCTGCTTCGGTCAAATTGATGTAGGTGATAGTTTCTTCGACAGCTTTAGGGATTCTTATGATGACTTTAATAGCTGGTTTGCTCGTAAGTGCGATGAAGATGCCTATATCTGTCGTGCAGATGAGGGACAAATACTAGGTTTCTTGTATCTTAAAACGGAAGATAGTCAGGAAAACTATTCAGATATTCAACCTTTATTTACTCCTAAGAAACGCTTAAAAGTTGGCACTTTTAAGGTCGAATCAACTGGATTTCGCCTCGGGGAACGTTTTGTAAAAATTATTTTTGATAATGCTCAAAAGCGAAAAGTAGATGAAATATATGTGACCTTATATAACGATCGTGACGAACTGAAAGCATTGGAAGGATTGCTATATAGGTGGGGTTTTGTTTACTGGGGAACTAAACGCAATAATGACTTAAGTGAAAAAGTTTTAGTAAAACACTTAGGGACAATAACGAATGGGCAATCCCCAAAGCAAAATTATCCTAACATTTCAAGCTCATGCAACAAATTTATATTACCAATTATGGCAAAATATCATACATCTCTTTTGCCCGATTCACAATTAAATACTGAGGACAGAATTAACTTTCTTGAAAAAACAGCCTATCGTTATGCTCTTCAAAAAGTATATATTTCGTGGGCTCCTACAAACAGTGCAAAACCTGGAGATCTTTTTCTCTTCTATAGGATGGCAAAAGACGGTGAGGTCAAAAAATACAAATCGGTCATTACAACTATTGCACTTGTCGATGAAATTATAGATTCTATTCAAAGCGAAGAGAATCTTTTATCATTATGCCAAAACCGTAGCGTTTTTACTGTGGATGAGTTAAAGAATTTTTGGAGACATCACAACCGTTGCTTAAAGATAATAAAATTTATCTTTGTAAAAAGTCTCAACAAGAGACCCACACTCAGCGATCTACGAGACATGGGCATTATTGACGCTTCAAGTGGACCAAGACCATTCACAAGAATAACTGATACTGAATTTCATAAAATTATAGCATTTGGCAAAACTGATATGAATTATGCTATAGAAGAATAGGGGCAATATATTTTGAAAGCACTTCTTTTATCAATAAAACCAGAATATGTAGAAAAGATATTACAGGGTACTAAAAAATTCGAATATAGAAAGCAATTGGCTAAAGAAGATGTATCTACAATGTACATCTATAGCACATCTCCGTTTAAAAAAATTGTTGCGTCAGTCCAAATTAAAGGACGACTTTCCGCATCACCCAGCAAGCTGTGGGAAAAAACAAAAACTGCAGCAGGAATAAGCCGATCTAAATATCGAGAATATTTTTGCGGATATAAAATTGCTCACGCCTATATCTTAGGTGATGTAGAAGTATTTGAACAAGAAAAGGAATTGTCTGACTTAGGATTAAATTCAGCACCACAATCCTTTATTTACATTAGCATTAGCCATGAATAAACGGGTGTGCAAAAGAATTTCTGTAATTGTCTGCTTTTCTAGCTTAGTGCCTACAATCAGTGCTTGGTTTTATAGGGTCCTAATATTAATCAAGCACTACTTATTGCATTGTACATCACTCAGCTTCGGGAATAAGTCAAGTCTTGATAGACACCCTTGGAACCATGAGCACCCTGTCTATAGTACTTTAATTTTGAGCCACTCGCGCAATTGAAAATTAAGCCATCCCAGATTAAATATATTGTTTTTTATCAGATGAATAATTATGAGCGTGACTGAACGAGCAATTAGCGTCGGTGAGCAACTACGGTGCTACTATCAGCGGATGCGCATCAGCGATAACGCGCTTGCGTTGACATTGGTGTGCGCTTGCAAAAATATGAACGGAAGCTCCAACGGCAGTGGCACAAGCAACGCTGTCGCTGCAAGCGGCGGTACGGACGCTGGTACGGGAACGTGGATGCGAGTGGGTGCGTCGGATACCAGCAGCAGGACAAACGCTAGTACGGGTTTGTGGATGCCAGCGGATGCGGAGCGGCAACAGCGATGCAACTGCTACCAGCGGAAACGCTACTGGTCTTTGTAGCGGTCGAGGTCGGAGAAATCGGACGGGTCGTCAGGCAAATCGAAGTGGTACGCCTGCGCCAACGCACGCGCCTGCGCCGCACGCAAATGCGCCAGCTGTACGTTCCCCGCTTCCTCATAATACGTCGACGCCAGCAAAAGCCCATGTCCCAAATATGAAATGAGCTTGTCGTCCACCCCCGACACGCGCAAAATCGACGCCATCGACTGCGGAGCAAGCGAAAGCAGCGCCGCGCCGTCAATATCCGTCGTCTGCGTAATGGCAGCCTCCAGCGTCTCCGCCGCCAACAGCGGATCCAAGTCCTTCTGTTTCTGCTGCCAACTGCGACGCAACGCCTCCACAAACTGCATAATCAAGCGCATCACGTAATCTCGCTCGAACATACTGCCATCCTTTCAACTATCATGAACAGGGAAAACGCACCATCCCCGCGTCTGCCCGTACTTTTCACGCATCTGCCAGCCGTTTCCACCGGGAACGCAAGCACACTCCTGCGTCGCGCTCACAAACAACGCGCAACAGCGTGTAAACCAGGCAACAACGCGCTATCCAACGCACACGCAACAACCTACAAACAAGGCACACCTTTCGCGTGCATCACCGCGCAACCACTCACACACGCGCAACCACTCACGCACACGCAACAACGCGCGATCCAACGCGCGCTAAGCGGTGCCGTCCTCAAACGGCACGCCCAGGTGCTCGTAGGCGCGCCGCGTTGCCTGGCGTCCCTTCGGCGTGCGCGCTATCAGGCCTTGCTGTATCAAAAACGGCTCGTACACGTCCTCAATCGTGCTGGGGTCTTCCGAAAGCGCCGACGCAATTGTCGACAGCCCAACCGGCTTGCCGAAAAAGCTTTTCACCAGCAGCTCCAAAATGCGATTGTCCATCGTATCAAGCCCTAAATGGTCAATCTCGAAGAAACTCAGCGCCTGCGCTGCCACATCTTCGTCAATGCAATCAATCCCCTGCACTTGCGCCCAATCGCGCACGCGCTTGAGCACCCTATTCGCCAGGCGAGGCGTCCCGCGCGAGCGCCGCGCAATTTCAAGCGCGCCCTCATCCTGAATGCGAATACCCAGGATAGACGCCGAACGCTGCACAATTTCTGCCAGTTCACGCGGCGTGTAATACTGTAAGCGGAACGCCACCCCAAACCGATCGCGCAGCGGCCCGGTAAGCAAGCCCGCGCGCGTGGTGGCACCAATAAGCGTGAAATGCGGCAACTCAAGGCGAATGGAGCGCGCAGCAGGGCCTTTACCCACAATAATATCCAGCACAAAATCTTCCAGCGCCGGATACAGCACTTCTTCAACCATTTTGTTAAGACGGTGAATTTCGTCAATAAAAAGGACATCGCCCTCTTCAAGATTCGTCAAAAGAGCAGCTAGATCGCCCGTGCGTTCGATGGCAGGGCCGCTGGTGGTTTTTATGCGTGACGAAAGCTCGTTTGCAACAACGCCCGCAAGCGTTGTTTTGCCTAAGCCGGGAGGCCCCGAAAACAAGATATGATCAGGTGTTTCTCCACGCTTTTTAGCCGCCTCAACCAAAATTGCCAGCGACTCTTTGATTTTCTCTTGCCCCAAATACTCCGACAAATGCTGAGGGCGCAAATTTTTGTCAAGCGCGAGGTCGTCCTCTTGCAAAGTCGCGTCAAGATTGCGCTCATGAACAGGCTGTTTCTGAGAGGACTCGTGGCGTTCGTCTCCCATTGCATTTTCGTTGTTGAAAATCATGCCGTCAAGCTCAACTGACGCAGCCATGATGCACTCCTTTTTGTTGGTGGCACGCTTTACGTATCGCGGGTTCACACGCGGGAACAAGGCGAAGTCGCAGGTTCGAAGCGAAGTCGCTGGTTCTCGAGTTCACAGGTTCACGAACGCACGCGGGAACGGGGCGCAGTCGCACATACTGCACGCTCGATACATTCTTGTTGCGTTTCGCGCGATGCACAAAAACAAAGAACCGCTACCTATTTTCGCAGGTAAATGACATGTTCTTGAACCGCACCAACGCAAGCATCGTCACACATCCGCGCAGCCTCATGTTCCCGCGCTGCACGTTCCAACGCCGCACGTTCAAGCTAGACGAACGAAACGCCACACGAAACGCCGCCCCGCGCTTACGAGGAACCCAAACGTTTTAGTGCATATTGTAATACATGTGCCTCGTCCACGTCGCGAGGAGCATCCTTCAGCGCAAGCGCAGCTTCGCGTTCGGTGAATCCCATCGACATCAGCGCGCTTTGTGCATACGTTATCCCAGATGACGTGCCAATGTCGCCAACACTTTCATCATCCGCAAAACTAGAAAGCGAACCTTTAAGCTCAAGCATCAAACGCGACGCGCTTTTCTTGCCAATACCCGGAATTTTCTGCAAAGCAGCCAAGTTTTCCTGCGCCACAATATCCGACAATTCAGCAGGTGAATAGGCGGAAAGCACCGTCAGCGCCACTTTGGCGCCAATACCCGACACAGCCAGCAGACGCTCGAAACACGCACGCTGCGCGCGGCTCAGGAAACCCGAAAGCGTCAGAGCATCGGCACGAACGTGCAGGTAGGTGTATACTTTTACGCTCTGCCCCAGCGACGGCAGTTGCGCAATGTCACCCGCGGCCATGCTTACGGCAAAACCCATGCCGTTCAGCGCCACAACAATGCCCGTTGCGTGCTTATCGACCAGCGTTCCTTCAAGAAAATCTATCATCTATCTTCCCTTTCGGTATGCGTGGTGCCTCAGTGCGCACGGCGGGTGCGGTACGGGCGCCGTATCACGAGCATACACGCTAACTGCAGGTGAACGTAACAACCGCTACCATGTCTCGCGTTTCGCAGCGTGTACGGTTCTCTGCCGCATGTCTCGCGTTCCGCAGCGTGCGCGATTCTCTTTCGCGTGCCTAACGTCCTTTGGTATACGCGTTTGTATACGAGTTGGCGTGCGTGGAGAAACACAAAGCAGCAGCCAACGCATCAGCCGCATGATCAGGCTGCGGAATATCCTCCAGCGAAAGCAACTGCTTCGTCATATATTGTACTTGATGTTTGTCGGCGCTTCCCACGCCGCATACCGCCAGCTTAATTTGGCGCGGCGTGTATTCTCCAACTTGCAAATTGCCCTGTGAACAGGCAACAAGAGCGGCACCACGCGCCTGCCCGGTAGCAAAAGCAGCTGTGATGTTCTGCCCGAACCACACCGTTTCAATTCCTACTGCTTCAGGGGAAAATCGCTCTATGACAGCGCCAATCTGCTCGTAAATTTTTTGTAAGCGGCGGCTTAATTCCTGAGAAGCAGGCGTTGCAACACATCCATACGCACGACAAATAAGCTGGTTATTGCATTGTTCGACAACTCCCCAACCCGTATGTGCAAGCCCAGGGTCGATACCAAGAATCGTTCGATGCATATCATCAGCTCACTTTACGCGCACATTCATCATGAAGAAACGAAGAACCTTATCTGGCTGCTTGGAGCGACGTTTCGCACCTCACGTCAGCGCCTACGCCACACTCCCGCTTGCAACCGCTCGCGACCGAGCACACGTTCCCGCTGGTCAGCGCTATCGCCTCGCTACCGTCAACCAGCTTCATCAGCGCCCCGCACCAGCTCCGCCAACGCCTATTCAGCTTCAAGCGCAGCGACAACTTCGTCGGTCATCTCCATCGTGTGATACACGTTTTGCAAGTCTTCCAACTCTTCAAGCTTATCAATAAGGCGCATTACCTTCGGCGCATCTTTAGGATCAACAGCACATGGCGTATGCGCAATCATCGTCAATTCTGCACCATGCGTTTGAATACCTGCCTCTTCAAGTGCCTTTTTGGTAGACATAAGAGCGCTCGGAGCAGTATACACAATCCACTCATCACCTGCGTCTTCGTAATCGTCACCACCAGCATCAGCAACTGCAAGCATCAATTCGTCTTCATCGGCACATGCTTCTTTAAGAATGGTAATCTGACCGCGGCGCTCGAACTGAAACGCTACCGAACCTGACGTACCTAAATTGCCGCCACTGTGCGAAAACGCAGCACGCACATCAGCAGCCGTTCTGTTACGGTTATCGGTAAGAGCTTCGCAATATATCGCCACGCCACACGGACCATAGCCCTCATACACGACCGATTCATAATTAGCAGCATCTTTACCAGCACCAAATGCTTTATCAATAGCGGTTTTGATCTTATCGTTGGGAAGCGAATATCCCTTTGCTTTCTCGATAGCAGCAGCTAATGCCGCATTGTTATCGGGGTTTGGATCGCCGCCTTCTTTAGCTGCAACTGTAATTACCCTGGTCAGCTTTGAGAACAACGCAGAGCGCTTCGCGTCTTGAGCAGCTTTGCGGTGTTTGGTGGTTGCCCACTTTGAATGTCCCGACATACCGTATTCCCTTCATATAGTACATAGATATGGAAATTTTATCACAGCTTTTGGCAGGTTTTTGAATTAGCGCTGAGTTTTTACGACAAACCCAAAATAGATGATGTGCCCAATCCACACAATGGCAACGATAATGCGCCCCACAAGCACGTTATGCATCATGAAAAATCCCAATCCAAGCAGGATAGTAACCGGAATAAGCACCGTCAGTTTTGCTTTAAGCGTCATTTCGCGTTTTGAAACGTAACTTGCCAGCACACTGCGATACAAGCGCGTTTGCTTAAACCATGCGTTCAGTTTTTCGGAAGAACGCGCGAAGCAAAATGCGGCGGCAAGCAGGAAGGGAGTGGTGGGCAAAAGCGGCAAGATGGCACCAAGAACCGCCAACCCGAACAGTAGAAATCCGGCAATGGCCCACAGCGTGCGCGTTACTTTTTTGTGGCGCGCATCGGCGCAAGAAGACGCCTGGTTGACGCAAGAAGACGCCTGATTGGCGTCGTTTACAGCGGAAACAGAATTCTCCTGATTCATCGCATTGTTCTCCTTGGCGGTTGGGCAACGCTTTTGCATTCCGCAGCAGCTGGGCGTTTCCCATGGCAAACTTTTACAAGTTTATAGGGTATCACATGCGTGCTCTTCGCGCAGCCATAAACCCGTTTTTCCGCCTTCTTTTTTAAGAAGCCGCACGTCGCTTATCTCCATGCCCCTATCGACCGCTTTGCACATGTCGTAAATGGTCAAGCACGCGACACTTGCCGCGGTAAGCGCTTCCATCTCGATGCCCGTTTTGCCTGTTACGCCTGTTGTAGCCACCACGTGAATGCCCACGCGCCCGTCGCTGCGCTGGCCTTTGCCCACGGGCGTGCACTCGATATGCGCCTTCGTAATGGGCAGCGGATGACACATCGGAATAAGCGTCGAGGTTTGTTTCGCAGCCATAACCCCAGCTACACGCGCACATGCTAGCACGTCGCCTTTGGCTGCACGTCCCTCAACAATCAGCGCCAGTGTTTCTTCATGCATCGCAATAAAACCCTCGGCAATTGCAACGCGCACCGTATCTGGCTTTGCGGACACGTCCACCATGCGAACTTCGCCCTTTTCGTTAATGTGCGTAAGCTTGTGAGCGCCCATTGTGTTGCCTGCGTCCATCGTGTCACCTGCGCCCATCGCGCCCATTGCGTTGCCTGTGTCCCCTGTTCCCACTTCTAGCCTCCAATTTGACTCATCTCGCGTTCAGTGCCCACTTTGTCGTGGTGTTCATCAGGATTTTTGTTCAAAACCTGCAAAAATACCTTGTATACGTCTTCATCGCTTCCCTCGCGAAGTGCCGTGCGCACATCCCACTCCTTGTCCGAGAACAAGCACGGACGCAATTTACCGTCGGCTGTTAAGCGCAAACGGTTGCACTCCGAGCAAAAATGCCTTGAAAGTGGCGAAATAACTCCCACGGTTCCGCGTGCACCCGGGAATGCCAAATACCGCGCTGGCCCTGAACCTTGAGGTTTATGCATGTCAGAGACAGGCAATAAAGGTGATAAGCCCTCACGCAACGCTGCATGATTAATATCCTCTATCAGTTCATCTGCAGGATACACATCTTGTTTTCCCCAGCCAGTATTCGGATCGTTCACATGCGTTCCGATGGGCATATACTCGATAAAACGCACATGAAGTGGCATATCAAGCGTCATTTTTGCGAATTCCAAATAATTTTCTTTTAAGCTGCGTACCGTTACCGTGTTAATCTTAACGGGGCTTAAGCCAACACGCAGCGCTTCTTGTATGCCTTCAAGCGCTTCATGCAGCTTATCGCGACGAGTAACCAGCGCATAAGTCTCGCGCGACAGCGTATCGAGTGAAATGTTTACCCTGTTCAAGCCCGCTTCTTTCAAAGGAAGTGCCATTGTCTTCAACATGGTGCCATTAGTGGTAAGCGAGATATTTTCAATTTCAGGGATAGCTGATAATTGCTGAACAAGCGCAATAATGCCTTTACGAACAAGAGGCTCACCGCCTGTAAGGCGCACGTTTTTGATGCCGATGCGCGTAGCAACTTTCACGCAGCGCGTAATTTCTTCAATGGAAAGCAAAGCGTCATGCGGCATGAGACACACGCCCTCTTCAGGCATGCAGTAAATACAACGCAAATTGCACTTATCAGTAAGTGAAATGCGCAAATAATTTATCTGTCGGCCATAACCATCTTTCATGAAACCTCGCTTCTCGTGAGGTAAGTATAACGCACGATGCTCTCAATTCATTCTCAAGCGCGAATAGTGACTATTCTGTAAAGCAGCGAGTACTGTTTCGTTATGATTCGTCATGTTTCGATGCGTTCTACGTTGTGCGCTTGGTGGTATACACCGGCGGAGCAGGTAAAACGTGAACGTTCTCCGGTTTCACGTGCACGTACACCACATCCCCCACCACAGGCAACGCTCGCACCTGATAATCGGCACGGTTGATGCGCCAGAACAGCGAAAATGTTTCCTTCTCGTCCGACGTCAAAAACAGCGGATTTTCGGTTGCATCGCGCACCGAGGCATCTTTTGCTGCTTCAAGACGTATATCGCGCGCGTAACGAGAGTCAATAAACGACGCCACGCGCATGCACAGGCAATTTTGTTCGATCGGATTATCAAGCTGCACAATATCGGTTTCGCGAATGCCCGCAAACAAATTTTCACCCGAGGTGTAATTCCGCACTTCAATAGTAGTATTTGCACGAACGCTTCGCACGTGATGCTCGTCAATGGCCTGCACGGGGAACAAATTGCGACACCCCGACAAGCGCAAGCCTGGCAGGGAGCGCGGGTTCTCCATCAGCTGTTTCGGCGTTGAAATTTCTTGAATGTGACCATCGTGCACTACGGCAATTTTGTCGCACAAACGCGTTGCTTCGTCGATGTCGTGGCTGACATACAGCACCGTTTTTCCGAACATGTTGAACAGGGTGTTCAAGTCGGCTTCAAGTTCGCGCTTCAAGTGCGCGTCTAACGCCGAAAGTGGCTCGTCAAGCAGCAAAATTGCAGGCTGCGCCGCCAACATGCGTGCAAGCGCCACACGTTGCTGCTGGCCTCCTGAAAGTTGCAGCGGATGACGCTGCTCCAAACCTTTCAAGCCGAAGCGTTTCACCTGTTCATCGATGCGTTGCTGCTTTTCAGTGGCTGTGGCATTGTGAATGCCCGCCGCGATATTTTGCGCAACTGTCATGTGTGGAAACAGCTGGTAGTTTTGAAACAGCAAGGCCGTTTGACGCTTCTGCGGGCTTAAGTTGATGTGTTTCTCTTTGTTGAAATACTCAATTCCGTTCACCGTAATATGGCCGCTATCAGGCTTTTCAATGCCGGCAACGCTGCGCATGGTCATCGATTTTCCACACCCCGACGCGCCCAGCAAACCAACAACCTCGTTGCCGATGTTCAGCGTCGATTCAAGCGTGAACGTGTTCAGCTGTTTTGTAATGTGCATATCCAAAGCCATGTTAATCACCTGCGGTTTTACGATAGCGCTGCGTGCGCGCAGAATACGCGTTGATGATAAAAATCACCAGGAACGAAATAAGAATAACGACAATTACCCAAAACATTGCTTCGTCGGTTTTGCCGCTCATCCAGTCGAAGTAGATTGCAATGGGGATTGTTTGCGTAATGCCTGCATAATTACCTGCGAAAAACAGCGTACATCCAAATTCGCCCATGGCGCGCGCGAACGCAAGCACCGTTCCAGCAGCAATGGAGGGCCACGCTAAAGGCAGCATCAAACGCAAGAACACACGTCGCTCCGACCAGCCCAGCGTGCGCGCTGCATCAAGCATCGACGCGTCAAGGTTCTCAAACGCGCCGCGCACCGTTCGATACATCATCGGAAACCCCACTACAACGCATGAAATAACCGCCGCTTGCCACGTGAACACAATCTCGATGCCCTGCGCGGCCAGCCAGCGCCCAACCGACGTTGTGTCGCCGAACAGCAGCAACAGCAAGAAACCGCACACCGTAGGCGGCAACACCATCGGAATGGTAAAGATGGTATCGAGCAGGCCTTTCCACTTGCTTGATACGCGAATGGTCGCCCACGCTGTTATCAGGCCAATCAGGAAAATGAAGATGATGGCAACGCCTGTTGTGCGCAGCGACACCCATAGCGGGTCAAAATCAACCGTTTGCAAGAAGGCGCCGAGCGCCGCAATGCCGCTTGGTTTCTCCGCGAACGCAATGTCGCTTTTCGGCGTTAAGACTCCTACTTCGCTAAACAGCGCTCCATCAGCACTTTCTGCCTTTGACGCATGCTTACACGCCAGATATATGGTATCGCCCTGCTTTTTAGCAAATGAATACGTGTAGTTTTCGTACGCCAGTTCAGACGCCGTGGTGAAGAACACGGGAACGTGTAGCGACGAAAGCAGCTGCCCACCATGTGCGGTTTCGGCATCAAGCGTGCTCAGCAAATCGAGAAGTGCCTGTTGAACGCTGGTATCATTGAGCGAGAGGTGCAAGGTGTCCAGCACCGACTGCGGAACGTACACAAAAATGGCGCTTTTCGTAGCGATAAGCGAGAAGCCGTTCGCGCCGGCAGAGGGCCAGTGGTAGCCAATGGAGCTGCCGTCAACGTTTTTCTCGGTGCCCTTATTTTGACGTGCAAATTCGCTTACGCCTACCGCAAATGTATCGTGAACTGCGGTGTCAAGATCGCGCGAGACGTTGACGTGCGAGCTGCTGTCGCCAAACGTAAGCGCGGATGCCACAAGCGTTCCGTTTCC
This sequence comes from Umbribacter vaginalis, assembly GCA_001552935.1. Taxonomy (GTDB): domain Bacteria; phylum Actinomycetota; class Coriobacteriia; order Coriobacteriales; family Eggerthellaceae; genus Berryella; species Berryella vaginalis. The sequence goes on along the minus strand of KQ959688.1, from coordinate 35,547 downwards.
GTTCAGCACACGGGGAACGGCTGGAGCACTGCTTGGTGAAGTCGCAGCTGGCGCTGGAGTTGCCTCGGTGGTGGCTGCAGCTTGTGTGGCAATCTCAGCTTGTGTTGAAGTCGCAGCGGCGGAAGCGGTTGCGGCTGGTTGCGCGGGGGTTGCGGCTG
>KQ959688.1:0-35289 GCA_001552935.1 Umbribacter vaginalis | reverse complement strand
GGTTGCGCGGGGGTTGCGGCTGCGAGAGTGGTTGCAGCTGGTTGAGCGGTTGTAGCTTGTGCGGAGGTCGTGGCATGCGCCTCAGTGCTCTGCGCGCCCCACGCGTTCTGTGCGGTACTTGTTTGCGCATAGCTGCAGATAAACGCTGCAAATAACAGTATTATGGCGCACAACGTCGCACGGCTGCGCGCTGTTTGAGAACGCAACAACAAAGCACTGCACTCGGTACCACACTCGGTACCGCGCTCGATACCGCGACCAGCACCGCACGCGCCGCAGCGCTTGATACCGCGCTCGGCACTGTGCGCCTCTTGCAAGCGGTGTGCCACGCCGCCACCTGCCCCCTGCGTACGCAGCCAATTTCGCACCTTTGACCTGCATATTCTATGCATCGATACCCACTTCACGTCGCTTCTTCTCATTTTACTTACCACAAGAAAAGGAGACACGCAAGCGCAGTGCCTCCCCGTTTTATTTCAGTTATAAAAGCACATCAAACGTACTGTATGTAGTGCTCTTTTGTTGCCACTTTTGTTTGCGCTGTTAAGCAACAATTTCAAAGCCGTATTTCGAGAACACTTTCTGCGCTTCTTTGTCTTCAAGACAGAACTTCAAGAATGCAGCAGCTTCTGCTTTATGCGCTGTTGAAGCACACACAGCACCAGGATAAACAATTGGCTTGTGCATATCTTTTGGAACGGTAAGCGCAACTTTGACACCCTTGTAACGATAAATATCCGAGCTATAGCAGAAACCGAATTGCGCCTGACCACTCGCTACATATTGAGCAACCGTACCCACTTTGTCAGCGCCAGCATTTACTTTCGATTTTACAGAATCTGCCCAGGTAACAGTAATAGTCTTTTTATCATCACTGGTTTTTGTGGTGCACAGCTTAGCATTTTCTAATGCTTGAACAGCATATTTGCCAGCAGGAACAGCGTTGGGTTCACCAAGAGCAAATGATTGTACGTCAGCTTTTCCTAAATCGGCAACAGACGCAAGCTTCAAACTACCTTTTTCAGATGTTGCAACTACAAGATCGTTTTTAAACATATCCTTTTTCGTGCTTGAATCAACTGATTGATTCTTTAAAGCTTTCTCCATTGTGCCTGTTGAAGCAGTAATTAACACATCAGCCGACTTTGAATTTGCTTTCAGCTGCTCTACCAGATCGCCCGATCCTTTAAACTGCGTATCCTTAAAGGTAACGCCAGTTTTTTTCGTATAGAGCGCTTGCACCTCGGGAAGAGCCTTTTCAAGCGAATTAGCAGCAAATACAGTAAGCTCCACTTTTGCTTTCGCTGGCTCTTGAGCTTTTTCAGGAGCAGCAGCTTGCTGCTTTGCGCATCCTACCAGCCCTAAGGTTCCAACCAAGGCAACTGCGGTAAGAGCGGCTAAAAATGAGCGACGTGTCTTCATAAACACATACCCCCTATTTTTAACGAACGGACATAACCTATGTCGTTATTATATCTTTTGAAAGGATATATATCCATAGAAAGAATAATTATTATGTGGAAATTTATACTGAAATACCTTTAATTAAGCAAGAAAATATACATGCAAAACAAAGCATCGACAGGTAGCAATGAAGTATAAACGGTGCTCTTTTACACGCGAGCGGCACGAACGGAAAGCACGGAGCGCATGCTGGAGACAAAACGAAACGCCACTGAGTGAATACGGCGATACACTCTTACGGCACTCACATACTGAATGAGCGACAGTATACTTGAATTGAATGGCGCCGCGACACTCTTAATGGATGGGTGTCGCAACACCCTTATTGAAACTGCTTATTGAATGGGCGCAGCGACACCCTTACGGCACCCACTTACTGAATGAGCGCCAGAAATTCCGCTTCGCCTATAACAGGAACTCCCAGTTCAAGAGCCTTTTGCAGCTTCGATCCCGCAGCATCACCTGCAAGCACATACGACGTTTTCGACGACACGCTCGACGACACTTTTGCGCCACGTTCTTTCAATTTAGCGGCAGCTTCATCGCGGCTCATATGCGATTGCGTCAGCGTGCCCGTGATCACAAAAGTCTGACCTGCCAGTTTCGTGCGTTCCTCTTCACTTAATGCATTGGCGCCTTCAAGCGCACCACCAAGCGATTCATTACCCATCGACACGCCATGAGCACGCAATCGTGCAATCACCTGCTGATTTTCAGGAGCACGCAAAAACACCAAAATGCTCTCCGCAATTTTTGAACCTACACCTTCAATGGCTTCCAAACCCTCCTGCGAAGCGCCTTCAAGCGCATCCATGGTAGGATACACACATACCAGCTGTTCAGCTACTGTTTTTCCAACGTGACGAATACCAAGCCCAAACAGCACGCGCGCAAACGGTCGATGCTTGCTTTCCTCAATATTTTGCGCAATTTTGCCAGCATTTTTTTCTCCAAGAACAATAGCGCGTCCGTCTTTATCGGTTCTTCCCATCGGCAATTTAGCCAGTTCATCAGTAGAAAGCGTGTAGTAATCGGACACATCTTTCAGGCGATGAATGTCCAAAAGCCGCTTGATAATTTCGCTTCCCATGCCATCGATGTCCATGGCCGCGCGGCTTACCCAATGCGTCAGGCGTTCCCGGGCCTGAGCTGGGCAATCAATAGCAATGCAGCGATACGCCACTTCGTCCTGTTCGCGAATGACCTCGTTTCCGCAGCTGGGACAAACTTTTGGCATCTTCCACACTGGCGCATCCGCACAGCGCAACTCGGTACGCGCACCCAGGATCTCGGGAATTACATCGCCTGCTTTCCGCACAATGACGGTATCGCCCACGCGCACATCTTTGCGATGCACTTCATCTTCATTATGAAGTGTTGCGCGTGAAACAACACTGCCTGCTACTTTCACTGGCTCAAGCTCGGCAACAGGAGTAAGAACGCCCGTGCGTCCTACTTGCACAGTAATTGCACGCAGAAGTGTTGCCTGCTCTTCAGGGGGGAATTTGAACGCAATTGCCCAACGTGGAGCACGAGCAGTAAAGCCCATAGCTTCCTGTTCAGCAAAGGAATCAACTTTTACAACCACGCCGTCGATCTCATAAGGAAGCGATCCGCGCATGTCAAGCGCACGTTTGCAGAAATCGGCAATTTCGCTGCGCTGTGTGCAATAACGCACATCCGGGTTTACGTGAAAGCCCGACGCTTTCAACCATTGCAGCATCGCGAACTGGCCTTTTGCGGAAATGGTGCCGGCGTTCGCAATCGCGTATATAAAGGTAGACAAATCGCGCTGCGCCGTGATACGCGCATCTTTTTGGCGCAAACTACCTGCTGCCGCGTTTCGTGGGTTGGCAAACGTAGCGTGACCGATTTCGTGTGCTGCAGCATTAAGCTGCTCAAACGATGTTTTCGGCATATACACTTCACCGCGCACTTCAATCGACGGTGCAAGAATACCCTGTTCACCGTTGTTGCTTATACGCAAAGGAACATCGCGCACACTGCGCACGTTAGCGGTGATGTTTTCACCTACACGTCCATCGCCACGCGTTGCCGCACGCTCCAACTGGCCTTTTGTGTACGTAAGCGCAATACCCGATCCGTCAATTTTAAGTTCGCAGGTCATGGGAACAAATTTCCCGAAAAACTCCTCTACGCGATCGATCCACGCGTCAAGCTCGTTTAAATCCATCGCATTATCAAGCGAATACATGCGTTCTGCGTGTTGAACAGGCATAAATTGCTCATCGACATAACCGCCTACTCGCATAGTAGGAGAATTCGGATCGTAGCATTCAGGGTGCTTATGCTCCAATTCACGAAGGCGGCGCATCAAAGAATCGAATGCCGCATCCGAAATTTCCGGCGCGTCTTGTGCATAATAGAGATACGAATGGTGCTCGATTTCTTTACGCAGTTTGATGATCTCTTCAACTTCTTGCTGAGGAGAAAGTAACTGGTCAGAGGGTTCGTTTTTCTCGGAAGCTGGTTCGTTTATCTGGAAAGATGGCGTGTTCGGCTCGTGAGGCTGAGCGCTCGGGTGGGCAGCTGGTTCATCTACAGGAACAGATGCTACCTTCTGAGCGTTGTGCGTTGCTGGTTTATTCTGATTATGTGCGTTAAACATCAAGTCGTCACTCATGAAAACTCCTTACATATGCGAAAACGCGCGGAAGTGCAGCAATTATATCTTCGGGAATCACACTTACCATATCTCCCTGTTCAGCAGCAAATTTTCCAGCAAGCGCATGCAGATACGCACCACTGAGTGCTGCATCAAAAGGTGCAAGCTGCTGTGAGCAAAGTGCCGTAATAATCCCCATAAGAACGTCTCCTGTGCCTGCTTTTGCCAGTTCAACACCGCCATTAGTAAGTGTTGCGATCGAATTTTGATACGCAATAACAGTGTTCGAGCTTTTTAAGCACACGCAACATGAAAAATACTGTGACAAACGGTAAGCGTCCTGCTCAAGAGTGCGCGCACAGGGGTTGTGAGATAGGTGTGATTGAGGGCATTGGGACGTATGAGCATTCAAAACGTGAAGCTTGTTTGCTTCGTTTGAGCGCATATCACCTGATACATCATCCGAAATTGACGCTAACAGGCGTGCAGCTTCTCCCACATGAGGCGTTATAATGGTTGGAAAGCCATTCCGTGCACGCACAGCTGCCCATTGTTTTCCCTGTTCTGTAGCTAAAAACGACAACGCGCCACCATCAACGACAACGCAGTGCGGATACCGTTGTGTGCGTTCAAAAAGCCTACGATATGTTGTATGAAAATCTCCAGGCAAAAACCCCGAACCAATGCCAAGCGCACAGGTGTTGTGATCAGGAATTTCCCAAGCGTCAAGGGAACGAACTACCAATGATGGAGCTGCAACTTGAAGCGGTTCGATCGGCGCATCGGTAAATAACTGCGTATAACCAGCTCCCGCGCGTTGTGCCGCACGCGCACACAACAACGCAGCGCCCGCATACTCAGGCGATCCAGCACACAATTGTGCTACACCACGCGAATATTTATGTACGTCAACAGGTGGATTAAGCACTCTGTTTAAACACGCGTGCACATAACAGGGAATGGAATTTGCATCTATCATATTCATGGCATCTATTATACGAGCAACGCACTCAAAGCATCGCTCCAGGATGCAAAAGCGTCATTTTTTAGCGAAAAGTCTACATTCGCGTTATGAAGCTGCAACGATGAATGTTAAACGGCATAGCTAGAAAACGATGGTACGTATACCACGTTCATACTCATCGCCACCTGGTGCAGTCTTTGGCGCACGCGGCAGCGCTATGTTCACGGAAAGCACCCTGTGTATTTTATTAGTTGAACTGGGAATATAAGGCAGCGCTACGTACACGGAGAGCACCCTCATCACCACCTGGTGCAGCTGTTAGCGCAAGCAGCAACGATGTGTATGCCAAATTCATGTATGTACACGAAGCTCATACTCATAAAACGAGCAACATACGTTACAGATCGTCAAGCATACGACGAGCATGTTTAAACTGCTCGTTTAATTGTTGACGTGACGTGAGGTGTACTTCTTTCTTTGCGCGTGCATCGCGCACGTCTTCTGTAATACATACGGCACACGCTACGGCATGAGAATGCGTAAAGGAAAGCGACACGGGGATTTCGCAAATATGGCGTTCATCTGCAATTTCTTTAGCACGACCATGCAGTACAACCACGGGGCGACCATGCGCAGTGTGCACAATTTCTACGTCACGCACCACAATTCCATCAGAAAATCCTGTTCCAAGCGCCTTTACCACGGCTTCTTTAGCTGCAAAGCGCGCAGCATAATGCGCACTCGCAAGAGCATTGTTGTTGCAATACGAACGTTCAGCTTCAGAAAATACGCGCGCTGCAAACGCTGGTGAACGCTTAATAATGCGCTCCATACGAGAAATGTCCACAACATCAACGCCAAGCCCGACCTGTGGCGTATCGCTTTTATCAGCCATACGCAGCGCTTCATGCGCAGTATACGAAAGTGCCTCATCGAGGGAAATGTCTGGTGCTGTTTCTTTCGTTGCTGGTGCTCGTGATGTTGCCGCTTGCGGTGCTGTTTCTGCCTGCGTTTCGGTTGACGCTTGCGGTGCTGATGCTGGCAGTATTTCGGTTGACGCTTGCGGCGCTGTTTCTGCCTGCGCTTGTGTTGTTGTTTCTTTCTGTGTTTCTGCTGTCGCTTGTGTTAGCGTGTTTGCTTGCGTTTTCGCTGTACCAGGCTGTATACCCATCTGCATTTCTGTCACCATTTCAATCTGTGTGCCAATCTTCGGCTCTATTGCTCATTCAATCCGTGACTCAACTGGCATTTCTGCTGCTATCTCCATTATGGATAGCAATTTGTATTTCTACCAGCGTTTCTGCGAATGTTCCCGTTTGCTCACCAGCCTGCATTTATGCAATTATCCCTGTATGTACGATTGTTCCTGCACACACTTGTCTGCACGGTTCTATACACACCATCAAGCTAAAATCCATACCTGCACATACACAACATATGCAACGCTCTATGTATGCCATCAAGCACGAAGGCTATTCGACCGTTACCGACTTCGCCAAATTGCGCGGCTGGTCAACATCGCAATGTTTCAAAAGCGCAATTTCACGCGCCAATAATTGTAACGGAACACTTGCTGTTATAGCAGAAAAACAATCTTGAACAGGTGGTATATAAATCACTTCATCGGCATATTTCTGAATTTCTTCATCACCTTGCTCGGCAAGCGCAATCACACACGCACCACGCGCTTTGCTTTCCTGAATATTGCTCATTACTTTATCGTAAATAGGACCATGTGTTGCCACAGCTATCACGGGAAAACCGTCCTCGATAAGCGCAATAGGCCCATGTTTCATTTCGCCCGCAGGATAGGCCTCGGCATGTAGATAACTTATTTCTTTCAGCTTCAACGCTCCTTCACGTGCGATTACGCACCCCATGCCACGCCCAATAAAAAGCGCGCTTGACGCCTGGTAGCACCTTTGTGCTGCCTGTTGAATGCGTGACGTGTCTTGTAAAATACACTCAACTTGTTCGGCGGTGCTGGCAAGCTGCTTGTATAATAAGTGTATCTGATTTTGACGTAAATTGCCTTTTACCTGCGCTAATAACAATGCTAACAACGTTAAACTTACAATTTGCCCCAAAAACGACTTCGTAGAAGCTACCGCGATTTCCTTATTTGCTTTTGTGTAAATAACACCATCGGCCTCCCGCGCAACTGGACTGCCCACCACATTCGTAATGCCGAACACCCGCGCGCCACGCACCCGAGCGTCGCGAATAGCAGCAAGCGTATCAGCTGTTTCTCCTGATTGCGACACCGCAACTACCAGCGTCGTAGGAGTTATCAACGCATTGCGATAACGAAATTCGCTTGCCGCTTCCACTTCACAAGGAATACGCGCCCAACCCTCTATCAGCTGCTTTGCCACCAGTCCTGCATGCAGCGACGTACCACACGCAATAACGTACACGCGATCGATAAGCGTCAGTTCTTCGGGGCTTAAATCGAGCTCGTCAATCACTAACCGGCCATCTACCAGGCGTCCTGCCAGCGTATCGCGAATAACGCGCGGCTGTTCGTGAATTTCTTTGAGCATGAAATCGGGATAGCCGCCTTTTTCAGCGCCAGCAATATCCCAGGTGATGTGCGTAATTTCAGGGGTAAATTCCTGAAGTTGTTGATGAATCGGATGTGACTGAGAATGCTCAGGTGACGTTTGTGTAAGCGAGTTTGACTGAGCAGGCGCGTGGGATGTTTGCGCAAGCTCCTGCATATGTTGATGTGGCGGTTGTTGAGGTGACGTTTGTGTAAGCGGATGCGTACGTTCCTTATAAAAATGTGACTGATGCTCTGTAAGACAAGCAATCGATTTATCAGGCAAAATAACACATTCACGCGTTTTATCAAGCAGCGCAATAGCATCAGATGCGGCATACATGCCGTCATCAGCAATACCCACAATCAGCGGAGAATCGTGACGCGTTACCACTATCGTACCAGGCTCATGCGTACACATAACAGCAAGCGCATACGATCCAATGAGTTTTTTACAAGCTTTATGAACGGCAGCTACAAGCTTACTAGGATTCATGGCGTTAACGGCGTCACCACTCGTTTCATCTGCAGGCGCACTGCAAGCGGTGGCATTCACCTCTTCACCTTGCACGTAACACAGCTCAATCAGGTGCGCAATAAGCTCAGAATCGGTTTGGCTAACAGGAGAAATGCCGTGTTGTGCCAATTCATCTTTAAGTTCGCCATAATTTTCAATAATCCCATTATGAACAAGAGCAATGCTGCCATGTGCTGATACGTGAGGATGCGCATTTTTCTCACTTGGCTTGCCGTGCGTTGCCCAGCGCGTGTGTCCAATTCCGCACGTACCATAAGGACAAAGCGCTGCACACGCTTCTTTAAGTTCACTTACTTTGCCACGACGCTTGATAACGTTAAAGCTATGATCATGCATAAGCGCTATACCTGCAGAATCGTACCCTCGATACTCAAGTCTTCCCAGTCCATTCAATAAATATGTGCTTGCTTCTTCATTTCCTGTATATGCAACAATGCCACACATAAGCATCCTTTCTTGGTTGTGTTCTTATTGTAAGGCACGCGCATTGTTGCAACGCCAGCATACAGCGCAATGCGCCAAATTACGAGCTCAGTGGCATGCTGTCTATGTATGCAGCATGTTTTTGCCACATTTTCACAATAGTTTTCCTGTATTACGTAGCGGCATTTCAGCGTGTTATTGGCGTATTAATGACGTATTTTTGCAATATTTTCCGCTCTAAACTGCACTCAATTCTTCAAAACATACGCCACGCAGAAAGGATCTACTATGCATTGTTACACGATAAGCTCTCCGCCACGCAACAACATATCGCATATATACTCCTACTACGCACGCAACAGACTCCTTCGGTTATTCTTTCTTGCTCTATTTTTCGCTTGTGTATATATGTTGCCTATCATGAGCCTCAATACAACATATGCTTATACGCTTGCACCAACACAAATTTATACCCTCGATGAAAACAACTTCCGACCTCAAAGTAAGTTCAACTTTGATGATGGAGGCTGGTCAAATGATGTATTGCCACAGGTCTATTTAGACAACAAAATATCTGATGCCTTTTCCGTTCAAACAGCTTTTGGCTTATCCGACTATCTTCCTAATATCAACATCAAAAATATGCACGAAACGCTTACAGAAGAAGACTTAAAAAACGGTATTGCTCCTACTATGCCTATTGATAAAGCAAATACAACGGTTTCAACGTATCAAATCAAACCTGAAGCGCCTAATACAACATGGACCGAAGGGGCAAAAGTTTCAGCGCTTGGCTACTTGGCTTATGTTGGCACATATGAAGGTGTACCTATACGCGCATCATTCCACATAAACGGTAAATATCATAAAGTGTGGAAAAACCTTGATGCGCCTTATATACAAGTAGCAAGCAACATTGTTGGTGGCGTTGCGCTGTTTAATATGAAAAATGTACGTATTACCTATTATATTACGCCTATCGTTGCTGATAATGAATGCTATTACCCTTTAACGTATTTTGGTAATAGTTTTCTAACCGTAAGCGCGCTTACCTATCGGTCACCGTATACTCCAGACAACACAAACCATGCCATGAACGTTGATTTCTCAACTACACCAAGTGATATTGCGGTAATACACCATTCTGTTCCCAAAGTAGAATGTGCGCACGATACAGCATTACGCAGCTTCGATGTCAAGCAAACAGAATGGGATGCTCCAACTCGTAATGACAACTATGATGCCATCTGTAAAGGTTTGTATCCTATTGCCAACAAAGGAAGCAATAATCCGCAATCACCAGATTTCACAAAACAATCCTTTACTATGTATCTTAAAACAACCTACCTGAGTGTATTTTTCCCCTATATTGAATGGATGAACATATCATCAAGCCATATCGCGCGCCAAGCAACCGATGCTCCTGTAATAAAAGCATCCAAATCGATGCAAATTCAAACCCTTGACGACATTGATTTCACCCTTGAACAAAAAGTTAAATCGTTAGGCTTTAGTACATTTCATCGATTTAACGAAATGCAACTGAAATTTGATATTCCACGTGAAGTGCAGTGTAAATCAATAGAAGTATTCCAAAAAGATCATGATGTGTCGTGCATACCACTCGATAAAAAAGCAGGTACCTTAGTTCACAATAAAGAGACAAACACAATTACATTTACCTTTAACAAAGATTGGCTTACAAAAAATATGCCGCTTCATGGCGAAAAATATATCATACATGTAAAAGGCCGTGTTATTAGCCCATCGAAAAAAACCCGAATGCGGACAGCTGATGAGGCTGGGAATCCCTATAAATTGATGGAGCTTAAAGCATCGTGTAAAACGTATGGCGACCCTGTAACCAGCACCAAAACTCTTACACGAGCACTGAACGACAAAAAATCCATCCCCATAGAAACGCTTGAACCAGCACAATATCATGAAGTGATTCCTACTGCCAAAGCTAACCATGGAGCGCTTGTTAGCGTATCGCTTTCAGCAAATCCGCAAGCAGGAAGCTATATTCAGCCAAAGGAGCGCGTCACGTACACGCTTGATGTAACGAACAATGCGTCCACCAGCCAAAATTGCGCTATTACACTGCCGCTTCCCAAACATATGCACTATATTGAAACGCTGCAGACGGGAAATCCGCAGGTAGAGCAAACACGAAAAGAGTCAACACTTGGTTGGAACCTTACAAACCTGAAACCAGGGTCACATACCAAATTGAATTTTGTAGCAGAATCTGATGCTGATTGCGCGGTGTATGGCAGCAAGTTATTTACGCAAGCCACTTATACGTTTGAGCCATCTATTGTTAAAAACGGTCTAACACCCAGAAACTTTGCGCAAGCGCGTTCCACGGCAACGGCACCAACACCTGCACAAGGTGCGGATAGCACATCGCATGTACGATGCACAGCCTGCATGGCAGCAACATCTGCACAAGGAATGAATAATCATGCATCGGCTGTGTATTACAGCAATCCGTTGATACACACAACTAAGCAAAACGACCAAGCTACCCCTTGCATCGATGTTACACTTACCAGCAATAAACAAGCAGGCGCTGCGCTTCGAGCGGACGAGGAGATAACGTATACCGTTCAAGTAAAAGACCTAATGAACGCAAACACACAAAAAGAAAAATCACACGTATATGTGGTAGTACCACTTGGAACACGCTTAGACAATACTGAAATTGTGACTTCTCAAAACAATGCCGCAGGCGCTCAGAAAGCGTTCTATGACGCAGTAAACCATTGCATTCAATGGGATATTTCAGCGCTTTCACCTGGACAAACATTGAGCTTGTCGTATAAAGCTCGTACCTTGCGCTACCCAACCAGCGCACCTATCAACCAGCAAGCTCTTTTTACCGTACACAATGCTTTGCATAACACAAACGAAATCCAGTACAGTAATGCGCTGCTTCATAACGCGTTGTCGGGCTCGTTTTTGCAAAACGGCATTTCATCTGGTACGCAGACGGATACACCGAAACCAGGTGTAGCAGCTGGTACGCAGACCGATACAACAATTACAGGAGACATGAAAGTGCCAGGTGTTGCAACGGGAACACAGACGGATACACCGACGCCAGGTGTAGCGGCTGGTACTCAAACCGATCAACCAACGCCAGGTGTTTCATCGGGAACACAAACTGATACTTCAACAGGAGTTTCTACCGAAACGCAAACTGATTCGTCATCAGGCACTACGAACACAAACGGCAGTGGCACCAACCCCCAAGCCGGCACACCAAGCGGCACGTCCACGCCAGGCAGCACGTCCACGCCCACAGGTACACACGATACTGGCAGCGGTGCAGGTGAAACAAGTGATAGCACGAATCCTCAAGAGTCGCAGCCACACGGCAAAAAACCACCACACCAACGCGAGCAAACGCCTTCAGAAACAACGCCCCATAAAAACAAGAATGGCAACAATACGGGCAACAGCAACGAATCAACCAGCGGAAACGGCACTGGACAGAGCACGGGCAACAGCAGCACAAACAACGCGGGCGGAAACAACACAAATTCCACCAGCACCGCCAACACCAGCGGTACGCAGGGCACCACCAGCGGCACAAACACAACACCAGGCGGATCACAAAATCAGGGAACGAGCAGTCAAAATGACACGGTTCATCCAAATACAACTACTCCTGAAACGCCAGACAAGATACCAAACGCATCGAAGCTTCTCTATCCGCTTGCACCCGAAAATCGCTGGTATGTCGACTTTAAGGCGGCAGCAAAATTGCTCTCGAACTACCTCGATTTGCGGCCTGAAACCTTAGCGCAGGTGTGGCATTCGATTCGTAACGGTAAAAGCGATCAATCGCAGCCTTATCTGCCAAATGGTACGCATGCACCCGACAAGCAAGGGGAGCAAAATACACTGTATCCTACTGTTGAACAGGTGCTTAAACATTTAACACAAGCAAGCGAAAAAGACATCTTTTCAAGGTTGTTCCCACAGCACAACGCGCAAACGCCATCAGACTCTGGACATCCATCAGGCAACGAAACAAGTACTGGTCAAAAATCTGATACCTCGAGTCCATCAGGAACGGGCATAACTTCGGGAACCAGTACAGGCACAGGTGCTGGAACAAGCACTGGAACAGGTACAACAGGCACAGGCACAAACTCGGGCGCTGGTGCTGGAACGGATGCAGGTGCTGAATCAAGCACTGGAACAGCAGCCGCAGAAGCAAACGGAGCAAGAACATCAGCGTCGCAATCGCAAAACAATACATCAATCAACACAAACGCTCAAAATGGAAACGCTAACGGTTCTGCTACCAGTGGAAACGCAAACAATCCTTCGCTTTCGCACGCCAATATAAGCAACAACGCCGCGAGTGCGAACCAATCGCACAACGCAGGAAATGCCGCCAACGCAGCTAACGGCGTCAACGGAAGCACCAGTAACGTTAACGGAAGCGTCAACAACGTCAAGGGAAACAGCAAAGGTATAAACAGCACCAATGGAATAACCAACGGCGCTGCAAGCAATACAGAACACGCTAGCAACAAAGGAGTCAACGGCGCTGCAGGCAATGCCAGCAACACAAATGCTTTGCCGACGTTCGCCCTATCCTCAGGTAATTCTCTTGTTGAAGAGAGCGCCACGCAAGAAGAACAACGTGGCGGCGGCGAAAAGCATCGCTCGCAACGCCTTAGCAAGGTGCATAACGAAAAAAGTAAAAAGTTCAAGGGATTTAATCACGACAATGGCACAAAGCTTGCGAAAAACCTACTGAAGCACAAATTATTCCCGCAAACAGGATCGAGCGTGATGCCTTTTGTACTCTTAAGCTTAACGCTGCTGTTATCTGGTGCATTTTGTTTCATCTACGCTGCACGTAATACCCTACAAGAAAGGTATGGATATGGGTATTCGCAGCAAGAAAAAGAAATAACTATTCCGCGAGCTTAATAAGCAAAAGAGGAGTACATCTCATCATAATATACGAAACGAGGATGCTAAGCGAGCACACGAGCACGCACGTTAATGAGCGCAACACGCAACAACCGCCACCAGGTATAACGTGTGTAGCGCATATACGAAGTAGCACGCGTTTTAATAAACAAAAAATGAAACGGGGGACACAGACAAAAAAGCATCATTACCAGGTATAACGAGCGTAGTAACCATACGAACATGGTGCACGTGCAGCAAACTTTATTGCACGTGCACTAAACAAAACAGCACACCAAGCACAACAGTCACTACACACATAAAAAATGCACTGAAGCATGCACTACAACCACGCGGTTGACGCCCCAGCGCACCGCACATAAGAAACGAACCAAGCAACAGCAACACCAACGGCAAAAGCAGCGGCAAGAATAGGAACAAATATGCTATTGACCAGCAGAAATAACGCTAGCAGCAGCGATTAGTGCTGAAAGCCCCACATGCGCACTTCAGGTTCAAGATGAACGCCAGCAGTTTCAAACACGCGCTCCTGAACGTGAGCAATCAGCTGATACACGTCGCGAGCAGTCGCACCACCTGCGTTAACAATAAAGCCAGCATGCTTACGCGATACTTCAGCACCGCCAACACGTTCGCCTTGAAGATGAGCGTCTTGTATAAGCTTACCTGCAAAATAACCCTCGGGACGCTTAAACGTAGACCCTGCGCTGGGCATATTCAGTGGCTGTTTGCTTTTACGGCGCTGCGCAAGATCGTCCATGCGCGCTTGGATCTCTGCCTTATTACCTGGCAAAAAGCGGAAAACTACGTCGGAAATTATAAGATGCTGGTCGTGCATGCGCGATCGACGGTATCCCCACTGGGCGTCTGCACCTGAAATGGTACAGAGGTTGCCATCAGGTGTAACACACACAAGTGAGTGCACTACCTGGGAATACTCGGAGCCATACGCACCTGCATTCATAAGCGCCGATCCACCTACAACACCTGGGATGCCGCTTGCAAACTCGAAGCCAGTAAGGCCGCAATCACATGCAAAGCGTGCAAGTTGACTGTTTTTCACTCCTGCTTGGGCTTTTATAAGAACTGCATCTGAAGAATTGCAGTGCTGAGCACAAGGTGCGGACGCGTCTGCGGCTGTGGATGCGGGTGCGTCTGCGGGCGTGGACACTGCTGCGGAATCGTTCGAGCATGGCGCGTGAGCTGCGATCACGGCAGCTGACTCACTTACGGGTATGTCTGTGGACTCAGCTTCAGGCGCATGTTCGGATGCGTATGTGGAATCATTTGCGTGAACGGTCTCAGCTGCAAGCGTTGAAACATTCGAGCATGGCGCGTGACCTGCGGTCTCATCTGTTGACGTAGGTGCAACTGCGCTCAGTTCCTTACAGGTTTCAAAATGCGCATACTGCGACCCTAGATGCATAACAACGCCGCGAACACCTTCATCAGCAACAAGCACATTGCTCCCCTGCCCAAGAACGCGCAGTTCAACAGCCTGTTCGGCGCAAAGACGAACCAGTTGCTGAATATCAGAAAGGCAGCGCGGCTCAACAAAATAGTCGGCCGCTCCGCCAATCTTAAACGTAGTATGACGCGCCATCGGTTCGTTATAAGCAACGCCGCCAGCTCCAACGATGCGTTCTAACTGGGCTGCAAACTGCGAATTCATGGCTGTCTCCTTGTACGCACGATGTCGATATTACGGTAATGGAATGTTCATCATACACCAAAGCGCACCAAGGGGAAAAGCGGGTTGCAAGAAACGCCGTTCGGTACACCTTGCGTGTTTGAATCTCCCAAGAGAAAACACACGCCAAGTTGCATATCAAGCTACGTTTCCGCGCAGACACGTTCCCAAAGACGAGCTTGCGCGCAAACTCAAGCCCGTTCGCGAACTCGAACGCGCTCCTGAGCACGTTCCTGCGCCACTCCCGCACGCGCTACTCCCGCGCTCGCTCCGTTCACAATCCTGTTATTCAGGTTGTGTGTGAGGTCCTTCCAACGGCATTTGCCCAGCTTGCGGCTCGTTTGCACGCGTGTCGCCTTCAACGCTTGTACCATCAACCGCCACAAACGCGTCCTTACCAGGCAATACAGAGTTCAAGACGATTCCCACAATTGAGCCTATCGCCAAACCCGATAACGTAATCACAGCACCGCCCACTTCAAAGGCAATTGCCTTTTGAGCGCTATACGCAACACCAATCGAAAGGCCGATGATCAGCGCTGTTATAAGCACGTTGCGGCTTTTCATAAAGTCGACATGGTTTTCAACCAAGTTACGAATACCAACCGCAGAAATCATGCCGTACAGCACAATTGACACACCGCCAACCACGCAAGCAGGCATTACTTCGATAAGTGCAATAAATTTCGGGCAGAACGAGAACAACACTGCAAACAGCGCCGCAATGCGCACTACGCGCGGATCGAACACCTTCGTTAAAGCAAGCACACCCGTGTTCTCGCCGTATGTCGTGTTCGCCGGCGCACCAAACAGCGACGCTGCAATAGTTGCAAGGCCATCGCCAAGCAGTGTACGATGCAGACCAGGATTGGCAATAAAGTTCCTGTTCACCGTTGAACTAATGGCAGAAATGTCGCCGATATGTTCAACCATCGTTGCAAAGGCAAGCGGCACAATCGCGATGATGGCGCTTATGGCAAGGCCGCCGTTTATACCACCTCCGAAAAGTGCGAACACCGTTTTGTTCCACTCAAGCGGCAAGCCAATCCACGGTGCATCAATAACATGCTGAAAATCGACAACACCCATGCACGCCGCCACCACATACGAACCAATAACGCCTAGTAGAATGGGGATAATGCGAATCATGCCGCGACCCCAGATACTGCACACAACAATAATAGCAATGGCAACAATAGCAATAAACCAATTCTTAGAGCAATTGTTCACGGCTGAGCTTGCAAGTGTCAGTCCAATTGCAATAACAATAGGTCCTGTTACGACAGGTGGAAAGAAACGCATAACGCGTGCCGTTCCGAATGCTTTGAACAGCGCCGATAATATAAGGTACAAAATTCCGGCACATGCCACACCTAAGCAGGCATACGGCAACATTTCAGGGTCTTTGTTAGGAGCAACAACGCCATAACCTGCGATAAAGGCAAAGGAGGAGCCTAAAAACGCGGGCACTTTCCCTTGCGAAAAAAAATGGAACAATAATGTTCCAAGTCCGGCAAATAAAAGTGTTGTTGAAACTGGTAATCCCGTAAGAATGGGAACCAAGATAGTGGCTCCAAACATTGCAAACATATGTTGGAAACCAAAGAGAACCATTTTTGGCGCTCCCAGCGTTCGTGCATCGTACACAGCCTCGGGATTGTCGGCGCCTCCCATAGTAGGGATTGTTTTTTCGCTCATAGATCCGCCTTTCGTCACGAATATAGTTGACTGACGGTCGTATGTCTCGACCTAGCGTATTATCCACTATGTTTGCGCACAAAAATGTTGCCATTCCATTAAACTACGAATTCTCCGTAATAGCAGAAAATCGCGACGCGCATGCGTGCGGACGAGCTTCTTTTTGTATGTTTGAGAATTGTAGGCGTTTACGCGACGCGCATGCGTGCGGACGAGGTTGCAAGGTTGACCAGCAGGAACGTGAATGAGCAAGCAGCAAGATCGGAAGTGAACAAACAACAGTCAGTGCGTTACACCAAACAGCAATCCAGGTGCACCGTTTCCCCGTATCGCACCGAACAACACCCACGTACATCCACGCCACATAACATCGTTTCCGCACATCGCGAGCAGTAAGCAAAACGCGCGCACCGTTCCTGTGTATCCGTACCAAGCAACAACCCGAACGCGCAATGAGCGCCTCACGCTTTATTGCTATAACGTACCAGCTAAACGAGCTGCTTCTACTTCGCGAATAGCATCATCAGGCGAATAGGCACATGTTCCATCGCCGATAGACACAATCTTAAACTCGTCACCAGCGCGTACCGTGCCCTCTTGCAAGACAACAGCAAAAATACCCTCACGAGGGAAAATACAATCACCAGCTAAATGATAAATGGCACAACGCGTATGACACACTTTACCTATCTGGCTAATTTCTACAAGAACGTCATTGCCAATTTTCACGTGTGTACCTAAAGGAAGCGCGAGCAAATTCACACCTTCAATTGTGAAATTTTCGCCAAAATCTCCCTCTTTAACATTAAGACCCATGTCACGGGCGCGCTCAATAGACTCCTCAGCCAAAAACGAAACTTGTCGGTGCCAATGGCCAGCATGAGCATCCTCAGCAATTCCCCATTGCTTTTTTACCGTTACAGGCATATCTCCAACTGGCGTTTTACGCGTTCCCTTGCTTTTTGATATATTAACAGAACGCACAAAAGCCCTGTTATTTTGCACAGCCATAGCCAACCCCTTTCGATGACCTCTCCTCATCTCATTGTTAATATATCATTCTCAAAGAAAAATAAACACCACGAAATGCCATGAATAATGAAAGCGTTGGCTGCTTGTTTCGTTTCGTCATGTTTCACCATGCTTTATGACAACTTAAAAACATACCTTGACAGATTTTAGTCTCGTGATAATATCAACATATGAACAGATGAACATATGTTGTTGGAAAGGAAGAGTGAAGCGACAATTAAACATGAATGTTGGTAAGGATACCTTGAAAGGCATTGCAAAATGAGCACGAAACAAAACACACCTGATAAACAATCTGGACAATCTGCACCAACAGCGCAACGCGTCAACGAGTCCACTGCTAATAACACCAACGCTACCAGTGCAAACGGGCGCTTTGCCAGCGCTACTGCAACCGCCAGTGCCACGAGTACTACCGAAACTACCAACGCTGCTAGTACTACTGGAAGCGCTAACGCCAGCACCACCGATGCATTTGAAGAGATGCCTGAGGAAGAAATTCTCTACGAACTAGCGGATCTGTTTAAAGCGCTGTCCGACACCACACGCATTCGCATTTTGTATTTGCTGCTTGGACGCGAATTTTGCGTAGCCGACATCGAGCATGCTCTTGGAGTTTCTCAAAGTGCAGTCTCGCACCAGCTGCGGCTCCTTAAACAGGCTCATCTGGTCAAATTCCGTCGTGATGGCAAAAATATCGTCTATTCGCTGGCTGACGACCATGTATACACCATGATCGCGCAAGGTATGACTCATATCTGCGAATAATGTTTGATACTTGATCTGCAGGTTATGCATGTGATCAGCAGAACAGGAACACAATGTGCTGGCTATGCGCTCAAAGGGTCAATGCGATTGTGACTCAGCTACTAGTGAGTGTAGCTCTGCTGCCACGAACGACAACATAATCATCTGTTTGTGGGAACGGGAAGGTAACCACAAAACAGAAGGTAACCACAACATAAGCACTATCAGGGGAAAGGAACTACAACCATGAAACGAGTAATTAGGCTAGACGGAGAATTGTGCCCGAACTGCGGTAGCAAAATTGAGGAAACACTCAAAAAGTCACCGCTGATAGAGGACGCAAAAGTAAATGCACTTTCCATGCGCTTTACGCTTGAAGCGCAAGACGACAAGTACGAAGAAGCGTATGCACTTGCGAAAAAAACATTCAATGCCATAGAGCCTGATTGCACGTTTCGCGCGTAACGCTCGCGGATAATGGTGGGGCTCACCAGCGGGAACGGGAACGGCGCTGCTGGTTAGCAACGAGCACCAGCACCTGGACCAGCAGCGCAACCCGCACCTGGACCGGCACCAACACTGGCACTGGCACCAACACTGGCACCGGCGTGCCAATCGCAACCGCCATCGCAACCCGCGCCGCGCCAGCGCCGCCTCACCAGCCGCCTTATCGTACGCTCACGATCTCTGTAAAGGACACATATGACTGCAAAACAAAAAAAGACACTCCTGCGCATAGGCGTTGCACTCTTCTTCTTTATTGTTATTGAGCTGCTGCCTTTGCACGCATTTTTCGCTGAGCCCTACGATCTGTATGCCGAGTTCGCGCTTTTCCTTATACCCTACCTCATTGCTGGGTATGACGTCATCGCAAAAGCCGTCCACGGCATAACCCATGGTCAGGTTCTTGACGAAAACTTCTTGATGGTAATCGCCACCATCGGAGCGTTTGCGCTGGTGTTCTTCCCCGAAAGCCAGCCACACATGGCAGAAGGCGCTGCGGTAATGATATTTTACCAGGTGGGAGAATGGTTCGAGTTGTATGCGGTTGGCAAGACACGCAAGTCGATTGCCGACATGATGGACATCGCGCCCGACTACGCGAACATCGAGCAGAACGGTGAACTGGTGCAAGTTGACCCCTACGACGTGAATGTGGGCGATGTGTTCGTTGTAAAACCTGGTGAGCGCATCCCTCTTGACGGCAAGGTGCTGCAAGGGAAAAGCCAGCTTGACACGTCGGCTCTCACAGGCGAAAGCGTTCCGCGCGTGGTTGAGGAAGGCGCGCTTGTAACCAGCGGTTGCGTAAACATGAACGCTCCGTTGCACGTTGAGGCGCTGAAACCTTTCGAGCAATCAAGTGTTGCACGCATTCTTGAACTGGTAGAAACTGCCAGCGAGAAAAAAGCGCGTACCGAGAACTTCATCACGCGTTTTGCACGTTTTTATACACCCGTTGTGGTTGTAATTGCCCTGCTCATCGCACTGGCTAGCCCCTTTGTGCTGCAAACCAGCTGGTCGCAAGCCATTCAAAGCGCGCTCATTTTCTTGGTAGTAAGCTGCCCCTGCGCGCTGGTTATCAGCGTTCCACTGTCGTTCTTCGGAGGCATTGGCGCGGCGTCGCGTGCTGGCATTCTTATTAAAGGTTCAAACTATCTTGAGTCGCTTGCCCAGGTAGAAACCATGGTTTTCGACAAAACGGGAACGCTTACCAACGGCACTTTTAGTGTAGTTGCCATTCATCCGCAATCAGGTGTCGACCCCGACCTGGTACTTTCTATGGCTGCGCACGCGGAAGCATACTCCGATCACCCCATCGCGCTTTCGCTAAAACAAACCTACGAGGGTGAAATTGATTCATCGCACGTGGAAGATGTAGTGGAAGAGGGCGGCGCTGGCATTCGTGCACGCATTGGAAATCGCCAGGTAGTTGTAGGAAATACGCGCCTTATGGAAGAAGAAGGCATCAGCTGGTCGGGCTGCGAACTGATGGGAACGGTGCTGCATGTTGCACTTGACGGCTCCTACATTGGCCACATTGTTATTGCCGATATGATAAAATCCGAGGCCATCGATGCAATTACTCACATTCACAAGGCGGGCGTGGAGAAAGTGGTCATGCTTACAGGCGATCGCGCCGAAACTGCCGAAATGGTTGCACAGAAGCTGGGTGTTGACTCGTATTGTGCGCAACTGTTACCGCAAGACAAAGTAAGCCGCGTGGAAGAACTGCTTAAAACCACTTCTGAAAAGGGAAAACTTGCCTTTGTTGGCGATGGCATTAACGACGCGCCCGTTCTAATGCGCTCAGATATCGGAATTGCCATGGGCGCGCTTGGCACCGACGCTGCTATCGAAGCCGCCGACGTGGTACTTATGGACGACAAACTTTCAAAAATTCCGTTCGCTATCAATCTGTCGCGTAAAACGGTGCGCATCGTGTGGCAAAACATTGTATTTGCACTGGGCGTGAAACTGGCTGTGATGATTCTTGCACTTCCTATTATTGGTATCGCAAACATGTGGATGGCGGTATTTGGCGACGTAGGCGTAACCGTCATTGCCATTTTGAACGCCATGCGCGCGCTTATGATTCGACCTGAACATGGTGAAAATACAAGCGCTTCAAACAAGAAGACTCTTAATGTAGGAACTTCACATGCAAACACGTCACCAGATGCTTCACATGCAAACACGTCAAACGCAAATGCTTAAATATAAGCAGCACTCACAGGCATTTCTTGACGGTATTTCCAACACATAGATGCACTAAACGCAGAACAGACACCTAGATATCCAGGTGTCTGTTCTCATAATGCCACGTCACGCAACAGCTTACGGACATTTAACGATGTTCATGCAGCAGCATACTAAAGACGCTGCGCGGCTTCATCTTTCTCGAATGGTAAAGGCTCGGCATAACTTCCCCACTCAGGTACATTAAACGTTTCCGTCCAATAACCCAATGCGCGAATGACCAGCGCATTTTCAATCATGCCAAAGACCATAGCAACATAAACAGCAAGCAGCACCAGCGGAATAATAAGAAATATCGCAGCAATAGCAGCATTAACCGTAGCACCACTCATGGCAAAAAATACCACCAGCGGAATTATCACTATCAGGCACGCTACGATGGATCCAATAATCGTAACAACAACAGTAGCTATAAAAGATACCAGCCAGACTTTCAAAATACCCAGGATGTTGTGCGTAAGCATTTTCCATACTTTATCAAGACGAAAACCCGCGTTAAACGAGTCGTAAATGGCAATGCGCATGCTCATAATCCAGCCAACAATCGTTAAAATTACCGAAACAACCATGCCGAATAAGCCCGAATGGGGTACCACATATAACGGAAGCATGCTAAACAGAACGTTCGGATCGCTGAACGACTGAGGAGAATAAGCAAGCATTTGCGAAATACGCGTTACGCTTGCGAGCATATCAATATTAAGGAACAATGACGAAACCGCTGCAACGATTATCGAAATGATAAAAATTAAGCCACCGCGCGAATACAACTTCCCATCTTTG
Source organism: Umbribacter vaginalis (assembly GCA_001552935.1). Classification (GTDB taxonomy): domain Bacteria; phylum Actinomycetota; class Coriobacteriia; order Coriobacteriales; family Eggerthellaceae; genus Berryella; species Berryella vaginalis. The sequence continues at coordinate 13,066 of KQ959688.1, read as the reverse complement.
TTTTCGAAAATGCGACGTGGCATAGGCTGATTGATACCCCATGCACGCTCGCGCGCCCACGTGTACAAATATCCGTACACAACAATAGCGCCAAAAATAGGGATCAACAAAACAAGCGCGAGTTTCAGAATTGTCACAAACCAGCCAGGTGACGAGGTTATATCGTGCCATGAATCGTAAAAATAGCGGGGCTGCTGCATAATGTGCTCCTTCCAAAAAGCAAATTGTTACTAAAAAGATTATTGAACGTTACAATTATAACGTATCTGGGCTTTGGAACACGTACAGCATACATAAAAATCTTTACAACTCTGCAAGCTGATTGCTGGTACCGAGCGAAATCAAGGGTTGTATGTCGTATCTGTTCAGAGAAAACAAGCAATAAAAATCCCACCAACGCATTAATAAAACACGTTTGATGGGATTGGTATAAAACAACAGTACTGTAAAAACAGACGTGTTGTTAGCATCTCTGATGTAGAAAGCACAAGCGCCACCTGCTACGTAAGCGTGCGGTTGTCAGTTTCCATAAGAAACTTGCAGCGGCACTTTCTACGCAACCACAAGCAGCGCCTTCACCGCAACCACAAGCGGCACCTTCTACGCAAAATTTCAGCAGCAGCACCTACTACTTAAGGGTAACAGCAGCGCCAGCTTCTTCAAGTTTAGCCTTGATTTCTTCAGCCTTTTCCTTAGCAACACCCTCGGCAACAGGCTTAGGAGCACCCTCAACGGTTTCCTTAGCTTCCTTAAGACCAAGGCCCGTAATCTCACGAACAACCTTGATAACAGCAATCTTGTTGTCGCCAAAGCCTTCGAGGATAACGTCGAACTCAGTCTTTTCCTCAGCACCAGCGTCAGCACCAGCAGCAGCACCAGCAGCAGCAACAGCAACAGGAGCAGCAGCTGAAACGCCAAATGTTTCTTCGATCATTTTTACGAGCTCAGAAGCCTCAAGAAGAGACATTTCTTTTAAAGCCTCAATAATTTCTTCTTTAGTTGCAGCCATAATTTTTTCCTTTCAATAGGCTGTGTGTTCATTGTCGTACGCACCATGATGTGCGCCATTATCGCGCGCACCCGTTTCGTGCGCTTATGCAGCAATCATGCTGCTCTCAACCTCAGAAAAACGCTTAAGCAGCCGATTTCTTTTCTGATACCTGGTTGATAGATTGTGCAAGACCACTGGGCACGCCGTTGATGGACACAGCCAGTCCGCGTGCAACGCCAGAAATAGCGCCAGCAATTTTTGCGTACAGTTCCTCGCGCGTAGGAAGCGAAGCAACTGCTTGGAATTCTTCAGGGCTTACGAAATTGCCCTCCATAATTCCGCCTTTGATAACAAGCTTTTCGTTACCTTTTGCAAATTCGGTAAGCGCTTTTGCAGACGCAACAGGATCGTTTTTGCAGAAGATAAACGCAGATGGGCCTTCCAAAATTGCATCAAGGCAGGTAACGTCATGCTCGTTAAGCGCAATGCGTACTAAGGTATTTTTATATACCTTCATAGACGCATCAGCTTCGCGAATAGCATTACGCAAGGTTTCAACTTCTTTAACGGTAAGTCCGCGATAGTCAACAACCCATGCGGCGTTCAGTCCGTCGATGTCGGCTTTAATGGAATCCATCATTGCTTTGTTCTGGGCATTTGGCATACAAGACACCTCCTTTCGTAGCAGCGTATCCGCTTGGAGGCTTCGTATAAAAACGACTCCCCGCGTTAAGTTAGGAGTCGTGAAACATCGTGAAATTTCACATACCACCTCGGCAGGCCGCTTACGCGATTAAGCTTGATGCACCGGCTCTCTTAAGTAGCGGAATATTTACATAGCTTTTGCATTTTACGCCACGCATGAAGAAATTTGCAAGCGAAACGGGCAAAGCTCGCGCACTTTCCACAATTTTGCTAGAACCGCTATAATAATACACGTCACAAAACAAAACGAAAGGATATATTGTGGGATCGCCGGAAGTTATTATTATGCACGTGCTATCTGTGATTATTATTGTCGCTGTTATTATTGCAGCGGCTGTTATTGGATATAAAGCCGGATTTACAGCAGGGTCAAAGCAAAAAGACAAAAACTAACTGCGAAAACGAGATAACGCAACCGCTTGTACTTGTTCTGGTGAGGAGCATGCCGCTACTGACGACGTTACTCGTGGGAAACGTGCAACAACTGACAATGCTGCTCATGGAAAACATGAGCAGCTGATAGCGTTGCATGTAGGGAACGTGCCGCTACTGACGACCTAGCTTGTGGGGAACGTGCCGCGACTAACGATGTAGCTATTGAGAAACGCGAAGCAACGGATAGCGTTACTAATTGAAGAACGCACCACCACTAGCAGCGTTACGCGTGAGAAACGTGTGCACAAATCACAACTTCACTGCAGCTGATTCACTGCAACTGCTCATTATATCGTCACGTAAACTTACAAAAATGGAGAAAATAATGCGTGCTCCTTACAAGGGAGCACGCATTATATTTCTTGTAGCACCATGGCTATGAAGCGCGATTGAATATTGCCACGTTGCAACGCATATGGCGCGCTCACACGCGTGGCACTCATCGCGCCAGCAGCGATATTAGCGTTTGCTATGGCGAGCGTTCTTTACTTTGCGGCGGAGCGCTCCTGCACCAACTACACCAGCAGTAGCAGACATTATCAGCGCAAACGCACCTAAAGGTGCCGCGTCAGCTGTTTTTGGCAGCTGTATATGCTTGCCATGAGCATCTGTCGCTGCAGACGATTCAGGAGATTGCGCGCCTGTCATAGCGCCTGGTTGTGGCGCAGGTTCTGGCATGTCATCATCGGGATACCACGGACGGAATCCAGGAGAAAAATGCCCATTAAGCGCAGCATACGTATCGTTAATCTGCTTCAACGCAGCATCAAGAGCTGACTGTTTTTGCTCTTTAGTCGTAAGCGCGCCTGCGCCAGCACCACCACCAGCGCCGCCACCCGCAGCTAATTGCTGAAGCAGCTGCTTTCCAGCTTCAATTGCCGCGTCATATGCCTGCTGTTTGTCTTCATCAGCATTTTTATACTTGTCGGTTTTATGGGTAGGGTCGACAGCAGCAATGGCTTTTTCAAGGGGCTTCGTATCTACACCATCAAGCGCCCGACGAGCATCTTCAAGTTTCTGAAGTGCGTCGTCTACCGCTTTTTGCGCGGCAGCTTCCTGCTCGGCAGTGCGTGGAGTTTTACCTGGCTGCTCATGCTCCTTATTTTCATCTTCGGCCGTCTTCAATGCCGCTTCCGCTTCAGTAAGCGCCTGTTCAAAGGCAGCTTTTTTATCCTTAGAGGCCGTTGTGTACAGAGGCTTGCCCGGCGTCTTAGGATTCGCGTTATCATCGGGCTTCAATGCCTTGTCGGCTTCAATTTCTTTGCTTAGCGCATCGGTATTAACGCCCGCGCCCTTAATACTTGGGTCAATGACCTGCATTGCTTTTAGAAGCTTGTTGTAGATGGTGTTAACTTCATCTGCACCTTTGGCGTCGCCCTTAGCCTTATCAAGAACATCCTTAGCAGCTTTGTAAGCGGCTTCAAACGTATCTTTTTTAGTTTGATCGGCGAAATTCTTGTATGTATCTCCGTTGGAGAAATCATCAGCTGTTTTTTTCAGCTTCTCAAGACGAGCCATAGCAGTATCGGTTGCGATAGCATCAGCAAGCGCGTTGTCGATGTCGTCCTTGCCAGTTTCCTTACCGTCGTCATCTTTGATGTTATGCGCATCAGTAGTGTTGATGATATCTTTATACGCCTTCTTTTGCGCATCATTCAAATGCTCAAGCTTGTCAATCGCTGCAAGAGCGTCGGCAATCTTCTTGGCTTTCAGCGCGCGATCGGCAATACCTGTTGGATCGCCCAACTTGGTTGCGGCATTAATGTCGTCGATAGCCTTCTTCTTATCAGCTTCGGGAAGATCGCTTTTGTTGATACGATCAATTTGCTCTTTCTTTTCCTTAGTGAGCGCGTCTGCGTTGTCGTTTGTATTGCCAGTTGTATCGCGCTTGTCTTTAACCTTGTTAATCTCCTCATTTGCGGCATCAATCGCAGTTTTCAGATCATCAAGTGCCTTTTTAATCTGCGAAGGCGTTGTGGCTTTTCCAACAGTATCCCTAGCGGTATTGATTGCGCTAATAGCAGAATCGTACTTATCTTTAGCTGACTGCTTTTGCTGATCGGTTAGCGCGTTGTAGGCATTATCAAGCGCATCTTTCTTCTCGGTAAGTTGCTTGTTAGCAGCGTCTTTTGCTTTTTGCTCATTGCTTGCATTAGCCTGCTTTGCAGCGGTTACTGCCTTGTTGAGTTCGTCAGCTGTGGCTGCAGGATTTGTCTTCTTGAGTAAATCATCAAGAGTTTTAAGCTCTTGACTCAGACCCGGCTTCGTGCCAAGCAGTTCGTTAAGAGCAGCGTCGTCGGCATGACTGGGTTGATCCTTCTTGTCGTCTGCAGCATTACCGTGATCAAGAAATGGTAGCGCGCCCTTAGTAGCATCGTTTTGCAGTGCGCCCTTAGCGTCGTTGATGGCTTGCGCATTGTTGACAATCTTTTGAACGGCTTCGGGAGTTGTGGCCCCTTGCGAATCTCCTGGCGTACCACCACCGTTAATCTGGTCTTTTAGCTTTTGCTTTTCGTCGGGCGTGAGGTTATTAAAGTTGTCAATCTCCTCAGAAGCTTTCTTTTTGTCGTCTTGAAGCTTTTGTTCTTTTTGCTTTTCCTCTTCTTTTTGCTTCTTCTCTTCGGCTTCTTTCTTTGCGTTGCCACCGCCCTTGTTATCCGTTATAGTTTGTGCCTTTGACGGATCGTTTTGGTTCGCTTTGCCCTGTTGAGCAGCTTTATCGAGAATTTTTTTAATGGCCTCGGGCGTTTGCGCGTTATCAATCTCGTTTTTATATTGCTCTTTTTGCTCTTTCGTCAAGTTAGGATTACGCTCAATTGCCTGCTTAGCATCTTTTTTCATCTGATTAAACTCATCGCCTGACGGTGCTGGCGCAGGAGCTGGCTTCTTCTTGTACAACTTATTGGCGGGTACATTAAATAGCACCTTACCATCATGCATGAAATTAATGCTCTTACCATCATCATAATTAAGGGTAAATGAATCAATACCACTTGGCATAGTAGCCGACTTCATCTCAAGATTCTTAGTGCCTGCTTTAGGCGTCCACGTTATGTTGTCAAAGGTGCCACTATTACCAGTGATGGCATACTTATCAATCGTTGTTGCAGCGCCTGTGTCGGTGTAGTTTGCTTTCAGGAACGCTTTTACCGCGGCTTGAACCTGATCATCTGTTGCCATAAAGCCAGAAGCATTCGGATCAGCGTCAATCTCGATTGGACTCGTATAATAGGTATACTCCGCTTTCTTGGCATCGGTCAGCTTGCGAATTAAGTCACGAAGCTTTTTTGCATCATTCATTGAATCAATGCCAGAAGTAGGATCATTCAAAGTTGCTGCATTATCGATACCCGACTTCATAAGGTCGATGTCGCTTAAACCGTCTTGTGTACGCTTCTGCAGCAGCGCTTTTGCTTGCTTCTTCAAATCATCGATCGTGGTATCTTTTGGAACTGCATTTTTCTCATACAAGCTGTCGTGAACAATATTGTACGTTTTACCTCTATTGTCTTTAACAACAATATCACCACCAGCACCAAGGCTAATTGTTGTAATACCCGAACCGTCTTTTGCAGCAGTACCTATCCCACTTGTGCCTGGCTTTGGCTTCCAATTTTTTCCACCAGTATAACTATCAGAGCTGCCATCAACAGACGCATTATCCCAGTTAGTTTCAATAAACTGTTTAAGCGCAGCCTTCTTTTCAGCATCAGTTGGAGTATCACCTGCTATTGGGTATTTTTTCACGATAAACGTATGCCCGGCGGAATCGGGGCCAACAGTAGACGAACTTGGATTGTAAGGAGTAACGTTTTTCGTAAAGAACACACTCATAGGATACGTACGATCTTTGTATCCCTGCGCCTTAAAGGTAATGTATCCTTTACCGCCATCAACGCTATACAAAACATCAGTAATGGGAACCTCTGAATTGTTCTTTGAGTCTTTACCTTTTATGGCTTTGAGTGTATCTTTCAACACATCAAGCTTGGTGCGATTCGCTGCATTAGTAAGATCGTCAGGCTTCGTATTCAAAGGGTCAAAGTTTACGCCATACAGTCTGTCAGGCGTTTCCACAAAGAACGTTTTTTCTGCAGCTACAGGGGGTTGAGGCTCAGGCGCTGGAGTCTTCACTTTTTCTTTCAAGTACTGCCATCCTGGAATCGTGGTATGCGAGCCATCTTTCCATGTAATAGTTACATTACCAGTATTCGCATCAACCGTAAGTGGCGCTTTATTTCCCTTGCTGGCTTTTGCTTCATCATACGGCTTAACGCCTGTATTAACAGTATCAAATGCCGCAATAATCTTGTTTACTTCCGTTTCAGAAAGATGTTTCAAGTTGTCAACTTCTATTGTATCGGGAATAGCGTACGGAGCCCAGTCGGCAATCGTTGCTCCTTGACACACCAGTTCAGAGGCGTTAATTTCAAGCTTTGAACCGTCTTGGTACGTAACAACGAGCTTCGTGCCGTCATCGTTGAATTTGATTGCGTCATCGCCCGCTTTCAGATGGCCGTTAAAGTCTTTGTTGTCTTTGTTGGCATTCTTAAATGCGGCAATTACCGCCTCTTTGTCAGCTTCAGTAAGCTTAGACGGCTTCACGACAGGCGTACGAGTAGGCATAATGGGCTTGTACTTGTCTTTGTCTTCTTCATTCTTAAAGACAAGCAAATCAGCAGAAATTGTGCGTGTGGTCGTATCTTTGAAGGTTATCGTCGCTACACCCTTATCAGACACTTCCACCTTATCCACTAAGTCCGAATAATATTTCGTATCTTTATTAGCGTCTTTAATTTTGTCTTTAATTGTCTTTTGCTCGTCGGTTCTTACGTTGTTAAGATCTTTCACAGGCGTAAGCTCAGGATACTTCAGGTCGATATGGTCGGCGATGCGCGGCGTATTGTGCTTTTGGCCAACGGCATAATGCCAGTTACCAGCAAAACGATAAACACCCGCAGCAAAACGAAGCGGATTAGTGTGGCGCTCTTTCCATGCTGTGTCGGTCATTTCACCAACATAGGTCATATCGTAAAAGCGCTGCCCTGCCGACTCCCAGTCTACAAAAATGCCTTGCAAACCGTCGGTGTCTGCTTGATAACTTTCCCATTGACCAGCCGTATTACCTGCGTTGTCGTATCCCTTGTTTTGTTTACCGTCAATTCCAAGCAACTGCTTCCAGCCTTTGCTGGCCAGTACCTTATCGTCTTTAAAATAGAAGTTAGAAATGCCTTTCCAGTCTTCTGGAGTTTGGTAGGTTTTATGCGACACAACACCATAACCATTGCCATCCGTGAAGGTAAATTGAGAGGAACCGGCAGGCCTAAACGGCTGATTACCGCGCTGATTGGTAAGCTTTTCAATGCGCGTATAGGTAATTTCCTGTACATTTGTTAAGCCTTTAGGAACACCATACCACCACATAGGACGAAATCTCCAGTCGTCCGCCGTACCGCCCTCTTTATTGCAGTTTGACAGATAATGCACACGCACAAATTTGCCAAGCGGATCTTTTCCCTCATCTGTGCCAGCCTTTGCATGGTCGAGTGTATCGTAGTACGTAACTTCTGTATGAAAACGCGCCTCCGTGTATGAAGCGTCGGTTTTATAACCGTAATAAATGTTGTTACCGGTTCCGTCTACGTAGCCATCGGCATAAGCAAACGAATGATTCAATACTGGTACCGTGCCAAATAGCATAGCACCTGCAAGCACGGCTGAACAGGCACACGCAGGCACCATAAAACGCGAGCTAGGGCGCGAAGGCACAACCGCTTCTGCTTTTATATTGTGCTTTGTTGGCTTGTTGGACATGACTACTCCTATCACTGTGCTTGATACACATAAGTACGTATAAGCTACATATGGTACGCATAAGTTGCATAAAGCTAAATGTTTAATTGTTCACTTTTAAACACACTATATTGTACATTCTTTTACTGTTTCGTGAAGTGCATAATAATGGAATTTTTTTGAACATCTTTTGCAAAAAAAGTGGTATAAAATGCTGCTTCGTAACACATTGACGCCCAAGCCTATAACGTACCTGCCGTACAACAAAACCAAGCATATTTCCCATATTACCTGCAGCGTTACAAGGAGTAAAAAATCTTATAATCCGCCCCCCCCCCCCGCATACAAAACAAGTGCCCCACAGATACTGCAAGGCACTTTGTGTACATTTTAAGCGAAATGTATTTCAATCGCTTTCTATCAGATTTACGAAAATTTACTTTTTATTAATCTTTATTTACATCTCCATTTTTACGTTGTTTGCGTCTCCGTGTAAACGCAAACGCACCTAACGCACCAAAACCCATGCCAAGCAATTCAGCGGCACTGGTTGCTACACCTTTATCGGATGTTTGAGGAAGCCGAGCATGGCGCGCTTTACCCGTAGATTTGTAAGTATCACGTTCAGCTCCTACCTCAGGAAGCTGCTCAGGCGTAAGCTCAGGTTCAGGCGCGGGTGCTGGTGGCTGTGTCTCAGCTGGCTTATGAACAACCAACTTCACAATGATATCTTTCTGTATGCCAAACGACGAGCGACCATATGCATCGGTTACCGGCTGTTCCTTGCCATTAGTATCGCGATACGCACGCTGCGCAACGCCGTTTTCGTCATACGTCACGCGCTGGTCAACGGCCTCGAAGTGAAGCTCGATAACGCGCTGCGTTTCGCCTGGCTTCCAATCGGTAATGTGCGGCGTACCGCTTATTGTGCACGTGTCTCCATTGCAATTCAGGCTCACACCGGCAGGTAAGGTAGTTCCAGCTTTCGGCTTATACAGTGGGTGATTTTGCGCATCGCCCACCAAGTGCGTTGTAAACTCCTGCTCGGCTTCCGTGCTAGTTTCAAACTCGAAATGCGTAATAGGCAGCTTGTGGAAGTGTGCCAGATACACCACGTCGCCCTTGTCGTTCGCCGCAAGTTTTTGCCACTCGTAGAACACATAGCCCGGCTGAGCAATCGCGCTTGGCACGCCAATTTCTTGCTGCAATTGTTTCTGATCGACAGCGTGCTGCTGCATCTCTTGCAAACGCTTCGCGCGCTTATCTTTGTCGAAGTTCAGCAGCGCATTCGGATCGATTGTGTAGCCACGGCGTACGTAGAACGTGGTGTTCGGTGACGCCACGAAGCCGTGATCGCCCAGCGCTACGCGGTAGGTTACCTTAGTGTAATTGGTTTTAACAAAACGTGCCTCACGTGTGCCGTCAGCAGGTAAATCTTGTTCTGTAATAACGCGTGGCAGAATGTGTACATTTACGTCAACCCATTTAATGGCAACCTTATGCTTTACTTTGCCATTCTCGACCACAGGCTGTTTCGTCTTGGGATCAATTTCCTGTTCATCGGTGTAATACTTCAAGCCGAAGCGCACGCGGTAAATACCCGGCTTATCAGTAGGAAGCTTCGCATACGAGTTGCGATCGGTTTCCCAACCTGCAAAACGAGGGTTCAACTGAAGCGTTGAGAATGCCTCTACACCGTTAATCATTGCAGGATTCTGCGAGTGAGGATCAAGAAGCAGTGTTCCTGTCTCAGGATTAATCTGTGGCGTGTCTTCCACCATCTCGTTATACGAAGGCATTGTGTCGCCCTCGGTAATTACCACGTCATTCTTAGGTTTAAGCTCGGGCAAGTCGTATTGTTCTGCAATAAGCGTAAGTGCTTTGGTGGGTCTATCAATCGTTGCCAATGCCGCAGGATCGGTAATTTGCTTACCGCTTGCACCTAAGTACTTCCAGCCTCGTAAGTTAGCAAGGCCTTTTTCCCACGCTTGGCGCTTTTCGCCGAACGACTCACCGCTCTTTACATAGTAAATGTCTGGATCAACCGAGCCATCTTCCCACGTATGACCAGGCGCCGGGAACGCAACCACAGGCACAAAACCAGCAGGCACAGAATCAACGTCTTTTGCCGATGTTACGTAATATACTTTCTTATAAACAGCAGTAAATTGATAGCGTGCATGCGGATACGTTGTATCAAACTGGCGCTTCAAACGGCGCAAGGTTGCTGCAAGCCGCTCTTCAGGCGTACCACCAGGATTAGCAGTGTTGTCACCCGTGCCTACACCAGAACCGTTGCGATTATTATCAACGGCAAACAGCATGTGCGCAGGGAACACATCGGCGCTTCTTCTACTGCGTCTCTGTGCAGTATTTCCATCATGCGCCCCAGCACCTGGGGTTCCTGTGCCATCTGCACCAGCGCCTTGATCATTGGGAATTACCTCTACATTCCAATGGTCAAAAATGTAATCGTATTTGCCTTTTCCGTCATGATCATCAAGCCCCAGCTGTGGATTAACTCCTGGTATCGCAAGATCAATATCGGTCTTGGTCTTTACATAGCGCGTAAGCGTAGTATCGGTATCTCCGCCCGAGAGCGTACCATGTGCGCCAGAATTAAACACAACACACGCATATGAGTCTTTAAACTTCTGCTGAGCTTGGGTAAGAGGTGTTGTCTTTCCATGACTATCAGGCGTTTCGTTTTGTGTGATGCTGTCAATAATGGCTTTCGAGTCGGTCGCGTCATACACATCGCCCATTACGCGCAGTACCGTTGTGCGTTTATAGGTAATGGTTTCACCCATATCGGCATGTTTCAGCGTTATCGTCCATGGGATAGTATACGTAGCAGCTACCTTTGACGTAGGCATCTTACCAATGGTTTCTATCTTGAAGATTGGGTGACCCTGATCATCTAATGCGATATTGTTATTTTTCACATCGCTTAGGTTCTTAACAAATTCCTCAAGAGTAGGAACTTTACCATTTTGAGCAATAACAATTTCTGATACCGCTTCAGGCTCTACCACAGGTTTTTGATGCGCAACAAATTCTTGGAACGCATCCTTTGACAGCCACGCTTTGGAATTGGTGTCATGAGCTTCCTTCATGCTTTTTACTGCAGTAATACCCTCCATGTCGCTCTTCGACCAGTCGCCCTCATAATCGTGAAGCTGAGTACCCAACCAGGCAAGCACGCTTTGATTAGGATCACTAACAGGCTTACCGTCCTTATCAATCAACGAAATATCAGTGTCTTTCTTAATGTAGAGCACTTTCGGACCTGTTGAACCATCCGCCCATTTGCGCCCAGGAGCAGGCTTAAACGATACTACTACACTATCAGCAGGCACGGTGCCATCAACGGGCTTGCTTTCTACATATCTAATGCGCTCATATACCGCCTTGTAGATTAGATCGCCTGCTGTTTTAGACACTTTGAGCGAGTCGGCATTGGACGTTCCAAACTTAATATCGGTATCGGTAAGCTCATGCTTATCGTCTTTTACCGCCGTATCTGCCGAGGGAACCAACTTCCAACCAACAAACTTGTAATGGTAGCCATCTTGTTCGTAGTCTTGATTGAGAATCTTAGGAACACGCACACGCAACTCTTGATCTTTAGCTACATAGTAATCAACCGACTTGCTGTTTTCATCCCCAATAATAGTTCCCTTATGTTGGTTCTTTTCGTTATCGTCGGTAATAAAGGTAACTTTGCGATAGTGCTCATTAAATACCTGGTAATCAATAGGCGCTTTCGCTTTACTTGGTTTATTCTTGCCGTACAACACGCCGTATATAACCTTAAGCTGCGATTGCAGTTTAAACTCTTTCGGCTTGTCCATATCGTGATACTTAATAGTTACCTTAAGCGGTACCAAGAATGTACCGCCGATATTTGATGATGGCGGTGTGCCAATAAATTCAACGGTGTACGACTCAATATTTTCTTTACCAGGAACAACAACATTGTTCTTCATAAGCAGCGCTTTAAGATCTTTGTCGTTTTTAATAAAGTCGTTTGGCGATGGCACGGGTGTTTTTTGAATAACAGCAATATAGTTCTCTATCACCTGAGGTTCGCTATGCGGCGTTTGATGCGCAACAAACTCTTGGAACGCGTCGTTTGATTTCCACGCATCGTCTGCACTACCTGCCGGCAAAGCAGCACCGTGCTCTTTCATGCTATTAATAAGGTCGATACCCTCCATCGACGATTTCGACCAGTCGTGATCGTATCCCGACAACTTCCCGCCTAATACATCAAGTATTGAAGGCGTTGTTGTGTCGTTAGCTTTAATAGGCTTGCCGTGCTCATCGAGGCGCGAAATATCCATGCCTTTCCTAATGTAGAGCACTTTCGGGCCTGTTGAACCATCCGACCATTTACGCCCAGGCGCAGGCTTAAACGATACCACCACACTGTCAGGCGGTACGGTACCGTTTTCCGTTTTGGTCATAATGTAAGAGATCTTTTTGTATTGCGCTTCGTACACAACACTTTCTTGAGCATCAAAGCTAAGCTGGCGATCGTCTGCTTTAAGCAATGCTGCGGCGGTACCGCTCGTGGTTGTTTTCTTCCAGCCCGTAAATACGTAGTGATACCCATTTGCTGTGTAGTCGAGGCCAGATACTTTTGGAACAGCAATATCGTATTGAGCACCTGCTGTTTTGTAGGTAAGGTACTGAAGTTCTCCCTGGTCATTTGCACCAGACAGCTGTCCTTGATCTTCTTGTGTACCCGTAGGATGCCCTGCTTCATCTACAACAGGCGCTTTCTTAGTAACAAAGGTAATAGTGGTGTACTTATCTTTAAGCTCCTGTTCACGAGGCGCATTTTCAGATTTCAACACATTGCCTAATACATGCAAGTTGCCTGTGATGTTATACACACGTGTATGCGTGATATCAGCACTATCTTTGTATTTCACGGTTACTTTGATAGGCACGGTAAGATTTGCCGCAGCATCGGTAGCAGGCGCGGTTTCATACTCAGCACGAATGCTTTCAAACGGACTACCATCAGCCGACTTAAACAGGTTTGCATTTTGAACAAAGTCAATGGCGTCTGGCGCTGTCGTACCTTGAATAATAGTTTTTGCGACACCGCCAACAGGATCAGTATACGGTGTT
>KQ959687.1 GCA_001552935.1 Umbribacter vaginalis | reverse complement strand
TCATTTTGAGAAATTTTCTCATTTTGAGAAAGCTCTTGTGCACATTCTATGAACTCTTTGTGTTGGGATTGTGATTTTCCATAATCTGTTGATAAATTATGGGATTTACCAGCGCTTTTATATGTTGAAAACCCTATTTTTGTATCAAAATCGCGGAAATTCTCATTCTCAAAATGAGAAGGCGCAACAGCTGCAAAACCAGTAACTTTTTCTGAATTGTAGTAGCATTCATTGATACGTACATAATCATTTTTTTGTAAAACTTCAAGGGCACGATAGCAGCTTGCAAGTGATATATGCAGGCGTTTTGCAATGTATTCGCGTGATCCGATAAACATACCAGCGTTGTGTTTACTAAAGCCATACACAAGCGCATAAACATGTAAGGGAATTGCCGATAACTCCTTTTTTGTTTGAAGATCAACGAGATCAAACATCCAATCCTCAAGAATTATGTAATTACTTGCGATTTTTGGGGATTTACCGATAGAAAATTTACCTGTGGGGGATTGATTATTACACACCATTTGTGCTCCTTTGCCGTATCCTGTTCAAGCCGATAAGCGTCCAAACAGGCGATATGGCGCATCCCCATGCGCCATATCGACAAAGGAAGACCGCTCAGCTTGAAAGACTGAACTTGCGGCAATGGTGTGGTATGAGTTGTGTCTTTATGACTTACAACTCACC
>KQ959686.1 GCA_001552935.1 Umbribacter vaginalis | reverse complement strand
GCGATGTGTTTACTATTGGCAAAACCGATTTTCGTTTCACACTTTGTTAACGCGAGCGCGGTATAATAAAGCGTTCCGTCAGACGCGCGCAGAGAGGCACGAAAGCGCACAAAGGATTACAGAATGATTGATGTTGCACTGTTAGCAGGGCGTTTATTATTCGTCGTGCTGTTGTTTTTGTTTCTGTTCGCTATTATGAAAACAGGTGTTGGCTTAGTAAGCGGACAGCGTAAATCGCAGCGTAGTTGGACGCTTTCCGTTGAAAAGGGCCCTAAGGAGCTGCGTGGTGTATCTATTGCAGTACGCGGTCCTGTTATTGTAGGGCGCAGTCCAAATGCTGACATCGTTATAGCAGCGGGCTATGTTTCCGCACGTCATGCCAAATTTACGCTTATGGGACAAAATTTGTTTATTGAAGATCTAGGTTCAACGAACGGTACCGCTGTAAACGGAAAAAATATATCTGCTCCCTGCGCATTACGTTCGGGTGATTTGGTCAGCGTTGGCGATGTTTCGATACGGGTAAGGCAGCAAGCATGAGGTCATCGGGGAATATGTCGAACCATCTTGCTGCATTGCGAAGCATTGCAAACGTGCAGTTTGGTTCACGAACCGACCGCGGCTGCGTTCGCGATCATAATGAAGATTCGCTGGTGGTGGCACCTCCCTTGTTTGCCGTTGCCGATGGCATGGGTGGTCATGCAGCGGGTGAAGTGGCTTCTGAAATTGCTGTAAGCACGCTTGCGAAATGTGCGCCTGTGCATGCAAATGCGCAAGAACTGGGCAAAGCTGTTGAAGCTGCCAATCATGCTATTATCGATGCCGCTGCGCGCCGTGTAGGGCGCGAAGGCATGGGAACAACCTGTACAAGCGCGGTTATCGAGAACAACAAACTTGTGATTGCACATGTGGGCGATTCGCGTGCTTATTTGCTGAGTGATGGTCGCCTTGTGCAAATAACGCGCGATCATTCGTATGTTGCCGATATGGTTGAGGCTGGTCAGATAACCCCCGAGCTTGCACGACTTCATCCCAAACGTTCGTTAATTACGCGAGCGCTGGGTAATGATCCCCACATGAAACCCGATTTATTTGAAATGACGGTGCAGCCAGGCGATCGATTGTTATTATGCTCAGATGGTCTTACAACGATGCTGCTTGACGACGAAATTGAAGCGCTGCTTATTCGTGAGCGTAATCCGCAGCGCTGTGCGCGTATGCTCGTGAATGCTGCTAATGAAAAGGGTGGATTCGATAACATTACCGCTATCGTGGTAGACATTCAAGAAGGACGAACAAAGCGTACTCGTCGCGCCGCTCGTAAAACAAAAATTATGGTGGCGCTACTATTTTTGCTGGTTATTGGTTCGATAGCGGGAGGCTTCTTTGCGCTTGATCGCTATTTACACACCACAGCCTACTTGGCAAGTGAGGGCGAATATGTTGCTATCTATGAAGGCGTACCGGGAAGTGTCTTGGGTGTGTCTCATAATAAACTTATTGAAACAACAACGCTCAAAGTTGATGATTTGCCTGCAGGAACAGCTGAGCGCGTACGCAGCGGTATGAGGGTTGATAATGTAGCTATCGCTCACGAACGAGTTGACGCTTACAAGCACGACCTTGATCAGCGTAAACGTGAGGAGGCTCAGTGAAGCGCAGAAATCTTGAACTAGCGTTGCTCATTTTAGGTGCACCGCTGGTCATCTTGCTGTTCGCGATGCTTGCGCTTAACAGCACGAACGATGTAAAACTTACTTCATTGACAGTGCCCTTAGCGCTGTTTGCCGCGTTTATCATTTCGCATATTGTAATTCGTTTTAAAGCACCAAATGCGGATCCTGCAATATTGCCCATCGTGTTTGTATTGGCGGGAATCGGTATTTGTTTCGTCACGCGGCTTGCTCCAAAACTAGCTTTTAATCAGGTAATTTGGCTATTTTTGGGCGTTGCGTTCATGATAGCTATCCTGTGTGGTATTAAAAAATTCGAGAATTTGTCCCACTATAAATACACCTTTATTGTGCTGGGTTTGGTGCTGTTATTAAGCCCTCTTATTCCTGGCATCGGGAAAGAAATTTACGGCAGTCGTATTTGGCTTGGCTTGGGGCCGTTTTCATTTCAGCCAGGCGAGCTTGCAAAAATAGCTATCGTATTATTTGCCGCTGGCTATTTGTCTACTAATCGCGAAATGCTTTCTATTTTTTCATGGCATATCGGGCCTCTGCGTCTTCCTGATCCGCGCGCACTGCTGCCTGTGGTGCTTATGTGGGGCGTTGCGTTGTGCATTGCTGTGTTTGAAAAAGACCTTGGTAGCGCTATGGTTTTTTATTTCGTGTTCTTGGCAATGTTGTATACCGCAACAGGCAAAAAAACCTATCTTGTATTAGGAACGCTGCTGTTGGCGCTTGGTTTTGTTGCAGCATGGAGTGTGTTTACTCACGTACAAATTCGTGTTGCTAACTGGATAAATCCTTTTGCCGATGCGCAGGGCGCAGGGTATCAAATGGTACAAGCTATTTATTCTATAGCTGATGGCGATATTTTTGGACAGGGTATTGGGCGCGGTCTTGCATATAAAATTCCTGTTGTTGAAAGCGATTTTATTTTCGCATCTATTGCTGAAGAAATGGGGCTCTTGCGCGCAAGCGGCGTGCTTATGCTGTATTTATGCTTTGCCATTCGCGGTTATGCAAGCGCTGCACGTGCCAAAACCGACTTTACATCGTTTGTGTGTGTTGGCTTAACAACACTGATTGTGCTGCAAACGTTCATTATTGTGGGTGGTGTAACAGGGCTTATTCCGCTAACAGGCCTGACACTTCCCTTTATCAGCCAGGGAGGATCGTCGCTACTAGCAAGCTTTATGGCTGTTGGTTTTTTGCTTAAAGCAGGCGATGAAGGTACGGGTGTTACGCAGGAAATGCGTAACGCAACCACCACCATCAGCTCGAATAGCGTGCTCGGACGTGTTGCACTTGGTAAACGCTTAACACACAGCGTGGTGTGGTTTTCGTTCTTGTTTTGCCTGTTAGTGGGAAATTTGGTACGCATTATGGTGGTAAGTGCCGAAGCGTATCAAACGATGCCAAGTAACAACCATACTATTTTACGTGAATCACATGTGCAACGTGGCACTATTACTACTGCTGACAATGTTGTTCTTGCGCAAAGCGTTCTTCAAGAAGATGGAACTTACCAGCGGAAATATCCTGAGGGTGATTTAGCTAGCCACGTAGTTGGATACTATTCAAATAAGTATGGAACAAGCGGCATCGAAGCGTCGCAAAATACCGTTTTATCGGGAGCAAAAGGAAAAGCGTCGTGGATTGATGTTCTGAAGATGCAAGCAGGCGGTACGCGTGTTGGGAATAGCGTCGAGCTTAGCTTGGTGTCAAGCATTCAACACGCTGCTCAAAACGCACTTTTAGGCTTTAATGGTGCGTGTGTTGTGCTCGATCCAAAAACGGGTGCTGTGCTTGCAATGGCGTCTTCTCCGAGCTATAAGGCTTCGCAGTTCGAGCAGGTGCTGAAAGATAGCTTGAACACCCATACTGAGAACTCAAAACTACTTAACCGCGCCACCCAAGTTCGGTATGCTCCTGGGTCAACGTTTAAGATTGTGACCTTAGCTACGGCGCTTGAACAGCAAACAGCGCAGCTTTCAACACGCTACAATTCTCCTGGAACTATTGAAATTGGTGGCGGGAAAGTTTCGAGTGAAGGTAAGCACGACCTTGGTTCAATTACCTTGCAAAAAGCGTTTGCGTACTCGTCGAATACGGTGTTTGGACAGGTAGCGGTTCAGCTAGGAGCTCAAAAGCTGGTTGATGGAGCGCATCGTTTTGGGTTTGATACACAGCCTGCCTTTGACGTTCCAACGGCTAAGTCGCTGATGGCAAACCCAGCCGATATGACACTTTGGGAAACTGCGTGGGCAGGTGCAGGTCAGCCTGTTGGTAATCACGATGTGATTGGGCCGCAAGCAACAGTTCTGCAAATGGGTATGGTTGCGTGCGCTGTTGCAAACGAGGGGAAGCTTATCAAGCCTTACCTTGTAAAATCGATATATAATGCTGATGGTGAGAAAAGCTATTCCGCTACTCCTAAAATGTTTATGCAGGCTATGTCGCCTCAAACAGCGCACGATTGCCTTACTGCTATGTTAAGTGTTGTTGAAGAAGGTACTGGTCGTGCTACGCGTATCGCAAATATTAAAGTTGCGGGTAAAACAGGAACAGCGCAAACAAGCAAACAGGATGAAAATACGTGGTTTGTGGGGTTTGCGCCAGCTGATAATCCGCGCGTGGCAATTGCGCTTATTCTCGAGCGTTCAAACGGTACGGTAACGGCGGCTGCAAAAGCTCAAAATGTATTAAAAAGTGCACTTGTTAGTAAAGGACTTGATTAAATGAGTTATGCTATATTACATTTAATGGAACGTGGGCAAAGGAGCACTCTGTGACTGGATCGATGACAGGTCGGTTATTAAGCAATCGCTATCGAATAACTGAGCGCATCGGGCTTGGTGGTATGGCAGAAGTATACCGTGCTCAAGATAGCGTTTTGGGACGCAGCGTTGCTGTAAAGGTAATGCTGCCTCAGTATGCCAACGACCCAACGTTTACAGCGCGCTTTCGTCAGGAAGCTGCTGCTGCTGCAAACTTACAAAGCCCTTACATTGTAAATGTGTACGACTGGGGTCAAGATGGCGAAACAAATTTCATGGTGATGGAATTTGTGCGGGGAACCGATCTCAAAAATGCAATCAATCAGCGAGGTGCCATCAACCAGCGTAAAGTGGCCGAAATAGGATCACAAGTGTGTCAAGCGCTTTCAGTAGCTCATGGCATGGATATTATTCATCGCGATATTAAGCCACAAAACATCATGATTCAGCCTGATGGTAATGTAAAAGTGATGGATTTTGGTATTGCGCGTGCAAAAAATTCAACACTTGCAAAAACCTCAGCTGTTTTAGGAACAGCGCACTATATTTCTCCTGAACAGGCTCAAGGAAAAGAATTAACACCTGCGAGTGATATTTACTCGCTGGGCGTTGTGCTATATGAATCGGCAACAGGTAAATTGCCATTTGATGGACCCGATTCAGTAAGCGTTGCTATGAAGCAAGTGCAGGAAAATCCGCAGCCGCCTCGTGTGGTTAATCCGGAAATATCGCCCGATCTTGAAGCAATTATCCTAAAAGCTATGGCGAAAAAGCCTGAAGAGCGTTTTGCGACTGCGCTTGATATGCGTCGTGCGCTGAACGATTATTTGGCTGGTAAGCCTATAAGCAGCACGGCAATGGCGAACACCAAAACAGAAGTTATTGGTTCTATCCCGTCGGGATATGCGCAGCAGCGCGGTGCAACAGCAGGTCACACAGCTGTCATGCCACCGTTGGCAGGAGGATCTCCTCATTCATCTGCGCAACCGCGTCGTTATGATAGTTATCAAAGCGTTCCACAAAAAAGAAAAACGCCTGCTATTGTAGCTGGAATTATTGTAGCTCTTTTGGTAATTGCGGCAGCGGTGTTTGCATTTATGCATTTTTCTCCGCAATCGGGAGATATTGAAGTTCCTAATGTAACAAAAACCATGCTGCCCGACGCAATGAAACAAATAGAAGATGCTGGTTTAGTGGTTGGCACTATTCAGTATCGCGTTGAAGAGGGTGTTGATGAAGGCACAGTGCTTGATCAAAATCCAAAAGCAGGAGCAAAAGTTGCCCGCAAAAGCAAAGTAAGCTTGGTGGTTGCGCAAGGTAAAAACCAAATTGTTGTTCCGAATTTAGAGAATATGTCGCTTAATGATGCGAAGAAGGCGTTGCGCGATCTTGGTCTTCAGGCAAGCATTGGTGATCCTACGTTTAGTGATACTATTCCGAAAGGCAAAGTTGCAGGTCAAGATCCTAACGCTGGAACTCCTGTGGCAAAAGGTGCTACCGTTACGCTTATGCTATCTGCTGGTATCAAAAGCTCAAATGTGCCTAATGTAGTAGGAATGACCGAAGCAGAAGCGCGCGTGACGCTTGAAAACGCTGGTTTTAGTGTTGAGGTTGAGAAAATTAATTCGTCTAAGGGTAAGTTAGGCAGCGTTGTAAAGCAAACACCTGCAGCGGGTGCACAAGCGCGTGAACAGGCAAGTGTTCTTATTACTGTTATCGCTGGCGTAAACAAGCATAAAGTATCGCTTAATGTAAGCTCGGGTGGGCGCGTGTGGGCGTCAAGTTCACAAGTAAGTGAAGGCGAATCGGTAACGATTTATTATGAAGCTAAGCAAGGCTATGTGCTTGATAAAGCTGTTGATACGCGTTCAGGGAAAACTTTCCGTGTGTCTGATGAAACAGAAGGCAGCTTCTTAGTTTCAAACGTAACGCAAGACGTATCGGTTTCGGTAAGCTTTAAGAAAGTGCCAAGCACGCGCTCGTCAGCTTCGTCACAAAACCATTCAACACGCGATGCATAAATGCTCTTCGCTCATTTATTGTGTGCAATTGTGTGCATATGCCTTGTAAAGTGCTATGCTACAATACCTATGTTTTGCGCCTTCGTAGCTCAGGGGACAGAGCACCGCTCTCCTAAAGCGGGTGTCGGCCGTTCGAATCGGCCCGGAGGCGCCATTTGCCTGATAGATATTTGATGCTTGAACAGTGTGCAAAGGGTTTTGCGCTGTTTGGTGCACGGTGTCGTTCTTGTACGCTGTTAGTCTTGTATGCCGCAGTTGTTTGATACATACGCATTCGTTGTTTGTCTAGGTACTCATAAGCCGATTACTCTTAGGTAGACTAATCATGTCTGCTGCGTATTGAGCTTTTATGTGGCATTATTACATGAGATGGCACGTGAATGTACGTTGCCTTTTTATCTTCAATCAAGATTAAAACTAACTTAAAAATTTGTGTGTTTAATTTGGTGAGCTCCTTACTCCACTTATAGACAAGTAAATTATAAATATAGGTGACCTGCATAGATATATAACTCTGCTTTGCACTATAAGATTTGCATTAGAAATACTAACTATACAAAATTTCTTGTAGTTTATATTCTTACGCGGGTGGGTGTAATAGTATACAAAGGTACGAATTTCAAAACGTCTTTGAGTATTATTACAATTATCATTATTGTAACTTAAATTATAGGGCGGGTTGAGATGACGACTTTTGCAAAAAACTTAAGAGTGTTGCTGCATAATAACGATCTTACGCAGAAAAAATTTGCCGATTCAATTCATGTAACACTCACAACAGTAAGTGGTTGGCTTAATCGCGATGTTCATCCATCATGCTCATCGCTTTCTGATATTTGCCACAATTACGGCGTTTCTATGAAAGATCTTATTTCAGAAGATGAGGGCTTGTATGCACGTTTGCATACGCCGCAACCTGCATCGCCAGCGCTTCCTGTAGTTGGTGGTGATGGCAGTGTATCTCCGCTGATGAATTATAATTTTATTGCGGTAACTAATCCTCAAGATGGAATTACAAGCAACGTTGCTCTTCCAACTATTATTCGCGTTAATCATCCGCATGGTTACTTTGTTGTTGTACCAGATAACAGCATGAATCGTGTGTTGCCACGTTCATCGTTTGCCTTTATCGACCCAACGAAACATCCTGAAAATGGCTCGGTTGCGCTGTTGAGTATTGATGGTAACCCTCCTAAACTGCGCAGATATTTCCGCGGCGCTAATACTATTGTGCTTGCTCCCGATTCAGATAGCGGCTCGTATACCGATTCGCTGTTTTCGTCTGACGAAGAAGAGCGTGTACACATATTAGGAACGCTCGTGTGGTTCCAGTGCGCTCAAGAAATGGCGTAAGCTTGACGTATAAAACATACGCGCTATGTTGCCCCTTTGTTTGTAGCCTTTGGGAGAGGTCTTGAGCCTGCTAAGAGAGGTGTGATAGAGGGGCGCCCTTGCAATGCGCTAAAGGAGCATATGGTCCTTGAGGCATTAAACACGACACAATCCGTAAAAGACGAGCGATTTGCGCTTATACGTGGTATAGTTTACGTATCGGAAACGCGCATCGCTCGTTTGTTCGCTAAAATACCGTAACATATACGAGCACAGAGTGCGTTTGAATGGTGTAAGTTTACGTATAAAAGAATAAAATACAGTATAAGTGTCATTAATACCGAATGAAGCACATTATCAATGCACTTATACCCTCTGTGCGCAAGGTATTTCTTTTAAGGGAAGTGAGTTTGATGCAACAAACAAATCATCCTTCGACATGCGGTTGCGAAGGTACCGTGTTGCCTACAGAAGGAGCCGCCACCGCTGTAAGCGCTCCGGCTTCGTCGAGCTCTCCGAATGCTTCGAGTGTTGCGGGCGTTGAGTGCGATAAAGACGCGCTTGTGGGCGTTATCATGGGTTCGAAATCCGATTTGCCCTGTATGCAAGCGTGTATTGATATGCTGCGATCGTTTGAAGTTCCTGTAGAAGTTATTATTGCAAGCGCGCATCGCAATCCAGACAAGGTGCACGAATGGGCAGGCAGCGCTAAGCAGCGCGGCCTGAAGGTTATTATTGCAGCTGCAGGTAAAGCGGCACATTTGGGCGGCGTCGTAGCAGCGTATACGCCGCTACCCGTTATTACTGTTCCCATGAAAACAAGCGATTTGGGTGGGCTTGACTCGCTGTTGTCGATGGTGCAAATGCCTACGGGCGTGCCTGTGGCGTGCGTTGCCATTAATGGCGCTAAGAATGCGGCCATTTTGGCGCTTCAGATGCTTGCGCTGTGCGGACAGCCATACGACCATGTTATGGAGGAGTTTAAGAAACACGTTGGCGATTAGTTCGCGGTTGGTCGCGATTAGTTGGCGATTAGCGGGCGGTCAGTTCGCGGTCAGCGGTCAGTTAGTGGGCGATTATCGTGCCATGTGCCGCACGTTCCTCGCGTTTTGCACGCGTTCTACCAGCGTTTATGCGCATAATTGGTAAGCGATCAACGCACGCGATTAGTTGGGTTTTGTTGGACTGTGACTCGTATGATGTGAGTGGTATGCGTCGCACCGAGTAAAGGATATACATATGGAAGGCTTCGATTTAATTGCAACAGGAGTGTGGTCTATTCTACCTCCTATTCTAGCGCTTGGCCTGGCACTTCTTACAAAAGAGGTGTATTCATCACTTGCTATTGGTGTGTTTTCAGGGCTGCTGATTTATCAATTTTGCGGCTCGGGCGTGGGCGTTGATCAGTTCGTTGCATCGTTTACAATGCTTCCCAAGGTAATGGCGGAGCAAATTGCCGATAACGGCTCGCTTATTTTGTTTCTGGCACTGTTGGGTGCGCTGGTGGTGGTGATTGCTACCGCAGGTGGATCGCGCGCCTACGCTGAATTTGTGTCAACGCGCGTGAAGAACGCTCGTATGGCGCAGCTGCTTAGTGCCATTTTGGGCATTATCATTTTCGTGGACGATTACTTCAATTGCTTGACAGTGGGTGCTGTTATGCGCCCCGTTACCGACAAGTTTCGCGTAAGCCACGAGAAATTGGCGTGGATTATCGACTCAACTGCAGCCCCTGTGTGCATTATTGCACCGGTGTCTTCGTGGGCGGTGGCCATTGGTGGCTACATGGGCGATGATGGCTTCAACACGTTCGTGGCGTCAATTCCGTATAACTTTTACGCGCTTCTTACCATTTTCTTTGTGTTTTTCGTTATCGCAACTCAGCAGGATTACGGCTCGATGCTGCGCGCTGAGCAGGCCGCATTGGCGGGCAAGAACATTCAGGTGTCCGAGAAAGGCGCGCTTCACAAGGCGGCAAAAATGGGCATCAAACATATGGATGACGAACAGCTTGAAGGGCGTCCCGACATGCCGCCTGTTGTTACAGAGGCAAGCGACATCGACGATGCCGCAGCTCAAACGGCTGAAGCGTATAAGGGCTTGGATGTGTCCGAGAAAGGTCGCATGTTCGATCTGGTAATTCCTATTGTAGTGCTGATAATTTTCTCGATTATCGGTATGCTGTACGTGGGCGGCTTTTTCAAGGGCGTTGATTTTGCAACGGCGGTTGGCGAAAAGCCAATCGACGGTTTGTGCATCGGTGTGACGGTTGCCCTGCTGCTATCTGCGATTATGTTCATCCCGCGCAAGCTTACTACCCTGGGCGGCTTTACTGCCAGCATGTCTGAAGGCGTGCGTTCGATGGTTGGCGCCATCATGATTTTGGTGCTGGCGTGGAGTTTGGGCGGTGTGTGCAGGCACCTTATTGGAACTGGTCAGTTTGTGTCGCAATTTCTTACTAATGTGGGCGCGCCGCTTGTGGTGCTTCCCGCGATTGTGTTTATTGTTGCTGCTATTATTGCGTTTGCAATGGGAACGTCATGGGGAACCGTGGCGCTGATTCTGCCTATTGTGCTGGGTGTTTTCCCCACGGATAGCCACTTGTTCTTGGTGGCTATTGGAGCGACGCTTGGTGGAGCTGTGTATGGCGATCACGTGTCGCCGATTTCGGATACGACGATTTTGTCATCGACGGGCGCGCAGTGTAATCACCTGCGTCACGTGGCAACTCAGCTGCCTTATGCATCGTTTGTGATGGTTGTGTGCGCGCTTGGGTATGTGCTGGCTGGCTTTACGGCAAGCCCGTGGCCATCTTTGGTGCTCGGCGTTGTGGTTATTGCAGTTGGTGTGTTGCTGATGCATCGTATTAGTTTGAGGAAGGCTGCGTAAGAAGAAGATTTGGCGCGGCAAGTTTTGCGTGTGAACTGCGTATTCGTGCCGCGCCTTTTTCTCAGTTGTTTTCTTCAAAACGACATCTTGTATTTAGCGTGACGCTGTGATAAAATAACTTTTCGCTGTTTCAAGTTAGTGCGTTGAAGGTGCTCATAATGGACACCAGCGCATACAGAAAGGCAAAACGTGCAACGATGCGCGTTTATGCGGTGCTTGAACAGTATATATAGTGCGGGGTGGAGCAGCTTGGTAGCTCGCCGGGCTCATAACCCGGAGGTCGTTGGTTCAAATCCAGCCCCCGCGACCATCATTTCTGTCGATCTTCGGATCGACTTTTTTTGTATATGGTCCAGTATAGATCCTAGTGCTATATGATTTAGGAATCTGAGCGGCATACGCATAAGCATGTAGATAGACGTACAAGCAGGCGTTCCTGTCGCAAAAAAGAGGCAAATCGATTGTGGCTGTATGCACCTAGTCCTAAATGCCGAAGTGGTGAATATGTGCCGCTATCGGCAAAATTCTGTTACTTTCTTACCCAAAAATATACGTTTTTGCCGATAGCGCGTTATAGTATTCATGTGTGGGAGTGCTTATGCTGTCGTAATGACATATTTGGGAAGCGCAGGGTAGCCATGAAATATATATCAGTTGAGGAAGCGGCGAAAAAATGGGGAGTTTCCGCACGTAGTGCGCGAGGATACTGCGCTGCTGGAAAAATCGACGGCGCCCTTCTAACGGGAAAAACGTGGCACATCCCTGAAATCGCGTGCAAGCCCGAGCGCATCAACAAGAAATCTTATGCCCCAAAAACGCTCCTTGACGTGTTGAAAGCTGAGAAAACAGCAAAACTGTCCGGTGGTATTTACCATAAAATTCAGATTGAACTGACCTATAACTCCAACCACATTGAGGGCAGCTGTCTTACTCACGACCAAACGCGTTACATTTTTGAAACGAACACAATCGGCGTATCGGATAGTGCAATTAACGTTGACGATGTGATGGAAACGGTCAACCATTTTAAGGGTATTGATATGGTGATTGACAGCGCACATCGTATGCCGAGTGAGGCTTTTGTCAAGCAGTTGCACGGTGTTTTGAAAAGTGGAACTTCCGATT
>KQ959685.1:143817-163185 GCA_001552935.1 Umbribacter vaginalis | reverse complement strand
TCATTTCCTTCCCTTTATCTGCTATTTTTACGTTCAAACTCAAATGAGAGAATAAGCGGAGCTTCCCACCATTACGGCGCTCGACCGTGCTATCTGATGCAGTAATGCAAACAGAAAAAGGTAGCTATACTACCCGTTCTCTCAATCCACGTTGAGACTGTCGTCTTGATGTCTAGGGCTTAATAGGTGGGTGCATTTTTGCCCTTGTATAGCAGGGTTTAGCGAGGTCTATCGTTAAAAGGTTTAGTATGCGACGGCTTTAGGCTGCCTTGGCGCAGTTTTTAATGAATCCCGCAATTATGGCAAGAGATCGTTACATAAACATTATTTCATTAAAATTGAAAAATAACCGCTAATGGAATATTATAATAATCAACAGTACCCGACGCGCCTCTTAACAATGCGGACCAAGTCGGGTCTTTTGATTTTTGTGGAGAGAAATATGAAGAAATCCTATCAACCTCCTATAAGCATTGATAAGCAAATAGAAAATTTAGTGTCTTTGGGATTAGAGATAAAAGATACAAGTTATGCTAAAGATGTACTTAACAGGATTTCTTACTATCGCCTCATTAAAACATACAGTATAACTCTAAAAGAAGATGGTAGATACATAGAAGGTACTACTTTTGAGAATATAGTCGAGTTATATCTATTTGATATGGAGTTTCGTCATATTTTATTTTCGTTGATAGAGCATATAGAAGTTTATTTAAGGGCTGTAATCACTAATTACTTTTCATTAAAATATGGGAATTTTGGTTATAAGAATCTTAATAACTATGCGAAAAATAACTATCAGAAGAATACTTTAGATGAGTTGGAAAGAGAAATTAATAGGAATAGGAAATCACCTTTTATACGTAATTTTAAGGATAATTATGAGGGAGGAGAAATTCCTTTATATGCTGCTATTGAAGTAGCAAGTTTTGGTACCCTTTCTAAAATGTATAAGAATATGAAGAATGATGATAAAAAAGCAATTGCAACGAAGTTTGGCGTTGATTACGTTTATTTAGAGTCATGGATTGAAAATTTAGCCTATGTTAGAAATATTTGTGCTCACTATGGTAGATTATATGGTTCAAAATTAACTAAGACACCAAAATTATATAAAGAGTATTTAAAGAAAGGTGTATCGAATAATACTATTTTTGCTAGTATTCTTAATCTTAAAGTATTAGCTGAAAACGAACATTACAAGGAATTTTCTAGTAAGTTATCAAAGATAATTGATGAATATCCGTTAGTGGATTTGAAGCATTTGGGATTTGTTAATAATTGGCAAACCTTTTAACGATAGTCCCCTCCTATCGTTAAAAAGTGCACCCAGTATCCATGGTGTGCACTCAAAAAAGTGTAGCTATACTTGGAGTTCTCTCAATCCACGTCGAATGCGTAACACTGCTTGTACGAGCTACAAAGTATAGAAAAGCCTTGAGATCAAAGGATTTAGAGAAAAATTCATGTGTTTGGACAGATAGTTTACCTTGAGATTTTATAGCATTTGGCAATAGTTCTGACCACTGGAAATAGGTGGTTGTGGCTATAGAACTGCTTTTTATTTCTGTCGAAACTATAGGACAATTGTCAAAGAGGCTTTTTAGTGTATGGAGACAATAGAACTATTGTCATAAAATATGTTTTATAAACTGGGAGGCAAGGATATGGCTAAATATGCATATAGAGATAAAGATAGAAAAGATATAATTTATTCTGATGAAGCTATAGAAGTAGATAGGAACACTGCGTTTTTTTGCCCTGATCATAAGTGTAACGCAAAATTATATATTTGTGCAGTTGATGGGAGTAAAAGTGCCTATTTCAGAGCGACAAAACCAAATTTTAAGCATATTAAGAATTGCCTGTTTGGCAATAGTAGTACAGAGTTTGATTCGAACAACTATGATGAATCCCAATTTGTATATGAAGATGCTATAAATAATCTTTTATGCAACACCAAACCATCTTCACAAAAAAGAATTCCTTCTGCACATGGGACCGGGGAACCTGGTGCTCATCCACCAAGAACATTAAGACAAATATATTCCCTGTGTAAAAGTCTATCCGTTAGAGATACATATGCTGGTAAAGAAATAGGTTCAATGATATTAGATGATAGAAGCAAATATAGATATCCCAAAGGATGTTTTGGAAATAGGATAATTGAAGCGACTGTAGATGGGAGATTGTATAACGATGAGAAGAAGGAAGTTTATTTAGTATCACCTATTAACAGTAAAAAATACACATTTATATTATCGTTTTCAGATGAAGATAATTATAAAAAGATTCGCTCTGAAATATATAATAATAGAGATAAGATTATAGTTATTGCTGGGAAATGGGAATCATCAGGTGAATATAATAAATTTACTTCAAAAGTGTATGGAACAAAACAAGTGGCTATTATTAAATAATAATATTAATTGTAGAAGTGTTGATAAATAGTCTGGTTAAAAATAATTTTATTTAATAAGTATGAGCGCATACCCCCTTATCAACTAATGGGTTGGCTATATAATATCGATAGCGTTGATGGTGAGGAATATCTTAAAATCATAAGGTTGTGAAGGTTGATTTTACTATCATCGCTATTATTTTTTAGTGTCCATATATTTTCAATAGGTATCTTGACAAATATTGAATATTGGTTCAGTATTTTATTCGAAAGAGGTGTGATATGGCACAAGTCTTGAAAGAAGAAGTTAGAAATAGGATACTTGATGCAGCAGAAAAAGTATTTTATAAAAATGATTATAGAGGTGCTAAATTAACAGAAATTGCAAAAGAAGCAGATATTCCTGTGGCACTCATTTATACCTATTTCAAAAATAAGGAAGTTTTGTTTGATGCAGTAGTAAGTTCTGTTTATATAAACTTTGACTCAGCTTTTATTGAGGAAGAATCTTTGGAAAAAGGTTCTGCTTCTGAAAGGTTTGATGAAGTTGGAGAAAAGTATATTCATGAACTTTTAAAAGAGCGTAAGAAGTTAATTATTTTAATGGATAAAAGCTCAGGTACAAAGCATGCAGACGCAAAACAAAAACTCATATCGCAAATGCAGGTTCATATTGAAGTAAGTTTAAAAAGACAATCAAAAGAAGAATATGATCCAATGCTTGCCCATATTTTAGCAAGTAACTTTACAGAGGGGCTTCTTGAAATAGCAAGGCACTATCAAAGTGAAAAGTGGGCAAAAGATATATTAAAACTTATTGCAAGGTGTTATTACAAGGGAGTGGAATCCCTGTAATCAGCACTAAAAAATAGACTTTGTGTAATCAGCAAAGTCTTATTTTAAACCTTAATATTGAATTAAAATTCAATATTATTCAGTTTTGAAAGGAGCGTTGTTTATGCCAGAAAAAGAATTAAGGAAAAAAGTGATAGGTAAAAATGGCTTATCCAATTCACTCCTTGCTTTAAAAATAGTATTTGATTTGATACCACAAATCTTACTTGTATATTTGATTAGCTCTTTAATCACAAACAATACTAACGAAGTTGATTTAAAGTATATATTCTTTGGAATCTTTATCTCATTTGTGTTAAAAGGCGTGTTTTACTATTTTGCAACAAAGGTTGCTCATGAGAAAGCATACGAAAAATTAACAGAACTTAGGTTAGATATTATTGATCATCTAAAAAAACTAAGTTTAGGATTTTTCAAAGAACATAATACAGGAGAGCTTACCAACATTGTTCAGCATGATGTGGAACAAGTGGAAGTATACCTTGCTCATGGTCTTCCTGAAATAATGGCAGTTACGCTTCTGCCTACCATTATTTTCATAGCTATGATTTTTGTAGAGTGGCGTCTTGCTCTTGGAATGATTGCCGGAGTTCCACTCATGTATTTGGTGAAAGTTCTTTCACAGAAAACAATGGATAAAAATTTTGCTATTTACCTTAACCATGAAAACAAGATGAGAGAAGAGCTAATGGAATATGTAAAAAATATTTCTGTGATTAAGGCTTTTGCTAAAGAAGAGGAGATTAGCGAAAGAACATTAAAAACGGCAAGAGAGTATGTTTACTGGGTTAAAAAGAGTATGGGAGCAATCACAATTCCAATGGGACTCATTGACATATTTATGGAAATTGGAGTAGTTATTGTCATGATCTTGGGAAGTATATTTCTTTACTATGGAAATATTACAACCCCTAATTTTATACTTGCAATTATTTTATCATCTGCGTTTACAGCATCCATAAGCAAGACAGCCACTCTACAACATTTTTCTATTGTATTTAAGGAGGCATTAAAGGCGATTGGTAAAGTTTTAACCGTTCCGCTTCCAAAGAAAAAGACAGAACAAGGTTTAGAATTTGGAAACATAGAATTTAAAGATGTGAATTTTGCATACGGAAAAGATGGCTTTGCGCTTAAAGATATCAATTTAACTTTTAAGAAAAATAGCTTGAATGCCTTTGTAGGGGCAAGCGGTTGTGGGAAAAGTACCGTATCTAATTTGCTTATGGGATTTTGGGATGCTGACAGCGGACGAATAGAAATAAATGGGAAAGATATAAAGGATTACAGTCAGGAAAATATTTCACATCTTATTGGAAGTGTGCAACAGGATGTCATCCTTTTCGATTTAAGTATTTTTGACAATATTGCAATCGGGAAACTTAATGCGACAAAAGAAGAAGTCATAGAAGCTGCCAAAAAAGCGAGATGTCATGACTTTATTTCAGCGTTGCCAAATGGATATGAAACACGAGTAGGTGAAATGGGAGTTAAGTTATCCGGTGGAGAAAAACAAAGAATATCAATTGCGAGAATGATACTTAAAAATGCACCGATTTTAATATTAGATGAGGCAATGGCAGCTGTTGATAGTGAAAATGAAAGACTAATCGGTGAAGCGATTGATGATTTAAGTCAGGATAAAACCATCATTACAATTGCTCATCATCTAAATACGATTAGAGATTCAGACCAAATTATTGTTATGGATAAAGGCCTTGTTCTTGATGCAGGAAGTCATGAAGAGCTGATGAAAAGATGTGAGTTCTATAAGGATATGGTTGAAGCACAGAACAAGGTAGATAGATGGAATTTGAAAGATAATAGTCTTTTAACGAGCAAGGAACGGAGTGGATTGCGAGTGTACGGAGGTGGTAACAGAAAATGTTTAGAGAAATGTTAAAACTACTTACAAAAACCGGAAAGAGAGATTTGATTATATCAAGCGTATTCTTTGCCCTTTATGGACTAAGCTCCATAGCCATGATTGTTATCGTATTTTCTATACTGTTCCAAATCTTTGATGGAACGAGTTTAGCAAGTCTATATAAATATTTTATTGCGATTGGATTACTTGTAGTCTTCAAAGGTATTTGTAATATGGTCGCAGATATGAAAAAGCATAGTGCGGGTTTTGATATTGTTCAGCAAATCAGAGAACGCATGATTATCAAATTAAAGAAATTCAGCTTGGGATTTTATACCAATGAAAGACTGGGCGAGATCAATACAATTTTACACAAAGATGTTGATAATATGTCCCTTGTTGTAGGACACATGTGGTCAAGAATGTTTGGTGATTTTTTGATAGGTGCAGTCGTATTTGTTGGTCTTGCAAGTATTGATTTAAAACTTGCTATTCTAATGGCTGTATCTGTTCCGATTGCACTAATCTTTCTATATCTGACAATTAAGCAATCTGAAAAAATAGAGAATCAGAATAACTCAGCACTTCTTGATATGGTTAGCCTATTTGTTGAATATGTGAGAGGAATACCTGTATTAAAGAGTTTTTCTAACAATAAGAGCTTAGATAATGAGCTTATGAAAAAAACAAAGAAGTTTGGAGAAACAAGCAAAGTAGCTTCAAGATTCAAGGCAAAACAGCTATCTATATTTGGGTTTTTACTGGATATTGGATATTTGGTTCTTTTAATTGCAGGAACAATATTTGTTGTAAAGGGAAATCTTGATGTACTTAATTTTATTATCTTTGCGGTAATTTCAAAAGAGTTTTATAAGCCATTCGCTTCTATGGAACAACACTATATGTACTATGTTTCGGCGGTGGATAGTTACGAAAGACTTTCAAAAATTTTATATGCCGATGTAATCCCAGATAAAGTGAATGGAATTGTCCCGAAAGATAATGATATAGCTTTTGAAAACATAGAGTTTTCCTACGAAAAAGATGAATTTAAAATGGAAAACTTGAACTTTTCTATTGCTGAAAAGACAATGACAGCCTTAGTTGGAGAATCAGGTAGTGGAAAGACTACTATTACCAACTTGCTTTTAAGATTTTATGATGTGCATAAAGGGAAAATTACACTCGGAGGAACTGATATAAGGGATATTCCTTACGATGAGCTTTTAGATCGTATCAGTATTGTCATGCAGAATGTTCAACTGTTTGATAATACGATTGAAGAAAATATCAGAGTAGGCAAAAAAGGAGCTACAAAAGAGGAAATCATTGAAGCTGCAAAGAAAGCGAGAATACATGATTTCATTATGAGTTTGCCAAAAGGTTATGAAACTGATATTGGAGAAAATGGTGGGGTTTTATCAGGTGGACAGAGACAAAGAATATCTATTGCAA
This sequence comes from Umbribacter vaginalis, assembly GCA_001552935.1. GTDB lineage: Bacteria > Actinomycetota > Coriobacteriia > Coriobacteriales > Eggerthellaceae > Berryella > Berryella vaginalis. The sequence goes on along the minus strand of KQ959685.1, from coordinate 156,607 downwards.
GAGCTTTTCTAAAGGATGCACCTATTTTAATTCTTGATGAAATGACCAGTAATGTTGATCCTGTAAATGAATCTTTGATACAGGATGCTATTACAGAACTTGCAAAGAATAGAACTGTACTTGTAGTGGCTCATCATTTAAAAACCATTCAAAAAGCTGACCAAATTCTCGTATTTCAAAAAGGTAATTTACTTGAAAAAGGAAAGCATGGGGAACTTCTTGATAAAAATGGTTACTACACAAAATTATGGAAAGCTCAGTATGAGGTGTAACCATGATTTTGTTAAAAGATGTTTCTTATGAATGGGAAGATGGACGAACTGCTTTAAAAAATATTAATCTTGAAATTAAAAAAGGTGAATTTGTTTTAATTTCAGGGAAAAGTGGAAGTGGCAAAAGCACTCTTGGAAGTGTAATGAATGGCCTTATTCCACATTATTACAAAGGCAAAATGAAAGGAGAAGCCTTTGCGTTCGGAAAAGATATAAGCAAATTATTACTTCATGAAGTAGGGCATATTGTAGGGACTGTATTTCAAGATCCAAGAAGTCAGTTTTTCACGACAACGACAGATGAAGAAATAGCTTTTGGGCTTCAAACTATCTGTAAATCAAGAGATGAAATCAAACAGAGAGTAGAAGAAGTATATGCAGAGCTAGATATTGAGGAACTTAAAGGAAAATCTGTTTTTGAATTATCAAGCGGGCAGAAACAAAAGATAGCTATTGCAAGTACCTATGCGATGAATCCGAAAGTTTTAATTTTAGATGAGCCTTCAGCAAATTTGGATATGAAAGCAACATTTGATCTGTTTTTAATTTTGGAGAAATTAAAGAAAAAAGGTACAACAGTTGTTCTAATTGAGCATCGTTTGTACTATGCAAAATCTTTATTTGACCGTTTTCTTTTGGTGAAAGATGGAGAGATTGCACAGGACTTGAGCCGGGAAGAAGTTATCCATCTTGAAGAGGAGTTTTGGGATGAGAATGGACTAAGAACTCTTGAATTAGAAGAATACAAGATAAGTGAGAAGAAAGATTCATATCAATTAAATGATGAAAGCATCAACGGAAAAGGCTTGAGATTTTGCTATCCGAATGTAGCTAAGGATGGAAAGAAACAAAACAAGTACATCTTAAATCATCTTGATTTCAATATGGAGTGTGGGAAAGCCATTGGTCTTATCGGCTTAAATGGTACCGGGAAAACCACCTTTGCAAGAGTGATTTCAGGACTTGAGAAGATAAAAGAGGGAACTATATGGGCGGGAAAAGATAAGTCGCTTAATCATAAAGATTTAATGGATATGTCATATTTTGTCTTTCAAGATTCAGACTATCAGTTGTTTTCGGAAAGTGTACTTGATGAAATGCTGCTTGGTATTTCAAGTAAAGATAAAAAAGAAAATACCCAAAAGGCAAAGTCTATTTTGAGTGTACTTGGCTTAGAAAAATACATTGATAAGCATCCATTTGCTTTATCAAGAGGAGAAAAACAAAGATTGACAATAGCTTGTGGAATGATGAAACAGGCAAAGATTTTCATCTATGATGAGCCAACATCAGGTTGTGATAAAGACTCAATGCTTTCCGTCGTAAAACTGATTGAAGAACAATTAAAAAATGGGACAACAGTTTTGGTAATAAGTCATGATTTTGAGTTTTTAGCAAACACAGTGAGCAAGCTATGGGTAATGGGGGCTGGAAAAATAGAAACTGTTTTAGATATGAGTGAAAGTAATAAATTTCTCATATTAGACAAGATGAGAGGAGGTGGGGAGCTTGTCAGATAGAAAAACTATAGATCCGAGAATAAAACTTACTCTACTTCCAATTGTTGGATTTACGAGCTTTTTTATAAGCGATACAATTCTACTTTTTGTACTAATTGTTTTTGCCTTTTTTCTATATTTATATAGCGGGATGTGGAAAAGGTCGTTACGCTTTATCCTGTTTTTTGTGCTTTTATACTGCATAGAGTTAGGGCTTGGACAATTTTGTGAAGCAAGTATCGTATTTGCAATATATATGTTTATTTACTTTGCATCAAGAATGACCTTAATTGCTATGTTTGGTGGATATATAACAAAGACTACAAGTGTAAGTGAAATGCTGGAAGCGTTAAATAGAATGAAAGTACCAAGAAGCATTGGTATACCTTTTAGTGTTTTGCTTAGGTTTGTACCAACTATAAAAATAGAACTCAAAGCATTAAAAGAGAACATGAAGATTCGAGGAATTGTAACAAGCAGATTTTTCCTATTGCTACATCCAATTAAATATATTGAATATACGCTTGTTCCGCTTTTAATGAGAATGATTAAGATTTCAGATGAATTGTCAGCTTCAGCACTTATTAGAGGACTTGATAGTGATGAGAAGAGGGTAACATTAACAGAATTGCGGTTTAGAAAAACAGACTTAATGATTGGACTATTAGGAGCTTTTATGATTGCTCTTATGATAGTAATACAAAGAATTTATTAGGAGGACTTTTATGAAAAACAAATTAAATGGTCGTGATTTTATTACAATCGGAATTTTTAATGCAATTGGAATTGTCATATACATGGCAGTTGCATTTGCTATGGCAACAACAGTTGTTGGAGGATTTATTGCTTCAGGAGTTAGCTTTATGGTAGCTGCTACCGTTTATATCCTTATGGCTGTGAAAGTTAAAAAGAAGGGCGTATTTACAATATCAGGAACGCTTCTTGGTTTAATTGCGTTGTCAGGAGGACATTTGCCTCATGCAGTCTTTGCTGTAATCGGTGGAATTATATGTGATTTGATTATAGGAAATTACAAGAGCAAGGGACGAATGATTATTGGATATGGGACATTTGCATTAGCAGATTTTTTAGGGACTGTAATTCCTGTGATTTTATTCGGAACTGCTTCTTTTGTGGAAAGAGCAACAAAATGGAAAATGAGCGAAGCACAAATAAATGAAGCATTATCTTATTTCCAAGTTTCGTGGGCTGTAGGCTTTGGTTTGATAACTTTTGTTCTTGCTTGCATAGGAGCATTTGTTGCAACAAGAATACTTAAAAAACATTTTGAAAAAGCTGGAGTGATTTAATCAATCTTTGTTTGTGAGGGAAAATGGATTAGATAATGGAGGTAATTGCTATGTATTATTTAGGGTCTGTTATTCATAAAGAAAAAAACAATAGGCCTTTTTGATACTGGTGATTATCATAAAAAATCAAATTTAAAATATAAGGAAAGAACAAGTTTCCTTCATTTTAGAGGACTTTTTATGCCTATGCGCAAGAGTCCTCTTTTTTGTCTAAAACGCAGGCAAAAAAAGAAATGGAGGAAATTAAATGCCAAAAGAATATTACCTTTATGTTAACGGACAAAGGGTTAAAGTCAGCGAGCAGATATATAAAGTCTACTGGCGAGAGTGTTGTATTGATGTCAAGGCAGATTAGGTGGTTGCATGTTTGCCCTTGTGTAACAGGGGTTTGCGAGGACTATCGTTAAAAGGTTTAGCGTTTGGCGGCTTTAGGCTATTTTATCAGTTATAACTTATAAAGTATCGTTTCTGTCATTAAACTTCACTTATAGGTGTGCTAAACTGTGACTTGTTGAGTAGGGATGTGAAGTTTTATGATTAAACGCGAACGGTATATGAGCCGTATCCGCCCATTTATGGGAACTGATTTGATTAAGGTCATGACTGGTATACGCCGATGCGGAAAGTCGGTTATGTTGAAGCTTATTCAGCAGGAGCTTACAGAATCTGGTGTTAGTTCAACGCAGTTTATTTCACTCAACTTTGAAGATATGTGCTATTCGCATCTTTTAACTGCTCAGGCGCTGAACGACGAGATTGTTAAACGTGCCGAAGAGATTGGTGGTAAGGTTTACCTCTTTTTCGATGAGATTCAGGAGGTTAAGGACTGGGAAAAGTGCATAAATTCTCTGCGTGTTTCGCTGGATTGTGATATTTACATTACGGGGTCGAATGCAAAGTTGCTGTCTGGTGAGCTTGCGACTTATTTGGGTGGCAGATATGTTGAGTTTGTTATATATCCTTTCTCCTTTGGGGAGTTTATGGAGCTATATCGCTCGCTCAACCCCGATGCGTCCAACCAGCAGTGTTTTCAAGAATACCTGCTTGCTGGAGGTATGCCTTACCTTGCAAATCTGCGTTATGTAGATGCTCCATCTAAGCAATATCTTCATGATTTGTTTAATTCGGTTCAGCTTAAGGATATTGTAAAACGTAATAAAATTCGTGATGTTGATTTGCTTGAACGAATCATTGCTTACGTGATTGCTAATGTTGGAACAACTTTTTCTGCAACCTCTCTTGCAAAGTTTCTAAAAAACGAGCATCGTACTGTCGCTCCAGAAACGATTCTGAACTATATAAAGTACTGTTGCGATGCGTACTTGTTCTATCAGGTGAAAAGAGAGGACTTGCAGGGAAAGCAGATTCTTTCTTCTAATGAAAAGTATTATATTGCCGATCATGGTATCCGCGAGGCTATCTTCGGTGGCAATATGCAAGATATTAATCTCATGTTGGAAAATATCGTGTATTTGGAATTACTTCGCCGAGGTTATGAAGTGACTGTTGGCAGAATGGGTAACAAAGAAATTGATTTTGTATGTGATAGGCGCGGTGAAAAGCTGTATGTTCAGGTGGCCTATTTGCTTGCTTCAGAAGAAACGGTGAGTCGCGAGTTTGGGGCGTATGATGCTATTCGCGATAATTTCCCGAAATATGTTGTTTCTCTCGATGAGTTTGGCATGAGTCGAAATGGTATTAAGCACAGGAATATTCGTGATTTTCTTTTATCCGATGAATGGAACTAAACGCAGAATTGGAAAATTCTTCTTTCTGCATAAAAAATAAAGAAAGATGCAAATTATTTTTTATATGTATATAAATACTCAATTTATCTGGGTTTATGAAAATTTTGTTTGATCTATATTATTCTTGCAAAAGAATAATAAACGCCTATAATGTAAGTACGGATTTTGAGTGTTAACTTCTTTGTCCGCCTCACTCGTCTCAGCCGAAGTATCACCCCCTCCGATACTTCGGCATTGTTGTATTATGAGCCTTGTTTTTCTAACTGTGACTTCTTGCTCTTTGATGTGCCTGCCACGCGCTACGCCTGCTTAATTGCTTCCACAACATCGCACGCAAACTGTTTAACGTGCGCTGGCGCATCCACGCCATAGCGCTCAATTATCTTTACAATCGCCGAGCCGATAATCACGCCGTCGGCATAGCGCGCAACATCACGCGCCTGTTCAGGTGTCGAAATGCCAAACCCTACGGCGCAAGGAACGCTTGTATGCTGGCGAATAAGCGAAATCACGCTGCTTACGTGGCTGTCAAGCGTGCTTCGCGTGCCCGTAACACCTAGGCTCGATACCACGTAAATGAAACCTTGCGCGTCTTTCGCAATGCGCACCACACGCTTTTCCGAGGTCGGAGCAATAAACGAGATAAGCGCCACGCCGTGCTTGTCGCAGCTTGCTTGAAACTCTTCCTTTTCTTCGTAAGGAATATCGGGCAAAATCAGCGCGCCAACGCCCACGTCTTTGCACGATTGCATAAACCTATCGGCTCCGTAGGAGAACACCACGTTTGCGTACGTCATAAATGCAAGCGGCACATGGATGTCGTTTTTCATGCTTCTTAACAGGGAAAATATTGAATCTGTAGTAGTGTGCGCTGTCAGCGCGCGAATATTTGCCGCCTGAATAACGGGCCCTTCGGCTGTGGGGTCGGAAAACGGAATTCCCAACTCGATAAGTGATGCGCCCGCTTCTTGCAGCGCCAAAATGCATGCCTTCGTGGTTTCAAGATTAGGATCACCGCAGGTAATGAAGGGGATAAACGCTTTGCCGTTCGCAAAAGCGCCAGAAAGCGTACAAGAACGATTATTCATGGATATCTTCTCCTTTGTAGCGTGCAATAGCAGCGCAGTCTTTGTCGCCGCGCCCTGAAAGCGTAACTACAATGCGCTGGTCGCGGGGCAGTTTTGGTGCAATTTTCATGGCATACGCAAGTGCGTGTGCCGATTCAATTGCCGGAATGATGCCTTCCGTTTTCGACAAATATTCAAACGCCGCCACCGCTTCATCGTCGGTTATCGGAACGTACTCGGCGCGCCCAATGTCGTGCAGGTAGGCGTGTTCAGGGCCTACACCTGGGTAATCAAGCCCCGCCGAAATGGAGTACACGGGAGCAATCTGCCCAAACGCGTCCTGGCAAAAATACGATTTCATGCCGTGGAAAATTCCTACCGTTCCCGTAGTGATTGTGGCGGCCGTGTCGGGCGTATCTGCCCCTTTACCTGCGGCTTCGCAACCAACCAAGCGCACCGACGCGTCGTTTATGAAGTGGTAAAACGAACCGATGGCGTTCGATCCGCCGCCTACGCATGCGCACACGATGTCGGGCAGCGCACCTTCCTGTTCCTGCATTTGCTGCTTAATTTCCTTCGAGATTACCGCCTGAAAATCGCGCACAATCGTGGGGAACGGATGGGGACCCATCACCGAACCCAGGCAGTAGTGCGTGTCGCTGACGCGGCGTGTCCATTCGCGAAGTGCCTCGTTAACGGCATCTTTAAGCGTTGCCGTGCCGCTGCTTACCGCGCGAACTTCGGCTCCCAGCAGGCGCATTTTGTACACGTTCAGCGCTTGGCGCTCGGTGTCTTCCTTGCCCATGAACACAACGCACTCCATGCCGAACAGCGCTGCGGCCGTTGCGGTGGCAACGCCGTGCTGACCTGCGCCAGTTTCTGCAATCAGGCGCGTTTTCCCCATTTTTTTCGCAAGGAGAGCCTGCCCAAGCACGTTGTTTATTTTGTGCGCGCCTGTGTGGTTTAAGTCTTCGCGCTTCAGGAAAATTTTCGCGCCGCCAAGGTCGTTTGTCATTTTTTCAGCAAAATACAGCAGCGACGGCCGCCCTGCGTACGAGTTCAGAAGCTCGTGTAGTTCGCGGTTGAACTGCGCATCGTTTTTGTAGAACGTGTACGCCGACTCCAATTCTTCAAGCGCGCTCATCAGCGTTTCGGGGATGTACTGGCCGCCGTGAATACCGAAGCGGCCGTGTGGATTAGTCATGATGTCTCCTTTGTGAACAGGGGGAATGGGTGGAAGTGCCGTTCGTTGCCGCTTGAGCCGGTGCGGAAGCGGGCGCGGGTTGCGCGTGCGCGGCGGCGTTCGCGGCGTCGTGCGCGGCTGGTGCGAGTTGTGCGGCGTGCGCGGTTGGTGCGGTTTTCGCGAACGGCGTCGCTTGCGTTGGTGCTGATTGCGCGAACGGCGTCGCTTGCGTTGGTGCTGCGTACCAGGTATCGAAGCGAACTACTTCCTCAAGAAACTGCTGCATTTTTGCAGGATCTTTTGAGCCCTGTGTTTCTATGCCTGAGCTTACATCAACGCCAAACGGATGGCACAATTCACATGCTAGAAACACATTTTCGGGTGACAGTCCGCCTGCAAGCAAGTACGCGCGCTGCAGAACATTATTCCTGTTAGCAGGCGCATCATTCTGCGCATCAGCGCGTGCATCTGCGCGCGTATCGCCCAGCAAACTCCAGTTGAAACGCGCACCCTCGCCCTTGCCAGCATCCAGCAAAACCATCGCGGCGCTGCTTGTGCGTGCCCGCTCTATATCACATGCTTGTTTAACGCAAAACGCCTGGATAAGCGGCTTTTTCGTACGTTTGCAAAGCCGAGCGATATACGCTTCATCCTCGCTGCCGTGCAATTGCGCGTAATCGATAACGCCGCTGTTCAAAAGCGAGGCAACAGCTGCGGGCTGTTCGTTCACAAACACGCCCACCGTGGATATTTCGGGTGCAAGCAGGCTTTTCAACTGCAATGCCTGCGATGCGCTGATGGCTCGTTTGCTGGGCGCGTAGAACACAAAGCCCACATAAAGTGGCGTTTTTGGATAGCTGCGGTGGAGCGCGTTGATGCTTTCGACGTCGCATGCACGCGTAATGCCGCAAAATTTAACGCAGGTCATGCGCGCCTCCTGTTGCTGTGGCTGGCAGCTTTGAGCGCAGTTTCGTCAGTTCAGCTGCTTTATTTTCAGCACGCATCATCGCTTCTCCAACCAGCACCGCATCGGCGCCAGCGTTATACGCCTCCAAAACGTCCGTTGCGCTTTGAATGCCGCTTTCCGCAACAAATGCAACCTCAGAGGGAACGTATTTCCGCAGTTCAATAGCGCAATTTGTGGAAACACTAAAATCGTGCAAGTTGCGGTTGTTCACGCCAATAATGCGCGCCCCCGCTGCGATTGCGTTCGAAATTTCCTGCTTGTTGTGCGCTTCAACCAGAGCCGACAAGCCAAGTTCGTTGCAGCAGCGCAAAAATGCAGTAAGTGTGGGCGTATCGAGGATGGCGCAAATGAGCAGCACCGCCTGCGCGCCAAGGAGCTTTGCTTCGTAAATCATGTACTCGTCAACGATAAAATCCTTGCGCAAACAGGGGATATGCACCGCGCTTGCAATCTCTTGCAAGTAGCGCGCATCGCCCAAAAACGCACTGGGCTCGGTAAGCACCGAAATTGCGTTTGCACCAGCAGCTTCATAAGCTTGCGCGATATCAAGATAGGGAAAATGAGGGGCTATCAGGCCTTTTGAGGGGCTTGCACGCTTGCATTCGCAGATAAACGACAAGCCGTCTGCGCGTAAGGTCTGTTCAAAGGGGAACGCGGCTGCGTGTGTGGTGTTTGCGTTCGCTTCCGCAACGCGTTTTTTCAGCAGCTCAAAAGGTATATGCTGCTTTGCTTCTGCTACGCGCGCACGCGCACGTGCGGCAAGTTCATCAAGGATAGTCATGCTCGTTCTCGTTTCTCGCGCCTTACATTAGTGCTTAGTGCTGGTCAGTAGCGTTTTCAAGCTCGTTACTCAGGGCGATAAACTGCTCAAGCGTGCGCTGTGCCGCTCCAGAATCGATGCGCTCAGCAGCCATTTCAACGCCGTGTGCCAGCGTATCCGCCTTGCGCGCGATATACAGCGCCGCGCCCGCGTTCATCAGCACAGCGTTGCGGTGCGCACCCTTCTCACCAGCCAAAACAGCACGTGTGATGCGCGCGTTCTCGGCAGGAGATCCGCCCTGCAAATCTTCTTTGCGGCAGCGTTGCAAGCCGAAATCTTCTGGCGCAATTTCGTAGCTTTTTAGCGTATCGCCGTCAAATTCACACACGTGCGTGGGCGCGCTCAGCGAAATTTCATCCAGCTTGTCGGTGCCATACACCACCATTCCACGCGAAACGCCCAGCTTAGAAAGCACACGCGCCAGCGGTTCTACCAAATAATCGTCATAGACGCCCAGCAGCTGCATCGTTGGCGTAGCGGGGTTGGTCAGCGGTCCCAAAATGTTGAATACGGTGCGAACGCCCAGCTCTTTCCTGATAGGAGCCACATACTTCATGGAACGGTGATAGCGTTGCGCAAACACGAAGCACAGATGAACGCGTTTAAGCAGCTCAACGCATGTTTCGGGGCTTTGGTTGATGTTCACGCCCAGCGCTTCCAGGCAATCGGCCGCGCCCGATGCCGATGACGCTGCGCGGTTGCCGTGTTTGGCAACGTCCACGCCAGCCGAGGCTATTACTAGCGCCGATGTTGTGGAAATGTTGAAACTGTTCGATCCGTCGCCGCCGGTTCCCACAATTTCAAGGACGGGGCGTGGCGCATGCACCGCGCAGGCGTGTTCGCGCATCGCTTGTGCGCAGCCGCAAATTTCGTCGATGGTTTCCGCGCGCGTGCTTTTGGTCGAAAGCGCAGCTAGGAAGGCCGCATTTTGCGTCGGCGTGGTTTCGCCGCTCATGATTTCGTTCATCACGTCGTAGGCTTCCGCGTACGTTAAATCGTGCTTGCCGACAATTTTTTTAATAGCTTCAGCTATCATGGTTGTTCCTTTCGTGTATGAATGTGCACTTCACAGCGCATTCAAGTGGTTTTGTGGTTCACGCTTCACGTTCGTGGGGAACGTGTTCGGGTTTGGTGCGGGGTTTCGTGCTGGGGCTGGGGAACGTGTTCGCGCTCGTGCTGGGGCTGGGGAACGTGTTCGCGCCCTTGCGTTTTGCATACGTTCCAAACGCCCAGCTTACAGGCGCAATCGCATGAAGTTTTCCAGTATGCTCATGCCGTCGGGCGTCATGATCGATTCGGGATGAAACTGCAATCCAAACGCGCAGGCGCTTTGGTGTTGAACTGCCATTATTTCCCGGTCGTCGGCTTCAGCGCACACTTCCAAACACGACGGTAAACTGGCGCGGTCTACCGCAAGTGAGTGATAGCGCGCAACCAGTATCTCCGCAGGTAAATGGGCGAATAACGCGCATGACGAACGTATCGCAACGCGCGACTGCTTGCCGTGCATCAGTTGTTTCGCGGGCACGATGCGCGCCCCCAGCGCTTCGCATAATGCCTGATGACCCAAGCATACGCCCAAAATAGGCACGCGCCCCAAAAAATGCTTGATCACACCTTCGATGCAGCCTGCGTCGCACGGTTTACCAGGGCCCGGAGAGATAATAATGCGGTCGGGCTCAAGGCGCTCGATGTCGTCAAGCGGCAGTTCGTCGTTGCGAATAACGCGAATAGCAGGGTCGATTGTTCCAATGTACTGGTACAAGTTATACGCGAAGCTATCGTAATTATCGATAAGTAATGTCATAGCAATGCGCCTCCTATTCATGTGCTTTCATCTGCGCTGACGCCGCAGCTGTTGGTGCCGCTGGTGAAGGCGCTGCTGCGTTCCCAACATCCGTTGCGTTTCCAACCCCCGAAGCCTCAACCTGCGCCATCGTGCTTGACGCTCCAACCTGCGCCGCGTCATCTGGGCGTTCCTCAAGAGCCGCAAGCGACGAGCGCGCTTTGTTCAGGCATTCCTGGTATTCGTTTTCGGCAATGGAGTCGGCAACAATGCCCGCGCCGGTTTGAACAACAACTCTACCTGCCTTTTTGTACAGCAGCCGAATGCCAATGCACATGTCCATATTGCCCGTGAAATCCACGTAGCCAATAGCGCCGCCGTAAATGCCGCGCTTGGTGCCTTCAAGTACGCCAATGAGCTCGCACGCCTTAATTTTGGGTGCGCCACTAAGCGTGCCAGCAGGCATAAGAGCCTCAACCGCGTCAAGCGCGTCGTGCTGCGCGTCAATGCGCGAGCGCACGGCCGAGCCAATGTGCATCACGTGGGAAAAGCGCTCAATGCTGTGCAGGCGCTCAACAACTACGCTGCCAAATGCGCTTATGCGCCCCAAATCGTTGCGCCCTAAATCAACCAGCATGTTGTGTTCCGCAAGTTCCTTTTCGTCGTGAAGAAGCTCCTGTTCAAGTGCCATATCTTCCTGCGGCGTGGTACCGCGTTTGCGCGTTCCCGCAAGCGGATAGGTGTGCAGCACACCGTCTTTCAAGTCGACAAGCGTTTCGGGCGATGCGCCGGCAATTTCCATGTCGTCGCCCGAAAAGTAGAACATGTAGGGGCTGGGGTTAATGGCGCGCAAGCGGCGGTACGTGTTTAGCAAGCTTCCCGAAAATGGCGCGCTTAACTGGTTCGATAGCACAATTTGGAAAATGTCGCCCGCCACAATGTGCCGCTTTGCGCTGGCAACCATTGAGCAAAATTGCTGTTTCGAGAACAGCGCTTGCACGGGCCCCGTAATGCTGCCCGGCTCGTCGACTTGCTTTTTCCCTTGCATTATCAGGCGTTTTAGCGAATCGAGCTCCATCAGCGCGTGCTGGTAGTTTTCGTCCAGATTGTTCAGCTTAATGTTGATAATTAGCACAATGCGGTGCGTAAGATTGTCAAATGCAATAACTTTGTCGAACAGCATGAGGTCAAGATCGCGGAACGCACCCTCGTTGAACTGGTTGTTTGCCAGCTTCGGTTCTTTGTAGCCTAAATATTCGAACGAGAAATAGCCCACTAAACCGCCTGTAAAAGGAGGCAGACGATCGATGTGCGGGCTTTTATATTCGCGTAAAATGCTGCGGATAATGTCGGTTGGCTGTTGCGTTTCAAGGTGAACGTCGTCAATGGTTAGTTTTCCCTGTTCGCAATAGATATTGCGTTTGGGATCAAAGCCGAGGAACGTGTAGCGGCCCCGTTCCCGCTGGGGCGTTTGCGTTGATGGCGTGGTGCTCGCGCCTTGTGCGGTTTGTGCAGCCTGTTGCGCGGCTTGAGCGTTTTGTGCGCCCTGTTGCGCGCCTTGCGGTCCTTGTTGCGCCGATTCCAGCACGTAAACATGGTGCGAAATGCGCTTCAAGATGCTTAGCACATCCAGCGGATCGCTTGTGTGAGCAGGGAATTCACATGCAACGGGCGCAATGGTGTAGCACTTGGTTGCGCGTATCGTTTCCAATTGCTGCATGCTGGGAAATGTGCGAATTTCTTCCGCTTCATCATAGGTTTGCGCTTGTGGCGGTGCACTTTCGGCACCTGGTTGATTGTGTGTTGCGGTCATGGCTCCTCCTTACGAAACACCGTTTGTTGTTCCATAAAGGAGTTGAGCGTTCGTGCGCATAAAAAAATCCTCAATGGAACATTCCATCAAGGACGAACAAGTATCATCGTATGCGGTGATATATATCCGCGGTGCCACCTTGAATTCGCAGCTGAACTGCGCTCTTAAGAGATGCAATCACATCTCCAGCACGTAACGTGTGCCCTACGTCATAGAATACTTTGAAACATGCTGCGCATCGACCATGTGATGTGCGCCGCGCTGTGTGAGTGCCGCGCATTGCATTTCACGCTTCGAAACGCATCCGTTTCATTTGACTATGCCC
>KQ959685.1:116346-143717 GCA_001552935.1 Umbribacter vaginalis | reverse complement strand
TGTTTCTTATCCACATCTCAGCACCGTGGATTCTCTGTACAGGCATGACTACCGTTATCTCCGCGTCAACGGTTTCTTCAGTGATGAATTGTTCCCTATTAAAGTACTCGCGGAGCGCAAAGTCAACCATTATTTTGTAATGCATAGCGTATCTATAAAATTGTATGTGCAAGGTGCTTTTCTTGCATGGGAACGTGTTTTGGCGCACTGTAGGGAACGTGGTAAAACTCCTGTTGCAGCACGTATTCCGCCGCCCGCAGCCTTTCTACCGTCCAAACGTAGCTCCGTGCCGTCTTTTCGCAGCCCAAATGCAGCTCCGTGCCGTGTTATTGCAGCCCAAACGCCGCCGGCCGCCGCCTTTTTGCAGGTGAAATGCAGCTCCATGCCGTCTTTTTGCAGGTGAAATGCAGCTCCATGCCGTCTTTTTGCAAGGTTTAACGTGCATAAATTTTTCATATGGACAACTGATGATATTTCTTTACGATATGTACTAACGTGCTACAATGTTTTCACTTACCAAAACAGTGGTAAGAATGTAAGTGTTGGCCCCCGAGACATGTTTGCTACCTGCTGTTTCTTCTTAACGAGTACGAACATGGTACAGTGTAATCAATCATGTTGATGGGTCCCCGGAATGTATTGAAAGGGGTCCGTTTTGACCGAAATCAAAAACCCTTCCGTCATCGATTTTTCAGATATTTCCGATGACAAAATGAACGCTCTTATCGATGGTACTCTTACCGAATTTGATGAAGGCGACCTTGTTAATGGCACAATTGTGAAAATTGAACACGACGAAGTGCTCGTTGACATTGGTTTCAAGAGCGAAGGTGTTATCCCAGCTCGTGAGCTTTCTATTCGCAAAGATGCCGACCCTGCTGAACTAGTTTCATTGGGTGACAAAATTGAAGCTCTTGTTCTTCAAAAAGAAGACAAAGATGGGCGTCTTATCCTTTCCAAGAAACGTGCAGAATACGAGCGTGCATGGATTTCTGTTGAGGAGAAATTCAAGGCTGGCGAATCGGTAACGGGTGAAGTTATCGAGGTTGTTAAAGGCGGTCTTATCATCGACATCGGATTGCGTGGATTCTTACCTGCGTCGTTGGTTGATCTTCGTCGCGTAAAAGACCTTGATATGTACCTGAACACCAATATCGAAGCGCGCATCATCGAGATGGATCGCAACCGTAACAACGTAGTACTTTCACGTCGTGCGCTGCTGGAAGAAGGCCGCAAGAACGAACGTGCCGAAATTTTGACGAAGCTTACGAAGGGCATGCGCCTGAAAGGTACCGTTTCTTCGATTGTCGACTTTGGTGCCTTTGTTGACCTGGGCGGCATTGACGGCTTGGTACACATTTCTGAGATTTCGTGGAACCACATTAGCCACCCATCTGAAGTGCTGAAAGTTGGTCAGGAAGTTGAAGTTGAAGTGCTTGACGTCGACTTGCAACGCGAGCGCATTTCGCTTGGCTTAAAGCAAACAACGCCTGATCCGTGGTTAAAGCTTGTTGAAGCATATCCTTTGGGAGCCATCGTTGATGGTGTTGTGTCGAAGTTGGTGCCGTTTGGCGCGTTCATCTCGCTGGGTGACGATGCTGAGGGCTTGGTACACATTTCTGAAATGGCTACACGTCACGTTGATACCCCGTCTCAGGTAGTGAAAGTTGGAGACACGGTTAAAGTTAAAGTTGTAGAAATCAATGCAGAACGTCGCCGTATTTCTTTGTCAATGAAGGCTGCTGCTCTTGACTTAGGTATTGAAATTCCTGTTGAGGGAAGCACTGAGCATTCTGAATCTAAGGATGATGCCGCTTCAACTGCTGATGCAAAACAAGCATCGGAAGCATCTGAAGCAAAAGAAGATGCGTCAAAGAAGGATGCAGAATAGCAGTAACCGTTTCACGTGCGCATACGTGCGTGCACGTGCAAAACGAATGCGACAAAGGCGTGCCTGTATGGGTGCGCCTTTTTCACTATGTATGTGCGGAAATGGCTGATTGCAGGCCTGCGGGCAGGTTGTGTGCGTGTGCGGGCTTGTTGCTTGCACGTGGCGTTGCGGCTTTCGTGCGTGTGCGAGTGTGTGGTGGGCGCCGAGCGCGTAGAAGTGGCAGGTAGTTGTTGAGCATCCTATGGCGCAACATAAAGTGAGCGTTGAACACATAGAAGTGGCAGGTTGTGTGACATGTGCGGAAATAACAGCTTGCAGAGCGCGCTATGTAGAGGCTGTTCGCGAGCGGAATTGGGAACGAGCCAAAGATAGTGCATATAAAGTATGTTGGCACCGAGCATAACGAAAGGAGTACGTCGTGAAGCAAATTTTTATAATTGGCGGCATGGGTTCGGGCAAATCGACCGTTCGCAAAACGCTTGAGCAGCAGGGCGTACCCGCTATCGACCTTGATGCGCTTGGCCATGAAGCGCTTGCGTGTGATTCCGTAAAGCTGCAGTTAAAACGTGCTTTTGGAACTTCCATTTTTGATGCATGCGGCTGTGTTAATCGTGCAGCGCTGGCTGCCATTGCGTTTGCAAATTCGCACAATACGTGTACCTTAAATGCTATTTGCATGCCACAGATAGAACAGCTATATGCCTGTGAACTGCACGAATTGCAAGAACAGCATCAGCCGTATGTTGCTGTTGAGTGCTCGACGTTCACAACGCGCAATGAGCCACTTGCAAAAAATGCTGACGTGCTGATTGCGGTTCTTGCTTCCTTGGAAGCGCGTATGCAGCGCTTGCAGCAAGCGGGATGGAGCGAGCGTGACATTCGTGCGCGCATTGCGCAACAAATAAGCGACGACCAGCGAAAACAACAGGCAGATGTCGTGTTCTATAACGACGGAACGCCTGGTAAGCTTGCAGAACAAACAGTGCAATGGTGGCGTTCGTACACGCGCTGTACCTGCGCAAACGGCAATGGGGTAGCAACGAACGGCAACGTGTCATCAAGAAAGAGCGAAGCGAACGCTGCTACCAGCGAAGCGCAAGCGACCGTCCACTGCTCAAACGCATTCCCAAGCGGCACCCACCAAACGCCAAGAAGCACCTGCTCGCACCCGTTCCCAGGCGGCAAGCACCAAACACCGAGCGGTAAACGGTAAGGAGAAAGCGTGTCATCTCATTTTGCAAATATCCAAGGAAGCGCTATGGAAGGCAAGCTGCCTGCTGTTCGTCTTGCAACCACGCCCTTTGTTGTGAAATCGCCTTACGAACCCGCAGGTGATCAGCCTAAAGCCATCGCTCAGCTGGCCGAAAACGTCAGAAGCGGCATGCGCTATCAAACGCTGTTGGGCGTTACCGGATCAGGCAAAACGTTCACGATGGCAAAAACAATCGAGGCGCTCCAAAAACCAACCTTGGTGCTGGCGCCCAACAAAACGCTGGCGGCGCAGTTGGCAAGTGAGCTCAAGGAGTTTTTCCCGCAAAATTCGGTGGTGTATTTCGTGTCGTATTACGATTATTACCAGCCCGAAGCCTATGTTCCCTCATCAGACACATTCATCGAAAAAGACGCATCCATTAATGAAGAAGTTGAAAAGCTGCGTCATGCGGCTACGTCGGCTTTGCTTTCGCGGCGAGATTGCGTGGTGGTTGCCTCGGTGTCGTGCATTTATGGTATTGGTTCGCCGATGGATTATGCCGGCATGGCAGTGTTTCTCGATTGCAGCAAGGAATACAATCGTGACCAGCTTCTTCACGATTTGATTGACATCCAATACGACCGCAACGATTACGAATTGAAGCGTGCGACGTTTCGTGTGCGCGGCGATATTGTTGACATTTTTCCGCCGTATGCCGATAACCCAATTCGCGTGGAATTTTGGGGTGATGACATCGAGTCGATAGCGGAAATTGATGCTTTAACAGGGGAAAAGCTAACCAGCTACGAGGCGTTACCCGTGTGGCCGGCGTCACATTATGTAACGGCACGTCCGAAAATTCAGCACGCGCTTGATACAATTCGCGATGAGTTGCGCGAGCGCCTTGCATTCTTCAAAGAGCAGGGGAAACTGCTGGAGGCCGAGCGCCTTGAAATGCGTGTGTCCTACGATTTGGAAATGATGGAAACGATGGGCTTTTGCTCGGGAATCGAGAATTATTCGCGTCACCTGGATGGACGCAAGCCGGGCGAGCCGCCGTATACGCTTATCGATTACTTTCCGGATGATTTTTTGTGCATCGTCGATGAAAGCCACGTAACAATACCGCAGGTCAGGGGCATGTATGAGGGCGACCGTTCGCGGAAAATTACCCTTGCAGAGCACGGTTTTCGTCTGCCAAGCTGCCTGGATAATCGGCCGTTGCGTTACGACGAGTTCGAGAAGAAAATCCCGCAGTTTATTTTTGTTTCAGCTACGCCAGGCGACTATGAACAGCGTGCCAGCAGTGCCGTTGTCGAGCAAATCATTCGTCCAACAGGGCTTTTAGATCCGAAAATTGAAGTGCGTCCTATCGATTCGCAAATTGACGACATTTGCGATGAAGCGCGGCTGCGCGCGGAGCGCCACGAACGCACGCTCATTACTACGCTTACCAAGAAAATGGCAGAAGATTTATCGGATCATTTGCTTGATCGCGGGCTGAAAACGCGCTATATGCACTCGGATATCGGTACGCTTGAGCGCGTGGAAATTCTGCGTGACCTGCGGCTTGGCGTATTTGATGTGCTTGTTGGTATTAACTTGTTGCGCGAGGGCCTCGACTTGCCAGAAGTGTCGTTGGTGGCTATTCTTGATGCCGATAAAGAGGGATTTTTGCGCAATCACCGCTCGCTTATTCAAACGATTGGGCGTGCTGCACGAAACGCAAACGGCCAGGTTATCATGTATGCCAATCGCATTACCGACTCCATGAAAAGCGCTATTGATGAAACTAAGCGCCGCCGTAGCATACAGATTGCATATAACGAAGAACACGGTATCGTTCCACAAACGATTACTAAGGCTGTTGTTGATATTGCACAAAGCGTTTCCGCAGATAGCGCTGATGAAAGTTCGCAAGACGTTAATCGTAAATTGGCGCAGTTTTCACGTGAGGAAACGCTGCGGATTATCTCTGAGCTTGAAGATGAGATGGTGCAAGCCTCTGAGCGTATGGATTTTGAAGCGGCAGCGAAAGCGCGTGACCAGCTGATAAAGGTGAAAGCGTGCTTTGAAGGCGAAAGTGAGCTTGACACTTTGAAAAAGTTGAAGCAGCAAGCACGACGTTCGTCGTCGCGGTTTGGGAGTAGGAAGTGTTGAGGCACTTGCACCTTGGAAGTAGAAGCGCTAACGAGCTTTGATGTAGGTGAAAGTCGCTCGTATTCTGTAAAATATGACGCCTTATTATATGTTGCAGAGTATCAGCAACACACCAGCACGAGTGTTTCATGTAACGATTGCGGTGCTAACGTTATCGCGTCGCTTAAGAGCAACAACGTTACATAACGCCAATGAAATTGCATTATATGGTGATAAAAGGGGAAGTTATGATTGATGAAGTACATATTACCGACCTTGCACTTATACATAATGTTTCGCTTACGTTCGACAAAGGGCTTACTGTCATAACAGGGGAAACAGGCAGTGGAAAGTCGGCGTTACTGAAAGGCTTGCGTCTGCTGTTAGGTGAGCGCGCTACAAAAGAGAGTATACGTGAGGGTTGTACCAGTGCCTGTGTTGAAGGACGGTTTTTCATTGACGATACGAATGAAAACGCTGCTAGCAGTGCGAACTTCGATGTTGATGCCGATGTGCATGACGCTAACGCGAACACCAACACGAACGTCAACGCCAATGCGCGCGACACTAGTACTGTCACCAGCGTAAATGCTACGAGTGCAAATGCTGACGCGTGCGCTGGCGACATCGCGCCAACCTTTCAGGAATTGCTTGTAAAACGTACCTGTTCCACTGATGGAAAATCGCGCGTGAGTATTAACGGCTCGCTTGCATCACTCAAAGAGCTTGCCGCAACAATGGCACGCACGGTCGATTTTTGTGGTCAGTTTGAACATCAGCGTCTTATGCAGGCGAAATTTCACGAAGGCATGCTCGACGCGTTTCTTCACACGCATACCTCTCCGGAGTATAAAGCCTACCATCAGGCATTTCTTGACTATCGCGACGCCTGCCAGCAGCTGAAGCTTGTTGCCGAAGCAGGCGAGCAGCAAAATGCCCGCGTTGAGCAGGCACGTTATCTTATTCGTCGCGTTGAGGAGCTTAACCCCGCCGAAAACGAGTACGACGAATTAACCGTTCAACTGCAAAAAGCCCAGCACAGCGAGGAGCTTACGCGTGACGTGTTTTCTGCACAAACGGCTCTGAGTGGTGAAAGTGGCGCATTGGACCAGCTTAACACGGCAATTTCTCAAATTCAACACGCCGCGCAATTCGATGCCGCGCTCGCAGAAAAGGCGCAGTCGTTGCTTGAGAGCCTCTACATTACCGAGGATATTTCTCGTGATATTTCGAGTTATGCCGCTTCTATTGAATTTGACGCTCAGGCACTTGATGACATGCAGCAACGCATGTCGCTGTTTCAGGGTTTGCTGCATGATTTTACGCCTGACATGGCACAACTCATGAAAAACTACCACGATGCAAAACAGTTGGTGGAGTCGCTTGATAATTCCAAGGAACATCTTTCAGCGCTGCAAGCACGCGTTCAACAAGCACGTGAACAGCTTGAATGTGCAGCGTGTGCACTGACTGAGTTTCGTAAAAAGGGTGCGCCGTTGTTTAGTGAACGCGTTAATGAGGTTTTGGCAGCGCTTGAAATGCAGCATGCGCAATTCTCCTGTTCAGTTGATATGGTGCCGCTTGAGCAGTTCACGGAGCAGTCGCCCTGCGCGGTAGAGTTTATGTATTGCCCTGGTGAGGGTATGCAGTATCGCCAGTTGGTGCGCATTGCATCGGGTGGTGAAATGAGCCGCGTTATGCTGGCGCTTAAAGTTGTTCTTGGCAAAAGCGATGCTGTTCAAACGCTTATTTTCGACGAAGTGGACGCTGGTGTTGGTGGCACAACGGCGCAAGCGTTGGCGCGCGTGTTGTTTGAGTTGTCACAAACACATCAGGTGATTTTGGTAACGCATTTGGCGCAGGTGGCAGTGTATGCCGACACGCATTACGTGGTAAGTAAAACCGATGGTACGGGCGTGGGACCTGCCGAAACGCAGGTCGAGCGTCTTTCTGAGGAACATCGCGCGCTCGAAATTGCTCGCATGCTTTCTGGTAAAGCAACAGACACGTCGCTTTTGCATGCGCGCGAGCTTATTGCCGCTGCTCGCGCTGCCGACTAACTAAGCAATAAGGTTCGACGCCGTTTTTTCGTTTTTCTGTAAGTAATGAAGAAATAGCGCCACATATCTCGTTTTCATTGTATTGTGTTTTTGTATAGAATTTTGAATTGCAAACATTCGACCAAACAACGGCGTCTACAAGCGAGGTACTGGAATGGCTATTCTCGATGAACTGGAACAACTGCGCGCGCAATCGCTTTGCAACATCGAGCAAGCGCAAGATATGGCGCAGCTTGAAGCACTGCGTGTTGCGGTGTTGGGGCGCAGCGGCACGCTTACGGCGTATTTGCGCCAAATGGGAGCGCTTCCTAAAGAAGATCGCGCTGCTGTTGGAAAATGCGCTAATGATGTGCGAAATTGCGTAGAAGAAGCTCTCGGTTCGCGCAAGGCTGTTCTTCAAGAAACCGAACTTGAAGCGCAGCTTGCAACATCGGCGGTTGATGTTACGCTTCCAGGGCGTTCACAAGTACAAGGTCATCGCCACCTTATTCACGCGATTACTGACGAAATTTGCGACATCTTTTATGGCTTAGGATTCAGCGTTGCTACAGGTCCGGAGGTTGAAACCGACTATTACAATTTTACTGCACTGAATGCACCCGCCGATCATCCAAGCCGCAGCATGCAAGACACGTTCTACTTGCCCGATTTGTCGGGCGATGTTGCCAAGGTAAAAGGCGAGTCTGACGTGCTTCTTCGTACGCAAACATCGGGCGTTCAGGTTCACACGATGGAAAATCAAAAACCGCCCATTTATATTGTTGCACCAGGTAAAGTATATAGGCGCGACTCGGCAGATCCGTCGCATTTACCCCAGTTTACGCAGCTTGAGGGTCTTGCGATTGACACATCACTTCGTTTTAGCGACTTAAAGGGCACGCTGGATTATTTCTGCAAAGCGATGTTTGGCCCCGAGCGTAAAACGCGTTTTCGCGCGCACTATTTTCCGTTTACCGAGCCATCGGCCGAGGTGGACGTTAGTTGCGGCATCTGCGGAGGCACCGGCTGCCGTTTTTGTAAGGGCACAGGTTGGCTGGAAATTTTGGGTTGCGGTATGGTTGATCCAGCTGTTCTTACCTGTTCAGGCATCGATCCAGAAGTGTATCGCGGCTTTGCATTTGGCGTGGGTGTCGAGCGCGTTGCGGCGTTGAAGTACGACATTCCCGATTTGCGCTTACTTTTGCAAGGTGACATGCGTTTTCTTCGTCAATTTTAAGAAGAGGAATAAGAATGAAAGTATCGCTTAAATGGCTCTCTGAATATGTTGACGTACCCAGCGATGTTAAAGCGTTTTGCGACCGCCTTGATGTAACGGGCACGGGCGTTGAGGGTGTTGCACAAACAGGAGCCCAGTTCAACAAGGTAATTTGTGGCAAGGTGCTCAGTAAAGTTCCTCATCCTGATTCTGACCATATGTTTGTAACAACGATCGATGTTGGTGCATATCATACCGACGAACAGGGAAATCCGCAGCCGCTGCAAGTGGTGTGTGGAGCGCAAAATTTCAACGAAGGCGATCACGTGGTAACGGCACTCTGTGGTGCTATTTTGCCTGGTGATTTTGCTATTAAGAAGGCGAAAAAACGCGGCGTGTGGAGTTTCGGCATGAATTGCTCGCGCAGTGAGCTTGGCTTGCCGCCGCGCGAAGGTGAAGATGGTATCATGATTTTGCCTGATGACGCGCCTGTGGGCGTTCCCTTTGCTGAGTATGCGGGTTTGGCGGATACGATTCTTGATTTGGAAATTACGCCGAACCGTCCCGACTGCTTGTCGATGCTTGGTATGGCGCGTGAAGTGGGCGCGATGTATAAGCGTAACGTGTTTACGCCGCTGTTTGACGTTGAGGAAGACAGCGCGCTTACGCCAGCGTCTAAACAGGTGAACGTGGAAATTGCCAGCCCCGACCGTGCAAAACGCTATACGGCGCGCGTTATTGAGGGCGTCAAAATTGCACCGAGCCCCGATTGGCTTGCCGAGCGCGTTATAAGCGCAGGCACGCGTTCGATTAACAACGTTGTTGACGTAACCAACTATATTATGTATCTGTTTGGCCAGCCGCTGCACGCGTTCGATTTCAGTAAAATTTCCGATGACCAGGGAGTTGCGCATCTTTGTGTGCGTGCGGCGCACGATGGTGAAACGCTTGAAACGCTCGATGGCGAAATGCGCCAGCTTACCGACGACATGACCGTTATTAGTTCGTCGCGCGGAATTGCTGCGTTAGCTGGTGTTATGGGTGGCGCTGATACCGAAATTACCGACCAAACCACCAAAATTGTGCTTGAAGCGGCGGCGTTTAATAGTTCGCACACAAGCCGTACGAGCCGCAACCTAGGCCTGATGAGCGAGGCATCGTTGCGTTTTGAGCGCATTGTTGACGATAATCCGGTTGGTGATATTTGCGATTTTGCGGCAGCGCTGATGGCTCAGGTCACAGGTGGGCATGTTGCTCCTGGCCGTGTTGATGTGTATCACGACGCTACCCAAGAATGTTGCGTGCCGTTTCGTATAAAGCGTTTTGAATCGATGATGGGCTTGCACATTACCGCAGATGAGGTAATAGATACGCTGGAACGCTTGGGCTGCTCGTGCACGACGCACAGCGCTGATGCTGCCACTAGCGCCACCGGTGCCAACAACCCCGATGCTGCCACTAGCGCCGATGTTCTTGATGTGGTATGCCCCACGTTCCGTCCCGATCTTACGCGTGAAATCGACTTGTACGAGGAAGTGCTGCGCCTTGTTGGCATGGACTCCATTACGCCAACGCTTCCCGCTGGGGAAGGTCGCCTGGCTGTTCGCACGCCTGAACAGCAGCTTTCTAGGAAACTGGGCGAAGTTTTGCGTTCATGCGGTTTGTGCGAAACTATGACCTATTCGTTTGCCGATCCAAGCGATAACGAAAAACTGCACATGAATGTTGGCGTTGAGCCGCTGCGTTTGCTTAATCCGATTAACGCCGAGCAATCCATTTTGCGTGAGAGCATTATTCCTGGCCTTTTACACAGTGTTGCATACAACCAAAATCACGGTGTTGACAACATTCAACTGTATGAAATTGGTGAGGTGTTCCGCGCGCGTCCAGGGCATAAAAAGCCGTACGAAACGCTTAAAGTAGCAGGCGTTTTGGCAGGCTGCATGACAGAAAAAGCGTGGAACAAGCCAGCATTGGCGTTCGATTTCTTCGATGGCAAAGGTGTTCTTGAAACGCTTTTCTGTGCACTGAACATTCCTGGTGTTACGTTTGCGCCCGTTAACGTTGATGAGTCGCCCTTTTTGCATCCGGGTTGCGCGGCGGACGTGTTCTTTGGGAAAACGAAGCTTGGCTGGGTTGGACAAATTCATCCGCGTGGCTTGCGTGCACTTGATGTACAAGGTAGCGTGATTGCTTTCGAACTCGACTTTAAGGCGCTGCTATGCGCGGCACAAACTCATCGCGAATATTGCGATGTTCCCGTTTACCCAGGTGTTTCCATGGATATTGCGCTGGTGGTCGACGAAGATGTTAGCTATCAGAGCGTTTTGCAGGCACTGCTGTCGGCGGGCGGAAAGCTGTTAGTGCGCGCGCATTTGTTTGATGTGTATCGCAATGAACAGCACGTGGGAGCGCACAAAAAATCGCTTGCGTTCTCGCTGTTGTATCGCAGCCCCGAAAAAACGCTCAGTTCTGAAGAAGTGGCAAAAATTCACGCGCGCTTGGTTAAGAAAGTATGCGCACAATTGCAAGCGGAAGTTCGCGACTAACAGGCCGCATAACTCCTGCTACGGATACAATTCTGGAGGCAACTATGTATGATGGAATGCCCAATCCGGGCCGCAATGACGCTTGTTGGTGCGGCTCGGGAGCAAAGTACAAAAAGTGTCACGCTGCGTTTGATGCGCGGCTCGACATGTTGGCAAGTCAGGGTGAAGAAGTTCTTCCGCGTTCGCTCGTGAAAACCGCGGCGGACATTGCTGCCATCAAGAAAAGTGCAGTGGTGAACATTGGCGTCCTCGATTATGTGGGCGAACACATCCGCGCGGGCGTTACAACGCAGGAAATTGACACCTGGGTGTACAACTACTGCATCGAGCACAACGCCATTCCCGCCGATTTGAACTACGAGGGTTTCCCCAAAAGCGTGTGCACGTCTATCAACGACGTGGTGTGCCACGGTATTCCTTCGCCTGATGAAGTAGTCAAAGACGGCGACATTATCAATGTGGATATGTCGACCATTCTTGACGATTATTTTTCCGATTCGTCGCGCATGTATCTTATTGGCAACGTATCTGATGAAGATAAACGCCTGGTAGAAACCACAAAAAAGGCTGTTGAGGCCGGTCTTGCGGCGGTGCGTCCGTGGGGTCACTTGGGCGATGTGAGTGAAGCGGTGAATAAAGTAGCAACAGGCGCGGGGTACAGCGTTGTTGCGGAGTTTGGCGGCCATGGAATCGGGCACGAATTCCACGAAGAGCCGTTTGTGAGTTTTGTTGATAAAGCAGGTACGGGCCCTATTTTGATGCCTGGCTTCTGCTTTACGATTGAACCGATGGTAAATGCGGGAAAAGCCGACATTGATATGTCCGATCCGAACGGTTGGACGGTGCGCACCAAAGATGGCTCGAAGAGCGCGCAATGGGAAGTGCAACTTGTTGTTACAGAAAGCGGCTACGAGCTTATTTCCTGGTAGAACGCGGGAAACGACGCGGCGCGGGAAGTGGCGTGTGACGTGCGGCATGTGACGTGCTGAAATGCGCGGGAGTTGGCGCAGACAGGATCGCGAAACGGAGCGGGAGTTGGCTTTGTCTGCGGTTTTAGTTTTGTGTCGTTTTTTGATATAGAATGCCGCGATTGATGCTACGACAACCTAAAGTTTGAGTTGCAAAAAGCCAACATTTCAGCTGCAAAAAGCTCTGCTGTGAGCTATAAAAAACTCAGATTTGAATTGCAAAAAGCCAAAATTCCTGATGGCGAACATACATTACAGGACGCAGAAAGCAAGTGATAGCATGGACAAACCTTTAACGGGCGAAACCGACCAAACAACCAGCCAAACAACCGACAACACGAACAGGTCTAACGTAACGGACACGCGCGGAAAAAGCGCGCATCGCATAGCTCTTTTGCGTGCTTACATGCGCGAACATAACTTGGACGGACTGCTTATTCGCACCACCTCAAACATCATGTGGCTGAGCGCCTTCGACGACGTGTTTGACGATGAACAGGCACATTGCGTTCTTCTTACGCAAGATGGCGCTGTGCTGCACACCGATTCTCGCTACTACGACGCGTGCGTCGCTGCTGCTCAAAAAGGCGAAGCACCGCTGAGTGTTTCTATGGAACGCGCAGCTCACGGACGTGTTGCGATAAATGTTCTAAAAAAGCAGCATGTAAGCGATGATGCTTTTGTGCTTGGTATTGAAGACACGATGACCTTGCGCGAATATCAGCCCTTACGCAATTATGCTGCTTTTGAACTGCCGCGATTAACGCTTCACGAAACATCTAACGTGGTGCTGAACGTGCGCGGTGTAAAAGATGCAAGCGAAATTGCGCGTTTGCAGGCGGCGCAAGATATCACCGATGCTGGATTTTCACACATCATTTCATGGATGAAGCCAGGTATGACCGAGCGTGAAGTTCAAATCGAGCTTGAAGATTACATGATTCGTCACGGCGCATCGGGCTTGTCATTTCGCTCGATTGTTGCAGCGGGTGCGAATGCAGCTACAGCGCATGCTGTTCCTGGTGATACTAAACTTGAGGCTGGTCAGTGTGTAGTTATGGATTTTGGCGCGTCGGCGTATGGATATTGCTCCGATATGACGCGTTGCGTGTTCCTCGGCGAACCATCTGCGAAAATTAAGGATGCGTATACTGTGTTGCGCCGCGCTAATGAAACGGTTGAGGCGCGCTTGCATGTTGGTATGACGGGCAAGGAAGCACACGAGATGGCAGAGCAAATTCTTGCTGAAGGCGGATATAAAGGGCGCATGGGACACAGCTTAGGACACGGTGTTGGTATTGATATTCACGAAGAGCCTGTGTTAGCGCCACGTAACGAGCAGCCGTTGGTAGAAGGCAATGTTGTTACTGTTGAACCAGGAATTTATATTCCAGGTGAATTTGGTATGCGCTTGGAAGATTGTGGCGTGCTTACTCATGAAAGTTATAAGGTGTTTGGCAAATCAACACATGAAATGGTTATAATTTAATGCACCTTTGCAT
Source organism: Umbribacter vaginalis (assembly GCA_001552935.1). Taxonomy (GTDB): domain Bacteria; phylum Actinomycetota; class Coriobacteriia; order Coriobacteriales; family Eggerthellaceae; genus Berryella; species Berryella vaginalis. The sequence continues at coordinate 130,221 of KQ959685.1, read as the reverse complement.
GCGCGGTGTACTGGTTTCGCTGTGGTGTGCCGTTCACGGTGTTGGTACCGTGTCTGGTGCGGTGTAGCGATTATGCGGTACACCAATTATTATTGAAAGCGCATGCGTGTAAACGAGAAGATTCTCCTTGCATGAGCAGGGCGAACACGATTATCTGCATCATGCAGGGAGGTTAAGAATGGCAATTTCAACAGCCGATTTTAAAAATGGAATGTGTATTATCAATAATGGCAAAATGTGCACGATTGTTGAGTTTCAGCACGTAAAGCCTGGTAAGGGCGGCGCTTTTGTGCGCACGAAGCTGCGCGACATTAAAACGGGTCGTGTCGTTGATTACACGTTTAATGCAGGTGTAAAGTTCGACAGTGTTCGTCTTGAGCAGCGCACCATGCAATACCTGTACAACGACGGCGCCGATTACAATTTTATGGATACCAGCACGTATGAACAGCTTGCCATTGGTAGCGATATTGTGGGTCCAGCAGCAAAATGGCTGAAGGAAAACGACGAAGCAACATTACAGTATGCAGGTGGCGAGCTTATTGAGGTTGAGCCTCAAATGTTTGTCGAGCTTGAAGTAACTGAGACTGAGCCTGGTTTTAAGGGCGACACCGTGCAAGGCGCAACGAAGCCATGCACGCTTGAAACGGGTGCCGTTATTCAGGTTCCTATGTATATTGAAGTGGGCGACACCGTGCAGGTAGATACGCGCGATGGCCGCTTCATGAAGCGCGTGTAGCTTGGCATTTTCGCAGGTGGAAACGGGCGCGAGATGTGCTGTTCGCGTTGCTTATGCCGCTTTGCCAGTGCATACGCCGCACCGCCGTACCGCCAGCGCACACGCAGTGCGCCTGGTACACGTTGCACACGCCGCATACGACGCAAACGTAGCACACGTTGCAATGTTGCACACGCCGCATCGCTCGCACGTGTGAGCATGTGCCACACGTGTACATGCGCAAACATCGTTATAGAAGCAGGTGGATCATGGAATTTAACTTTGATACAGCGTTAACGCGTGCCGATGCTCTACAAGGTCTTCTTGAGCGTTGGAAGCCTGTGCACGATGCGCCTGATGCGCTTCCTCTTCAGAATGCGTACGGCCGCACCTCCGCCATCGACTACCGAGCTTCGTACAATTTGCCTGTTCACAGGGTATCTGCCTTTGATGGCATTGCGGTTAATTTCGATCATTTTATCAGCAGTATGCCCGCACTTGAGCACTGGAAGCGCGGCGTCGATTACGTTTTGGCTGATACAGGCGACGATTTTCCCGATGAATTCGATACGGTTATTGCTATTGAAGCGGTGCGGTTTGATGCGGATGGCGCCGTACATGTTGATCCAAACGAGCAGGTAAAACGTGGGCAAAATGTGCGCGCTGCAGGTACGTATATGGAGCAAGGTGAGCTTATTTGCGCAGCTGGCGAGCGCATCACGCCAGAAATTGCGGCGTTGCTTGCCGCTTCGGGACACACGGTGGTGCAAGCAATTCGCAAATTGCGCGTTGGGTATATTCCTACGGGAACCGAGCTGGTTGCGCCTGGTGTTGTTCCTGGTCGTGGTCAGAATGTTGAAGCGAACAGCACGATGATTTGCGGTTTCGCGCAGCAGTGGGGCGCTGCGTTTTGTGCCTACCCGAAAATCAACGACGATCGCGATGCGCTTAAAACAATCTTTGAACAGGCACTTTCCGAAAACGACGTAGTTATCATTAACGGCGGTTCGTCGCGCGGCTCCGAAGACTTTAATGCCGATTTGGTGAAGGAGCACTCCGAGTACTTCACGCATGGTGTGCGCTGCGCTCCTGGCAGACCCGTGGGAATTGCGCTGTGCAAAGGCACGGTTGCGCTTAATGTACCAGGCCCTATAATCGCTGCGTGGCTGTGCTGCGATTGGCTGTTGCGCGGCATCATCGATTTTTATTACGGCGCACCGCGCACACAGCGCGTGCGCATTCCTGTTGTTCTCGATTCGCATATTAAATCACCCAAATGGGGTAGTTTTGTTGCTCGCGTTGTGCTGACCTGCGTTGATGGAACGTGGCATGCGCGCGCTGCATCGAAAGACTCAACGCTTCCAACAACGTTGTTAGCGCCGCACGCGTTGGTAACCGTTCCGCAGGGAAGCGTTTTTGAGCCTGGGAGCACGGTTGTTGCCGAGGTGCTTCGTGATTTACCTCGATAATGCAGCAACAACGCTGGTGAAGCCGCCCCAGGTGGCGCGTGCCGTTCAAGAAGCACTGCAACATTTTGGCGGCGCTGGTCGCAGTGTGCATTCCGCATCGCTTTCTGCCGATGAAACGGTGTACGAATGTCGTATTGCGCTTGCACGCTTGTTTGGCGAGCAACACCCCGAGCGCGTGTGCTTTGCACTTAACATTACGCAGGCGCTGAACATGGTTATTGCAGGTTTTTTACGCACAGGCGACCACGTTATCACCACGGCGGCGGCGCATAATTCGGTGTTGCGGCCGGTGTTCGCGATGCGCGATACGCGTTGCGTGGAAGTGAGCGTTGTACCTGTTCTTCCCACAGGAGAGCTGAATTACAAGGCCTATGAGCAGGCATTTAAGAAGAATACGCGCCTTGTTGTGCTGCCGCATGCGTCAAATGTTACAGGTGATGTGTATGATATTGACGCGCTGAGCGCGATTGCGCACAAACATGGAGCGTTGGTATGCGTGGATGCGGCGCAAACAGCTGGTGTGTTAGCGCTTAATCTTGCTGATAGCAACATTGATTTTCTTGCCTTTACGGGACATAAAAGTTTATATGGGCCGCAGGGCACGGGTGGGCTTGTGTGCCACGCTGACGTTTTGCCTGATGCGCTGTTTGAAGGTGGAACAGGTACGCGTTCGTTTAGCTTGCGTCAACCGCATGTTATGCCGGAGTATTTGGAAGCTGGAACGTTGAATGCTCACGGCTTGGCTGGCTTGCGGGAAGGTGTGCGCTTTATCGAGCAGCGCGGTGGGAGCGCGATTGAGGCGCATATAAGCCAGTTGGCACGTGCGTTTCGTGCTGGAATTTCCTCTGTTGATAAGCTGCATTGTGTGGGTGGTGGCAGTGCGTGTGGAACGTGTGGCATTGTTGCCGTTACCTGCGATACGATTGACGCTTCTACGCTGGCGTTTCAGTTGTCGCAGAATTACGATATTGCAACGCGCGCCGGTGCCCATTGTGCGCCGCTGATGCATAAGGCGCTGGGTGTGGCGAACGGCATTGTGCGCTTCAGCTTTTCCTCGTTTACGTCGCAAGACGACATCAACGCCGCCCTGCGTGCCCTGCGCAGTATTGTGGCGGAATAACTATACTGTACTATATCGTTAACGTATCTATTGCTCGTGCTTACATCGATAAGCAGGTTTTACCTATTGTATTAAGTACTAATCTTTTTTGTATACTACTCATGAGCGTACTGGTTAGCATGTTTACGCATCATGATAGCTTTTTAGTATAATCTCCATTTTTATAGTTTATTCTGCTTATTGTTGGTGTTATACCTCATTATTTCATTAGTTTGGCTTATGTTAAATATTAATCAAAGTTAACAAAATACTTATTTTACTTGGTAAACACGTATATACTGGTAAGAGTAAGGTTAGGTATACTTTTGGGAGTGTATTATGGGTGAAGAAGATTGTTCTAATTTATTTGTAAGGAATGGTTTAGGCCGAAGAGAGTTTTTATTTGGATCGGTAGCTGCATTAACAGCCGCAAGTTTTGGACTAGCAGGATGTTCACAATATCCTGGCTCGAAAAAAGCCAATACAGCTGATCAATCAAAATCAGCTAATGAAGGCAAAAATGCCATTACAATTACTGATCAGGCAGGTAAAACGATAACGCTTGATAAAGTTCCCGAGCGTGTTGTTACTACTATCATGCCGCTTCCTTCTATTTTTTATGCTGTTATGGGTGCCGATAACGAAGTCTTAAAAGGCTGTAATCCTGCATCAATGCCTGCGTATCGTTCGAGTGTATTGGCTGCCATGTATCCATCACTTGAAAAGGCAAATACCGATTGGTGTGCACGTGACTTTAACGTGAATATCGAAGCATTATTGGCGCTTAAGCCCGATGTTGTACTGCAATGGACTTTTATGCCAGAAAGCATTAAAAAGATGGAAGACGCGGGTCTTAAGGTTATAGCGCTGAAATATGGTACGGTTGACGACCTTAAAGCGTGGATTACCATTTTGGCAACCATGATGCAAAAGAATGACCGAGCAAAGTTCCTCATTGATTACTACGACAAGCAAATTAGCGAAGTTACTGCTCGCACAAATTCTATTGCTCCTGATAAACGCCCTGTTGCTTTACACTTGTACGATTCGCTTAAAGTGTTTAGTGGCTTTAGCAATTACTGGATGGAAAACAGCGGCTCAGTTAATCCTGCCAAAGATTTTAAGGAACGTTCTGCTCAAGTAAACATGGAGCAAATTATTAGCTGGCAACCAGAGTTTGTTTATATCAGTAACTTCACTAAAATCCGTCCAAGCGATCTTTACAACAATACGCTTCCTGGTCAAGATTGGTCTCAAATACCTGCTGTCAAGCATAAACATGTCTATAAAATTCCTATTGGTGGCTACCGTTGGGATCCTCCATGTATGGAAACGCCTCTTATGGTGAAATGGCTCGCGCATCTTCAACATCCTGATATGTTTAAAGACATGAATATGAAAGCAGAAGTTTCTCAGTTTTATAAAGATGTGTATGGATATTCCATCAGTGAGCAGGAATTAAGTACAATGCTTGACCACACAACGGAATAAACAAAGCTCTGAAACGTGCTACTACCTTTGTGTTGTTAGTGCGTTTAATCAGTGTTAATCAGCGCTTATTCACAGTGTGTTTGTAGAAACGATTTCCAAAATACAAGCATCGAGCATTAGGTATTCAGCGAAAAAGGGGAAAACGCTGGTAAAACAGCTGGCGAAAACGCTGGTAGAGGATGCATTGCAAAAAGCTCTATGCACGTGTATTGGCATAGCCGCTACACGTTTTATGTATAGAGGTAAGGTTAGGTTTTGTAAGGGGAAGGGTTGGTTAGTATGAAACACCAGAAAACAAATGTAGAACGTCGCGAGTTTTTAGGCCTCTCAGCAGCACTATTGGGAACGGCTGCACTTGGCATAGGCGGGTGCGCATCGCCGTTTTCTAAAAAGTCGGCTAATACTGCAAGCTTGGGTGATAAAGAGGGCATTGTTATTACCGATCAAGCAGGCAGAACAACAACATTCAAAGAAGCGCCAAAGCGTATTTGTACATGCATCATTCCGTTACCGTCCATCTTTTTTGCTGTTATGGGTGAAGACAATCCGCTTATCGTAGGGTGTAACCCTGCTTCACTTCCCGTGTATAAACGCGGCACACTTGAAGCAATGTATCCGTCATTGGCGCAAGCAAACACCGATTGGTGCGCGCGCGATTTTAACGTAAATATTGAAGCGCTGCTAGCACTAAAGCCTGACGTGGTATTTCAGTGGACATTTATGCCTGAGAGCATCAAAAAAATGGAAGACGCTGGCCTAAAGGTTATCGCTTTGAAATACGGTACTGTTGATGATTTAAAGACGTGGATCACTGTACTTTCTACGCTTATGCAGAAAAAAGAGCGCGGCACAAAGCTTCTTTCCTATTTTGATAAAGAAATTTCACGCGTCAGCGAGCGTATTGCAACGCTTCCAAAAAGTGAATGGCCTGTTGCTCTCCATGTAACGAATTCTCTTAAAGTGATGGGCAAAGGCTTCACGTCGTATTTGATGGATCAAAGTGGCGCCATCGACCCTACGCGTGACATGGGAGAACGCCAGGTTTCTGTGAATATGGAACAGGTTATGCAGTGGAATCCGCAATTTATTTTTGTGGGCAATTTTAATCCTATTAAAGCATCAGATTTCTACAACAATACCTTCCCTGGGCAAGATTGGTCGCATATTCCAGCAGTTCAAAATAAGCATGTGTATCGCTTCCCTGTTGGTGGTTTCCCGTGGGATCCGCCGTGTGTTGAAAGCCCGCTTACGGTGAAGTGGCTTGCGCACTTGATGCATCCCGAGCTGTTTAAGGATATGAATATGCGTGCAGAGGTAAGTCAGTTCTACAAAGATATTTACAACTACTATTTAACTGAAGAACAAATTACAAAATTGCTTGACCATACACAAGATTAAATGCGCAGATAGCAGGCATGATAGGTGTATCGGAGCTGAACGCCTATCATGCATTGAGTTCAGACGAGGGTATTATGAAAAAAATTGCAATTTATGGAAAAGGTGGCATTGGAAAGTCAACAGTTACATCCACACTTTCTGCATGCATGGCTGATGCAGGAAAGAAAGTAATGCAAATTGGATGCGACCCTAAGGCAGATTCTACTTTTAACCTCTTAAAAGGAAGGCAAATTGTGCCTGCAATGGATGTGTTGTTGGCGAATGGAGGTGTTTGTCCGTCACTCGATTCCGTTGTACAGCTAGGTTACAAGGGCATTGCGTGTGTTGAAGCGGGCGGCCCAACGCCAGGTAGTGGATGCGCAGGTCGCGGCATCGTTAAAACTTTCGACGTGCTTGAAGAATTCGACGCTTTCGGTGTGTATCATCCCGATTACGTGCTGTTCGACGTTCTTGGGGATGTTGTGTGTGGCGGTTTTGCGACGCCTTTACGTGCAGGTTACGCTGAAGAAGTGGTCATCGTTACTTCTGGTGAAAAAATGGCACTGTATGCGGCCGAAAATATTGCGAAAGCGCTTGATAACTTTGCTTCGCGCGGATATGCAAAATTGCGTGGCATTATTCTGAACTGCCGCTCCGTTCCAAATGAAGAGGAGATAGTGCGTAATTTTGCACAGCGCTTAAACACGGAAATTTTAGGCATTGTGCCACGTGATGACAATATTCAAAAAGCGGAAGATCAGGGCATGACCGTTGAAGAAATGGACTCTCAGCTGCCTATTTCGCATACATTCCAAGCAATCGCAAAGAAAATTATGGATTGCGGGGTGGCGTAATGTCGTGTTGTGCAGCAGCTTCTGAAATACGTATAGAGAACTTAGTGCGCAGCGCCCCCGTTCCTATAAGCGCGTTGAAAGGGCATACATTCCAGCAGAAAGCGGGATTATCGAATACCGCACCAGCGCATGAGGAGGCAAGCGGCGCTTCAAGTGCAACGTCGTGCGTTGAGCCAGGTGTTTTGCAAGAAATTTCCGCAAAAGGATATGCCTATTATCTTACTCCTTGCGCAGGTGAATGGGGAATTGTGCGCGGTGCTATGGCAGTTCCTGAATCGGTTCTGCTTTTTGTGGCGCCAACAGGTTGTTCTCGACATGGTTCGGTGTGCGCAATGATGAACGGTTATCGTGAGCGTGTGTTTTATCTTGATGCGTCGGAAGAAGATTTGGTAATGGGTACGCATTTAGATGGATTAGATGCCGTTGTTGATGCGATTATGCAGGGGCTTCCTACAAAGCCCGCGGCCTTTTTCCTGTTTAGCACCTGCGTTGATGATTTGCTTGGTTCGGATTATCGTTCCTTGGCGAAAACGTTTTCAAAGCGCTACGGCATTCCATTTGTTGATGGGCATATGGACCCTATTTCGCTTACATCGAGCGCGCCTCCACTGGTAAAATTGCAACGCAGTATTTACGAGTTACTTGAGCAGGTTACCCCAGGTAAACGTGATGAAAGTGCCGTCAATATTATTGGTCCATTTGCGCAGTTAAGCCCCGAAAGCGATTTAATTCACCTGCTTTGTGATTGCGGATATACGCGCATTCGTCAGCTGCCTTCGTGCAAAACATTCGACGATTTTGCCGCTATGCGAAACAGTACACTTAATATTGTGATGCGCGACACCGCCTTGCTTGCTGCGCGTGAAATGGAACGCAAACTGGGCATTCCTTTTGTGCATGCACCAGCGTTTGCCTATACGCCAGACGTTGTGCGCGTGTATGATGCGATGGCGGCGCAGTTTAAGGCACCTTTTAATTACCAGCCTTTTTTGCGTCAGGCACAACAAGCGTGTGAACAGTATAAACCGCTTCTACAAGGCAAAAGTATTGGAATTGGTGCCTCGTTGGCGCTTTCTCCTTTCGAGGCTGCAGTTGTGTTCTTAGAAGCGGGCATGGATATTTCTTTCATTATTTGCGCAGGTGCAACTAAGCGTGACGAACACTTCATAGACATGCTGTGTGCGCATAACCCAAATTTGTCTGTATATCCAGCTATGAATCCAGTAATGTCACTTGTGTCAGAACTCAACGATGTTGACGTGGCATTTGGTTTTGATGCAGCACGTTTGTGTACGCACGCGGCTCCCGTTCCTTGGGGCGATGATGTGTGCACCTTTGGATTTAGCACCATTCCCGAATTATATAAGGCGGTTTATAAGGCGCTTACAAGCGACCATTCCACTTCCCAAACAAGAGAGATGCTCTATCAAAAGGCGCTGGTCATATGAGTGAAACAACAACAAATAACGCTGCTATGAATAATATTCCTACAAGTAACGCAGCTATTAGCGGAACAATAGACCTAGCAACCACTCCCGAGAGTGCGCCACGTGAAGAACGTTCTAGAATTACAACGTGGGATACCATCAAATTGCCTAACGCCGAGCACTTTCACTTTGTGCTTCCAACATTTGCAGGCGATTATTCAGGTGCGGCATCGGTGCTTTTTGATTTAGGCGGCACTATCATTTTCCATGATCCAGCAGGCTGTACGAGCAATTTCGTTGGGTACGATGAGCCGCGTTCGTATGCGCATGCGTCACGTGTATTCACATCGGGGCTTGACGACATGCAAGCACTGTTTGGCAAAGATGAAATGCTTATTTCGGCAGCATGCAAAACGCAAGGCCGCGTGCGCGGTGATTTTGTTGCGCTTGTTGGATCTCCGAATCCTATGATTTTAGGCACCGATTTTAAGGCTTTGGCGCGCGAGCTTGAGCAGAAAATTGACGTTCCCGTTATCGCATTTCCAACAACGGGAACAAGAACCTACGAGCACGGTGCCATGCTTGCCTATAAGCAGCTGGCAACCCACATTATATTTCCGCGCGCTGATGCGTTACACGCGAATGGTTCTTTGCCAGACACGGCTTCTGAACAGCGCAAACGAACCGTAAACCTCTTAGGCGCCATTCCGCTTGATGTGAACCAGTACCATTCTATTGACGTCATAAAGCAAGGCATCGAAGCGCGCGGGTGGAAGCTTGGTGCTTGTTGGTGCATGGGTTCGACGCTTGACGATTTAGCGCAAAGCGTCTACGCTTCGTGTAATATCGTGCTCAGTTACAGCGCATTGCCGCTTGCTCGTCTTATGAAGCAGCGTTACGGGATTCCGTATGTGTGGGCGCAATGTAGTGGAAAACAATCGTTCGACCAGTTTATGGACGTGCTTACCCAACATTACGAACAAAATACGCTTGCTGCACTCCAGCCTCTCTGCGAAGAGCAATCGGCATGTATGGACCATGCGCAGCAATCATCTTCGCTCAAAGTACTTATCATAGCTGATCAAGTGGTAGCTCACAGTATGCGCTGCTCTTTTCGCAGCGATTTTGGCATCACGTCTTGCGATAGTGCGACCTTTTTCTCTACCGACGCAGAAGGTATGCAGAAGCATGATATTGGTCATATTTGTGAAAAGGATGCAATTGACATTGTGTCATCGCATCGCTATGACGTAATAGTTGGTGATGGTTTACTAAGGCCTTATTGTAATAAAGATGCCCATTTCATCGAAGTGCCTCACTTAGCAGTTTCTGGCCGTTTATCGTGGTCAAAAACACAATGTCCCTATGGCGATAGCTTTTCACAGGAAGTTTCGCGTGTTCTTGAAGGGAGCTCACGTGGTAGATCAAAATAATCTCATTTCCAAAAAAGGTAAGCCGCAGTTGTTGTCTAAACGTGCTTGGTTTTTAGTGCCGATGGCCATTATTTTATGCGTCGTGTTTGTGTTGTCGCTTTGTTTGGGCCGGTACCATGCGCTTCCTCACGAAGTAGTGTCAGTATTGTTCGGCCATGCACTTGGCAATCCAAGTGATGCTGCGCTTGATAATGTTATTTTCAGTGTTCGCATGCCTCGAATTGTTATGGCTATGCTGGTGGGAGCTGCATTATCGCAAGCTGGAGCAGCATATCAAGCAGTATTCAGTAATCCGTTGGTATCTTCAGATATTTTAGGCGTATCATCAGGCGCAAGTTTTGGTGCTGCATTAGGCATTTTGTTTAGTGGAACTGCTCTTGCTGTTGAAGGACTCGCGTTGCTTTTTGGCCTTATTGCCGTAGGTTTAGTTATTTTGCTTGGTCGTGTTCGCCGAAAAACGCAATTGTATATGCTTGTTTTAGCAGGCGTTATTGTGAGCTCTCTGTTTGCGGCTATGGTTTCGCTTATCAAATACGTAAGCGACCCTTATGATCAGCTGCCCGCAATTACAACGTGGCTGATGGGTTCTCTTTCGTCGTCATCATATGCGGGCGTTCAACTTACCTGCGCTGTTGTTATACCGTGTTCGCTTGTATTGTGGGCTTTGCGCTGGAAGTTAAATTTGCTTTCTTTAGATGAAGAAGAGGCCGCTTCCCTTGGCATTGACGTAAGCAAAATGCGTATTTTTACACTGCTTATTGCTACATTTATGACCGTTGTTACCGTTTCATTGTGTGGCGTTGTCGGTTGGATTGGCCTGGTTATCCCGCATATTGGCCGTATGATTGTTGGAAACGATCATCGCTTATTGGTTCCAGCTACGTTGTTGTTAGGCGCATCGTATCTATTGCTTATTGATGATGTGGCACGCAGTGTTACCAGTTCAGAAATACCATTATCGATTTTAACGGCAGTGATAGGCGCGCCATTTTTCGCGTGGATACTTCGTAGAACAAAAGGATGTGCGCAATGAAAGTAGAAATAAAAGACGCTGCATTTGGGTATAAAAAGTTCAATTTATTTGAACATCTTAATGTGGTAGTTCCCGCTCAAAGTGTTCTTACTATTTTAGGTCCAAACGGAGTAGGAAAAACGACGCTTCTACGTTGCATGATGGGTTTTTTGCCGTGGCGCGAAGGTGCAACGTATTTTAACGATAAGCCGCTTTCGTCCTATTCGCATCGCGAGTTGTGGTCGCATATGAGCTATGTGCCTCAGGCAAAACAAAGCCCCTTTGGGTACAGTGTTCTTGATACCGTTGTTATGGGATTAAATGCTACAGCAGGAGTTTTTTCAACGCCATCAAAAACCGATTACGAGAAAGCTCTTGAAACGCTTGATTGGTTAGGTATTTCTGATATTGCGCGCTCCAATTGTAATGAAATTAGCGGCGGACAGTTGCAAATGACGCTTATTGCGCGGGCGCTTGTTAGCAAGCCTGAAGTGCTCATTCTTGATGAGCCAGAATCGAATTTGGATATGCGCAATCAATTGCTCGTTATGGATGCGATAAAGCGCGTTACGGCTTCACGTTCTACCACCTGCATTATCAATACACATTTTCCTGAACATGCGTTTATGGTATCTGATAACACGCTTTTTGTTGGTCACGAAAACGTACGCTTACATGGGGAAACGCTAACTGTGATAAATGAAGAAAATATTCGTCGCTTTTATGGCGTGAATGCGCGCATTGTGGATGTGCCAGTTGCTGATGCTACGCATGAAGAAGAGCCTCATGCGCAAAGCGAAACGCCTGATGCGGAGGATGTACGTGTGAGCGCTACAAGTGAAACACATGCTGTTCTTGATGGTGCTAACAACATTTATGAAAGTAATGGTTGCGCTGGTGAAGGGAAGAGTGTCGAGCACTCATCATGCGCGGCGGCGACATCGGTAGGTGCTGCTAAAACGCATACTCATGAGCGTTGCGTGTTTCCGTACGCGTTGGCGCAATCGTAGCGCATATTCTGCGTAACCCGCCTAATCTGCACAGCTCGTAGCGATACTTGCGTTCGTCATGTGCCTATCTGCATTACCGCGTTATGCGGCCAATCGAGCTTTATCGGCCATTCTGTGTAAGCCGCCTAAGCCACCAACTGCGCGTTGCTACCAACTGTGCGCTGCCACCAACTGCGCGCTGCCGCCATCCGCACAAAGCCCACGAAAGCATCATCCTTATACCCGCTAATCATGCCCGCCAATCACGGCAGCCACTCATGAACGATAGAAGTAACGACTAATCACGGCAGCCAATCATGGCAGCCACTTATGAGCGCCAAAAGTCGCAACCAAGCCAAAAGTCGCAACCAAGCCAAAAGTCGCAACCAAGCCAGAAGCCGGAACAAATCATGAACGCCAAAAGTCGCGAATGATGTCGTTTTTGTTGTCTACATTTACTTATACGCTTTCAATAGATATTCTAAGAGCGTAAAAGTAAGGTGATTATATGAAACGATTTGATATTTTAGATTTGCTTGTAAAACAAGGTAATGGATATTTGTGCACTTCACAGGCATTAAAGCACGGTGTATCTAAGCCAACGATGGCACATTATGTTCGTAAGCGTAACATGGAGCGTGTTGCGCATGGCGTGTACCTTGCCGAAGATGCATGGCCTGATACCTTGTATCAGCTTCATCTATCTAATTCGCGTGTCATTTTTTCGCATGAAACAGCGCTTATGCTACATGGACTTACAGAACGCGAGCCGCATACTGCGTATGTAACAGTATGTGCTGGATATAATGCATCACATCTACGTAAGCAAGGTGTTCAGGTTTATCAGGATAATCCAAACACTTATCAAGTTGGAATAGTTAATGTGAAAACTTTTTTTGGAAATACTGTTCTTGCATATGATATGGAACGCACCATTTGTGATATTATTCGTTCAAAAAAAACGATGGATATCCAGGTATTTCGTTATGCTATGAGGGAATATATGATGAACACGCACAAAAACTTACTTCAGTTGGCAAAGTATGCACGGTTGTTCCATATTGAGCCAATGGTGCGACTATATACCGAGGTCTTATTATGATTAATACAGCAACGCAGCTGAAAGCCAAGATTAAACACCTTGCTTGTGGAGATAGTACCAAAGCGCAGACACTTATGCGCAGTTTTCTTATGGAGCGATTTTTAGAGCGTCTTTCCTGTTCACCTTATCATGACAATTTTATTTTAAAAGGTGGAGTGTTAGTAGCGGCAATTGTTGGTATGAATTCAAGAGCAACGATGGACATAGATACTACTATAAAATCATTGAATTTAACGAAGGATAATGCAACTAAAATTATTAGTGAAATTATTAATACTGACATCTCAGATTGCGTTTACTTTCACATCAACAAAGTTACAGAAATTATGGAAGAACATGAGTACGCTGGATTTCGTTTCATTTTGGAAGCAACAATAGATAAAATACGTCAAATAATAAAAATTGATTTATCAACGGGCGACATTATTACTCCAGCTGCAATTCAATATCCATATCGTCTGATGTTTGAAGATAGAACTATTTCCTTATGGACATATAATTTGGAAACTTTGTTAGCAGAAAAATTTGAAACGATTATGGCGCGTGGTACAGCAAATACAAGGATGCGTGACTTTTATGATGTATACATGATTAGTAAACAGGAAAATTTCGATAGGAATATCTTTAAACAGGCCTTTTGCGCAACATGTGAGCAAAGAAATACAACAAGTCAAATTCATCAATTAAGAAAGACGCTGGTAACGGTAGAATTTGACGAGAATATGGAAACGCAATGGTTAAATTTTCAGAAGAATTCATTCTTTGTGGGTGAATTGTCGTGGAATGAAGTTATGCAGATGGTTAATGAATTGGCAGAGGTAGTTTTATAACATTAAGATTACGCTATCATAAGTGCTGTTTAGGAATACCCACTATGAACGCCAAAAGTCGCGAATGATGTCGT
>KQ959685.1:0-116246 GCA_001552935.1 Umbribacter vaginalis | reverse complement strand
TGATGTCGTTTTTGTTGTCTACATTTACTTTCGCAATAATATTATGCACATGCTTTTTTACGGTGCTCAGTGCCAAATGCATACTCGATGCCATCTGTGAATTGTCGCTTCCCATTAAAATCATACGTAAAATTTCGCCTTCGCGCGCAGATAGGTTGTATTTCGCGCAGTACGAAGGCAGCAAGTTGTCGATATTTTTGATTGAGCGATCGGTTGAAGGCAGCGGTGCTTTGTTGAAGTGCACGCTAATTGTGCGGCACGCATCGATGCTTAGCATAATAGCAAGCCAGATGAACAGCATATTTTCAGCAATGCTGCGCTCTGCAAAAAACCAAAACGGCGCAATTGATTTCTCGAAATCGTAGGGGTTCGTGAACAGTTGGAAAATGGCATTCTCGCTTACAATGCCAATGGTAATAAGTATCGCTACTTGCACATATATGGGTTTTGGGCGCACTTGAGGCCGATTTTTTGCACTCGTCGAAAAATAGTTGTAGAAATAAAATACAAAAATAACGGCTAAAAATACGCTTCGATTGATGAAGAATAAGAAAATGCGCAGATGAGGTTCGGTAACAAAAATAAGAACGGCTGCCGACATCGCCACAAACATCACTGTCGGCAAAATTTCTCCTACGGGGTTATACATGCCTGCTTTCTCGCAAAAATAGAGCCACAAACTTCCGAAAACAGCCGCACCGCAGATAATAAACATAACAGGAGAATTTATATCGTAGAAAGCAACAGGATCAAGCGATTCATTATGCACAATAAAATCGTGGTAAAACACGATAGAAACGTCGAAAAAATACGCCACAAACATTACCATCCCGTAGGCAAACGATTTGCGGTGCGAAACTAAGAAACCAGACAAACACGTAGCGGCGGCAAGCGCGGCGAATAACATAATAATGAGGGTGTAAAAGAACAAAATAAATTCCATCATTGCGTACACCCTTTCTTATGAAAGAAATTTCGTCATTTCTGAAACCATATACACTATAATGCTTTCAACAGGATTTTCCAAGAGGAGTAGTGCGGTATACCATCCCACTGGTACGGGAGTACTCCTTACTAGCACCGCAAATGCACCTTTATATACACCTATAAGTATACTTTTCAATTCACGCACAACTTGTCATGATACAAGTGTCCCCAGACGTTGGAGCGTTGCCCGCGGGTGGCGTTTCGCGTTGGAAATAGAAACAGCCTTCATAAGAAGGCAACAATCAAGTGCCGATATTTCGGCAGGAAGAAAGGAAGAGATCATGGGTGTAAACATTAGTGGACGTAACTTCTTAAAGCTCCTCGACTACACGCCACAGGAAATTGAATACCTCCTTGCGCTTTCTAAAAACTTTAAGGATATGAAGCGCGCAGGCGTTCCTCACCGCTATCTTGAGGGCAAGAACATTGTTCTTCTTTTCGAAAAAACCTCTACGCGCACTCGTTGCGCCTTTGAAGTAGCAGGCTCCGATTTGGGCATGGGCGTTACCTACCTCGAGCCTGGTTGTTCTCAGATGGGCAAAAAAGAGTCAATTGAAGATACTGCGCGCGTTCTTGGACGAATGTACGACGGTATCGAGTATCGTGGTTTTGCTCAGGAAAAAGTGGAAACGCTGGGTAAATATGCAGGTGTTCCTGTATGGAATGGTCTTACAACCGAATTCCACCCAACACAAATGCTGGCTGACATTCTTACCGTTCGCGAAGAATTTGGCGATACGCGTGGCCGCAAGCTTACCTTTATGGGCGATGCGGGCAACAACGTTGCAAATTCACTGATGGTTGTGTGCGCCAAACTGGGTATCGACTTTTGCGCATGCGGTCCTAAAAAGCAAATGCCTGCAGCCGATTTGGTTGAAACATGCAAGAAAATTGCTGCAGAAAATGGCTCAAGCATTCTTCTTACGGAAGATGTTGCTGAAGGTGTTGCTGGCGCAAGCGTGGTATACACCGACATTTGGGTATCAATGGGCGAGCCTGCAGAGCTGTGGGAAGAGCGCATCAAGATTTTGTCTCCGTATCGCGTAACCAGCGAGGTTATGGCAAAAGCTGCTCCTGACGCTATCTTTATGCACTGCCTGCCTTCATTCCATGACACCAAAACAACTGTTGGTGCTGAAATTGCTGAGAAATTCGGCGTAACAGAGATGGAAGTAACTGACGAAGTGTTTGAAAGCTCTCGTTCACGTGTGTTTGATGAGGCCGAAAACCGCATGCACACCATTAAAGCTGTTATGTATGCAACCTTGAAATAAGGAGTTCACTATGCCTTATACAAAAGGAGATAAAAATAGCGTGGTAGTTGCACTGGGCGGCAATGCGCTTGGCAAAACGCCAGAAGAGCAGCTTGAGCTGGTGCATCATACTGCGAAACACATTGTAGACATGGTTGCTGAAGGCATTAACGTTGTTCTATCACATGGCAATGGCCCTCAAGTTGGCATTATTAACAACGCGTTTGGCGTGGCATCAAAAGCCGACGACAAAATTCCATCGATGCCGTTCCCTGAGTGCGGTGCGATGAGCCAAGGCTACATCGGATACCACCTTTCACAAGCTATTTTAGGTGAAGTGAAGCGCCGCGGCATTTTGCGCTCAACAGTAACGCTTATTACGCAAACGGTTGTTTACCCTGATGACCCAGCGTTTAAGAACCCCACCAAGCCAGTGGGTGCGTTCATGACGGAAGAAGAAGCGAAGGCGAAAGCCGCTGCAACGGGAATTACCGTGAAAGAAGATGCTGGTCGTGGCTGGCGTCAGGTAGTTGCAAGCCCCGAGCCTCAGCGTATCGTTGAGTTTGATGCCGTGAAAGACCTGATGGACGCAGGATACATTGTTATTTCAACAGGTGGCGGCGGCATTCCTGTGTTCGAACAGAACGACAGTTACGTTGGTGTACCTGCAGTGATTGACAAAGACCGTTCGTCTGCAAAGTTAGCTGCTGCGTTTAAGGCCGACATGCTGGTTATTCTTACTGCTGTTGAAAAAGTGGCAATTAACTTTAACACGCCTCAGCAGGAAAACATCGATCACATGAACATTGAACAGGCGCAAGAGTACATTAAGCAGGGACAATTTGCTCCTGGCTCTATGCTGCCGAAGATTGAAGCGTGCTTGGCATATTTGAAAGAGTATCCACAGGGTAAGGCTCTTATTACGAGCCTCGATCATGCTGCTGCGGGCTTACGCGGAGAAACAGGTACTGTTATTACTGCACTGTAATGGTGCAATACTACAGCCGATGTATTCTTTGCAAGGCTCTTAGCATTATTCGCTGACGAGAGAAGGATTATGCGTTTTTCATTACACTCACACATACAGCGCATAGTTCCTTTTCTCGCAGTGAATTACATTGCAGCACGTGAAAGTACGCAGAGCTAGCTGAAAGTATGCAGATCGAAAACAAAGAATAAAATCGCGATGAAATTGATCGCGGAGTATTAAAAACTGGTAATGCAAGTAAGAATAGTAAAATTATCGGGTATACTATGACCGTTTATAAACATGCAGGATGTATATCGACCTACGTTCAACGCGCGCTGCGCATACGCCCGATAGGTTACGAATCTACTTGCTGTTTGAGCACGAAAGAAAAACAGGTACATGTGCAATGAATGTTTCATTGCCGAAAGGAGGAGTGATGACAACAGATACCACGCAGGTTGCATCTCCTGTTGAACCTACGAACGAAAAGAAGAAGCATCACATTAAGGTGCCTTCGGCGTTTACCATTCTTTTCTTGGTAACCGTTCTTGCCGTTGCTGCGACTTGGCTAATTCCTGCCGGTTCGTACGCAAAATTGCAGTATCAAACCACAACTCATACGCTGCAAGTGAAAGCCCCCGATGGAACAAAAAGCGATTTACCCGCTACTCAAGAATCTCTCGATAAACTAGGCGTAAAAATTGGAATTGAAAAGTTTACCGAGGGAGCTATTACCAAAGCAATTTCTATTCCTGGAACGTATTCGGGGCTTCCCCAAAAGGGGCAAGGTGTTGAACAAATCCCTGTAAGTATGGTAAGCGGTACTATTGAAGGTATCGACATTATCGTATTTATTTTGGTTTTAGGTGGTCTTATTGGAGTAGTTGAGGCATCAGGCGCGTTTGAATCGGGCTTGGTGGCGCTTACGAAAAAAACGAAAGGGCGCGAGTTTGCGCTGGTACTTTTCGTAAGTTTGTTCATGGTACTGGGCGGATCGCTGTGCGGTCTTGAGGAAGAAGCGGTAGCGTTTTATCCCATTCTGGCACCAATTTTCATAGCTCTTGGCTACGACTCAATCATAACGGTTGGTTCAATTTTCATGGCTGGATCAATCGGAACGACGTTCTCAACCGTTAATCCATTCTCAACAATTATCGCGTCGAACGCAGCCGGCTTTATGTGGACTGAAGGCTTGGTATGGCGTGTGGCGTCGTGCATCGTTGGTGCTATCGTTATTATTTGCTACCTGTATTGGTACGGCAAAAAAGTGAAGGCTGACCCTTCGTTCTCATATACCTATGAAGACCGCGAGCAGTTCAACGCTCAGTGGGGCTTGATGGGTGCAGCCGACAAAGTTCCACCGTTCAACATCAAGCGTAAGTTCATTTTGGTGTTGTTCGTGGCGGCATTTGTGCTGATGGTATTCGGCGTTATGAAGCTGAAATGGTGGTTCCCACAGATGGCAGCGTCGTTCTTGACCATCGCTATCATCATTATGTGCATTGAAGGTTTCTCGAAGGGCGGAAAGAGCGAAAAGCAGCTGGTAGACGCGTTTTCTGCCGGTTCTTCAAGCCTCGTAGCTGTTGCTCTTATCATCGGCTTGGCTCGTGGCGTAAACCACGTTCTTGATCACGGTATGATTTCTGACACCTTGCTGTTCTGGTCGTCGAACTTGGTTTCTGGCATGTCAGGCCCGCTGTTTATCATTATGCTGATGGTGGTATTCTTCCTGCTGGGCTTCGTAGTGCCATCGTCTTCGGGCTTGGCAGTGCTGTCGATGCCAATTTTTGCGCCTTTGGCAGACACCGTTGGCATTCCTCGCTGGATTATTGTTTGCGCATATCAATGGGGTCAATACGCGATGCTCTACATTGCTCCTACGGGCTTAGTTATGGCAACGCTGCAAATGCTTGATATGAAGTATCAGCATTGGTTGAAGTTCTCATTGCCGATGGTTGCATTTACGTTTGTGTTCGGTGCAATCTTGTGCGCGATTATGACTATCATCTATCACGTGTAGCGCCGCTGGATATTGTGAGAGGCATTACGTTGCATGTTTCGTAATGTCGTACGGTGTATCTCGCTGGTGCGTGTAGAAAAAGTTCAAGAAGAGCTGCTGGCATACGCTGGCAGCTCTTTTTTTGCGTTTACGCGGCAACTTTTATGAACCCGGCTGCGTGTTTGTTGCGTCCAGCTTGCGCTTATGAAGGTAGGAGTGTTTCTGCAATTACGCCGTGGCACGTTCCACTATCCACGCCGCCGCTATCCGTGGCGCCGCCAACTCCACCCTCCCGCTCCCGTTGCAAAATCTCATAACCCCAGTTCTGCGCATCGCTACGAAAAAAAACTGTGGAAATGCACGTTTTTTTCACGCAACTCTTGCAATACTTATTCTTTCCTACTTCCTATGCCATCCTAATAACACTCTGAGCAAAGCTAAATGATAGACGTAGGAGTTTGATTACATATGTTGAACTCGGATTATTTTGTTTGAAGCAAGTAAAAGTTGAAGTTTCTTAAAAAAGAATTAATATTCGCTGTCTTGTATTATGTATGGCAAGATAATCAGGTATTATTTCTACTAATATAAATGTTTTACTATATGCTTATAACAGTGATGCCGTCATGAGAGGAGAGCTTTATGTATTGCACACGAAAAGCTATTCCAAGGTGTATAAGCGCCGTATTGGCAATTCTTTGTTTGGCTGCTCTTGCATTATCGGTACACGTTGTACCTGCATTTGCAGCTCATGATATTGCTGGTACTGACAGAGCGAATCAAACTGTTATTCATGTTAATGCCACAACAGGTGATGACGCTTATGACGGTACAGAGGCGCATCCGTATAAAACATTGCAAGCTGCAATTACAAACGCACCTGATGGCACATGTCTTACGATACACGGCGAACAAAAAGTTTCCTCTAAAATTACCATTTCAAAATCTCTAACCTTAGTTGCAGGGGACGCTCAAGCAAAATTGGTACAAGAAGGCAACAATGGCGCGCTTGAGTTTAACGCTGCTGATAAAACGCTTACTGTTGGTGACGCGCAAGCCGCCAACGCGAATGCGGCACAAGCGTCAAGCGCACCTGTATTGACCATTGAAAAATTATCCTTAAAGGTAACCGCTGGCCGTTTTGAAATGTATGATGGTGTGAAATTTGTTGGCCCTGATGATGCTGCGGTATTGTTTCAAGGAAAGCAAGCTAAAGGCGCTGTTTATGGCGGAACTGTTACAACCGATTCCACATTAGCTAAGCCGCGTTATGCATTCTCGCTTACCGATGGCGCGCATATCGACGCTGTTCGGGGGGGGGTATTCAGTGTTGGCGCTTCAGCGATAAGCGTTGTTGGTGAAGGCAGTACAATAGATGAAATATCAGGTGGCACTTTCAAAAACAATAAGCCGCAACCGCTCGTAAGCGGTTCATCTTGCATATATGTTGCTAACGGGGGGCATATCAAAAAAATTTCTGGCGGAACGTTTGAGTCAGTATGGGATGCAGCACTCGATGTACGCGATGGAGGCTGGGTTGACGAGATAAGCGGCGGTTCTTTTAACGCTACGCCTGATGTTGCGTATCATAAATATGAAAAGAGTGGTGGTTGGTGGAGGTATCATTATTTTTCTGGGGTTCTTGTGTATGTGACACCGGGCGCAAACAATCTCAAGAATAAAACGGGCATCGGAACTATTAGTGGCGGAACATTTAATGGCGTGCATTCAATTTTTACCGTAGGTAGAAACGATTTAGGTGCTGAAAAAAATGGAGAAGCCACTATCGATAAAATTACGGGTGGTACTTTTAGTTCAACTGCTATTCCTGATCTTCCTAAAGATGCGGTTTTATCTATGAGTGCATTGTTTTTTGGGCAAGTTTCAAAAATTGACACAATCGAAGGTGGCAATTTTACTACTGATGCCGGCACTGCACTTACTCTTGAAGGAGATTTCAACTTTCAAGAAACAGTGCCAGAAATAGGTGAAATAAAGGGAGGAGCCTTTACGTCATCACGTGGCACCGCAGTGGTTGTCAACCAAGGTCATGTAAAGAAAATATCAGCCGGCACTTTTGAAAGTACGGGCAATGGGTATGCAGTAGAAGTTTCGATGAGGCGAGGTTCAATTGATGAAATTTCTGGTGGTACCTATAAAGGTACACAAGGAGTAATTAAGTGTGAAAGCGGTAGTATCGGTAAAATTTCAAACGGCATATTTTACACGAAAAACGATACAGCAAATGAGAATTTTGACAAAGCTGCAGCGTTGAATAATCATTCACAGAATGCATTATTGCTTGAGCCAGAGCTTAGTACGACACAGGTCGACAAAGGACAAGGAAGATATTTTGCGCATTTAAGAGAAGATCAGTGGTGGGTGCACACTAAAATCGGTCAAAACCTTACTATGCCGCAGTATACAGGGCTTGATGGTACAAAAAAAGATTATGTCTTCAGCGGATATAATTATATTTTCCCGTTTAAAAATCCTTCAGCGAGTGATGCATACGATAATGCATATCGATTTTTCAAGGTACTCTTTATAAAGAGCGACAAATCTTTAGGAGCGATTGATAGAAAAGATAACGATTATTATGATGCGTCTGAGGGTTTTGACACAACTCCACATACTATTTATGCACTTGAGAAGAAGTACGACACCACTGGGGATATGCTCGATAATGATTATCGATATTTAAAAAAACAAGCTACATTATCGTACGATGCTAATTTTCCAAGCGGCGCAAACGGGTCGGGCGACGTGCCACAAACGCCAAAGGAAATAAAGGCTTTCAACTATTCATACTTGGAAAATACTGTATCGTTTAAAAATAATGAGCCTGCGGAAAGCTTATTTGAAGTGAAATCTAACAGCAAAAAGCTTGCCGTGGAAGGTTATGAGTTTATTGGCTGGAATACCAAAGCTGACGGATCGGGTATATGGCTTAAACCTGATACGTATGTTGCTATGCCCGCTTACAATGTAACCTTATATGCTCAGTGGAAACAAACCACTCCGCCGACGCCGCCAACTCCGCCGACGCCGCCAACACCGCCTGCGCCGCCAACACCTCCAACACCGCCGACACCACCAACTCCGCCTGCGCCACCTGCGCCTTTGCCAACGCCACGTGAATTAACACCACTGACGCCAGCTATAACAAAACCACAGGCTGGCACATCGCAATCAGCGCCCGAGCAGCAGAAACTTACTGGAAATTCTGAAGCCCCTGGGCACATTCATTCCGCGGTTATTCCTAAAACACGAGATAATGTAGGAATGTTTATGATTGCTGCATTCGGCTTCATGGCAACAGGTTTATATATACTGCGAAAGCAATATAACCGTGTCAAGGGATTGTGATACAGCATTCGTACAAATATGATGGACGATTGGTTACGATACGTTCCACGAACGACATGTTGTATGGACGATGCGTTGTACAGATATTAAAATGCATATTGCAATAGCTCCGAATGGTAATGAGGGGCGTAGATGTTCGTTGAAAAAACGTTTAGGGGTTCATTAAATGGGCGTTTTAGGCGTTTGAGGCAAGCAAAGGTTCGAGTTGCTTGATAAGGCTCCACACCTGCTGCTTTGCGTGCTGAGAAGCAAGAGCGGCACCGAAGTTGCGCAAGGCAATGCACGGACGCCCGAACAAACGCAGGTATTCTCCCTGCTCATTAGCATAAATTTTGCAAACAGGAACATCGCGCGCCGTGGGGTTAGGCGTCTGCGTCAACGAAGGCGCCAACACTCTAAGTTCGGGCATCGCCTGTATGAGCTCCGCAAATTGGTTGGTGTGGTTTTCTGTGGTCGGCGCTTGCGCATATCCCGCTTTCAACTGCGAAAAAAATGCCTCGTCGCAACATATAAGCGCTATTGGATCGATGCCTTCTACCACCTTCACCAGTTGTCGCGCTTGAAGGCTCGCGTCTTGATTTTTGGGGTTCTGTGACACGAAAGCATAATCGTTATCGGCAATGTTCAGCGCGGCTATGATACGCGTCCAAGCTTCCATTTCCGCAGATGACGCCTCAAACGGACGCGTGCTGGCAATAACAAGGCGCGCTGCTGCGTTCCCCGCTATAAAGGCGGCGAACTGTTTAGCGCACGTGTATTGCGAGCTTTCAAGCATGCTTGCTCCTTTTGCGATGAATGTTGCGCCTTTCTGTGCGCGCTACGTGCATTTTCTGCGCTTTCATTCCAACACACCCAACACACCCAACACATTATAACGTATAGTCTGCTTGACGACATTCAACGAGAAACTTGCTACAATAATACGTTTTCTAAATTTCTCATACATTCGTTACAATTTTGCGATAAATAGAGAATTATTTGTCTGTTCTCTACCAAAAAATGCAAACTGCGGTATATTACGAATTAGACGAAAAATGTTAAGGGAGGATATTATGTGTACAAATGGTGTTAATACAGGTCAATTTGACCAAATGGTTGAACAAATCGATGACCATGTAAAGTTGGAGCGCCGCTGGACACACAACTTAGCTCATATGGCTGCCGATGGTGGTTTCGCAAAAACAGGCAAAACGCTTCATGAAGCTATGGAAAAACTTGACGAAGTTCGTGCTTTGCTGGCAGATGCGCGTGATGCGCTTGAAGATGACGCTGAGGCCGCTTCTGGTGTCGTAACAAATTTGGTGTAACCGCTTATGAAAGACGACCTCATTCGTTTTTCTGTTGCTATGCCTGCGTCGCTGCTCACCCGCTTTGATTCGCTGGTGGCGCGGCGCGGTCTTGCAAAAAACAGAAGTGAAGTTGTGCGCGATTTAGTGCGTGAAGCGTTGGTTGCGCAAGACTCCGAGCTGCCAGGCGCCGAGGTGATGGGCACACTTACTATTGTGTACGACCATCATGCAAGCGAAGTGCAAGAAAAACTCCACGACATTCAGCATAATTATTATGGGCATGTTATTTCTACGGTGCATGTGCATTTGAACGAGCATAGCTGCCTTGAGGTAATTATTTTGCGCGGCGAGTCGTTTGCGGTTCAAGACATTGCCAACACCATCCTTGGAACCAAGGGCGTGAAAAATGGCAAGTTGGTGCTTACGTCAACGTCGGCACTTGCTTAATGTGTGCACACAAATGATCGCGTGAATGTACGTTCGCACTTTGTTTGTAGAAGCAAGAGTGAGTGAACAAGAACATACAGCTTGAAGCCGAGGTATATCTTGGTTGGTGCGCATCGCACGTAGTGGTTGTACATGCGCAAAGCCCTGATAGTACAAGTTGTACGCGCGCAAACAGCACAAAATAAGGTAACATTTGACATTGCTGGCGTACATAATAGCCAGCTTTCTTTTTTCACAAGGAGGTTTTTGGTGGATGAAGCAGTAATGCTGGGGCATGGCTCTGGCGGATCGATGATGAAGCGCATTATCGACGAAGTGTTCTTTAAAGCGTATGGCGACGAAATCTTGCTGAAAGGCGATGACGCAGCCGTTTTGCCTGCTCCTAAGCGCAACGAGCGCCTTGCATTTTCTACCGACTCGTTTGTGGTTTCGCCCCATTTCTTCCCCGGCGGCGACATCGGCAAGCTTGCCATCTGCGGCACCGTCAACGATGTTGCCACAAGCGGCGCGCGCGTGAAATACCTGTCGTGCGGATTTGTGCTTGAAGAGGGCTACCCGATGGATAACGTGAAGCGCATTTGTGCGACCATGGCGAAAACCGCAGCTGAGGCGGGCGTTCAACTGGTCACCGGCGACACGAAAGTGGTGAACAAAGGGCACGGCGATGGCGTGTTCATTAACACAAGCGGCGTTGGTTTTATTCCCGATGGCATCGATCTTAGTGGAACGAATTGCCAGCCCGGAGACAAAATTTTGCTTTCAGGAACGCTGGGCGATCATGGTATTACTATTATGAGTTGTCGTGAGTCGTTGTCGTTTCAAACCGATATTCAAAGTGATGCTGCACCGCTTAATCATCTTATTGCCGATGTATTGGCTGTGGCGCCGCACACGCGCGCTTTCCGCGACCCAACGCGCGGCGGATTGGCGTCAACACTGAACGAATTTGCTGCTCAGTCGCAAACCGACATGGTGGTTGACCAGGACGCCGTGCCCGTGAAGGACAATGTTATGGGCGCGTGTGAGATGCTGGGCTACGACATTTTCCAGGTGGCGAACGAAGGCAAGATGGTTGCTATTGTACCTGCTAGCGAGGCCGACGCTGCGCTTGCTGCCATGAAGGCGAACTGCTACGGGCGCGATGCTGCCATCATTGGCGAGGTAACTGAAATGGCCGCCAATCGAGGCCCGAAGGCGCTTATTCGCACACCTATTGGCGGTTTGCGTATTCTTGATATGCTGGTTGGAGAACAGCTGCCGCGCATTTGTTAGTTTTGTTCGAGTAGAAATGTCTGTCTGGTGAGGGTGCGTTTTTGTGCTCCCTCACCAGTTTGCTTTTTCCAGCACCCATTCGCCAGCATCGCACATTCGACGGCGCTACACACTCTCTTTCGCACCCATCCGCCAGCAGCGGCGATAGGAAAGTTATGTAGACTTTGTGTATTCACGCCCGACACCATCTACATTCCCGCTTATAGTTTATGCGTTTTGATAAGGCATTTTATAATTTTTACTAATGCTGTGCTGAATAATTCTTTATATTTTTTAATTTTTTTTCGCCAGATGTTGCAGCTGCAACATCTTTTTTCTTGCTCTTCCTATAAAAAGTAAGTTGTAGTTACCTATAAGCAATGGTTAACAAAATAATCATTGCCTTACACGAGTGAAAGGAAGACTCATGAATACTGAAAACTCACTAACACGCCGCGATTTGTTTAAAAAATCAGCAGGTGGAGCGCTTGCTGTTGCAGTGCTTGCCGCAGGCATGAACGCAGGCGGCGTACCAACGCTGGCGCAGCATGCCACCCAAGGAGCCAGTTTCTTTGAGGGCGCCGTACCAAGCGCATTTGCTGCTTCGCCAAATGATGATATAGCGCACATTACAGCTCCTGGTACTTATACCGTAACAGCAAATATATATGTCGACAAGAAGGATACGCCTATCCACAAAAATGCGTATGTTACCAATCCAAGCGAGCCCCCGCTCCATAAACCCATTACTCCTGTTAAGCAGAACGCAACGCTTACTATTACCGAAGATGGTAAAAAATTGCTGCACGTTCCGGTAGTGAACAATACGCTTGGTGTGATGCATATTTCTGATGTTTCGACTGATGGTGTCCTTCATGTTCAAAGTCGTCAAACAACGAAATGGTCCACATTTTTCTATAAAGGCGATAAACGTATTTCTGAAATAGTGTTTGATATTACTCATGTTAAAGATTTCTCTCATGCATATACCTTCACAGCCTGCGTTGAATTCGTAAAATTTGCATTATATAGAGGAGAAAAGCACTGGGATTTGCATGTTACGCTGGGATTTTAATGCATATCCAGCATATGCGTAATGAGATTTTTCCCTGAGCTTTATCACGCTTCATACATATTGAAAGTCGTTTAACGCATTTATTGCTTGAATTCATGCAGAGATGAGAAAGGAAGGGCTTATCGTTATGAGAACATTTTCCACACGGATACTGCACGTTTTCTTAGCTGTGGTGTTGTGTGTTTCAATGGCACCACATGTGGCATTTGCAGATACGGTGCCAACAGCAGGCACAACTACGCAAGAACCATCGAATGCGCCACAACAGGCAGCACAACCTTTGCCTGCGCCTTCGCCGAAAGCCTCGGCAGATCCATTGGGCGCGCAACCAAGCTCGCCGCATACATCGAATACGTCTTCGTACGTGCCTGCGCCATCAGCAGTTCAGCCACAGCAAGATGCACAGAGCATACAAGCAGGCAAGAATTTAACTGAACGTACTAATGTTGCACCCACTAAAGAGAACGCTTCATTAGCACAGAGCCAAAACAGTTATGGTGATAGTGCGCATGTACCATCTTCGACTTCAGCTTCGCCTGCGTTGCTCAATAGTACAGGCAGTTTAGAAAACCGAAGCGCAACTGAAGCAGGTGCAGATGGTAGCACTTTAAGTGACGAGCCATCCTCGGAAGAAGACACACCAAATACTCTTGGAGAAAAACCAGCTGACGTGTGCCCCAATACAGAGCCTGATCCGTATCTTCCTGGTAGTGAGCCAAAATTTTATAGCGCAGCCGACTTATCTGATGGTACGTATTCCGTAACAGCAAATATTTCTATACTCACACCTATTGGCGCACGCGGATACACTACAAGCCCCGTTAATCCAGTAGGTATTGGCCCACGCGGCATTCCAACAGCGCCGTTGACGTATAATGCAACGTTAAAGGTTAATCAGGGCGTATATGAATTGTCGATTGATTTGCTTAATCCTGCATTTACGGTACAAGAAGTGTCAAGCGGATCAACTATAGAAGTAAAATCGCTACACACCTCTCCTATTCCTAAATCGCCTGCTGTTGGCGCAGATATGGGCCATAATGCCAATATTGCTAAGCCGGGTAGTCCTAAAACGCGTATTGACCATTTAGATCTTGTATTAAAAAATCATAGTGGACTGTATCAATTTGGTAGTGGGCGCTCAGGATGGCGCGTATTTGCAACTCCACTTGATATGTGGATTCCTAATTGCGATGGCGAACCATCACACAGTTTGGATGTTACCGTTGATCTCAAAAATGCGCGCTTGTTAGGGAACGCAAGCGGCACGAAAGTATTTGCCGACAATGCTAATAAAACGCGTGTAGAGCTTTCATTTACAACACAATCAACGCATATTGCAGATATTAATGCGGGAAAATTGCTTGTACATATGACGCCGCTTACCAATGAACAGGATATTCAGTACTGGGTTAATTCTTTACACTCATATTATTCCGATATTAAAGCCGATTCAGGTGTGCGCTTGTACTCACTTAATGCGCGCAATAACAACACAGACATACCATTTGATTTAGGTATGAGTGCAAAAGTTCAACTTCCTCTTGTTCATGCCGATGACAAGGTAGTATTCCTTGATTCACAGGGCGCTCATGAATTATCAGGACAAAGGGAAACGGTCGGTTCGACAAGTTTTATAACCGTTACCGTTCATGATACGGGGATATTTTACGTTGTACCTAAACAGGTAGCATCAAAGCAGTTATATACGCTGTGTTCGCCACGTGATAATGATACGCACGTGCGTACCGTTTTAAGTTATGGCGACCCTGTGAGGTCTGATGAAGCAAGTGATGAAGACTATTTGCAGCTTAAAGCATACGTTACTACGTCTTTCGATGCAATGAGAGATTTTGCAAAGATCAAGGTTAAAACTACTCCGCTTAATAATGTAAATGATTTTGGCGTTACAGATGCGCTACGTGCTACATCGTATGGAATTGCTACGTATGGAAAGGCTCCAGGAGCTACGGTGGCAACACCTGTTATGCGTGCAGATTTATCTGGCAGCGGCGCTGAGATGTTCCTCGACCTAACGTATACGTTGCCTACTTCAACAGGGCAAGCGCAGGTATTTGCTCTTCTTTCCGATACTTCAGGCAAGCAGTATGGAAAATGCAAACTGAGTTCCTTGTCTTTCGGTAATAGCGTAAGTGTGTCATTAAATGAAAATCAAGCTAACATTGATGCGCTCCTCAAGGGGATTATTTCTGATGAAGAAGCGGCGCAGTCTGGTAAAGCAATATTTGATTACCTTGTGTTTTATGGAGCCATCTATGATTCAACTTCGAGCGATCTTGAGGGGCAACCATCCTTACATTCTAAAGACGGCGCTACGTTGATTGCATCGTTGGTAGTTGTTGACGCTGGTAAAAAAGTTAAACAGCCAAAACCACAAGTTAATTTATTGTATAGTGGTCAAAAGCAACATGTGCTTGCAAGCACTAACGAATTCAATGTTGAGGGCGGAAGTGCAACCGAGCCTGGCGTGTATGAGGCAACCGTTACACCAAAACGTGGTTTTGTGTGGGAAGATGGTACTACAACGCCCTATAAATTTACCTGGCAAATTATGAATAGTGACACGTCAGGACATGGCGTTCCTTTGCCAAGTGTTCCTGGTGGACAGGGTGGCGACCATAATCAGGGAACACAGCCTGAAAACCCGAGCACTCCCTCAGGCGATGAGCAGCCAGCGGGTGATGGGTCTATTAAACCAGGCACCTATACGGTTTCTGCAAATATCTGGTTTGATAAGCACGACACAGGTTTGCCTTTGAATCCGCACATCACGAATCCTGGCTTTCCGCCGAAAGATCCTGTTGCAAAGAATGCACGCCTTACCGTTAACGATAACGGCGAAGCAAGCGTAACGGTACCTATTTCTATTCAGTCGAAAATTATGCATATTAAGAGCATTTCGGGATTGAATATTACCAATACTCAAACACGAAGCGATAGTAGTTCTACAGGCGATGACATTACATCCATTACAGTGAACTTAGGAAAGTTAAACTCAGGTCAAACGAGTGTGACGATACCGTGCAACGTGCAAGTACATTTGGGAGATTTAGCGTTCCAGATGGTTGCGAGCCTTGTTGGTGGAACGCGCGATCATAACTGGCCTGCAACGTTTAATATGCGCATGAGCGGTTTGCCCTCGTCGGGTGGCGGATCGATTCCTCCTGCGCTGCGTGACAAGCTGAACCAAATTCTTTCGGGCAATCAGCAGCAGTCGGGTACTTCTGATAATCAGACAGGGCAAGCTCAAAGCGGTTCTGATCTTACCAACTTTACGCCAGGCACCTTGGGAATTGCTGCTAAAAAAGGCGTAACGGTTGAGATGAATGGCGATGCCATAAAACAAGGTGACGCAGCGTCTGGAATGGTAGATGCGCAGCAAAGTTTAGCAGCTGGCAACGTTGCTGTTGAGGGTATTCTTGAAGGACCTAATGTTCCTGATGGTTCGGTATGTAATATTACAACCGCTGCACTCGATAGCATACAAGTTGCAAGCGCTGCTCCTGCTATTATGCAAGTGCTCGGCAAAGAGCTTGCCGATCCGCAAGCGGTGGCCGGTGTGTTTGATGTGTCACTTAACGTCAACAGCACGCCTGTTCACGACAACTTCGGTAATCTGGTGCTGAGCTTCCCTGCATCGCCTGAATATAATGGCAAGCAAGTAAAAGTATGGCATTTCCACGCCAATAACACTGTTACGAGTGAAATATGCACGGTGAAAGATGGCTGTTTCTCGATTGCGGTATCCGATTTGTCGAAGTTTGCCTACGCGCTGCTTGAGAACGTGAAACAAGACGCTCAGAAAGCGACGCAAAACCCGCAGACTATCGATGCAAGCCCCGTACCTGCTGTTCCCGGCGATGCCGATCAGAACGCACAGGGTGGTGCTGGTGTCGCAGGTGCTGATGCGTCGGCAAACCACATTGCCGCAGGTACCTACACGGTTTCTGCAAACATTTGGTTTGATAAGCACGACACAGGATTGCCGCTGAACCCGCACATTACCAATCCTGGTTTTCCGCCGATGAACCCTGTTGCTAACAATGCACGTCTGGTTGTAAATGAGGCAGGGGAAGGCTGGGTTACTATTCCTATTGCTATCCAAAGTCGCATTATGAACATCCAAAGCATTAGCGGCTTGAACATTACTCAGTCGGATTATTCAGATGGTGGTCTGCGCTCCATAACGGTTTACCTGGGAGTTTTATCGGGTAATCGCGCTGCTATTGTGAAGCATTGCTCGGCAACCGTGCGCATCGGCGATTTGGCAATGACCATTGCAGGCGCTGTTTTCAAGGGCGAACGCATGCACACATGGCCAGCAACCTTTAGTTTGAACTTTAGCGGTTTGCCCCGTTCAGGTGGTGGACGTGTTCCCGATGTTGTGAAGAATTACATGGCAGGTGCACACGACAACACTGTTACAAATGCCGAAGAAGCAGCGCTTGACGCACTGGGCGATTCCTCGGTTACGCCTCAAAATGATGCCGATACATCCACGCGCGCGCAAGCGAAATCGAAGGGCATTGCGCCTGATCAAAGCACTGCTATGAACGCGTCAACGGTTGCGGGCATCGTGGTTGTTGTGCTGGCGCTGGCGGCACTGTGCGCCTACGCGATTGTGCGTTCTCGTAAGTTGCGTCAGCAGTTTACCAAGTTTGATGATAGTGAGCGAGGTCCAAGTCAGCATTAATCGCTGTGTTTAAGGTAAAAATCAGCTTCACGTAAGAGCTTCGAGTGAGAACTTAGGTTCATGGCAGGGTTTTGAGTTATATGTGCTGTGCGCAGCGTGTGCTTGAACGTGAAGCTGAACATATTCCGTCTTCCTTCTTTGTGATGCCACTTGCCTGTATGGGTAGGTGGCATTCTTCTTTATGACGATGGGTAGGTGGCATTCTTCTTTATGACAATCTAACAGCGGATTTCGATTTTCTCCTTACCGATTATTACAAAATATCAACACAAATCATGAAAAAACTTGACAAGTAGGCACTCATATTTCATACTAACAATCGCAAAGAAAAGATTGTGAGAGGAAGTAAGATATTATGGCTAAGATTCTTGGTATCGACCTTGGAACTACCAACTCTGCGATGGCAGTTATGGAGGGTAGCGAACCTGAGATTCTCGTAAATGCAGAAGGCGACCGCACTACACCATCGGTTGAGGGTTTCCGCAAAGACGGCGAGCGTGTTGTTGGTAAAGCTGCAAAAAATCAGGCAGTTACTAATCCTGAAAACACCGTGTCGTCAGTAAAGCGTTTCATTGGTCGTTCATATAATGAAACAGCAGAAGAACGCAAAACCATCGCTTATACCGTTGAGGCTGGTAAAGATGGTCGTGCAGTAGTAAACATTGATGGCAAGCATTACACTCCTGAAGAGATTTCCGCTATGGTGCTGCAAAAGTTGAAGGCCGACGCAGAAAAGCGCGTTGGTTCTCCTATTACGCAGGCTGTTATTACTGTTCCTGCGTACTTTAACGACGCTCAGCGTCAGGCAACCAAAGACGCTGGTAAAATTGCAGGTCTTGAAGTGCTGCGTATTATTAACGAGCCAACGGCCGCAGCTCTTGCGTACGGCTTAGACAAAGTTCACAAAGACCAGAAAATCTTGGTGTTCGACTTGGGCGGCGGTACCTTCGACGTTTCCGTGCTTGAACTGGGCGATGGCGTGTTTGAAGTTGCGTCAACGGCCGGCGATAACCACCTTGGCGGCGACGATTGGGATCAGCGCGTTATCGATTGGATTGCCGACAAATTCCAGAAAGAAAACGGCATTGATCTGCGTAAAGACAAAATGGCGCTTCAGCGCTTGAAGGAAGCTGCCGAAAAAGCGAAAATGGAGCTTTCGTCAACCACGCAAGCAAACATCAACCTGCCATTTATTACGGCCGATGCGTCGGGTCCAAAGCACCTCGATTACACGCTTACCCGCGCAGAGTTCGAGCGCATTACGCACGACTTGCTGGAGCGTTGTCGCAAACCTGTCGAGCAAGCGCTGCATGATGCAGGTATTAGCGCTGGTCAAATTGACGAAGTGATTCTCGTTGGCGGTTCAACGCGTATGCCAGCTGTTCAGGAGCTTGCAAAGCAAATGACAGGCAAACAGCCTAACATGTCGGTAAACCCCGATGAGGTAGTTGCTATGGGCGCTGCTGTTCAGGGTGGTGTTTTGGCTGGTGACGTTGAGGGTATTCTGTTGCTTGATGTAACGCCTCTGTCGCTTGGTGTTGAAACACTCGGTGGTGTTATGACGAAGATGATCGACCGCAACACCACTATTCCTACGCGTAAAACGGAAGTGTACTCAACAGCTGCCGACAATCAAACATCGGTTGAAATTCATGTTTTGCAAGGTGAGCGTCCTATGGCTGCCGACAACAAAACGCTTGGTCGCTTCCAATTAACCGGTATTCCAGCGGCGCGTCGTGGTGTTCCACAAATTGAAGTTACCTTCGACATCGACGCAAACGGTATTGTAAATGTGTCCGCTAAAGATTTAGGAACGGGCAAGCAGCAGCAAATTACCATTTCAGGTTCAACCGCCTTGTCTGATGACGAAGTTCAGCGCATGGTGAAAGATGCTGAGGAAAACGCCGCTGCCGATGAAGCGCGCAAGGAAGAAATTGAAGTGCGCAACACCTGCGATTCGCTGGTAAATGCTACCGAGCAAACGTTGCAGCAGCTGGGCGATAAGGTTCCTGCCGATTCAAAGAAGCAGGTAGAAGACGCCGTTGCGCAGGCAAAACAGGCGCTTGCTGGCAAGGATGTTGCCGCTATTAAGGCTGCAAGTGAGAATTTGCAGCAAGCAAGCAATAAGTTGGCAGAAGTTGCGTATGGCCAAAACGGCGCTGGTGCGCAGGCCGGTGGCGCAGCTGCGGGCGCGGCGGGCGCTCAAGCCGAGCCGTCAAGTGACGAGCCTATTGAAGCCGATTACGAAGTTGTTGACGATAAAGATAAAAAAGAAGGGAAGTAACAGCTATGAGTATGCCCAGCGTATTTCCTCATAATGAGGCTCCTCGCGAAGGCGACTCACGCGAGAGCGAACCCTTTCAGAACTTTCACGACCCAAACTTTGCAAGCGATGCGCCTGGTAATGGCGCATCGCAACCGGTAGATGGCGCGCAAGGCGTTGACGGAGACGCTGCTGCATGTGCTGGTAATGGCGCTGATCGTTGTGTCGCCGGTGTTGCGGGTGTTGATGCTGCTGGCGCTGCTGGTAGTGCACCTACAAGTAGTACTGCGCACGATACTGCCAATAATAACGCACATCAAATGCACGGTTTTCGTCGTAAGAAGCACGTTCACGACGCATCGCACGCGCACGGTGAGCAGCATGATGTTGTAAGCGAAGCAGAAGATGTGTTGCGCAAAGCAAGCGACAAGCTTTCTGCCGATTTGGAGGCCGCGCGAAAAGATGCAGCTACCTGGCAAGATAAGTTTGTTCGCCTGCATGCAGAGTGGGATACGTACCGTCGCCGCATGAATGAACAGCGCGAAGAAGAAAAGGTGTTGGCGTGCGAAAAGCTCGTTAAAAGCTTGCTGCCGTTGCTTGACGACTTCGATCGCACTATTTCCTATGCTCAGGAGCATGGCGAAGCCGGATTGCTTGAGGGTGTGTGTGCCGTGAACACGAAATTGCTTGACACGCTTTCAAAAAGTGGGCTTGAAACCATCGATCCGCAAGGTTGTGCCTTCGATGCGCTGGAGTGTCAGGCGGTAGCTACCGTGGATGACCCCGATCAACCTGACGAAACGGTAGCAGCGGTATTCCAAAAGGGTTATCGCATGGGATCAAAAGTGTTGCGCGCCGCTATGGTAAGCGTAACAACGGGTGGTCCTAAGCGTCCTTCCGATGAAGAAGAGCTTTAATCTTGTATAACAAACAATCACGAAGGGGTGCACTAAGCGCCCCTTTAGTATAAAAGGTGGTGGAACAAATGGCGAATAAACCCGATTATTACAAAGTGCTCGGTGTTGCTCGCGATGCGTCTGCCGCAACAATTAAAAAAGCGTTTCGGCAGTTAGCACGTAAGTATCACCCCGATGCGGGTGGCGATGAAGCCAAGTTTAAGGAATTGAACGAAGCCTACGAAGTGCTTTCTAACGAAAAAAGCCGTAAACTGTACGATCAATTTGGAACAGCAAACCCCTCACAAGCACCTGGTGGCGCTACCTGGGCAGATTTTTCGGGCTCAGGTGCAGGTGGCGTTGGCGGATTTGCAGGCATGTCGTGGGACGATATTCTCGAGCAAATTCGCAACAGTGAAGGCGCGTTTTCGCACTATGGGAGTACACGTGCAGGAAGCGCTGCCGGCTCTCCCTTTGGAAGCGCGTCTCCTTTCGGAGCAGGCTCGCCTTTCGGTGGGTCGTCGCCTTTCGGTGGCGCAAGTCAAAACTTCGAGTATCATTTCTCGGGTGCGCAGCGCTCGCCGTTTGGACAGGAATCTTCCTGTGCGCGTAAAGGGAGCGACATTACTATCACCCTGCCTATCAGCTTTGATGAAGCATTTCACGGTTGCACAAAGCGCATTGCAATAAAAGTGCCGCCATCAGGAACAAAGCGTGAATTAACCATCGCTATTCCAGCTGGGTGCGCCAACGACACGAAATTGCGTTTCAGTGGAAAGGGTGCTGCGGGCGAAGCAGGAGCTGCACCAGGCAATCTATACGTTCGCGTGCAGGTTGAACAGCATCCGCTGTATAGCTTAGTGGGCAGCGATGTGCGCATGCCTGTTCACGTGCCATTTGACGTTGCGGCGCTGGGCGGATCGGTAGTGTTGCAAGCGCCCGATAAATCGCAGGTCAAGCTTGCTATCCATCCGGGAACATCGTCGCATACCGAGCTTGTTATCAAAGGCAAAGGCGCGCATAAGAAAAACGCGCCAGCTGGTAATTTAATTGCGTGCGTAGAAATTGATGTTCCTACGGCGCTGACGGCAAAGCAACGCGCAGCCATAGAACAGTTGCGTGAGGAACGCTTACATCAGCAAGCGCAAAGTCAGGCGCAGGAGCAAGTGCATGATCCAGCACGTCAGAGCGCATACACGCAGCAGTATCAGGATGCACATCAGCACACGCAGGAACACTAACACACAAGAACAAGTACACGATTAATCACAGGAGACATCATGCCATTTAATAATGATAGAAATCGACCCGTGTATATGATTGGCGTCGCTGCGGAATTGGCAGGTATTCATCCTCAAACTTTACGTTCCTACGAACAGCGAGGTTTGGTAAACCCGCAGCGTACCAGCGGAAATACGCGTATGTATTCGCAAGCAGACATCGAGCGCCTTGAGCTTATCACCGAGCTTACCGACGAAGGCATTAACGTTGCTGGCGTCATTCGTATTCTCGATTTGCAAGGCCGCCTTGACGAGCGCGATTCCGAAATTGACGACTTGCACAAAAAAGTGCGCCGCTTGGCCGACAGAGTGCACGAACTGGAAACGCGCCAGAACGTGAACTCGCTTGTCGACGAAGACGGTGCGCCAATGATTACCGTTCGTCGCCTTCTTCCCTGATAGCAGTGTAGCAATACACGTGTGGGAACAAAAAAGGAGGAACTATGAGACTCGATAAATTAGCCATTTCGGCACAAACAGCGCTGCAAAATGCGCTGAGCGTTGCCAGCGAAGCAGAATCGGCAACAATTGAACCAATTCACCTGCTGAAAGCCCTTATTGAAGGTTCAGAAAACAACTTTTCTGCCATCATCAAGCGCATCGGCGCCGATCCAGCATTGTTGAAAGCAAACATTAACGAAGCCATCGCCGCCATGCCAAAACAGCAGGGCAGCGCGCCGCTTCCGATACCCAGCTCGGCAACGCTTAAAACGCTTGATAACGCGGTTGCGTTGGCGGAAAAAATGGGCGACAGCTATGCCACCAGCGAACACGTTCTTATTTCGCTTGCAAACGACAAAACGCAGGCAGGAAAGCTACTTGCCATGGAAGGTATCACGCAGAAAACCGTTCAGGAAGCCTACGAGAACTTGCGTGGGTCAAGCCGCATTACGGAAGCTAGCGACAAAGTTGAACTTGATGCGCTGAATAAGTACGGGCAAAGCCTTACACAGCAGGCGCGCGAGGGAAAGCTTGACCCTGTTATTGGTCGTTCTGAAGAAATTCGCCGCACGATACAGGTGCTTTCGCGTCGTACGAAGAACAATCCTGTGCTGATAGGCGAGCCAGGAACTGGTAAAACAGCCATCGTTGAGGGCTTGGCGCAGCGTATTGTGGCAGGCGATGTTCCTTCAAGTTTGAAAGATCGCGACATCATCAGCCTTGACATTGCGTCGATGCTGGCAGGCGCGAAGTATCGTGGAGAATTTGAGGACCGCTTGAAGGCCGTGTTGCGCGAAGTGAAGCAAAGCGCTGGCAGAATTATTTTGTTCATTGATGAGTTGCATACTATTGTTGGAGCAGGCTCAGGTTCAGATAGCACTATCGACGCTGGTAACATGCTTAAACCTGCACTTGCACGCGGCGAGCTTCATGCTATTGGCGCAACTACGCTTGACGAGTATCGCACGTATATCGAGAAAGACGCTGCTCTTGAGCGCCGTTTTCAGCCGGTGTTTATTGGCGAGCCGAACAGTGAAGACACGATCGCCATTTTGCGTGGCTTGAAAGAAAAGTATGAAATTCACCACGGCGTTCGCATTACTGATGGCGCGATTGTTGCGGCGGCTGAGCTTTCTAATCGCTACATTGCCGATAGATTTTTGCCTGATAAAGCAATCGATTTGATTGACGAAGCGGCAAGTAGGCTGCGTATCGAAATCGACTCTATGCCTGAAGAAGTTGACGCATGCGAGCGGAAATTAACGCAGATGCAAATTGAGGAACAGGCGCTTTTGAAGGAAACTGACGAAGCCAGCAAGCAGCGTCTTGATGCGTTGCGCAAAGAAATTGCTGTTGCGAAGGAAAATTTGGATGTTCGCAAAGCGGAATGGAAAAACGAAAAGGATGTTATCGAGCGTGTGCAGAAGCTGAAAGCCCAGTTAGATGAGGCATCAGCGGAAGAAGAACGCGCCACGCGTGATGGCAACTTGTCGCTTGCATCCGAGCTTCGCTACGCAAAAATTCCGCAGTTGAAAGCAGACATTAAGCACGCTGAAGCGGAAATTACCGAGAAGCAGAAAAACGGCGCCTTGCTGAAAGAGGAAGTTACGGAAGCAGAAATTGCAGAAGTGGTGTCGGCGTGGACGGGTATTCCTGTTCAAAAGATGATGCGCGGTGAGATGGAAAAGCTTGCCGACCTTGAAAGCAAGCTTCATGAGCGCGTGATTGGGCAAGATGCTGCTGTGAATGCTGTTGCTGGTGCGATTCGCCGCAACCGTGCTGGCTTGTCCGACCCGCATAAGCCAATCGGTTCGTTCTTGTTCCTTGGTCCTACGGGTGTTGGTAAAACCGAGCTTGCAAAAGCGCTGGCAGATTACTTGTTCGACAGCGAAAAAGCTATGGTGCGCATTGATATGTCGGAGTACATGGAAAAGTTCAGCGTGGCGCGTTTAATTGGTGCGCCTCCTGGATATGTTGGCTATGACGAGGGCGGACAGCTTACCGAAGCGGTGCGCAGGCGTCCGTACAGCGTTGTGTTGCTTGACGAAATTGAGAAAGCGCACCCCGACGTGTTCAACATTTTGCTGCAAGTGCTCGACGATGGGCGCCTTACGGACAGTCAGGGCCGCGTGGTGAATTTCAAGAACACGATTATCATTATGACCAGTAACGTTGGCTCGCAGTACATACGCCAGTTCCAAGAGAACAACGACGTCAAGCAGCGCGACAAGGCAATACAAGAGTCGTTGCGCGCAACGTTTAGGCCCGAGTTTTTGAACCGTATCGACGAAATTGTTACGTTTGATGCCTTGAGCATTGCAACACTTGAGCCGATTGTGAAGTTGCAGCTTGATGATGTGCGGAAACGTCTTGAAGACCGCAGCATTACGCTTACGGTTACGCCCAGTGCGCTTGACGCGCTTGCCATTGACGGATTCGATCCGGTGTATGGTGCTCGTCCGTTAAAGCGCCTGATACAGCGCAAAGTTGTGGACAAAATTGCCGAGCGCATTGTGCAAGGAACGCTTCATGACCATGATACCGTAACCATTGATGTTGGAAGTGAAGGCGAATACACGTGCACGGTATCGTAGCGCTGTGATGGAGCATAGGCGCGCAATTGCGCTGTTCAGCAGTGTAGCATGTGCGGTGTCGTAGCGCCGTGGGTGGCGTAGGAA
Organism: Umbribacter vaginalis; assembly: GCA_001552935.1. Lineage (GTDB taxonomy): Bacteria > Actinomycetota > Coriobacteriia > Coriobacteriales > Eggerthellaceae > Berryella > Berryella vaginalis. The sequence continues at coordinate 91,334 of KQ959685.1, read as the reverse complement.
CATGTACGGTGTCGTAGTTGCTGTGCGCGGCGTTGCAAATAACCTCGTTCATCAACAACAAAACCACGATAGCATTGCGCTACCGTGGTTTTTATTGTGCTTTGCAACGAAGTGCGCTATGCGCCGACTTGCAACTACATACGATGCGCCGACCTGCAACTATATACGATGCGCCGACTTGCAACTACATACGATGCGCCGACCTGCAACGACGTATCCAGAATACTTCCTTATCGAGCATGCTTTCTTGTGCCTCAAAATGACCAGTACATCATATTGCAACTTTTTACGCACGCAGCATTCGTTCTTGTATTAAAATAGGCACATGATTAAACAACGACTAAAAAATGTCTGGGCAACTGTTAAAATAGCACTTCCATGCTATGCAATTGTGTTGTTGTGCCTTGTGACTTTTATGATTTTTGGCAATGTGCTTGTTACCGTTACCCGTTTGTGGGCAGGATAACGTATGTGGGAACGTTTAACCTGGAGCGATGTTCGCATTATTGCTCACTATCTGGGTGTATTGCTGTCATTTATGAGCGCAGGTTTTGCCATACCGTTTGTGGTAGCGCTGTTATGTGAAGAATGGGAAAGCGCTGCGCACTATTTGCTCGTGGCGGGCATCGCGCTTATCGTGGGCACGCTGCTGCGCTTTTTACATATTCGACCTGGAAAAATTTCTCATCATCAAGCCTTGTTTGTTACGGGACTTTCGTGGATTGTGCTGGGGCTTATGGCTGCTGTACCTCTGTATATGTCGGGGCACTATCTGTCGCCCACCGATGCTGTATTCGATGCTGTATCGGGCTTAACAACAACAGGCGCGTCTGTTATTGTTGATCTTGACCATCTCTCGAATGCCGATAATATGTGGCGCTTTCTTATGCACGGCATTGGCGGCTTGGGGCTTATTGTAGTAGGTGTAACCTTTGGCCTGTTCGGACGCGGAGGTGGTGCATCGCTGTATTCGTCTGAGGGAAGAAGCGAGCACATTGTACCAAACGTTATGCAAACGGCACGCTTTATTTTTCGTATTGCAGCAGTGGTTATTCTTATTGCAACATTTTTGCTCTTTGTACTGTGCGCACTGCAAGGAATGGAGCCATCGCGTGCTTTTTTGCATTCCTTATGGTTATCGATGTCGGCATTCATGACGGGCGGTTTTGCGCCTGTTCAGCAGAGTGTTTTGTACTATCGTTCTGCGCCTGTTGAATTTATTATTATGATTGTAATGTTTTTCGGTTCGATCAATTTTGTGCTTCATTCAAGCATTTTGCGTGGTAAAGTACGTGATTTTTTTCGCGATACTGAAACGATTACAACATTTTTATGGTTGTCGGTGCTTATTGTCGTGCTTGCTGCAACGATTTCAGGAGCACAGTATTTCTCGGGTTTGCCAGCGATGTTGCGTCACGATTTGTTTATGGTAATTTCCGCGTATTCTACAACGGGGTTTGCAAACATTAACGAAACGCAGCTTACGTCGTCGTATACATCAGGCGCGCTTATTACACTTGCTATTTTGATGGGTGTTGGTGGTGGATCGGGCTCAACAGCAGGTGGAATTAAGCTTAACCGTGTAGGATTTATTTTCAAGACAATTTTTGCAGCGCTACGTCAATCGCTCGCGCCCGAGTCGGCGCGTATTGTTATTCCATATTATCACATGGGTGATCGCATTCTCGACTCTGCTACGGTACGCAGCGCCATGACGGTTACATCGCTTTATACGATAACGTACATTGTTGGTGCGCTGATGGGCATTGCTGCAGGTTACGATGCCACAAAGTCGATTTTTGAATCGGTGGCAATGGCTTCAAATGCAGGCATTACTTCAGGTATTATTGTGCCTGGTATGTCGGCACCGCTTGAGTTGTTCTATATTTTCGAGATGTGGGCAGGGCGTTTGGAGTTTGTAACGCTGTTCGCACTGATTGTTAAAGTTGCAACAACGCTGTTCCCTGTAATGGTTGCGCGTCATGGGCATAATATAAGGTAAGGTATGGCACAAAACGTAACATATCGCGTGTATAAAACGTGCGTGCAGCTTGCTTGTGCGCTCGTGATACTTGTGAGCATGCTCTATGGTGTGCCTTTCTTTGAGAAGACGCGTTTAGCATCGGCACTTTCCGCGCCTGACCTTAATGCACCTGCGCTTTCCACTCCATCAATTGCTACTCCATCACTTGCCACTGGTGCCCCGTCGCTTTTTTCTGCATTGTCCGCACCATCATTATCAACACGTGCGCCATCGTTACCTGCGTCATCGTTGCAAACGTCCGCACCATCGCTTATAACTGCTGCAAATCAATTATCGGTAAGCGATGCTTCTGGCACGAGCACTCATGATCCTTTTACCAATGCAAACACACATACGAATACGCTTATCAAAATAAACCCCAACAAACAGGGGGGTACGGTTTCGGTAGGCTCAACATCGGTTGATAGCAACCCTGAAAATGTCATTAACGAGGCAATGGGTAGCGACAGTTCGTTTGTATACGAAACTGAAATTGCTGCACTTAATAATCAGCCGCATTTGTATGATAGACGTACCGTGCAGGTTACAGGTGAAGTAGTGGGCGACATTATTAAAGCGGAAGACCCTCATTATCGTTGGCTTATTATTCAAGATTTGAATATAGGTTCTGATGCGCAAATTTCGCTTTACGTTACACCTGTTCAAGCACAAAAAATTGACAAGTTTGGACGATATGGTGTGCGCGGGAGCATCATTAAAGCGACAGGTATGTTTCAGGAAGTCGACCCCGAGCTTGAGGGTGCGCAAAGTTTACGCACGTCCGATCTTGTCGTTCTTGAAAAAGGAGTTATTACTAAGCCACCGTTTCGCTTAGATCATTTTATGCCAGGTTTCTTTGCGGTATTTCTAGGCTGTGTAGTACTGTATGTGTTTTATCGCGCCCATGAAAGGCAGCGTTAGTGAATATCACAGTCTTTGGACAAATTGTAAAACTCGACCGCGATTTACCACTGGTACGTGTTGATGCTTGTGCTTCTGAAAGCGGCTGTGTGCTAGAAGAGAAACGTGTTTCAGAAAAAGAGATTTCGCCAGATGAAACTCGTGTTCATGAGGGTATGTTAGTGCGAGCAAAACACGCTACGACGCTGGTAAAAACATCGCATGAGCGCGCTACTATTGGTGACAAGGTTCGTCTTACGCTGGCGGAACATAATAGCTGTGCTATTATTGAAGAAATTTTGCCGCGCACGACGGCATTTGTACGGCGCGACCCAGGAAAAACAGCACTACCTCAAGTTCTTGCCAGTAATTTTGATCATGTGATTATCCTTGCTCCCATAACGAAGCTGCACATTGAATATCTTGAACGTGCGCTGGTAATTGCATGTCAAACAGGTGCACGTGTATCGTTATTGCTTACTAAAGCCGATTTAGTGGCGCCTGACATCGCACAAGCTGAACAGCAACGCATTCAACAGCTCGTTGGAGCGTCATTTACGGTAGCACTATTTTCAGCAACTGACACGCGCTATCAAACACTGCCTGCAACGTGGTTTACACCAGGATCGCTCAGTGTATTGCTGGGTAAAAGCGGTGTAGGCAAATCGACACTTACGAATATTCTGGCAGGTAAATGCGTCGCGCATACGCAAGAAGTGCGTGCACGAGATGGAAAAGGTCGTCATACAACCGTTTCACGCAGTATAATTACTCTTGCGTCGGGTGCGGGGGTCATTGACATGCCAGGCATTCGTGGCTTAGGCTTATACGATGCGCATAGGGGGCTTTCGCGAGCGTTTAGTGATATTGAGTGTCTTGCTGATCAGTGTAAATTTCGCAATTGTAGCCATACTCACGAGCCACAATGTGCTGTCCAACAGGCAATAGATGAGGGGATTTGTTCTAAGCGTCGTCTTGAGAGTTATCTGCGTTTGCGCACAGAATTGTATAATGAAGCAGGTCAATGAGTAATAGAGCAGTAACCAACGAACTCGTGCAGCGATAATGGCGCAATGCAGCAGTGATGCAAGCAGTTACGTTGCCATTGACCAGCAGTAAGTAATGCAGCAGTAATGTCGCCATTGAGCAGCACAGTAGAAGCAATACAGCAGCAACAGAGAAGCACACTACCGCGAAGCGATTTTTTCGCACAGCCTAACCTTCATCAATATCTCACATGTGATGGTATGAAGGAACAGGTGATATAAGGAGGTACCATGGATCCGTTATTAGTTATTCCCACCTATATTACACAGCATCGTATTACGCGCAGAACTGAGGCGCTCAGCCCGTTTGACCATACTACAGCACTTACGCAAGAGGGTGAGCTCAAACGCTGTCTTACATCGTTATGTGGTGTTGCGCATATTTCACGTATTATGGTTGTTATTTCGTGTGACGCTACTATTGAAGACCAAGCTAAAGAAAAAGTTGCGCGTATTTTTGAACAATTCCCCAGTTTGCCGCTGTTTATGGTGGGGCCAAGTGAAGCGCGCGTGTTGGTTGGTCATCTTGCACAACAGCTTGACAAAAACTTTGATGGCTTAATTGGCGTTCAAGGTTATTCCGCTTTGCGTAATTTATCGCTTGTAGTGGCGCATTTGTTGCACTTCGACTCGGTTGTGTTTTTAGACGACGATATGATTGTTCAAGATCCTCATTTTATGGAAAAGGCCATGTATGGCCTTGGAAAACTGACGCGCAAAGGTATTCCTATTCTTGCGAAAACAGGGTCGTTTCTCGATACAAAAAGCTCGCGAAAGGCGCGTGACACAAACGAAGTATGGAATTACTTTTGGCGCTTGCCACGTGCGTTTAATCAGTGGCTTACCCGTGCGCAGCGAGGTCCGCGGCTTCAACGTTCCCATTTTGTATGCGGAGGCTGTATGGCGCTTCACAAAGAAGCGTTTAGCCGCGTGGCGTTTGATCCGTGGATACAACGCGGCGAAGATCTCGACTACATGCTGAACTTGCGTATGTATGGTTCGGAAATGTGGTACGACAAAGCGTGGCTTGTGCACCATCGCCCCCCTGTTCAGCGTAATGAAGGTTTGCGTTTTTACCACGATGTATTTCGCTGGTTTTACGAATATCGAAAAATGGAATACAGCAAAACGCAAATCGACTTGTTGCAAATTAAACCTGCATCGCTGAATCCTTATCCAGGACCTTACCTTGAGTCGGGCGTTATTCGTCGCGCGACGCTTACAGCATCGCTTCGCCTGCTGTTTTGTAAAGATAAGCCCGGGTATCGCAAGGCGTTGTGCGCATCGCGCTCAGAAGCGCGCGTGTATGCTCAGGAAAATTGCGACAAGTATTTCGGCTTTCAATATATGTGGCCAAGCGTTATGGAGTTTGTTGAAAAGAACGATGATTTGCACGATGTGCTTGTTCATATGGTAGACACTCAGCAGCACGCTGAAAGCTTAAAGACCACCGAGCGTAGTTATATCGATCCAGGCGCAACAGGTGAAATTCGCTTAAGCTTACCCGACAACGAGTAGTTGTGGAGGTAGCTGTCGATATGTGGTACTTGAATATATTGTTTGGCTTTTTTGTAGGCATTGCTTCGGGCTTGCTGGGCATTGGCGGCGGCGGGCTTTTGGTTACGCTGCTGCGCGTGGCAGGGGGAATGCCTGCTATTGAATGTACGGCAACGGCCCTGTTCACGGTTATTCCGACGTCTGTTTCGGGTGTTGTTACGCACGCGCGCCACAAAACTTCCTGCGTGTCGCTGGGCGTTCTTATGGGATGCGGCGGCGCGTGCAGTGCGCCCGTGGGAGTGCTGCTTGCAACGCATTCTCCTGATTGGTTCATAATGACAACTGCGGCGCTGGTGATAGGGCTTTCAGCGGTGAAGATGTTCCAAAAAGCGGCTGTTCTGTCGCGAGAACGTAAGCGCGCGGAACGGTTGGACGCATCACAAGGCACGAACGCAGCGTGCGTTGGTGCGGCAGCAGGCGCCGACGCATCACCTTGCACAGCGCCAATTCCCCACGCGTCGCCCATTGACGAGCATGCATCTTCCGCAGCGCTACACTGCCGCCCGCAGCATCGCCGCTTTTCTGTGCGCACTGTTGTTATTGCGCTGGCGATAGGCCTGATAGCAGGGCTGGCTTCGGGTTACGTTGGCGTCGGTGGCGGTTTTGTGATGGTACCGCTGATGATAGCGTTTCTGAATATAAAACCTTCGCTGGCGTCGGGTACGTCGCTTGTTGCTGTTATGATTTTGGCGGTGCCGGGCGTGATTACGCAATTCGTGCTTGGCAACGTGAACGTGCTGGTAGGAGTGCTGTTGGCGCTTGGCTCAATCCCCGGTGCCGTGGTGGGCGCGCGCCTGGTAACGATATTGCCCGAGCGCATGATAAGCCTGCTATTCGGGATATTTCTTCTTTTGTCGGCAGTTGGTTTGGTGGTAAGGGAACTGCTGGTGTAAACTGCTGAAAGGCGCACCGCGTCGCCCCTGCACGAACAGACGATGCACCGCTCGCGAACAGACGACGCACCGCCCCGAGCCCGCACGCCCCCGCGCCCGCAAGCGCTACAAGCGCAGCCGCCGCCCCGCGCCCGCCCGCGATTCCGCACCTCGCGCGCAGCGAAGCACATGGTAAGGACACCTATGACATTTGGCAAAAAACGAGCTCGTTCCATAACATCGGAAGCAATTCTTGGCATTCTTGCTGCAGCATCGGGTTGCGCGCTGGTGTCGCTTAACCTCATGCGCGTCGAAGAGCTGCACTTTCACCTTATTGCGCTTATCGTGTTCGCCCTGTCATTTATGAGCTTCATCCGTCTGCTTATGGACCCCGATTCTATACGTGCAGTTCAAAGCAATTCTGTGTTGCGTATTGCAAGCGAAACGTTAGAGTATCTTGCTGATGGTCTTGATACCAATTCAGCTCAAAAAGTGTGTGACTTGCTGTTACCTGAAACAGCCGCTATTGCTGTTGCTATTACCGATAAGGAAAATATTTTGGGTTATTCGGGATACACTGATGGTAATAGTATTCAGGGACGCAAAATTCGTACAACTGCTACGCATTTAACGTTAAGCGATGGTAACGTGCGCGTGCTCCATTCCGCCGAAGAAATTGGTCTTCCACACAATTCACGCATTCGAGCTGCGATTATTGTGCCGCTTGTGGTGGCACATCGCATTGCAGGCACGCTTAAATTTTACTATCGCACGCCGCTGCATATGAGTCAAACGCAAGAGTCATTGGCGTCAGGTTTTGCGGAGCTTATTTCTACTCAAATGGCAGCCGCGGCGCTGGAAGAAAAAACACGTCTGGCAACCAGCATGGAACTAAAGGCACTGCAAGCCCAGATAAACCCGCACTTCTTGTTTAATACTATCAACACCATTAGCGCTCTTATTCGCACGAACCCAACGCAAGCACGCGTGCTGCTGCGCGATTTTGCTGTGTTTTATCGGCGCGCTTTGGAAGATTCCGCCGATCTTATTCAGCTTGATCGGGAAATTTCACAAGTAAAACGCTATTTATCGTTTGAAATTGCCCGTTTTGGCGAAGAACGCTTGTGCCTTGAAGTGCGTATTGATCCTGCGCTTGAGTTTTGCATGGTGCCTTCGTTTATGATTCAGCCGCTTGTCGAAAACGCTGTTCGTCATGGAATGCCTGCCACAGGGCGACTGACGATTACCATTATCGCGAAAAACGTCAGCAATGAAGTACACATTTTTGTTAACGACAACGGTGTTGGGATGAGCAAAGAGCGCCTTGCTACTATTATGCATCCTGAATGTAGTACGGGGCTTGGTATTGCGGTAAAAAACGTGTCCGATCGTATGCGCAGCTATTTTGGTGCCGATGCGCGCATGAGCATTAAAAGTATTGAGGGTTGTGGCACAACGGTACACTTTCGTTTAGGTGTGCTTGAACAGCGCGGTGATATGCTTTATCCTCCTACGTATAAATTGCTTGAAGAAGCGCAGGTGTCTGCGCCCGTTTCTGATTAGGTGTCGCGTATGCAATCGCATCATAGTGAGTCTTTTTCTCATACTGCAGATAGAACGTCTTTGTCGCGTAGTGAAACGCGCGCCCCTTCGTTACATTCAGTATTGCGTGATTATTATGATGCGCAGCAGGAACAGTTGCATTCGCACGATGTGCTTGCTGGTGCATGTCGTTTGCCGTTTCCGTCAGAACATATAGAATCAGCGCGTGTGTTAGATGTGCAGTGCCGTGGTGCAAAAGGTGTCTGCTGTTTGGCTGATAAAGTGAAGCAGAATGGGTTTGTGTGGGGCGTTGACACATCACCTCAGAACATTCAGCATGCACGTTGCAAAGCTCCGGCGTATTTGCAGCGGAGCAATCTTTCTGTGTCGATAGTTCACTTTTCGTGTACGTATCCTGAAACACTTTATGAACATTGTACTGAGCAGTTGTTATATAAAAATAAGCTCCCCTTTGACTTTGTATTTGCCAGTGCAAGCTTAAATGTGTGTTACAGCATGTCACGCGCATTGCAACAAATTCGCGCTGTGCTTGCTCCTGATGGCGTGTTTGTGTTTGATGCTGTGTTGTGTACAACCGCTCTTTCAAGCCAGCAGCGCTTAGCGGCGCGCCGTAAGGGCGATCAGTTGCACGCTGCATTAACGTATGAAGAACTTAAAGATGAACTGCTTCGTTGTGGTTTTGTGTCCGTAAAAACATACGGTCATGAAATGCTGCAGGTGTCATCTGCGCCCAGAGCGTCTAGCACATCAATGCCCTTTGAGCTTGTGTCAAAGCTCGTGTCAGTTCCAGCACTGGAGTCAGTTTCAACCCCAGCTCTAAACTTAGCTCGAGCCTCAGAGTTAGCTTCAGCTTCAGACCCGCAGTCGTCCTCAGATCAAACGCCAGCCTTAGGCTCAGCAGCAGCGTCAGCACCGCGTGCCCCCGAATGGTATCGCGCTGTTGTACAAGCATGCACAGCATGATAGATGGTGTTATTTTTGTGCTTTTTTCTGCGTATTGTTTGAGGTATTTTGGTATTTTTATGCACTCTTGGGCATTTTGTTAGTAAAACTGCTCGCAATCTTATACAATTTCCTTTTTTACCTCTTTCGTGTATGGAATATATATCTCCAGTTGAGGTAAGCACAATGCACAAGCGAGAGGGGTTTGTGTGACAATGCGTAAGCTGGGGTTATAGCAACCCTTGCTCTGCATCTATGCAACTATGAGTATAACTATTCTTATATAAATTTTAAGGTAAATAAGGTACAATGCAACCTTACGCATAAATAGGGAAGTGTAGAGATAGGATATAGGGCTATGGCAAAACATAAACAGCAGAAGCGATGCAAAAAGAATAGTCCAAAGCACGCACGCGTATCAGAAGTTACAAAAAATAGCTCTTCATTGGGTGTTGTTGCATCAGTTGCATTGGCGTCAACGCTGGCTATTGCTCCTTTTTCATCCGCTCAAGCGCTTGAAACGCAAGCGTCCGAGCCTTCCCCTGCCACCGATAATGCATCGCCCTCTCAATCAAAGGCGCATATTCAAGTCAATGCATCTCAACCCACTATCGATGTGTATGGTACACAGGGATCTTCCTCGATAGCGCCGAATGCATCAGCGCGTTCTGCAACAGCGAAAGTGCCTTCTCCTGAAGAGGTGCGTATGGCGGCAGCAGTTACACAAACACGTGCTGCCTCACCCGACAATCAATCGCGCGCAAACGCAGGTAGTGCACATGCAGGCAGCGCACAGAATACATCGCCTGTTCCAACAAACTCTTCAAGCAGTACACCACAGCCTGCGAACGGCACAAAAAGCACCGTTATTACGCCTAACCTCAATAACCCTACTGCTTCAACACAAGAAGATGCAAATAATCAGGTACAACGTGAAAAAGATACCACAAAAATTTATACGTTTAAGGTTACGTATTGTGTTGAGGGGTATCATCAAAAAGAGCTGTTACAGCCCACAGAGTTTACCTTTACCGATGACGAACTTACCAAGATAAGTGATCCAAGCGGTGAGGGTTTATATATTCCTGTTGTAACTACTAAAGGCTATCAAGCACAGCGTGGCAACTACATTAAAGTTGATGGCAAGTATGTCCTTGACACTCAAAAAGACGATTCAGTACAGTCGTATATCAAAATCGATCGTCAGCTTGTTGAAGCGCATGTTAACACGATTACTTCAACAGATACAAATATCATATCTCAGTATACGGTTGAGTATCGCCCTAAAACAATTACGTACTATGTACGCCATATGATACAAGATCCGAATAACCCTAATCAGTTTAATGAGTACAACGGTACTGGCTATACTATTACGGTACCTGATAAGCAGGGTGGGTCGCAACCAGTTCACGTGAGCAAAGCAAAAGGCGTTGTTGGACAAAACTTGTATGCGCAACCTATTACTATTGAGGGGTACTCACCCGAGCTTAATTTGATAAGTTCACCTATTCCCGATGATGAAGATTATGCTGATGCAGATACGGATGATCCTGCTAATAGCAATCGTCCAAAGAAATATTTACTGCTTGAACTTCGCTACCTATTGAATAAGCATGAAGTGTCGTATGACACACAGGGTGGCACTGCTATTCAAGCAAAAACGTTTCGATACGGCATGCAAGTTGATGCTGTTCCAGAGCCTAAGCGTAAAGGATACGTGTTTGATGGATGGACGTGCAATACAGGAGCCATAAGGCAGACACCAGCAGGTGCTGGTGGATCGTCTGTTCCGTCGTATAATCCAGCAACACCGAATAAAGATCCTCAGGCAACATTTATTCAACATATGCCCGATGCCAATGTGCATTTTGTAGCGCATTGGAAGATAGCTTCACAGCAGGCACAGTATCACATCAACATCTGGGTGCAAAAAGCCGACTTACCTAAACCTGATGACCCTACCAATATGGATAATTATGACTTTATTGGTATGGTAACTAAGCAAGGTACCACTAACGGCACTATTTCACAAAACGATTTGAATCTTACTGATGATGATGTTGCAAAACTTGCCTGGCCTGATGCCTCGTTGCGTGAGCGCATTGGCAATAAGAGCGACCTTGCTCGGTATTTTATGGAAGATGCAACAACGGAGGGTCTTACCAATTCATTAAATGTAGGTGAAGAGCCCGAGTATGTTGGTTCAAAAGAAATGCGCCCTCGTACAAAAATACGCCCCGACGGCACTACCGTTGTGAATAAGGTCTTTAACAGGCGCGTGTACGAGCTTATTTTCGCGAACCCCGATATTGTGAACGCGGGCGGCACAAGTAAAAAACTGTTTGATGTGGTTAACCACTTTACCATTACAAAAGGCGATAAGGAATATAACGATACCGATAAGAGCAAACTCTATAAAGTTACTTATCGCTTTGGACAAACCATTCATTACACCAGCGGTTTTCCTACAGACACCGAAACAAAACGGTATAAAACAGAAGAAGACGACTCGCGCGTATTTGGTTTAGGTTGGAGAGTTGCAAACGACGCTGGAAAAGTTTTCTTTATAGACACACCCCCATACCGCTTTGATGTTAATCACTTTATAGTACCTAAGTTAAAGAATGCAGCTTTTTCGCAGAATAATATCCGTCTTTTTGGAGAAAAGCTTACGCCTTATCAGCGCGTCCTTGTTCCCGATGCAAATAACAATGGTGCAGGATCAATACATGTTCTGGTTAAGCTTGAAACCGAAGAATCTGCGCGCAGAAACGATGATAACAATCGTGAGTATGTAGCCTCTGAGCTCAGCTATACTAAAGACGACACGCTGAGTACTGAATACGACTACGGAGCTCCCACCATTGAAGGCTTTGAGTCGCTTCAACAAACACAGAGAATAGAAGATTTTCTCGACGTAGACGGTTATTACGATAAGCTTGCCGAAGAGCTTACAGATGTATGGGAAAAAGACCACCCCAACGAAGATGACCCTGACGGTGGCGACGAAGACTTTAGAGACTGGGTTGCACAAAAATTCCCTCATCTTGTCTTTACGCAAGAAGGCTCTAACGGCGCAGAACTCGAGGAAAATGGCTTTTTATGCTTTAAGTACAAGCGCAAAAAAGCACCGATACGCTTTGCTGTTGATGAAGTAACACCTATCCAAGAAGCAAACGATAAGGCACAAGCGCTGGAGCCGTTTGCTACTAATATTAAAAAGCTTGGGTATCACTACGACAAAGCAGTAACAAAACAAGCACCTGGCGCAGGGAAACAGTTTGCCGATACCTATACGTTTGAGCTTAATGGAAAAACATATACGTTTAAGCGTCCTGCGCAAATACCGTATGATTATGAATTTGCAGGGTGGTCGCTTGATCCTAGTGGCACTCAAAAGCTTACGCCGCTTAAGAGCGATGGAACGCCCTATACTGATGCAGAATTTGCAGAGTTGCTTACAAAGTCGCCCGAAGACATTGCAAAAGCGCTTGGCAATATTCCGCTTGAATCAGCCGGCATCACGCTGTATGCAAGTTGGAAGCGCGTTGATGTTATTCATACACTTGATATTGATATGAATCGTGATGATGCGCCTGCTCATACGCAAGTATTTGTAAAGCATGGAGAATATGCCAAAAAGGCACGCACCACCGCACACGATACCGATAGTACTACGCAGCGCGATTATTTTCCTGCTGTTGCCGAGCGTCAAGGTTATATCTTTAATGGCTGGCTGCAAAAATATACGAAGGCTGATGGCAGCGAGATATGGCTTCCGTTCTCGTTTAAATCACCTGTGCTTGAAAATTTGCAGATTAAAGCGCAATGGATTGAAGATAAGCGCGTTAAAGGCACCGTGTCGCATATCTTTTTGCGTGAGGGTTATACCGTTGAACAATACAAACAAGCACAACAAGAACATAATAACGAGCTTCTTAAGAAAATGGTAGCTGACCAACAGGATGTTACGTATGCGAATTTACGCCCACGTTCAAGTTATGCAGCAGAAGCGGCATATCGAAATGGTGACTATTACCCCGACCATACGTATTCAACCTTTGTCGTAAGCGACAATGAAGCCGATAATCATGCTGAATTTATCTATACGCCCTATGCTACGCGTCACTATACGGTGCACTATAAAGATGCAGCCGGTAATGAACTTGCAGCTCCTGAAACCTTTGTGTCAAATAAACTTACCTACGATGTTGCACATGCGAAAGTTATACCAGGGTATCGCTTACCAGACAACGAAGCACTAGCTCGCCAGCTTCATTTTGAAGCAGACGAGCATGGCGCATATAAAAACAACTATGACGTAAATTTTGTATATGATGACGTGCGCATTCTTTCTCGTACCAGTAACGATCAAGTCACGCCCGATAATTATTCGCGCTTGCAATTTGATACGGAGACGACAGAACTGTCGATGGAAAGCGGGAAGGTTAAGTCCACAAAATCCACGGTCGCGGGAGGCGATCTGGCACCGTTTAATGGCACAAATACGGGCGATACAGCGCATTCCACCAATACACTAACCTTTGATGTTGTAAAAGGAACTAAAGCGTATGAGGCGCCACTGCCTATACCTCATGCAAAAGATGGTTATACCTTTACTGGCTGGACATCAAAAGTGGTATTTGCAAAAGGTGAAACAGGTGTTGACGGTGCAAATCGTTTACCTGTATTCTCAGAAGAATTCCCTTACAAGGTAGTTTATACAGCGCATTTCAAAAAAACACAGGTTACGTTTGTAGGCGCTAATGATAACGCCACGCCACCCGATGGTTATTACAAAGTTACCTATTCAGCTGATCAAAACGGCCGCTTGTCACGCCAAATTTCTGACGGTCAAGGTGGCACGAAAACAGAAACGCTTGATACGCTTACTAATGTAGTTGTAGTAGATAAATATAAAGACAACGTAATTGAAGCTCCTACTGCTGTTCCCGATAAAGGCTTTGAAGAGAAAGGCGATTTTGAGTTTAAGGGGCGTGATGAAAAAGACCGCTCGTATGTAAAGCATTTTGAAATGATCACGCCGTTAGCTGCCGAAAAGCGTTTTGTGTTGCCAGGTAAGCATGTATTGCAGAACAATGAAAGCATCAAGTCGCTTATTGCAAATAATGATACGTATGCCGATACCGACGATGCAACAACAGGAGCGCAAGCTGCAACATACGAATTTTGTGACGAACACGGTAACCCTGCCACGCTTGATGAAGTTACTCCTGGTGAGCACAAAATTTTCATTAAGGTTACCGCAGGTCGTGCTCATAGTCGTGTATCTAAATTAGTGCCTTACTTCTATGAAGTGCTGCCACAAATTATGTTTGGTGAAGCGTTTAAAGCAAAGCAGTATCCTGCTGAAAATGTTGCACACTATAAAAAGATTACGTTTAAATCGAATATCGATCAAGGTGAACTGGTAGGCAAAGATCAAGCTGCCGTTGAGGGCGCCTATAAAACACTGGAAACCTACGTATATACCGGCGACAATGCTCCTGCTTCATATCAACTTGACCTTCCGTCTGCGATTGGTAAAGATCATGAATCGGATGGATATCATTATGTATTTCGTGGCTGGCGCAAGCTTGGTGCAGCAGACCAGGGAGGCGCTATCGATTTCAAAACATTTGTGCCTGACATTAAGCCAACGGCACGCTATCACGATATTGCGAAACTGACCAGCGATATTGTTTTAGAAGCGGTATATGAAAAGATTTCCTACATTACGCAAAAAACCGATAATGGTAACGTTCCACCTGATAGCGTAGTTGTGTCGTTCAAACCAGCTGCAGGGCGTATTTGGGCAGATGGCACTACAGGCCCTAAGGTGTATTACGTTAAAAAAGGTATGGATATCTCGCGCCTTGATGAACAAGGTGTGCCCATTAAGCAAGGTGAAAATAAGAAATCGATACTCGATGCGCTTGGTGAGCAGTTGTATGGCTATCAGCACGCATGGTCGAAAAGCTCGATGCAAGGCATTACAGAAGATGATACGGTAGGCGATAATCCAGGTGAGTGGCTTGCAGCTAATGCGTTTCAGGAGTTTGTTGCAAAGCAGAGTGCTGTTATTGAGCCGACATTGGTTGATGAGCGCGTGATACTTAAAGGTGATGCGCTGCCTCATGCACGCGATTTTATTGCAAATATCGCCGAACTTGAGGGTGACAACCTGAAAGACGATGATCACGATGGTAAGCCTGATAACGACGCAATACGCATAGAATATATCAATAAACCCAGTTCAGCTACACCAGGTACGTATACTGTGCCGTTTAGAATAACCGTTAAGCATAAAGACGGTCAGCAAGATTTTGTCTATCGTCTTGTATCGGTGCTTAAAGTGATGCCGCGTGTGTTAAGCCCAGAAAAATCTCAGGCGTTATTTGAAAGCATCGAACAGAAAAACAATGCTCAACATGCACCTGAACTTACGCAAGAAGAGAAATTGTTTAAAGACAAGTATGTTTCAGTAGTATTTGAAACCGATACTTCGCAAGGTGAGCTGCTTGATCTTAATCATCGCGATAAGCTGTTGCGCACTGTCGTGAAACATACGGATGGTGCAAACGATATTACGCTTAGCGTGCCACAAGTAAAATCGCTGCTTAATTTGAAAGAAGCTGACGGGAGAGCGTTCGACTATAAGTTTATTGGTTGGGAGCTGGTAGATAGCCAAACGGGCGCTCATCTTGGTATGGTGCCTGCTGATGGTTCGTCTGCTGACGGCGCATCTGCGCATGGTGCACGTACGCGTACGCGTCGTGCTCTTCTCGATGCACCAGATGCGGTGGGAATGGATCGTGGCGCCTCTTTGCAAGATGCACGTCGCAATCCGCAAAAAATTGATATTACGCCAGATGAGCGCTCTATCAAGGCTAAGTTTAAACAGGCAATTATCTATCGTGCAGTATATGATAAGGTGTATCACATACTTGACGCAGGCGCTGTCGATTCTGTTCCCGAGGGTTATGTGCCTGTGGTTATTATGCCTGCTCCTGGTCATACATGGGAAGATGGTACGCGCGATCCATACATTAAATATGTTAAAAGCGGTAGCTCGATTAAAGACACTATTGATGTAATGCAAAAGCAAATTTCAGGCTTTATTGCGTGGACTGTGTACGATTCTGATAGTAAGAAGTTAACAGATCCTGCCGATATAGCTGATCGTAATCCAACACGTGCCCGTACGTTCATTGCGCGTCAAAGTGAATTGCCTGAAATTACTACCAAGGACGATGTAACTATTAGTGCAGGTGACAAGCTTCCTTCGTATACCGATTTGGTAGGCACTACAACAGTGATTGATCCTACTACTGGCAAAGAGAAGCTTGGTGCAGATGGTAAGCCCGAGCTTATGAATAGTCTTCGCGCTTTTACTGATCCAGCAATTAATAAACGCTTTGCAGGATGGAAAACGCCTGAAAATGGTTATAATTCGTTCGATTCGTCAAAACCAGGCGTGTATACCGTACGTTTTGGTTTGAACTACTTTACCGATGCGTGGGATATGAACCCTGATGGTACGCCTAAGAAAGACAAAAATGGCAACCCTCTGTTCAAAACGGAAACGCAATGGGTGAACGTGACAGTACGTGTCTTGCCACGCGTTATTGCAGCTCAAGATATGCCTGCCGACCAGTTGGTAGAGAATAATTACATCAAGAATCACTACAAGCGCGTTACGTTTATGGTTGCAAAGCATGATCATGGAGCACTTGCGAGTGCGTGGAATTCGTATTACGTGCTGAAGAGTATTGATGTGAACCCGAACGAGATGTTGGAAAGTGTCAATGGTGTAACACAAGCTGCTCCTCAGGGAGCATCGGCACGCGATAGCGTTGGCGCGCCCCTTGTTATTGCAAAGCCAGGATATATTTTCAGCGATTGGGTAAAAATTCCTCAGCGTGATGGTTCAATTGTGTATATGGCGCACTTCCATAAATTGCCGCGCTTATCAGCCACGTTTAGCGCCCAAACGTTTGAATCAAAGTTCTTCACCAGCACGCTTGCCACTGACGCGCAAAATCCGTTAAAGGTGAAAGAAGGAACCATTTTAGGCTTTGCACCTGGTAGTCCTACGTATGGTTTGTCAGTTGTAAACAACAAGGGAGAATTTAACATTTCAGGTACACCTACCGTAACTGATTGGAAAGCCGGCGAGCAAACGCGTGACGTACAGTTGCATTTTGAGTCACGCGACAAATATGGTCGTGAAGGTGAATTTGTTGTCACGATACGCATTGCGCGTAATGCTGCTACGCCGTCAGGCAACAATCCTGAGATTCCAGGTGATGGTTTTGTGCAGTCTCCTGGTGCCGCTCGTACGTCTGCTGAAGAACGCTTTAATGCTACTCAGCGCTCCCCACGTCATGCAAGAGAGTCACTGCCAAAAACAAGCGATGTTCCTTCGCATCCATTGCTAGAATTAGTGGCTGGCTCGGGGATTGCACTTATTGGAACAGCGTTTATTGCGAAGCGAAAGAAGAAGAACAAGCATACGAAGTAGTACATGACACGAAGTAGTACATGTCACGAAGTAGTACAGGTAACGTCATGCATGCAAAGGAACATGTAACGCGTAACAGGTAATAGTGCGCGTGCGGGGTAGCATGCGACACGCTTCGTAAGATTATTGCAACACAGCGCGCACAAGGTATTCGATATTGCCTTTGCGCGCTCCTTTTATGGGCGACTCAACACAGCCACTTACGGTAAATCCGGCCTCCTCAAGAGCCTGTTCAACCTCATGAATCGTGCGCGTGCGCACGTCATTATCAAGCACAACGCCGCCACACGTTTCATTGTGTTTCGACTCAAATTGCGGCTTCACTAAGCCGATGAACACGCTTCCTGGGTGG
Source organism: Umbribacter vaginalis (assembly GCA_001552935.1). Taxonomy (GTDB): domain Bacteria; phylum Actinomycetota; class Coriobacteriia; order Coriobacteriales; family Eggerthellaceae; genus Berryella; species Berryella vaginalis. Next base: position 73,552 of record KQ959685.1, on the reverse strand, counting down.
CCTAACTGCGCAAACACGCCCGCCAGCGACGCAAGCCCAATAAAACTTAGGTCGGCCACCATCACATCGTAGGGAGCGTCCAACTCATCAGGCGAAACGGTGCGAATGTTCGTACGTTCAAACACGCGAACGCGCGTATTGGTGCGAATTTTCCATGCTAACTGCCCGTAGTTGACATCCACACAGCTTACTTGTGCAGCCCCTGCTTGCAGCAAGCAATCGCTAAAGCCACCTGTTGACGAGCCAATATCGATGCAACGTTTCCCTGCAACGCTTTCATGAAAAAATGTAAGAGCTTTTTCTAGTTTATAACCCCCGCGCGATACATAGCATGAATGTGTTTTGAGTGTTATTGTATCGCTTGCGCGAACGCGCGTGGCAGGCGAAGTTGCAAAGCAGTCATTTACTTTTACTTCGCGTGCCATAATGAAACGCAGTGCTTCATCAGGCGTGTTTATGAGGCCGCGCGCAATCATTGCCACATCAAGACGCTGCGACGCACCCGATGTGCGTTTGTGTGTGTGGTTCGTGGAGAGTGTGCTTGTGTGTTGTGCCAAGGCGGCAGGCGTGTTTGTTTCGCGCTTATTGTTCACGTTTATAGCCGCCAAAGCAATAGAATAACGGTGTATCAGCGCGCACATCTATCACAAAATCGCTTTCCCAACAGGCAATTTCTGTGGGGATATCCTCAAGCACATGCGCATGACAGCGCGGCATGCATGCCGATGCGCCGCTGTGTTCGTTGGCATGTTCTCCGTTCTGTTCGCACACACCATCATGATTGCCGCCGTGTATGCCGCAATCATGCTGTTTGCTGTGCATGTGTTGAGCTCCTTCGTGCATGTGTTGCGCGTGGATAGCATTAAGCGCGTCTTTGCTGAGCGTGTGGCACACCAAAAAACGACCGCTCGGCGCCAACAGGCGCTTGATAATGTGCACCAACTGGGTTTTGTCGCCGAAGTGCGGATACACATTGCACATAACAATCGCGTCGAAGCGCTCGGTGGTCTCAAACGTATAAATGTCTTGGTTCAGCAGCGTAAAGGTGTCGTTTGCTTTCTGCTGCGCTTGTTTCAGCATTTCCGTAGAAATATCAAGCGCGGTAACATGGCGTGCGTGCGCTTGTATGAATGCAGAAAACATAATGCCTGTTCCGCATCCTATATCAAGCACGCAACTGTTCTCATGTACGCCCGCAAGCTCGGCAAACAGCCCCGACAGTGTGCTTGTGTGTGCGTCTTTCGCATCCCACGTGGCAGCTTTTGCATTGAAAAATGCTGCTTGTTCATTGTTGTTAAAGGTATCGGACATATTACACTTCCTTATAACGATAAAGGGAACGCTTCTGTGTCTTGCGTCGTGCGCTTGTTTCAGCAGTATGTATAGGGCATTCTGTGGCGCGTGCCAATCACCTGCTATGTGCTGCGCGTTTGGTGCAAGCCGTATGCCTCGCATTCCTTCCGATGCTGCTCCGCGCCATTCGTCACGCACCATGCAGCACAAGCCCTGCGTCTTGCGCCATTACGCACTATTCATCAGGCATTATTACCGCATAGCCCTTATGATGCACAATGTCAGCATGAATGCCGTACACATCATATACCAGCTGTTCAGTAATAATGTCGCTGCCGCCGCATGCATATATTGTACCCGATTTCATAACCACAAAATGATTGCAATAGCGCAGCGCCAAGTTGATGTCGTGCATGATAGCAAGCGCGCTTGAGCCCATTTGTTTTACCTGTTCACACACCAGTTTCATAACTTCTATTTGATTGGTAATGTCTAGATTGTTGGTGGGCTCGTCCAGCAACAGCACGTCGGTTTCTTGCACCAGCGCACGTGCAATTGCCACTTTTTGAAATTCGCCACCCGACAGCTCGTTCAGCAGGCGCGTTTGATATGCTCCCAGCGACAAGCGTTCGATAATGCGCTCCACAACTGCGTAATCGTGCTCACTGGGCTGAAACGTAAGGTAGGGCAAGCGCCCCAGCAGCAGCGCATCGTAGACCGTAGTGGCGTTTGCCTGCGTGCGTTGCTCCACCAGCGTTAACAGCTGCGCTCGCGCCAGCCGCGACAGCTGCTTGATTTCGTGGCCAAGAATGCTCACGCTGCCGTGTTGCGGTGAGAGCGTGTGCATGAGGCAGTTCATGAACGTCGATTTGCCCGATCCGTTCATGCCTAGCACTGCGCTAAACATGCCAGGCTGTATTGTGAGGCTTATGTTATGCAAAATGCGCTGGCCGGCGTTGTATGAAAAGCTCACATTGTTGACGAAGAACGCGGGCGCGCCTTCGCACGGTGCGATGATTTTTTTCGTGTGGGTAGTTGTATCTGAACAGGATTTTTGCGCTTGTGGCTCGCTCGGCACACCCGTTGCCGCATTGTATGATGAACCCGTCGCCATCTCACTCCTTGCGTTCGTGCCGTTCTTCATGCGTGCGTTCTCCAAAGTATCCATGGCTGTACCTCTTTAGCGCTTCGAGCGTTTCAACAGCAGGAATATAAACAGCGGAGCTCCAATAAACGAGGTAATCGAGCTGATAGGCAGTACAACCGAGGGGATGGTGTTAGCGGCAATGAGGTCGCTTATTTGCAGCAAACACGCGCCAACCAGGGCCGAGCACACGAACAAGCTGCGGTAATCGCTGCCGATAATGCGCCGCATAATATGGGGTGCCACCAGGCCGATGAAGTTAATGGTGCCGCAAAACGCGATGATAATTGACGATCCCAGCGACGCCATAATCAGCAGCGCAATTCGCGTTCGCCCTACGTTGATGCCGAGCGCATGAGCGCACCCTTCTCCTGCTTCAAGTGCATTGCATTTCCAGCGCTGAAAGAAGAAAAAAATGCAGCAAATAACGGCAATAACGCCCATGAGGGCCACTTCATTATACGAAACGCGCCGTAAACTGCCGAACATCCAGAACACAACAGCGGCCACTTGCGTGTCGTCGGCGAAGTATTGCACCAGCGCCGTTGAGCCTGCGAACAGCGCCGATAGCGCCACGCCGCACAGCACCACGCTTTCCGCGGTCAGTTCGCGCACGCGCGACAGCACGTAAATTACCACGCTCGACAGCGACGCGCCAATAAACGCGCACAGCGCTGTAACGTAGGGGTTCGTGAACGTTACCCCGTCGTGCGTAGACGTATTACCTGCTCCCAGCACAATAATGGCAATGGAAGCGCCAAAAGCTGCTCCCTGCGCAATGCCAAGCGTGCTTGCCGAAGCAAGCGGATTGCGCAGAGAACTTTGATAGGCACAGCCCGCCGCCGCCAGCGTAATACCGCCGATGATAGCGCATAACACGTGCGGCATACGAAGGCTCCATACAACCGTTTGAGCATATTCCGGAGCCTGAAACGTAAGCGCTGCCAACACGGTGGGCACATCCAAACCCGACGACCCACAGCCCAAGGAGATACCGGCAAGTATCACCATGATAATTGCGCTAATAACGCAGGTGATGCGCCTTTTTCGCACAATTTTTGCGTACGCTGCATTGTAGCGCGGCTTACAGCGTGCATTATTGCGTGGCGTGTGCCTTATCAGTTTCATACGCGCTACTTAAACGTAATGGTGGTAAAGTCGAAGCCCTGCGCCTTCAAGTCGGCGTAATAGGCTTTTCCTAAGAGCGTCGTAAAAATTTCGTCGTATTTCTTGGGCATATCCATGTCGGCAAATTGCTTCGGATACATCACTTTTCCGCAGAAGAACGTATCGCAAATAGCCATTTCAACATTCGTGCCGTTAAAGTTAAAGAAAGGCTGCGTGTAAATTTTGCCTTCCTTGAACACTTTCAGCTTGTCGAAAAACGCCTTGTGGTCGTTGTAATCTTTCTGCATCAGGTTCATGTTCGCCTGGTTAAGGAACATAACATCGGGGTTCCAGGTACCAATCTGCTCGAACGTGGTGTCAAATTCCGACTTTTGACCCGACTCATCGGCAACATTGCGTGCATGAATTGCTTCAAACACGGGATAATGCGCACACGTTCCCGTAATCGATTTTGCACCTCGGTAATTTACTGCTCCAACATAGGCTTTTGGACGTTCGGCATCGGGAATGTCTTTCGTGCGTTTGTCCAAATCGGCTTTCCAGTTTGCAATTGCGGTGGTTACTTTTTTAGCGTGCTCGGAACATCCCAGCACCTCGCCCACAATTGTGATTGACTTGCTAACGCCTTCACCAAAAATTTCGCTGTTTGAATCAACGCCTACAACAGGTATTTTCAGCTGCTCTTGCAATTTGTCGCATTCGGGTTTCGTGCGGCTTGAAAGAATAACATCGGGGTGCAAGCCAAGCATTTTTTCGGTGTCAACAGCGGTATCCATACGATGATTGCCGTTGCTGGTTATGGGAAGCTTGTCGAACTTGTCTTTGTACGCCATCGCATACGGACGGTTTGGGCCGGGCTTCTTTTCTTTTTCAGTGCACGCAACAAGTTTATCCATGCCACCTGCATAAACGACGTAGCGCGCGGCACATCCCACGGTTGCTGCTGTTTTTACTTGCGCGGGAATGGTAACGCTTCTGCCATACGAGTCGGTAATGGTGCGCGTTTGAGCAGCCTTTTCTTTCTGGGCGGGCTCGGGTGCTTTTTGAGCAGGCGATCCACATCCTCCCAACAGTGATGCGCTTAGCAGCGCTACGCACAGCGCGCTTATTCCCAAAAGAAATTTCCTGCGAATTATGTGTGTCATACCTGCTCCTTTCGTTGAAAAGCATGGGTGGCGTGCGCGTGCGCCTAAACGGTTGCAAAGGCGCTTAAATACGCACACGAATATTCATATAATAACCCTTATATTACAGTTTCATTACAATAAGCAGTTTTTTGTGCTGAAATTGCTGGTAGATGCGCATCGGGAATGTGAATAGTGTGCGAATGGGAACGTAAGCGGCGCGTGGCGCGTGCGGCTAGCCAATGGGAACGTGAGCGGCGCGTGGCGCGTGCCAATGGGAACGCTGGCACCAAGAACGTGCATGCACACCCGCGCCTAAGCCCGCAGGTGTTCTTCATCAGTCACGCTACCGGTTGCGCCATTCGTGGCAGTTCTTTTTTGCAGGAACAACACGTGCACAGTTTCTTCAACGAATCTGGCAATAATCACACAGCGGCTTGCGTTTTTTGCTCATGTCAGGTATCATTCAAACGCGTTGTTGCGCTGGTATCACGTGCGCACAACATAGGTATTACTTGCGGGTGTGGCGAAATTGGCAGACGCGTACGGTTCAGGTCCGTATGAAGGCAACTTCATGAAGGTTCAAGTCCTTTCACCCGCACCATTGCTTTTGGTGCCGTTAGCTTCATTTCTACGTATCGTTCCACGCACAGCTTACGCTCAGAAGTAAGGAGCTATTGTGGCTGATGCACCTCTCATTCTTAATCGGTATCGTGTTCTTGCTACGCTTGGATCGGGCGGTTTTGGCGAGGTGTTATTGGCGTGGGATCCGCGCATTCAGCGTAAAGTTGCGCTCAAAAAAATTCTTCTTACCAGTATTGACGCCCAGCGCTCTGCCCTTGATGATGCTGCTTCACAAGAATTTCATGCGCTTTCGCATATTCCTGGTATTGATGAAGCGCGTACAGCAGCTCTTCTTAAAGACGAGCATATTGTTACTATTTATGATGTAGCGATTTGTGATTCCTATGCGTATTTGATCATGGAATATATTGAAGGCATTACGCTTACGCAGTTAATGGAGCGTTATGCTCACAATATTACGCTCGATGCATTGACGGCGCTTTTTGATGGTATTGCTGCAGCGCTGAGTGTCGCGCATCGCGCATCGGTCTTGCATTTAGATATTAAACCCGACAACATTCTTATTACGCCCGATGGAAAAGTGAAAGTAACCGATTTTGGTCTAGCAACCTTGTTGGATGCAGCGGGGCGTGGGCAAACCGCAGGTGGTACTATTGGATATATGCCGCTCGAACAAATTACGCGCCAGCATTTGGACGTTCGAACCGATGAATGGGCACTGGCGTCTTTGACGTATTGCTTAATTGCGCAGGAAAATCCGTTCAAAGCATCTACGTTAGAAGAAGCACAACATATCCTTTCAACAGCGCGTATTGCCTTACCATCTGCCTGTTGGGAAGAGATTGCTCCCGAAATTGACGATGTATTGCTGTATGCACTTGATCCAAACCCTGACAACCGCTATGCCAGCATTGACGATTTTGCTGAAGAGATGGATCGGTTTTTAGGGGATGCGGCTTGCGGTGCTGAAGATCTGGAGTTGTGCGTACGCCATGCGCTTGATCATGCGAATAGCGTTGGTGCTGATGGTAGCGCCGATGAGGGCGCTGGTGCTGGTGCTGGGAGCACATCAAGCAAACATAATGGAGCAGGTCACAAGCATATATGGTCGCTTCTTACGGGTTTCTTTTCAAAAAAGGGCAATCAGGAACAGCCAGCGCCGCATTCGCGCGCATATGGTGTTGCGCAAGGCGTAAAATCAGCTGGTTGGGATATTCTTGAGCGTGCCGCTGCGCGTGTAGAAGCAAATGATACGTTGTTGCTTGAACAGCAACAAGCTGCTCATGAACGCCGTTTGCAGGAAGAATTGCCACAATCAGGCAGAGGCGCTCGGAGTGCGGGCGTAGGCACGCGCGGCTCACGAGGTGCTGGTGGTGCCGGTGGTGCTGGTGGCGCGACATGTTCCCCGCATGGGCTGTTTTCGTTTTCTCGATGTCGTGAAAGGCTCAAGGCTATGAACAAGCTTATTTCTCCGCGCGTGGTGTCGTGTGCCGCTCGCGTCGTAAGTGCATGTGGAAGCGCATTTTTACTGTATCTTGCAACGATGAACATTCCCTATGCTTTTAGTGTGCCGTATTTTGCATTTCCTATGATTGCAGCAATGTGCGGAGCCGTTCTTGGCGCTGTGTTTCCGCCTTTGGGAGCCGTTGTGGGATTCATGGCACTTTCAATTGCGTTCATTTTAAGCAACGTGCCATGGCTTGGTATTGTACTGGTTGCGCTTACGCTTGCGTGGTACTCATCATTGGGAAAAAATCGTACGGCAGCAACGAATTTCACCACGTCAGCTATTGTATTAAGCGCTTTCGGCGGCGCTCCGTTGGCGTTTTTGGGTGCAGGCTGTGTGCTGAAACCTCTGCAAGCGCTCATAAGTTCGGTATATTCATGCATATGGCTGTTTATTTTTGCATCGCTCGGAGCACAAAACGTGTATGCGTGGGACATTATCAGTCACGGTAGTTTTTTTGCTCTTGATGTGGGAAGCAATCTTATGCAGTTACTCTGCAATGCGCAAACATACATTCTGCTTGCGGGCTTGCTGCTTGCGTGCGTGTTGCAATCGCTGTTCGCGATGGCGGATAAACGCTTGGTTGATGTTGTGGGAACGTTTGGCTCAGGAATCGTGCTTGCTATAAGTGCCGCGTGTGCTACCTGGGTAAACAGCAATTTCACGAACCTGTTTATACCGTCACAGTTGCTGGTAATTATTGCGTTTTCGGTGCTGCTGGTGGCACTGTTTCAAGCGCTTGTGCGTCCGCGATAGTGCGCAAAACGTTGTCAAAGACGTCTGCCTTAGAAAGACGCGTAGAAGTGCTTGCGGCATAAATATCCGCTTCATCAAGTTTTTTTCGATATCGTCGTTTAGAATAGAGTATTGTTTGACACTCATGAGAGCCATAGCTCCATAATTGTTTTTTGTGAGAAATACGGATGTGTTGGAGTTTAGAACCGTTTCTTCTACTTCTGGGAATGTATTTCTTACATCGGAAACTGGACGAATATTACGCGAAGTTATTTCGCGCCCTCATCTGACGAAGAAGTGCCGTTTGACGTGCTGCTTGATGCACCGTTTGAAGCGTCATTTGCATCGCTGTTCGCTTCCCAGGCGTTTTCGGGCTCTTCACCGCGATCAACGAAAGTTTTGCGCGTTTTCACTTCCATAATCATAGCGGCAACGATGCTGATAATAAGTCCTGCTGCAACAAGCACGCCAATTCCTGCGTACTGCTCAAATAAGAAGTGATATATCGCAGCGAAATCCATCGATAGCTCCTTGACCTTAGGTTTGTTCGTGTTGCGTGTTTGCCAGTACCGCGCACGCCGCGAGAACGTAAGCCACAGCAACAAGTACGCACAAAGTTTATGAAAATCTGAGATACATTGCATATTATCATAATTTTTGGGAACGTATAGAGCTGTTCTCGTGTGTTCCTGTTCCCACAATCGCGCCAACGCCCGCGCCAACTCTCGTGCGTTCCCGCCAGTGAGCACTTTTTCAAACGCTTCAGGCAGCAGCCCGCGCTGCTCTCGTGCGTTCCCGCTCCGCCACGCTCACCCGTAAGCCCGCAAGCCAGCACCGTTGCAAGCACTGCACACACCCGTTCTCGTTGAGCATGTGCATTTCGTTTAAGGTACAACGACATCGTCCGAAAGGAGAAAAACTGCGCTATACTTGCACTACATGTATTCCTTTATGCTTATCAACGCTAAGAGTTTGAGGAGCGCTATTATGCTTGATTTACGCTTTGTCCGCGACCATCAAGAAGAAGTTGCGCAGGCTATGCACAACCGAAATGCTGAGTGGGACGCGCAGTTATTTGCCGACCTTGATGCTACTCGTCGTGAAAGCATTTCATCAGAAGAAGCACTTCAAGCATCGCGTAACGCACGTTCAAAGGAAATTGGCGCTCTTATTGCCGCAGGTAAACAGGAAGAAGCCGAGCAAGCAAAGGCGGATGTTCGCGCTATTAACGATCAACTTTCAGAGATTTCTGCCAAGCGTGAAGCAATAGATACGCGTTTGCATGAATTGTTGTTGAAAACGCCGAATATGCCTTGTGCTGAAACTCCTGTTGGCAAAGATGAAAACGACAATCCAGAAGTGCGTCGTTGGGGAACACCCCGTGAATTTAATTTTGAGCCGCTCGCGCATTGGGATTTGGGTGCTAATCTGGGTATTCTCGATTCTGAGCGCGGAGCAAAGCTGGCAGAAAGCCGCTTTGTGTTGTTGGGTGGATTGGGAGCGCGCCTCGAGCGTTCCATTATCAATTTTATGGCTGATACGCACACCACCCGCGGTTATAAAGAGTGGTGGTGTCCTGCTATGGCAAATGCGCAAACCATGACAGGTACAGGTCAGTTGCCAAAATTTGAAGAAGACATGTTTAAAACGCGTGAGGGTTTGTATCTTATTCCAACGGCGGAAGTGCAGTTAACTAATATTCATGCAGGCGAAATTCTGGAAGCTGCCGATTTGCCACTGCGCTATTGCGCGTTTACGCCGTGTTTCCGAGAAGAAGCAGGAAGCGCAGGTCGTGATACCCGTGGTCTTATTCGCCTTCATCAGTTTGACAAGGTTGAAATGGTCAAATATGCAAAACCAGAGGAAAGCTATAACGAGCTTGAGCTTATGACAAACGATGCAGAAAATATCTTGCAGTTGTTTGGTTTACCGTATCGCGTTATTACGCTTTGCACGGGTGATATTGGCTTTTCAGCTGCAAAAACTTATGATGTTGAAGTGTATTTGCCTTCGTATAACGGCTACAAGGAAATTTCGTCATGCTCGAATTGCGAAGACTTTCAAGCGCGCCGCATGAACATTCGTTATCGCGACCCCGAGCAGTTCAAAGGCACCCGTTTAGTGCATACGCTGAATGGTTCAGGCTTGGCAGTTGGGCGCACGATGGCTGCAATTTTGGAGAACTATCAGATGGAAGACGGCTCTGTTCGCGTTCCTGATGTGCTGGTTCCTTATATGGGTACCGATGTTATTGAACCTGCTTAGAGGTGTTTGTTAGCGTGACGGCACCGCGACATACCAGTGGATCGTTTAGTTCGGATGCGCACGATAACGAAGCTTTCGAAATACCATGCACTGTGCCTGCTGTTCGTATGAAGCATGCACGAGTGTTTCATGACATACAGAACGATATTCCTGTTGTGCAGCCTCCCGTTCCCGATGTGTCGCGTGCTGATACTGTGCCTGATGCATCGCGTTTGGCTGGCGTACCTGCTGTTTGTCGTGTTTCTACTACCGGTGCGCTACCACGTGTTCCTGCAATTTTTGCTGATGAGCATGCCGATTCTGCACATTCTGCAATACATGAACGTATTCAGCAAGAACACGCTGTAAAGCAAGCTTCTATTCCGTATGAGCGTAGTGCACGCAGCGAACATTGGAGCGAGTCCATTAGTAGTTTGCAGCACGAAACAGCAAACTTACGCAAGCTTGATAGCTCGAGAGTGCCGCGTATTGATACGCGTACCGATACGGCGCATGCGCCATCTGTGTCTCAAGAGAGTAAGCATGCCACACCCACCGCTGTTCCGCACAACAGTAAACCCACCGCACCCGTGGCTGCGCAGCAGAATAGTGAGCATTCTGCATTCTCTGCACCTCAGGATATTAAACCGCACATGCCTCAGTTTTCGCTGGTGAAAGGCGATGCTGCACGTGATAATACTTCATCACAGGCTGTGCGTCATGCTGTGCATGCAACAGCGAATGCATACGTACACCGTTCACATAACACAACCGAGCAGGTGCGTTTTGCAGCGCGATTGGCATCAGCACAGCAAACAGAAGCGTCATCAGCGCGCACAAACTATAGAAGTCGTGCAACGCGAGCAATGCAATCAGCTGAGGGGTCTGCACCAGCAGCCCAAACCCAACCAGCACGTACATCGCACCTACGTACTAACTCGCACACATCCGTGCACTCGCGTACAACTTCGCGATTGTCCACACGCTCGCATGCAGCTAGCCGTTCACACGCGCGCTCAAACGTGCGCCCACGAGCAAACGACACGCTCCATGGCGCTCGGTTTATTATCACAGGTTCGCTTGTGGTGCTGGTTCTTGTTACGCTTATCAGCGGTATATTTGCATGGAATCGTTGGTGGCGATTCAACGATGTTCAAGATATTCAGGGTGAATGGGTGGTACAAGGCTCATCAGTATCCGTTTTCTTTACTAACGATAAAATCTTGCTTACCAAGAAGTTACCGTACGATTATAAGATTGATCCAGTTGCTAAAACACTCACATTCTCATTTGGGAAATTTCAAGGAAGCGGACGCTATATGTTCAGGCACAATCGCACGCAGCTTGTTATTTTAGATGGTGCAACGTTTTCGCCGGTATCAACATTGCGCGACGATATTGATGATATGCTGCATCCTGATATTATGGACGATATTATCAGCCAGAAAAAAGCACCAGTAAGCGTGTTCGAGCGGCCTATTCACGTACCTGCGCCGAAAGAGTAACGCATGGCATTGCGTATTAACAGTATTGATATTTTTCCGCGTGAAGCCCATATTTGTGTAAGTATAGGTAATGCGTTTCCAAAAACGGTATCGTCTGCGTGTGCGCAGTATATTTTGCAGCAATATCCTCAGCTTGCCAATCATGCTTGTTTTAGCGGGGGTGCGCGCGTATTTGGACAGGTTATTCAAGGAACATCGGTGCCTCACGTACTCGAGCATCTCATTATTCACGAACAACTTTTACAATGCGCGTATGCGTATTGTGCCTCATCAGCATTGCGCCTTGTAGGGTGTACCACATGGAATAACGATGAACACACGAGCGCGCTTATTCGTGTTATGTTTTACGATGACCTTGTATTGTTACGGGCTTTGCGCACACAAACGGCATTCTTGAATAAAGTTTTGAAACAATGTTCGTAAGGCAGCATTCATAGCACATACGATAGTATTCATAGCAAGCGCCGGCAGCATTAAAGCAAGCCTGATTCCTGCCTGATTCTTGGGGGCTTCCTCTATGGGGTTCCTTCATGGGTGCCGCCAATCTTACATTTTTGCAAGTTTCATATGATGGTAGCGTAGCGTGTGCTTATCACAGGTATAATAAAGTAATACAAATGTACACACAAGAAGGAGGACACCATGAAAAAGCTGGGAGCATTTATCCTCGGTGGTTTAGTGGGCGGTGCAATTGCTTTGCTGTATGCGCCTCGCACTGGTAAAGAATCGCGCGAATTGGTGTGCGAAAAAGTAAATGCTGTATGGGGAGAAGCGAAAGATTGGACATCATCAGCTCCTGCGGGCGTGCATGATGCATTTCAAACGGCAGTTTCTCGTGGTGACAGCCTGCTTCATGATATGTCTGAAAAAGGTCAGAAGTTTGCAGAAACCGCTCGTGAACGGGGGCAGCAGTTTGCCGAGAACGCTCGTGAACGGGGAGCGCAATTTGCTGAAACTGCTCGCGAAAAAGGACAGCAGGCATATAGCGCAGTTACATCGCGCGTAACGGGTGCTCCTGCATCGTTTGATGATGCAAACGACGAGCTGCGCGAAAAGATTGAAGCTGCACGTCAGCGCATTTCCGATCAGGTAATTCGCAACGCAGAAGAATCAACATGCACTCCTGCACAAAATGTAGAACACTACACCAGCGCTGAACGTGACGAATCAAGCGAACAATAAGCACACGGGTTTACCTATACGTGTAGCTAGAAAAATGATTCTATATACTGCACTGCGTTAAACGTAAGGACTTATATCGGGTTATGGTATCTTCTGTTTTTGAACATAATGTAGAGCAACTATCAACACGCTTTCTTAAAGGGAAGCGTGTGTTTTATTGTGACAAACAGGGGCGCGAACATCGTGTTGGTAAAGTGCATATGTGCGTATTTCATCCAGAAAAACCTCTGGTTATGGGATTGTTAGTGCGACGTCCTGATCTTGCATTTATGGTGCACCGTAGCGATATTTTTGTATGGCGCGATGCGTTTTCTATTGAAGACGGGCGTATAAAACTTTCTTCCGACAGATTGCGTTGGGGTAAAAAGGCACTCAAACAAGCTCCTCCATCTGGTGATGTGTGCGAAGACGATGCAGTGCTGTTCGATTATGAAAAATGTGTACTTTGGGAAGGTATGCCGCTTATTACGCGTAACGGCCAGCATATTGGCAGCGTGGGTGATGTGCTGTTCAGTGTAAATACAGGGAGCGTTATACAGGTAGTTGCTACACAAGGAGCTGGCACAGACGCACTGATTGGAACACGCACGATTCCTGCAAACTTACTTGTTGGCTTTCGTTTTGGCAAAGGCGCTCGCTTGCGTGATAGCGCGGCATCAAATCAATCGCTTACGCAAAATGGCAGTTCAGATACTGAATTATTGGGCGCTATTATGATTGACGATGCTGCAGAACAGCTTGAAGAAGCAGGTGGAGCAGCTGTTGCGCTTGGTACAGGTGTCGGTAAAGTACAACAGCGTGTCGTTCAAAACGTCAAAGATATTACGCCGCCGTTACAAGACGCTACTAAAACCGTTGCGCGTGAAGCTACTAAAGCAGCGTATAAGGGTGCGCAGGCAACACAACAGCAGCTTAAACGTGCAAAAGGTATGTTTGCAGCATTTAAGGAAGAGTACGAGAAAGCATCACGCGACTAATATAGAGTGAATTGTACTGCTCGTTTCGCACGTAAGGAATATTATGTCTCATAAACAGTCTGATAGTACCAGCACTAATGCTACCAGCACCGCGCGCGCATCGTCACGTTCCCAAGAAACACCAACCCCATCTGCCGCTTCTGTACAAGGATCATCACGCCCGCGTCTTCAAAAAGATGAAATCATCAAGTTTTTAATTCTTATTGGGATTGGGTGCGTTGGTGTAGCGTGCGTTATTGCGCTGTGGCCTCAAATTATGGATTTGTTTTCAGAGGGTGGCGTTAATAGGCTTGTCGATAGAGTGCAGCAAGCAGGTTCGTGGGGTGTGTTGTGCTTACTTGGTTTGCAGCTGCTGCAAGTAATTGTGGCATTTATTCCTGGTGAAGTAGTGCAAGTAGCGGCTGGACTGATGTATGGACCCGCGCTTGGCGCGTTGATTATTGTGGTAGGCGCAGCACTTTCGTCTGCGATTGTGTATATCATGGTGCATAAATTGGGCGCGCCTTTCGTTCAAAAAATGGTTCCAGAAAAATATATGAACCAAATACAGAAGTTTGAGGAAAGCAATAAATTTGAAGTGATTGTATTCATTTTATTTTTCCTGCCTGGCATGCCAAAAGACGCATTTACCTATCTGTTGCCACTCACGCGTATGAAGCTGGTGCCTTTTTTGGTTATCACGACGCTCGCGCGCACACCTGGAATTGTTGCATCAACGTATGCAACGGCTGGTTTTGTGAACGGGAATATCGTTGAGGCAGTTATTATCGTTGCTGTTGTGGTTATTATTGCGGTGGTAGGAATTATATTCCAGAAGCAAATTGTAAGTGCGCTCGGTCGTTTTACGTCGCATGCGTCTGCAACGCACGACACCACCGCCACCCACAAAACGCAGGAAAGCCACTCCCATGATCATGAATAATCATTTTGATGCCGCTACGTATCGTCCGCGTAAAACAAAATACGCAGCAGCTTTATATGCATTTTTCCTTGGTATATTTGGCATTCATAAGTTCTATTTAGGTTATTATCAAACAGGGTTTATTATGCTTGCTATCAGCGTTATTGGTGGAATTGTAACATTTGGTATTGCAAGTTGTGTAATGTGGCTTATTAGTATTGTTGAAGGTATTGTTTATTGCTTGCGTAAACCAGATGCGTTTCAGCAAACGTATGTGCTGCATGAGCGCTCATGGTTTTAGATGCGTGATATAACAGCTACAATTGTGCGTTTACCTCTACGCTTATAGGTACGCTGAACCTCAATCGTACGGGTGCAGGCGTACGCTACCGCGCGTGTGTTTATGCATACCACCGCACAAGCGACACACGGGGCATGTACTCGAGCCGTATTGCCCGCAATACCGCTTGCGTGTTCGTTTTTGCCATAATACGGTGCATTGCTCCAGAGTGCATGTCTTTTCGTTACAATACAGCTATACGCTTAAACGTTTGTGCTGTATACCGTTGTGCTTTTAGTATGCGTGTACCTGCGCATATCGAGCTTTATAAGCCCACGTAGCATATCAACAAAGGAGTAACTATGCTGTCAATTTCTCGAAATGACGTTCGCGTGCCGATGGATGTACCTGCTGATGTACGTGAAACGTATATCAGCAATTATCTTGCTGCAACGCGTTCAACAGGTCGTTTGATGCTTTTTGCATGCGATCAAAAGGTTGAACATTTGAATGCCGATTTTTATGGTGAAGGTATTGATCCAGCCGATAATAATCCCGAGCATTTTTTTCGCATTGCTTCACAGGGATGTTGTGGAGTTCTTGCAGGTCAGCGTGGACTTATTGCGCATTATGCTGCGAGCTATCCTCAATTGAATTATCTCGTTAAGATGAATTCAAAGACCAATTTAGTAAAAACAGCACAAAGCGATCCTTATTCAGGCATGCTCTACGATTTAGATGACATTTTACTTATGCGCGATGCTGGCGTAAATGTGGTAGGGCTTGGTTATACGGTATATTTGGGCAGTGATTATGAAGCAAGTATGCTCTCTGAGGCAGGCGCTCTTATTGCGCGCGCTCATGCCGAGGGTTTGCTGGTAGTGCTCTGGGTTTATCCACGTGGCGCAGCTGTAAAAGCAGAAAAAGATCCAGCGCTTATTGCAGGTGCAGCAGGTGTTGCGCTGTGCTTAGGCGCCGATTTTGTGAAAGTAAACCCACCTAAAGTGGACGGTGATGCTCATGCAAGTGCTCGTGCTTTAGCCATTGCATCAGAAGCAGCAGGTAGATGTGGGCTTGTTTGTGCTGGCGGTTCTACTGTTGATGCGCGCAGTTTTTTGGAGCAGCTGCATGATCAAATTCATGTGGGACATGCGCTTGGCAATGCTACGGGACGTAATATTCACCAGCGATCACTTGATGAAGCCGTGCGTTTAACGAAAGCAATTAGCGCTCTTACCCTTGCGGATGCTTCTGTTGATGAAGCGGTTGCCATTTATGAAGGAAGAAAAGAATTTAGCATTGAATAGATAGTGATGTAAGGGAGATGTGCAGTTCATAAGAGCTGTACATCACTTATATCAGCATAAAAGTGGTGCCCGAGGCGAGAGTCGAACTCGCACGAGTTTCCTCAACGGTTTTTGAGACCGCCGCGTCTGCCATTTCGCCACTCGGGCACGATCGAATTGCAATTATAACCTATCAGCGTGTGCGTGTATAGGTAGGAACACGTTATTTTTCTTTGAAAAGGTCGCACACTGCTAATTGTGCCTGAACGCACCGCAGCATTAAATCGGTATCGTCTAATCCTTGGTGCACTTCATTTTCATGTTCAGCAAGCACGCCACGTCTGCGCGCCCAATTTTCAAGTGCTGCTGGCTTATCGCGATACGACATACGCGCTACTTCTGAATCGAGTGCACGGCATATATCACGCGTATCAATGATGATAATCTTGCCCTTAAGACGCTCTTCTAAATACCCTGGTAAATGAAGAGAAAACCACGAATCTTCAAAAGCAGCATTGTGCGCTAATACGGGATATTTCTTGAACAGCGAAAGCAAGGTTTTGTGAAGCGCAGTATTTTCGCGAAATGGAAGTGTACCATTAAGATTTTGCCACGTAATATGGTGGATATGTGATAATGGCACAGGACGATTGCGATAGCATGCTGGCAAGTTACAAAATTCGGTACAACCATCAAAGGGTGTAGCGGTGGGCGTTAGTTCCATAAGCTCCCAACCCACATTAAGAATGTAGCCGCGTTCAGGGCGAAGTGAGCTTGTTTCAATGTCGATACCAAGCACACATCCTTTCATCGGCGCAAGTGAAAATCCTGATGCCGCTGAGCGGCTACGTTCGATAGTTTCTTTGTGAATTGTTTCTTTACGTCTGTTCTGCAGTTTTGCTACACCAGCAATGACATCGTTTTCAGTAAGCCATTCAAGGCGCTTAGGAAGCAGTTTTCGCAGTTCAAATTCGGGAACACTATCGCAATCTGCTCGGTTGCGGTCGCATAAATCAAGGAGATCGCGTGTTGCTTCGTTTACAGGAACAGGTAATTCAGCACCTACTTTCATCGCATGAATAATTTCAAACAGTGCATTTTCGTTTTGTACAATTTGCCCCATAAAATGCGATGGATTGTTGATAAACATTGACGGGAGAGGAATAGAATGTGCGTGATTGAGTGCTTCTACAAGATTCATTGCTTGTTCCTTTTCTTACGATGTATGCGGTATATCTGCTATGTATGTACCGTGTACGTGCGTAATGTTCGCGTGCTACAGAAACTTTGATAGGTGTCAGGATGATTATAGTGCATTCTCGTATGAAAGTGATGAACTTTGCGCACGGTGGCTGTATGCACAATGAATCGTGAACGACATATACCCATGCATACGGCGCCTTCATACGGTATACATGACACGAAAAGCTTATATGACATACATTCATGTACACGGCGCCTCCATACCGCATTTATCGCTCAATACTTACTTCTTTACATTTTTTAGTAGCAGATTTTTTCAATTTCATTACAATGGAACATGTTAGGTTGTAGGAGCTGAAGGGGAAAACGTTTCTGCAACGTATATGTTTTTGTTCTCTTTTTGCAAGAACATAAGGGTTATTCGGGTGATCGTGCTTTCTGTTACAGGAGCACAGTGGAGGAGTAACAATGGCAGATTTTTGTATCAACGAACGTAAATTAGCATTTCAGCTGCGTAAATTTATCGATCGAAATTGGGAATCAATGCTTGATGAGGTAGCTGCACTTGTCGCTATTCCCAGTTATGCTGAGCCTGACAAAGCAGCGCCAGGTGCGCCGTTTGGCCCTGGTCCTGCTCGTGCGCTCGATTATGTGCTAAAGCTTGCGTATAAGTTTGGTATGGAGCCGCACAATTGTAACGGCTATATTGGGTATGCTGATTTATACGGAGCACAAGCTGAGGATAGTTTTCATACTAAAGAAGTAGGAATTATAGCTCATCTTGATGTTGTGCCTGCTGGTTCAGGTTGGGATTTCCCTCCGTATGAAATGACGCGCAAGGAAGGTTATCTGGTTGGTCGCGGTGTTGCTGACGATAAAGGGCCGCTTGTTATGGCGTTGTTTGCTATGAAATTTTGGCGCGAATTTACACCTACGCTTCCATTCCGCACTCGTTTTATCTTCGGCTGTGATGAGGAAACAAAAATGCGCGATGTCGATTATTATCGTAAGCGCTTCTCTGATCCGCTGTTTTTATTTACACCCGATGCTGCGTTTCCTGTTGCATACGGTGAGGCGGGTATTCTATCGGCATCATTTGCACTACCTGCGCAAACAGGGAGCGTTGTGCAATCCATTGAGGCAGGGGTTGCAAGCAATGCCGTTCCTGCGTCTGCGTGTGCACGCATTCTCGATTTAGGGCAAGAATTTGAGGCTGCTGAGGGCATTAGCGTTACGCGTGATGGCGGTTGCTTCCTCATTCAAGCACAGGGCAAAAGTGCGCATGCATCTCAGCCTGAACAGGGAGTAAACGCGTTGGGTATCCTTGTGCGTTACTTGCTTGATAATGAAGTGGGAAGCAAAGCTGAAAGCGCGTTTTTTGAGCTTATTGAAAAACTTACCGAGTCGACTGATGGAGCAGCTGTTGGTATTGCTGCAAGCGACGAAAGCTTTGGCTCGTTGGTAAGTAGTGCAACCTTATTACGCAAGGAAGATAATGCGCTTAAAGTATACGTTGACGTGCGCTATCCTTCATCAACGAATGCTGAGGCTATCAGCAAGACGTTTGAAGCGCTTGCCGAGAAATTTGGCGCGCATTTTACGCTTGAACAAAATAAAAATCCTTATCGCATCGACCCTGATTCTCCGTATGTAAAAGCACTGAACGATGCGTATAAAAAAGCTGCTGAATTGGAAGACACTCCTAAACCTTTCACTATTAAAGGTGGTACGTATGCACGTAAGTTCCCACGTGCTGTTAGCTTTGGTGCGGAAGTTGAAGGCGAAGCATTGCCTGAATGGGCAGGTACAATGCATGGAGCTAATGAAGCAATTTCTGAAGAGTCGCTTAAGCGTGCATTTAAGGCGTACGTCTATGGCTTGTGCAATTTAGGCTCAGTTGTGTAGTGTATTTCCGCGAGGCGTGCATCGTATTTTTCATAAGGAGTGCGTCGTCTGTTTACGAGGAGTGCATCGTGTAATGGCGGCGCTCCTCATTGCAGTGCTGTCACAGCAGCGCGCAATGCTTTGTTATATAATAGAGAACACGTTGTTAGTGCTACCTTGCGTGCTACGTGTACGTTTTGTAGGCTTTAAAAGGAGTTTTGTGTGTTAAAGGCTATGATCGTTGATGACGAGGCACCTGCGCGCTCTGAACTGCGGTTTCTTCTTGATGAAGAAGGAAATACTGAGGTTGTTGCTGAAGCAGCAAGTGTGAGCGAAGCTATTGAGAAATTGAAGGAATATCCGTGTGATGTGGTATTTCTTGATATCAATATGCCAGAGGTTAATGGTTTGAAATTTGCTGCTGGTTTGCAGTGCCTTACCAGCCCGCCTGCGGTGGTTTTTGTAAGTGCATACAGCGAATATGCTCTCGAAGCGTTTCAGGTGAAAGCCGTTGATTACCTGGTAAAACCTGTTGAAACCGATCGTCTTGCTCAGGCGCTTACTCACGTGCGTGATAATGTAAATTTGCGTATAGCGGCACAAAAATCACAGCGCATTGCTGTTGAAAAAAATGGTGGCAAGATTTTTATTCCCATTGATAGTATTCGCTACGTAATGGCACGAGATGATTATTCGCTGCTTCAAACTGAAACCGAGCGTTTCTATTCGCCTATGAGTTTAACGCTGTTTGAAAAACGCTACGAATCACATGGATTTTTTCGCGTGCATCGTGGCTATTTAATTAACGTTTCGCATGTAGAGTCGGTTTCCACGCAGCAAGGTGGTACGCTTCTTGTAAACATGCGTGGCTTTGATGAGCCTATTCCTGTTTCACGACGTCGAGCGTCTGCCCTCAAACGCGCCCTTGGTATGTAATGCTATGACGTGCGTTTTTCTTTAGAGAGGAATTTCGTATACATGATTTCAGTAGAAATGGAGAAGTTATATCCTTCGGGCAAGCTTCTCGTAAAAGAACATATTGCAAGTCGCATACATGCTCAAGATGCAACAGTATATAATTTCTCCCCTGAAGCGCAAGCAATCGCGCAGGAATATATGGGTTGGACGACGCTTGCATCAAATCCACCGTATCCTCTTGAGCGCATTATGGCGTTTGCGCAGGAAGCACGCCGCAGTAACGTAACTGACGTGGTGCTTATTGGCCAGGGTGGTTCTACACAGGCATCGATGACAATCACCAAATACAATAAACCCAATTCTGGCTCCATACGGTTTCGTACGCTCGATTCCGATTCTCCCGTGCGCTTGCGTGAAGTGATGGGTAGTATTAAACCTGCCTCTACGCTGGTAATTATCTCGTCAAAAAGCGGTGGAACGATCGAGCCGCGTCTTATGTTGCAGGCATTTCGTGAAGCGCTGAAAGAGTTTTTGCCTGAAGAAGATATTGTGCGGCATTTAGTAGCTATTACCGATCCAGGCTCAGAATTAGAAGCGCAAGCACAACGCGAGGGGTGGCTTGCTATTTTCCCAGGAGAACCAAGTGTTGGTGGGCGGTATTCTGCACTTTCAATCTTTGGTTTATTGCCTGCTGCGCTTGTGGGAATTGACATTGCGGAACTGATGGAACGCGCTGCGCAGGCTGAACGTGCATGCAGCGAAGATTCCATTGATAATCCCGCTATCGGCTTAGCGTCGTTTCTCTTTGACAATTATCTGGCAAATCGCAATAAGTTTTCTCTGCTTACACAAAAGCGTGGACGTGTGTTGGGCTTGTGGATCGAGCAACTTGTTGCTGAAAGTTTAGGTAAAGAAGGCAAGGGAATTTTGCCAAATATCGAGGTTGATTCCTTGTTGTTGTCGCGCGACCCAGGCGATCGTTGCGTTGTGATGTATAAAACAAAAAACGATTCGTGGGATGAAACATGCAATTTTGAGATGAGCTTGTCGTATGTTGATCCCAATATTCCGCGTTCAATTTTTCGCATTGATACGGTACAAGATTTGGCTGAGCACTTTGTGATGTGGGAATACGCCATTGCTATGTGCGGTTACCTTATGAAAATTTGTCCGTTTGATCAGCCTGATGTCGCATCTGCAAAAGCTGAAGTGTTAGAAATTCTTCACAAGGGTGCTCCTGCCCCCGACCTTGTTGACTCGTATATTGGGCCGTGGAATATGGGCGAAGTTGAAGTGCGTATGGGTTCTACCTTTCAGCAGCAAACATCCGTTATTGAAGCTCTAAAAGCGCTGTTTGGAAGCATTCAGCAAGGAGATTTCTTTGCGCTGAACGCGTTTTTGCCGTTTACAGGTGAAGGACGTCGCGAAGCGCTTGAAAGCATTCGTTTTTTTGTAGCGCAAACCTTTGATATTGCTTCGTGTTTGGAAGTAGGGCCACGTTATTTGCATTCAACAGGTCAGTTGCAAAAAGGTGGTCAGAACAACGGCGTGTTCCTTATTTTATCGGCTGACGAGCTGAAGGATATTCCGCTGAAAGAAGGCGCACCGAGTTTAGGCGAGCTTGCAAAAGCGCAAGCTATGGGCGATTTAGTAACGCTGTCTGCACGTGGACGACGCGTTATGCATCTGCATTTACCCGATAATTCTGGCGTTACCTTAGGTGCGCTTGCAAAAGTAATTCAACAGAATGTTGTGAAACACGCTACCGATGCTGCGACTGGGGTTGCGGTTGGAGCTGCGACTGATACGGCACATGATGCTGCATCTGGAGTTGTACCTGTTTCCGCGCCAGCGCACAACGCTGAATCAGCAGTTGTCGCTGATATGGTACGTGACAACGTATGTGACGTTACCTGTTCTGCCGACGTATCTTCGCCCGCACCTGTTCCCGTGCAAGCAGTTGTATCTGAACCTGCACCTGTTCTCGCGCAAGAGGCTACCACCAACGTTCCAGCTGCCATACCCGTTTCCGCTTCTGCACTTGAACATGAAGCCAAAAACTAGGCATGTAGTGGGGTTTTTATGATCGAGGCACAGCGCGTTAAAGTAACAGGAGTGGTACAAGGTGTCGGTTTTCGACCATTTATTTATCGCCTTGCACACACCTACCAACTTACAGGTTGGGTTTTGAACGCGATTGATGGCGTGACGATTCACTGTGAGGGAAGTGCTGAGCATCTTGATGCGTTCGTGCTAGCGATTGCAAATGAAGCGCCACCTGCGGCTTTGGTGCAACATATTACTATCGAGCCGTGTGCGCTTCAGCATTTTACGAGCTTTGAGATTCGTCATTCCGATAAAGAAGACGCACGTGAAACGACACTTGTTTCACCTGATCTTGCAACGTGTGACGATTGCACGCGTGAGTTGTTTGACCCTATGAACAGGCGCTATCGCTACCCCTTTATTAACTGCACCAATTGCGGGCCGCGTTATACCATTATTGAGAAGCTGCCTTACGACAGGCCGAATACCTCGATGAAGGTGTTTCCGCTGTGTGATGCGTGCGAGTATGAGTACGAAAACCCTCTTGACAGGCGCTTTCATGCGCAGCCAAACGCATGCTTCGAGTGTGGGCCGCATATCAGTTGGTATGAAGTGCCTCGCGTCACTTCCGCATCATCTTCCGCACATGAGCCCACCACCAGTGCATCCGTTTCCTGGAGTTGGGGAACAACGCGCGAAGAAAGCGACGCTATTCTTGCACGTGCTGTGCAGCTGCTTGCTGCGGGCGGTATTGTAGCTGTTAAGGGTTTAGGTGGCTTTCATTTGGCAGTTGATGCGTTGAATGCACGTGCTCTTGCAACTTTGCGTGCGCGTAAACATCGCAAGGGGAAAGCATTTGCGGTGATGATGCCGTCGCTTGAAAGCGTTCAGCGTGTGTGCGACGTAAGCGCTGAAGAGGCGAAAGTGCTTTTGTCGCCGGCGCGCCCTATTGTGCTTCTGAAAAAAAAGCCGCACGTGCAATTTGCTCAAGGACTTGCCGATGCATTGCCTGAACTGGGTGTTATGCTTCCGCAAACACCACTTCACCATTTGCTGCTGCATGATTTTTGTGCGGTATCGGGGCGTGATATGTTGGTTATGACGTCGGGAAATGTGCACAATAATCCGCTTGTTATTACCGATGAAGAAGCATTGCGCGAACTTGGAGTCATTGCTGATGCGTTTGTGAGCAACAATCGTGACATTCGCGTTCGTATTGACGATTCGGTGGTGCGCGTTTTATCGTTTACGCACGTCACACCCTCTGAATGTGCCCCCACAGTCACTGCGTCTGCGGCGTCCACGGGGTCTGCGGCATCGATTGCCGATGAAGGGGAGGAAGCTGCTTCGCTTCCCAATGCAGAAGAAGAAACGGCGTCGCGTGCGTCAACTGCGCCTGTTTCCGAACCCGCAACCGCAAACGCCACTGCGCCTGCGTCCGTGTCCGCCAAACCCGAGCCCGCAATCGCCAACGCCACCGCGCCTGCGCCTGTTCCCGAACCAGAACCCGCGCAATCTGCCTATTCACCAGCGCAAACAACCACCGCCGTGCAGTTCATCCGCCGCGCACGCGGGTACGCGCCACTGCCCCTTTCTCTTAAACACGAGCATCACGCCAACGAAACACTCTTGGCGCTGGGAGCTGAGCAGAAAAACACCATCACATTGGTTAGCGGCACGCGCGCATTCGTATCGCAGCACATTGGAGATGTTGAAAACGCAGCAACATACGATTCATGGCTTGCGGCTTCTTCGCGCTATGAACAGCTATTTTCCATGCACCCCACCGCTTTCGCCTGCGACAAACACCCCGAGTATCTTCCCTCGAAATGGGCGCGCGATGAACACCGCGCAAGCCAGCTTCCGCTTGTTGAGGTTCAGCATCACCACGCGCATATAGCCTCTGTACTGGGAGAACACAACATCACGCACGCGGTGTGCGGCATCGCGTACGACGGTACAGGCTACGGTACCGATGGCCGCATTTGGGGTGGCGAAATTTTGGTAGCAACACAGCAGGCCTTCGAGCGCTTTGCCAACTTCGCGTACGTTCCGCTGCCTGGTGGCGCCAAGGCCATTCGCGAACCGCTGCGCTGTGCCTATGGTGTATTGTGGGCATTTGACTTGCTTGAACATCCAGCAGCCAAGCGCATCGTGCAAGCGATGGGTGCGCAATCGCGCATTTGTGCAGAAATGATAGAGAAAGACATCAACTGTCCGTATACGTCATCAGTTGGACGGCTTTTTGACGCTGCAGCTGCGATAACAGGAGTTTGTTGCCACCCCTCGTATGAGGGCGAGCCAGCTATTTTGTTTGACGCTGCACGCGGTACCCTTGAACCTGATTTCGATAAGCGGTATCGTATGGAAGTAGTAAAAAATACCGCTTCAGCGCAAGCAACCGCGCAGGATACCTCGGTTGTGGTAATCGATGCTGCTCCTGCATTTCGTGCTTTGCTCGACGATATGGAAGCTGGGGTTGAGCTTTCCGTTATCGCAACGCGTTTCCACACGGCGCTTCTTGAGGTAAGTGTGCTGATTGCACGTATGGTAGCAAATGTGTATCAGCTTTCAACAGTGGCGTTATCAGGTGGCGTGTTTATGAATCGCTTTCTGGTGGAATACCTGGTTGAATATCTCAATAATGCAGGGCTTACGGTTGCGCTTAATGCAAATCTTCCACCAAATGACGGCTGTATTTCATTTGGACAGGCGGTTGTTGCATTACGTAAACAGAAGTGGTAATACAAACATAGTTGCAGCACGTTTGCACTCGCCGGGAGGGGGCTTAATTATGTGCTTAGCAATTCCAGCAAAGATTCTAGAACTTCTAGATGATCACATGGCGCAAGTTTCCATTATGGGTACTACGCGCGAAATTTCGCTTGATTTAACACCAAGCGCTCATCAGGGCGATTATGTGTTAGTACATGCAGGCTTTGCCATCGAGATTGTCGATGAGCAGTATGCGCGTGAAACTTTGGCAGTTATTCAAGAAATGGGCGATGTGGTTGATACTGAAGAGCTTATGAGTGCGTCAGGGGTGGCGCTGTAATGAGCATTTTGGTTGAACCGAAAATACAGCCTGTTCAGCAACTTTCGATGGAAAGTGAACTGGCGCAGTTTAAGAATCCGCAGCTTGCAAAAAAAGAGCTTGAGATTATTCGTTATTATGCGCCACCTGAGGCTGTGCTGATGGAAGTATGTGGAACGCATACCGTATCCATCGCGCGTAACGGCATTCGTGATCTTATGCCGAAAGGTATTCGCTTGGCGTCTGGACCAGGGTGTCCAGTATGTGTTACCGCTAATAAAGACATCGATACTGTTATTGCGCTTGCGCGTATACCAGAAGTGACAATTGCTACCTTTGGCGATATGACACGTGTACCTGGTTCAACGTCAAGTTTGTTGAAAGAACAAGCGAAGGGCAAGTCGGTTCGCATTGTGTATTCGCCGCTTGACGCGCTTACGCTTGCTCGTAAAAATCCTGATAGACAGATTGTTTTCGTGGGTGTTGGTTTTGAAACTACCACACCGCTTGTTGCAATGGCCGTGAAACGCGCCGCCGACATGAAACTGAAAAACTTCAGCGTATTTGCCGCTCATAAGAACATGCCCGGCGCGCTTGAAGCGATTATCTCCGACCCGCGCCTGAAGGTGTCGGCACTTATTTTGCCTGGTCATGTAAGCACGATCATCGGTGCGCAGCCGTATCAGTTCCTTGCGAAGAAATACGGCATTCCTGGCGTTATTACAGGGTTCGAGCCTGTTGACATGCTGCAAGGCATTGCCATGATCATGAAGCAGCTGCACGATAAAACGGCGTCTATCGAAATTGCGTATGCGCGTGGCGTTATGCCTGAGGGAAATCCTGTTGCGCGTGCTGCGATTGACGAAGTGTTTGAAACCTGCACGTCAACGTGGCGTGGACTAGGACCTATTCCTGGTTCGGGCTATAAGTTGCGCGAAAAGTACGCGGCTTTCGATGCATTGAAGCGCTTTCATCCTGATGTTGAACCCACGCAAAATCCGCACGGGTGCCGCTGCGGCGATGTGTTACGCGGTATTATGGCACCTAATCAGTGTCCGCATTTTAGACGCCTGTGCACGCCGGAAAATCCTGTTGGTCCGTGCATGGTTTCCAGCGAAGGCAGTTGCGCTGCGTATTATCGCTACTATTAGACGCAGCGTTGCGATTGGACGCAGTGGACACAGTGCCGCGCATGGGTACAGCGTTACTATCAGGAACAATGTTGCTCGTGCGTGTAACGGTATCGCTCTTATACACAGCATCGTTACTATGGGATGCGTTCCTAGCTGGTTTTATGTTTCCATTGAATGCGGTATTGCGATTGGACGCAGCATAGCGATGAGGGATAAGGTTGCTAAAAGGCGCGGTGTTTCTATTTCGCGCCCCGTTCTTGCATACTAGCGTTACCATCAGGCATTACGCTTATACCTTGTTCCGCGTCCATTTCCAAATTTAGTGATGTAGCCTTTTTCTGTAAGCTGCCCAAGTAGTTTCAGCGTTTTATTTTTGCCAAAAAAAAACGAAAAAGAATACGTTTGCTTTTGCGTTTGTTTTCGTTTGCTGTTCGCTTGTTTGCAGTGCGTGCCATGCTCGTTTTCGCAGGTAATTTGCATGGTGACGTAAAAATTTGCGTTTGCTTTTGCGTTTGTTTTCGTTTGCTTTTCGTTTGCTTTTCGTGGATGTTTCGTACCTTGCGTGTGATGCTACACGTATTTTCGTTCTCGTTTCTGCGTATTGTTCCGCTACATGCTACATGATATTCCGTTATTGCCAGTATTATTCCGCTAAAATGAAGCCTCATGCACGCTGCACGTTGCACGACATATGCAACACACGCGCCTTACGTAGTGTGCAAAAATATCTGCTCAAGTGCGGAAATGTAATTTTGTATCCCTTGTGTTGGGATGCTTGCAAAGTTAATCACAATGTTGCAATATCCGTTTGCGTCAGAGCTTGCGCCGCGCTCATCTGCCATGTAGTCTTCCAGAAAAACAAGTGGCACGCCGTAGCTTCGCGCGTGCAGTTTTGCATTTTCTACCTGCTGTTTTGTATGGATGCGTACCAGCAGATGCGTTCCTGCTTCACACGGTTCAACGCGCATGACGCTCGCCAACGCCGAGTGATGCAACGCGTATTCCCATTGCTCGTACACTTTGCGATAGTATTTGCGCAGGCGAAACACGTGGCGTTCGAAAAACCCCTGTTCAATGAAGCGCGCCAGAGCATATTGCTCGAAACTCGACACTGTGCTGGAAAATTCCGCAAATAAGCATTCGTAGCGTTTAAGCAAATCATCAGGCAAAATCATATAGCTAATGCGAAACGACGGCGCCAGCGTTTTGCTGAACGTGTTCATGTACACCACGCGCCCGCGCACATCTTCGGCAAACAGCGGCGCAAAGGGTTTTGAGCCGTAACGCAGTTCACTGTCGTAGTCGTCTTCGATAATGATGCGTGATGGCTGCTTATTTGCCCAGTTGAACAGCTTAATTCTCTCCTTGATGGGCATCACGGCACCGCTGGGGAACAAATTGGCGGGCGTTACGCGCACCGCGTTTGCGTGCATGCGTTCCAGTTGCTCGATGTCAAGCGCATTTTCTCGCGCCTCGATACCTTCCCACGACACGCCGCGCCCGCGCGCAATGGCGGCAAGTTTGGTGTAGCCCGGCTTTTGAAACACCAGGCGCGTGTTTGCTCCAAGAACCCATAACAGCTGGTCAAACTGCAATTCGCTGCCCGCGCCGATGACGATATTGTGCGGCGATACGCTTAGCGCGCGCGTTTCATACAGCGAACGTGCCAGCGCTTCTCGCAGCGCAAGCAGGCCCTTGAAGGGAAGCGCTTGCAGCAATTTATTGTTCGGAAGCATAAGCGCCTCGCGCATGCATTTGTGCCAAACGCTTACGGGGAACAGTTCCAAGCTGGTTTTTTGCTGCTGTTGCTGCTTGTGTGGAACGGGTGCGTGCGTCGTTGCGCGTGGCGTTTCGCGCGGTGTGTGGAGCGCGGGTGCACACGCGGCTGTGTGCGGCGTGTGGAGTGCGGTTGCGAGCGGTTTGTCTGTTGTTTGTGCCCGTTGCGCTGTTTGTGCTGCTACCTGCGATGACGCGTGCGTGTGCGCTTCCAGAGGTGTCAGCTTCGTTGCGTTGCGTGCGGCTCGTGCGTCGCGTGTAGCCAATGCGTCATATGCGTCAAGTGCGTCATGTTCCCCGCGTATATCAGGCTTTATGTGGTAATCGAGCGCCTCTACAAAATACCCTTTGCGCTCTGAGGAATAGACGAAGCCTTCCGCAAGCAACAGCTCAAGCGCGCGCTGCACCGTGTTCACGCTCACGCCCAAATTCGCAGCTAAACGGCGCTTTCCGGGAAGGCGCGTGTGCGCAGGAAGCACGCCGTGCGCAATGTCGCGGCGGATACAGTGGTACAAGTATTCGTATAAGGGCAGTTTGCCTGCGTTATGTAAGTCGTACGTTAGCACTGCATATCCCTTTTGCTGGTGAAACGCGCGTATCAAGGCTCACGTTTTTTGCTGAGGCATGCCTCATGGCTGATTGATGCGGTGAACTGGGGGAACGTTCATGTTGCTCGCGCTTATTCCATGCTCGCGCGCATACAACCACGCTGCTCGCACGCGTTCCGCATCCAAACCCGCCACCAACGGCGCTGCTCGCTTGCGTTCCCGTGGGGAATTTGACCTTGCGCGTTTATCATTCGTACCTGTATACTCCCACATATAAGTGCGTATGTCGATACTTTTATGCGCTGGTCGCGAAGACGTTTCGTACGCGAACGGCAAATTCCCTGTTGAACGGTGGTGTTATGTATAAGCTGTGCATCGTTGAGGACAATTCAGAAGTTGCGTTTCAGTTGCAGCATTTGCTTGTTTCGCAAGGTTATCAGGCGTATGTAGTGCGCGCGTTGCATAGCTTGGATGCGGCGCTCGATGAAATTTTTGCACAGCAACCGCATTTATTGCTGCTTGACTTAGGGCTTCCTGGTGTTGATGGGCAGGTGCTCTGCCGTGCCCTGCGCGAAAAGTCGAGCGTACCTATTATTGTGGTTACCAGCAGAAACTCTCAACTTGACGAGCTCATGTTGCTTACGATGGGGGCGGATGATTTTGTTGCCAAACCTTACAATCCGCAGTTGTTGCTTGCGCGTATCGAACGCGTCTTAAATCGCGTGTATGCCAATTCATCAGGTACTTCATCGATTCTGCGTCATAAATCGCTGGTGTTGAATTTAAGTACCTGCACTATTTCGCATCATGAAAACGCGCCCGTGACCAGCCCAACTGCGCTCTCTGCCACTTCGGCATTGACATCTGCGAACGGTGGCGCTTCGGAGTTGGCATCGGCATCCGCCGCCAACACGTCCGAGCGCAACGCGGCGTGTTCTACGGCAACGCTCACCAAAAACGAGATGAAAATTCTTGCCTTACTGATGCGCAATGCAGGGGTTGTTGTCCCACGTCAGCGCATACAAGAGGAGCTGTGGCAAACCGACGAGTTCATCGACGACAACACGCTAACGGTTAATATCAGCCACGTTCGCCAGATACTCGATCGCATCGGAGCGCAGGGAGCAATTGTGACGCATCGCGGTATTGGCTATTGTCTGGTGTAGCGTTGGCATGCAGAAATGATGGATCAAGGAACCATGGCGGCGTAGTTTTGGTATAAGGTAATGCGGTAATGTAGGAACGCAGCAATGTGATGGCGCTTGAACGCGAGCGCACTTCATGTGCAAACGCTTTCGTTCAGCGCGAAGTGAACACTCTTGTTTGTTAGCACGCTTCTCATCTGCACGTATTGGTTCAAAGGAGTACCGTATGACGTTTGCAAACTACGTCATTGATCGCTTAGCATGGCTGTTGCTGCTGTGTTTTGCGCTGCTGTTATCGGTGCTGGGGATGCTTATTGCCCGCGTGGCGCTTGGCGTGCTGATTTTGATTCTTGGAGTAATTGCACTGGTAACAGTGCTGGTGCTTGTGGCCGATTACCTGCGCATTCGTTCTTTTTATCGCGAACTAAGCGACCTTTCGCGCTCACTGAGTTCGCAGGCGTATTTGTGCAGTACGCTTACATCAAGTCCACACACGCGTGAGCAGGCTTTTGTGCTTTCCCTTATGAAAACGATGACGCAAGCGATGGTTTCTCAAATTGAAAAAACCAAGCAAGAACAGGGTGATTATCGTCAATATACGGAACTGTGGGTGCACGAAATTAAAACTCCGCTTGCTGCGTGTGAATTGTTGTTACGCAACAGCGACGTGCCGCTGCAAGCAGGGGAAATGTCTTTGCAAACAGGGGATTGTATGCCAGCTGGAGAACGTGCGCAAGCAGGGGAATGTAAACAAGCAGGCGATTTCTCCTTTTCTGCTACTGCATCAGTGAATCAGCGTCTTGGATTACAAATCAAACGCATCGAAGAGCTGGTTGACCAAACACTGTATTATGCGCGCAGCGGCAATCTTGAAAACGACTTCATTATCAAAAATATTCAACTTGACCAGGTTGTTAAAGCCGCCATTCACCGGTATAGCCGCCACATGATTCTTGCGAAAGTGTACCCGCGCTTAAGCAATTTGAACGTGAACGTGCGCGGCGATGCGAAATGGGTGCAGTTTATGATAGAGCAAATTATTTCGAATGCCATCAAATACAGAAAACCGCAGGCAGAAGCTTCATACATCGACATTAGTGCCACTCAGCAGACCAATGATTTTGGTGTGAAAACAACCGTCCTGTCGATACGTGACGAAGGCATTGGCATTCCTGCAAGCGATTGTTCTCGTGTGTTTGAACAGGCATTTACAGGTGAAAATGGCCGCGCATATGCGAAGTCAACAGGCATTGGATTGTTTTTGGTTGACAAGTTAGCGCGCAAGATGAACATGTCGGTTCGATTATCATCGCAGGTAGGGAAGGGAACTACCGTGTGCTTGTGCTTTAGTTCGGCGCTTCATGACGTAATGTAGTGTTGCTCCGTTGCTGAACAGCAGCGCCACACGTTCGCAAGCCTCTTTTGCAACGTTGCATCTTTGCACTGCGTCACTGCATCTTCGTACTGCTGCATGTTCGCAATGTGACAAAAACGTAAGGTTTTAGTTAGCTAAATCAATGGTTGAAATTCGATATTTTCGGCACAATAAACCTAGGCACAATAAACACAAGTTAGGTAAAACACAAGCTAGCTACCATGCCTCACGACTCTTGATAGCGCGTGTTCGCCTTACCATCAAGGAGGAAATATGTCACTGGTTGACACTGAACGTGCTGATAACCAGCACACCGATTCTGAACCATGTATTCTCGAATGCTCGCACGTGAAAAAATATTTTGGTTCACGCAAAAGCATCACCAAGGCATTAAACGGCATTGATTTACGCGTTAAACAGGGCGAATTCGTAAGCATCATGGGTCCTTCAGGATCAGGTAAAACAACCTTACTGAACTGCATTTCAACCATTGACAAACCAACTGCCGGCTCAATTAGCATCAACAACACGCCCGTTGATGCGCTGAAAGGCAAAAAACTCGCGCGTTTTCGCCATGATGAACTGGGATTTATATTCCAAGATGCCAATCTTATTGAGTCGCTTACCGCTTATGAGAACATTGCATTGCCGCTGACGATTGCAAAATTCCGCACGTCAGATATTAAAGGGCGTGTTACGCAAATTGCGCTGCGCCTTAATATAAGCGACGTGTTGCATAAGTTTCCCCAGCAAATGAGCGGTGGTCAGCGCCAGCGCGTGGCGGCGGCGCGTGCCATTATTATGCGTCCTGCTCTTATTTTGGCTGACGAGCCAACAGGAGCGCTCGATTCCAAAAATTCGCGCAATCTGCTAGAGGCATTTGTGCAGCTTAACCAGGCGGAAGCAGCAACCATTATCATGGTCACTCACGATTCAGTTGCCTCATCATATTCATCGCGTGTGGTGTTTATCAAAGACGGCCTTATATTTTCGCAGATGGAGCGCGGCACTCAAAGCCGCAAAGAATTCTTCGCCAGTATCATGGACGTTGTAAGCTACCTTGGGGGTGAAGACGCCGATGTTCATTAAAATTGCTTTTGGAAATGTGCGGCGCTCCCTGCGCGATTTTTCCATTTATTTTGTAACGCTCAGCCTTTCCATCATGATGTTTTACAGCTTCAACGCGCTGCTCAGCCAGGGGTTTTACACCGATCTTTCCCCCGATATGGGTCGCATGTATCAGCTGATGAAGATGTTTATTCAGGCGCTTTCTGTTCTGATTGGCGTTATTGTGATGTTTTTGGTGGTGTCGTCAAATTTATTTTTTATGAAGCGTCGCCGGCGAGAATTTGCAACTTATATCCTGCTTGGCATGAAAAAAATGCACCTGGCGCTTATCATTCTTATTGAAAACGTGCTGTGTGCCGTGGTGTCGCTGATTGTTGGCTTGGGCCTGGGCATTCTTGTATCGCAGTTCACATCGCCGTACATTTCCTCGCTGTTCGACTTTCCGCCCGACATGTTCACGTTTAGCATTTCACAGGAAGCGCTGCTGTTTACAACGGAGCTGTTCTGCGTAATTTTTGCTGTGTCATCGCTGATAACGTCGCTGTGCATTTCACGCGTTCGCTTAGCGATATTGTTCAAGTCGTCGCTGGTTAGCGATCGCTTCAAATTGCGAAACCCCTACGTGCTGTTTGCGCTGTTTGTGGTGTCGTTGGTGTGCATTGGCTACTCGTATTCGTTGCTGAAATTTTGGCTGAGCACCCATGCAGATAGTTCCGTTTTTGCGCAGGCAACGCTGTTTGTAACACTCGGGACAGCGCTCTTTTTCTTTTCGCTTTCGGGCTTTATTGTGGTGATTACCAAATCGATAAAGCCGCTCTATTTGCGCGGGCTGAACTGCTACGTTGTGCGTCAATTTGCAAAATCTGTGAACAGCGCGTGGGCATCGCTTACGCTGGTGTGTGCAACGGTATTTGTTGCTTTGTGCGGCCTATCACTTGGTTTTGCTGTGGTAAGTAGTATCGACGGGCAGCTAAAAGATATCGATACTTCGCGCGTTATGGTAATGGCTGATACCGTAGATAACGACAAGCTTAGTGCTGGCGAAGGCGCGCTTGCTGCTGATAGTACCTCAGCAGCCGATTACGATATTGCACGCTATGTATCAACTCATGTTGACCATTGGAACGACTATGTTGCGTATACAGCAGGTTTTCGGTTTTACTCAACGCTTGGAAAGGAGTTTGAAAACAGCGATGCTAAGGATGCCGCAAAAACGCTGTTCAAGCAAATCATTGCACATCACAGTGAAACGGCAGCTCCTACGGTACGTCCAGCACATAACACCGATGCATCTGCACAAAATCAGTCTGAACATGGTTTTTCCATTTTTTCAACACCCGCAGATAGCAGCAACGATAATGATGCAGAAAGCGCTGCCATCCCCAGCGAATTAAAAGGGTACACAAACATTTTGTATATGAAAGTTTCTGAAGTGAATGCCCTGCTCCAGCACTTAGGAAAGCCTACCGTATCGCTTGCGGATAATCAGGTTGCCTTGCTTGCGTTGATGGAGCCAAGCTATAAGGCGCTTGCCCCTTACGTTACCGGCGATATTCCTGTTGGGGTTGGTGGGCACAACATAACACTTACGACGCTGCTGGACTATAACGATTTTGTAGGAATTTTTACAGGATACCCAATAACCCTTGTTGTGCCTGATAGTTTTATCGATAATAGCTCGCAATTGTATGGATGTAGTGCGATTGGCTTTTTGAAAGATACATCACGCGAAGCACAGCAGAGCTTTATTCGCGATGTTCTTGGCACCAGTAAACATCCGGCCACCTGGGAAAATAATATTCAAGCACCGTGGAACAAAATATCTATTGTCAACTTGTATCAGGTTGTTGTTATGGGAAGTGTTTTGAAGGGTATTGGCTCGTTTATGGCGATATACCTGGGGCTTATTTTGTTGGTTGCAGCTGCGTGTTTGCTTGCAATACAACAGCTCACGCAAGCCCTTGACACGCGCCATGATTATACAAAACTGCTGCAGCTTGGTGCTACAACGGGCATGGCAAGCCGCGCGCTGTTTGCGCAGGTATGCTTCTATTTCTTTGTTCCTGCTGCGCTTGCGTTGGTGCACGCCTTGCAATTTATTACTGCTATCAAAGTAGAAATTGGTTCACTTTCCCAGGCAGGTGGTATTCTTGCTCAGATTTTAGCTGTGGTACTCGTAGGCTATATTGGGTATTTCGTTATCTGCTATATTATTTCGCGGAGCATTTGTCTTAAGCAAGCCTCTTAGCGTGCTGCAAGAAGTGTGTGCGTGTGCTGTCGGACGCGTTGCAAGAAGAAGCTGCATGTGGTGCCGCACGTGGTGCGAGAGCTTGCCGCACGTGGTGTATACCTTGGTGCGTGCTGCGTAGTTGGCGATGACAAATGCTGCGCATAGTAAAAGAAGTGATTATAAAAAGTGTAAAGCACCTGATGTGTCTTATCAGGTGCTTCTTAGTTTTGTTGAAGCTTTGATGCGTTTTTTGGTTCAGTTCATTTGGAACTTGTATGCTTATACATTTACAATATTGATTATCAACAAAAGTGGCGTACAATCGAAATACACTCTCATAAGGCGTAATACATGTATAGCCTACGTAAAATACATATACGATAGACGTATGATATCGACGTAGCGGATAGGATACGAAATATGAGCAAAAGGTTGCCAAAGCATGCTTCTTACAATGTTCGCACTGTTCATACACATAATTCCTTGTCGCAAGGAGCATACGCAGCTTTATTAGCGAGTTCAATGCTGTGCGGAGGCGGATTGCTTGCATCACAAGCATTTGCTGATGGTTATGTAAGTAACGATGGGCATGCGGTCTATTATGGTTTTAAGACGAATGCCGATTACAGTAAAGATAACTTTCACGTTTACGTAAAGTATTACAAAACGGCTGATGACGCAATTAAACAACAAAACGAAGATCCGCTTGGACGGTATGTTCGTATAGAATTTGTGTCGAATAATCCTTTTGTACAAAAAGATCCTGCCGATTGGTCGGGGCGTCCACAATGGTGGTATGGCGTTCCACACGGCATAGACCCAACAACAATCACGGGAATTACCCTTCAACGCAACGAAGAAGGTGCGTGTGATGGTGCGCCAGCTGCAGCTGTTGCATCAGCATCATCTGGAACTACCCATACGCTTGCCGGCAATACAACAACGCCGTCATCAGGTACAACAAAGCCACCAACAACATTGTCGGGTGCTGCAACAGCATCAGGTACAACAACACCAAGCGTATCGCCGCGCACGTCAACAGTCCATGTTGCTGCACCAGCATCATCAAGCGCTGTGCCCAAGAAATGCGCTGACAGACCTCATTATGTGGTTGCAAGTGAGCACGTCTATGACAATCCTCAGCAATGGAACGGTATTTCGACACGTTACGTATCAAATAACGATTCCAAGTTACAGCAAAAGTTGTGGAACGATTTTATTGGTGAGGGCGATAATTATGACAATAAAGGTGATACGGCACAGCAATGGGACGCCTATAAGCCTCAAGCAGCTTCAGCTGGAACAGCGTCTCGTGGCTTGCAAGGAATGTTTATAGATCAGGAAACTGCAGGTAAACGGTATTATCGCTTCTCATATGTTGCGCAGCTTACAGAAGAAGCATGGAAAAAGCGCGATAAACATCCTTTGTTGTTGGCTTCAGGAATGTATCGTTCTACAGGTGCAATTCGCTATGCAACTGCGCAAACGGTGTATGCTTCGCGTATTACAGACCATATAAGCGTGCAGTGCCCACAAGCAATTGAAGTTGCTGATATAACTCACGTGTCGACAACAGAAAAACAGCACATTATTGCTGCTATTAAAAAAGCCAATAGTACACAATCGCCCGATGCGCCCACTGCATTTGAAACCTTTATAAAACCAGGTGATGCAGGTATACAGATTGCTGACGATGGGAGCGCGACAATTACGTATCAAGATAATTCGATTGATACTATTATTGCTGTGCGTTTAGTAACACAAAAACAGACCATGAATAAGCGTTTTACACCGCGTATTCCTGAACGGCAGATTGTTAAGAGTGTTCAATGGCTTACTGATACCGAGAAAACACAGCTTGTTCAAGCTATTATTGCCGCTAATACACCAGGTGGCAAGAAAAATGACGTATTGCAACACCTGAAAAAATCTGATGGCACGCACTACGATATTGCTGTTAGTAATACGGGCGATGTCACATTTACCTTTTTAGATAATACAAGCAGCACGACACCTGCCGAGCGTCTTATTCAGTTAGATTCTAACCTTGCAATTGCCGGATGGGCGCCCTATACTGCGCCGTCTGTTTATGTCGATCAGCCTGATCATCTTACGCCAGCTGATGTTGTTGCTATTCAGCGTGAATTTGATAAGGCAAATGCTTCACTTGGTATTTATCAGGAAGCAAGGGCGCATGCTGGAAATAAAAGCCCTGTTAGTGTTACACGCAATGGAAATGTCAAAATACAATGGAGCGATGGTTCTGTAAGCTTTATATGGTCAAGCGAGTTCTTACATCCAAAGAAAACCTTTGATGTAGCGCTGCCGGAAACCTTACCTGAAGTGGATTTTGATCCTACTAACGCATCAAGCGAAGATTTTGCAAGAAATAAGCAGCAACTCGATGCTATAAAACAGCAGTTTAAATTGTTGAAGGCGCGTGATACAAAAGATCCTTCTGTATCGCTTTCTCTTGGCAGTGTCGATTTTCAGCTCTATCAAGATAGAATTGAATTTAATATAGATGGGTACCAAAAGCGCTTATACCCTATGGCGGCATTTCTGAAGCAAAAACACAGTGCAACAGTGCGCACATCACTGCAAAAACTGGTAAAGAGTCTGCTTATGCAGAAACGAGCTGAAGGAATAACACCAAGCGAATATAAAGCGTGTGGCATACGAGACGTTAGTGAAGCTGCTGTTAACGCAATGGATGAAGCACAGTTGCAGCAGATGATTTATACGCTCAGTAATATGCACCATAGCGTGAAGTGGAACTCTCAACCATTGAGTTTACCAAGTGTATGGCCATCTCATGATGAAGCTCTTCAATACGAAAATGATAACGATAAACTTTCCGACATTCAAACTAAGAAATCAAAGCTCAATTATACGCAGGCATTAGTAAACTTTATACTGCAAAATTATGATGGAGTAACAAAAGAGCAGCTTGAAGCGCTTCTTGCTACGAATAATGATCTTGTATTAGTGACTAAAGCGGGCAATACTTATACGCACGCTATTCCAACTCTTAAGCCAAAAGTAGGAACGGTAGGGCTCGATTTAGCAGATCAAGATAATCCAGCTGGCATTATGAAATTCGCATGTAATGGAAATGGCTTAGACATCGATGTGTATGGTGAGAGCATGCCGCATGATTATAAGCCTCTCTTCACTATTCCTCAAGAAGATCTTTGGACGCAAGCGCCATCAACCGATCCGTATGATATTGCGAAACAAAAAAGTGACACGGCGTTTCTTGAAGAAAAGGCGCGCATTGTAACAGCTATCAATGCGATGGCTCATCTGAGCGAATCGGATCGCACGCAATTGTTTCAGCGTTTGGATGGAAATGAGTTTGCGAATATAGAAACGCCACATAGTTGTGCTGATCTTGCGGCTATTCTTGCCGACGCACAGGCACTTGAACAGGCTAAACAGTTGTCTAGCGAGCCTTTTAGTTTTTCGTTTGTCGATCATGGTATGGGTGCTGCAAACCATGCGCAAAACAAACACCATACAAACGATGCAGTGCTTAATACGCTGTTACATTCTCAGCCAAACGCAAGTGAGCGCCTGTCAGCTTTTAATGATGCACTGAATGCTTCATCATACGATTATGCAGCGCTTACGCTTGCATTACGTGCTTTGCAAGATGAAAATACCGCCAATATGCACACTGCCCAACAGCATGCTCTTGATGCTCTTTCCCATTTGCACTATCTTTCAGTAGAAAAACGTGAAACAGCGCAGAAAGCGATTATGAACGCTGCGACACCTGTTGAAATTCTTACTGCGTTGCAAAGTGCACAACACGATAATGTTGCGCCCTCAATCCCTCCAGCACCACGCGATACAGCGTCCAATACCCATGACGATCCTGCTGTTTTGGCACGCGAGAAACAAGCTGCTCTTGAGCGTATCAAAAAGCTTACGTTACCAGACGCTGAAAAAGAGAAGCTGGAACAGGCCATTAACGCTACACACCAGGTGGGTGATCCAACGGCCATCGCCAATCGTGCTGAAAAAGCGCAGAAATTAAACGATGCGTATGCAGAATTGACCCAGCTAAGCTATTTGAACAATGCGCAACGCAGCGCCTATAAACGTATCCTTGATTCAACGCAGGTCGACCTTGTGGCTGATAAGCAAAGTGGTAATCCTGAAACAGACGAAATTGATCTAACGCTGTTAGATGCGCGTGTTACTAATCAGGCTATGAGAAGTTTGCTATCGCTTGATGCAAAAGCGCAGCAATTGCTAACGCAGCCTGCTTATACCACTGCTCTTGCAGATAAAAAAGCTACCTTTGACACGTGTAAAGCTCAAGCAGACGCGCTGTTGAATAAAGAAACAGGCGCAGATAAGAGCCACGAACAAGTAAATGATGTGTATACGAGCTTGCTTAAGTCAATGCAGGCGCTTGATGCTACGATAAGCGGCGCTTCGGTTGACACACAGCAGCTCAGTGAAGAAATTCAGCGTGATGTGCTTCTTGTTCCAAGTGAAACAGATCCCGTACGAGCTGGAGATGTTGTGTATCGTAATGCGACACCACAAAAAAAGGAAGCGTTCGATAGGGCACTTGCTCAAGCGCAACAAAGTTTACAAGCTGCATTAGCAGCGCATCCGCAGACGATGGAAGACGTGGAAAAAGAGCAGATTAAAGTTGACAGTATGCTAGAAGTACTAAAACACGCACGAGGCGCTTTAGATGGTGTGGCGCATAAAACGCCCCCGTCACATACTACGATAACACCCAGCGTACAGCATAATGAAACGCCGATAACGCCACATCAGCATACTGTTCATCCACAGCATGTAGTGCCTGAATACAACGCTCAGAGTAGCGCTGATCAAAGTGTAGTGCAGCACTCCGATGAAGCTTCGTATATATCTACCCACGAACCTCGCATAACAACGCCGTCTGTGTATGCTCATGCACGCCATGCATCGTTACCATCAACAGCCGATACGTCTTTGTGGGTGGTATTCTTCTCACAGATAGGGCTGTTAGCAGGATTACTACTGTGCAGATCGGTAAAACATCGCCGTGCTTCTTTACCACGTCATCGTAAGTAACTGTCCATCGTAAGCAACCGAACAGTCTGAAGTATATTGTTGCTGTTCAGCATTGCTGCGCAAACGTGTAGTGATGCTGGATAGTATTATGCTTTGGTAGAAAAGCTGTATAGTATCGTACTCTTTTATAGTATCTTTAGTTTAGTGCCTTTGGTATGGTACCTGTAATGCGGCATGTTTAAGGTGATACGTTTGATGGGGTACGTTTTTAATGTGTGCCCTTACGATGATGAAATGAGAGTTTATGCAGCGCAATCCCCATTCAAGCATTCAAGAATATCGCAGCATTGCAACGCAGCACGACGCACGCGAACTTATTAGCAAGCTTGATGTGAAGAAAAGTAGCTTTTTAGCGTATGGGGCGCATGTGACCAGCAAAGATGAAGCTCGTGCATTTTGTGCACAGGTTGCGAAAAAGCATCACGATGCACGCCACGTTTGCTTTGCGTGGGTACTTGCTGACGGTGCGTATCAGTTCTCCGATGATGGTGAACCTGCTCAAACGGCAGGCTTGCCGCTTTATACACTTTTGCAGCATCAACATATGAAAGATGTTGCGTTGTGTGTTGTTCGCTATTTTGGGGGCATCCTGCTGGGAACAGGTGG
The DNA here is from genome assembly GCA_001552935.1 of Umbribacter vaginalis. Classification (GTDB taxonomy): domain Bacteria; phylum Actinomycetota; class Coriobacteriia; order Coriobacteriales; family Eggerthellaceae; genus Berryella; species Berryella vaginalis. The sequence goes on along the minus strand of KQ959685.1, from coordinate 33,613 downwards.
TCTTACCAGGGCCTATACCGAGGCTGCACAGCTTGCGTTGCGTACGCTGGAACAAGCGGGAGCGTTAAGTGAGTGGCGCTTGGTACAACGGCTGCACATTGTGTGCTCGTATGCGCTGTATAACCAGGTGCGTTATTGTATATGCAGCAATAAAGGCAGCATCGAACACGCTGAATTTCTGCAAGACGTGCACGTTACAGCGCGTTTTGCGTGCACCAAGTTAAGCGCTCAGGCATCTTGTGCTGCCGATGAGGCTCAGGAAACGCGTTGCGAAGCCGGTGAGGCGCAGCCTTGCGTTATCGACGAAACGGTGAGTGCTGTTCAGCGTGCCTTGCGTGAGCTTGCGGGTGGAAACATTACCGTTAGCTGCGATAATCCAAGCTTTGCCGAGTGTGTTGCTTTGCGTGAAGAAAACGACGCGCCTGGCGTGTAACCACACGCTCAGGCGCTCAATATCGTAACATCTCATCATCGTTCAGAACAGCTGCGAGGGCAGACTGCGTGCGAAACGCGCACGAGTTGTAAGAACGCTATTCTTGCAAGGCTTTTATAACGGCGTTGCGAACTTCATCCATGCTGGCAGTAGGCTCAAAACGCGCAATTACGTGCCCTTTGCGATCAACCAAAAACTTCGTGAAATTCCACTTAATGTAAGCGCGATCGCCAAATGTTTTATTGTTCTTTTTTGCAAAAACGTTCAGAGCTGCACTCTTTAAGCCCTTACCAAAGCCGCTAAACGGTTTTTCGCTTGCCAGATATACAAACAGCGGGTCGGCGTTTTCTCCGTTGACGTCAATTTTTGCAAATTGCGGAAACTCGGTGCCATATTTAAGCGTGCAAAACGAGTGAATTTCGCTCTCTGATCCGGGCGCTTGGTTTGCAAACTGGTTGCAAGGAAAATCGAGGATTTCAAAATTTTTGTCATGAAACTCTTTATACATTGCCTCAAGCGGTTCGTAATGCGGCGTAAAACCGCAGCCTGTAGCCGTATTTACAATCAGCAAAACCTTGCCTTTATACCTATCAAGCGCAACATCGTTTCCCGCCTGATCGCGCACGGTAAAGTCGTAAATGCTTGCCATGGTGCATACTTCCTTTCTGATTCATGCACCGTCATTGTATCAGATACATGAGCTTTACTGCACCGCCGCGAAGCGTTCTATATTTAAGGCATAATCGCACGTGAGATTTAGAAATTCCACATCATGCGAAACGATGAAAATGATGCGCTTACGGGTTTTAAGTGCTTGAATGCAGCGCGAAATGGCAAGCATGTTTTTGTAATCCATGCCGCTGGTTGGCTCATCGAAAAACATCAGCGCCGCGCCATCAACGACGCTGGTGGCAATGGCAACGCGCTGCTTTTGGCCTCCCGACAAACTCATGGGGTGCGCCTGCTTAAATGCGCGGATGTTCAACTGTTCTAAAAGCGCATCAAGGGAAGCCTCCGTCATGTTTGTGTGAGTAAGCGTAAGCTCGTGTTCAACCGACTCGCTAAAAAGCTGGCTATTCACATCTTGCATTACCAGCGACGACAGTGCAACCCGCCTTCGTTTGTTGCATTGTTTTCCCTGGTAGAAGACGGTTTCTTTGGAGCGCTTCATAACGCCTATCAGACTTTTGATGAAGCTCGATTTGCCGCAGCCGTTTTTTCCAACAATGCCATAAATGTTGTTCGTTTGGAACGTAAGGCCGCTTATGAACAGGCCGTTTGCGCGAACGTTACGCTGCGTTGAGAAGCTCAGCGCAAGCTTCTCTATGCGAAGCTCCGTACCAGCTTCCGCACCAGGCTCCGTACCAGCTTCCGTACCAGGCTCCGAGTGTAGCTCCGTACCAGCTTCCGTACCAGGCTCGGCGCTCGTGTTTGCCGCGTACGGCAGCAATTCAGGTACCGTAAGCGCGTTGTCGCTATTGCTCCTAAGCCCGCGCGCATGCAGCTCATCGCAGGTTAAGTGGGCAAATTCCTCTTGTGTATAGCAGCGTTGTATTTCCCCTTTCTGAATGTGAATAAGCCGATCCAGTATGTCGCGCAGGTAATACAAGCGATGCTCGGCAATAAGCAAAGTAATGCCCTGCTGTTTTAAGCATTTGAGCATGTCAGTAAGCAGCGCAATTGAGATGTGATCCAAATTCGAGGTAGGCTCATCAAGCAGTATCAGTTTACAACCTGAAATATAAGCGCTGGCCAAGCATAGAATTTGCTTTTCGCCGCCCGACAGCTCAAAAATGCTTCTGTTAAGCAAGTGAGCAATCGGAAACAAGGAAAGTAAGTCTTGCAAGCGCTTTTGCATGTTCTGTTTAGGCACCCCAGTATTTTCTAGGAAGAATAGCAGCTCTTGCGTTGTATCAACATTAAAAAAATGCGTTTTGGGATTTTGAAACACCGACGAGGCAAGCATTGCAATTTCGTAGATTTGCTTTTGAGTAAGTTCGTCGCCATCAAGGGCGATGGTGCCTTCGATGCGCGCATTATCGTAGCGTGCGCCCAATCCGTTCACGGCATTTATGATGCTCGATTTGCCGCTTCCGCTTTCGCCCGTCAAAACAACGCATTCACCTGGCGATACGTTAAGGTTGATAGAATGAACCACCTGGTTTTCATCGTAAAACACGCTTAGATTGCGTAGTGTAAGCATGCAATTCCTCCTGCAAATAGTGCCGCAACAATGCCCATATACAAAAAATCAACCACGCGAAAGCGAATGGTGGTGTAGCGCGTTTTGGTACCGGGGTTGGATATAGCTTTGCACTCTGCGGCTTTGGTAATGTCGTCAGCAAGATTGCACGACACAATCATCAGCGGCACGAATACGTATTCTAAGTAGCGGGCTGGGTGGCGTTTAGAAATGTTGCGAATGCGCATAGCGGTGGTAATGGCGGCGCTTTCTTCTTTGAACGCTGGGAAAAAGCGAAACATCACCGCCAGGGGAATTGAGACGCATTGCGGTACTTTCAACAGGTAAAGTGAGGAAAGGATGGCGCTCACGCTTGAGCCTTTCACCAGGAACTTTCCTGCTAAATACGGCAGTATGAACAATTTTATCATGAAGGCGAAACACAAGAACATCTTCGCCACATCAGGCAGACTCGAAAGCGCGTCAAAATTCGGCACAAACCAGAGCACCGTGTACACAATGAGCGCTTTTAGCACGGTTGCGCGGTAGTCGTTCAAATACAGAAATACCAGCAGCGTAATAACCAGTGGAGTGTCAGTAGGAAGGTGCTTAAAGATGCACAGACCTGCAAGCACTAGTACCACGAATTTGCTGATGGGGTTCGGGTTGAACGGGTGCGCGTGCGAGTCGCAGAACGAACGGACGATTTCTGCGGCTGATTGCGCGGTTTCATGTGCGGCTGCTGGTATATTCGCGCGTTCGGTATCATTTGCGGCTGCTTGCGCGTTAGCTTCGCACGACGTGGCGCTGGTGCTTTCGTTCTTGGTTGATATATGCATTTGAGCAGGCATTTTTACGCAACAATTCCGGCTTTTACAAAGTGCTTCTTTAAGAGCTTTTTACCGATAAGCGCCCCGATAATCGCACCCACCATTGCCCCGATAGCTACTAAAATCATGCTTTGCCATGTAAGAATTTGAACAAGCTGCGCTATATAAGCGTCTCCCATCGGCTGACACAGTTCAAGAAAACGCTCGCGCATGAAAATCATCTGGCTTAATACGCCAGGCATCCATAGCGAATGCACTGCATATGCCAGCGTATTCCAGGTGAAGCTTGAGTAGTTGCCAATTTTGCGCAGCACTTCGGCAAGCAGGGTCGTGATAATGCCAATCACCAAAACAACGTACGTGCAACCCAGCAAGAACATGAGAGCGGGCGGTATGATGCCAAAAATTGCAAACGCAAATGCCTTTTGTTCTTTCGCCATAAATAGCAGCACCAATGGCCCAGCAATAATGGCGGCAATGGTGGGGTAGATCAAATACATAATCGGCACAATCCCCATACAGCCGCATGCCATGGTAATGACAAGGTAAAGCACATCGAAAATGCCGATAAGAACTAAATCTTTCAACATAAGTGAGGAACGCTGATTTGACGTGGCGTTTTGTTGTTTCATACTAATCTCCTTACTTTATGGATAACGCGAACTTATCTGTCGCGTGTGGTGCCGCGATGCATGGTGCTTTGTGTCGCTGTGCAGCCGTGCGTGGTGCGCGCCGCTGTGAAACCGTGGTGCCGTTGTGCCGCGATGCATGGTGCGGTGATGCGTGCAGCTCGCGTGGTGCCGCGTGTGGTGGTGCCGTGACGCCGTTTTCGCCCAGGCTTCGCGCTGCCTCAGTACACAAACTCATCTGCTGCCTGTGTTTTCTCGATCAGCTTTTGGTAGCTTGAACTGGAACGGAGCAGCTCGCTATGCGTGCCGCACGCTTCAACGTGACCCTCTTTCAGCACCACAATGCGCGCTGCGTTCTGAATCGACTTCATGCGGTGCGAAATGATGATGACGGTCTTGTTTTTCATTAGTTCATTCAGGGATTCTTGAATTTTTCGCTCGTTGTCAACATCTAAGCTTGATGCAATTTCGTCCAAAATCAGAATTGGTGCATTTTTCAAAAACGCGCGTGCAATGGAGATACGCTGGCGTTCACCGCCCGAAAGCTGCTGGCCATTTTCCCCGATGAGCGTATCAAAACCCTCGGGCAACTTGTCAATAAAGTCGCACTGCGCAAGCTGCGCGGCGCGCTTCACTTCATCATCGCTTGCACCTTCGCGCCCAATGCGAATATTTTCAAGAACGCTTGTGTTGAACAGCACAACATCTTGAAACACAATTGATACGTTGCGATACAAACTTTCAGCCGACGCGTCTTTAATGTTCACACCGCCAATGGAAATGCTGCCCGAATCGAAGTCGTACAGGCGCGCTATCAGGTGCAACAGCGTCGTTTTGCCGCAGCCCGACTCACCCACCAACGCGCATACGCTGCCTTGCGGCACCGTAAAGCTAACGTCTTTGAGCACCGGTTTGTCTGAATCGTAGGAAAAATTCAGGTGCTCGATGCTCATGTCGAAGGACGAAAAGCTTACATCGCGCCCACTGAGCGCCTTTGCGTTGCGGATTTCGTTGATACGTTCCACTGCCGAATTGATGTAGAAAATTTCCATGAAAAACTCTATGTTCGCATCGACTGCTTCTTTGATTTTCATGGCAGCAAGCACGTAGCCTATCAGGTGCAATATCGAAATTTCTCCCGTTTGCATAAGGAAAATGCCGCCCACAATCGTAAATGCAAGCGAGAAGTGGTCAAAAATTCCCGAGCCCATTATCAGGAACGCCGCATTGCGTTCGGTTTTCCAATGTACGCGCTGCGTATCTTCAAGTCGTGCGTATAAACTGCTTTTGACGTGCTCTGTTAAGTTGAACGCGGTAATTTCTTTCGACATCTCGATGCGCTCTTGAAACGCTTGCGAATTTTCGCGCAGGCGCACGTAATGTTTGTTGAACTGCGCGCGTGCGTAGTTTTTTCCCAGCACAATCAGACCAAACGACACCAAGGTTGGCACAATAGCAAGCAGCGCCATTTTCCAGTTGCCGATAAGCATCAGTATCGTAATTACGGGTAAGAACAGGCAAAACCCAAGCGCTTTGGGGATGGCGTGACTGCCTGCGTGCTCGATTGCCGCTACGTCGGCCATAATGCTTTGCGCAAGATCGGCAAGGTCGTGCTTCGAGAAATACGACATCTCAAGCTGCGAGAGCTTCTGCGCAATTTCGATGCGCAAGTTCGCCGCTTCCTTGTAGGTTTCGTTGTATTGCGATTCATATTCAAAGCTTAGCAACACTGCCATTACGATAAGCGTGACCAGCGAAAATAGCACGTAGGTAAGCGTGTCGTGCATGTGTTGCAGCAGCAGTTGATCAACCAACAGCAACAGTAACATTGCCGGGCACATCGTTATAACAAATACCAAGAAGCTGAACATGCCTGCCTTCAGAGCGCCGTGAACTCCCTGGTCAGTTAGGGCGAAGCTGCGTTTCAGAAACTTATTCATTGCTTACTCTCCATTCGTTCGCCTGAGTATAGAGCGCGTAAAGCCGTTTATACTTTCCGTTTTGCGCGATAAGCTGCGCGTGCGAGCCGCGTTCGACGATTTTTCCCTTTTCAGCAAGCAAAATTTCGTCAACGCCCGTGATGGACGACAAGCGATGCGCAATCATGATTACCGTTTTGTCGCGCATCAGCTGCTTGAACGCTTTTTGCAGTTCGTATTCGTTATCGGCGTCAACAGAAGCCGATGCTTCATCCATAATGACGATGGGCGCGTTTTTCAAGATGGCGCGCGCAATAGCAACGCGCTGCGTTTCGCCACCCGACAGGTACACGCCTTTCGTTCCAATAAGCGTATTTTCGCGTTTCTCCTGCTTGTTGATGACGCTATCAAGCCCTGCTGCCGACAGCGCCGCCATCACTTCTTCATGCGATGCATCGGGCTTAGCGCAGTGAACGTTGTTGAACAGCGTGTCATTGAACAGTTTGGCGTCCTGAAACACGAAGGCGATTTCACGAATGAGTGCCTCTTGCGTGTAGGAGGAAAGTGGTTTTCCGCCAATCAGCACCGCGCCCGAATCAAGCGGGTAGTACGCGCAAATAAGCTTCGCAATGGTCGATTTGCCCGAGCCCGACTCACCTACCAGCGCATATATCTTGTTTTCTTTAAGCGTGAACGACAAATTTTGAAGAACGTGTTTGTCGCCGTAGGAAAATGACACGTCCTTAAACTCGATGGAGTGGTGCTCAAAATGCGTTTCGTTTCCAAAATGCATAGATTCATCAGCCATTTGTTTGTACAGCGCTTCAAGCGAATCAACCGCGTAGTTGCCTTGGAACGCAAACATGCCAATGTACATAACGCCCATGAATGCAGCAAACATCACGCCCGACAAGAACAGCACCATTATTAAATCGAGCGCAAGGATGGAAGGACTTCCCAGTTCAGGTAGGAAAAATACAATCGGGAGAACAAGAATTGCCGCCACGCCAAAGAACAGCCACTGATATAAAACATAACTTTTTTTACAATGCCTCGAGTACTGGTACGCGTAGTCGGAGTAGGTGTGAATAAGCGTAAACAGCTTTTTCATCGAACTAATTGACACGCCGAAAATTTTAATGACGGCAATTCCGCGAATGTATTCAACCGTTTCCGCTGATAGCTTGTCAAGGGCGTCCTGATATACTTTCATAAATTGGTTGCCGCCCATCATGCTTGCCAGGATGCCTCCCGTAACAAGCGTAAGGATGGTAACGCATAATCCAACACGTATGCTTACCAAGAAACTTACAACAATGATAAAAATGGGCATAAGGAATGCCCTGGTGGCATCGGGGATGATGTGCGCTACAATCGTGTGTGTCAGCGCTGCGTTGTCGTCGATGGTTTTACGAATTGTGCCTGATGAATGGGTATCAAAAAACCTGAAGCTTGCTGTGTTCAGCCCTTCAACGCCGCGTTTGCGCAGCGCGGTTTCTAAGCTGAAGCCCACGTGATGCGCTATGAGCGCCGAAATTCCTAGAAATATGCTTCCTGCCAGCAATAACAGCACAATCACGAACGCAAAACTTTGCGCGCGCTGCAGGTTGCTGTCAACGATAAGCGCGTCCAAAAAACGATAGATGGTATAGTATCCGCCCGTAATAAGGATGCACGATACGCACGATATAATAACTGCCAGTATGGCTAAGCCTTTAAGCTGGGGAATGTAGGCGAACAGTTTTCGGTAGGTGTTCATAAGCGTTCCTTTGTTGATGGGGAAGGTGTTGCGTGGTGCTGCTTGCGCTGGTGCGGTTGCGGCGGGTGCGGTTGGGGCTTGCTTGCATGTTGGTGCGGTTGCTGCGGGTGTGGATCAAGCGGCTTGCTTTCGTCCGCGCGCGGCTCGCACGGTTCCTGTGCGTGCGCACGTTCTGCTTGTGACGTGATGTTTTCAGAATCACTTTGCTCCAGAATACGTAAAATGATGTCTTTTATAAGGTCTTGATTGTCTTGTACAAGCTCGTGTGCTTTCAATACGTTTGCAGAAAGAATAATTGCATTTAAAAAAAATGCCATAAACGCAACTCGATTTGGGGCGATATTGAGCGTTTCTGTTTCGATGTTTTGGGTCTTAAACATTTCCAATGTTGTGCGCTCAAGTTGCTTATATACTTCGTCAAGCTGGGAGTTTCTTTTTTTAGCTAGCAGCAATTCAACGTAAACGGGCATAAGCTCATTTGTATCAACAGCCTTTTTTGCCATTTCATCAGCAAAAAATTCCACAGTCCATGTTTTACCGCTTGCAAGCGATTGAGCAATAATGGTATTGCGATAGATGATGCCGTCCAGCATGATGTCGTACAGCACGCTGGTTGTATTTTTGTAATAGTGATACAAACCACCTTTTGAAAGGCCGGTTTCTTTAACCAGATCTTCCATCGTCGTGTTGTCGAAGCCCTTTTCCACAAAAATACGTGCTGCTACACGCTTGATTTGCTGTTTGCGCTCGTCGAAGCTGAGGCGCTTATTGCGAACCATAGGCTGCTCCCTTGCTGTTGGAACGTGTGGTGCGTTGTGCGTGGATGCTTATATCGACGGTTGCGTCGATATAAGCAGTATAAATTAGCTTATACTTACTTTCAAGAACTTTTTTGTGTGGGAACGGGTGCGGCAACGAACGCGGGAACGCACGCAGGAACGGGCGTTGGAACGGGTGCGGGGACGAACGCTGCAACGAACGCGGAAACGGGTGCGGAGCACTAAGTGCCAAGCGATACGCGAGCCTGTGCGACAACTGAGCGCCAAGTGCGTGCTTGCTTAGGCTTGCCCGTGCGCCTCGCTCGTGCGGTTGGTCGAAGCCGTGCGTCCGCACGCTTCGCCCTTACAGCCCGCCGGTACCGTTCGCTGGTACCGTTCGCCCTTATCGTGCGCCTTTTGCGCCATCACACGTCCGCACGCTTCGCCCTTACAGCCCGCCGGTACCGTTCGCCCTTACAGTTCGCCAAATATGCTGGTGATGGCGTTTTCGTCAATATGCCGCGTGCTTTTGAGTGCTGCTTTTTCCAGATAGAAATCAAGATGTTCGTCAATGGTTGATTGCATAAGGTTTGAAAGCTTTAAGTCGCGCAAGGTAAAAAACATACTGGGATTACTGTCAAACACGACTCCTATACCATACAATACTGCCCCAACGTGTTTGCACAAACATGCCCAATCGGGGCAGGTACATTGTAAGTGCAGTTCTGTATCGGTAGGGAACAGCGGATGCGCTCCACCTAGGAGTTCATCGGCAAAGCTTTTCGGAAACGCACCTGTTAATAATTCGTGCATTGAGCTTATATGTTCTGTAAATAAAGAAATAAGCTGCGATTTAGCCTCTTTGCTGAGCGGATCGATTGTGATAGTAACGTTGTAACTATGCTCGTGCGATCCTTTTACTTTTGCAGTTACGCAATTTGGCATAACAGTAAGCTCTTGTACTTTGCCTGTTCTCACATAGGAACGAGCACGTGGCAACCTATTTGCATAATCAGAGTAGCTTAAGATTTTATTTTGCCACGCCATACCCCACCAGTTTCGCGTAATTTTGTTTCCCGTTATAGCAATGGTGTAAACTTCAGATTGCTTGTTAGTAGGTGTTTTATCAGGTATTTTACCGAATTCATTATGGGTGTTCGTAGTATGGGTGTTCCTATGTACCATTATAGCTATCCTTTACGTAGAGCAAAAAACTCAAACAGCTCTTTATTGCTTAATGTGGTCAGGCTTGGTGCTTTATTTTCTGCAATTGCGCTGGCAGAAAGGTACTTTTTCTTTTCAAGAAGTTCATCGATACTCATATCCAGTGTCTGGCGGCAAATGAAATAATGCACCATTACATCTTTTGTTTGTCCAATGCGATACGCGCGGTCGCTGGCCTGCTTCTCAATTTGCGGATTCCACCATCTATCGAAGTGAATAACGTGGTTCGCGCCCGTTAAGTTAAGACCAACACCCCCAGCTCGCAGGCTTAATATCATGAAAGGATGGTAGCTATCTCCGTTGAACGCGTCCACTACCTTTTGGCGCTCTTTGGGGTTTATACCGCCGTGCAGCACCAGCGGTTGAACGGAATTTCCTAGCGTATCGCACAAAAACGCCGACAGATGTGGAATAATTTCTTTGTATTGTGTGAAAATAAGCACCCGTTCACGTGCGTTATAAATTTCTTCAACCAGCTGCGCCAGACGTATAAATTTGCCGCTTTCACTTGGTTTGTAAATGTCGTTTCCGCTGTACTGGCTGGGATGATTGGTAATTTGCTTCAGGTGCGTAAGTGTTGCAAAAATCATGCCGCGTCTATCGGTTTGGCTCGTGGTATCTTCAATAGCTTTTTTAAATGCCGCCAGCGTTTTTCGATAAAGCGCAGCTTGTTTGGGTGTTAGATCGATGTACTCCTTGTGCTCCAATTTTTTTGGCAGGTCGTGAATAATCGCCTTATCGGTTTTTACACGGCGCATGATAAAGGGTGATGTTGCTTGTTGCAGCTGTTGATAGCCATGGGTTTTGCTTTCAAGTGTGCGCGCATATTTTTGAAAGCTGTGCGCGGTGCCAAGATAACCAGGCAATATGAAGTCAAAAATCGAGAACAAATCCATCAGATCGTTTTCGATAGGCGTACCCGTGAGTGCAATTTTCATGCGACTGTGCAGCACTTTTACGGCTTTTGCTTGTTGTGAGCTGGTATTTTTTATTGCTTGCGCTTCGTCAAGAATAACAACATCCCATTGTTGTTGCAGTAATGCTGCTTCACGTTTGAGCATGCCATAACTGGTAAGTGTTATGAATGGTCCGATGGTTCTCGTTTTGCCATGATACGTAACAAAAGGAGTGTATGGCGCAAATTTCTTAAGCTCTTCTTCCCAATTTGCAAGCAGTGAACTAGGCATTACGATGAGCACGGTTCGTTGAGAACGCACCGTGGCCGTTTGCGCAGGTACGCCACATTGTTTCTGTGTTCGCAGCGCATCAAGGTATGCAATAATTTGCAGCGTTTTGCCAAGCCCCATGTCATCAGCTAAAATGACGCCTAAATTCAGCTCGTCCATCGCGCGCAACCACAGGTAGCCTTGCAGCTGATAGGTGCGCAAGTTCGCGTGCACGCTTGCCGGAAGCGTGTAGTTTTCGCACTTCGTAAGCTTGTGCAAGGCCTCTTTGAAATAGTTTAAAACGCAACTGATGTCCAGGAAGTCTTGGTTTTTAGTTGCCAGCTGCAACGAGTCAAGCAGGCTTAAGCCCTCACGTGTTTGCTTGCGCAGGTCGTTCGCTTTTGTTAGTAGCTCGGTGATGCGCTTGTGGTCAACGTCAATCCATGTGCCCCTAAACGCATGCAAGCCTTCACTCATGCGCAAGAATTCTTCCAGTTCATCAGGAGAAACAGTAATTCCATTGTACTCGATTTCAGGGCGAAACGACAGCAACTTGTCTTTGCTAAATGCGGCTCCTGTTTCAACTTTTAACTGCACTTTTGCCGGTTGATGCACACGCGTCCACCATCGCGGCACCTTTGCGCGAATGCCCACACGTTCATACAGGTCAAGCTCGTGTAAAAATTGGTTTGCTTCCTCGTCGGTAAAGTAAATGGGCTGGAAAAGCTCGCCTGTGCTCATCAGCTTGCGAATAAGGCTCGATTCTTTCTCAAGCGTTGAAAGCGAGCTTATCAGCTGCAAGATATATGACTGATCATCCTTGTATTTTTCCAGCGCATGAGCAAGCGCGTAATGTTGAACGTACCCGTTTTCAAGCTCGGTGTAGCTTGCCATAAACGCAAACGGATACTGCGCGCGCTTACTTTCTGCAAGGTGAAAAAATATCTGCCCCGATACTGCAAACGACAGGCCTTTTTCCTGGTAGTAGTCGGCAATCGTGTGCGGGTAGTGCGCAATTTCCTTCTTGAATAGCCGCGTTAGTTGCGCGAATTGCTCGTCCAGCCAATTGCTTGATAGCTCGTCTAAGTAAGAGGCAAGGGAAGCACGTTCCAGTTCTTGATTCACATGTTTGCGCTTGTACGTAAACACTACGTTCTCGCGCAGAAAGTTGATGTCGCGCGTTGCACTGATACGTTTGTGGAAGAATAGGCTGAGCGTTGCAAATAGGCGCTCTGAACTGCTTTTTGAGTTGACAGCTTTGCGCTCGCGCCATGGCATAGCATACCATGCTTGGTATTTGTTCTGTTCCCAAGGCTGTAATTCTTCTGCGGTGCCAAAATACTGAAAGCTGTGTTGTGTGAGAATGAACTCTATTACAATCTCCTTTGGTGTGGCGCGTCGTGTGGGCGGGCGCGTTAATGCAGCAACCACTGCATTATATCTTTTACCAAAATACCATCATAATCGTCATTCAGCGCAGTATCTAAGGTAACGACTATTTTTTTATAATTATCGGGAATTTTTTGAAGTGGCCGCAGCTCGCGCTTTCTAACGCTTTCTTCACGCATGCTTTCCGTCACTTGCACATAGAGCGTTTCTGTGGCGTTCGTGGCAACAAAGTCTACTTCGAAGCTATCAAATTTGCCAACCGACACATCGTAGCCACGACGAAGCAGTTCAAAATACATCACATTTTCTAGGGCGTGGCCTCGATCTCTGTCTCTAAATCCCAGTACATAATTTCTCAGTCCAATATCAACGATGTAGTATTTACCCAGTGTTTTTAAGTGCTCTTTACCTTTAATATCAAAGCGCTTTGCTTCGTAAAACAGATATGACTCTTGCAGTGCTCTTACATAGGACGCTATTGTCTGCGTTGCTGGCGTGCACCGTTTGTGCTGATTTTTGAGCATGTTTTCGGCTACAAGTGTATTACTGACAGAATTAAGTGATGTCGTGTTGCCAATATTATCTGCAAGAAACGAGATGATTTTTCGTAGCAATTCCGCATTGTTTATGCGCGCTTGTCCTCGTCGTTTTTCGCGTTCAAGAATGTCACGTACGACAACTGTTGAATAAATTCCATCGAGTAGTGTCATTACTTTATCCTGTTCAAGTGCTATATCTGCAATTCCTGGCATTCCTCCGTAGCGCATATACGCATCAAATAACTCACGAAGTTCAACGATATCGCCGTGTGTATTGATTACTCTTTTTTTTATTTCCCCTAAAGGGGTTTTGTAGTTCGTAAGGTGGTAGCCTAAAAAGGCAATAAATTCAGCAAATGACAAAGGATACATTTTAATTTCTACATACCGTCCCGATAAATAGGTGGAGTATTCAGACGATAAAAGGTATGAATTTGAACCTGTAATGTAGATATCGCAATCAAAATCAACTCGAAACGAATTAATTGCGTTTTCCCATCCAGCAATTCGTTGCAGTTCGTCAAAAAATAAATAGTAGTGCTTATGTGGGTGTATTTGCTTGCTTACGTATTCGTATAGATCGTTATAGCTCATGCGTTGGAATTGCAGCGACTCAAAATTCATTGCAATGATACATTCTTTACAGATGCCAGATTTCAACAAATATTCTTGCATAAGCACAAGAAGACTTGATTTACCACATCTGCGAATGCCAGTTATTACTTTAACAAGCGGAGTGTCTTGAAATGCAATTAAGCGTTCTAAGTATATCGAACGTGCTTTTAAAGTGTGTGACTGCACCATGGAGTGGTACCCCCTTTGGACGTGTATTGTGGTTGATCCTTGTTGTGGTGGCGCACTGCTTACGTGCTGTACTATGGGGTTTTGCAGTGTGACGAAGCAGAATAGGAGCGCGCAACGTTGTATCGGTATCTTTTAATGAAACTATACTCTAAATTTGTGATTTTGGAAAGTTTAAGTAGTTTACTCCCTAAACTTCTGATTTTGGAAAGTTTGGGTTATTCGTTCCCTAAACTTTTAGCCACTTCTAGAATCCTCTTGCAGTCTCTAGCAACTTCTAGCGTTTTGGCTGTTTGCTTGTCTTTTGCAGACCCTCTTTTCGCGAACGAAGCGCCTTGCGTGCAGCATAGATAGCACATGCAGAACATGCGGCGCATGTGGTAATCGCCACCGCACTTATGCTCGTCAGCGCACCAAAAGAGCTTGTATCTCCTGTATGGGGCAACGCTGTTCGCGCGCGATCGTAACTAAACGCCAGCGCCGACACCGTTGGAGATTGCAGCGTTGGATTATCCAGCGTTAGAGCTAGCGGCGTGACTGTCTGAGGTGTTGCGGTATGCGCAGGGGTTTGCGTGGGCAACGAAGTATGGGGCAGCGGATTTGGCTCGATAGAAGGCATTTCCGGCTGTTGAGGCTTAATGTTCGGTGGCGTTGGGATAAGCGGGCTTATCTGTGGAAGCTTGCCCGAGGTATCAACAGGCATAAACTTCCATGTTCCAACTAATGTGAGATTCTTGTTCACATTCCCAATTGTTGTTACAGCTTCGCCTTTTCCGTCGACTTTCCAACCAGCGGCACTATCAAAAACCCACGTTCCTGTTTGTTTTGTGCCATCACCAACTACCTCTGGATACGGCTCAAACGGTGCGTCATCTGTTGTGCGCAGGCTGGCGGTATCGATGGTGAAACTCTTGCCGTTATAAACGTTAATCGGTTTTAGCGCATATTGTTTGCTTATGTAATCGGGCAGTGTTTGACCAGGTGTACCGCTTATAAACTTAAACGTTATGTCGTAAGGAACTTCTGCGGGAACCTCTATTTTTTCTTCGCCAAAGGAAATGTTGAAAGGAATAAGCTTGTCGGTATCATTTCCTCCAAGCTGTCGATACACGTAATTCATCTTTCCCGAAAGCGTGCCTTGCGCCGAGCCTTCAATTTGGTACGTTTTACCAGCTTGCGCATCGGTGTTAAACCACACAGGAATAAACTTAATAGTAAGTTCATCAGCCAAAGCGTTTATGCGCTCCTTAATTTCGTCATATGAATAGGCATAGGGCCTCATCAGCTCATTGCCGCGATACCAATCTTTTAATGAAGCCGTTGCAGTTATCACATTGCCTTTTTCTTGAACATCTTTCAGTTCAAAACCGTCAAAGCTTCCCAAAAGTGACGTTGGATCGTTGCGAACACCGCCAATTTTCATGGGGTAGTGTTTGTGCGGTTCATCAGGTAATTCTCTGCTAGGCGATAAGGATATTTCTTGTGGAAGCGTAAAGGTAAGTTTGATCGAAAGGTTTAAGCCTGAAATATACACACGCGAAACGTCATTGATGTTAGTTTTGAGCCAATTTTCAATACTGACAAGGGACGATTTGAACGGTGCGGTGCTAATTTTGGAGTTTATTTCAAGGCCATCGCGCGTAAGGAGCGGTGCGCTGTAATCTTCGTAGACAACCTTTTGTGCTGTGCTGGAAAAGGTAAATTTCCCGATGGCTGGAATACTGGTGTTTTTGCTGTCGGCCGTTAGGGTGTTGCTGTGTATAAGCTGATGATAGTCGTTTTTAGTGGTATCAAGGGGATTGCTTATGCTCGATTTCCCACCAAGAAGCGGCATAGTAAGTTCGTGTGTAATATACGCGCCACCAAAACCGGGCACCCAGGAGCCATGATCATTTTTTTGTAAGTTTAAAATACCAGTTCCTGTAATTTTTTTGTTTTTAACCTGTTCAAGCTGGCTTTTTGTGAACGAAACGTGAGCAGTAAGCTTTACGGTGTTAGTATCGGTTGATCCGTAGAGCTCTTTCCAGGCAGCTTCCTTGAACTTCATGTTCAGCGTAATGGTGTTCGTATGCCGTTTAGAAATGTTCGCACGTGCCGATGTTACCAGCGACGATTGCTTGTCAACGCTGGCAGTGTTTTCCCAGCTAAGAGGCTCAGGCAACGAGATCGAATAGCTGAAATCAAGCTTGGCTGTTTCATCTTTATAATCACGCTCCATTGCTTCTTTAGTAGCTTTCAGCATTTCGCTGACTGGAATATCAAGCGTAAGTTTGCCTGAAAAATGTTGGGCTTCGTCGCTTGTAGCGCTTACCTCAGCTCCTGCTGCGTTTGTAGCGTTTACCTGGAGTGATGCATATTTTCCTACTTCTAAAAGCGGGCTATTTACATTAAGGCCGCCGTAAAAAGGGCCAGGTATACCGCTCAGGTCGATTGATGACGAGGTTCTCGCAGATGAAGCTGCGGTTGCAGGTGATGTGGCTGCAGGTGACTGGCTTGGAGATGCGTTTGAGAAAAAATCAAAAGCGCTTGCAACATTCCATGGATTAAAGAGGGATGCCGATATAAGCCCAGCTACGCTAAGTAATATGGGAAACATCCAACGCGCTTGCTTGCGGTGGCGTCGACGCAGTTTCTTTGTATGTGTGCTCATCAAACGGGAAATCCTCCCACATAATCTCAAAGCGCGGTGCGGTAAGCGCGCATGTTCGCCTGCAATTGCCGCTTGGCTGCTCGCCGACGCGCTGTCTTACGGTATCGCGTCCAGTTTCTGTTTGTGCAGTTGCAATGTGCAGTTACAACAGCATCGTTCAGTTACAACTTTGCTTTGCAACAGTATTGTGTTTTCTATTCATCATTTATAGTTTTGATGAAAGCGTGATAAACCATTATAAATAAAAAAGTATATATTGAAAACAACCCGCAAAGAAATTTTGCGCCTTCGTCGTGGACGCGCTGCATCTTCCATCGTGTGGTGAAGAACGTGTGCGTTGAAGAAAACTTCCGTATACGGCATTTTCTTCCATGAGATTGCGCACTACAATCGAAGTAGAGGCTTGCGTACAAGTCAATGAAGATTTTTCCGTTTGCGTCAATTTTCTTCAATACAGCTTGCTACGCGCCAACCTTCGGGTTGAAACTCCGCCAATCATCGGGTTAAACATCCGCCAATCATCGGAAAATCCTGATAAACGCATAGTTTTGAACATCCGATGTATGAGTACACTCATTCGTTTCTGCATTGGAAACGCTGCGTCCACCCTTAGTGCTTGTGACTGTTCCAGCGGTACACTACCAGTGCTCATACCGTCCTTACCGTTTAACGGTCTCTGGTTATAATGTGTTGCGTAAAATGTTTTATCTCATATATAATGTACCGTAAGTTATGTGTCTCATAGTAAATAGATCGCATGTAATGCAGTTATGTACATTAGATTAGTTAAACATATCGGATTAGTTCTGCGCATGAGATTGGAAGTGAGCAATGAAACGCAACCCTCGTAAGCGAACCGTGATGTTGATAGGCGCTATTGCTTGTTTGATAATTGTGTTTGCTTTTGTGGGCTTGTTTAAAGACAGAATTACGTATTCAAATATTTTTAGAACTTTCAGCGACAAAATTGATTTTGTTGTGAATGCCAACAAGCTTAAAATCCCTGAAGACGCTCTTTCTTTTTCAATATACGATATGGATAACAAGAAATATATATTCTATGAAGGTGGCGGCCAACTACCAACAATTGCAAGTTTAGCGAAGCTTTTTGCTATCGATTATGCGCTTACGGTAGTAAAGCTGGATGATGTTTTTGAAGCTAATGAGGAAACATTGAAGCTTGTTCCTGCTGGCTCATCGCTTGCGTATTTAAAACCTGGAACGTATACAGCTCGCCAGATTATGCAAGCGATGCTTGTGCCATCTGGTAATGACGCAGCGTATGTATTAGCATACAATATTGGAAAAAAGTATTTAGGCGCAGGTCATAGTGCAAAAGACTATGTAAATCATTTTGTGAAGAATCTGAGCTCGCATTTAGTGCATGAGGGGTACCGGAAAACAGAATTATTTGACCCAAGTGGTTTTTCAATGCAAGCGTCTACCAATTTAGACGACATCAACAAGGTAACGCTTAAGCTGCTTGACCATGATTTTGTCAAAGAGTGTATCGGGAAAAGTTCCTTCACCATTTACACAAAGCAGGGCAATTTTACGTGGAAAAACACAAACGAATTTTTAGACACAACATCGCTCTTTTACAATGAACACATTAAAGGCGTAAAAACAGGTACTATGGGATCGTCATATAATCTTATTGCGTTGTACGAGGATAATGGCAAGAACTATTTAATTACTTGCTTAGCATCGCACTCAAATAAAGATAGATATAAAGCAGTTCAGGCTGCTATAAATACCATTATCAATAAAAGGTAGCACGTTGAGCGGTGCTCGTTCTGCACGATGAGTGGTGCCTGCTCTGCACAGTGGGTGTTGCTTGCTCTGCACGGTGAGGTGCACTTCCACTGGCATGGTGATCCAGTTTGCTCACACAGGTTTAACCGCCGCGTTGTATCCATGGTATCTGACGGATTAGCTGTTAGTGCGGTAGTATCAGTGGCAGCTCTAATGTAGTCATAAAGCCGCCATGTTCGCTTTTACTTATCTCAACAGATCCGCTATGAGCGTCAATAATCTGCTCTACAATTAAAAGTCCCAAGCCATGACGCTGTTCGGAAGTACTGGTATCACAGATCATATAGTGCGGTGTATGGTTGAGCATTTCCAGCTGTTCATCTGAAACACCAACACCATTATCCTCAACGCGAATAATGCAATGAGTATCATCTTTGCAAACGGATGTATAAATCGTACACCCATACTCATTATGAACGATGCTGTTCCATATCAAATTTGAGATTGCTCGCTGCAACAATTCTTTATCGATAATACTGGTGCAAACACTGAGGCTTTCTTTTGTATCCCACGTAATGGAAAACCCAGATGGTAGCCCCATATTCATAAAATCAACCACAACATGTCGAACAACAGCAACCACATTTTCTTCTTTTTTCATAAGAGGCTGCATATTATATTCAAGCTTTGAAGCTAAATTAAGGTCGTTAATCAAATTTTTTATGCGTTCGCTTTGTGCCATAATTGTTGCTGCGCAGTTGCGTTCTTCTTGTAAAAGATGGCTCGAATTTTCTAACTGACCAGCGTATCCCATAACCATCGAAAGTGGCGTTCGTATATCGTGTGAAACTCCTGCTATCCAATTTGCACGCGCAGTTTCTTTACGTCTTAACTGTTCTTTTTGTTGCTGCAAAATATCGGACGTGGAATTAATGTGTGCTGCTATTTCTGAAAGTGCTCCTGTTTCTGGAATGTGTACGCGTTCTCCGTCTGATAAGCGCTGTATTCCTTTTGTAATGGGGTTGATTGATGTGAGAAGTTTCATGTTAGCTATTACATAAATCCCAAGAATAAGCACAATATTGATACAAAGAATACTAAGAATAATCTGCGGGAAATCTGAGATGAAGCGGTAATTCCAACTTGGCTGAGAGTGCTTCCAAAAGCTATCGCGTGGAAAGCCAAGAACAACAATGCCCTTGTCATGGGCGCCGACATACGTTGGATAGCTATCAAGATAGCCAGTGCTTATAGTTGCAATATCCGACAACGTGTAATGATATGGAATAGAAGCTGGTACATTGTGTGTTTTCCACACTACGCTACGCGAGCTGTTATCAATAAGCAGTGCCCATGCTCCAGACGTGTGTAATTGAGTAGCTGCGTTTTCTGACAATACGTATACTCCATCTGGACGTTCATGCAAAGCATTGGCCGTTTGTTGCGCTATTTTGTAGGGAGAAGTGTTGGTATCGGTAGCGTAATGAGCGATAAGCACGACACACGTTATAACGTTTATCAGCAGGATGAGTATAGAACTAAGCAGCAAAATGCCTATAAAACGCCGTATCAGTTTTGGCATGCTTTTTATATTAGTTCTCGTCACTTCTCGTCACTTCTCTTTAGTTTTCTTCCACAATAAGCTTGTAGCCTAGTCCTTTGGCTGTTATAAGTGAAACAGGTTGTGATGGGTTAAGCTCGATTTTTTCCCTAATGCGGCGTATATGTGCCATTAACGAATTTTCATATCCAAACGGATTGTCGCCCCACGCTGCTTCACATAAAGCGTCAATGGTTATAATACGCCCTGCATTTCTGTATAGCGCTGAAAGTAAATCGTATTCTTTTGCGGTGAGCGCAATATGTTCGCCGCCTTTTATTACTTCACCAGCCGAAAAGTTAATCTGGCTGTTTTTTAGCTGCACCACAGGGGTTTCATCTTTATAGCAGCGTCTTAAAATTGCTCTTATGCGAAATAGTAGCTCTTTTGGAAGAAAAGGTTTAACGATATAGTCATCCGCGCCCAAACCAAAGCCCTTGAGCTTATCGGCATCTTCCCCGCACGCCGTAAGAAACAAAACAGGACAATCGCTTGAGCGCTTTAATTGCTCCATTAAAGCAAATCCGTTTCCATCAGGAAGCATAACATCAAGAATTGCCAGGTCGGGAGAATGTTTTTCCGTTTCTACAAGAGCAGTTTTCACGTTTTGAGCAGTGCTGATATGGTGAAATCCATATTCATTCAAGATTGATACAACCATGCTAAGAAGTTCTGGCTCATCATCGACAAGTAGTATGTGCTTACATAATAAATAATTGTCCTGATTCATAGCGCTACCTCCTTTCGTTATAGTATGCCATGTAAAGCTGCGTTTTTTGTTTGCGTATGCCAATGTAAGGTAGATGTAAGGCGCACAGAATGTTGTTGCAAGGTTCACGCACTATCATCAAGTGAGGAAAGGAGATAGTGCTATGAACAATATTGTTACAACAGATCGATTAACAAAACAGTACAAATCGTTTATTGCTGTTAATAATGTTTCGCTTCATATTCGGAAAGGAAGTATCTACGGTTTTCTAGGGCCAAATGGAGCAGGAAAATCTACTACGATGAAAATGCTGTTAGGACTTACTGCTCCAACAAGCGGTAGTTTTACTATCGATGCAAAACAGTTTCCTGCTGATCGCATAGCAATTTTAAAGGAAATAGGTTCGTTTATTGAAAGTCCATCGTTTTATGCAAATTTAACAGGGAGAGAAAATCTTGATATTATTCGCCGCATTTTAGGGCTGCCGGGCAATGCAGTTGATGATGCGTTAGAGTTGGTTGGGCTTTCTGAATTTGGCGATCGGCTTGCAAAGAAATATTCACTTGGCATGAAACAACGCTTAGGGCTTGCAGGCGCGTTGCTGGGAAGGCCACCAATTCTAATTTTGGATGAGCCAACAAACGGACTTGATCCTTCGGGCATTCATGAAATTCGTAATTTGATTAAATCGCTACCTCATTTATATGATTGCACGGTGCTTATTTCTTCTCATATGCTATCTGAAATTGAGCTCATGGCAGACGATATTGGGATACTTAATCATGGACGCTTGTTGTTTGAAGGCAGCTTAGATGATCTGCGCCTGCATGCTTTGGCGTCTGGTTTTGCTGCGGATAATTTGGAAGATATGTTTCTATCGATGATTGAAAAAGACAATCTCAACAAAAAACAGAGGGCGCGATTATGAAAACATTAGTAATTGAGCTGCAGAAATGTAGGCGGGCGGGTTTTATTCCTCTTATGGTTGCTGTGGGCATTTTGGGTGCAGCGTATGCTTTTGTAAATTTCATCGTGCGAAAAGACACGTTATTAAACTTACCGTTAGCTCCTATGGACATTCTTTTAACGCAACTGTACGGCATGATTATGGTATTAAACATGTTCGGCATTATCGTTGCAGCTTGCATTATATATAACATGGAATTTAAAGGAAGCGCTGTAAAAAAGCTGTATACGCTGCCTATGAGTGTTCCTGCTATGTATTTTTGTAAATTTCTGCTGATGACAGCATTATTGCTGATTGCTATTTGTATTCAAAATGCCGCTCTTGCCATTATTGGTGTTACCGACTTACCGCATGGTAGTTTTGAGGTAACTACCTTTATATGTTTTGCGAGTTATTCGTTTGTGACTTCGATGCCCGTGTTGTCTTTTATGCTTTTTGTGGCGTCATGGTTTGAAAATATGTGGATTAACCTGGGGATTGGAGTTATTGGATTTCTGAGTGGTATGGCACTTGCTATGTCGAACAATCTGGTTTTTAATGTATCGCCTTTCGTACTTATGCTAAAACCAGCCGTTGCTATGAGTGCGCAACCCGATGGCACCGTTGTAGCAATTGCTCTTTTTGAAATACTTCTGTTTTTAGGTGCTGGATTGTGGGTAGCGCAACATCGTCGCTATGAATAAGTTTCGGGAACTGGCGGTTTGTGCTATCCGTTGCCGCCGTGAGCTGGTGGTTTGCGCATTATGGTGGCACCGTGAACTGGTGGTTTGCGCGATATGGCGTTGGTGTTATGAATAAGCCACGCAAGTGAGTTGAAGATGTTCTGAATAAGGAGAGCATGGACATGAGTTTTTTTGAACTACTTAAAATTGAAGTTCTGAAAGTAAAACGAAGTAAAATCTTTCTTTTAATTTTTATTGCTCCATTGTTAGTTGTTTTATCTGGTGTAGCAAGCCTTCATAGGTATTTCACTCCTGAATACACAAACGCATGGGCAGCTATGTTTATTCAAAGCGCATTGGTATATGCCTATTATCTTCTTCCTTTGAGCATGATTGTTGTGTGCGTGATGATTGCAGGACGGGAAACGGCGAATAATGGAATAGCAAAGATGTTGGCGCTTCCGTTAAGCCGCTATGCACTTTCTGCTGCAAAGTTTTGCGTATTGCTGTGGTATCTGTTTATGGAAATGGCTGTATTTTTCGTAGTATTTGTGCTAGCAGGATTATTTGCAACACAGAGCAGTGGCATTACAGAAACGCTTCCTTTGCCCTATGTGCTGCAATGGTGTTGCGCTTTGTTTTTAACGATGATTCCAAGCGTAGCAATTATGTGGGCAATTACGGTGCTGTTTGACAAGCCGCTGCTATCAGTTGGCTTAAACATACTGCTTGTTATCCCTGGAATTTTAGCAGCTAACACTCCATTGTGGGTAGCATATCCTCCTTGTTATAGCGGCTACTTGGTTTCTCGTTCTTTGCATGCTGTTTCGTCAATGAATGTAGGGGATGGGTTTGCGCTTTTCCCATTTCTGCCTTGCGCTGTTGCAATAGCTGCTTTGGTATTGTTGATAGCTATAACACGCTTTGGGAAAAAGGAGATGCAATAACGCATGCAGGTGTTGGAGACGCGCTGCTCCTGGGCGGTTACGGATAGCGAGGGAAACTCGGTGGGCGCCGGTGGAAACGCGAGCGGTGTGTATGATGTGGGGCTAGGAAAATGCGTCAGCGCTCAATCGGTGCGTGGTGAAACAGGGGGAACGCGGCGGGAGCCGGGAAGTGCCGATGGAAGAGCGGCACCGTTCCTCGCGCTAGTGAATGGCGGTGGTTGTTTGCACGCGCTTCTATTTAAGCGACTTTAAGTACTCTTTTTGCGCTGCTGAAATGCGATTACTTTCTCGCGCTTTCTGAATCGCTTTATTGTGCGTTTGCGCGTCAAGGCAGTGGTTTTCGATGTACGGTATGGTAGCGTCCCATTGTTTTGCCAGCGCCGTTGCAAAAAACCATGCAATCATCATGCGAACATAGTACTCATCACTCTGCGCAGAAACCGGTATGGCCAAATAATCAGGCTTAAACGCCTCATCAAGAAAATGCGTCATTAACATTTCAATACCGAAGCGGCGCGTATAGGTTTCTTCCGATGCCGTCCATGCCTTAATTTTTGCCAATAACGCCGCCTCGTTCGCCTGCTTATACGTCTTAAAGCTTTTGGGTGACAAGATATCGCACACAGCCCAGTTGTCGACGTAGGGCAAAAACGCGTCAATTGCTGCAACACATGCGTCATAGGTTTTCATTTCAGAAAGCAAAAGCGCGTGGAGGATGTTTTCGTCGTAGTAAGTATGCGGCAGATCTTTTAGAAAGTGCTGCTCATCGGTGGTATTGGCAAGCCGTTTTGCAAGCGCCCTGGCCTGTGGAACGCGCACTCCGATAACCGTTGCGCGCGGAATAGTCGGAACCAAACTCGCCTGAAAAGCGGCATATGACGTATCTTGCAGCGCAAATAGCGCTTCTGTGACGTTCATATGTGTACACTCCTATCTGCATAAATACTGTTCAGGTTAACACAACGTAACGCTAACTTACCTGATACAAGTGCAGTTCATTCAAAGATATCTGTTCAAGAACGTTTTTATCTGGCGCGCAATCATTGGGTAATCAACATTATAACGTTGGCATGAAATTCTTTGCGTAGCTTTGCTCTACCGTTTGTGTGTTTATATTTTTCCTGTTAAACGTTCAATTCGTGCACGTTCGTGTAGTTTGCCTGTCAGTGTTACTTGCGTTTGTGTTTATTTGCTTTTGTATGTTTTGTTCGACACGGGCATTAGTACCCATTATGGGCGTAATTTTCAAGTGCAACTTGAATTTAACGCCCAAACGAGGATGCATATCGTAGTGCATGTCGTAGTGTGTGTATGAAACCAGCCCATAGCACAGCTTATCGCACGAGGTACTACTCCCGAGAAATGCGTGTTGATAACTACGTAAAAAGGAAACCGTGCAATAAGGCTACCACGTAAAAAGATTCCCACGTAAAAGGGTATCACGCATCGTATTGAAAAGCACTTCTAGGGAATACACGTTAACAACCACGGCAAGGAGGTAATTTGAGCACTAAGTTATTCCTGTACGTCACTATACTTTTTACGAAAATCGTTAAATTGTGATTGCGCAAGAAGTTCTTGCACGTGCTTATAACTTTTTTCATACATCGTTTGACCATTTGTGATAAATGTTTGATATCCTTGTTCGGCATGCTTAAGAAAAAGATATGCCGCTTCAACGTTGGTGAAAAGCGTGCCTTTTGGTAGAAGCTCTCTTCCAAGTGCAAAACACAAGCTTGGGTAGTCTTGAAGTTCAGTGTATGCCAAGATAACTTCTGGATTGGTGCCCCAGTTTTGATCAACAATGAAATTTGCAGCTTTAAGATAATAATATGTTGATAGTTCCACATCTTTAGTGACCCAGGTATCCCTTGAGTAAATATCTCCCAATTTATAGAGCGCATCAATATGACCGTGAGAGGCAGCTATGCGGAAGTACGCCAAGGCAAGAGAGGTGTTTTGTTCCATATTTCTGCCATAAAGATAGCAGTAACCTAAGTTTGATATGGCATCACAGTTACCCATAGCCGCTGCAATATGATAGTACTGTACTGCGTCAGTATAATTTGACATGGTATAGTGGCGAGCACCCTTTTGATTAAAATATCCATCGTCCTTAGACGCGAGTGCAGCAAAATCTGCAGGTGTGAGCATGCAAGAGTTTTTGTTTTGAGAATTATGTTCCTGATCGGCCATTATGGTACCTCCAAGATCGAATGTCATGCCTGTTGCAAGCCACTACGCTGAGAGTATGTGTAGTGTGGGCGCCTGCGTGGTCGTGTGTGGTGGTCTGCATGGGCGCCTGCGTGGTCGTGTGCGGTGGCCTGCGTGGTCGTCTGCGCGAAAGCTTGCATTTATTATATAACCGCATCGTAGTTGCGCCTAATATCTATTGCAAACTTTTTCTTACATGTTTCGACTTATGGTGACAAACCCATGGTGGCAAACCCATGGTGGCAAAACGAACGTAATATCGGGCGATACGACGAACGTAACGGCGGGCGATGCGATGAGAGTGATTACGAGCGTTGGCCGGAAATAACCATCGGATTACGAAACGAAAGCTACTACAATTGATGAACAGCGAGCGTCATCGAGTTATGAAACGAAAGCAAGTGCATGCGCTGACCAGAAGTAACGTGCAGTGTTCACGTTCGTATTCACGTTTGATACCGCGTTCGCTATTCTCTTGTGATGTTCCCGTTCTTCTTCCCGTTCGTGTTCACGTTCGTACTCTTGTTCCCGTTCGCTTTGCGTAGGTTGTTAGAGATCTCTTCTCCAGTTCTTCGCCACCAAATTCTCCAAATTAGCTTTATTGTCTTTGTTGACTCTTCCCCAGAATCTCACGTCATAACCCATGTTTTTACCAAGATGCAAGAAACGGATAACCTTGTACGTCCACCATGGCTTAAGACTCAATTCCTCAATTTCATGCCACGGCATTAAAACAAAATCGCTCTTGAGCGGCGTGCCCAGTTCCTTTTCGTAAATACCTTTAGGGCTAAAATACACAATGAATTGGCGACTGCTGTCTGTTGCGTAGTACAGTGTATTGATGAAGAGTTTGATGATGTCGCTTTGCCAGTTGTTGTGCTTCACGACCACCAAATAATGTTCCGTGTCGCCAAAAGCCTCTTGTACCTGCGATCTAAGTTCGTCCATGTCATACATAAAAAGGCTCATAATTCACTCCAATCACTGAGTATGAATACTTCTTTGATGTCTTTTCCTAACACGAGAGAAATTTTGTACGCTGTTTCTAAGGTGGGGCTAATGATGTTGTTCTCGTACGCCATAATTGACCTGCGCTTTAGACCGACAGCTTTTGCCAGGCGGTGTTGCGACAGTCCTTTTTCTTTGCGGAATATCGCTATCCTATTTTTGATGACAACTTCCATGTGAACGCCTTTTGGTTACATTTATAGTACCTTGGTGCTATTTATAGTACCATTTTTGAAGTAACAGTCAACCGTTTTTTTGCTTGTCACGAAGAATTTGAAGAAGGGAAGGGGTATGGGGTTCTTGGATCTTTTGGCTCTTTTTGGCTCTTTTTGGCGCGGAATTTTACACCATTATAGGGGCATGACTGAAGGATCAACTTATGTAATTCAACTCTATTTAGAAATAATTCCATAACGGACATATTTCTAAGTTGGTTTCACATCACCAGATAAAACCGACTTATAACCATTTTTCCACTTATCATTCAATCCACTTTGAGTTAAGCCGTTCAATTTCTGGCCTCTTGTGCTTGCTTGTTCGTTTATACGATTCTGGCCTGTAACTGCGAGTTTTACAGGCCAGAATTCATTTACGCAAAGCTCCAGGCTATTCAGACAGATGCTTGCCTTTTCGCGGCGTTTTCTTCTTGTAAAGCACACCAAGCCCGGTAATTGAAAGGCCCAAAGCTGCTAACAGTGTGCCAAGTAAAGATGTTTCGCCTGTTTGGGGCAGCACGTCTGCGCGCATGTGTTTGGGTGCGTGCGTCTTGGCCAATGGATGTTCCGGCGCGAGTGTTTGTGCTGGTTGCATAGGCAGCGCGGGCACTGGCGTGGGCGCTGGCGCTGGTGGATTAGGGGTTGGCACTGGTGTGGGTGCTGGTGTAGGCTCGGGTGTGGGCGTTGGTGTGGGTGCTGGCGTGGGCGTTGGTAGCGGGCCTGGAGTTGGCGCTGGTGGCGTTACGGGGTTCTGCGTATACATCGCATACACGGTCAAATCATTATCTACGGTTGTTGTACCAGTAAACGCTGTACCTTGACCATCGGCTTTTGTGTTCCAACCTTTGAATGTGTAACCAGACTTTATAGGATCTTTTGGCATAGATTGGTCGGTCAAATTATCAGTTGCAATTGCTTGACCCTTTTCAACCTTAACACTTGCAACCTGCTTATCACCATCTTTGAAGGTTACTGTCTTTGGCAAATTCTTAGCCGGTGTCAAATTACCTGCTGGCATAGAGGTGTGCTTTTTCGGATTGGTTAATTTACCTGTATTCGGATCGACATCGTACGTAGTAGTAATAGTCTTATCGCCCTCATGCGTAACCTGCTTATTGCCGACTCTTACCACATGGTCTGTCGGATCGACCTTTTTTTCTTGAGTGTCTTCAACGTCTGCGCTAAGACCGGTAGTTTTATTCACTTTATACGTGGTTGTGACTGTCTTGGAACCGTCTTTACCGGCAGTTTTGTCTTCTTTTGCTTCATAAGCAAGCGTGTCATCCGCAATATAGATAGTCTTGCATTTAATAACTTCAGTTTCGGTTTTCACGTTGCCGACTTTGATGACTTTTTCTTTAGCGGGCGTTGTTGTTTTACTTTCACTAGACTGAACAGTATTCGTCAGTCCCGTATTCTCATCAACTTTATAAATTGTAGTTGTGGTTTTAGTTCCCTTGGCGCCTTCTGTCAGCTGCTCTTTCTTGTAATCAAGGGTGCTGTCGGCCTCATAGACTGTAGTCGGTTGAATATCCTCGGTTTCAACTTTCTTGTTGCCGACTTTGGTTACACCGTTTACGGCTGCCGTAATTTCGACTTTCGGTTCACCTTCGACCCATTTGCCGTTTTCCACTTTACCTGTCGGGGTTGTTATCTTCTCCCCGTCTTTAGGGTCACTTACTTTCTGCGTTTGGCCATAAGGCAGTGATTCATCGGCCACATAAGTCATTTTAGCCTTTAAAACTTCAGAGACTGCTGCTCCGCTGGCAATATCGGTCCACGGGCGCGAGGTTACCACCGTCGGATCACTTAAAGTGCCGTCATCCGGGTTGACTTTATAAGTCTTAGTCGTAGTTGAGCCGTCGTTGTTTTGAATAACTTCCTTATTGCCGACTTGTATAACTTCATTAACCGGTTCCGTGCACAAGCCTTTTTTCGCTTCAACTTCCGACGTTAAGCCAGTTTTAGCATCTACCTTGTAAGTCAAAGCAACTTCTTCTTTGCCGTTTTGTCCGACAGTTTTTGTTTCCTGTTTTTGATAAGTAAGATCCGGATTTCCTTCATAAGTTTTCTTGAAAGGAATCTTGCCGGTCTTTTTCTCTACGTTGCCGACTTTGATGACTTTGTCTATCGCGGCTGTTGTTGTTTTGCTTTCGCTAGACTGAACAGTATTTGTCAGTCCCGTATTCTCATCAACTTTATAAATTGTAGTTGTGGTCTTCGTGCCCTCGGTTCCTTCTGTCGTCTGCTCTTTTTTGTAATCAAGCGAGCTGTCGGCTTGATAGATTACGCCTGGCTGAATCTTCTCTCCTTCAACTTTTTTATTGCCTACGCGTGCTTTACCATCCACAGCCTTTGTTATTTCTTTTTCCGAAGTAGCATCAGGATCCCAAGCGCCGTTCTTAATTGCGCCAGTTATGACTTGCTTTTTACCGTCTTGAGGATTAGGGTCATATTCGACTTTTTTATATTCCAAGTTCGGATCAGCTGTGTACGTCGTCTTGGCTTTTGTTACCTCTTCTTTTATGGTTGCCAAATAATACGTTTGGAAAAGTGCGGTAGGCGAATCAGTATCCTTAACCTCATGCACAGGTACAGGAATAACGTTTTCAGGCAAGTTAAGCGCAGGATTTTTCGTGCGCATTTCCTTAACGGCGTTTATAATCGCTTCGTCAATCTGCGGCTTAACAACCTTCATAGGATCGCTGCATGCTGGTTTTGAAGCGTCAAGTTTGCCGTTATCGTCGATACGCGAATCGTAGACGGCCGGAAGTTCGAGCTCTACCTGCTGTTCCTTGTCCTTGGTTTTGTAAATGACTTTGACTTTTTTATAGTACTTGTACTGTTTGGTTTTATTCTTTTCAAGGATTATTGGGTTATCCGTAATAAGTAGATGTGCGCTTTTGTCTATCCATTCATTATCTTTCTTATACGTAAGGAGAAAGTTTTGACCGTCCATCAACTCTCGAATAGGATTTTTCGGAGCATTTGAATCTTCAACTGTCCAATTATTCGCAATCAAAACACCGTGGAACGAACTGAACATATAATCAACATGTGTCTGATTCATAAACTTTTTATTACTGAAATTAAGGACAAAGCTATCATTATCATTGCCAACGAACGAAAACATATTATCAAAATGCCAGTTTTTTGACACATTCCATCTAGAGAGATCTAATTTACCCTCAAGTTGATGGGCGTCACTAAACATATTTTTCATGATGGTTACGTGAGCTGTATCCCACTTCTCTATTCCATTAATGTGATGTAATCCGTCTAGAATATGAGCTTGTGCAAAGAAGTTTTCCATATCTTTTATAAATTTAATGCTAACATTATCTCCCATATTAATGGTATCAGGTTGTATGCTCATAAACAGAGGCGAGTAATCGTAATCGCCTTTTACATGCATATAAAAATAAATACGCTTATCAAAACGAATTGGCCAATCACGTTTAAGAATAGTATTAGGATTATCCTGTCCGCTGAGCTTCTTTCGCATTCTCTTAAAATCTTCTGTCCAAATGTTGGATGAATCAGAAATGATGCCCTCGTTAGCACCATTTTTAGGACGAATGACATACTCTCGATTAGCTTCATCAATATAGACTTCGCAACCTGCCATTTGCTCAGCTTCCTCTTTCGTTAAGCTCGTGCGCACAGGCGGAAGCGGGTTTTCATTCGACCCTGCAGAAGACGGCAAAACGGCAGCTACTGCCGCATATGCAGGGGTAGGAGCTGCTGCTACTGCGCCAACGGTGGTTGCGCACATGCCAATACTTAAAATAACAGGTAAAACTGCACATGGTTTCTTTTTGTTGCGTTTCATTGTTTCTCCCAATACAGCATAGGAAGCGTATAAAGAATAAGGCGTCTTAAAAGTAGACTTTAATTTACACGTCCCTCGATCAGTAAACTGATCGCTATAATGTTCAATTTCTTTGGGCTTATTTTATGACAGGCAACCGGGCAGTGCAATATACTGTGTGAATTAAAGTATACATTCATTTATAAAACTTTTCGATATGGCTTACATACACCTATGAAACTATCCACATACACCTATCGATATATCATTTCCGGATTCAGGAGGAAGCCAAGTAGCCCTGCAATCAGAATGCCTTCCTTCGTATGTCAGGGTTTTACACTACCACCAACGAGAATAATTTTAGCTAAGATAGCAAGGATATAGTAGCCATACGAGTCTCATTTGCACGTAATGGCCATTTCGCTATGAGCGATCCTGCAAGGAGTGCCGCTTCATGAGCACGTTACAGTGTGATCTCGTGCGCAATCTGCACAAACGTAGCTCATACATGTATAAGGAACGGGCAGGCAAGGAAAAGCACGGGAAGGAACGGGGAACGAACGGGCAGGAACGGAAAAGGAGCAGAAAGGCAAGGAAAGGAGTGTGCAGGAACAGGAACGGGCAGGCAAGGGAAGGAGCTGGTATGCGCCTCTTTTTGTTCCACATTGGCACAACGGCACAAGGACGAACTGACATTATTGTTCGCCATTGTGATTGTCAAATTCCCCCTTGTTCGATATACTCATACTTGCACATATAAATATGCGGACTGCTTAGTTCGGACCCAGAATGGGTCAGGCTCTGTGATGACACCCTCGCTTATGAAGGTGTCATCATTATATAGAGAGGACTACTGTGCACACGATCGCATTGTTATTTGAGGCGTCTCGACGCGATAATTCTTCTCCTGCAATGGCCTGGATGCGAGAGTGGAGTGTCGCGCGTCAAAATCCTTTTTTTGAAGTTCACTGTTTCAACTATGATAGCTTTCTCAAGGGTCACGCTCTCGAATGTGAGCAGGCTTCGCAGCATAATCTGCCAACCATTCTCCGTTGTCACTCAACGAGCGAGGAAAATTATAAGCGTCTTGCGCATGATCTGTCTTTGCACGGTTATAAACTCATAACAGACGTAAGCGCAGCCTTTTCTGGCAAATGGGAGTACAGGGTAGTGCATAATCCCAACTTATCAAAATACCTGCTTGATAGAACTACTGTCGGCGCGTTGGTCGGTTCATGCGGTGGTGAGTATGAGCCGGCAACGGTGTATGTCATTAGAGATGACAATGGACCATTACCCGATTTTAAGGGAGAGTATTTCATCATCAGCGAACATTCTTCCAGTACGTATGAGCAGCGCGTAAACGATTTCATACAAGAAAAGGGAAACGCGTTTACTGGGGAAGCGTTCTTTGAATTATATGCTCCGCGCGTATATTATAAGGGTTGTCCTGTGGTGTACCGCGTGTTTTATTATTACGGGGAGCCCTTTTTTCAATCCTCTACTGAGCCGTTGCGGGAGTATGAAGACGATAATAGCGAAGATAGAACAGAGCTTGCGCGGGAGTCTGCGCAGAAAGTGCCAACGCCGCCTCAGCAGATCATAGATGCCTTTAGAGATATAACGTATAACACATTTTATGCATGTGATTTCACTCTTATAGCTGGTGGAGGGTGGGTGTGTACCCGAATCTTCGACGGGCAAATGTCTGAGGTGCTCGGTTGCTCTCACGAAGAAGAGTTTTATACGGCGTTTTCCCAGTTGATTGCTACCGGGCCAAAAATTCCTGCGTGGATTTGGTGCTTGACCGCAACGGTGCGAGCTGAAAATGTTATAGGAGAAGACAAGCGGCGTGTCCATGGCACACGCCATTTTCGACCTGGCACAAAAGTATTTCTTCATCCACCCAACTGGGATGATCGAGTAGCGGCGATCGGTATTCCTCGCTACACCAACAAATATGTACGCATTGTTATGAGCACTCATAAACTGGAAAATTTCTTGTTAGAAAAAGTTTCTAATCCCGAATTGGTAGCGGCTCTCCAGCATCCCTATGGTAGTTGGCCGTTCGTTCGTATGGCACAAACTTATGTTGGGCGCGGTGTTTGGGACCAAAGCGACGAATGTAAGCAAAGAATTGAACATATGATATCGTATCTGACGCAGTCAACAAGCTAGTTTTGTAACTTATACTGTTGCCCTCAATAATCATCGTGCGCGTTTATGCTTCCAGCGCCATCGTGCTCGTTTAATGCCGCCAACAATATTCCCTCATAAACGAAGCAATCACCTGCAAATCTTCACCCTCATAATATTCAACAAGCAACTTCTTAAACTCAGGAACCTTATGTTCTGGAATAACCAACAAGCCCTTACCATGAGAAATCAAATAATGATTCGCAAAAATCACAGAAGCCCTCTTATTCCCATCTAAAAATATC
Organism: Umbribacter vaginalis; assembly: GCA_001552935.1. Taxonomy (GTDB): domain Bacteria; phylum Actinomycetota; class Coriobacteriia; order Coriobacteriales; family Eggerthellaceae; genus Berryella; species Berryella vaginalis. The sequence goes on along the minus strand of KQ959685.1, from coordinate 1,005 downwards.
TGCAACTTCATACAATAAACGCATAATTCAATTTCTTTAAAACGTATCAGTTTATTTGTTAAACAATTCTGAATGTGTACCCAGTCGATATAACATCAAAACAAGAACTTCATTCTTAATTTCATAAACTAAAAGCCAATCTGATTCAATATGACATTCTCTTGTGCCGCTATATTTTCCAGACAGACCGTGATCACAATATTTATTCTCTAACGTGCCCCCATTAGCTAAAATATCAATTATCTCTAAAAGGTTGTCTATATTTTTATTTTGTTTTCTAGCTAATTTAAGGTCTTTTTTGAATTGATTCGTGAATTTTACTTCGTATTTTATAAATCAAGTGCCGTCTTTAAATCTTCCATATTGCGATAACCCTTTACATGAGGATCAGATGCAATCCGTCGTCCCTCCTCAATAGCAGCAATAGTTATGTCATTGGGTGTCTCTAATTTAAGAGAAAAAGGAATCCCGTTCTCACGTATAGTTGTTCGCAAAAACATGTTAATTGCTGTTGTCATATTGAGCCCGAGTTCTGAAAAAATCTTATCAGCTTGTTCTTTAATTTCCTTATCTGTTCTAATATTTAAATTCGTAGTAGCCATATATGATACCTCTTTTTCCTTTTATAATAGACAAATATTAGTTTATATTCAACACATTGTCATTACAACACATAGAGTAATATTGGTCGGTCTTCCAACCAATATTACTACACAATTCTCAGCCCCAAAAAAGCTCAACTAGCACCATCAGCACTTTTACGATAATTATTTTTTAACTGAGTCATTATTTCCATGAGTCTACGTTTTTCTATTTAGAATTATTTTCGTTTCGGAACTTAATCTAAGTAAATTGCGAGGGATAAGCTTATGTGATTCAACTCTATTTAGAAATAATTCCATAACGGGCATATTTTGAAGTTGGATTTACAAAATGAATTCGCACCAACGTTAGATCTTGACCTAAGCTGAGATTCTCTATTCTTTGGTGTCCAAAAGAAATTTG
>KQ959684.1 GCA_001552935.1 Umbribacter vaginalis | reverse complement strand
TAAAAGTTTTTGAAGCATTTTCTGGGTATGGCAGTCAACGCATGGCATTAAAACGTTGTAATATTCCCCATAAAATTGTGGGTATTTCTGAAGTTGATGGGGATGTTATCTTATCTTATGCAGCAATACATGAAAATCTCTTAGAATTACGAGAAAAAATCACATATCCAGACGATGATAAAATGCGTAATTATCTCAAATCAATCAATGTGCCCTTGAATTATAAAACGTTCAAAAACAGAGCTGATTCACTTCGGGGTCAAAAACTAAAAGACATGTATTTAGCAAACAAAATCTCAAAAAATTTTGGTGACATTCGTTCCATTGTTCCTCAAAATTTACCAGATTTCGACTTCTTCACTTATTCATTTCCATGTCAGGATATTTCTGTAGCTGGGTATCAAAATGGCTTGACTCCTAATTCAGGCACCCGTTCTTCTCTACTGTGGCAATGCTGCAAAATTATCGAGATTAAGAAACCAAAATATTTAATGATGGAAAATGTGAAAAACTTAGTCGGCAGTAATCACAAAAAGAACTTTAGTAAATTTTTAAATTACCTCGAAACCTTGGGTTATACAAATTTTTGGAGTGTCTTGAATGCTCGTGATTATGGAATACCTCAAAATAGAGAACGGGTATTTTGTTTAAGCATACTTGCACACAAGGCTAATTTTTCTTTTCCGCATAAAGTTCCACTAAACATTAAAATGAACGATCTTTTAGAAAAAGATGTTTCTAAAAATTTTTATTTGAATAATCAAGTAACTAATAAACCCATCGAGCAGGAATGGATTTATTGTTTAGACTCTAATTATTGGAAAGGAACTGTTCTAGCAGATTTTCAAAATAAGCATCGTAGGCAAATAGTGTCTTGTCCAAAAGATGAAAATGGATTCTATCCTGCGCGTAGACTAACCCCTCATGAAACTTGGCGATTCATGGACGTATCAGATGAAGATTTTTACAAAGCAAGTCAATTAGTAAGCAATACGAGTTTATACAAACAGGCAGGTAACAGCATTGTAGTTTCCGTATTAAAAGCCCTTTTTTCAAATTTATTTATGGAGTGAATTATGAATACAACTCGCGACACAAAAATTTTGCCGTTCATGTGCTGGGCAGGTGGTAAACAAAAATTAAAAAACACTTTGCTTAAATACGCACCTGATAACTTTAATACATACTATGAGCCATTTGTTGGTGCAGGTAGTCTTTTT
>KQ959683.1 GCA_001552935.1 Umbribacter vaginalis | reverse complement strand
GTCATATGCCGGAACTTATTAGCCGCGGTTATATTTATATTGCGCAACCCCCTATTTACGGTATTAAAAAGAAAAACTCCCGCTCCACGAAAATTGATCGATATATTTATGACGAAAAGGCACTTTCATCAACGTTGGCAGAATACGATGACCCTGATAAATGGTCAGTTCAGCGCTACAAAGGTTTAGGAGAAATGGATCCTGAACAGTTATGGGAAACCACCATGGAACCTGCAACGCGAACATTGTTGCAAGTAAATATTGATGATGCTGCTGAAGCGGAACGTGCTGTTCGCGATTTGATGGGTGACAAAGTTGAAGCGCGCCGCGAATTTATACAAGAGCACGCTCGTGATGTTCGATTCCTCGACATTTAAGGAGATAGTTTATGTCAGATGATAAACATACACCCTTTGGTGATGATAATAACGAAAACGAGGCGAATCGTTCAGAGCACGCAGAGCGCTCAGAAAACTCAGAACACTTGCCTGATGAGCTGAAAGCCTTAAACGGTAGGATTGAGTGCGGCGGCGTGGACGGCGAAAACAATTCAAGTCAAGGTACCAACGGCGAAAATGTGTCGCAAGATTCAGATAAAAAGCCGTTTCATCAGGTTATTTCTGACGCTGGTGAACAGCATAATATTGATGATGACCTTATTTTACCTGTTGCGCATGGCGATATCGTTGAAGGAGCAAATGGCGGAGAAGGTACGACAGTACGCAGTGCATTTTTAGGGAAAGAAATGCAAACTTCTTTCCTTGAATATTCAATGAGCGTTATTGTTTCTCGTGCGCTTCCTGATGTTCGAGATGGGTTAAAGCCAGTTCATAGGCGTATTTTATACGCGATGAATGAAGCTGGTTATACTCCTTCACGCCCTCATATGAAATCGGCTCGTACTGTTGGTGATGTTATTGGTAAATATCACCCTCATGGTGACTCAGCAGTGTATGAAACGATGGTGCGTTTAGCTCAGCCATTTTCAATGCGCGTTCCTCTTGTTGATGGACACGGCAACTTCGGTTCTATTGATGGCGATTCTGCAGCTGCCATGCGTTACACCGAAGCTCGCCTTGATAAAGCTTCTATGGAGCTCTTGCGCGACCTTGATAAAGAAACTGTTAACTTTCAACCTAACTATGACGAATCACTCGAAGAACCTGTTGTGTTACCTGCGCGTTTTCCGAATTTATTAGTGAATGGATCGGCAGGTATTGCGGTAGGTATGGCCACCAACATTCCTCCGCATAATTTAGGTGAAACCATCGATGCAACCTGTCTTATGATAGACAACCCACAGGTTTCGCTTGATGAATTGATGAGTGTTTTACCTGGTCCAGACTTTCCTACTGGTGCGCTTATTATGGGCACTAAAGGAATTCGCGATGCGTACGAAACAGGTCGTGGTTCGTTATCTCTGCGAGCAAAATGCGAGATTAAAGAAGTTAAAAACAATCGCTATCAATTGGTGATTAAAGAAATTCCTTATCAGGTAAACCGTCAGCGCTTGCTTGAGAAATTGGGCGAGCTTGTACGCGACAAGAAGCTTACTGAAATAAGTAATATTCATGATGGCGCGGATAGAAGCGGTATTGATATTATTATCGACCTAAAACAAGGCGTTATTCCAGAAGTTGTTCTCAATAAGCTCTATAAGCACACTCAGCTTCAAATTGGTTTTGGAGTTATTATGTTAGCGCTGGTAGATGGTGTGCCACGCGTGTTATCGCTTAAAGAAGTACTTGGATGCTATATTAAACATCAAGAAGAAGTTATCGTAAGACGCACACAGTTCGAGCTTAATAAAGCTGAAGAGCGTGCTCATATCTTAAAAGGCTACCTTATTGCGCTTGATAATATTGACGAAGTAATTTCGATAATTCGTTCATCACAAACCGATGAACAGGCAAAACAACGCTTATCTGAACGCTTTAAGCTCTCCGATAAGCAATCTGAAGCTATTCTGCAAATGCGTCTGCGTCGTTTAACAGGCCTCGAGCGCGAAAAGATTGAAACAGAGTTGGCAGAGTTGCTAAAACAAATTGAATACTATAACCGCGTTTTGGCTGATAATAATCTTGTACGCCAAATTATTAAAACTGAGCTTCAAGATATTAAAGCTCGTTTTGGAACACCACGCCGTACGCACATTATGGGCGCAGCGAAAGATATCAACGTCGAAGACCTTATTGCAGATGAAGATATGGTTGTTACCGTTACTAAAGCAGGATATGTGAAGCGTCTTCCCGTTGAAACGTATCGATCGCAAAAACGTGGTGGCAAAGGCACCCAAGCAGTGAATCTGAAAGATAACGACTATGTAGAGCACTTGTTCATTGCATCAACGCATTCATACATGTTGTTCTTCTCTACTAAAGGCAAGGTATATCGCACGAAGGTATATGAGCTACCCGAAGCCTCTCGTCAAGCGCGCGGCAATGCAATTGTTAATTTATTGCCGCTTGAAAAAGACGAAGCAATTGCTGCGGTTATAGCTACAAAAGATTTTCCTGAAAATGAATACTTGATGTTTGCAACATCACAAGGAATGATTAAGAAAACATCGATGTCATTGTATGACCGCACCCGTAAAGACGGACTTATTGCTATCAACCTAAAAGATGATGATACATTGATTGCAGTGAAACGTGTTTCACCAGGTGATAAAGTTATGATTGCCACTAGTGCTGGTAAGGTTATTAAGTGGGACGAATCGGAAGCGCGTCCTTTGGGTCGCGGCACGATGGGCGTCAAGGGGATTACGCTTTCGGCTGGTGCTCATGCGCTGTGTTTGGAAATTGCTCACGAAGGCGCTTCCCTTCTTGTAATTACTGAGCATGGATATGGAAAGCGTACGCGTGTTGAAGAATATCCTGAGCAGCACCGAGGTGGACAAGGCGTGTTCACTATCAATATGACAGCGAAAAAAGGCCTGTTAGTAGACTGCAAAATTGTTGACGATGACGATGAAATTATGATTATGTCTGAAGAAGGCGTTGTAGTTCGTACGCAGGTATCTGGGATTACCGAACAAGGTCGCTCAACACAAGGTTTAAAGATTATGAATGTTGCGTCAAGCGATAAGGTGTCGGTGGTTGCACTTACGAATAAGCGCCAGGATGTTGACGATGTAGAAGTTAGTTCTGACCAGGAAAAACATGAGGGAGCGGGCGCTGACGCTTCAAGCGAGGCAGACGCACCAACCGCATCGGCAATAGACGATGCGGACAGCTTGGCCGAGACAGAATCGGCATCAAACGACGACGATTTGTTTGAGTAGAAAGCGCATTGGGTTGGCGGCATCGGTGGTGTTGCCAACCCTTGTTTTATGAAATGGGCACACGCCACGCACCTGTGCCTTTACCACCACTAATCGCTAAAATCTTCGGGAGACGTTTTATCAAGCCACGTCGAAAACTCTTGCAGCGCTGCATCCATAGTTTCGTGTGGCAGCGCGCAGGAAAAACCTGCACTGTTCACCAGCGCTTCCTCAATAAAAAGCGGCGCACCCTGTTGCACTGCTAGCGCAATGGCATCGCTTGGCCGCGCTTCAAATTCTTGTATCTTGTTGTTATGCTTTACTACAAGTTTGGTGTAAAAAATACACCCCAGAAGTTTATAGATATGGACATATTGTATGGCAACTTCACAAGTGCTACAAATATTATAGAACAGCTGGTGAGATGTTGGGCGTGTTAATTGTGCATCTTTAAGAATTAAACTTAACAAACTTGCTTCATTCAAGTTGATATAAACAGGAATTAAAACGGGGCTGACCTGCTGGTTTTCTGGAACAGTTTGCAGTACAAGTACCGACGGTCGAGGAGCGCTTGCTGCTATAAGCGTAAGTACATTGACAGGAATCATTGCCCGCCTTTCTCTTAAAATCAAAAAATAGTATAATCCATTCTTGACGAAATCGTCCCATTTGATATATAGTGTCATAGCACTTTTTGTGGGCCCGTAGCTCAGTTGGTTAGAGCGCACGCCTGATAAGCGTGAGGTCGCTGGTTCAAGTCCATTCGGGCCCACCACTACTGTTGCGATAAACGTTCCGCCGAGAGCCGAGTTTGCCGGTGGAACGTTTATTAACACGGGGAATTAGCTCAGCTGGGAGAGCGCGGGCTTTGCAAGCCTGAGGTCAGGGGTTCGATCCCCCTATTCTCCACCATCGATTGTAACGGGGCCGGTTTTTACCGGCCCTTTTTGCGCTTTGATACACGTTATCGGCATAGTTACTGTTACTGTTTGTGTTTGGTGCTGGTGCTATATTGAACAGATGTTTGTGAGTTTATAAGGAGAACATATGACACGTGACGAGGCTTTACATATACTTGGCCTCAATGAGCAAGCATCAATCCAAGACATTAAAAGTGCCTATCGTGAAATGGCTCAAATTTTACACCCTGATAAATATACGCATAATAAACGTCTCCAACGCCGTGCGGAAGAGCAGTTCAAAAACGTGCAAGATGCGTTCCGCTACCTACTGAAACGCCCAGCTCCTACCGATACTGCCGATCCTGAGTCGGCGTTTTCGCCAGCATCATCTGTAACACAAGGCCAGGCAACGCTTGCCGGTACGCTTGCTGGTGTCATTGCTGCACGCGTGCAGCTTATCGAACAGCGCTCCCAACTCTATGAACAGCGAACATTTGCTATTATATGCTTGATTGTGGGCGTGCTTGTCGCTCTCGCAGCGCGTCGTTATCCAATATTGGGCATTGTTTCGGTTGCTGCTATCGGAGCTGGTGTTGTGCAATTTATTACATCGCTCCAGTCACTGATTTTTATTAAAGAGCGTATCGAAGTTCTTGGCAAACAAAAACAAGACTTAGAAGAGCAACTAAAACAGTAATATTACCGTCAGATCGATATATGATTTAAATTATCAACTGTAAACAACATGACAACTGATTATGATAGTAAAAGAGAAAGGATTCTTGTGAAACAAGAAAACATCCGTAATGTGGCAATTATTGCACACGTTGACCATGGTAAAACAACACTTGTTGATCGTTTACTGTACGCGGTAGGAACGTTTCGCGCAAATCAGCAGGTAGAAGATAGGGTTCTTGACAGCAACGACCAGGAACGTGAACGCGGCATTACCATTCTTTCAAAAAATATTGCTATCAATTATGGTGATGTGAAGATAAATGTTATTGATACGCCAGGCCATGCTGATTTTGGCGGCGAAGTTGAGCGCGTGCTCAACATGGCTGATGGGGCGCTGCTTATTGTTGATGCTTTTGAAGGTCCCATGCCGCAAACACGCTTTGTCCTTAAACATGCCCTTGCGCTGGGATTGCGTATCGTTGTTGTTATTAATAAAATCGACCGCCCGGGAGCGCGTCCTCACGAAGTAGTTGACGAAGTGTTCGATCTGATGGTTGAGCTAGACGCCACCGATGAGCAGCTTGATTTTCCTGTCGTGTTTGCTTCAGCGGTAAATGGGTATGCGCGTTATGCTCCCGAAGATGACACGATGGATATGACGCCACTGTTGGACACTATTATCAAGAAAGTACCAGCTCCTGATTGTGAACCAAATGGTCCTGTTGCTATGCAAATTTGTACCGTTGACCACTCAAGTTTCGTAGGGCGCATTGGTGTTGGTCGCTTGTCATCAGGCACAATGCATAAAGGGGAACAGGCACTTGTTATCAAAAACGACGGTACGCGCTATAACACCGTCATCAAGCAGGTATTTACGTTTCATGAATTGGGAAAAACTGAAGTTGATCAGGCACTTGCCGGTGACATTATCGCTGTTGTGGGTGTTGAAGATGCCGATATTGGAGATATGGTCACATCACGCGAGCATCCCATTCGCCTTGACCCTATTGAAGTTGAGCAACCTACCATGGCTGTTGTGTTTGAGCCATCTACCAGCCCCCTTGTTGGACGTGAAGGAGATATTGTTGGTGGTCGCCAGCTAAAAGAGCGCCTGTTAAAAGAAGCTGAAAGTAATATTTCTATGCGCATTCAAGAAGTGCCCGATTCAACAGGTATGGAAGTAGCAGGTCGTGGCGTGTTACATTTATCAGTGCTGATGGAAACGATGCGTCGTGAAGGTTTTGAGTTTCAGGTGGGACGTCCCCGTGTGATTATCAAAACCGATGATCAGGGACATAAACTTGAACCTATTGAGGAAGCAACTGTTGATGTTCCAAGTGAATATGCAGGTAAGGTTATTGAGGT
>KQ959682.1 GCA_001552935.1 Umbribacter vaginalis | reverse complement strand
TCTGCGAACGTGTTTGCGCCTGCGTATGCTTCGTGGTTGGTGACGATGAACGGGTTTCACCCTCAACAGAATTACCTTGAACAGATGAAGAATGCGGTTCATCGATAGCATCAAAATCGTCTTCTGTAGAAGAGTCAAATGTCGATCCTAAGGGACGATCAAAGTCGTCATATTCATGTTGTTGCTTCTTTTTCCTGCTAAAACGCTGTTTAAATCGCTGCCATCTACTTTGCGGCATTTCTACATAATCAGGCCCTGCAGGAGCTCCCGAATCGGTATAATTTTCTTCGACATCTGAATCGTCAGCATCCTCAACATACATTTCATCAGGAGAAACGTCTTTCAGCATCTCATCAGTAATAGGTTTGATAGACTCCGTTGCGCCTGCCGCAAACGAACCAACAGGATTAAGAGGTGAATTTTCATAGGTGTCCTTAACACGCGTAATGGTACCTGAAAGCGATGGTAGCACGCCACGCATGTCGCGAATCATACCAGAGCGTGATGGATGGTCGCCACGCGCAGCCAAAGGATCGATACGCGGAATGACGCCGCTAAGCTGACGATGGCTTTCAGCACTATGTGCTTCATTTGCCAAAGGGGCAGGCTGTTTCATGTCGTTTGTTTCAGATAATGCACTGGTGTCATACAACGCATCAAGGGCGTTTTCTTTTGCCTGTACAACTTCCATTTCTGTTGTAGTTGACGGCTTAGCAGCATTGCCTGGCTGTTCTTCATCACGCTCAACACTGCCAGCATTACTTGAGAGTTCTTGTTGCGCGCTTGACACTAAAATACGTTCCTGATTATGAGACGCTACAACCTGGTCAGACCCATCAAAACTATCCGACACCGTTGATGCCGATATATCAGCTGCTGTGGCGGTAGACGTGGAATCGGTTGATGCCGACATGGTAGCAGCAGAAGTGCTCGAAGATGTTTCCGCTGCGGTATCGCTCCAGTTTTCCATAAATGAGCAATTAGGTTCAGGTTGATTGAATGCTTGCTGTATTGATTGGCTTTCCTGTGACGCTAAGTTTGCTATCGGTGACGTTGCCGGTGTATGCGCGTCTTTGTGCTGCGCAGAATCCGATTGATTTGCATCGTTACCTGATGCTGCATATGGTTTAGAAGATGCCGATGACGCTGCTTGTGTTCTGAATTCGTCAATGGTCATCTGATTAGGATATGCGCTTGTATCAGGTGCAGACGCATTTTCTTCATGTAGTGTTTGAACAGGCGCTACAGTCGTAGTAGCAACATCTGGCGATGAAGAACTTTCGTGTATGCCAGACGCATCACACGCTGTAGTTATATTAGCTGCAGTGTTATTTTCTTGAGCGTGGTCGGTTGTGGCACCATGTTCTGCTTGCGCTTTTAAGGCTGCACTACCCGTATCAGCAAAACGTGAACGCAGCGAGCTGTTCAGCGGTTTTGCAACCTTTTTAGCTTTCTCTTGAGCGGTTTTAAACCAGGTAGGTACATCTTTTTCAGCGGGTGAACTACCCAACGATGCTACCACAGCAGACGAGGTAAGGTGCGCAGGTTGCACAGCAGATGTTATAACAGGAGAGCTTGTTGCCGATGACGTCATACCATCAGCAGAAGCAGATTCGGGTGCACCATCTTGTGATAACACTTCTGATGCAGACGTATCAGCAGACAGGATTTCGTGATGTGGTGTATCCACGCACGATAACCCCGCGTCGTCACGCGATACATTCTCGGGTAATGGCTGCATTTCATTGGTATCACCATGATAGGTAAGCTGCGCATCATCAGGAACCACACCAGCCTCGTAAGCTGCTTGCATACCATGAATGGTTGCCGACTCTTGACTACGATCTTGCGCTTCACTTATACGATGTGCAAGTTCAAGCATTGCCGCAACACCGCTTGCGTTGCAATTTGCACTCGGGCTTACCGATGCGCCTAAAAACGTAACTAAGCGCACAACAGGAATAAGCGCTATCAACCACGCAATAACAACAACAATTTGTAAAATTATCGAAAGCGCAAGATTTTCATGCACAATACTATGAATAAACGTAAACACAGGAATAGCAACCATAGCCACCGCAAGCGTAAAAGAAAGAGGAACAGGAAGCTGCTCACACTTTTGTAATAACAAAGGCTTTACGCGCAAGGCGTCGTAATGCGCTAAAAAGACAATTTTCCTGCTACGTGGCGTACTTTTTTTATCGCGCGGTACATAGTGAGTAACAACATTTTGACTCGAGCCGTGCTTAAAATAGGCTGCTAGATGCGTAATACTCATATCTTCCAGAATGTACAGTATCGCTGCAACAAGTGATAAATTTACGAACACTATGCCCACTACCGGCACAAATGCAAGTACCGAAAATACAATAACCGCAAGCGCAAAAATACCTTTGGTAAGATATGTGCTCGCATTCATGTTAAATTCATCAATTTCCGTAGAAAAATGCGTCAATTTCTTAAATTGATCGGCAATAAAAAGAGCAGCCTTCTGCTCACCTTCCGAACCTGCTACGCGAGGCGAAGAGTCTTGTGAAAGAGCGGCAATTACATCAAATTTGGGGGCCATACATATGCCTTTCCTTGTTTTTCTTGATGACAGCACTACACAGCGCGCACCTATATAAATTATACGCCATTTATCTCATTATTACATATAACGCTCGATTCGTATGGCTTTACTGTCGTTTTATAAAAACCATACGGTATATTGTAAAGAATTTATGAGCATAAATAATGCGTAAGATTCTAAGCCAGCAGCAATAACACGAACTGAAAAAAATCAACCGTCAGAAGTTGCGAAACTAAGACACAAACAGCCAAGGTAAAAGACTAAAGCCAAAAGCTAAAATACAAAAAGGAACTAGTTATTTTTTAGACGGCGATTATATATATCTTTGCAGATGTCACGCGCACTTAATATACGAATAGCTTGTGTAGGCATCGAATTCAAGAAAACCTTACCATACGATTTAGTTACCAGCCGCACATCGGTAAATATCACAAAGCCTTTATCGTCGCTTTTGCGTATCAAGCGCCCAACAGCCTGTTTGGTTTCAATAATCGCTTTTGGAAGCGAATAGTGCATCCATGCCTGCGAATCGCGTTCATTTCGCTCAAGCGATAATGGATCATTCGGTTTTCCAAAGGGCAATCTAGGGATAATCACACCCTGTAAGGTGTCGCCTGGTGCGTCAAAGCCTTGCCAAAACGACTTCAATGCAAAAAGCGACGCTGTCTTCTCGTTAATGAACATATCCCGTAGGGTTTTTGTTGATGAGCCTTTCTTTTGACATAATAGGTTCATGCCCTGTTCAACAAGCTGAGGACGCACAACTTCATAGCATCGCTCCATGGTATGCCTATTGGTAAACAACGTTAACAGTGATCCGTTTTGCGCTATATGTACCTGCGCCAAAAAACGCTCCAGTGCTTGCGCGTACAACGCATTATTTGGCTCAGGAAAATCACGCACTACGTAAATAACCATATTGCTGTTGTAATCAAACGTAGAACTCAGCATTTTATGAATACACGGTTTTGTTGCGCGCGACAACCCAACCGTTTGCATAAAATTCTCCAATGACCTATTTACCGACAACGTTGCTGATGTAAATACCACAGAATGGCTTAAATCATAAAGATGATTTTCTAATTTTGATGCAATAGCAAGCGGTGTTACGCTCAATACGTCATTATATTTTGTTTTTTTTCGATGCATATGCGCCATATATACAGCGTTATCTGCGGCAGGTGCGCATGATGAACACGGCTGCTCTACCAAGGATAAAGCATTCTGTTGTAACGCGGTGATGTTTGTTTCTCGCTCGGTAGTAACGGAAGCATCTACTGCGGATGTTCGTAATTCTTGCTGCAGATTATCTATTTCCATGAGCGCCTTTAACTCCTTAAAAGAATGAAGAACGGCGCCTGGTTGTTTTTGTAACGCTTCGAGCACGACAGTACCTTGGTTTTCATAGACATCAGCAGATGGTACGCAAGATTCGTTGCTGTTGTGTGCTTGTTCATCAGTAAGTTGTGTGACTGATGTTTCACGTGAAACATCCAATGATGTTGTAAAAAACGCATGCATAGCATCAAGAGCATCTTTAAGCGTAAAACAGTACAGCGATAACTCTTGTTGCAAATCAAGAACATTATGTTCCTGTGACAAAGCCGCAGTAATATTTTGAAGCGCCAATAATAAAGCATTACAATCGTTATAAAGCACAGATACAGCATTCTCAATGACGTTAAAGGCATCTGATGATCGAATAGAAGAATTCAGCCAAACATCTATCATATCGTACTGTTTGGTTCGTTCCGCATCGAACTCTAACAGCTGTTTTACGGCTTGTGCATATTCTTTTGCATGCGTCGAAACATTCAACGAAATGCGACGCGCTTCTGTAATTTGGTAAAACAAGGCATTGTTATCTGATGACTCTTGCTTAAGAACAGCCGCTATAATCTTTTCAAACAAATTATCATCGTTAGTTTGTGTGAGTTCCTTTGACAGGTCAACAAGCGCGCTCGATGAGATGTTTCGTGTAAACGCTTCACGCGCAGCAGGTTCAATATCGTGAGCTTCGTCAACAATCCAACAAGCGGCTAATGGCAATATAGCATTATCAGCAGCCATATTGCAGCACATAAGCGCATGGTTAGTAATAAATAAATCGCTCTCTTCAACCGCTTGTTTGGCACCAAAATAAAAACAGCGCGAGTAAAAAGGGCATTTCTTCTTGTAGCATTCAGCACTTGTGCTGGTAAAACCAGATGAATATATGGTGCGTTTATCAATTTTAAGAGCGTCAATAGTATCCCCATTGCTTTGTTCTACAAACGATACAAGAGTGGCAAGAGAGGGCGCCTGTGACACCACGCCATCATGAAGCTCTATCAATTGAGGCTGATGGTGTAACAAATTTTCTATTTTTCTGAGACACGGATAATGCACAATGCCTTTAATTGCAGCATAGGTAAACCCATGTGGAAGCACTCCGCGGGCTTTCAGTTCGTGATTAAGACGCGGCAAATCGTTATAGAAAATTTGGTCAAGCAGTGTGTTTGTACTGGTAGCTACTCCTATACGCACCTTAGAATTATGGGCTGTAAGAACCGCTGGTATAAGATAAGCAAGCGACTTACCAACACCGGTACCAGCTTCAATAACCGCATTTCTTCCCACTTGAAACGCATCGCGAATTGTTTGCGCCATCTCTACTTGAGCCTCGCGCGGTTCATAATGAGCGTAGAGGGAACCCATTATGCCTGATACTGAAAATGCAGACTGTATGTCTTCTTCCGTAGGAATAACAGTAGGCGTAGCGGTGATCTGATCAAGTGTTGACTGATTGGCGGTTTCGTTGGCATTGGCGCAAGCGCCTTCCATTCTGCGCATTGTTCGTGCTGGCACAAGTTGTTTCATGCTTAATGGCAGAGGCGCTGATTCTGCAAAATTCTGTTGTGCGGTAACATGATCGCCTGGCTTAAACTGGTGTTTTTCTTTAATATATTCGGCATACAAAGGAGTATTTTGTGGAGGGCAGGTAAGAAATTCCTCAAAAACAATACGGGTACTCCAAAAATCTTGAGTATTCAAATGCGCAATGTATCGCACCACATTCAGTGGCATGCTGCTTACAGCAGCAAGCAAAATACGAAATACAACACACGTTGTTCTCACATCGTCATCAGCACGATGAGTAGACTCTCTTACGTTAAACGCATGCGCCAGATCAATAAGTCTGTGACCTTTTAGACGTGGTAAAGCAATACGCGCAAGATCAAGTGAATCAATCCATAGATTGTTTGATAAGGTGCTACCTGATGGATATTTACAAAGAAGTGTTTTGTCGAATGCAATATTATGAGCCACAACTGCCGACGCACCAATAAACTTCACAAGGCGCGCTATCACATCATCAGGGTAATCGGCGTGCTCAACATCGTTATTACTTATGTGAGTAAGGTGTTCAATTTCATACGAAATCGCTTTGCTCGGTTTTGCAAATTCAACAAACCAGTCTACTATTTCGGCGTTCTCAACACGAGCAGCAGCAACCTGTATTAAGTCGTCATGCTCAAGAGATAGTCCCGTTGCTTCTGTATCTAAAATAACAATATTAGAATCAAATTTACCAAATGAACAGGTGTTTACTAAGGATGCAAGGCGATTATAACGCTTCACTATTGCTTGATCAGAGCCATCAAGCATAGCATGTTCAACATCAGCTGATAGTGTCGATTTGACGATAGTCATAAAAGCAGCAAGCCCCCCGAAGGATTTTTTCTATGATAAAACAATTTTGTATCTACAAATACGAAATGCCGTAAGGTTCATATAATTAGATGTTTGCGCAATTCGGTGTCTGCATATATTATCGCACAGATTATATAAGAACGCAGGTAAAACAACATTGCGTATTTATGTGTATGGGATGTGCCATGCGCTGCATTGGAATAGGGCAGTTTGGGCCCACACATACTAGCAACTGTGCGATATTGCAAAGCCGCCTAAGCTCTACTATGTGCGGACAGTAATAAACTTTCCTATCAGCAGTTCGTATAACCACAATTGCCGTCAGCAATTACACACAAGGCAATACTTATAACAGGAGCACATGTTAGAAAAACAGTATTCCAGACGTTAGGTCAAGCACACGCAACGACTTATTTGGTAGCAATTTTCAAAATATACGCACAGCATATTTAAATTCAACCCTGTAAGTGTTTTGAGCTATTCTGCACTATACTAATTCCAGTTGCCATAGCTGGAGCTTGCTGAATTTTTCGTGTACGGCTGTTTTCGGATGAGCTAGGTAAAGGGCAAAGATCTAATCAGAGCCAAGGAGTATGATGAACAACTATTTTGCAGGATATTATGAGTTTCACTGCCCAAGCAAAAAAGATGCGGCTTTTCTATTAGGAGCAGATACGTTGGTAGGCGACGCTCTGTCGCTAGCACTAGCTAAGAATAATACTCTAAACCCCTACATTGAGCTTTATAACAAGTATCAAAAATTGGTAGGGATAATTACCGATGAACACCTAATAGAACGTGTGAAATTAGCTTCTGCAGAAAACCTACGCGTTTCATGCTTCCTTTCATTTGTGGCGTATACCGATCATCCCAACCCTGGATACTACTGGGGTCAAGTGGCTCTTTTTATATATGACACAACACAGCAGGCGTATGTCATATTCGAAAACACAATTGCTCAAGAGCTTAAAAAAGGCATACGCCCTGATATTTCACTATCGCACGATGGCATGCACCACGTAGAGTCTTCCAACGGCACATGGGTGCCCCGCGGTCGTATTTCCTTGCCGCAAAAACAACAAGGAATGGCTCTTATGAAAACACGGCGATCATTATCTGAAAATCTCATCGAGCAAGGACGTGCGGGGAATAAAGGATGTTATGTTGTTTCGTGGATTTTCTTATTGGCGCTGGTAACACTTGTGGTGCTGCTCGTTAAAGCACAAGGGTGGCTTTAACAGCACCGACACTGCTATCAACAAAAGTCCTACCACCTCGACAAAGCGTGACATTTGGAGAAATCTAACTTGAGCCACAATAGAGCAGCAGATGAGCGATAGACGAGCCGCCTACTTTAAGCTATCGAAGCACAGCTATCAAAGTGCAGCTGTCTAAGACCGGCAAAAACATTTCACACACGTTACTGCGACTACTCATAAAAACGCACGTAGGGAATGGCAGGGGAAAAAGCGATACCTGTGTATGTTGATAGATAATCATTCTCTCAATTGAATGTTGTTTAATTGAAGCGCCAATAAATCGTACACGCTTTCGTTGAAGGTAGGTTTCTTCAGAGCAAAGAAGCACTGCCGCCGCGCGCATGTGACTCAAACCCGTATTCTTTGATTTCAGTCACTTTTATAGGTAATCTTCACCTTACTATTAACAACACCTGTAACAGAACTTATTATGCCATCAGAACCTATGCGTCACAACGCGCTTGTTGTAACCCTATTCATGCTTATTACGTATAGTGGGCACGTAGATTACTTGACTCGTGTTTGTCTATATATCGTGCAGATAAACGACATCAACAGCAACAGCCTAACAGTCGCTGCGTACACGCTCTACAGAAAAACCACCCTTACTACGCTTAACGATTGGGATTCGCAGGCTTCTTATCCGTCTTAGCGTCTAAAGCAAATTCAATAAGCTTTATACACAGCGAAGGAAAATCAAGCCCATATACGCGTGCGGCATCAGGCAGTAAGGATGTTTCTGTCATTCCAGGTATGGTATTGGTTTCCAAAAGCCAAAATGAACCATGTTCGTCTCTCAAAATATCAGTACGAGACATACCTTTGCATCCAAGCGCGCGATGCGCACGCACGGCTAAATCCTGCACTGTTTTCGTATCCTGCTCGCTCAAACGAGCTGGGCAAATGTGTTGAGAACCAGCTGGAGCGTATTTCGACTCAAAATCATAAAACGCATGCTTGGGAATGATCTCTATGACAGGCAGTGCAAAAGGTGTATCGTTTCCGAGTACGGCAACCGTTAGCTCTGTTCCTTTTATAAAACGCTCAATCAATATATGATCATCCATGGTAAAACAAGCCGCTATTTTTTCGTCCATTTCGTCTTGCGACTGAACGATATAAACACCCAAAGCACTGCCTTCCGTAGTCGCTTTTACAACACACGGAAATCCAAACTCACAAGCTAGCGCATCGCTATCATACGGGTGATTACGAAACAGTGTTTTTGCGTGTGGGGTAGGCAACTGATGGTGTATATACTGCGCTTTTGCGCGCGATTTATCCATTGCCAACGCACTTGCTAACACGCCAGGCCCCGTATACGGAAGCTGCGCATACTCCAAAAAACCCTGAATTGTACCGTCTTCTCCACCCTTGCCATGCAAGCACAAAAAAGCAACATCAAACGTGTTATTTAGCAACGTCGTAAGGGTGCTTCGCTCAGCAGGGTCAAGCACTGTTACCTGACACCCCGCCTTACGAAGCGCTGCTGCTGCACTTTTCCCAGAAGCTTTTGAAATCTCTCTTTCACCACTACTGCCACCACACAATAAAGCGACATTATATTTTGGTGAATCCATACGTATCCTTTCAAAATTGCATACTCATGCATGCCACATAGTAAACACACTGTACGGTGATACAAGTTGTGCAGCACAACAGCGTTGTTGTAATAAGAATGTTTCACGTGAAACAAGATGATCTCTATTATAATACTCACTATGCATACAACACTGAAACAATTTACTCTCAATGAATTACAGGAGCTGTTGCTTACAGAAGGCGAGAAAAAATTTCGCGCAACGCAAATTTTTGATTGGCTCTATAAACAGCACGCTTCAACATATGACGACATGCGTAATATTTCGCAACGCACAAAAAGTATCCTTGCACAGCGGTATCCGTTTACCTACCCAACGCTTCAGCATAAACAAATTTCTGCAGATGGTACACGTAAATACCTTCTTAGACTCTTCGATAATGTGCTTGTGGAAACAGTTGGGATTCCCTCTGCTAATAACAAACTTACCGTATGTTGCTCAAGTCAGGCTGGATGCGCTATGGCGTGCGTTTTTTGTGCAACAGGTAAACAAGGGTTGATACGTAATCTTTTTCTTGGAGAAATAGTTGATCAAATTAATGTAGTGGCAGACGACTTTCAACAGCGCGTAAGCAACATTGTTGTTATGGGACAAGGTGAACCGTTTGCCAATTATCATGCTGTTATTGAGGCGTTACATATTTTAAATAGTAGCCGCTACAATGATATTGGTGCACGCCATATTACTATATCAACATGTGGAATTGTGCCCAATATTAAAAAATTAGCGCATGAAGGTATGCAATACACACTTGCAGTATCGCTTCATAGCGCAATTCAGCAAACGCGAAATGTTATTATGCCGCGCGTTATACAATTTCCACTTACCGATCTTAAACAAGCGCTTGAATATTATGTCCAGATCACAAATAGACGAGTTTCACTAGAATATGCGCTTATTAAAGGTATAAACGATTCACAAGAACACCTGCAAGCACTCTGTGTATTTTGCAATAATCTACTCTGTCACGTTAATATCATTATGCTCAACAAAATTGAAAACTCTCCTTTTGCTCCTGTGTCAGAAAAGACACGTAGATTATGGCTCAATGAACTAGAAAAGCATGGTATTCCTGCAACGGCACGCATAAGTCGTGGCGCAGACATTGATGGGGCATGCGGGCAACTAGCGCGCAGCTATAAAACTACCTCCGATTAAGTGATTTTAACTATTAAGAATTCATAACGGTACAGGTAGCACAACGTGTCATAATGAGATAATTGACAACATAAATATCAGAGCAACCAACTATAGTAAATTGCTCTGATAATCTGCCACAATGAATAACCCTGAGCACTATAACGTTACTTTGGGTTATGTATGTATAACGTGAGTAATACTACCCTTGACTAATATTTCCAACTGTTAGCCCCGAATAAAAACTAGTTGCATCTTGCTTAGGTTGTTTTCCATCCTTAAGCATTTCAACGATACGATTAAGCTCGGTTTCATCACCAAACTCTATTTCGATTTTATTTTTACCTTTAACAGTTTTAACGCGAACGTTAGTAGATAGCACTTTGCGTAAATTACGTGCAGCAAGCTTAAATGCTTGCGGGGTAGGAACGCGTGTAGATTGAGTTTGTGAGACTATTTTGCCTGACAATAAACGAGCAAGCGCTTCTGTTTCTCGAACGCTTAAATTATCACGCATCAAACGTTCAGTTAATTTTTTCTGCGCATCTTTATCATGAATAGATAAGATGGCACGGGCATGACCTGCAGAAATCTTATTCTCATAGAGTAATTTTTGCGCATCTTCCGGTAACTCAAGCAAACGTAGAGCGTTTGCAATTGTTGAACGCCCTTTAGACACCGCTTGTGCAATTTCTACTTGTGTCATACCTTTTTCTTCAATAAGGCGTCGATAGCCGTATGCTTCTTCAATTGGGTTTAAGTCTGAGCGTTGTATATTTTCAATAAGCGCAAGCTCAATAATATTATCGTCATTTGTTTGTTTTACATGAGCTGGAATGGTTTTTAATCCTGCAAGTTTCGATGCTTGATAACGTCTTTCGCCAGCAATAATTTTATATTTGTTATGTGACAAGGGTTGCACGAGAATAGGCTGCAGTACACCATGAACTTTAATAGAGTCTGCCAATTCTTGCAGCTCATCTTTTTGGAAGCGTGTGCGTGGCTGCTGGGGATTTACTTCTATTTGGGATAAATCTAGCTCTGTAATAAACTGCACTGATTTATCGTTAAAAACATTATGAGAATCTTGTTGTGTATCAGATGCTGAAACAGGCTCCTCGCCTGGAGCGGTTGTTGATGCGGCTTGTGTGGAAGTTAGTGGTGCACTGGGTGTATTCTTAAGCGATGGAGCATCGCTACATTCACGCGCAACTACATCAGCAATTCGCTGCTCATCAGGGAACTCTTGTGGTGTTTCGAGCTGAGTAGCAGCTTGATTATCAGTATTGGTTTCTGTGTCTTGCTGACAAGACGGCGTGCACACTTCACGTGTGGAAATGCTTTTTATATGTACATCACTATCAGGCACTAATTCTTCTTCTAATAATGCTTCTTGTTCTTTTTCCTGGTTTATTGCTATGTCTTTATTAGGCTCTTGTGGATGAGCTACTGGTTTTTTTGCATCAACAGTAAATCTATTAGAGGGTTTTTCTTGCGGTGCGGCTTCCATTGATAAGCCTCCAAGAAGCGCGTTTAAGCCTCTGCCAAGTCCACCTTTGTTTCTAGCCACGATTGATCACTTCCTTTGCAAGAGCGGTATACGATTCAGCACCGCGCCCATGAGGGTCATATTCCGTTATTGGTAATCCATAACTGGGAGCTTCTGATAATTTAACAGTACGAGGAATAATAGTTTCAAACACCTGTTTACCGAAGAAACTGCGTACCTCTTTTGCAACTTGACGAGCAAGCATTGTACGGCCATCGTACATAGTTAATAAAATACCAAAAATATCAAGAGATGGGTTTAAACGGCTTTTTACTCGTTTCATAGAATCGAGGAGTTTTGTAACACCCTCAAGCGCGTAAAATTCACACTGAATAGGAATGATAAGCTTATCGGATGCCACCAATGCATTAACCGTCAATAAACCTAACGATGGAGGGCAGTCAATCAAAATATAATCATATTTGCCGCGTAAAGACCCAAGGGTGTCTTTTAGCCTATTCTCGCGTGCCATTTCTGATACGAGCTCAACCTCTGCTCCTGCCAAATTAATTGTTGCAGGAACAAGATCAAGACCCGGTGCTACATCAGGAATAATCACTTCATGAAGAGGGGTGTCGTTTAATAATAAATCATAAATACAGCGCGTAATTTCACCCTTGTCTATTCCTAAACCACTGGTAGCATTGCCTTGTGGGTCTAAATCAACTAACAGCACTTGTTTGCCCGCACTACCAAGCGCAGCTGCTAGATTAACCGCCGTGGTTGACTTCCCAACACCACCTTTTTGGTTGATAATTCCTAAAATTTTCGTTTGACCGATAACGTGAGTAACAGGTTTTTTGTCGGCAAATGGCTTAATTTCTTTATACGTCGGTGTTTTTTCAACATGTTCTTCTGTTACCCGTTCAACCACTTCTATTGAATCGATTTTCATATCTTCATCAACCAGTAATGAGTCGTTAGAACTATCGTCCACTGTTGTTTGATTTGTTGCGCTATCGGATTGCGTTTCTTGCTTCTTTTTTTGATGTCGAAAGCCATTAAATAATCCCACCGAAGCTCCTTTCGCTCATGACTAGTATACATTGTTTCACGTGAAACATACGGCTCTAAATTACAAGGTGCAGGAACACATATCTTCACTTATATATGTAATTAATGCCCTACGCGCCACAAGTACTATTGTACTTATTCTCTAGTGAAAAAAATATCCTAATTTATCTACTATAAATACCAAATAAAGCTTATAAAGGATGTTTTTGCGCATAACCGTTTAAACGGGGTAATTTTATGCTTGCTTTGTGGGTTTTTTGAAAAACCAAGAGAGTTCTTTGGGTTTGATCATCAGACAATAAAAACTTGCTTGAAAAAATTTGCGTCAGACCTAGTGTGTTTGCAACACACGCTAAGTGATCTGTTTCCTGCTGAGACATCTGTGCCTTATAGCAAATTAACCACCCACCACGTAGAAGCAACGGTGTTGCAAATTCCATCAATACGGATGTCTGTGAAAGAGCGCGTGCTGTAATAACAGCAAACTTATCCTTATACAGAGACGGCAGAGCTTCTATTCTCTCCGAAAGTGCAGTCACATAATCAGCAATTTGTAACTGCTGCAAAAACTCATTAAGTACTTTCACTTTCTTTTTGCGTGCATCCACAAGGACTGTTTTACGCTTTGTAGCAAGGGCAAGGGGAATACCAGGAAACCCTGCTCCTGTGCCCATATCAAGATACCATCCTTCAGGAGCGTTTTCAAAAAGTGGAAGCGCTGTAAGGGAGTCTTCTACATGAAGCAGCATTCCTTCCTCAAAAGTATCAATACGGGTAAGATTAAGCGATTTATTTGTTTCAATAACCATGCGAAGGTGGTTTTGACATGCATCTAATACCGCTCTTGGCACATACGATACATCAGGCTGGATAGAAGTGTTCTCTAAGATAGCAGAAGGATGTTTCTGATTATTCATTTCGCACATGCCTATACGGTAGGTTCTCAAGTATGCTAGAACTTAACTGGTTTAATAACAATATGACGATTAGCTCCAGAACCCTCTGAGTTGGTAGATAGTTTTTTGTTATCTCTTAATACCATATGTATAATACGGCGTTCATAAGCATTCATCGGACGCAAAGCGATTGCTTTCTTGAAGCGAAGAGCTTTCTGGGCGCTTGATAAGGCAAGTTTTTCAAGTTTTTCGCGCTGGCGGTTTTTATACCCCTCAATATCAACAATAACAGGAAAACGGAAGCCAATTTTACGCACGGTAATAGCCGATACAATATGCTGAAGTGCATCAAGCGTTTTACCGTGACGACCAATTAAAATTGCTAAATTATTTCCTGTAATATCAAGAATCAGTTCGCCCTCATCCCCACTATACTCGTCAATGGTAACTTCTCCAACATCGAAAAACTGGAGCAAGTCTTTCAAAATTGCAATTGCAGTATCTGCAATTTCATCAAGTTGCTCATCGGTAAGAGCCTGAAGAGCAGGTTCATCGTCGCCATCAATTACCTCTTCAGGAACGTCTTCCTCAAAGTATGTTTCAACTTCTTCGCAATAATCCTCAGATTGTTCATCCATACTAGCTCCTCTTAATGTTTCACGTGAAACACTGTTTCGTTTCACAATAACGCCTACCAAACAGATAGAAATAACCGTTATGCCTTTTTAGTTGGTTTCTTTTTCCGTTCTTTTCTAACCACATACACTTCGTTGGTCGTCTCTGAATTTTCTTCGTTTTCCTTATCACGCTTTTGCATAATATAGAGCGATGTTTGTTGTTGAATAACAGCAACCAAAGATGACGTGCCCCAGTACAGCAACACACCTGCTGGTGAGCCCCATCCAACCCACAGCATAAATACCGTCATAAACCCCGCCATTAAAAACATTTGTGTGCGCTGGGTATTCGGTTGTCCTATTTGCATCAGAACCATAGGCGCAAAGGTAGCAAAAGCGAACACTATTAATAATATCAGATACGGTAAAAAGACGCTCAACCCATCATGTATTGCCATAGATGGACTCAAAACCAAGTTAGGCACTAAATTATAAAAACCATAATGAGTATTTCCAAGGCGTTCGTGCATTTCTGTTAGTACTTGGTACAATGCTATGAAAATAGGTGCTTGCAAGAACATTGGCAAACAACCGCTAATAGGGTTAAACTTTGCTTCCGCATATAATTTTTGCATTTCTTGTGCAAGTTTTTGCTGGTCACCAGAAAATTTTTCCTGTATAGCTTTAATTTTGGGTTGTGCTTTTCTCATGCCATAGGTCGACTTGGTAGCCGCATGCATCAAAGGCGATAAAATAAGCCTGATAATGAACGTTACAACTAAAATAGCAACACCCCAGTCCTGAGTGTAGCTATGAAAATACACTAATATGTCAAAGAGGAAATTTTTGAATACATCCCACATACATATTCCTTAATATCGAGTTCCTGTAATTCTTCTATGGTTACGGTAACGGATCATACCCATGATCGCCACCTGGTCGGCAACGTAAAATTCTTCGTATCGTTAAATAGCAAGCTTTAAGGAAAGAGAATTTTTTAAATGCTTCAAGGGCATATTGAGAACACGTTGGCTCAAATCGACAACAACCACTAAATAAAGGCGAAAGGATAAGTTGATAAGCCCTAATACACAATTGCGCACTGAAACAGCACACTTTATTTACTGGTTTGAGGAACATGTGCTCCCTTTTGTTTACCATCTTTTGCTGCCACTATTCTTGTAAGTACATTTTCAAACGCATCGAGTGTTGTTTGATATGATGCGGTTAATAGAGGTTTTCTTGCCATAATAATCATATCGAGCGTAAAATTGCGTGCAAGATAATCTGATTGACTAAGCGAGTCTTTCAATAAGCTGCGCAGCCGCCGCTTTGCGGCATTACGCCAAACAGCGTTCCCGTTTTTTTTGCCAGCTATATAGGCCACACGCGCTTGCGTGCAACCTATGTGCTGACTACCATGAACAATAAGAAAAAAATAGGGCGCCTTAAAAAATGTGCCCTGTTTTAAAATCGCTGAAATTTCCTCACTCGATTTGATGGTTTTCAAGAAATTTCCTCTAGTCTATGCAACAGTGAGGCACTTACGACCTTTAGCGCGACGTGCAGCCAAAATACGGCGACCAGCTTTGGTTGCCATACGGGCACGAAAACCATGGCATTTTACCCTTTTATGAGTGTTTGGTTGATACGTGCGTTTCATTTGTCTTCCTTTTCCGTCAGTAATAAGAACAACCCAAATATTATAGTGTGAATTCTAAAAAAATACCATTTCATTACAAATAATCCATAGCTTGCTGATAAAACACGAAACGGAATAGACAAAGCAAGAAAGTGGGCTTGAAAACGGAAGTGTGCGTGAAGTGGGGCTAGCGGTATGAAAGTGCGGGAGGTGGTGAGAGTGGTGCGGGGTGTGAAACGGGTGCGTATGGAAGTAAGTGCGGCTGATGCTGCTGGCGACATGGAAGTACGTCTGGTGGTGCTGGCGATATTAAAGTGCGAACGGGAATGGGTGCTTGCGAGAGTGCGGTTGAGGGTGCGCAAGAGGGGG
>KQ959681.1 GCA_001552935.1 Umbribacter vaginalis | reverse complement strand
ATCCCAATAGCTCTCGCTTGTTGCAAGTACTACTTTATCTACCGGATCAGGAAATGCCGTTTGCACGATTTGTTGCATGGTGTCTTCTGCAGTTTCTCCAGCAATACGCTTTGTTGCCTGATCAAAGCTTGGAACAGAGGGTTCTTCAGGTGTGCCACCCTCAGAGCCGCCTGCCTGTCCATTCTGTTGGTGGCCATTATCATGCCCTTGGCTTCCAGCTTGTGGTTGCTCTTGTGGAGCAGCTTGTGGCACAACTTTCTTAATAGCGTCATTTAATGATGTAATTTCACTTACCAATTGATCAGGCGTTGTAGCTGTTGTCAACGTTTGAGTAGCCTTCTGTGCAAGTTGCTGTAATTCCTGCTTATTGGCTGCAGGGGTAGTTGGCTGATCAGCTAATTCTTTTGCTTGCTCAATGATTTTTTCTACTGATTTTTTGTATAAGGTATCAAGCTTAAGGTCTTTCCACTCAAGTACAACTTTCGACCGAGTAGTATAATTATGGGTTACACTTGTAAGAACAGGAAGATACAGCGAAGCATTCAGTTTACCGGTCGTCTTGTCTGCCTGAACAGGAATAAGAATTTCTTTTGGATACTTCTTACCTTTGACGACGGGGTCAGTACTACCCTCCATATTGTGCCCATCTTGCACATCATGCGTTGTTAAAGGCTCAACAGGTTCATACTTTCCTGCATGACCTTCTACTTCACGCTCAAACACACCAACATAATTGCTGGACGTTTTTTTGTGTGTAGAAGAATCTTCACTAGGTTTCGTGCCTTTCAAGGTTAATACCAGATACGTGCCTTTCGTAGTTTTCAATACACGCATGGTGGCATAGTCAGATGATGCATCGTTAGTTTCTGATTGCAAAACATCAAACGAAAGCTTTTGGGTTGGATTTTCTGCTTGCATCATACGAACAAGCGCTGTACCAGTTTGAAGGCCATACTCGCCTGTATTCCTACGACCTAAAATGTCAATCAATTCATCAAAATTAGTGGATACGCTATTGTTTGCTGCCGCACCATTCACGGCGCCTTGATCTGCACTATTCTGGTGCACCGAACCAGTACTGTCCTGTGCCTGAGCAAAAGCAAGTGAAGGTGGGAAAACCAGCGTTGCGGCAAGAAGAGCGCCTGCGATTTGTTTCTTTTTCATAGTTCCTCCTTATTGTTCATGCACTTTGCGCCACGCGAGGGGAAACAGTAAAAGACCTGCCATGTGCGCGCCATGCATAGGGGGTAGACATTACATTTGCGAACAATGCGAAGTTTACAAAATGAACATTAAAAAATAGCTTAAGATAAACTGAACCATAAAATCTCTACAAGTATACAATAACGATTAAATACGCAGGTAATCAATGAGAATTAGTATAATCAACTTGACTCACCTATGAAAAACACTGCGAGGGCTTAGCGCGGATTCATAAAACTGCGCACTATGAAAACGCAGACTTGCGCAAGAACGAAACATAAAACCGAGCAAGCTTACAAAGAAAATATGCAAGAACACGCGGTGCCGCACATGACTGCTTAAAAAACGAGGCTGCAGGATATCTCCCGCAGCCTCGTA
>KQ959680.1 GCA_001552935.1 Umbribacter vaginalis | reverse complement strand
ATTTCCTTCCCTTTATCTGCTATTTTTATGTTCAAACTCAAAGGAGAAAACAAGCGGGGCTTCCCACCGTCACGGCGTTTGACCGTGCTATCAGATGCAGTAACGCGAACACGGAAAGCGTGTATGACGCTCGAGGAATCCTATTCATGTAAATTGTATTGCAATATGCGACACAATTATGTATGGTATGAATATGGAGGTTGATTGATATGGCAGTTACTAAAACAGCGAATGTGAATGTGAGAATACAAGAAAATATTAAGCAGCAGGCAGAGCAGATTCTGGAAACTATTGGAATTCCGAGGGCTACTGCTATTGACATGTTTTATCGTCAAATCATTCTTAATAAGGGTATTCCGTTTTCGCTTACTATTCCAAAGTCTCTTCCAGCACAAGATGACATGGATGAAAAAACGTTTAACGCATTGATGGCTAAAGGCTATAATCAAGCGGTTCAAGGTGATAGTTATCCGATAGCTGATGTTTTTGAAGAGCTTGAACAGGGTCTTTAAAGGATAAGTAGGGTGAAAGAAAGTAAATATGAGGGAGGTGAAAAATGAATAAAGCTAAGATGGTATTGCAGAATACAGGTATGAGAAAAGACAATCAACAGTTTGATGATATTGTTAAGATTGTCGAAAGTGCCAAGGATCGCGCTTATAGAAAAGTTAATGAAGAATTAATCTTGATGTATCAGGAAGTGGGCAAGTATATAAGCGAGAAAAGTAAAGAAGCAGCGTAAAGAAGCAGCTTATGGATCAAATTTTGTGGAAAATGTTGCTGATTTTTTCTCTGAAAATTATCCTGATTTAAAAGGATTTACCCGTAGGGGACTTTATAGAATGAAGCAATTCTATGAGATATATAAGGATGATGAAAAAGTGTCAACGTTGTTGACACAATTGAGCTGGTCTAATCACTTGAAAATAATATCTGGATCTAAGAGTAAAGAAGAAAGAGAATTCTACATTAACTTAGCGATTAATGAGAATCTAACTCACCGAGAGTTGGTAAGGCAGATGGACAGTGGCTATTATGAGCGTTATATGCTTTCAAATAGTAATAATTTGCCTGCTATTCAAAGGGTAAAACAAGAGATGCATAATTTATTTATGGACAGTTATGTTTTAGAATTTATTGATGCTCCCAAGCTTGGAAATGAAAGAGAATTTCAGAAATCAATTCTCGGGAATCTGAAGAACTTTATTTTAGAGATTGGGAAAGATTTTTCTTTTATAGGTAATGAGTATAGGGTACAAATTGGCAATCATGATTACTATATAGATTTGCTATTCTATCACAGGGGATTATCCTGCTTAGTTGCATTTGAATTAAAAATTGGAGAGTTTAAACCGGAATATATCGGAAAAATGAACCTCTATTTAGAAGCACTGGATAGAGAAGTAAAGAAACAAACTGAAAATCCAAGCGTAGGAGTAATCCTTTGTGCTACAAAAGATGATGAGGTAGTAGAATTTGCATTGAGTAGAAGTCTTTCGCCTACAATGGTATCTGAGTATACATTAAAACTGATAGATAAGAATTTGTTGCAACGAAAATTAAAGGAATATATAGATATTGCGGGAGAAACAAACGAATAAAATTTAATAATTATAATGCGTAAAAGGTGATTAGAGTACAATCTAACTGCCTTTTTGTATTCTGAAACTGTTTGTTGTCTGCTAGTGGATTTGAAGCATTTGGGATTTGTTAATAAATGGCAAACCTTGTAATGATAGCTTTTCCTATCGTTAAAAAGTGCACCCTATATCCATAGTGTGCACTCAAAATTTAGACAGACTTCCCAA
>KQ959679.1 GCA_001552935.1 Umbribacter vaginalis | reverse complement strand
CAAGCGTCGCTTGCTATTACAGAGTTTAATGGTTGTTTTTGAGAGATGCAAGTAGGTTTCTTTGAATTTTTCCTATGAGTTTTTATGTAGTGGTACATACAATTTTCTGAAAGTTTATAATTATGAATAGCGTTCATAACTAATTCACATCTCCTACACAAGCATAATTCAGATTTTAGGCTACTTTTGGTTCATTTTTTTAGTGTGTTTGTATACAGGATTGTCTTTCGCTTCAACGTATACAACGTTGTATCCTTGCACACGCAACGCATGCGCACACAAGCGTGCTGAAGCATTTGCGATTCTAAAATCGCCATCATCGTGTGGCACATGGTACGTGTCGTAATCGTTTTGCGAGCGATAATACACAAGCGTTATTGTATCTGGTGCATGCCCTTGCTCGGCTTCAACTGACTGTATGCGTTGCAGTGCATCGGTATACACTTTGTTTTGTAGATCTTTTAATTCATAAAGTAGTTGCCATGCGTTGTTTGATGGCAAGCAGTTAGCATCTGTTTCAAGATTCTCCCATCGAAAAACGGTGCGCTCACGCACGCCTAGCATCTCAGCAAAGCTTGCTGCTGATACTCCTACTTCATTTCTTAATGCACAAAAATTGATCTTATCTTTCTTAAATTCCATTTTTATCCTTTTTTCTATTCTTCACTAATTAAGTTGTTTACTTCTTCACGGATGCCTGGAAGAAATTTCGGTAAAGTACCTGTAGGTAAAAATATAAAATCAAACAATTTCAAGCAGCCTTGTTTTACAAGGTACTGTGCGCGCACGCGCGATATACCGTTTGTTTTGCTTATCTCATCAAGGTTGCATTGATCAGTGCCTTGTAATCCAAAATATCTAATGACTGCACTTCTAAAAGGCTCATGTACTTTTTTGATTGCTGTTGAAACATCTGTTAAAAATGCTTTCTGTGCATCTTCAAGTATGATCATGCGCTTAAACACTATTTCCTGTTTCTCTGCTGGTAAGTCTTGTATGCCTATTCTTATGTAAGCAGTAAAAAGCTTCTTCTCGCCAGCACTTAAAATACTGTTCATAGTGTGCTCCTTTCTAGATGAAGCCTGAGAAAACTCAGGCTTCGTGTTCATTGTTCTTATACCGCTTCAAAAAAATCCCAATCATCATGACGTACATTTACATCAAATTCTTCTTCATTGTGTTCATCATTTTCAAGCTCTTCTATTGTAGTCTTAACTTCTTCTATGATGTCTTGCGCGTGTGCAAATAGATAATCCGCTATGGCTTTTTCTTTTCGGTCACAGTCATCAGGGTAGTGATTCTTAATGTACTCCTCTACTTCTCCAGGCTGTAAATGGATTGAGTAGTCTGTACCGTAAACGCGCAATTCATCAGCGTATAATTCATACGAAAGAGGATAATCATAGAACTCGTTGCTATCATCACATGCAAGTAAAAATTCCTCGCGCGTTTTAGCATCTTCAAGCTTTTTAAGCGCAAATTGATATTGTTCAATTTCGGTTAAGTGTGTAAATAAATCCTCAATAATTTTTTCTGCGTTATCCCAAATTAGTGCGCCGTCAAGCTCGTCCTCATATTTCCAATATAGTTCCTCAAGACAATTTACAGCATAGTGCTTCTTATTTTCGACATATTCTTCGTATTCGTCTTTTTCTGCTTCAGGCACTTCAAAATCATAATCTACACAACACTCTTCATCATACTCTTCAAATCTCTCTATTTTTTTAAACAGAGCGTCAATGACAGTGTTCTCTTCATCTGTTGCGTACTGTTGTAAGTATCCTATATATGTATCCTCATCCTCACCAATTGTTGAATACACTACATATAAGCTAAGCTCGCAATCCTCTTCACCTGCTCCCTCATATGCAGCTTCATTCATGCACAAGCGTGTAAATTCATCTTTATTATCTTCTTTATTTGCAGCAGTAAGCTTATCTAAAAGTTCAAAGTCTTTCATCATTAGCTCCTTTGTTAAGCAAACTTGTAACCAAGTTCACGTGCTTCCTTGTATGTAATCTCAACAAACTTACGGGCACGTGGACGTTTATACAGGTACGTAACTTCTTTGTTGTTGCTGCTTAATCGTCTACCTTGTGCACCAATAATAAAATTATCTTTCTTGCGCACGTCTAAGCCCTCTGCCACAAATTCTGCCCAACGAGGATGCTTACGAGTAAAACCACCAACCATTTGATCGTAAACTATACGGATGCGTAAACGTTTTAAATCGGGCTGCTGAGCTTTTGTTGGTTTTACGGGTGGAAAATCTGCTGGGTTCAGATGCTTAAATTGATCCTGATAATAATAATCTGTGCAATTCGCTGCTGCCCCTGTATGATGCCATTCATGAGATATTACAGCGCAAGCATCAACTGCACGTTTTTGCCAAGCAGATAAATTAGAATACGTTACTGCTCCTGCCATTTCCGCACTTATTGCTCGATCACTTTTTGTAAGTATTCCATACTGATTTTTCATTGCAATTCACTCCTAATGTCTTGCTTTTAACTATGGCTGTAGTATACATCATTTGTCATGACTTTACAAGCACGTGTACAGGTAATTCATATTCCCTACATAAATAATTGTCATTTATTATCGATCAAAATCGCTGCGGTGATAAATGTTCTTTGAATTACTATATGTTGTATCTTTTATGTTATTGTTATCTCTATGTGCACTATATATTGTTATATGTTCATCCCAATTAGTTTGTACTATCTCATCGAATGCTTGTCCAAAGGTTGGATCGGTGATTTTTATTTCTTTGCTTATACGTGGTGCGCCATGGCGCTTTGTTACTTGCATAATTTTTAGTTCGTTTAATGGTGCATCTTTTAGTGCAAAATACACGCTTTTGATCTCGCTGCCTGTACGCTTGATGTGTGCACACGTGAGCAAAGTTGGATTCATCGCTATAGCTGGAAAGATTTTAGAGATATTATGTGAGGTAACCTTATCAGCATAAATTCTTTTTGCATCAGGATAGATAAGATTTACGCCAGAAAAATATATTCTTAATACTCTTTTAGCTGCATGAGTGATTTTTTTGAAATCTTTTTTATGTATGCCAACTTTGGTGTTATTGCCTTTTTGCCAGATAGCTATTACATCTTCTTTTGTGATAGGGCACATATTTTGGATTAAAACAGCGTTTTTGCGTCCATTTAGCTGAGCAAAGAGAATTGTATCGCATCTGTTCTTATTGCCTGTCATGACATGCTTATCGTAGATTCCTTTGTATTTTGCGTATTTTGATGATAGCGGTACAGCCCAGAAAATCTGGTCGTCAAACTTGTCTTTTGCAACTATCAAATAAGGGCGTTTGCCCTTATGAGCTTTCGCTTGATGATTTTTTAATAAGTAGCTATCTTTATAATACGCAAAATAAGCTTCTTTAATGAAGCATAGCGATCCAATATCCATTTTTCTCACTCCGTATGCACAAGTGTGGAAGCGTGCATTGTTTTGTATGGCAGTGTTGGTAAACCTGCAACACTGTAAACCAGCATTATTTCATGAATGATATTTTTATCCTGAATATCAAAAAACAGCAGCTGCTCGCATGCGAGCGCACTTATAATACCGTGTACAAACATTTAGTGCAAGATTATGTAAAAAATTTACTAATTGATAAAACGCGCTATACTGTCTATACACACTTAATAAAATATCGTCATATTCTCCTTTATATTGGTTTGGGCAAACCTAAGGAGTAAGCATGTGCATACCTAAGGCATGGGGTTCACGGCGACATTTTACGTATGAAGAACGTTTTTACATTGAGATAGCTCTTAAAAATCATACCAGCGTTGCCACTATTGCAAAACATTTGCATTTCACACGAAAAAACATTTATCGAGAAATTAAAAAAGGTCTTGTCGTTCAAAAGGGGCAATCTGCCCTGCTAGATGAAATGCTTGTATACAAAGCTGATTATGCACAGCGCATAAGTGCGCTGCGACAGTCAAAAAAAGGTTCAAGCTTAAAAATTGGAAAGCGCATAGATCTCGCTGAATCAATCGAGCATCTTATCAAAAGTAAAGGTTATTCTCCTTTTGCAGCCCTTGATACACTCAAAGCTAACAACACAAAAAACCTTTTCTGTACAAAAACGCTTTATAATTACATTCATGCAGGCGTACTTGATCTGGACATGAGTGATCTACCGATGAAAGGCTTACAGATCAGAAAAAAGAAAAACGCTTATAAGCATGCACACAAGCGCTTACATGGAAAGTCTATTGAAGTGCGTCCTGAAAGAGTTTCTGATCGCACAGAATTTGGACATTGGGAGGGTGATTTGATTGTTGGAGCACAAGGCAGCAAGACGGTTGTATTTACGCTTGTAGAGCGTAAAACCAAGATGCTAATCACACAGAAGTTGCCTTGTAAAGAGATGGCTGGCGTAGTTGGCATCATAAACTCGCTTGAATATAAGTACGGTCGGCGTTTTAGTGACGTGTTCAAGACAATAACCTTTGATAATGGCTCTGAATTTCAAGACTTTCACGGTATGGAAACATCACAATTTAAGTGCCGTCAAGACCATAAACGTACAGAGATCTACTATGCGCATCCGTATTCATCATACGAGCGTGGACAAAACGAAGTTACGAATCGCTTTTTACGGCGCAAACTACCTAAAGGTAAAAACCTTGGTGCATACAGCAAGCAATATATACAAGATGTAACACAGTGGATTAACTCCTACCCACGTAAATCTGTAGCACATCTTGGTTGTCATACAGCAGAGCAAGCGTTTGAAAAAGAGCTTGATCAGATAAAGCATAATACAAGCTAGATTGCTTGTTTGCTTTCGGAATTGAATATGTTGTTTTTTTCTAGCCTTAATTTCCTATTGCATTTTTTTGAAAAATTTTGATAAAATATAGGCAGCGGTAATGGTGTGGTGCTCATTATCTCAATTCTCACCATGCCTAAACATGAGACAGGCTTGCCCGCCTAGTTTGTGTCTATAAATCTTACATTTCTCC
>KQ959678.1 GCA_001552935.1 Umbribacter vaginalis | reverse complement strand
TACGAGGCTGCGGGAGATATCCTGCAGCCTTTTGTTATGTACCGTTTAACTGTTGTTCCAACACAGAATATCGCTAGCTACGCCACTTGTGCGTTATCACTTGTGTATCCATGCTAACAGCACTATAATGAGCCCTTGCTCGTTGCGTGTTTCTATGTGAAAAGAGGTTGACGAACTCCGATGAAGCGCCTACTTATAGTGGTTGACGTGCAAGTTTCGTTTATGAAAGAATTAGCTTCGCGCGGATATGCTCAGGCGTTTGAAACGTACTGCGCTTCTCGTATTCTCGAATATCGCGAAGCAGGCGATCGGATTTTCTTTTTGCTTGACCGTCACGAAACATCATACGCTGATACAAAAAATAAGCGCCTTTTTTCAATGAAAGACTTACAAGAATCAGGTAATGATAGCGACTTATACGGTACTATTGCGAAGCTTAAAGAAGACTCTGATGAGGTGTTTTACAAAGAAGCACCCGGCTCAAGCAGTTTATTTACGCGCCTTGCAAAAGCGCAAAGCGTTGCTTCTTCGATGGGGGTTCAGCCCTTTCAGAGTGTGGAGCTTATCGGCTCTTCTCCTGCGCGCTCTCTGCTTTCTAACGTCATTATTACCCAAAGCGCTTTGCCGAGTGTGCCAGTTATTATGAACATGAGCCATACTGGTATTAGTCAGGCTTCTAAATGCTCTTTATTTGAAGTAGGACGAAATCTGAACTTCCGCATAGTCGATAAACAAGAAGAAGAGTAGCACGTTTCGGCACCGGCTGTATTATTAGCACCACCGCGCTACCATGCGGGCATGTGCCATCATTGCTGCGTCACCACCTGCGCAGCCATTCGATCATGCGCTATCATAGGAGCTTTATTACCTGCGTAAACACATTTGTCTCGTACGTGCATTCGTATTCGTACCCGTTTTCATGTTGTTTCCGCATCCAGTACGTGCTTTTATTTCAGGATGGTTAATTGTTTTCGTGAATTATAAGCAAATTTTGCATTAAGAGCTGTTTTCCAAAAGATTCGGTGTATCATACCTCCTAAATCTTTGAAGGGGCAGTAATGGTTGTAAAAGGATACAAATTCTTTTTTAGCACCCATGTAGGCTTTTCGTTTACCGGAAAGTTTTAGTAACGCTGCCTTTTATTCCTTATTCAACAACTGAGTATTTTTTGAAGGCGGCGGACGTTAGCACCACCCCCTGAAAGGACGTATTATGAAATCTCAATCGGCTTGGCTTACTCTTAACGAAACAGAGCTTGCTTCGATGCAGACTCTTAGCAAGGAGTACATCAATTTTTTATCGGAATATAAAATCGAGCGCGAAATTGTGCAAGCTGCCATAGCGTATGCGCAGGCGGCAGGCTATGTGAATTTGGATGACTACATTCGTCTTGGTCGTCGCTTGCAAGCAGGCGATAAAGTGTACGCAACGACCAAACACAAGGCAATTATTCTTGCGCACATCGGCACAGCTCCTCTTCACGAGGGCTTTTCAATTTTAGGTGCGCATATCGACTCGCCACGTCTCGATGTGAAGCAAAATCCCCTGTTTGAGGATCATGGTATAGCCAAGCTTGACACGCATTATTACGGCGGCATTAAAAGCTATCAATGGGTAACGCTTCCGCTGGCACTTCATGGCGTAGTTGCAAAAAAGGATGGTACGCTTGTTTCAGTGTGTATTGGTGAAAAGCCATCTGATCCGGTATTTTGTATCAGTGATCTGCTTATTCACCTTGCAGGCGAACAAATGAAAAAGCCAGCGAGCGATGTTATTGATGCCGAAGCACTTGACATTATTGTGGGCTCGTCGCCTTTATGCATTCAGCGCGCAGATGATGGTACCTATCATTATTGTGTACGTTCAAGTAACGCTACATCCACAGCAGACACGCACGTAACAAGCATGTCCGCAACAGGTCAACATGCGACAGGCACTTCCACAACAAACCAACAAGCGGCAGATGCACACGCAACCGATGCTCCCAACTCCGCGTTAAACGCAGCATCAACGCCTAGCGCTATCTCGAGCGGAACCGTCAAAGCAGCGCTGTTACAGTATTTGCTTGAAAGCTACGGCATCCAAGAAGACGATTTTATTTCCGCTGAGCTGGAAGTTGTTCCTGCTGGTTGCGCGCGTGAAATGGGTTTTGATCGCTCGATGATTCTCGCGTACGGGCAAGATGATAGCGCCTGTGCCTTTACGTCGCTAAAAGCCCAGCTTGATGTTACAAATATCACGCGCACTGCGCTGTGCGTTCTTGTTGACAAAGAAGAAATCGGATCGGTAGGTGCAAGCGGCATGGCGTCGTGCTTTTTCGAAGACACGGTTGCTGAGATTATGGAATGCATGGGTTGCGGCGGCATGTTGAACTTGAAGCGCGCTCTGAGGGCGTCGCACATGTTGTCATCCGATGTGTCGGCAGGCTTCGACCCGGCGTTCCCGTCATCATTTGAAGCAAAAAATGCGGCATTTTTGGGCCGTGGCTTGGTGTTCAACAAGTATACGGGCGCGCGCGGAAAA
Organism: Umbribacter vaginalis; assembly: GCA_001552935.1. Taxonomy (GTDB): domain Bacteria; phylum Actinomycetota; class Coriobacteriia; order Coriobacteriales; family Eggerthellaceae; genus Berryella; species Berryella vaginalis. The sequence goes on along the minus strand of KQ959678.1, from coordinate 25,756 downwards.
AGCGGCAGCAACGATGCTTCAGCGGAATACATGGCGCGCATTCGTCGCATCATGGACGACGCGCAGGTGGTGTATCAAACCGCTGAACTGGGTAAAGTCAACGCAGGAGGCGGCGGCACCATCGCGTATCTTCCCGCAAAATACGGCATGGACGTTATCGATTCAGGCATTTCGGTGCTTAGCATGCACGCTCCTTGGGAAATTACCAGCAAGGTTGATGTGTATGAAGCATATAAAGGTTACAAAGCGTTTCTAGAACAGCGCGCGTAACGTAACACGCGTAAAGCAGCATTTCTAGGGCAGCATTTGTACAGTAATATTTCTAGAACCGCACTGCTCGAATGACGTTTCTAGAACAACGAGTCAATTAAGGAGGCTTGCATGGAAAAACGAGAAAAATTCGCGTCACGTTTGGGATTCATTCTCATTAGCGCTGGTTGTGCTATCGGGCTTGGGAACGTTTGGCGATTTCCCTATATAACCGGAAAATACGGTGGTGGCGCATTTGTGCTGTTGTACATCGTTTTTCTTATTGCGCTTACCCTACCTATTGTTGTTATGGAATTTGGGATTGGCCGTGCAAGCCAAAAAAGTTATGCACGCGCCTTTGAGGCTATCGAGCCTGCTGGTACGAAGTGGCACCGCATCAAGTGGATCGGCTTTATTGGTTGCTACATTTTGATGATGTTCTACATGGTTGTGTCAGGGTGGTTGCTCGATTACATTGTGAAAAGTGGCTCAGGCGTATTTAGCGGGCTTAGCACCAGTCAGGTGGCAGATGTGTTCTCGGGAATGCTAAGTAACCCTCTGGAAATGATTTTCTGGACCGCCGTGGTGGTACTTATTGGTGCGCTGAGCACGCGTGCTGGATTGCAAAAAGGCGTCGAACGTATTACAAAAGTACTGATGGTAGCCCTGTTTGTGGTGCTTGCTTTGCTCTCTATTCGCAGTGTGACGCTGCCAGGCGCATCGGCAGGTGTAGCGTTTTACTTAATTCCCGATTTCGCACGTTTAACAGCAGGCGGTTTACCAGGACTTCTAGAAGTAGTGTACGCCGCCATGGGACAGGCGTTCTTCACCATGTCGGTTGGTATTGGTGCGCTTGCTATTTTCGGTAGCTATATCGATAAAAGCCATGCTTTGCCAGGCGAAGCATTGCGCATTGGTGCGCTTGATACCGTGGTTGCGTTCATGGCAGGCCTTATCATCTTCCCTGCTTGTGCCGCTTTTGGAGTCAATCCGCAAGGTGGCCCTGGTTTGGTGTTTCAAACGCTTCCTGTGGTGTTCGAGTCGATGCCGCTAGGCAATGTATGGGGTTGTTTGTTCTTCATTTTCATGTCGGTAGCTGCGCTTTCAACCGTCATAGCAGTGTTCGAGTTCATCATGAGCTTTAGCATGGAACAGTGGAACTTATCGCGCAAACAGGCCGTGCTGATTAACTCGTGTGCGCTGTTTGTGCTGGCAATTCCCTGTGCGCTTGGTTTTAACGTGTGGTCTGCGTGCACGGTGCCTGGCATCGGCAACATTCAAGGCATCGAAGACTTTATTGTGTCGAACAATTTGCTGCCCTTAGGCTCGCTTGCAATTTTGGTGTTCTGCACTCATAAGCGCGGTTGGGGCTGGAAAAATTTCTTGAAAGAAGCTGATGAAGGTCAGGGTATAAAATTTCCTCGTTGCACGCGCGTTTACATTAGTTACATTATTCCGCTTTTGATAGTATTCATACTGGTGATGGGGTATATTCCTATCGTAAGCAAGTGGATTTCGTGCATTGCGTCATAAGGCTTTGCCGTTCATTTGCAAAGTGGCTATAATAGCACTAATTACATCAAATGTTGTATCAATAGTAGCAAGGAGCGCAGGTAATGGCCATTTATTTTGAAGAACCGTCACGTACCTTTAACGAGTATTTGTTGGTGCCAGGTTATACGTCAAACCATCATATTCCCGAAAACGTGACACTTGCTACGCCGTTAACAAAGTATCGTCGCGGTGAAGAGCAGCCAGCAATTTCGCTGCAAATCCCCATGATTTCGGCTATTATGCAGGCTGTTTCTGACGATAACATGGCCATTGCCCTTGCGCGTGAAGGTGGCATGTCGTTTATTTATGGTTCGCAAACTATAGAAGATCAAGCCGCTATGGTTGCGCGTGTTAAAGACTATAAGGCAGGTTTTGTAACCAGTGATGCGAACTTATCGCCCGAGATGACGCTGAAAGATGTTATTGCGCTGCGTGATACCTTGGGTCACTCAACGATGCCTGTTACTGAGGGCGGTCGCGCACATGGAAAGCTTCTAGGTATTGTGACCAGCCGCGATTATCGTCTTTCTCGTATGGATACTACCGAAAAAGTATCAAGTTTTATGACGCCTGTTGAAAAGATGATTGTCGCTCCTGCCGATACAACACTTAAAACGGCAAATGACATTATTTGGGAACATAAGCTGAATTCGCTTCCTGTTGTTGATGACCAAGGCTGCTTGTTGTATCTGGTGTTTCGTAAAGACTACGATTCGCATAAGTCAAACCCGCAAGAGCTGCTTGATACACATAAACGTTATATGGTTGGCGCTGGTATCAATACGCGTGATTACGCTCAACGTGTGCCTGCGTTGGTTGAAGCGGGCGCTGATGTATTATGTATTGACAGCTCAGAGGGCTATTCCGACTGGCAGAAATTTACATTGCAATGGATTCGTGAGCATTATGGCAACACGGTAAAAGTGGGTGCTGGTAATGTTGTTGATGCTGAAGGTTTTCGTTTTCTTGCTGACGCTGGTGCTGATTTTATTAAAATTGGCATCGGAGGCGGCTCAATTTGCATTACGCGTGAACAAAAAGGCATTGGTCGAGGTCAAGCCACTGCAACTATCGAAGTAGCTCGCGCGCGCGATGAATATTTCAAAGAAACAGGCGTGTATATTCCGCTGTGCTCTGACGGTGGCATTGTGTATGATCATCACATTACGCTTGCACTTGCCATGGGCGCCGATTTTGTAATGCTTGGACGTTATTTTGCGCGCTTCGACGAAAGTCCTACTAATCGCGTTAATGTGAACGGTAGCTACATGAAAGAGTATTGGGGCGAAGGCTCAGCGCGTGCGCGCAATTGGCAGCGTTACGATTTGGGTGGCGACAAAAAAGGCATGACCTTTGAAGAGGGCGTTGATAGTTACGTTCCTTATGCAGGGTCGTTGCACGATAATGTGGCTGTTACGCTTGCGAAAGTGAAGTCGACAATGTGCAATTGCGGCGCAGTTTCTATTCCTGAACTGCAAGAAAAAGCTAAACTTACCGTTATAAGCTCAACGTCAATCATTGAAGGCGGCGCTCATGACGTCGTACTGAAAGATAAATCGAATTACGGTAGCAGTTCTATTTAAGTACACGCTTCAATGTATGAGGTGAACAGAGCATGCGCGCGTTAGCATTAGATATTGGCGAAGTGCGTGTTGGGATTGCCGTTGGGAGCACGCAAACAGGCTTAGCATTTCCTGTGTGTGTGCTTAATACGCAGGATGTTTGTACGATGAGTTCTGTGTTTCGCCGCGTGCTTGACGATAATGAACCTGATCTGTTGGTATGTGGATTGCCGCTTACCTTGCATGGAGAAGAAGGCGTGCAGGTAAAACGCATACGCGCATGTGCGCTTCAGATTGCCGATGGTGCCTGTTTGCCCGTTGAATTTTGTGATGAGCGCTATTCGTCTCGCGAAGCAAAGCGTATTTTGCGTGAACAAGGTTACGATGAGAAGCGTATGCGTGGTAAGATTGACATGGTTGCTGCTAGTTTATTTTTGCAAACATGGCTTGCGCAGCGTGCCGACGTATAACGTGTACCGTGCATTACATACAACGCGTGCAATGTGCTAGAAGTATGCCATGAATAGCCTGATGCAGCGTAATGCAGCCTGATGCAGCGTAATGTAAATAATGTGCTGTAGCATAACGTGTGCAGTGCATTAAGCGTATCGAGGTGCGTTGCAATGCAGTGAAACGCATTGCAGTGTTTTGAAGCGGAACGCGCGCAGTGTATCAACAGCAGTAATTCGTTTATCACGACGACGGGGAAGGAATTGTATGCCCTTTCGCAAAAATACAACGTACTCTAAGCACTCAACTCATGCTTCGCGCAGTGCTCATGCGCGAGGTGAGCGACTGTTTCGTAACTACGACACTACCGCTATTCAGCCTAAACAAAGCAAAGCGCCTGTTGTTGTAACAGCTGTGGTACTTATTATTCTTGTTGTCGTACTGGCAGTGTTTGCTTTTTCAGGATTGCGATCAGCCGTTTTAGGAGAAGTGGACGTTATTGATTCCTCGCAAACAGCAACAGTGGTTGTTCCGGAGGGTGCAGGAGCGCAGGCAATAGGAAAATTACTCGTAGAAGCCCATGTTGTGAAGTCGGCTGGTGCATTTGCGGATGTCGTACGAAGTATGAATGCTGCGTCAAGCCTCAAACCAGGAACTTATGTTATAGCAGGTCAAACTCCTATAAGCGATATTGTTGCACAGCTGCAACGTGGCCCTGTAGTAGGCAAAGTATTAGTGCGTGAAGGTGTTACGCTCTCTCAGATTGCAGATGCTGTACAAGAATCAAGTAAAGGTTCTATCAGCGCTAAAGATTTTCTTGCTGCTGCAGGAAACATCCCGCGTATAGCTAGCAAGTTTCCACTGATAAACGACATGAAAGTTCAAAGTCTTGAGGGCTTGCTGTTTCCTAAAACATATCCTGTTACGCCTGATACTACGGCAGAACAGCTGGTTGATAGCATGGTTAAGCAATTTGTTGATGAGTTTACAACGCTTAATATAACGCTGCCACGTCAGCGCGGTTTAAGTGCTTATGAAGTTGTTAAACTTGCTTCAATTATTGAAAAAGAGTCGGACGAAAAGCACCGACCAACCGTAGCATCGGTATTTTATAATCGGCTTGCAAAGCATATGAAGCTGCAGTCAGATGCAACGGTTGCGTATGTTGTAGGGCATAATCCTACCCCACAAGATGTTAAAACGCCTAATCCGTACAATACGTACTTCATTGACGGTCTTACTCCAACGCCAATTTGTGCACCTAGTTTGGCATCGCTTCAAGCAGCATGCGAACCTGAAGCAACGCCATTTCTGTTCTTTTACTTTGCAAAAGACGCTCAAGGTGTAATGCAGTATCATTTTAGCGAAACGTACGAGCAACATCAAAAAACCTATCGATAGGGCTTTCTTGTTATGAATGCACTTATTCCCGATGGCTATTTTGCAAGTGTTGCCGACATCGATTTAACCTTTGACGTATTGAACAAGGGGTATACCAGCATTTTGCTTGATATTGATAATACCGTGCGATCACGATGCAATAATCTTGTTCCGCACAGTATTGCCGTATGGATAGAAAAAGCATGCTCGCTTGATATACGTGTGTGTTTGGTGTCAAATAATTGGCATCAAAATATTTTTACGATGCAAAGCGAATTGGGGATTCCTGTTTTTGGAAAAGCGCTTAAGCCGTTGCCGTTTGGGTTCCAGAGCGCTCGTCGTGCATTTCAGGTAGAAAAATCTCAGATGCTTATGATTGGCGATCAGTTGGTTACTGATATTCTTGGAGCGCATTGGTATGGCATTGCGGCGTATTTAGTAGCCCCACTTGCGCCATGTGACCCGCCGTATACTGCGCTTATGCGTCGTTTTGAAGCAGGAGTAGTTGCGTCGCGTTTTCCAAAACCAGTGTGTCGTGCTGGTTGCGCCACACAGCAAAGCGTGGCGAATACGTGTCGGGAGCATCGTGCATGAACGCTGCATCTGACCGTGTGACAGGAACACATTGCGATAACCGTGTAAAAGGTGCACACCCCGTTCTTCCTGCTTTTTTGTCAAGTCGGGAGTGTTTTGTTATGGGCTATCCTATGGCTCATTCGCTTTCTCCTGCGTTGTTTGCCGGCGCTTTTGCAGCTGCTGGTTTGCCTTTCACGTATTCCATTTGTAATGAACCGAATGCTGATAACGCGTTACGCACAATGAACAATCAACAATTTCTGCTGATGAACGTATCAACGCCTTATAAGACGCTTGCGTTACGCGCCGCTACTACGGTGCGTCAAGAAGCAATGGTTGCCGGGGGCGCTAATGTTCTTATTCCTCTGCATAGCAATAGCGAACAGCACAAATCGATATCGCAGTTGTACGCTGATAATGTTGATGGCGTAGGATGTATTGCATTTTTGCAATCGCAACATGCATGGCCTTGTGATGCACGGGTCGTAATTTGTGGAACAGGACCTACGGCATTTGCCATTGCGCACATGGCGTTATGCGAGGGGGCATTGAGTGTTTGTTTGCTTTCACGCGACTATCAGCGTGCCTCTGAGCGGTTGTCGCAGTATTTACAGCGCGTACAGGGTGTATCGAGTGTGCAGGGTGTACCGAGTGCAAAGAGTAATCAAGATGTGCAAGTGGTATCGGGCATGCAGATTGCTCGAGATATGAGGGTTATATTGGGCGCGCAGAGCGCACAGGATGAACAGAGTGTACAGAACGAACAGAGTGTGCAGAATACTCAGTATGCGCAGGACGGATGCGATGCACACAATATACCTAGTGATTCTTCTGCATTTCACGATACCTTCCACACCGGTGCAGCTTTATCTATTGCACAGCCACCTTGTCTGCTTAAGCGCACCTTACCATCATATAGTTATCTTACGCACGCGTTGCACATTGATACGTATAATCATGCTGAGGATTACCTGAACTGCGCTGATGTTGTTATCAATGCAAGCACGCTTGGAATGCATCCGCACGATGTATCGCCAATTCAAGCGCGATATTTACATTCACAGCATGTAATTTTTGATGTTACCTATGCACAGCCTACTACCGCCTTCTTGGAGGCTGCGCATGCGGTACATGCACGCGCGTATAATGGGCTTGGTATGCTGGTATATCAGGCACTTGAAGGTTTTTTTGATATGTGTACACTCCATTGTATTCCGCTTACTGTGTCCACAGATACGCTGCTCCGTGCTATGCTTGAAAAAAGCGGCATTGACAAATCGTTTTCAAGAAAGTGTGAGCGCGCATGAAGTATCTTATTGCAGGTGAAAGTCATGGAAGCGCGTTAAGCGCAATTATTGAAGGAGTGCCTGCTGGTTTGGGTATCTCCGAGCAGCATATCAATGCCGATCTTGAACGTCGTCAGGGTGGATATGGTCGAGGCGCACGCCAGAAAATCGAGAAAGACCATGTGCGCATTACCGCAGGTATACGTTTCGGTAAAACGATGGGTAGCCCTGTATGTATGATTATCGAAAATAAAGATGCCATTCATCATGTAGATGATATGGCAGTATTCGGCAAGCCACCTGCAGATATAAAAAAACATGTCGTACCTCGTCCTGGGCATGCCGATTTAGCAGGTGTGTTGAAGTTTAATGCGGCAGATTGTTCAGATATTGCAGAACAAGCAAGCGCTCGTAATACGGCAGCTGTGGTTGCGGCAGCATCTATTGCACGGGAATTTCTTTCTGAAATGGGCGTTGAAGTATTCTCGTACGTTAATGCTATTGGCACTCAAAGTATGCAAGAAGATAACTTTTTGCTTGATGCGCCCGATTATAAGCCGCTTGATATTGAGACGTCGGAATTGCGTTGTCCATCGCCAGAAGCTACTCAGCGTATGAAAGACGAAATAGATGCCGCACGTGAACATAAAGATTCGCTGGGCGGAACATTTCGCGTTATTGTGCGCGGTTTAGTTCCTGGATTAGGGGGAACAGGTTGCTCTGATAACCGATTAACAGCACAATTAGGTTCGGCAATTTTTGGTATTCCTGCGCTACGTTCTCTTGATTTTGGACTGGGGCGTGCTTCGGCATCGCTGCCTGGATCGCGTGTTCACGACCCTATTACGAGAAGCCATGCAACAGGTGAGTGGGAATTTACCCGTACTTCGAATAATGCAGGTGGCTTAGAGGGTGGCCTTACTACGGGTATGCCACTGATTCTGACATGCGCGATGAAGCCTATCCCCACTTTGATGCAACCGCTTGCTAGTGTTAATCTTGAAACGCTTGAGGCTGATGAGGCGTGTGTTATTCGAAGCGATGTGTGTGCTGTTCCAGCGGCAGCAATTGTTGCTGAAAGTCGTGTAGCGTTTGTATTAGCAAATGCATATATACAGAAATTTGGTGGAGACTGCATGATTGATTGTAAAGCAGCTCTTGAGCATTATCGTGCTCGTTTACGCACGATGGCACGCTAGCAGAATTGCGTGATAATCTTATGAAGCACTCAAGCGTACATACTTACAAGCATGATGTTTCACGTGAAACATCATTGCACACTCATTGTGATGTAGGTAGCGTTGTGAATAAGTCAATTGCGCACGCGGCTAGGATTACGTGCAATGGTTCACATGAAAAACAGCCGCACAGTACGGTTGTCTCATCGAGTGTTTCACGTGAAACAATCTCCCATAATAAAGCTCATCCCTGTAAAAAAACGGTTTATGATTTTAGGCGCGATCACCATAAAAATTTTCATAAAAATCGTTTATCTTTGCAAAAAACAGTGTTTTTAGTGGGACCGCCCGGCGCTGGAAAAAGTACCCTTGCGCGCAAGCTTGCATTTTTAGCTGGGCTTACGTGCATTGATTTAGATTCCTATATCGAACAATTTGCTATGACAAGTATTCGCTCTATTTTTGCGCAACAAGGCGAGCAGGTCTTTCGTGATATAGAAGCTGAGTGTTTGCGAATAGTTGCAGCGCATCCACACCCCGTGATAGTAGCATGTGGTGGTGGGATTATTGAGCGCCCTGAAAATAGGAGCTTGCTTAAAGAACAGGGCTTTGTTGTTTTTCTGAACCGCACTCCCCTTGAATCGTTTAAGCGGATTGATAATTTTACCATGCGACCTTTGCTTACTAGTAAAGAACAAGCTGCAGCGCTTGGTGAGCGACGTGCGCCTTTATACGAAGAAGTTGCCGATTATACCATATGCAATGTACATTGTACGTGTAGTGTTATGGCTCATAATTTGCTCGATGAACTTAAAAGAAGGTCGATTTTATGTCCGCATGTATAAGGGTGCAGTGTCCTTATAATCGCAGTTATTCCGTAAGATTTCAGCGTGGGGCACACGCAAAGCTTGGTGAGTATGTGCAAGCACTATTAGCAAGCACTCAAACTACCTTTGATATGTCTACGACAGTGTCTCGAGTGTGTATGGTAAGTGATACGAACGTTGCACCACACTATATGGCTTCTGCTGAACAATCGCTTACTTCAATGGGATTTCGCGTAACGCATTATCTTATACAAGCTGGTGAACCATCAAAAAATCTCAAAACCGTTCACGATATTTGCACCTATCTTGCAGAACAGGGCTTTGATCGCCACTCCATGCTTGTGTCGCTCGGTGGGGGTGTAGTGAGCGATATAAGTGGATTTGTAGCAGCTATTTTCATGCGTGGTATTCGAGTTGTACACATACCAACATCGCTTCTTGCGATGGTTGATGCGTCAGTTGGTGGCAAAACGGGCGTAAATTTAGCGTCTGGTAAAAATTTGGTAGGAGCATTTTACCAGCCTCAGGGTGTGTTGATTGATGTTGATGTACTTCAAACACTTCCCTTTGCTGAGCTTAAAAGTGGTATGGGTGAAGCATTAAAGATGGCCATGCTTTCAACAGCGCATGCTAGTGATTATCTGCACACACTTGCTCTGCATTTGCACAGTTTGCAAGCAGGAGTATTTAACGAAGAAACGCTCGCGTGTTTGGAAAAGTTGGTATACGTCTGTGTGCAGGAAAAAGCACGTATCGTAGCTGATGATGAGCATGATACTACCGGAACGCGCGCATTTTTGAATTATGGACATACGTTAGGACATGCGCTTGAGCGCGTGTGTGGCTATGGCGTTATGAGTCATGGAGTGGCAGTTGCTGAAGGCGCACGCTTTGCGGCATTTTTGGCACAGTGGTTGGCGCAGCAGGGTCATATGGTGCATGATGACGCATTGCATGTCACATCGTTGCTGTGTTCTACGTTTACGTCACTGTCCGATTTTGTAACCAAACAAGCGCAGTTGCTTGATGACCTCGATTATGCCCCGTTGTTCAGGCGATACGCACAATCTGATAGTAATTTTTGCTGTAATATTCTTGAGGCGATGCATCACGATAAAAAAGCGCACGATGGTTCAATTGTGTTCATTTTACCCGATAACAAAGGAAATCTTCGCTTGCAGGTAGTGGAAGATAAGCTTATTGAGCAAGCGTTGCGTGCCTATTGTGAAGTGCAGGATATATAAGCAGTAACATCGTGATCGAGTACGAGTGAGCACACGCTATCAGCAGCATTATTTCAGGCTCGTGCGCTTGAGTGACTGTTTTGTTGTTCGCTGCATTGCACGCTTATGAGGACTGTTTTGTTGTTCGTTACATCGCATGCTTATGAGAGCAGACCACGTGTAGATACGTTCGTGTAAAGGAGTATTGTATGAGCACTCAGCATACCACCATTAAACATACTACTTGTAGTAAGCGCAATGCTATCAATAACGCGCAATCAGCATGTGCGATTAATGAGAAATGTGCTGATCACACACATGATGTACGCGCTACAATCACAACCAATGAACGCGCTGTTTTTCTTTCTAAAAAATCTGCCGCTTGCACTACGATCAAGCAAGAAAAAACAACGCGCACTGTTCATCGTATTGCAGTATTACATGGGCCAAATTTGAACGCGCTGGGACGTCGTGATGCGCATCATTATGGCACGGAAACACTTTCCTGTTTGGAGAGCTATATCGCATGTGTGGCGCATGATGTTTGCTTGCACTGTACGTTTTTCCATAGCAACAGTGAAGCGGAATTGGTGTCATTTGTACAAGATGCGCCGTTGTTGTATGAAGCGCTTATCATCAATGCTGGCGCATTCACACATTATTCCTATGCTTTGCGTGATGCATTGGAATTGGCTCGCATTCCTGCTGTCGAAGTTCATTTATCTGATATTTATGCGCGCGAAGCATTTCGTCATACGTCAGTGATTCAGGCGGTATGTTGCATGCAGATAAGCGGAAAAGGCAAGGAAGGCTATCGTGAAGCGCTTGCGTTTCTTGCGGAACATCTGAATAGTGAAGCATAGTGTTTCGCGCACGTCAATGAGCAGCTTACCCTAACGAGCAGCTTACCCTAACGAGCGGATCACCCTTTCAAATTCATGTTAACGCACGTGTGAACTGGCAACATAGTAAGTTATGGAAACTTTTATATTTATGCTTGCATATCTTAAAACACGTGTTATGCTTTTAAACACTTATTCGCACAGCTTTATGGATTGCGGTTGAAATGAACGCATGCATGTAAAGCACTTAGCAAGCTAAAGGAGGAACGCAATGCTTTCATCTGCACAAACAGTGCTTAGCGTATGCGTATCTTCCGATGGTGCTTGCTCACAACAAGCAAATAGTGCGATTGCCTTTTCTTCCACTCAACAACTTCATAGCATTTCTGGTCGCCGCGCTGAGCGACGTAGTGCCCGACGTATTTAGCGTCCAGCTGACATGGGCTTCTGCCCACGGTAAGTTCGGGCGCGCCTACGAGGCATGCTCTTAGCGTTGTGCGTTTTCATGGTAATTCCATTCGCGATAAAAGCATCAACGTGTAAAGTTTTGCCTGTCCATGTGCGTTCGCGCACATCTGTAGCGATAAAACGCTATTGTTACACCACGTAAACTGCACTCCGTTACATAACACACACTACACCATCGAGAAAGGATGTTACTATGACTACTTCATCAAACGCTTCTACAAGCTCCACTCAAGCATGTGCTTCACAGGCATGTACCTCACATACATCGTCTTCATCAGCTGTTGTTGCCAATTCCGTAAAAGCCGACCCATCTAAGGAAACAGTCGTTTTAGCATATTCAGGCGGACTCGATACGTCGATCTGCATTAAATGGCTACAAGAAGTAAAACATCTTAATGTTGTGGCTGTTGTTGGCGAGCTTGGCCAAGAGCACGCTGGTCTTGAAGCTATTAAGCAACGTGCCCTTAAAACAGGAGCTATTAATTGCCACATTGTTGATATGCGTGAAAAATTTGTTCAGAAAGCGCTTACAAGTGCGCTTGCTGCCAATGCCTTATACGAGAACCAATATCCTCTTTTATCGGCGCTTTCACGTCCAATCATTTCTGAAGCATTAGTTGAAATTGCACATCAATATAATGCTGCTTATGTTGCGCATGGCTGTACGGGTAAAGGTAACGATCAAGTGCGCTTTGAGGCATGCATTGCAATGCTCGATCCAACGCTTAAGGTAATTGCTCCTGTTAGAGAATGGGAATTTAAAACACGCCCTGAAGAGATGGAGTGGGCACAGGCACACGGCGTAGAAGTGCCTACCACGCAAGCAAGCCCGTATTCAATCGATGATAATTTATGGGGTCGGGCAATTGAGTGCGGTATTTTGGAAGATCCTTACAATGAACCACCTGAGGACATTTACACGATGACTGTTTCCCCAGAACAGGCGCCTGATAAGCCCACTTATACTGAAATCGAATTCAAACAAGGCATACCGTGCGCGCTTGACAATAAGCCAATGAGCTATCTTGACATTATTTACGCATTGAATGACATTGCAGGGAGCAATGGATATGGCCGTCTTGACATGGTAGAAAACAGGCTCGTGGGCGTGAAAAGTAGAGAATGTTACGAACAACCTGCTGCGCTTGCGCTTATTGAGGCGCACAAAGCACTTGAGGCCTTGTGTCTGGAACGTGAAGTGCTTCACGCGAAGCTTCCGCTTGAGCATTCGTGGGCAACAGCTGTGTATTATGGTCAGTGGTTCTCGCCGCTTAAGGGCGCTCTTGATGCGTTTATGGCACATACGCAGCAGTGCTTGAGCGGTGTTGTAAAATTGAAGTTCTACAAGGGCACGTGCACCGTTGTGGGCAGAAAAAGCGACTTTTCTCTGTACAGTTACGCATTGGCTACTTACGACAAGTCGGATAGTTTCAACCATAACGCTGCGCAAGGCTTTATTGACCTTACTATTTTGTCGAACAAAATTTGGGCGCAGAACAGAATTGCGCACAACCAAAGTATTTTGTAGCAGGTGGTAAACGGGGTGCTTGGTGTGAGGCGCGTAACGAGCCACGTGTGGTGCGTATGTCTTGTGCGAAACGCGTGGAACGTGTGGTGCGTATGGTGAGTGTAAAAGGCGTGCGTAATGACATGAAGTCGTACCGTGTACTTTGCATGAATTAACCTGCGCACGCAGCACTTTGTGTGAGCACTCCGCATCGCGCACCCCGTTCCTCAAGCACTTGGAGCCGCACCTCGCGTCGTGCACCCCGGCGCCTCGCGAACTCGGCACCGCACCTCGTGTCGCGCACATATGGCATATATACGGTATTGAAAGGGATTTTATGGCACTGTGGTCAGGACGTTTTACTGCGTCAGCAAATGAATTCACCCAACGCTTTGGAGCATCGCTTCCTGTTGATAAGCGCATGTACAAGCAAGACATTGCAGGCTCGAAAGCGCATGCAACAATGCTTTCTGAACAGGGAATTATCAGCCATGACGATGCAGAAAAAATCTGTACTGGCTTGGATGACATCGAGCGTGAAATTACCAAAGGCACGTTTCCTTTTGATATAAACGACGAAGATATTCACATGTCAATCGAAAAGCAGCTTATTGCGCGTATTGGTGAAGCGGGCGCGCGTTTGCATACGGGGCGTTCTCGTAATGACCAGGTAATTTGTGATACGCGCCTGTATCTTAAAAGCCGCATAAGCAATGTGATGCGCGCAAATTACCAGTTCAGTCGTGTTCTTGAAAAGCTCGCGCACGAAAAGCAACATGTCATTATTCCAGGCTATACACATATGCAGCACGCGCAGCCTGTGTATCTTGCGCACCATTTACTAGCTTATGTTTGGATGCTTTCGCGCGATTTCAAACGCTTGCACCATTCTTACGAAGCTGCAGATTGTAACCCGTTGGGTGCAGCTGCTCTTGCTGGTACAACATATCCGCTTGATCGTCAGCGCACCACCGATTTGCTGGGATTTTCTGCCGTTTGCGAAAATTCACTTGACGCTGTATCCGACCGCGATTTTGTACTTGATACACTTTATGCCTGTTCAGTAAGCGCTATGCACCTTTCCCGCTTAGCTGAAGAGCTTATTATGTGGTCAACACAGGAATTCGGTTTTATTGAGCTGTCAGATACGTTCTCGACAGGATCATCGATTATGCCACAAAAGAAAAACCCCGACTTTGCCGAGCTTGTACGAGGCAAAACGGGTCGAACCGTGGGTAATTTGGTGTCGTTGTTAGTAACGATGAAAGCTTTGCCGCTGGCTTACAATAAAGATTTGCAAGAGGATAAGCAGGGAGTATTCGATTCGCTTGACACCATTTATGACTGCCTTACTTGTATGGCTGGCATGATAAGCTCGATGACGATACACGAAGATGCTATGGAACGGCAGGCATACACGGGACATCTGGCTGCTACGGATGTGGCTGATTACCTGGTGAAAAAGGGAATGGCGTTTCGCGATGCCCATCGCATTGTGGGGCATTTGGTGTTGTTATGCGAGCAGCGCGGGTGTGCGCTTACCGATTTGTCGCTTGCCGATTTTAAGGCGCAAAGTTCGCTGTTTGAGGAAAATGTGATGCATGAACTGGATATTCCGTCGATTGTTCGCGCGCGTAATTCTCGTGGAGGCACAGGCGATAAGGCGCTTGCATATCAATTTAACGTTGTAAAAGATGTGCTCCATCAGCAGGAAGAGTTGTTGAACGCACTTACACGTTCTGTTTCGTAGCGTTTGGTTGCGCAAGCTCTCGTAACTTGTACAACTTTGTAACTCATACAATGTCGTAATCCGTACAATGTTGTTGCCCAGCAGCCCATATTGCTCCACGTGCCATGTTGGGCAACCGCTCGTGTTGCCATCACAACTCACGCGCCAAGATCCCGCGTACTCCACAACTCACGCCCCAACATCGAGCATTGCCTCACCATCACTTACGCCAACATCGAGCAGTGCCCCACCATAATGGCGCGTTGTGTATCGGTTCGTTGCCTTCATGCGTTTAGCGTTATAACCTCTCACTACCTGCTTTGTTACGTTGTATTTTGTATGTTCGCGTCCATGGTATAATAACGAGGTATTTTTTGGGCAATTGATATAAACACAGTGCATGCATTGCGTGGGGTAATGTGCAGTATAATGCGCAAATAGCGTGCTAATACGAGGAAGGCGGTTTGGGTGAGCTCTCGCGCTCGTATACAAATTCCGCAACGAAAAAAGCGCCATCGTGTGGCGTTAACACTGTTTATTCTGCTGCTATTTTTAGCTGCCATAGCTGCTGTTGCATTGGGTGTTTGTATGTGGTGGCTGCGTGGATTGCCTGATTACACGAACGTTAACGATTTTAACGACTCGCAACCATCGATTATGTATGCTAACGATAGCAAAACAGTACTGGCGCGTTTTAGACTTGAAAATCGTATTCCTGTTACTATGAATAACATTGCGCCTGTTGCATTAAAATCAGTTGTTGCTATCGAAGACGAGCGCTTTTATACGCACGGCGGCGTAGATTTGTGGGGTATTGCGCGCGCATCGTTTAACAACATTACGGGCGGTTCCCGCGAAGGCGCGTCCACTATAACTCAGCAATTGGTCCGTAATACTATTCTTGCTGATGAAATGAATGATATTTCGCTGAAACGTAAAATTCGCGAAGCGGCATTAGCGCTTAAAATTGAAGATAATTTTTCAAAAGACGATATCTTAACAATGTACTTGAATGCTATCAATTTTGGATCAGGCGCCTATGGTATAGAAGCTGCATCGCAGCGTTATTTTTCTAAGCACGCGCGTGAACTAACGCTTACTGAAGCAGCTTTGCTTGCTGGCATTCCTCAATCCCCTACGTATAACAATCCATTGAAGTATCCACAAAACGCTATCAACAGGAGAAATCTTGTATTGCAGCGCATGGTTGTTAATGGATATATCTCGCAAGACGATTATAACCGCGCCGTCTCTGCACCGCTTGGTCTTAAGCCTACGGAATTTAGCGATGGTATTGTAGCGTATCCATATTTTTCGTCGTTTGTTATTTCGCAGCTAAAAAATAATTACAAAATTCCTGAGACGCAGCTAAAAAAGGGAGCCTTGCGCATTATTACGACACTCGATCCATTTTTGCAGCAAACAGCCCTTGATGTTGCCGATAAAAAGCGTCAGACACTGGGAGAAAATCACGATATTGCGATGACAGTTATAGAGCCACAAACTGGCTTTATTAAGGCTCTCGTTGGTGGCGAAAATTATGACGTCAGCCAGGTAAATTTGGCAACAGGAGCAGGTGGCGGTGGTAGGCCGTGCGGTTCAGCATTTAAGGCATTTACCTTGGTTACTGCGTTAGAAAAAGGCATTAGCCCCAACACAACGGTCGACTGTAATTCGCCAGCAACTATTGATGGCTATACGCTTTCAAATGATGGCAATAAAAGTTATGGAACACGTAGTCTTGCATCAGCTTTAGCAATATCGTCAAACACGGGTTTTGTGCGACTGATTGCGTCAATTGGCATTAGTGATGTTGTTGAAACAGCGCACCGTATGGGAATAAAATCGCAGTTAGATGCTAGAAAAGCGGGCGCTGCTCTTACGCTTGGTACAGAAAACGTTACAACGCTTGAAATGACGGAAGCATACGCAACAATTGCTTCTGAGGGCGTTCATCGCGATTCTACTCCTATTGAATTTATTAGCAACGCTCGAGGTCAGGTGCTTATTGATAATCGCAATCCTGTTCCACGCAGCAAACGCGTTCTTACTAAAGAAGTGGCATATGCTGCTGAACAGGCACTTGAGCTTGTTGTTTCACGTGGAACAGGTACGGGCGCGCGCCTTGCATCAGGGCAGGCGGTTGCTGGTAAAACAGGAACGTCGCAAAATTATAATGACGTCACGTTCTATGGTATAACGCCACAATATGCTGTTGGTATTTGGGCAGGTAGTAGAGGTAAGCCAACCCCGCTTAAAACAGGAACTCACGTAACCGATGTGTTTGCCGACTTTATGAAAGTAGCACTAAGCGGTATGCCGCCTCAGCAATTTGTGCCACAGGAAAGTCCTGAGTATGAGTATTATTCCGACCCTAAGCATCAAATTCACGGTGTACATACGTCGTCACATTCATATAGTTTAAGCGATGATGAAGAAAGTTCTAGGCGCTCGTCGCGTTCGCATGAAGAAAACACGCAGTCTGAAAGCAACAAGTCGTCACATAACACGAAGCACGCGCAGGATAAAAACAAGTCAGCTGCCGCACAAGGTGAACAGGACGCGTCAGGCACACGCGGTACGCAGAACACTCAAAGCTCGGGCGATTCTCCTGCGCGTAAGGAATCGGGTGCACATGATGTACCAGGTGCGCAACGAGGAGATCAGAAAGATAACAAAACAAGTAACAATGCAGCCTAGGAGCTAAAGCGTTTGCTAAGTAGTGTACAATGAATGTCTGTGCTCGGTTTATAGTGCTTTATAAGGAGATTGGTATGGCAAAAAAGTTTCGCAATACAGTAGCAGGCGCGTCATTATGCTTCATATTGGCTGGTACGCTTGCAGGTTGTGCAGCGGCACCGTCTCCTCATCTTACTGAAGCGCAAAAAGAAAATCGCGCGTATATGTCGCAGATTAATGGCTTTATTGAGAATTTGTCGTCGTGCCTCGACTCATTTAATAGCGCCGTGTCGCGCTACGATACTGTAGGCATGAAGGCGCAAATTTCTAAAATTTCTGACGAAATTGACAAGCTGTCCAAAAAAGATGCACCTGAAGTGCTCGCTCCTATGAAAGATAAATATCTTTCTGCATTAGGAACGCTTAAAACGGCACTTAATTCGTATGTTGATTTATATTCAGCAGCGCAACAGGGCACAACTCTTACGTTTACGTCAAAAGCTTACGCCGATAAATTGGCAGCTATTCAAAAACAATACGATGAAGGACTTGCTGCTTTAAAGGAAGCTGACGCAATCGCACTCGACTTGAAGTAATGGTTGTGTCTGTACATGCACGCTCCGCACGTGCATGTTCTGCGTGTGTGCTCCTCTACACTCGGTAGTATCGTTTCGAGCGTGAGCGGTATATCCACGCTCTGCGCGTGTATGCTACGTATGCGCGCTGCTTACATGTGCGCTGGTCTACACGTGCATGCGCCGCTCACCCACTATTCAACCAGTTCAATTCACTTGTTATTATTCGTTGCCGCTTGGTACTGCCGTAGCGGGAGTAGTGGGAGCGTTACTCGTGACTTCTGCACCTGCATCATCCGCATTACGAGCTGTTTCAGCGTTTAGCGCAGCTCCACCGCCTGCGTTGTTTCTTGCGCCAGCGCCGCCAGCTGCTCCAGCATCAAGCGCATTGCTTGGCACACCATGCGCAATATAAAGCAGCACGACATTTCCGTGCCACGCTTGTTTAAACACCGTATTCGCAGGTTGTTCAGCAGGAACAAATTGTTTCACAACCCAATACGAGCCAAGCTCACGCATAGCATCATCAATCGATTTGCCAACAACACGCGGCGCTGTGCGCGGATCAAGACCACCTGGGTGCTCTCTATCGGCTTCTGGTAAAAGTGAAGTGCCACCAGGCGGAATTTCTTCCTTGAGCTCGTCTTCGTCGTGTCCTGTATCAGGCGCAATTTCAGGTTCAAGATAAAATGGCGCTTCGGTAAGAGGAAAGGCGACAGGTTTTTGGTCAGCAAGTGCAAGCGACATAAATCGTTTCCACAGTGGGAGTGCTCCAATATGGCGTGGAAGTGGTGTAAAGTCGGTATTTCCAACCCATACTGAGCATACTAATGTGGGTGAATATCCTACAAACCAATTGTCGCGGAAGTTTTGGCTTGTACCCGATTTTCCTGCTACTACTTGCCCATTTGATGGACGAGCGCCATATGCTGTGCCACCTGGGGTTTCAAAAACACCTCGTAATACTTGCGTAGCTGCACCTGCAACGCTTTCCTCAAGTGCACGTTTAGCCTCGCCATTTTCTTCAAAAATTACCACACCGTTTTTATCAATGATTTTGGTCACTACTACAGGATCGCGCTGCCACCCGCCTGCGGCAAGTGTTGTATACGCGCCTGCCATTTCAAGCGGTGTCACATTTTCAGTTCCTAGCGTGATAATGGGATATGCTGGAAGTTTAGCATGTATGCCCATTTCATGGGCTGTTTCTACAAGCGATTGCGCTCCTACTTGTTCAGCAAGACGATAAAATCCCGTGTTCGATGAAATAGCTGTCGCATAGGCAATTGAGCGCATTCCGTAGCCTTTATGGCTAAAGTTATGTATAAGACCGCCTTGAGTGTTATAGGCAGGGTCGCTACAATCGATACGGGTATTCGGATTAATACCTTGTTTTATAGCAGTTACCAGCGTAAACATCTTGAATGTTGAACCGGTGGGACGCCCGCCTTGCACTGCTGCGTTCCATTGCTGTTCAACAAAGTTGCGTCCACCAATAAGTGCCTTTACATGTGCGTTAGCAGGGTCAATAGCAACAAGCGCTCCGTTGCGGTTGGGGTTTGCGCCTGCAAAGTACTGTGCATACGCATCTTCTGCTTTCTGTTGAAGAGCAGGATCAAGTGTTGTGTAAATGGTCAGACCACCCTCAAACAAACTTGCACGTGAAACATGATATTTGTCACCGTGATTTAAGATTAAGTCGCGCACGTAACTTGCAAAATACGGATGTGCATAAATGCCTTGGAACGGAGATGCCTGCGCGGGACGCAACTCAAGAGGTGTCGCAACAGCAGCATCAAATTCTTCTTGCGTTATATGACCGGCATTTTTCATACGGCTCAATACGATATTGCGTCGTTTCAATGCAGCGTTGGGGTGTGTTTTTGGGTTAAGGCGCGTGGGCGATTGTGGAATGCCAGCAAGCAGTGCTGCCTGAGGCAAACTAAGGTCAGAGGCAGATTTTTGGAAGTATAGTTCCGCAGCTTTTTGAATTCCATAAATTCCATCGCCATAGTTCACTGTATTAAAGTATAGCTCTAGGATTTCTTGCTTGCTGTACTTTTTTTCCAGTTGAAGTGCGAGCGCTGCCTCGCGTGCTTTGCGCTTAAGCGAAATTTCGCGCGCTTCATGTGTAAGAAGGGTATTACGTACTAATTGTTGGGTAATAGTTGACGCCCCTTCGCGCCCATTGCCTGTTAGTTGCATGGTTATTGCACGAAGTATTCCCAGGTAGTCGATGCCGTTATGGGTATAGAATCGCCTGTCTTCGGTATCAAGTGTGGCTTGAATTGCAAGCGGAGATACTTTGTCAAGCGTTATTGTTTCGCGTTTTTCTAGCTGAAACTCTGCAAGCTTTGTGCTTTGATCAGAGGCATACATTACCGATTTTGTTGCAAAATCGAATGCTTTTGTGTTTTCAAGAGAAGGTAAATTCACATTCCATGCGTCAAACGCGCTGCTTACAACTGACACAAACATGCAGGTTAGCACAAACAGAGCGCTTGCAAAAAAAGCTACTATAAGGCCTTTGAGGGGCACGTGTGCGCGTTTGCGTCGTTGGTTAGGCATACGATCCTCTCTTGTGGAACACGTAACAATGAACAAACGAAGTGTTGTGAAACATTATTCCACGTTAT
This sequence comes from Umbribacter vaginalis, assembly GCA_001552935.1. Taxonomy (GTDB): domain Bacteria; phylum Actinomycetota; class Coriobacteriia; order Coriobacteriales; family Eggerthellaceae; genus Berryella; species Berryella vaginalis. The sequence goes on along the minus strand of KQ959678.1, from coordinate 5,035 downwards.
TATATACGAGTTACGAGGAAACGTCTTGCATTGCGTATGCGGGTTCCTGGGTACGTAGACACGGGTGTAGCGGCGGTTCTGGGTGGGGTGCTGTTCAACGCCTTGATAGCTAGTGATTTATACGCCTTGTGCGTGGGGGAAAGGCACTATGAGTATTGACGAGAATTCAGTGAATGTGATGTGTGCGGAATTGAAGCACGTGCCGCTTGCAGACTCAGAACCACAGAACACCCCACAGAATCCATCGTTTGCAGAATCAGAATCACAGAATGCACCGGTTGATGTTTCACGTGAAACATGCTCTGCGAACAGGGAACATAACTCTATTTCGCTCAGTACGCAAGAATGCGTATCGCCGCGTACGCATATTGAGCTCCTTGCTCCTGCTGGCAATATGGAGTGCGTGCGTGCGGCTGTTTGTGCAGGTGCTGATGCAGTTTATTTGGGTTTAGGTGAATTTAATGCGCGGCGTAATGCCGATAACTTCACAATGGAATCGCTCCGAGAAGCGGCTGAATTTGCACATTTACGTGGGGTTTCGATATATATTACTCTCAACATTGAAATTCTTCCCAGTGAAATTGATCGAGCAGTGCAATTTGCGCGTGATGCGTTTGCGGCAGGCTGTGACGCATTTATCGTACAAGATCTTGGTTTGTGTGCGACGCTTCGTGAGCAACTTCCATCTGCGCCTATTCATATTTCAACACAGATGAACATTCACAACAAGGCAGGTGTGCAGGCATGTGCGCGGTTGGGAGCAACTCGAGTAACACTTGCGCGCGAGCTATCATTTGCCGAGATAAGCGAGTTGTCAAGCGAAGCGGCACAGTTAGGAATGGAAGTTGAAACGTTTGCACACGGGGCTTTGTGCGTGTGCTATTCGGGACAATGCTTGATGTCATCACTCATTGGCGGCAGGTCTGCGAACAGAGGTTTGTGTGCACAGGCGTGTCGTTTGCCGTATGAACTTACGGCGAAAGAAGCACCCGCGTCTGCGTTGCACACGGCAACTTCCGAGCAAGCTGCGCAAGAGTCGCAAGCTGCGTCCACGCCACAAGAGCCGCATGCCATACAAGAGTCGCACACCGCGCCTGCGCCACAAGAGTCGCACGCTGCACACCACTCGTGCTCCGCGCAGCCCGCTTCCCACATTTCCCACACTTCTCACACTGCACAAAGCGCGCAATCACCCACGGGTGACCATTTGCTTTCTCCGCGCGATTTATGTACAGCAGAAGTATTGCCCGAACTCATTGCTACAGGTACGTCATCGCTCAAAATTGAGGGGCGTATGAAATCGGTATCGTATGTATATACGGTCGTGTCGGTATATCGACGCATACTCGATCGCCTTTATGCAGGAGATAATCCGCGTCCAACACCCGATGAACAAACTGCTTTGTCGCAGGCGTTTTCGCGCGGCTTTACTACCGCATACTTGAATGCGCAGCGCGGCAATTCCATTATGAGTTACGGGCGTCCTAATAATCGCGGCGTGTTTATTGGACGCACGGAATGCTCTTTTCACAAACAAGATGCGGGCAAGAGCAGTTCTCAACAACACTCTGCCCCTCAACAATACTCTGCACGTCAGCAATTTACGCGTAAGCAAGCTTTTGAACAGCGCAAACATACTCAAAACACCGCATTATCAGCAACAACGTGTGTATATGTAACCAGTAGTGTGCAGCTGTTTGCAGGAGACGTTCTTGAAATTTACACGAATAAAGGCAATGTGGTGTATCAGCTTCTACAAAGCGACATCGATGCCTATCCTCATCAGGGATTTGGCTGTTCGCTTAACCATGCCGATTTACCAAAAAGCGCCACAAAAGGTAACCGCATTTTTCGTGTGCGTGCTGCGCGTAATGAATTTGTAGAACAGCCTTTCGAGCCGCGCATTCCCGTTCATCTTGACGCCGTTTTTGAGCTCGGCAAGCCTGCGCACATCGCGTTTCACATCTCGCGTACGTGGCATGGTTACGTGCGCATGAACTGTGCCGATACACTTTCTGGCGAAGCGTGGGGCGAAGCGGTTGCGCCTGCGCGCACTAAGGAACTTACCGAACATGATGTGTTTGCACATATTAACCGCCTTGGTCAAACGCCTTTTTGTATTGTGTCGCATTCCATTCGGTTGTCTGAGGGTGTTGGTGGCAGTTTTTCGGACATTCATCGTTTGCGCTCTCAGGCGCTTTCTGTACTAGAAAAGGAAATTTATACTGCGCATCAGGTATTTTCCCGTGCTCAAGCACGTGTGCATCCTGATGACTCTTTGAGCAAATCGGCCGATTTAGAACAGTTAGTACACCCCCGTTCGCCTATGCAAAGGTGCACTTCCACCGCTCAAAACCCAAGCGTTGTGGCATGGGCTACCAACCCGCGGTGTGCCCGAGCGGCCAAACGAGCCGGCGCCAGCATGCTGTATCTTCCGATTGTTGGTTACAAGCGCGATCAGGCAAGCTTGCAAGGCGTTCGCCAAGTGCAACCTGAACAGGGAGGATACCCCAAGCAGAAAATAATGTGCCTTCCCACTATTAACCACGATCCCCTTAAAGGAACGCGTGAGTCACGCATCCCCTTTGACGTATGGCAGTATGTTGTTCCTGGTAAACGGGTATTCTGCGACAGTTTCTCGGCGGCTTTCCGCGCGCTTGAGCTGGGTGCTGATGTCGAAATTGGTCCACACGTTCCTATCACCAACACTGCATCGGTGCGTCTTTTGGAAGATATGGGCGTGAAACGTGTGTGGCTTTCACCCGAGCTTACACTGGGACAAATTGCGTTTATTGCCGAACGCACATCTATTAGCATGGGTTTATGTGTAAGCGGTGCACAAGAGATGATGGTAACCGAACATTGTTTGCTGATGAGCGAAGGCGCATGTAACGAGCAGTGTCCGCAGTGTGAACGTCGCTCACGTGCCCATGCGTTGCACGACCGAAAGGGTTACAACTTCCCCGTGATTACGGATATGTTTGGGCGCAGTCATTTGTACAATGGTGTAGCACTTGACGCTGTTCCATCAATTCCCGATTTACTTGATGTTGGCATCGATGCGTTTATGGTTGATACGACGCTTCTGTCACCAGAGGAAAGCTCCCGAGCTGTTGCGCGCGTCCAAAAAGCGATTGATTGCGCTGGCAGCACACATATTTCTCTCGAAAAGCTTGTTGGAACTACTACGGGGCACTTGTTTCGTGGTGTACAATAGCTCCTGTCTTCGTGGTGTGCAATAGCTCCTGTCATAGTTCCCGTCATAGCTCCCGCATGTTCGCGAACGAACAGCCAGCACGCCTTCATACTTGCATCGTTCCCGCGCCGTTTCCGCACCTCTTCTACGCTACAGTTCCGCTCGCATCATATCGTCACTCACGCGTGCCCATTGCCGCTCGCACCACATCGCCACCCACGCGCGCCCCATCCCTGCCTCGTATCCGCACATTTCCGTGCCAGGGCACTCTGGTTCTTTCGCGATTGTGCATTTTATATTACTATGAACACTACCGAAACAAAGCACACCAATACAAAGGGAACGCGATTATGATAGATGCTCAAGAACAACTACGCATTATTGCATCTGGTGCCGATAAAGTGGTACCACAGTCGGCATTGCTCGAGAAGCTCAAGCGCGGCACGTCGCTGAACATCAAGCTGGGAGTTGACCCAACTGCCCCTGATATTCATCTTGGACATGCTGTTCCACTGCGTAAGTTGCGCCAGTTTCAAGACCTTGGACATCACGTTACGCTTATTATTGGTAACGGCACAGCGCTTATTGGCGATCCATCAGGGCGTAATTCTACGCGACCACAACTTACCGAACAGCAGGTAGCGCACAACGCACAAACCTATGTTGACCAGGCATTTAAGGTGCTCGATCCCAACAAAACCTCGCTCGTTTATAACGCCGAATGGCTGCTTTCGCTTACCATGACCGATTTATTGCAGCTTACCAGCAAGTTTACTGTTGCCCGCATCCTCGAGCGCGATGATTTCCACAATCGCTACACGCAAAATCAGCCTATTGGCGTGCATGAATTCTTATACCCCATTATGCAGGCTTACGACTCGGTGCAAATTAAGGCCGACGTCGAAATTGGCGGATCTGACCAGCTGTTTAACCTGCTTGCCGGCCGCGAACTTATGGAGAAAATGGGCATGGAGCCCCAGGTGTGCCTTACGCTTCCGCTGCTAGAAGGCACCGATGGCGTGCAGAAAATGTCAAAAAGCTACGGTAACTACATTGGTCTTACCGATGAGCCCGCCGACATGTTCGGTAAAGTGATGTCTATCCCCGATCAGCTTATGGAGAAGTATTTCCGCCTTGCTTCCACAGAAAGCGTCGATGCAATTGACGAGCTTGTTCGTGGTCTTGAACAGGGAGAATTGCATCCCAACAAGGTAAAACGCCGCCTTGCACGCAACATTGTGGAAGCTTATCACGGCGCCGAGGCAGCGCAAGAAGCCGAAGCTGCATTTGATTTGATCTTTAAGCAGCATGCTATTCCCGATGATATTCCTACGTTTGAAGGCACCCTTGAAACTAATGATGATGGTTTGGTGTATTTGCCTAAATTGCTGGTAGAAGCGTCGTTGTGTGAAAGCGCTGGGGCAGCTCGCAGACTTATTGATGGCGGCGGTGTAAAAATTAACCAGGAAGCGCTTGGTCCTCGTACCTATAATGTAGAACCAGCCCATCTGCAGGGTGCTGTCATTCAAGCAGGCAAGCGAAAGTTCGTCCGCATTCCGTAAGACGCAGGTCACAACATTTATACACGGGGTACTTGGAACGAACGTGCAAAGGAATGAGTGCGAGTGGCTGCGAAATGTGCAGTTTTTGCATCCTCGGTTCTTTACTGCGCAAAACCATCCCGTATCACTTCACCTGTGCATTTCATCCCTGCCTCGTAGGACTACTTCGTGCACCCGCGTCCGCATCTGGCGTCAATACCAGTGTCCGCAATTGGCGCATGCAACTGGCGCCGACATTGGCGTTGTACCTGCACACGTACCCCTTCAGAAATTTTTC
>KQ959677.1:233962-271727 GCA_001552935.1 Umbribacter vaginalis | reverse complement strand
TTTACCGGCAAGGATGCCTCATAAGGATGCCCGATAAGGACGCTAACGAGGATGCCTAACAACATCCGACGCCAACTGAGACGCCTAACAACATCAGGCGCCACAGAGCATGAGGGCGCGCAACAGCGAGAAAGCTATTAACGAGCTAGCTAGCAATAAAGACGCACGTCAGCAACAACGCAGCATCTCATATTGCTTGCGTTCGTTCCTTACGCGCACTTTGCAAGCGCATACGTTAGGTTTACGGGGCGGGCACTCGAAAGGGTGTCCGCCTTATCTTTGTGTTCAGCGTACGTTTTCGCCATCTTTCGTTTATAATTTTCTTAGCTTTTGACAATTGCGCGCAACGCCCTTGCACGTCCCTCACGAGTGCTGGCGCTGTGCGTTCATGTGCGTTCTACATGAAAATTGAAAGGATTACCATGGACACGTTTGAGCTTATCAAAGACACACTTGCTCATAACCTTGATATCGACCCGAACACCGTAACCGTTAACTCGACGCTTGATTCACTGGGCATCGATTCGCTTGATATGGTAGAGCTGATCTGCGACATTGAGGACAAACTGAACATCGAATTTGGCGAACCAGAGGGGCTTAAAACGATCGGCGACATCATCAATTATATCGATACGCTCCCGAGCGCGCGTGCCTAAACGAGCGCTGATTCAATGCGAGTGTAGTGCTCGCATCAGCAAAGCCCCCGTGCACGTTCCCCACGTGTGGCGCATTTTTGGTTAAAATACTCGCTATACCTGCGCGTATATCAAACAAAGGCGGAAATTTATGAAACGCGAACATTTAGAAGGAACCGTTGCTCGAATGCTTTCCATTTACGGCAGTTCAGACGTGTTTTTTACCAGTCCAGACAGGCGTTTTCCGAATAGAAACACCATCATTGGCATTCTCAAAGACATTCGCACAATTATGTTTCCGCGTTATTTTGAAGACGAGAAACCCAGCCACTCAAACCTTGAATACTTCGTGGGAACGACGCTTGACGCCGTGGGTGACGCGCTGTTTCGCCAGGTACGCGAGGCCTTGCTGTTTCGTGATGCACCGCAGATATCGCTTGAGGAAGCTGAACAGCGTTCGCGTACTATCACGAAGCAGTTTCTGAACAAAATTCCCTCGTTGCTTGAGCTTCTTATTAAAGATGTCGATGCCGCATTTGAGGGCGATCCTGCAGCTCAAAGCCGCGAAGAAATTATATTTTCGTATCCGGGATTTTTTGCGATTTCGGTGTATCGCATTGCGCACGAGCTGTACGTGCTTGATGTGCCGCTGATTCCGCGCATTATGACCGAGTACGCGCATCAAAAAACAGGTGTCGACTTGAACGCAGGTGCCCAGGTAGGAGAGTATTTCTTTATTGATCACGCAACGGGCGTTGTTATTGGCGAAACTACCATTATTGGCAATCACGTAAAAATTTATCAGGGCGTTACTCTTGGCGCGCTTTCGACGCGCGGCGGTCAGAAGCTTGCCGGCGTGAAGCGCCATCCAACGATTGAAGATGACGTAACCATTTACTCGAACGCGTCTATTTTGGGCGGTGAAACAGTTATCGGCAAGGGGAGTGTTATCGCAGGTAGCGCCTTTGTTACCGAGTCGGTGCCCGCTGGCTCGCGCGTATCGGTGCGCTGCCAGGAAGTTAACGTTCACCAGCATCGTTCTAAAACGTCGTAAGCGGCGTAGGCGACGTTTTGCGTTTTGGAACGCGTTCAAGCTGCTCACGCGTTGGCGCTTTTTTTGAATGAGTAATTTACCTGGCTTCTGTTGACAATTATTCTGACCAGAGGATAATAAAAAAGCAAGAGCTGTTTATCAAACAATACTGTTTATACGGCTTTAAGTTTCTTTTTGGGTGCTTATTTCTATCTGGAATTGATTTACAGTATCGGGAGATTATTTTGAAGTTGTTTCGTGTACGAATGTTTGTCGTTGCTTTAGTGGTAATTCTTGCAGCATTGGTATCACTCAGTGTAGGCAGATATACTATTTCTCCTTTTGATACAATTACTATTTTATGTGCTCCAATTTTTAATACAATTCCCACGTGGACACACCAAGCTCAAATAGTAGTTTGTGATGTGCGCGCGCCGCGTGTTTTGGCTGTGTTGCTTGTAGGTGCAGCTTTGGGTTTATCAGGTGCAACTTATCAAGGCATTTTCCGCAACCCGCTTGTATCTCCCGATTTGTTGGGGGTATCTGCGGGCGCTTGCGTTGGCGCAGCAGTTGCAATTTTGCTACATTGGTCTTCATTTGGTGTACAAGTAGCTGCGTTTTCGGTAGGTTTACTTACTGTTGCGCTTGCTACTTGTATTCCTCGTATTTTTATGAATAATTCAAATTTAATGCTTGTTCTTTCAGGCGTTATTATGTCAGGCTTCATGCATGCACTTATTGGATTAGCAAAGTATTTTGCCGACCCTGATAATGAGCTTGCTTCAATAGTGTATTGGACATTAGGCTCTTTTGCGTCAATTAAAATGACTGATGTTCTTCCTTTACTTGCACCTATTTTGATTTCGCTTGTTGTACTTATTTGTTTGCGTTGGCGCATAGACTTACTATCAATGGGTGATGAAAATGCTGCTTCAGTAGGCGTTTCGGTAGGTCGTTTGAAAGGCATTGCAATTATCTGTGCAACTCTTGCGACAGCAGGAAGTGTCTGTTTGTGTGGCACTATTGGTTGGGTTGGATTGGTTGTTCCACATATTTGTCGTCTTATAACTGGAGCAAGTAATCGGTATGTATTGCCTTTGTCTACTGGCATTGGAGCATTATTCTTATTAGTAGTTGATACGATTGCACGTAATATTTCAGGTTCGGAAATTCCTCTTTCCATTTTGACTGGTTTACTTGGCGCACCATTATTTTTTGCACTTCTTTATCGTCAACGTGGTCAGGTTTGGTGATAGAGTTGTCTAATATGTTTTCCTATAACAATCTTAATAAGCGTACGGATGTTGATGCACCTAATTCAGAAAATAAGCAAGTTATTGTGAATTTTAGTACTGAACATGCAGATGTTACAACGGTATTATCAGTACAGAATATCTCGTATGCATATACAGGTGAGAAATCAGTATTTTCAGATATTTCTTTTAAGCTGCATAAAGGCGAAGTATTATGCATTCTCGGCGCTAACGGCATTGGTAAATCAACATTGCTTAATTGCATTTGCGGACATAATACAATTTCTCAAGGACGTATCGAACTCGATGGGAAAAATATTGCTTCTATGAGTGTAAAAGAGCGGGCTTTACATATAGCATATGTGCCACAAATTACTCATTTTGCATGTGCTTATTCGGTACGTGATTGCGTTGTTATGGGGCGTGCTCCATATATGTCTACACTCGCACAACCAAAAGCTGAGCAGTATCGTATTGTTGATGAAATTCTTGAACGCATGTCCTTACGACATTTAGCACATAAAACATATAACGCCCTTAGCGGAGGGGAACAACAACAGGCGCAAATTGCACGTGCTCTTGCACAAGATACAAAGATTCTTGTATTAGATGAACCTACTAACCATCTTGATTTTGGGAACCAGATTAAAATTCTTGACATGATAAATGAATTACGTAAGCAGGGATATTGCATATTGCTTACAACTCATAACCCTGATCATGCTTTATTGCTGGATGACCAAGTTTTTGTAATGCTTGAAGATCACAAGTCGCTTCACGCACCAGCGCGTGATGTTATTACACAATCATTGCTACAGAAGCTCTATCATACACAAGCTTATGTTGTGTTTTCCCAAGAAGCACAGCGTTGCGCGTGCATAAGTGGAGCTTTGTAAGAATGTAAGTATCGATAATGAAGGGGTGTTTTATGGTGAACAAGCAGCAATTAAGTCAAAGAAATGCTTTCTGTACGATTCATCGTTTTCAGGTGTTTCTTATAGGTGTGTTATTGGCATTTTTATGCTGTGTCGTGACGCTTACTCTAACGTCATGCGGTCAGTCTTCGCGCGGTTCAACTAATATACATGGCCAAGACACGCAACAAACAAGCGCAACAAAAGCATCAGATAAAACTCATGTTATTACCGATCTTGCAGGGCGCAAGGTTACTTTACCTAAAGATATTAAACGTGCTGCTGTATTGGTGTATCCAACGCAAGAAGAAGTTGCGATGTTGGGCGCACATAATCAGGTTGCTATTACTGGTGGCAAGAATCTTACAAAAGGTTGGGGATCGGTTGTCTTTCCTGAATATGGAAAATTACACGCTGCAGAAAATGGTATGAAGCCAAACATTGAAGAACTTATCAAGTTAAACGTAGATGTGGTATTTTTCTGGGATTCTAAGCCGGATATCATTGCTCAGATTGAAAATGCCGGCATACCTGTTGTTGTAACGCAAGTTGACAATGATAATATTGATACCCCTGAGCAGTTCGTAGAATTTAAAAAGCATGAGATAATGATGCTTGGTGAAATTTTTGGGGGTCAAGCACTTGATAAGGCTAAGAAGTGGTGCGCGGATGCGGATAGTCGCGTGAAACGTATTCAAACTGCCTTGAGTAATGTAACGCCTAATAAAATCCCATCTGTGTACTATATTCGTGGGCCTAAGGCTCTTCAAGTTCATGGTGGAGAATCTTATACATATTACCTTGTTAGTTTAGCTAAAGGCGATCTTGTAACCAAACACGAAAAAAAGTTGCTGTATACCACTACAATGGAAGAAGTTGTTAAGTGGAATCCATCATATATTTTTATGGGCCGCGTTAATAACATTGACCTTGTTATGAACGATCCAGCATGGCAAGGCATTAAAGCTGTCAAAGATAAAAAAGTGTTTGTTAATTTAAAAGGTCCATTTGTTGCTGATTACAGTAGCGATTGCTTTTTGCTAATGGAACAAATAGCTCAAGATTTACATCCTAAAGAGTTACATGATTTAGATATGGTTAAGGAAGTACAGTCTTATTATAAGCAGTTCTACAATTACGACATCAGTGCAGAAGACGCTAAACGCATTCTTACTTTTAAAGAACCAAATGCCTAGATAGTATCTTTGTTTATAGGTAAGCCTTAACGTGAGTGAAAAAGCACCGAGTGGCAGATGTGCCGCTCGCGTGCTTTTTTTACGTTTCGCAATATTGTTCTGGACGCAAGCTTACAGTTTCGCTACAATCTAGTTCCATAGTTATACGCGCAGAAGTGAACCGCGGCACTCCGAACGCGCAAACTTAGCCCTCACATCGGATTTTCAACGATAGGACAGACTATGGATTTCTTGATTGCTCTTACGGGCACGATAGATTCGTATATGTATACGTATCTGTTGGTGTTCCTCCTCATTATTGCCGGATTTTATTTCTCAATTCGTACCAAGTTTGTACAGTTCCGTTTATTTAAGGATATGTTTTCTGTCCTCCAGGAAAAACGTCACGTTGATGGGCAAAGTGCAGTTTCGTCGTTTCAGGCGCTGATGGTTTCTACCGCTTCACGTGTGGGAACAGGCAATATCGCTGGCGTTGCAACAGCCATTGCCACCGGCGGCCCAGGCGCTGTGTTCTGGATGTGGGCGATGTCGCTTATTGGTGCTGCATCTGCGTTTATCGAGTCGACACTCGCGCAAATCTGGAAAATTCGCGGCGAAGACGGCGAATTTCGTGGCGGACCCGCTTACTACATCAGCCAGGGTTTAGGTAAACACTGGCTTGGCGTTATTTTCGCCATTTCGCTTATTTTATGTTTCGCGATTGGCTTTAACGGCCTGCAAGCATACAATTTAAGCTCGTCGTTTGAGTATTTCATTCCCAATTTCAAAAACTCGCGCGCTGCGTTTGCCATTGCCGTTGTATTAACGGTTGCTACGGCAATGATTATTTTTGGTGGTGGTAAGCGCGTTGGCGTTCTGTCATCGATTATCGTGCCTGTTATGGCGATTGTATATCTTGGCTTTGCGCTGGTACTTACCGTGATTCATATTGGCGAAGTGCCCAGTGTGTTTGCGCTTATCTTTGCTTCCGCTTTTGATTTTCAGTCGATTTTCGGTGGCTTTATGGGCTCGGTTGTTGTTATCGGTATCAAACGAGGCCTCTTCTCAAACGAAGCTGGTATGGGTTCTGCACCAAACGCCGCAGCATCTGCATCGGTATCGCATCCTGCAAAGCAAGGCCTCGCTCAAACACTTTCGGTGTTTATTGATACTATTGTTATATGTACGTGCAGCGCTATGATTATTTTGCTGTTCTATGTAACAGGCGAACCAGGGAAGCTTAATGGGATGCCACTGGTGCAAGCTGCTGTGCAACATGCCGTTGGCGAAGTGGGCATTTACGTTATTACGTTTGCGATTGTAGCGTTTGCGTTCTCAAGCATTATCGGCAACTATTTCTACGCGGAAAGCAACATCAAATTCATTAAGAACAACAAGGTTGTTTTGCTGGTGTTCCGTATCATCTGCTGCATTGCAGTATTTATGGGTGCGCAATCGAGTTTTGACCTTGCGTGGAACATCTCCGACATTTTGATGGGCATTGAAGCAATTATCAACATTATTGCCATACTCATGCTAGGGAAGTGGGCGCTTGCGGCGTTAAACGATTACCAAGCGCAAAAGAAAAAGGGGCTTGACCCGGTGTTTGTGTCGAGCAGCGTTCCTGGTATGCCGCATACTGAGTGCTGGAATACACCGCGCGAGAAATTGGAACATATGGAGCACGAGCCTGCGAAAGAAGCATGTAAGCACGTTGCAGCCGAGTTGTTCCGCGATTAGCAACGGTGCAGGAATGGAGCGTGCATAAACGCATCACGCACGCTCCATGACAGTTAATGTGCTTGTGAATGTTATGAAACAGCGTGGTTTAGCTTGTGCTAAGCCACGCAAAAGTGCAGATAGAAGCAATGGGTGTTCCCGTTTAACATAATAAGACAACAACGCGCCCTTGTGCGGAGCATCCATTACATTCACTACACCCCTTACACTCGCGTATCTGCACCTGCTTTCAGGTCCGTTCCCGCCCGTCATGCCCGTTGCAGTTGGTGTCTACTGCATCCGTTGTGCCCGTTGCATCCATTGCGTCCATGCGCCAGATGCTCTGCACGCTGGAAACTATCCCTGCTTGGGGCGATAAATGGCACAATTATTTGGAGTTTCATATACTTCGATGCAACTGACAGGAAGTTTTTTCTCTTGTAACGCACGGTAAAAATACTGCGCTAAGTTTTCAGCAGTCGTGCGAAACGGCAGGATAGTAAGCTTAAACCCTTCACGCTTAAGACATTCAAGCGTGTCGTTGTGCAGCGAGCCTTCCTCAACCAAAAACGTATGATCCAAACGCGCTACTTCTTCTCGAAATATCTTTTTGAACAGGCAAAAATCGAGCACCATATCTTTATGGGTACCTTCAGATTGTAAATGCTCTTGCGCAATATAACCCACCACACGCCAGCGATGTCCATGCAAATTTTCGCACTTGCCATAATAGTCTGTTAAGAAATGTGCGCTATCAAATGCCGATTCTGTTTTTAGTTCGAACATAATTCTCTTTTCGTTCACTTTTTTGCACGCTTATGGTACGGTAAGTAAGACAAAGTAAACAATTGCAGCCTTGCACAGTTGCTACCAGTCAGCCAAAAGCATAAGCCGTTTCATGTCAGTATAGCGTATCTGGTACGCGCAGGGTGTACAATCATTGCGTAATGTGATGAGGTGTTCGTATGTATTTTTACGTCGAATATAGACCGTTTGTGTCAGTTGGCGTTACTCTTTTGCAAGTTTCACAGGCACTGGCAGGGCATCACGATTTTCTTGACCTGTACAAACACAAGGGTTCGCTTATGTTTTCGGGAACATACCCATCGCATGGCGGTGGATTTATGCTGTTCAAGGCTGATTCCATTGATGATGTTCAAAGCTGTGTACAAAACGATCCGCTGCTTTATTTAGGCATTCAAAAATGTACAATTACGCCCTTTTCGCCTGATGATTCAACAGAATTTGTCTTAAACTTATGGAACAACACGAATGCTCAATGTGAGTAACGGGTACGTATACCTGCGTGTTTAACGGCAGCAATAAGATACCGGCATTAAAATGGCAGCAATAAGACTCCGCCATTAAAACGCCAGCAATAAGACGGCAGCAATAAAAATACGTGGATACCGTGCGTAATGCAGATTACTGCGTATAATAGTGCGTGGAGAATGGTTAGAACATTTTGTGTGTCCTAAGGAGACGGTATGGAACCCATTGCATCGTTTACTGTTGATCACATTCGACTTGTACCAGGAATTTATGTGTCGCGCATCGATCAAGACCCCGCAAGTGGTGCGTGCATAACCACCTTTGACCTGCGTTTTACGGCTCCTAACCGCGAGCCTGTTATGGATACAGCTACGGTTCACGCGCTTGAACACCTTGGTGCTACGTATCTGCGCAACAACCCTACGTGGAAAAATCGGATTGTGTATTTTGGCCCTATGGGATGTCGAACGGGTTTTTATCTGCTGGTGTTTGGGCAGGCAACCTCGCGCGATGTGGCGCCACTTCTTCGCGATTTGTGTGCGTACATCGAGGCGTATCAGGGTGATGCCCCTGGTGCACACCCAGCTGAATGCGGAAATTATCACGATAGCGACGTGCCAGGTGCGCGCTATTGGGCGAAGCGTTATCGCGAAACCGTGTTGGATTGCTTGTCGGATGAAAACACTCAGTATCCAGCGTAAGGAAACGCAGTATCCAGCTTAAGAGAAAGAAAAGAGGCGCGTGATGGCAAAAATTGGCATTATAGCAGCTATGGAGGTTGAAGCCGAAGAGTTGAAAGCGGCGCTTACAGATGCGCGCGCTGTGTATCACATGGGAATGAATTTTATTGAGGGCACGCTTGATAAGACGCCCGTTGTTGTTGTTCGCTCGGGCATTGGCAAAGTAAACGCAGCTATTTGCGCTACAACGTTGCTGCAGCGCTTCGGCGTTACGCATGTCATTAACACGGGCATTGCTGGATCGCTTGACGAACGTATTCGCATTGGCGATTTGGTTATTTCAAGCGACGCTGTCCAGCACGACATTGACGCTACCAAATTTGGATATCGACGTGGCGTTATTCCTCAGCTGGGTATTTCGTCGGTGTTCGTGGCAGATAGCGCTATGCGGCAAGCTGCTCGCATAGCTGCCGTGAATCAGGTGTCTAACGAGCACGTTTTTGAAGGGCGCATTGTGTCGGGCGATACTTTTGTTGCCACACGCGAGCAGAAAGCCGACCTGGTTGCAACATTTGATGCGATATGTTGCGAAATGGAGGGTGCATCGATTGCGCATGTGTGCTCGCTTGCAAACGTGCCTTTTGTGATTATTCGCGCTATTTCCGATAACGCTGATGAAGATGCCGATTTGGATTATCCAAGCTTTGAGCGCAGTGCCGCGCATCGCTGTGCCATTATAACGCGGTTTGTGTGCTCTCATCTGGCACGATAGTGTGCTGAGTGGGGGTCAAGGCGCGCTGAGCAGGCTTTCATGAGGTTTTAGCAGGAACGTGGCAGTGCGGGAACGTAGCAGCGAGCACGCTGCTAGCACTGTATCAGTGCAGGAGAATGTACGTCAGCGGAAATACCCACCGCCGCATGAAACACGTTTACAAGCTGCGCTGCTGATACAAGCCAGCATCGCTAAAACCCTGCTTGCGATAGTATTCGCGCGTTCCAATAGCACTAATCACATTCATGTGGCTATAACCTGCGCTTTTAGCAATTTCGCACGCGCGCTCGATAAGCTTTTTTCCCAAGCCTAAATGCTGCGCGCCTTGTGAGCGCTTATGCAAATGCGCCACCGCGCCATACACGTGCACTTCGCGTATCATGGCCTCGCCGCAGCGTATGGGTAGCTCATTCTCGTGCGCTTTCACATAACTTTCATCGGGAAGCGACAAGCGCAAAAAGCCTGCAATTCGTTCGTGTTGATCTTTCCATTGCAAAAAGAATTCCTGTGTATGTGTGCTGCGATAGGCAGTTTCTGTCATCGCCAGCGTGTTTGGATTGAAGTCGTGCGTGCCAATTTCGCGATAACGAATTTCGCGAATGGGCTTGCCTGACGCCTGTGCGTGCTGTTCAACCATTTGTCGCAAATTCGTAAGTTTGTTGCCAACAAGAATGTCTTGCGCTGAAATGTCGCGAATCATGCGCGATATGCGCACGTAATCGGGTGTATCGTACATGCACGAACACAACACGTCCACCAGCTGTTCATACGTATACGGCCGCCACGTGCCGTTTTGGTGATGGTGCACCAAGCCCGTGCCGTCAACTAAAGCGCAGGGATACAGCTTTATCTCATCAGGCAAAAAGCGCTCATCGTGCACCAAAAGATTGTAGTCGCGCTTATCGTCATCGGGACTTGCGCCGTATAAATTGGCCATCAGGTGCGCATGAATTTTGAAGCCAAAGATGCGCAGCAGCTCGAATGCGCGTGTTGCCTGCTGAACTTCGTTTTTTCTGCCGTTAAGCGCAAGTGTGTGTTCATGAAGACTTTGGATGCCAATCTGAATTTTTGTAGCGCCAAGGCGGCGAATTTCACGCAAGTTATCGCAGGTGATGGTGTCGGGGCGCGTTTCAATCACAAGCCCCACAACGCGATGCGCACAGCTTTCATTGCGTTTGTGCAGGTCAAATACGCGCGAAAACGGCGCTTGCTGGCCTTCGCTTACTCGTATCCATGCGCTTGATTCTTGGTACAGGTGCCGAATTGCCTGATTGTAGCTTATTTCGTGCGAACTTACGCGCGCTTGCAACTGTTCAGTGGCGCGTTTAAGCGTATCGCTCTGCGCGCTAATCCCAAGCTGCTCATACCACGCTTTACGCTCGTCAATGCGCTGTTTTCGCTGTTCAGTGGTGTCACAGAGCGCCTGAAACAGCTCGGCAATATACCACACGCGATAGCTTTGCGGATAATCGCACCACGTGCCACCCAAAATAATCAGCTCAATTTTGTCGGTTGGGTGCCCCATTTCATGCAGTGCTTTCATGCGCGAGGCAACCTGCAAATACGGATCAAAATAGTTGCGTTCCGCACGCTGACACGCAGGCTCATCAGTAAGGTAGCTTTTTGGCATACGAATATCGTTCGGGCAGTACAGGCAGTTGTTTTTGCACTGCCACGGCTTTGTGAGAACAGTAACAGTTGCCACTCCACTTGCCGAGCGGCGCGGCTTCATGCGAATGCAGGAAATTAGCTTTTCTTCAAGCGCGCTATCGATATGAAGCGCCTGCCATTCCTCCGGATGATTTTCCTTAAACCGCAGGTAAAACGGGTATAATTTCTTCTTCGCGCAGTGTTTTGATACATCAGATATGTTTTCATTATGCTTGCGCACTAATTGTGCCAAAGCCTTGGCGTCAAGCACTTCGCTGCGTCGTAAAATAGCAAGTATGTCGAATAACAGTTCTTTCACGTAGTTATTGTAACGAAAGTAGTGTGGAAATATCAGATGAACATCGATTTATGCCGCCAGCTTTGCAAGATAAACAAGATTTTTTACGCACGTCATGCTCAGTCGTTTTCGAATACGCGGCTTGCGTCTTGGGATGGGTGGCGCCGTTTGTTCGATTCCGTTTTTTCGACAGCGGCAACGGTTACAGCTCCTGAGGTGTTGCGTGGGAAAACGGGGATCGTTACGGGTGAAATGCCACGTGAACAGGCAGGGAACGCTCCGGACACCATTTCTTGCGAACAGGAGGGGGGCGCGCCCGAAGTTTTGTCGTGCGTAGAAGCGAGGAGTGCTACGGGTACTGTTTCTTGCGGAGAAGCAGGCAAAGTGTTTGGTAGCGCGGTCTTGTTGTTGGACGTTGCGCTTGGCAATGCGCGTTTTGAACATGCGTTGATGACACAGTTTCCCCATGTAAATTGGAAATTTTACGGAGTAGACGCCTGCGATGACTTGCTGACGAGCGCTTTTGAAGTGCCTGTTGATTACATGTCGCGCGATGTGTGTGAGTTACTTTATGCGCACCTTGAGCATGATGTGCGCTTTTCACGCGATGTGCCGTTAAAGCCTGATACCCAGCCGAAGCTAGATGCCGTGGAACGTCTGCACCTGCACGCTGTGCAGGTTGACTATGCGGTGTCGTTTGGTTTTATGCATCATATTGCGTCATTTGAAGCCCGAGCTCTGTTTTTGCAGTTGCTGTGCACGTGTGTTAAGCCTGGCGGAGCGGTATGTGTGTCGCTGTGGCAATTTATGAAGTCGCCTCGCTTAAGCGAACAGGCGCTTCGCTTTACGCCTGCAGCGTGCGAGCAATACGGCATCGCGCAAAAGCACTTGGAACAGGGCGATTATTTTTTGTCGTGGCAAAACGATAGCCAGTCGTTTCGCTATTGTCATTCGTTTTCCGATAGCGAAATACAGCGTCTTGTGGAATGCGTGAAACCCTATGCCCAGCTTGAACGTATGTTTTGTGCTGACGGCAAAGAGGGGAATTTGAACTGTTATCTTGTGTTGCGACGAAGCGTGTAAGCCTAAGCTGTTGTATCGGTGCATGAGGCGATAAGGTTATGGTTTGTACTCGCGTTTCATAATCTTGCAAAGTTGTTTCTTTTTTATATCCTAAAGATAAGAGTACCCCCTGTGGCAACGCTGCGGCATGGGACTCTTTTTATATGGCTGCACCATGTGCGCGTGGTGATATGAGATAGGTGTGCAAGCGCCGTCATGCCAATCCGCACGCCGCCCGCACGCGGTATTGCGCCATATTGAAAAAAGACACACCTACCAGCATTGATAGGTGTGTCTGTTCTTCTTTTTCAGAAAGCAATTACAAGGCGTGCACACTATTTCTTAATTGCCTTAAACGCTTCTGTTTGTGCTTTGATGCTGCGCTCTGCCGCGAGACGCTCAATTGATGTTGCGCCAAAGAAGCCATCAATGCCTTTCACGTTATGGATGATGTATTCGGCGTCCTTGGGTTCAGCAATAGGACCACCATGGCAAATAACCAGTGCATCTGGGTTTTCTTCCTTAACAGCAGCAACAATACCCGAGATAATACCCACGCAATCGTCCAAACTGCGCGCCGTTTCAGCTCCAATCGTGCCACCCGTGGTAAGTCCCATATGCGCAACGATGATGTCAGCGCCTGCGCGCGTCATGGCACGTGCTTGCTCTTCGTCAAAAACGTACGGGCAGGTAAGCATATCAAGCTTGTGAGCTTCGGCAATCATGTTTACTTCCATGTCATAGCCCATGCCTGTTTCTTCAAGATTTTTGCGAAATACGCCATCAATAAGGCCAACCGTAGGGAAGTTTTGTACGCCATTAAAGCCCTGCTCTTTTAGCTGTTGCAGATATTTTTTCATCACGCGGAAAGGATCGGTACCGCACACGCCAGCCAAAACGGGCGTATCTTTCACAACAGGCAGAACTTCAGCACCCATCTCAACAACAATTTGGTTGGCATCGCCGTAGGGTAAAAGGCCAGCAAGCGAACCGCGTCCCGCCATGCGGAATCGCCCCGAGTTATAAATAACGAAAATGTCAGCGCCGCCCGCTTCAGAGGACTTTGCTGTAATTCCTGTTCCCGCGCCTACGCCAAGGAGGATTTCACCTCCGTTGATGCGTTTGTGGAAGCGATCGAGAATTTCAGAGCGACTCAATTCCAACATAGTTTTTCCTTTCTGTACTGTGGATAGAGAACCGTACTACCTGCTTTACGTAAGAATGTGCGTCATACGTACTGTGCATTGGTAAGCGTGTGCACGCATCATCTGTATTGTGTTACCCGAAACGTGTGCGCCATGCGTACTGCACACATCATACGTACTGCACACATCATCCGTACTGCACATATCATCCGTACTGCGCACGCGATGCGCAGCTTGGCATTATTGTTCTTGTTCTTCCAGGAGCGCAATAAGCTTATCGGCTGCAAAGTTTGCAAACGCATCATCATTAATATGCGCATCCATTTCGATGAGCTGCACTTTATTGGTATCAACATTATTTTTAATGGCATTGAAAAGCGCGTTGTCTTCATCAGGGCCATAGAACGCTTCCCCTGGTGCATCAATCATTGAAACGCCATGCTTTGGAAGCAGGCATATGCATGGTGACGTGCTCATATTCATTTTTTCTGCGAGCTTTTTACCGATTGCATCGCTTTCTTCAACACTGGTGCGCATAAGCGTTACGCTGGGATTATGTTGGTACAAATTACGCTCCTGAAAATGATCGGGAACGCTGTCTTTTGTTCCGAAATTCACCATGTCACAAGCACCAACACTGACAATGGCAGGAATGCCGCAACAGGCTGCGGCTTCCATGCGATGTGGTCCTGCGGCAAGAACGCCGCCTACTACTTCATCGCACCATTCTGTGGTCGTTAAATCAAGGACGCCTTGAATGAATCCGCCTTTAATAAGTTCTTCCATGCATTTTCCGCCCGTACCCGTTGCATGAAATACCAACACTTCATAACCTGCTTGCTCCAAGCGTTCTTTTGCTTTGGTAATGCACGGTGTTGTAACACCAAACATAGTTGCTGCAATAAGCGGTTTTGAGTTTTTGTCGGGTGATGTGTGCGTTAAGCCGTGGAGCATGCCTACCATTGCTGATATGGCGTTGTTAAAGATAGTACGAGAAAAGGTGTTGATGCCTGCAATATCTACGATAGATGGGAATAGGCAAATGTCACTTGCACCAACATAGGGACTTGTATCACCGCAGGCCATCGTTGAAATCATGATTTTGGGAACCCCAATAGGCAGTGCACGCATACCAGCGCAACTGATGCTTGTTCCCCCTGAACCGCCCATTGAAAAAATGCCATCAAATTTTCCTTGTTCAAACAGTTGATGACACAGCTGTTCACAACCTGCACTGAGTACTTGCGTAGCACGTGCACGGTCATGAGCAGCAGCAATCTCAGTAATGTCACAGCCTGCGGCAGCGCATACTACATCGTTTGGAATGTCAGGCTCAAAGAGCGGATCATATACGCCTGTGTGAATGCTTAAAACTTTGATATTACGCTGTTCAAATTGCTGTTTAATGTAGAGAAATTCCTCACCTTTGGTATCAAAGGTTCCAATAAGTGCAACAGTTGACATGAGCAATCCTTACGTGGTGCGAATACAATATGCTTTGTGATATGCATAACGCGCATACCGTTCAAGCCATGTATAAGCAAAACACCACGCTTGGTGCAGCGCAAGAAAAAATGCGTACGCGTTACATAAATGCGTGTGAACGGTAGGTGGTTTGAACTGCACCTATAGGCATTGCGGGGCATTGAACTGCGGCAGCATATTCACGTGCTGTGTTTTCGTTGCATTTTCTTGTTTCGATTACGGCATCATCAATGTCGTTAAGTATCATTCTGCATTTTTGATAGAAAAGCGAGCCTGCTTCTGTGATGCTGAGCACACGACCTTCACGCTTAAATAAATTTACGCGTAATTCTTTTTCGAGTGAGGAAATTTGTTGCGAAACAGCTGATTGTGTTACATACAATAAACCAGCAGCTTTAGTAAAGCTCCCTGTTTCGCATACTGCGCAGAAACACTCAAGTTGACGGATAAGCATAATAGCCCCTTTTGCATGGATGTTTATCTCATATCTGTGCAAAACTCTCTGGTTCGTATTGTAGCGTGTTTTCTCATAAATATAACTTATAGGTAAGAAGCAAGGGAATTCCCTTATTGTGTTAAGGGGAAATCCTTGAAGCGTTTCGGAAAATCGCCAGCTCGCGAACATCGCAGGTAGCACAGGTTTCGCGGTCTACTTTATTGCTGCGTCAAGCGAACGCGCCCTGCTGTTGATAGGACTGCTTCATTCTTGTGCTTGTTCAACCAACTTCACCAGCTCATCTTTCTTATGAATGCCAAGTTTTGTATAGATGCGCCTTGTGTGCGTATTGATAGTATTTAGTGATACAAAAAGTTCTTCTGCAATGCAAGCAGCTGTTTTGCCACGTACTATTTGATTGACCACTTCAGCTTCTCGTGCACTTAAATTAAACGCTTTGCGAACAGCATCAACATGAAGTTCGATGCGGTCTTGTTTCATATCATCGCTGACTGCTTCTTTAGTATCAAACATGGAGCGCGCAGGGTGCTGGCTCCTTTTCGCGTGAGATTCGTGCAACGCATTTTTGTGTTGGTGCGCAGATTCTTTGTTGCTAATATTTGAGCTTGGTGCTTTTACAGGCGTTTCACCTGCGATATCGTTTCCTCGCTTTATTTGCAATGCTTTGTTTTGTGCTGTGTTGCAGCTTTGTGTATGCTCAGCGGCTGTTTTTTCAAATGCGTCTGCGCTCTCGTACGGGTGCTTTTCCAACTTGTTCTTTGAACTCGTATGTTGCTTATCAGTGCGTTCGAATAAGCTATCGGGAAGCTCTATTGCTGGATTGTTGAATGCTGACGCTATTTCGCTTCGCAGTTTATGATGCGTAACAAAATAGATAACGGATAGTATCCATACTGCCAAAAGTGCTGTGTCAGATGGCTGCACATCTATGCTGATAAACGCTATATTCACAAAGCTGCCTGCGATAAAGCCAACGTCATGAAGTAAAAAAACAACACCGCCCATAAGTCCAAATAAGAAGAGCGGATTCACGCCATAATCGCGACTTGCGCATCCTGCTTGAAGCATAAGTAACAGCAAGGCAACGCTATAGATTGCGTATAATCCAGCAGCAAGCCACGACGTATAGCCAATCGGCAAAAACGCAAGAAGCGCCAGCGCAGTAAGTATGAGTGGAAACAATACACGATAGATTGCAAGAACATTAAAACTTACATTTCCCATTTTCCAAAGCAGCAAAAACGTTAGGGCAGCAATTAGTAACGCACACATCGATAGTACATTTACATAGCTTCCTACCTGGGGGTTATCGATGGCGCGAGCGCGCATGATGCCTGTACATAAGCCAAGAGACGCCATGCATAATGCGCTGCGCCAAAATACGAGCCACGTGCGCTTGTAGACGTGCGGATGTTCGCGCGGAATATCGACAAACATAGGTTGTTCTTCATTGATTGCCCGCGCATTGATAATAAGCGCCAGTGTAAACAGCGGCATAAAAACAAGCGGTGCTAAATATACCGTAACCGCTGTTGGAACAGCATAAAGCATAAAGTAGATAAGTGCTGCGTATGCAGAACCTAAGATGATATTGTGCATACCGCTTGTAGCTTCTTGCGATACAAATAAACGTTGGAAGAGCAGGTAATATCCTGCAGAACCTGCTCCAAGGAATACACCTGCAATGCCGATGAGGATGAGCGTGTGAGATGCTAGATACGTGCTTAAAATGAGTGCTGCCCATCCCGTAAAATAGCAGCTTGCAGCTATAATAATCATCCGTCGGTACGGCATGTGCGGAAAGAAATATGAGCATGCTGCCGACATAAAAAACGTACAGGAAAACAGTGTTGCTTGTGCTAAAAAGAACCAAAAGAGAAGTTGAGGCGTTTGGAATGTAAGCGGCAAAAACGGAAACACGCCGCCCCAAATACTCATCGCATTTGTTGCAAGAAATAAGCCATAGGCTAGAAGAGCTGTGTTGGGTTTTATGCTGTAGAATAATGCGTTCACAAAGCCTCATTTCGTGGTGATAAGCATTTGTGCATCTCGCGAATAACAAATGCTGTGAAAGTATATAGTGTATTGAAAATTCCGAATACGTACTATCTTAAAATAGAACTATAGCTTGTATCCCCCCTTAGGGTATTATGAACAATAAGGCTTAGGAAGGCTAGTCATATTTTCAAAAACTGCCTGTTGATACGGGAATTCACTAGTTTCTTGTGACAGAGTTCTATGCATGCGCGTTTAGTATACAAGATGCTAAACGTTGTTTTGTGTAATGGCGTAAGCGCTTACACCAAGGGGGAAAGCACGCGTTTTCGGGGGAGCACGCGTGTTTGTGTATGTGCACAGCGCTTTACGTATACGCGCCAACGTAAGCCTGTACATTAAATAAGAGACGAGGGGGCATAATGACATATCGAAATCCAAGTCGTCGCGCGTTTTGTGGAGCATCGACAACGTTGCTTGCACTCGCGGCAGCTGGTGTAGGAACGCGTTATCTGTTCGATACGCATGCAAAACCTGCACAAGCAGACGCGCCCGAGCGCATTGCATGGAGTCAGTGCAATGTAAATTGCGGCGGCAATTGCGTGTTTCAGTGGCACGTCAAAGATGGAAAAATCACGTATATGGAAAGCGATACCACTGGGTCGAGTGATTTCCAAGCACGCGCGTGCTTGCGTGGCCGATCGATGCGCCGCTGGCTTAATAGCCCAGATAGATTGCTGTATCCTATGAAGCGCGTTGGTAAACGTGGCGAAGGAAAGTTTGAGCGCATTTCGTGGGAAGAAGCCATTTCAATCATTCATGACAAACTTGACTACATTATCAAAACCTATGGTAATGAGTCGATTTTCATAAACTATGCAACGGGCATGTATAGCTCGATGGGTCGAAACCCCAGTAAACGCCTGTTAAGCTTACTGGGTGGATTTGTCAATCAGGGAGCTGATTATTCAACACACATGTTGCAGTGCGTTATGCCGTATATGTTTGGCTCTGATAAGAAAAAAGGCAGCGTGTTTTCGCCTTACGATAATGTGAACGCATCTTCCTTTAGCGAAGCAGCACTGCACTCCGATTTAGTGGTGATGTTTGGTAATTCACCTGCTGAAACGCGTATGGGTGGCGCGAATGCTGTGTGGGATTTTGCGCGTGTGCGCGAAGCGGTAAAGGCGCGCGGCGGCAAAATTATCAATATTGACTACCGCATGAATGAGTCTGCAAGCGGACATGCCGATGAGTGGTTGCCTATACGTACGGGCACCGACGCTGCTCTGTGTGCTGCTTTGATTTATGAGTTTATTAAAAACGGCGGCACTGATGAGGAATTTCTTGAACAATATTGCGTCGGTTGGGATGAGCGCACCATGCCTGAAAAGCATAAGGGCAAGCACGCATCCTATAAAGACTACGTGCTTGGATTAGGCGCTGATAAAACAGCCAAAACACCTGAATGGGCTGAACCAATAACTCAAATTCCTGCATCTCGAATTCGCGATTTAGCGCGCTTGTTAATGCAAGCAAAAGCACCTTTTGTATGCCAAGGTTGGGGTCCTCAACGCCACTCAAATGGAGAAGACACAACGCGTGCCATCTGCATGGTTCCTATTGCGCTTGGAAAAATTGGCTTGCCAGGTACTAATACAGGACAGCGCGAAGCAGAGCCGCCCACCTATCTTGTGGGTTCGCTTCCTTTTAAAAATCCTGTTAAAACGACACTTCCTGTGTATCAGTATTTAAATGCTATCGATCATGGTCATACTATGACGAAAACGAATGCGGGCATAACAGGCGCTGATAAGCTCTCAAGCGACATTAAATGTTTGTGGAATTATGCAGGCAACTGTTTAACAAATCAACATGGAGACATCAATTATACTCATGAGATTTTAGCTGATGACACTAAATGTGAATTCATTTTGGTATGGGATACGGTGTTAACCGACTCGGCAAAATATGCTGATATTTTGCTTCCTGACGCTATGCGCTCTGAGCAATTAAACATGCAAACACAAGGCTATTCTGAATACTATACAGGCGTTACTGTTGGTGGTCCTGCTCAAAAAGCGCCAGGTGAGTGCCGTAGTAGTTACGATGTGTGCGCCGATATTGCCGAAACGTTTGGTTTGCGCGACAAATTTACTGAAGGTCGCACGCATGATGAATGGACGCGCTATCTTTATGAACAAGGCGCTGCGAAAGATGGACAAATGCCAAGTTGGGAACAAATTCTCAAGCAAGGTGTCTATAAACGAGAATGCAAACCTGCCATTGGACTTAAAAAGTTCAGAGACGATCCAATTGCAAATCCTTTAGGTACTCCATCAGGCAAAATTGAGATTTTCTCGGAAGCGCTCGATACTATTGCGCATACCTGGGAGTTAAAAGAAGGCGAAGAAATTCATGCAATCCCCGTGTTTTGGCCTGGTCCAGAGGGATATGGTTGCACAACCGAAGAATTTCCTTTGTATTGCTCAGGCTTTCATCACAAAAGTCGTACACACTCATCATTTGGCTTTATAGACGTGCTTGAACAGGCTGCTCGTCAACAGATGTGGATCAATCCGATTGATGCTGATAAGCGTGGCATTCATAATGGCGATACTTGCGCTGTTAAAAGCCCTGCTGGTGAGATACGTATTGAAGCGCGTGTTACGCCGCGCGTTATTCCTGGAACAATTGCTATTCCTCAAGGTGCATGGCATAAAGCCGATATGAACGGCAATAAAATCGACACAGGCGCATGTATCAACACGCTCACAACGTATCGCCCAACGCCACTTGCGAAGGGAAATGGGCCATCGCACTCAATTATTGTGCAAGTAACGAAAGCCAGCGCGTAAAGGAAATTCTCATGACTCAATATGCTTTTTATTTTGACAATACACGCTGCACGGGGTGCAAAACCTGCGAGCTTGCGTGTAAAGATTATAAAAACCTCTCAAAAGACATTAGTTTTCGAAAGGTGTACGACTACGAAGGCGGAACGTGGAACCCTTGTGGAAGTGGTGCGTTTGAATGCTCATCGTTTGTGTATCACGTTTCCATGAGCTGCAATCACTGTGACAATCCAGCATGTGTTTCAGTGTGTCCAACGGGCGCTATGCATAAAGACGCGCAAAGTGGCCTGGTAAGCGTTAACGAGGGGCGCTGTATTGGATGTGGATATTGCCACATGGCGTGTCCGTACAACTCCCCTAAGGTTGATCGCCAACTGGGACATTCGGTGAAATGCGATGGTTGTGCTGCCCGCGTGTCAGAGGGCAAAGCTCCTATCTGCGTTGAAGCATGTCCGCTGCGCGCGCTTGAGTTTGGTCCTGTAGAGGAAATGCAAAAACTCGGAGAGCGCGGACGCATTGCTCCGCTTCCTAATCCGAAATATACACACCCTAATATTTATATCAAAGAAGCTCAAGACGCACGTTTATACAGTTCACACGAGGGTAGTGTGGTCAATGTGAAAGAGGTGCTGTAATGATTGATGTATTCCAAGAGTTGCCTTTAGCGCTGTTTACAACCTTTGCGCCTATCGGAGCAGGAGCATTTTCTGTGTTCGCACTGCTTGTGAACTTGTTTAGCACTTCCAAAGACGCCCGAAAAAGCTATGTGTACGCGCTGTGTGCACCATTAGTATTGGTGTTTGTAGGCTTTGCCGCTTCGGTTTTCCATTTGGCAAATCCCGTGCATATGCCTTATGTAGTGCTTGGCATTGGCACGTCGCCATTGTCTAATGAAATTGCTGTTGGAGGAGTGTTTTTAGTATTAGCAATCGTATTTTGTGTTCTGGCTGCACGCGGTGTTCTTAACGAAACACAATTTTGCATCTTTGCGCGTGTTGTAGGTGTTGCAGCTCTTGTGTTCTCAATTTTTATCGGATTTGCGTACATGATTCCCACAGTTCATTCGTGGTCGACACCGTTTAATAGTGTGCAAATGCTGGGGTATTCGCTTGTTGGCGGTGTGTGCTTGGTGCCTTTGATGCGCAGTATTGCTGTTCGGAGTTCTCGTGGTGCCTTAACGCAGGAACACATTAGCTCGCGGCGCTTGTGCATCGCAGCAGGGCTTGGTGTAGCTGCTATTCTTGTTGGTTTGCTTGGACAGGTATGGCTTACGGCATCGTATCAAAATGCTTTGCAATCGGGAATCGATCTTGCGAATCATGCTGTTCCTTTTTTGCTTGCATGTATCGTTTTAACGTGCGTCGCTTTAGTGCTTAGCTATCGCACACGCGTGCACCACTGCGCGTTTTTCACAATACTTCCGTGCGCTGTTGTTGTATTAAGTGTTTTCGCTGGTCGTTTAGCGTTTTACGCTATGCATATTTCAGTGGGAATTTTTCTATAAGCAGTAGTTTTGTGTGTGATGCGCGCTCGCGTTAAGAGGCAGGGATGATGTATGATACAGGAAGATAAAAAGCCTACTGGTAGAGTTAAATGTGCAGATGTTTGTGCTGAAACAAATACGGACGCTTGCAATGGAGCGTGTGGTGACGTTACTGCAGGGGAATCTGTGAGCGCGCCTACGCACGTGTGTGAGAGCATGCGTCAACAGGTTCGCACTATGTCTATTCAAGAGAGCATTCTTGCCTCTAACCAGGCACAACAATCGCTTCATACCTTTGCGCGCATTGCATCGCTGCTGTTTTTGTATGAACCTCACCAAGAAGAAGTGCGCGCATTGCTTCAAGTATTAGCGGCGCAAGACGCGCGCACGCTTACTGAAGAGCTGTGGTTTTTCGATGCTGGCTGCGTGCGTGATTCATCGCACGTGGGCAGCGCCGCACGTGCAGAAGATGCACCACAAGCAGAACGTGTCGCATCATGTGTCGCGAGCACAACATCGTGCGCCGCGAGCGTACCGTCCACACTGAGCAAGTCATGCGGCGCGCACACACCGAGCACGCCATGCACGCAGAACGTGCCCTCCGCACTTCCTGAATTGTGCTCATTGCGCGATATGCAAAATTGTATTGAGAATTTGCAGCAAGCGTGTAGCTATGCGCTTGAGCACAATGAGGAAAGTGTGTGGGAATATAGGCGCTTATTTGTAGGACCAGCTCATAAAGCGGCGCCACCATGGGGCTCGGTATATACCGACTACCAGGAAGTGATGTTTGGTGCATCCACGCTTGAACTGCGTGCGTGGATGCGTGCGTGTGGCATAACGCAAACACAATACGATAACATGCCTGATGATCATATAGGTTTGCTAATTGCGCTTCTTGATTTATTGCTGCCAGAGCGTCTCGATTGCGCTTTAGAATTGCTTCAGCTTCATCTGTTGCCATGGTGTGGGCATTTTTTTGGTATTCTTGAAAGAGAAACGACGCATCCGCTGTATAGAGCCCTTGCTCGTTTTTGCAATGCATACTTAAATAATGTGTGGTATATAACACAGCTTTCAGTTGTAATACCGCATTTTTATCGTGTTTAGCACGGTAGGGGGCGTGTGAACCATTTTTGCAGCTAACAAGATAGATGTGCGCTGAGGGGGAGATATGGTACTAGCGCAACAGCTTGCTCTTGTAACAGCATATCAAGAAATTACGCTGGTGTTATTTACATCTCTGGCGCCAGCGTGTGCGCTGTGCTGTGTGATTGTTGCGCTGCCACTGGTATGCGCTCAGCATTCTTATGAATTTCGCGCACGCGTGGGGCGTTTATTTGCCTTTCCTTTAGCAGGTGCAACGCTTGGTTTAGTATTTTCTGCTACTCATTTAGGCAATCCTTCAAATGCTTTATACGTGTTGCTGGGCGTAGGGAGAAGTCCGCTTTCAAATGAAGTATTGTGTGCTGCGGTATTTCTCGGATGTGCTGCTACGTTTTGGATGGCTTGTTTTATTCGTCGGGAACATCTTTTTGGCATCTCTCGATTGTTGCTTATGCGTTTGTGGTATGGCGCGCTGCTTATAAGTGTTGTTGCATTTATTGCATCGGTGGCATTAGCGTATCATGTTCCTACTATTATTACCTGGTATAATGCGTGGGCACCTGCGTCGATTGTTGTTCATGCTCTGTTTTTAGGACCGTTTTTTGCAGGCGTGTTGCTTGCACTAAGTGCTGCTATTCATGGTGAATTTTCTACTACTAGTGGCACGCCAGTGCAGAAACGCGACCGAGCGGCGAGTGATAACGTTTCGTGTAAGCAGAAATTGCAATGTGTCAGTATAACATCGCCTGATGTGCACATGCTTATAGGTATGGCACGCGTGTGTTTGGTAGTGAGTGTTATTGGATGTATCGCTGATGGCATTGTGAGTGCAGGCTATGGCTGGTATGCGTTGTCGATACGCAATGCTGTTGTATCAGCTTATGAAAAAGCACCCTATTACTTTATTGTTTATGTGCTTGCTATCTTGAGTTGTCTTATATCACTGGGGCTGTTTGCCTATTGCTTGAAACGTTTGCGCCAGCATGCATTTTTGCAGTTTAGAACTCCATGTATAGTAATGATAGCAGCGTCGATGTGTGCTTTTTCAGGTGTGTTTGCACTGCGTTTTTTGTTCTATGTGTTGCATATGACAGTTGGCATAAGCACGTAGCTCTGTGGTTTTGAGTTTCTACGACGTTTGTGGTTTTCTGTCTATCTTTGTAGCTGCAGGCTTTATGATTTTGTGCCTTTATGCTGTTCTGTCTTCTATTCTGCAGCGTTTAGCTGTTTTGCTGCTCGCCAGTGTTCTGCCATGTTCCAGGGTTCTGCTCTTCTGCCACCTTCAATTGCTATAGCTTTAATATTAAGTTTTGTTACTTACTGCGATAGCTGTGCTTGGGTCTAATAACTCTGTCGCAGCATGCTAGTGTAGCGGGCAGCAACAACAAAATGAAAACAAGCGCAATACCAGCGCCTTCTGCAAGCGTAAGGCATACTTGCGAGGTCGTTGGATCGGGGGAGAACAAACCCAACACGCCCGTGGTAATGAACAAAATGCCACCTGAACAGGCAACCGTGTGGATAGTAAGGCGATACGAATACGCAAGTGCATCGCGCACTGTTTGTGTTTTGCGCGCTACGCGATAGTTTTCAGTAAACAAAATAGCATAGTCGATAGTCGCACCCATAAGAATTGCCTGCACAATAACCAGCGC
Source organism: Umbribacter vaginalis (assembly GCA_001552935.1). Lineage (GTDB taxonomy): Bacteria > Actinomycetota > Coriobacteriia > Coriobacteriales > Eggerthellaceae > Berryella > Berryella vaginalis. Next base: position 247,082 of record KQ959677.1, on the reverse strand, counting down.
AACGTAATACGTGCCGCCTCCTAAAACGCCTGTAATGCCTGCTGTAACATTGATAGAGCCTTGTATCAGCAACACTAACAAAAGCGGAATACTCAATGAACGGAACGCAAGCGCTACAATAATAAATACGGCTGCAATGCTCAAAATGCAAACAAGTTGCAAGTCGCTGTTGAACACGCCGCGTGCTTCATGAGCAGTTTGTGCTGCTCCTAACACATACGTTTCATTGCCATAGGCGTTGTGCAACAGCTCGGTGCTTTCTGATATAAATTGCGTCATCTCTTTCGATTCTGGATGCACATTAGACGTAATAATCATGCGGTTGAAGTGGGAACCCACAAAATTGTTGTGCGCCGTTTCCATTGCATGCGCTTTCACACGCAGGTCCATTTTCTCGCTTGGACTCATGGACACAAACAGCGCATTGCGCGCATTAACTTGCTTTTCAAATTCTTCTATCAGTTGGAACAGGGAAACTCTCCATGTTGGGTTATACCGTTTTTGCGCGCTGGTCACTTGGTAGAGAGATTCTATGGTGACAAGGTTTGGCATGCGCGGCGAAATGGCTTGCAGCACATGATACATTTCTTGCGCTGTTAGTTTACGAGGATCAGCTTGATAGTGCTGGGCGAGTTGCTGTAATTGCATGCGCTGTTGCATGCGCGCAGCAGCAATTTGTTCGGGCTTTGCTGCCGTTGCAGCGGATGCTCCGCCGCTTAAACCAGGGATGATCGTGCCATCTTGCGCGTAGGATACAGAAGGCGTGCTGGTGGAAGCACCAGGAGAAGCGCTTGTAGAAGAGCTAGCGCCAGTGCTGTTAGCGTGCGCGCCCTTCGCTTGCGCGCTCACAACGTTCCCGTTGTTCCCGTTCGCTTGCGACCCTTGAACGTTCCCCGTTGCCCCTGGCAAACTGCTTTCGCCGTTATTCTTACCCACGCTGTTTGCCAATATCATGCAGAACTCCGATACCGTATAGGTGTCTTGTATATCGGGATTGAGAATTTTATCCATCAGCACGGTAATTACTGGTTCAGGTACGTGGCTGCTTTCAAGCAACTGTTCGCGCGATTGAGGCTTGCCGATGCTGGTTTCATAACTCATAACCGATTTTACACCGGGGAGCGTTTTCAGCTTGTCTACCAACGCAAGCGCACGGTCGTCATCGCTTGCAGTTTTTGTGCTTGGGTACAAAATTACTGAATTCGATTCTGGTTCAAAGTAGCGCTGCACGGTTGCATCATCACTAGACCAGATAGACACATGGAAATAGGGGTCCATTGTCGAGCGTAGTGGTACGCTTATAACAACAATTATGAGTAACACAACAGCAAGCGGTATGCGCAGCGTGTGCTGGATGTGCGCCAGGCGCTTCAAGGTAGGCGTTGGACTTGGTTTTTGCGTTTTCACAAGCGCTTTATCGAGCACAATAATGGCGCTCGGGAGCACCGTAAAGGCAATAATCAAACTAAACGCTACACCTTTTGCCAGTACAATTCCCAAATCGCGCCCAATAGGAAATTGCATTGCAACAAGGCACAGCAAACCGGCAATCGTGGTCGTTGAGCTTGCAAGAATAGCAGTAAGTTTCGTGCTTAAGGTATCGCGCATGGCGTCACGTGCTGAAAGCCCCGCTTCGCGCTTTTCCCGATAAAAGGTAAGCAACATAATCGAATAGTCAAGCGACAGCACCAGCTGCAATAAAGCGCCAATTGAAAAGCTAATTTTTGAAACGCTTGGTAGCAGCGCATTTGTTCCCATGCCATATAAAATGGCAACGCCGATGGTTCCTAACAACAGGAACGGGTCAAGCCACGAGCGGCCCATAATAAATAAAATGACAATTACCGCAAGAACGGCAAACAGCAGCGTATACGACACCGAGTCGGTATTCGCTTGCGCTATCGTACCACTGATGTAGGCATTTTGGTGTTTTCCGTGCACGTGTAAACCGTGCTGTTCAAGTGTAGATTTTATACTGTTAAGCACCTGTTTTGCTTCGTCTGAATACGCATTTGCTTTTACTGCTAAACTGAGAAGCGTGTAAGAATCATCCACGCTGCTTTTTTGAGAATACAGCGACGCTACTTCAGGCATGCAGCGCAGCGCTTCGGAAAGACTATTCAGCGTATCTTCGCTTTGATCGTGCGTCATAATAAGCACATCGCTTGTATGGCCAAATTCTTGCGTTTGAACATCAAGTGCCACGCGCGACGGTAGCTCAGGTGGTAAATATGCCGTTTGATCTTGGCATATTTTGCTTGCAGGTATGGCAGCGGCGCACGCGAGAGCACCAATAATTCCAATAAGTAAAATTATCTTATGGAAGCGGGTGATAAACTGTGCAAACGCTTTCATACAACCTCATTTCTTCGCGATTGAAAAAATATTTCGGCTCTGCTTAGTATATCAAGTTTGTTTTTTGTTTGGTAGCGCAACTAGTACTACTGTTATTAGCATAAAAATGAGACCCAGCCAATCTGCCCAGGTAAATATTGTTCCCAAGAAAATAGCAGGGAAGATGGTTGCGCTGGGTGGCTCCGCTGCCCCTAACAGCGTGCCTTGAACACCGCCGATAATCGAAATGCCATGTAAGTACATACCAAAGGCGCCAACAGTTCCAATAACCGTTACAATGAAAAGCCCTATCATGATGTCAGCGCGCAGGGGAGGAATGTGTGCAAGCTGCGTTATGGAAGGCATACACGCGGTGCCGCTTGCTTCAAGAATATGAATGCTACCTGCGCTTATAACGGCAGCGCACGCGCCAAAAAGCATACCAAAACCAGCTGTTGTGATGCTGCCATACGTGTTCATCAGTTTGCGCGGATACATCACATAAATTGCAACGGTTATAGCATTGATAAAGCCCATGATAAGACCCTCGTGCGGGATAGCTAAGCTGTGCACATCGCCTTTCGTTGCAATAAGGAAGGTTGCAAGCAGTGCAAACACCAGTCCAACAACATCTTGAACACGCGGCAGTTTTCGGAATTGTGCGCAGCTTACAAGCATAACGATAATGATACTTAAGCTTGCAAGAACCGTTGCGGTACCCGAATTGGTAAGACCTACGGTAGTAGCATAGCTTATTTGGTTGAAGAACAATCCCGCAATACCAAATACGGCGCAAGTGGCAATATCGCGTTTTGATGCAAGGAGCGCACCTATGCTTCCTGGTTGAAGAAATCGCCCGATGATTAGGAATAAGATGCCTGCACCAATCATGCGTACGAGCGTTATTATCAGCGGAGAAATCAGCTGTGTCGAAAGCAAATATTGTATCGTTGCGCCAGAAAAGCCCCACAAAATAGCGCCTGCCAGTGTAAAGACTATGCCAGCTGCTCTGCGTGATGACAATTGCATTTCTCCTCCTTTACTGTTTTAGCTTCGTGCGCTTTTAAATCTATCTCGTGCATGCGCCTCTTACGTTTACTTATTATTGCTGCCTATTACATACCATAGTTTTATGCGGTTAGTGAACTTGTAAGGAAGTTTATTACACGCTTCACAAGCTCTTCATGAACTGCCTGTTCACGCTTATAGAGCATTGCCAAGCACCTTATTCATTGGATATAATCTAGGTATGGCTACCGATATGACAAAACATTTTACACTTTTTGAGCTGCTCAAGCTGAGTGTTCCATGCATGGCAACTACCTTGTTTGCATCGGTGTACGCGGTGGTGGACGGCCTTTTTGTTGTGAACTGTTCAGGAAAAGAAGCGTTTGCTGCTATCAATATTGTTATGCCAGTTATTCTCATTTTGGGTTCTGCGGGCTTTATGATTGGAGCTGGTGGCTCTGCGCTTGTTTCGCATGCTCAAGGAGCAGGAAAAACGAAATTCGCTCTCGAGAGTTTTACGTTGCTTACCGTATTCACCTTTCTGCTTGGTGTGCTGTGCGCAGCGCTTGGCTACCTGTTTATGCCGTCAATTGCCTATGCTTTGGGTGCGCGTGACAATTTATACGAGATGGCGCTTGTTTATGGCCGCATTTCGATGAGCTCTCTTGCGTTTTACATGGTGCAATATGCGTTTCAGCCGCTGTTTAGTGCTGCCGGAAAACCAGGCTACGGCTTTCTGGTAACGCTTGTAGCAGGCTTGTCGAATATTGTGCTTGATGCGGTCTTTGTGGCAATGTTGAACTGGGGTGTTGCTGGTGCTGCGTGGGCTACTGCGATTTCAGAATTTGTTGGCGGCGGCATACCGTTGGTATATTTCATGCGCAAACACAACTCAAGTCATTTTCGCTTTACACGTTTTTCGCTGCGCATGAGCACCATTGCAAAAGCGTGCTCAAACGGTTCATCTGAAATGATTTCTCTTGTTTCAGTGTCGCTTGCAGGCATGCTGTACAACATTCAGCTGCTTTCCTATATTGGCGCCGATGGCGTTGCTGCATACGGCACTCTTTTATACGTTGGATGGCTGTTCAGCGCATTGTTTAGTGGTTTTGCCATTGCTTCCTCGCCGCTGATGAGTTTTGCGCATGGCAGTGCGAATCTTGTTGAAAAACAAAGCCTGCTTAAGAAAAGCCTGCTTATTATGGCAGTGCTTGGCATTCTTATGACCTTGATTGCGTATTTTGGTTCCTATTACATTTCGTGCGCGTTTTCTGGAGGTGATAGTGCACTTCAGACGCTAACCGAATTTGCGTTGCGCATCTACGCGTTCAGTTTTTTGGTCATGGGAATTAGCATTTATGGCTCGTCGCTGTTTACATCGCTTGGCAATGGATTAGTGTCAGCGATTATTTCCCTTGTGCGCACGCTTGTGTTAGGATGCGGCGCCGTGTTGCTGCTTCCGGTATTTTTAGGCGTGAACGGCATTTGGCTTTCGTGCGTTGTGTCTGAGATAATCAGTGCTTTGTTTGTAGCGGTGCTTATCTATGCGCTTGGTCCTCAGTATCAGCTGCGAAGCGCTTAATACGCTTTTTGTAAAGTTTGTTTTGCCATATCATTCCTAGTTTTCCTAAGCATAGGAATAGTATGGTAAATATCGTTATAAAATATACAACCCCAATGCCTAAGCTTGTACTTGAAATAGCTCCCCATTCTAAGCCAAACCATCCAGAGGGCGCCGCATAGTTTAAGAAATTGTACGGTGCAGGCATTCCATGTTTCCAGGTAACATGAAACCAAAAGGATAGTATATACACGTAAGCAATATAAGCAAAAGGAGGAATAACACCGTACCAAACGGTGTATTTATTACTCTTGCTTGCATTATCAAATAAAAGAAAATCAGCTAACGCGAACAGCGGTGCTATTACATGAACACACAAACTTGCGCAATAATTATGAGTAAATGCAGCAATAAAGCCTTGTTCATTCGTTGGAGCTAAAAAGAATACATACAAACTAAACGTAACCATTATAGAAAGCGTTGCCATGAATTTCACGGTATACCAAAGTACATTGGAGTTATGTGAATGGTGTAGCGATGTGCAAGTAGCTTTATTTCTAGGGTGTTTTATGTGTTTCACCAGCGCCCACATTAATACACATACCATAAAAATATTCGAGAGATTAGTAAAATAGGTGAGTGAAAATAAGCCCTTCCAATTAAGGATTATTCCATAGAGAGATGCAATAATTGCAATAAGCTTAATACTCAGTACTCCTTTGTATTCACGTTTGGTAGAGATTGACATGGTGCTCCTTATAATTAGCAGGGTCATTTTACCTGAGCTTTACCGTTTATAGGTATAGTAAAAGAAAAGTATACCCCGCAAGGTATACTTTTCTCCGTTTTACCGTATCGCAACCATTTCACTATACGGTACCGAGTTTAACGTGAGCTTAAGAGGTGCGTTTTAGAACAGTCGGTTCGTGCAATCAACACAGAAGTAAGTGTTGAACGCTGAGAGCGTAACCAGTGCCTAGAACACGCGCACTACGAGCTTAGAATACAGGAAGCACGCCACCTTTAAAGTGCTCAGTGATGAATTTGCGCGTTTCGTCGCTGGTGAGCGCAGCGTTGAGTGCTTTAATTTTGTCGAGTGTTTCGTTGCCTTTCTTTACCACCAAAATGTTGGCATACGTTTGTGCAGCTTTGCCTTTTGCGTCTTCAAGAATAATGGAGTCTTTGCCTACTTTCAGACCTGCATCAATTGCGAAGTTAGCGTTTATACCAGCAAACGCTACGTCTTTTATCGAGCGCGACGTTTGTGCAGCCTCTAGTTCTACCAGTTGAATGTTGTGCGGATTTTCAATAACATCATTTTTTGTTGCTTTTACGCCAGCCTTTGGATCAATTTTTATCAGACCAGCTTCTTGCAATAACAGCAGTGCACGTCCTTCATTGGTAGCATCGCTTGGAATAGAAATTTTGTCACCCTTTGCAACTTCGCTAAATGATTTCTTTGTTCCTGGATAAAATCCAAACGGTTCAAAGTGTACAGCAGCAAGTGGAATGAGATGAGTTCCTTTTTTCTCGTTGAAGTCATCCAAATAGGGGACATGCTGGTAATAGTTGGCGTCAACTTCGCCCTCTTCGGTCACAATATTAGGTTGTACGTAATCGTTAAATTCACGTACCACAAGTTTGTACCCTTGTTTTGCAAGAACACCTGCAACAACGCCGTTTAAGATGTCAGCATGAGGGGTAGGCGAGCATGCCACACTTACGGTTTTGTCATCTTTAGCACCCGATTTTGTGTTTTGTGCGCATCCAGTGAGTGATGCTGCTGCCAGTGTTGCACCGCCAATGCCAAAAGCAGCAAACTTAAAGAAGTTACGGCGTGAAATTTCGTAAGTCATAATAATTACCTTCCTCGGTAGTGTGTGCGTTTCAATTTGTTTTCCTCAAACAGGTACCCTTCCCTGCACGTGTTTGAGAAAAGCAGTATGGCAATGGTTCGAACTTGCTTGTGCAAGCCTAAAGGTTTAAGAAGCTGATAGCAATAGTTTTACTTATTCGTAATTGTTAACAGCTGTTATCGAAAAAAGTTATTGCCGGGTTTTATGATATATATAATATACATTTTGATACCTGTTCACACCATGATTATATGCATATCCGACGTTTACGATCTGTATCAAAATAAACTAAAAAAAAGACTTATTTTTTTCTATTGACGGTAGGTAGCAAGCTCATTATGAAGAGAAAATTTGTATGAAATGTGTTGAATGGTGCTTGTATTAATTGTTTACAATGAACACTTTTATAAACCTATCGTTCGCGCCCCGAAGCATAAAAGATTTACTATCTGGGGAAATAGAGCTGCTACGGCTGCCGCTCGCACTGCGTGGACTATAACAATATCGTTATTTTGAATCCGCATGTCATCAAGGATCAGTATCATATCACTTGCTCCAGCAGGGATACTCATCATTCTCCCTTCGGCTGATGTGTATCCACACAAGCGTTTATGCAGCGCACCTGTTATAAAGCAGTTCAACGTGTAAAGCGCAACAATAACAAGTGCTGGTAGTATCAGTTCAAGCAATACATGCAATTTATCAGGCGTGATAAGACTTCCCAGATAAGCGCCCGAAAGTACTTGTACTAAGCGTTTTATGCTGCGTGGGCTATACGCAAAATTAGCTCCCAGTTTTAAAGCTAGTACTCCGGCTACTACCAGCGTAAAAATCATTCCTGGAATGTGTGTAGCATAGCCAATAATTCCGCATATACTTGCTACAAGAAGTGCTGCAATCGTACGCATAGTGCGCATGGGTATATCGTGGTGTTTTTGCTGCTCTTTGGCTTGTGAGCCTTCGTCAGAAACAGCCTCTTGTTCCTTATGATGTCGTAAAGGTGCAGGTGTATAAGCTTGTAAACGGTTAAGTACCTTTATGTGTGCAGCTTGTTTCGCGCATGTGTTGCGTATAGTGTGTGGTACGCGACGTTCGACGTGCGTAGTGTGTTGAGCATGCTGCACACGATGATCCGTTTGCGCATTGCTTTTCATATCAAGAAGATGAATAACAGCAGGAAATACTGCTACCCCTATAATTTGTCGCACTAATTGCAATATCGTAACGGTAATGCCGTCAGCCCCCATGTCGATTGCTACAACAGGTGTGTCGTTAATGCCTCCTGGCACAGCACACATAAGCGCTGTGAGCATATCACAGTTCGTTAGTGCAGAAATACAAACAGCGCCTATGAGCATAATAGCAAAACACGATATGAGCATAATGCTCAGTGGTTTTACAAGATGGGGAATATGGAACAGATCACTTCGTGTAAGTGAACATCCAACACAGCTACCAGCCAGTATTTGTATCACAACGCGCAGTGTATCGGGCAAGGTGAGCGGTTCAAGGGTGCAGTTGGTAACGGCAAACGCCACAAACACACCCACAAGTATGCCAGCAGGCATGCGCATAAAGAAAAGCGCGCATCCAAACAGTACGGCGAGTGCGCCATGTGCGCATAGGGTAAGCAGTATATTATCTGGTATCATCATGCACACTTTCTTGATAATTCTTGGTAACTCTAGATGACTCTTGGCTACGATTGTAAACGTATTCCCTGTTCATCAATACGGCTCAGCAAGATGGACCAGCGATACAGCTCTGGAACACAGCTCAGGCATACAGCTCAGTAATACGGTTCAGGAACACAGTTCAGGAACGAGTTTCAGGAGGCCGTTCCCGTTTACGTTTCCGCACCAGCAACTGGCACGGTATCCGCTCCGTCTTTCAGGTGTCCGTTCCAGCACGCGTTTCTATTACACGTTTCAAGCCCGCGTATGAAGATAGTTGTGCGCACCCCGCACTGAAGTTTTGTGCACCAGCAAAGAACAAATATGTAGCAATATTACCAGAAAATTGCAGAATGTTCTTATTGGATGTGGTTTTTGTGATACAGATAAAAAGAAAAATTGCCGTTGCGCAATACATTGGGATAAAGCACAACATTCATGTGCGTTTCGGGTTATAATAACCATGACACATAACAAAAAAGCGCACGGCAGTTTTACACAACAGCAATCAATCAAGAGTACGCTTATCGTGGTGCTGAGCGCTTCTATACGTGAGGATGATCATATGGAAGAATCAGCCTTTGAAATTCTCGCCAATAGCAGCTTATGCAAAGGAATCTCGCTTGAGGCGCTTCGTGAAATTGAGCAAGCGTGTAATGCTTATATTAAAAGCTACGATAAAGGCGAGTTGCTTATCTGCTTGAACGAAAAAATTCACAATGCAGGGGTTATTATTTCTGGCGTTCTGCGTCTTGATTTTTATGATGAAGCAGGCAATCCTACTACCATAGCTGAAATGGGAAAAGGGAATGTTTTCGGAGAAGCAATTGCAGGCGCGCAAGTGAATAGTTTAGTGCAAGTAGAAGCAATAGAGCCGTGTCGTATTATTTGGCTTGACATCCCGAAAATGATGGACTACGGCACATAGCATGGCGGCAAGGAAGTATGCATGCTGATGCGTAATATCATCATCATGCTTTCTCGGAAAAATGTGTTGCTTAATTCAAAAATGCAAATGCTTGCCCGTAAGCGTCTGCGTGAACGTATTAAGCTGTTCTTACTCACGAACGCCCAGCAAACAAGTACTACGCGACAGCTTCCCTTGGGAGCTATTGAAAAGTCGGGGCTTGCGCGCTTGCTTGGTGTTGATAGAACAACGCTGTATCGTGAACTGAAAACCCTTTCAGAACATGGAGTTATCGAGACAGTTGATAATGTTATCTACCTGAAAGATCGCTCATTTCTTGAAGAATAGGTACGTGTGTTGTGAGCGTGTGCGCATGCAGGGGCGGCGTTTGCCGAGCGGCTGAAAGGCATGGGTAGTGCGCTTATACAGCGTGCGTACGGTGTGAGCGTGCGTATGGAAAACCTGCTCGAGCCAATGATAGACAAGGGGAATATGCATGAGATGCTGTTAGTGTGCGGATAGGTATTCCCAGCTGGTATGCTTTCTGGCACGTTCAAACAGCTGACATTTGTTCCTGCGTACCATCAGATACACGTGCTGTGCGTTCACGTCCTGAATTGTGCACATTTGTGTAAAAAAATTTGCATTATGTTGCAGCTGCAACATCTTTTTTCTTTGAAAGCTTTTATTTTGTTAAATGAAGATAACAAATAGACCTCGAAGCGATACAGCAAGCACGCAGCCCGCACACTGCACCATGTACATACATTTGCATGGTTTGCAAAAACTGCAGATAGAACACGCAGCTTAGCCGTTCAGTGCACGTATCGCTCACCAGAAAAGGAGAGATGTATGCAAAGCGTTTCAAGAAGAAGTTTTATTGCAGGAAGTATCGCTTGTGCTGGCATAAGTGCTGTTAGCTTATCAGCGTGCAGCCAAGGCGGCGCTTCTCATGCAGGTGGCTCAGAAAAACCAGTATTGAGCGCGACACCCGAAAAACGCGAGTTGTGGGGCTCGCCTGATTTGTGCACCGTGCGCACAGGGCTTATTATGGGTCCGCCGTCTATGGGTTTATCTCAATTTCTTTTGGCAGCTAAAAATCATAAAACAAAAAATAATTTTACGTTTGAATTTAATGCGGTTGACTATATTGGCTTGTCAGCAAGGCTTAATAACGGCGACTTTGATATTGCTACGCTGCCATCAAACATTGGACCTATTTTGTACAACAACCACGAGCTAAAAAACGAGTATGTGCTTATGTGCATCAACAACCTGGGTGTATTGTATGTGATGACTACTGACGCAAGCATAAAAACTATGGATGACCTGCGGGGGCGTACGGTTTATGCCTACGGTGCAGGTGGTACACCCGAATATACTATCCGTGCGCTTCTTAAAAAGAAAAACATGTCTGATGCTTTCAACTTGGAATTTAAGTCGACTCCATTTGAAATTTTAAATTTATTACAAGAGAAGCCAAATTCAATTGCTCTTTTGCCGCAGCCATTTATTTCTTTGTCGAAATTGCTGGTAAACCCTCTGTACGTTCCTATTGACATCACGAAAGAGTGGGATGCTGCGTTTGCTGATAATGGGGCACAGGCGGTTATGACTACTACGATTGTCAATAAAAAGTTTCTGCATGAACACGAACAGGCGGTAATTGAATACTTAACATTAATGAAAAGCTCGGTTGAATGGACGAAGCAAAATTATCGCAAAGCAGCAGCGCTGCAAGAAGATCTTGGCAGTTTTTTGAATAATGCCGTAGCGCTCGATGCATTTCCGTATTTAGCAATCTGCTGTATAACAGGAACAAAAATGCGCACTGCGATGAGCGGTTTTGTTGAACAGCTCTATGACGCTGATCCCGAATCGGTTGGTGGCGCCATTCCCGATGACGGGTTTTACTATCTACCACCATCAGGTATGCTTGGTGAAGCCTAAGGTGCGCTGGTTGCTATGAATTTTGCACAAGCTGCTCAATTAGCAGGTGTTCCACAAGAAAAATTAGTGATGATGTCAAACCGCATACGAAGTGACGGTATTGATGATGCGAGTTTGGGCGCTATGATGCGCACCGCGCAGCAAAAAGGTTTACATGCTTCGATGATTGCCGACATTATGGAGCTGATAAGCGTTCCTCGTGCACAGTACGAACGTGTGATGCATAATCAGGGCTTGTTTATCAAGCAAACAGACACATCGTGTGAACAGACAGATGTACTCGAGAGCGCAGTGTGTGAATCTGATGCTGCTCAGCGGGATAAACGTGGCACGTTCGCGCACGCATTCACGAAAGAAAATATGCTCACGTTCATGAAACGCTTTGGTGTTATCGTCTTTTGGATTGTGGTATGGCATGTTCTTGACATGGTTATTCATAATCGCCTTGTCATTGCGGGCCCGATAAGTGTGGTAGCGTCCCTTTGCACAGAAGCTGCAAAGCCAGGATTTTGGATTATTGCATTGGCATCGTTTGGGCGCATTGCGCTTGGCTTTATGCTGTCGTGCTGTGCGGGTATTTTGCTTTCAGCTGCTGCCTACAAAGTAGCAGTGGTGCGTGCATTTCTTGATCCCTTAGTGTCGCTGTTGCGTACGATTCCGGTAGTCGCTATTATCATTATGCTTCTTATCTGGGTTGGAAATCAGCTGCTTACCATTTATTTGTCATTTTTAATTGTGTTTCCGCTTATTTATATTAATATGCTTGCTGGTTTTGAAAGTGTCGATTACAAAATGCTTGAGTTTGCACGTGTCTATCGCTTATCGCCATGGCGTACCTTTGTGTACATTTATCGACCTGCGTTTATGCCTTTCTTAAGCAGCGCATGCAAAATGGCGCTCGGTATGAGTTGGAAAAGCGGCATTATGGCTGAAGTATTAGCGAACCCCATCCCGTCAATTGGACGTGAAATGGCAATCTCACGAACGTTTTTGAATACACCAAAATTGTTTGCATGGACTGTTGTTGTTATGATTTTAAGCTGGCTTTTTGAGAAGCTTGTCATGAAAGCACTCGATGTGTTATCGCGCCCCTTGGGACGTTATCTTGGAGTAAAGGACGACCGATGATTGAATGTAGAGAATTGGCTAAATCATTTGATGATCAGCTAGTCTTTTCCCATTTAAACATGCATATTGAAGAAGGGGAGCGCATTTGTTTGATGGCTCCTTCGGGTTCTGGGAAGACAACGTTGTTGCGTATTTTATTGGGGCTTGAAAGCTACGATTCTGGCACCTTGATAAACCCGCATACCAGCAGCATGGCAGTCGTGTTTCAAGAAGATAGGCTGTGTGATGCGCTCAGCGCGGTTGATAATGTTGCGCTCGTTTGCAAGCCTGGTGTTTCTCGTCGTTCTTTGCGCGCGATGCTTTGTGAAGTGTTACCTAATGAAGTGCTTGATAAACAGGTTGCATACTTGTCGGGTGGTCAGCGCAGACGCGTAGCGCTTGTTCGTGCGTTTGCGTGTGATGCGCACTTGTTAGTACTCGATGAGCCGTTTAGCGGTCTTGATAGTGAAACACGCAGTGAAGTTGCGCAGTTTATGTTGCGTCACCAGAACAACGCTACGCTGCTTGTTTCTACTCATGGTGAACACGATCATGTTTCGTTGCACGCACGTGTTATACGCTTAAACGAAATCGCCCAGCTGAGCAGTATTGCTGTAAGTCAGCCAGGCGGCGCGCAGGAAGCCGCCACGCCCGCTAACGAAAGCGCGGCTGTTTCTAATGCAGCTTCTGATGTGGCTTCTAATGCTGTTTCTAATGTGGCTTC
>KQ959677.1:88093-233862 GCA_001552935.1 Umbribacter vaginalis | reverse complement strand
TGTTTCTAATGTGGCTTCTGATGCGGCTTCCACTCATGAAGGTGTTAGTGTTTCTGATGACGCTTCCGACAACACACGTGCCGAAGCACCCGCTGCGGCAAGCATTGACGCACTCATGCGCCTTATCAACGAGCAAAAATCCATGCACGAGATTGTAAGCGCCGAGCCTAGCTTAGGCAAGTTCCTGGTGTCAAAAGGCCTGCCGTTCTCGCTTTCTAACCCAATCACTGAATGTGTTACGTTTGATGATGCTATGGCACTCCATGATTTTGATAAAGACGCATTTTTGCGCGAATATCGCCAGTACAAATCTCAAATTGAATCATAGATAAAACAGCATATAACTGTTACACTGCTCTGCATTATACAACCATGCGCTTGAAATACGATTTCAAGCGCATGGTGTTTTCAGCATGAACACAATGAACGGTATTTGCAGATGCGTGCCGCATTTGCACCTGATGGCTTCCTCAATCTGGCACGTTTGCATTCCCAGACTCAACCCGGCGAATTAAAGCTGCCGTGCTTAATCCGTCGAGCTCAAGCTATTAAACACAAGCTACCGCACTCAAGCTGCTGCATACTAAGCCATGGAAAGCACACAGTGTGCACGCAATTACACGTAGAACAGCAAGTTATTGTATGACGGGCAGGGCCAGTAATCTCTGCTGGTAATTACTTCAAGCGAATCGATTGCACTGCGTAGCGCGTGCATAGCCGCTTGTACGTCATACGCGTAGTACAGTGCGCGTTCTTGCTGATCCTCTATACTTTGTGCGTGTTCATGTTTTTCTTGCAGATCGTGCAACGCCGCCGCTGCCGCATCAATGCCCTTCGCTAAGCGTTTAGCAAGCGCTAGATCGGTGTTGCATTTTAGTGAAATCCTTGCCATGTTTTTGATGCGTCGTGCTACATCGCCTAAGTAGCGATCCACGGCAGGAATATACGTACGCTGTGCCATGCGCTCCATTACTGAGCACTCAATACTTAACAGTTTGTTGTATTTCTCAAGCTTCACTTCATAGCGCGAACGCACTTCTGTCTCATGCAAAACTTCCATTTCTTCAAACAGCTTCAGCGCTTCATCGCTGACATACGCACTAAAGGCATCCGCCGCCGTTTTCTTGTTCGAAAGCCCGCGCGCCTGTGCCTCTTTTTCCCATTGAGCTGCGTATCCATTGCCGTTAAAGATAATATTCGCGTGCGTTGTAAATGACGACTTAATATATGAAATGGCAGCTTGTTCAAATTGATCAGGTGCAACACCTTCAAGAGCGTCGGCAAAGGTTTTCAAGCTTTTTGCAACTGCGGTATTGAGCACCATCGTAGCATCCGATAAGTTAGTGCTTGAGCCTGGCATTCTAAATTCAAACTTGTTGCCGGTAAAAGCAAAGGGGCTCGTTCGGTTGCGGTCGGTGTTGTCTTTCATGAAGCGAGGCAACACTTCAACACCCAAGTCCATTGCAATCTGACCTGCAGTTTTGAATTCCTTGCCATGAATGAGTGCATCAACAATACCGCCTAATTCGCTTCCTAAGAAGATAGATACAATCGCTGGCGGTGCTTCATGTGCGCCCAAACGATGATCGTTTCCTGCCGATGCGATAGACATGCGCAGCAACTCTTGATAGGTGTCAACTGCTTCAACAATCGCGCACAAAATAACAAGGAAGCGCAAGTTGGCGCGTGGATTTTCGCCTGGATCAAGCAAGTTTGTGCCATCGGCGCTCATCGACCAATTGTTGTGCTTGCCCGATCCGTTGATGCCTTCAAAAGGCTTTTCGTGAAGCAAGCACGCAAGTCCGTGATGCGAAGCCAACAGACGCATTTTTTCCATTGTCAGTAAGTTTTCATCGATAGCGCGGTTTGCGTTGGTGTAAACGGGCGCAAGTTCGTGTTGAGCTGGTGCAACTTCATTATGCTTCGTGTGCGCAGCAATGCCAAGCGCCCACAGCTCATCGTCAAGTTCCTTCATAAACGCATTGACGGTAGGGCGAATGGCGCCAAAATAGTGCTCTTCCAGTTCTTGGCCTTTACACGCTGGCGCACCAAACAAGGTTCGACCGCACAGCACTAAGTCTTCACGCGATGCATAATCTTTTTCAGAAATTAGGAAAAACTCCTGCTCAGCGCCAACAGTGCACAAAATCCGCTGTGGCGTTTCACCAAAGAGCGCCAACACGCGTTTTGCTTGTTTTTCAAGTGCATGCATCGAGCGCAACAGCGGCGTTTTCTTATCGAGTGCTTCGCCGTTATAGCTGCAAAATGCTGTAGGGATGCATAATACTTCGTCTTTGATGAATGCATAGCTGGTAGGATCCCACGCTGTATAGCCACGCGCTTCAAAGGTTGCGCGTAAACCGCCTGATGGAAAGCTTGACGCATCGGGTTCTCCCTGGATAAGCTCCGAGCCTGAAAAGCGTGTTAGTGCTCCACCTTCTGCCTGCGGCCACAAAAATGCGTCATGTTTTTCTGACGTAACACCACTGAGCGGCTGAAACCAATGCGTAAAATGCGTCGCGC
The DNA here is from genome assembly GCA_001552935.1 of Umbribacter vaginalis. GTDB lineage: Bacteria > Actinomycetota > Coriobacteriia > Coriobacteriales > Eggerthellaceae > Berryella > Berryella vaginalis. Next base: position 231,339 of record KQ959677.1, on the reverse strand, counting down.
CCTTCTGAATTGCCCACTCTTTCATGGCATGAGCAACAACTTGCGCAACTTCCAAATTCAGCGGTTCACCATTATCGATGGTTTTCATAAGCTGCTTGTAGGTTGTTGAGGGGAGCCACTCACGCATCGTACGTTTGTCAAATACCAATGAGCCAAATGGATGAAGATGTTCAGACATCTGTCGATTCCTTTCCTTGAGCGCAACGTAAAAAGACCTTATATCATTCGATAGCATTATTGTAGATTTTTGTTCAGTGCTGTGGTTTCTGGAACGTAAAAATATGCGAATTAAGCAAAAAAACCGAGATATGCACGAAACATATCTCGGTAAGCTACAATGGAGCACAGGTGTGCACGTTGATTATGTGCTCTTTAGCATGCTATGCAACGCTGTATGCTGCAGCTTTAATCCCTGCTATAGCACCATCTGCTACTGCGGTTGCTACTTGGCGCACATCTTTTACGCGAATATCGCCTGCCGCCCACACACCTTTCACGTTCGTTTCCATATTGTCGTTTACAACAATAAAGTTGTTTTGCAGCGTAAGTTGATCGTTAAAGAGCGCGGTATTAGGCGTGGCACCTGCAAAAACAAATACTGCTGCATTGCTTTCTTCATGTGTGGTGATCTTGTTATCATGCAACGATTGAATATCAACGCTGCTAATTGAGCCGTTCGATCCGTGAAGCGCAACAATGCTTGATGCAGGAATCACATCGATGTTATCTGCTTCAAGCGCAGGTTTTTTGAATTGTGCGATGCAAGCAAGCTCTTCTTCAATACACACGATACTTACGTGCTTAGCAAAACGCGCTGCAAATAAAGCTTCTTTAATAGCACCGTCAGCTCCGCCTACAATGTAGACATGTTTGCCGGTAAGCGTAGGAGCTGCTTCAAAGAGCTGTGCGCCAATAAGCTCGCTGCCAGGAATATCAAGCGCGCGCTTTTGCATACCTGCTGCAATAATGATGCGCGGCGCACTATATGTTTCGCCATTTTCACAATGAATATGTTTGGTAGAACCTGCAAGTTCTGCTGTACATACAGCGCTGGTAATAAACGTTGGATGCGTTGAGTTAAGCTGCTCGGATAGGCGGCGAGCGAATTCTTTTCCTGTTTCGTCAGCTTCAACACTGGCGTAGTGGGTAACAGTTGAAACGTTTGCGATCATACCGCCAACGCGCTTCTTTTCAATAACGGCTACGCGCAAACCACGTGATGCGGCATATACAGCAGCACTCACACCTGCTGGACCTGCTCCAATAACAATAACATCAAAATTTTGTTCGTTGCTCATAATGCTCTCCCTTCAGCATTGCTGTTGTTGTATATATTATACGTCCGTTTTGTATGCGATGATGAATAAATGATCTAAATTACTCGTCACGCACCAGTGCTAATGTGAGCAGCATCAGCAGGGGATAACACACAACAACACCAAGAGCATAGCGAATAGACCCATTTATTGGCGTCATAAGAAATACAAGCAAAAGCGTCATACTTGGCATAAAGCAGATAAGAGCACGCTGCTTTTTATTGATAAGAACCATGCTTGCAAGGATGAGTGTTACAATGCTCGCAAAACCCATGTTGCATAAAAGCGCTAGTGGGCTTGTTTTGCCGCAGTTGTAAAGTGCAACTAAGGCTTGGCGCGCAGGTGCGAAAAACGCGGGCTGGGATACACGTAGCCCCTGTTCATGGTAGTAGTCAAGAATAGTATACGGTCGCAGGCCATACCGTGTTCCAAATTCTGCCAGTGATGGCCATACCCATGAACGATCTACACCAGGATAAAAATACGCATAGCTAAGCTGCGCTTGTGCTAACGCATAGGTAAGGGGGTGTTGTAAGCCCCAGCGAACCCACAGATTAAAAAACTCAGCTCGTTCATGCGCGCTTGCGTACTTGTTGTACGTCCATTTCATGTCATCAGCTTGTTCACCTTGATACGTTTGTTCAAGCTTATCGAAATCGAATATAGCGCGCAGTATGCGTTTGTCGTTTTCACTTATATCGCTTGGATAGCATACAGCAACACGCCCAACCTGCTCAAATATAAGTGACATGGTTTCACGTGGCGATCCTGGGCTTATATGTGCAGCAGGCAAAACAACACTGATAAACGCACCATAGCACAGCATACACACACCCAAACTTACGAGCAGACCTTTAAAGATAGGTGTTTTCCGCGCGCAGATAAGCGTTGCAATAAACGCAAACGCTACGGCAAAAATACCGTTGTTGCGCAAGAGTGACATAACAAGTGCACATGCAAACAAGCCTATTAGCACACGTATTTTTGGCGCCTCGAAGAAGTATGAAACGTGCGTTTTTAGTGCAGTGTCACGTGTTTCTGCTGACCCGACATTCGTGTCTGTTGCTTCTGATCGTGACTTTGACATCGGTGCATGCGTGCAAACGTGTTCACTACCTTGGGTGCGCATGTTGTTGTGCACACCGAACGTGCTTAGTACAACGCGCGTTAACAGTGCACAAAATAGAAGGGTAGTGGCACTGAACAGCGAATCTTTCGTAACATTTACTATCCATAAAGGGAATAGCGGCATAAGTCCAAAGAATGCCACCAGAACTGCGCGAATAGCAAAACGAAACTGCAAGCGTTTTGCAAGAAGCATTACATAGGAAATACTTGCTGCCCACACGCCAAGTTGTACAAGCGCAATAAGCAATAAGCCGTAGTTTTGTGAACCAAGATACGCTCCCAGCGTTAAAAAGGCATTAAGAAAAAGGGTGTGCATAACAGGATGCGCATTTGAGAGCGTTACCGCAGGGTCGAGTTGTGTTGTAAGCTCAAGTGTTGGATCAATGCGCCCTTGAGCTTGGATAAATTGATTAAGCGTGTCGTTGGGATCGCTTGTTGCAGGTGCGCACACTATAAGATAGGGAAGCCATAGCAGCACGAGTATGCAAAAGCAGGTCAAGAACGGGTGTTTATGTTCCAAGCAGCAAAGGCGCTGCTTGAGCGAGCGTGTGAAGTTGCCCTTTGCGTTTGCGCCTTGTGCGCCGCGCAGCTGTTTATATGCTTCGTTGGTATGCGCGTCAGTGTTTAGCGTGTTCGGCTGCAGAGTGTTTGGGGTGCTTTCCTGCGCGACACAGGGTGTGTTTAAGTTCTCTATCGGCACATTCGCTGGAAATGTGTTCGTATGCGTTGCATGTATCTGCTCCGTAAATGTTTTTGGCGTTTTTTTTTCATGCAAAGCTGATGACGCACCATCTATCTGGCTTGACGCTTGTGTAAAGCAGCGCTGTGCTGCACGCTTAAGAAATTGTTCACACACGGGTAGTGCGATACACCAGAATAAAAACCACGCACACAACGATACCGCGATACGTAGTTTTCCAACATCATTGACGCTGATAGGTACCGATGCTGCAGGTCCAGGTGCAATAAGCATACGCGTTGCGGGTTCGCTGAACATAAGACCTGCTACAAATATAAGCGCTAACAGGAGCGCAAGCACATAGGTAATGAAATGGCGCTTGTTCTTTTGGGGAAGAGAAGCCCACTGTAGAACAAGCCAAAACATTCCACAAAGTAGCGCTGCCAAAAAATACAAAGGAAGCGTTTGCGATTCTTGCAACAGTACCAATTGGTAGATAAAGCCTTGTGAGGCTCCTACTTTAAGGCTGGTAAGCGTTGGATTGATAACATTTAAATGAAGCTGAATACCCCATGCGATGAAAAGCGCTAGTACAAATTGCGCAATACGCACGCGTGCTGTAATGCTTTTTGTGTGGCTTTGCTTCATGAGTGTCCAATCGTGTTGTTGCAGTTTGCACGGGTGTGTCTGTGAGCATAGAGCGTATTTTACAGGTGGTTACGCTCGTAACGCTTTATTGCAACGTATTGCAACGCGCATGTTTGTACTGCCTGTATTTGTAACGTTCATAGCTTTTTTACGAGCACTATTATTACACATTTCGTTGCATAACGTATCTATGAGATAGCTGAGTGCTGCATGCACGTAGTGCGTCAAAGCAACACAAGCTACCATTAGGTGCTTTTAAAGATAAAACGCTTGTACAAAACAAAATTCCAGCAGGTATAGCATGCCATTGTAATAAGCTTGGCAATAATTGCTTCAATAGAAAGTGCAACAAGTGCTTGTACTGCAAAACTTGCAAAAAGCGTATTAACGATAAGCAATGCGCAATAACCAAGCGCCGATTTTAATACATGTTGCGTACTGCGAAACGTGAAGCGTGCGCTCATAAAAAAATTGTACAGTGTTGATAACAAGAGCGACACCGGTGCGGCTATTGAAACATCAATGTGTACAAGATATGTCATAATACTAAACACTACCAGCTCAAGAAGGGCAGAACTGCCTCCCACAAACAGATATTTCAACAGTTGGACAAGGTTGTTCGTGTGTATATCGGTGTTGGGGTTTGTAGTGGCATGTGAACTTGTGGCTGTGCGCGTGTTTGTATGAGTACTTGTGGTTGTATGTTCCTGCACCTGCGACTTTGCGTGTTCATATACCTTCTCGTGTGCGGGTGCGCCCATTTGTGATTTTGTGTTTGCGCTTATGCTTGTATCGTTCGTGTTTTCTTTTTCTAGGCTTGTTTTGTGCTGCGAAGCAGAGGTATAGCTCATAGCTTATTCCTTGTGAGCGGTATAGGTGTTTGAACGTACGTGATCGAGCGTCTGTATCTGATTGCGCTTGTTTTCAAGCTGTTGTATATGCGCGTTCAGGAGTGCTACTGTTTGCGTTAACCTCCGAATGTCATTTGCGTTTTTACTTGCTATAACACTGAGCGATAAACAAATTGATATAAGAATAAACATACCTATAAAAAAGAGCATATTTGATGATGCTTCAAACCCGCACCATGCTGCCAATACAAAAAACGGAGCAGGGACAAGCGCGATAATCAGTATCAATGCAAGCAAGAAAAACCACGTAAGGGAGTATTTGAGCTGTAATTTTCGCTGTGCTATTAAATAGAGCCCTCCCGTAAAAAAGAGCAAAGAGACTGCAATCATTATGATACGCAATACAAGCGGCATACTAACTCCTTATCAGGTGGTTTTATGGGCAGTAGGTTCATTGTTGATACCATACGTGTGCTCAATATCACATGCAGCACTCGCTTAAAGAACACTTACTGCTCACGTTTTTTACTGACACGTGTCAGTATAATTGCAAGCGATACTTTTATCATATAGTATGCGCTTGCGATAATTCCAATTGATGATGTTCCTTCGCGACGTTCATGCATAATAACAGGAACTTCACTAACGCGCAGCGATGAACCAATTGCGTAGGCAATCGATTCTGGTTCAGGATAATCGTGCGGATAGGTTTCAGCAAACAAGGCGATAGCGCGTGTACCGCATGCGCGAAAGCCACTGGTTGGATCGGTTATCGTTTGATGAGTAACCATCTTTAAAATAGCACGCAAAATAGCTATGCCACCACGACGCGCTGTTGAGCTTTTAAAGGTATTTTCTTGCGAGATAAAGCGTGAGCCAATAACCAAATCGTAGCCTTGTTCAAGGCGCTGGAGTAAAGGAGCAATACAGGTAGCATCGTGTTGCCCATCTCCATCGAATTGCACATCGGCATCGTATCCATGCTCGAGTGCATAGCGGTGCCCCGTTTGAACTGCGCCTCCAATTCCCAGGTTAACAGGGAGGTTTACAATATTAAAGCCCTCGCGTTCACAAATTGCGGCGGTATTATCGCGCGAGCCATCGTTAATAACAACATAGTCATACCCAGCGCTTACAACACTTTGTACAACACGCTCGATAGAACGTTCTTCATTATAGGCTGGAATAATTATAAGTGCTTTCATGATAGGTGCCTTTTTACTTTATACCATGCACGTAAGAGAGGTGAAACCTGTGCTTGATATGCATCTTTAAATGGTTGTATTATTACATTCGATTCAAGTACGGTATTGTAGTCGATATGTTTCATCATACGCTGTATTCCACGCCGCGCAACTTCATTTGAAGGAAAGTCATCAGCAAGCATCTGTATATACGCACAACCGCGTGCATAATGCGCTTCCAGAATGTTTTTAGCGTGTATGTGGTGTTTTTTGAGAATAGCGTCCATGTCAAGCCAGCGTTCAAAAATAATACGAGGATCTTTTACCACACTTGATGAACCAGTATTAAATTCTCGATAGAAATAAAGCATGGCATCAATATATACAATGCTTTTTGCTTGAACGAATGTCTCCATTAAAAATGGATTATCTGCCCAGCCCGCACCAGGAATGGGTTGAAATGCAATACCGTTTTCATTCAAAAAACTGCGCTTATAGAGTGCCGACCAAATACTGGGATGGTGCAGTAACAACTGTGCATTTTCGTTAAGCGTAAAAGGTGTATCAACAATATCGATATGCTTATAGTATATAGCAGGAACATGCTTTTCATCTGGTGTGTCTGCATTGATGACGCGTGTATACGAGCCTTTTACAATGTCGGGGAAGTTATGCTTGTGCGCTGCCTTACATAATGTTTCAAACATGTGGGGAGCAACCCAATCATCAGGCTCAACGATACCAACATAGCGCCCGTGTGCCGCTGCTATACCGTGGTTCATTGAGTCTCCATAGCCGCTATTGCTCTTTGAGATAAGTGTTATTCTCTTATCGTTTTGCATATGGTTTTCTATAATAGTTTTTGAAGAGTCGGTTGAGCCATCATTTACGCAGATAATCTCAATATTTTTGAGTGTTTGCTGTTCGAGTGACGCAAGGCATTGGTCAAGAAATTTCTCTACGTTATAAATAGCAAGTACGATAGATACCTCTATCTTATTGTCGTGCGCACTTGCATCATCTGGCATGGCAGTAGCGGTGCTGCAAGTATCGGTTGACGGTAAGTGTCGATCACAAGACACGGTATACTCCTTGGGTTAAAGACGCTCAGTTTAATACGCAATTCCTAATACATGGTTTCAGGATGTGTTTTAACAAATTCTTCCGGGTTTTCCATGAGTTGTTCAAGCAAAGCCCAGTCGTGTGGATCAAAAAGACGCTCCTGCAATTCTCCTTTATCGCGTGCTTGACGATACTCACGTGCCATAGCTTGTGCAAACTCAAGTTTTGACGCAGCATCAATGCGATCGTAGTTCCATTTGTACGTTCCTATTTTGTTAACATGGATAATTTCACGAAATGCCTCCATGCGTTTTGGGTCTTTTTCTAAGAAACGATACGAACTTTCATACTCTTTGCATACGGCACATACTTTTTTAGACGATTTAACCGAGGAAGCAGCATTGTCAACACGGTAATAAATAAGTCCTTTCGGCAAAAGTGCTACGCGGCGCGCACATGCCCAGCATTGAAATACAAACGACGTATCTTGAAATGACGCACCTGGTGTTTCGTTAAATCGAACGGCATTATCAAGAAGCATTGAACGCCTGTAAAGTGCTGCCCATATAATAGGAAGAATTCCAGTAATAGCACGGTACTCACGTGGATCAAAAACGCGCTTTTTCGGAAATGCAGCAAAAGGCTTACACAGCACATTACCTGTTTCACTATGTTCGTAATAGTTGCATTTAACAATGTCACAATCATGTTTCTGGGCAAAAGTATACAATTTTTTGAACATGTGCTTATGAGCGTAATCGTCAGATTCAACAATACCGATATAATCGCCTTTAGCAAGGTGCACCCCTAAGTTCATGGTTGCACCGTAACCTTCATTTTCTTTATCGACAATTCTAATACGTCCGTCACGATTTTGAAAACTTTTAAGAATGTCTAGTGAATTATCGGTTGATCCATCATTAAGGCAGATGATTTCAATGTTTTTAAGCGATTGATTCAGTAAGCTTGTAAGGCACTCAGGCAGAAATTTTGCAGTATTACATACCGGCACGAGAACCGATACATAAGGTGCTTGAGGGGCTTGATTTTCAATAACGTGCATACGAATGATCACCTTGTATTCTTATCGACGAATGAGCTTTTGGATATTGTAGTACAGATAGCGTACAGGATACGTTACAACACGTCCTGTTTTATAGCTAATCGAATGATAGAACTCATGTACCATTGAGTCGAGACGTGCGGCGTTACCCCATGCTGCACTTAGCTCATCGAGCGCTTCGGTATTTGCTTCAGTAAGGCGATTAACATGTAGATTCGATTTTGTATTGAAGTGCTCTTGAGATGAAAATGTGCAAAGCGAGTTCCACTGAGCAATTTCGTCTTTATCTTCCCACGTTGTTGACCCAAGATGTGCTTGAATGTTTCGTGCACAGGCTTGCATAAAAGGAAATATTTCTTCGTAGATAGAATAGTTATTGATTGAATCATCAAGTGCAAGCAAATACGAACCAAGCGCTGCATAAAAGCCACTTGTGTCGGTGCTTTGCTCTACATCATTGCGCGTTGATGTTTGCTCGAGCATCTCAGTAATGCGTTTACCGTAATCGCTTGCTGCACTTGCTCGTTTAATCGTAAGGCTGTGTGTTACCAGAAGCGCTCGATCCATCAATAAAATAGCGCGAGCGTACGGCAAGCAAGCTGATACATTCAGTGCACCATATGCCATTGAAAATTCCTGTTGAGCGTTCCATATCTCATGGTGCTTTTTTAAAAAGTCAACATGATATGCCTTATTTTCAGGGGAAAGTGATACTACATTGTATACACGCGGTGCGAGCGCTTCATACGAATAAATTTTTTCGCTGGAATAGCTTAGCTGATAGTTAGGCGTCAGTGCAAAAAACGGATCTTCATTGCGTACAATTTTAGCAGAATCGTTAAATACCACCACGTCAGCAGGGAAGAAGTGTTCACCACGTATATAACGCTCGCGGGCAAGAGGAGTTGGTTTTACACCTTTTTCCGCGCATTCATTTTTGTATTCTATCATGTGAAGACGATCGAAGATGTGATTGACACAACCTTCCATATATGCAGAATTCGATTGAGCAAAAATTACATATGGGCTGGTAATAGTGTCAAGCAATTGGCTGCTTTGCGCTTTATCATAAAACGTAGCGCGTACATCGTGCTCTACCAGTTTTGCAAGTTCAGGCGTTTTGTATCCATTATCGATGCGAATTTCAATACGTTGTTCATATTGCATGAGTGCACTCATCAGCACGTGCTTGCTAAGTTTTTCATCTGCTATACGCGTATAGATAAATGTAATGAGTGGTTTTGGGTTGCGTACGTTCGGCGTATCAATGATGAAGTGTAAATTGTGCCATTGCGTGTCATCGAGCGTTGATTCAAGTGCGCTATCAAATGTGTCATGCAAAAGTTGTTTGAGTTCAGCGCCTACTTCTTGGCGGGTATTAAACGAGCATTTGCGTGCCGCATCAAAAAAGAAATCGCTTACCCAGCGTAAAAGCGCTTCGTTATATTTTGCGATAATATTAAGCTTTTGCCAGCTTGCAATAACATATTTTACAATTTCAAGATGGAGTCGAGCTTGTTCATCCCAATCTTGATTTGCTTGATTGACAGCACTTTCATCGTGTCCGCGGTAAAAGTATAAGCATTCATTGAGATAACTTATTCCATGCGCAAATGGGAAAATATTCATTTGAAATGCATGGTCTTCTCCAAGCTTTAAACTTGTATTAAAGCGTGCGTTCGTACGTTTGATGAGCGCGTTTGCGTACAGTTTGTTACACATTAAAGGAATTGAGCCAGCTTCATTGAGAAGCGCAAAGACGCTTTCTGAAGCGCTGTAGTGGACGGTTCGCGTTGCCCAGCAGGAATCTTTCCATTTTGTAGTAGGGAACGTTTTACCAGCAAAAACTATAATTTCACTGTGATGGCTTTGCGCTTGTTTCATAAGCAATTCGCAAGCTTGCGCTGCAATAATATCATCTGAATCGACGAACATTACGTAGCGGCCTTGAACAAGGTCGAGTCCACGGTTGCGTGCTGCTGACACACCTGCATTTTCTTGTGCATACAAGCGCAAGCGTGTATCTTTTTGTGCATGACGTTTAAGGATTTCGAACGATTCGTCGGTTGAACCATCATCAATACAGATAATTTCTATATCGCTTAAGGTTTGATTTTCAAGGCTTTCAAGGCATGCTTCTAAGTATTTTTCTGCATTATAAACAGGCACAATAATAGAGATAGAGGGCATGATACTCGCTTTCATTTTCAGGTTATACACACACGGTATTCAAACGGTGCACATGAGCGCTTGTACAGTGTATGCGCGTCTATAGTGTGCTCGTATGTGCTTTATGAACAGTCATTATAGCTAAATTGCCTTACGCGTTAAACCGTTTCACTGAAAGAGCATGTGAAAACTTTTCTAGGCGTGTAGCTGAAAATAATACCGCAAGTGGCTTACTGTGAGTAACTATTATAATTCCAATAACAGCCCACACCATATTTAGAAAAATAAGGATTGCCGTTGCGATAGCATGACTTAATCCCCAGTTCATAAGAAAATCCTGAAGCAGGTAGCCCGGAAAGCAATAGTCTGAGATACCGTGAAAGCACATCATGACTAAGCTTCCTTTGCCGCACCATTGCAAAAATTGGGCAAGCATGTTGTTGTGGAGGTCAATCCATTGGCATAGACGGATAATAAGGTAGGAAAAGCACAGTGCATGAAGTATGCTAAGCGGCCCTAAACTTATCTGTCCGTTTACGATATTAACGAAAATACCTGATGATATACAACTTAAACACAAGCACATCATAAGAACAATGAGCCAGAGAGGAGCGCGCTTATTAAAGAGGTTGTATTGTCGGGCTTTATATCCAATATAGATAAAAAACGTTCCCATAAGCGCAGGTTGGATGCTTAAAGGCGCATGGAAAAACAGCATGCTTATCCAACCTATCATAAAGTAGAGAACAATGAGAAGCACGGTGTGGCGTGCTTCAAGAGCTATGCGCACCAAAAGAAACGCGAAACAGAGTGCTGGTAAAAACCATAACAAGCCAATTTGAGGTAGTACTGCAGGGCTATGAACAGGTACTCCAGCGCCATAGAGCAACGCAAGGGGAATTTTACTGATGTTGGCTACGATGGTTTGTTTATCACTGTGCTGCAAAAGCAGTACAGCTGTCAACACAGGAATATATACCAGTCCAACAATCATGTACGGTATCATAAGCTGGCGTAATTTCTGAACAATTGATGAAGAAAAGGCGCGCTTTGTGCTAAAAAAATAGCCGCTTACTATGAAAAAAAGCGGCACATGAAAACCATAGACAACATTATTGATGCTCACTATGCCAAAATGTCCTGAAATAATTGCAAACATTGCAATCGCTTTTGCAATGTCAATGGAGCGAATGCGCGGTTTGGTAGAAGAAGAGGCGCTTGTATGAGAATTAGACGTGTCATCTGCACCACGAACAGGAGTATTTTCACGCATTGAGCAACTATAATGTGGTGTTTTTTCTTCATAGGTAAAGGTAGGTGCTGCTGTACTTGTTACATTCATGGTGTTTATTTGCTTGATTGCCACTGTTTTCCCTTCGACGCAGCGCGCAGTGGCGCTTATTGTTATAGTATAAAGCTAGTTTGATTCCTGATACGTATCGAGAGGGGATTACCATAAATTCTCTGGCTTTATATTGCAAAAAACACTGGTACCGAGCTCTTATTTCTGCACTTGGAGCGCTATTAGCTGCTTTTTTGGTGGTAGGATCTGCTTCAATGTATCGCTATCAAGGTTTCGGTTTTTATAGCGCGCGTCCGCTTATGTCAACATGTGTTTTTATAGGCGTCTTTGTTATTTCTTTTGGTGTGATATATGTATTAAGTATGTGGAATCAGCGTGCTTGTAGCAAACAAGGTGTATTTGGTTTCTTGTTTCACTCTCAGCGTATGATGAAGCAAACAGCAACACAGGCTGGCAATGAGTCTGATACTACCAAGACGCAATGCACCATGAACGCGCTTTATGCTGCCCGCAATGATGAATATAGTTTTTGGCAGTTGATGAAGCGTTATGCATTGCCTGCAACGCTTGTGCTTACGCTTGCATGGTCGTTTTGCTTAATTATTCACTTTCCTGGTACTATCACGTTTGATACCGCCGCACAAATGCTACAAATTGACGGTCTTTCGCCGTGGCGTGCCAACCATCCACCTGCAACAACGGTGCTTTACGGTGCTTTTTTCCTGTTAGGGGATATAATTGGCTCGCGTAATATAGGTTTATTTTTATTTTGCGCTTTGCAGCTTATCGCTACCTCATTTGCGTTTGCAACTGGTTTTGTATATCTGAAATTTCTTGGCGTAAAACACTCTCTTATAGGAGTGTTATTCGTATTTTGCTTAATACTACCCCTGTTTCCTTTAGCAGCTGAGTGCATGACGAAAGATTATACGCTAGCGCTTATATGGGTATTTTGGTTTATTGGCTTTATTGAAGCAGTACGAACGAAAGGACGCATTGCCCAGCGTAATTCATATTGTATATTGATGTTTATTATCAGCTTATTGATGATTTTATCGAAAAAGCCTTCAAGTTATTTAATCATTGTATCAACGCTGGTGTTTTTGCTGTATGCGCGCCGCTCAGGCGTGCGTTTTGTTGTTACAAGTATGCTTAGTGTGCTGGTTTATAGCGTGCTTATCGAAAGCATGCTTTTTAGTGCTTTGGGAATTAAACCTGCTGTGTGGACGGAAATAATGAGCGTTCCTGTTCAGCAAACAGCACGCTATGTTATTCATCATGAACATGAGCTAACGCCAAGCGAACGTGATGCCATCAATGCTGTTCTACCTATTGGCGCAATCGTTAAATTATACGATCCTGAGCTTTCTGACCCTGTGCGCTGGAAGTTTAACAGTCATGCTACACGCGAAGAGTTAGCTCGTTATCTGCAAACATGGGCAGCGTGTATGCTGAAAGATCCAATTGTGTATCTTGAAGCTGTAGCTATGAATACGTACGACTTGTTTTATCCATCTTCGATGCTTGAGCAATTTGAGTGTTTAATACCGTGGGCTAGTGATGATTGGCTTGTTGATTTCTTATTAACGCAAGACACATACGATAGTTCACCTGCAACACGTGCTTTGTTAGTACAGCAGCTTTCACGCATTTATTCTGAACCGTTGCTTGAAGGTGCGCGCGACAATTATAGTGAGTGCTTAAACGATTTAAACGATACGCCTATCGGGAGTATTGTTTTGTCGAAAGCCCTGTATGCAAGCTGGATACCGGGACTAGCGTTGATCGTATATCTCGCACGCCGTAATGGTCGAGCGTTTGTAGCGCATGTACCTATTTTGCTTTCGATACTTATTTTGTGTTTGTCACCGGTCACACAATCGCGCTATATTACACCGTTGTTTTATGTATCGTGGTTTTTAATTGCGCTTATGAGTTTGCCGAAAAGCGCGTGGGTTCGTCCGTGGAATATAGCACGTCAACAAGAAATATAATGTAAGACGAAAGAGAAGAGAGTACGAATCGGCGTGCAGGATGACGCGCCATGTACGAGGAAGTATTATGCAGCACGCACCATTATGCAGGATGAACTACCGTGCATGCTCGTATGTGGAGTAGTTGTTTGCCGAAGAGGGACGTGTTATAGCTTGGTTCATTGCAGTGTGGTATGTTATTCGCTACAGCTGAGCTTTATGGCGCGATAAGAGCCACGCTGTTATGTCTGGAAAACGCAGCAGCGCTTCTTGTGCACCACCGTGATAGTCAAGTTCGCGCGCATCAAAAAATGAATCGTCAAGTACATTGAGCTGCAATAATTCGTCAATTTCATACGAGCTTAAACCTTCTTCGCGGTAAATGTCATACATTTGCCGATAGATGCGCCGCGTTTCATCAGATCCATAAAACGAATCGCTTTCTCCAACCAAAAAATAGATAGGAATGCGCGCTTTACATGTTTGTGCCATGCGTCCGTCCCACTGGGCAGATATTTGTAAATATGCCGTATACAGTTCAGGGTGGAGGGTAATCGCTTGCGTCCATATTTCGCCACCTGATGAAAATCCTGTCACATACACACGCGTGCGATCAACAGGCAAGTCGGCAAGCAATTTTTGTGTTAGTTCAATAGCCTGACGTGATCCGTTTTCGCCCCAATCTTCCAATTGAGCTGATGCAACGATAAGCTCTTCGTCAGTGTTATCCCATGCTGTTACAATCGGCTCGAGTAAATTTTCATCACGGTAGTCTTCCCCATGCCACATAGCATCAAGTCCTGGCAGTGCAATTACCAGCGGATATGTTTTTCCGTCTTGGTAATGTTCGGGCAGCTTATACGAGTAGCGAATAGGTAAATGTTTACTGTCTTCAAACTGAGTTGACACAAATTCTCCGCGCGCCGCATTAATAAGTTCAAGATGTTTCTTTTCGCTGGGAATATTGATGTCAAGGTCGTTATTGTTTTGTTCGATCTCGTCAAATTCGTAACCAGGCGTATGGTAGCCAAGTTTTTCATATGAGCTTTGCTGAGTATCGCAAGCACTTAAAGTACAGCTGAGGGGCACTATGCACGCAAGTGCGAGTACAAAGGTAGAAACCAAATGACGATGTTTGTGCATGTGAGCATCTCACTTACTAGTATGCAAGAAAAAGGGCATGAACACACACCCTTTTTCGTTTTATATAACTGTCACTTCATCAGCGTGCGTATTGTTGGTAATGAGGCACGTATAGTTTACAGCGAGATAAGTGTTTTGTGAAAAAACAAATCGGAATCAAGCTCTGGATGAAACGTGCAGGCAATTTGATTGTCTTGTTGAACTGCAACAGCGCTCTCGTTGTATTGCATAAGCACTTCTACATGAGCTCCACAGCTCGTTATACGCGGTGCACGTATAAACGTCGCAGGAAGTTCACGTCCAGCACGGGCACAATAAAGCTGCGTGTGAAAACTAGATAACTGACGTCCATATGCATTACGCTGAACGCATACGTTGAGCGTTTGAAATCCTTCAACAGCAAGCCGTTTGTTCGCTGCGCTCTCGTTTAATCCTTGTAAATCACCAGTTCCATCAATGGTTTTTGCAAGTAAAATGAGACCAGCGCAGGTAGCAAGCGTTGGCATACCCTGTTCTATACGTTCTTTGAGCGTATCAAACAGCCGCAAGTCGTGCAAAAGACGCGATTGTGCAGTCGATTCTCCACCAGGTAAAACAAGCGCATCAATATCGCTTGTTATATCAGAGCGGTTTCTAATTTCAATGCACGTGCACCCCAGTGCATCAAGTGCATGCTTGTGCTCAATAAACGCTCCTTGAACACATACAATGCCAACGTGTTTTTTCATGTGTTACCTTTGCTTATTCCCCGCGCTGTGCCATCAAAATTTCTATTTCTTGCTCATTTATACCTACCATTGCTTCACCTAAATCTTCAGAAATTTCAGCAAGAAGAGATGCATCATTGAAATTGGTAACTGCTTTTACGATAGCTGCAGCACGTTTTGCGGGGTTTCCGCTCTTGAAAATGCCGCTACCAACAAATACACCTTCTGCACCGAGTTGCATCATAAGAGCTGCATCGGCTGGTGTTGCTACACCCCCTGCCGCAAAGTTTACGACTGGTAGCTTGGCGTGTTCATGCACGTATTGTACCAAGTCAAGAGGCACTTGTAGACGCTTTGCTTCTTCAAAAAGTTCATCGGTGCGCAGTGAAGCAACGTGGCGAATTTCGCTTTGGATAAGACGCATGTGCGATACTGCCTGTACAACATCACCTGTTCCAGGCTCACCTTTCGTGCGGATCATCGATGCACCTTCGGCAATACGACGCAGTGCTTCACCTAAGTTACGAGCGCCACATACAAAAGGAGCTTCGAATTGCGTTTTGTCGATATGATAGATGTTGTCAGCAGGGGAGAGCACTTCAGATTCGTCGATATAGTCGATATTGAGCGCTTCAAGAATGCGTGCTTCCATGAAATGCCCAATGCGGCATTTTGCCATCACAGGAATGCTTACGGCTTCTTGGATGCCTTTGATCATCTTTGGGTCGCTCATGCGACTAACGCCACCTGCAGCACGTATATCAGCAGGAATGCGCTCCAGTGCCATAACAGCACATGCTCCTGCAGCTTCTGCAATACGTGCCTGTTCAGGAGTAGTGACATCCATAATAACGCCGCCTTTAAGCATGGCGGCTAAATTTCTGTTTACAAAAATGCGATCAGTATCCACAGCTCCTCTTTCCTCTTTTTGATTGTGCGCACATCATTGTACCTTGTGTAGAGAGTTTTAACACATCAGTGGTTTAAACGCTCCGTATCTATAATAAAACTATCCCACCTCATAAATTAAGCACATAGGTGCGTTGTTACCATTTTGGGCGTTCAGCGTCGTGGTGTGTGTATTAAAACAGCATGAAGATATGTGCCAGCAGAAAGCCGATAAATCCGCAACACGGAAAAGTAAGAACCCAGGCAAGCACCATATGTTCAGCAACCTGCCACCGCACACGACGTATACTATGAGCTGCACCAACACCCATAATAGAGGCAGTTGATGCATGAGATGTTGACACAGGCATACCTGTCATGCTTGCAATAAAAAGCGTAATGATGGTGCTGCTTGTTGCTGCTGCACCTTGATGTTTTTCAAGTTTCACCATATCCATGGCTACCGATTTAATGATGCGGCGCCCGCCTAAAAACGTTCCGAGTGAAATGGCAAGCGAGCAAATAACCATAAACCATAAAGGGAACGTTGATGTAGAAAACTCTTCTGCGCCAAAGGAAAGTGCAATGCCTAGCATACCGATAGACATAAACTTTTGTCCGTCTTGTGCACCGTGTAAAAACGAGAGAAGCGCTGCATTTATGTTTTGTACAATGCGAAAAGTGCGTTCAGCCCGCTTACGGTCGAGAAACGCAAAAACTTTCTCAATTATGCGCAGTATCAGCCAGCCAGCTATAAAGCCTGCAGCTAATGAAAATACCATTCCATAGATAACTTTAACCCACTCAGCTGCAACAACGCCTTGAATACCGTTAAGCGCGATGGCGCCTCCGGTAATGCCTGCAATCAGCGAGTGCGATTTTGATGCTGGTATGCCGAAAAACCAGCACACAATTCCCCAGATAATTGAGCCAATCATGGCTGCTTCAAGTGCAAGTAGAGCATGGTGAGTATCGCCGTTAAAATTGACCATTGAAAACATGGTGTGTGCTACGGCAGTTGAAATGTACGTCATGCCAATAATGCCTACTAAATTGAAAACTGCAGCTACGATAAGCGCACATCCTGGCGTCATACAGCGTGTTGATACCGCTGTTGCAATAGCATTTGGCGCATCGGTTGCACCTGATATAACAGTAACTCCAAGAACGAGCAAGATTATTACAGCAAGCGTTGGATAGGCAATAACTTGTTCAAGAAACGCAGCTAATGAAAGATCCATGAGTCTCCTTGGAGGTAGTAGTATGTTTCTTCGTAGTTAAGCAGTGACATTTTACAGCAGAAATGAACAACATCAGTGCTTTTTTGTGAGCTTTTCAGAAATATACGAAATATTTCATGTTTGATGTTACAGCGCGTTATGCGTTTGTCTTAGGTATTTTTCTTAGACATTTCTGGTGCTTTGTAGTTTCCGTAAACGTGTGGGTGTGTGCACTATTCATGCGGTGCTGTCGATATAATAAAATTTCAACAGAAAGGAAGAGCATGGCACTTGATCTTGACGCACTCAATTCAGCACAACGCGAAGCCGTACTGTGTACTGAGGGTCCGCTTTTGGTACTAGCAGGAGCTGGATCTGGAAAAACTCGTGTATTAACCTATCGTATTGCGTATCTTATGCAAGAGAAAGGTGTTTTTCCGTGGAATATTTTAGCGATTACGTTTACCAATAAAGCAGCGCGTGAAATGCGTGAGCGTTTAGCTAAGCTTGTTGGCAATGAAGCAAGTGGCATGTGGGTATCAACATTTCATAGTATGTGCGTTCGCATGTTACGAGCGCACGCTGAGCGCCTGGGTTTTTCGCGTGATTTTACTATTTATGATGATGCTGATTCAAACCGTCTTGTGAAAGATATTTGCAAAGAGCTTGACCTTGATCCTTCTCGCTATCCTATTAAAGCGCTTCGTTCTCGCATATCAAAAGCGAAAAATGAATTAATTGTACCCGGTAATTATGTTGTGAGCGAACACGATCCTATCGATCAGGCAACAAAACGTGTGTATGAAATGCTGCAAGAGCGCTTGAAAAAATCAAATGCATTTGATTTTGATGATTTGCTTTTATACGCCAACTTATTGCTAAAAAATAATTCCGATATTTGCTATGCCTATCAAGACCGCTTTCGGTATATTTTGGTTGATGAGTACCAAGATACGAACCATGCGCAGTACACCTTGTGTTCTATGCTGGCTGCGCGATTTAAAAACCTGATGGTAGTAGGCGATGACGACCAATCAATTTATTCATGGCGCGGCGCTGATATTCGCAATATTTTAGAGTTTGAACACGATTATGCATCATGTCATACCGTGCGCCTAGAGCAAAATTATCGCAGTAATGGAAATATTTTAGCTGCAGCAAATGCTGTTATTGCGAACAATACTAACCGCAAAGCGAAAACGCTATTTACCAACGGGCCTGATGGCGATCCTCTTATGATATATGCTGCTCAAGATGAGCGCGATGAAGGGCGCTGGATTGCTGGGCGCATAGAGCTTTTTCACGACTCGGGCATTTCATATAACGATATTGCGGTATTTTATCGCACTAATGCACAAAGCCGTATGTTAGAAGATATGTTCTTGCGATCAGGTGTTCCGTATCGCATAGTTGGTGGAACGCGCTTCTTTGAACGTCAAGAGATTATGGATGTCATGGCTTATCTTTGTTTGTGTGTCAATCCTGCTGATGATATTGCAGCAAAACGAGTTATTAACACACCTCGACGGGGTATTGGTAAAACAACTATTGAACATATTGAAGCGCTTGCACGCACCTTTGATATAAGCTTCGTAGAAGCACTCCGTATAGCTCCAGCTGAACTTTCGCTGCGCGCAAAAGTAACACAATCGATTAACGACTTTCTTAATGTGCTTCAGGTTTCAAAGGGAGAATTCCCAAATTTACGTGCGCAAATTCAAGCTATTATCGATGCAGCTGGCATTATAACTGCCTATCAGCGTGAAGGAACCGACGAAGCACTTTCACGTATTGATAACATTAAAGAGTTGTTAGGCGTATGCGATGAATTTATGGATACGCATGCAACCGATGAAGTGTTTTTTGAAGCACCAGGTGTTGAGTTATCTGTTCAATCGTTTAATGACGATGGCGTTGCAGCTACGCAAAACGTCGCTGGTGTAGATGCTGATACTATGACACCTGATAGCGCGCCTGTTGCCGTTTCTGAAGTTGCTCCTGATTCCGCTTCTGATGCCGATACGCCTGAAATTCATCTTTTGCGCAGCGATTCACTCGCCGATTTTGTAGAATGGGTGCGCTTGCGTACCGATCTTGATAGCGAAGCGCAGGGTGATGCTGCGGTTACGCTTATGACTATTCATGCGTCTAAAGGTCTTGAATACAAATGTGTATTTGTTTCGGGCATGGAAGATTCCATTTTCCCGACTCAACGTGCACTTTTCGATCACGAATCTCTTGAAGAAGAGCGCCGCTTAGCTTATGTTGCTATTACGCGTGCGCGTGAGAAGCTTATTTTGACGCACGCGCAGCAACGTACGCTCTACGGTGAAACTCATTGTAATCCTACATCGCAATTTATTGAGGAAATCCCAGATGCGCTTTGCCGTATGGCAGGTATTGGCTCAGCGGGATTTAGCGGAAGCGGTTGGGAGAAGCGCGGAAGTAGACATGGTATTGCAGGTTCGGGATGTGAAGCAGGAGCAGGAGGCGTGTTCCACGTTTCGAGTGCTCATGGTGCTGCCGAACGTATTCGTGAAAAAGCAGGTCGTGCTATGAGCGTTCAAACAAATCGTTCGCAGTCGAAACATTTTGAACCAGGCGATAGAGTAAGTCACAAAATTTATGGTGAAGGAAAAGTAACACGCGTTGTTGGCGATTCTATGTATGTTCGTTTTACAAGTGGTAAGCTGAAGAAATTGCTCGTTGATTTTGCACCAGTTGTTAAAATTTCGTAACACACAAATGGCTTATTCATGCGTATAGTGATTAGATATTTTTTGTAATAGTGTGTGTTGCAGCATTGCGTGTATTAACACGTGCATAAAAGCCTTAGGTGGTATTGCGCTGTGGCGTGTGCTGTCATACTTCGAACAAAGGAGCTTCGTATGCCCCCCGTTATTGTTGTCGGACACAAAAACCCTGATAATGATGCCATAAGTGCTGCGTATGCGTATGCGTATTTAAAAAACGAACTTGAGCGCCGCACTCGAAATAATGCGTCTGATAACGCAGCCGATATATGTTCAGATGCAGCTGAACCAACCTATATCCCATGTCGCTTAGGGCCGCTTCCTCCTGAAACGCAAGGGGTGTTTGAGCGTAATAATCTTGAAGCACCTCGGCTTATTTCACATGTTCACACGCGTATTTGTGATGTTATGACACGTAATCCCTATTGTATTTCGCGCTCAGCAACGCTTATGGATGCAGGGCGTATGCTGCGCCGTTACAACGTTCGTGCGCTTATCGTTACTAACGACGACAACACGTATGCTGGCCTTATTACAACACGCATGATTGCTGAGCGCTATATTGCAGCCACGGATTTGCTTGACGATAATAAAACGCAAGATGACGTTGCGCATAATTTATTGGCATCGCTCAACGAAAGCGTTGCTGACGTGCTGGAAACTGATGTTCTTATTCTGGAAGAAGATCTTATTTTGAGCGAAGTGGTTGACGATATTATGGCGTCTTCGCTGCGTGAAGCTGTCGTGCTTGATGAAGCGGGGTATGTGCGCGGTATTGTTACGCGCTCTGATATTGCAAAACCACATTCGCGTCAAGTAATTTTAGTAGATCACAACGAGCGCAGGCAGGCAGCTGCGGGTATTGATGAAGCGTCGGTAGTTGAGATTATCGATCATCACCGTATTGCAGATATTACAACCTCAAACCCCATAAAATTCTTGAATATCCCCGTTGGTTCGTCGGCAACTATTGTAACGATGGAGTTTCAGCGTGAAGGCGTAGACATCCCGCGTGCTATTGCAGAAGTGCTGCTATCGGCCGTAATGACCGATACTGTTATGTTAAAGTCGCCCACAACAACACAGACCGATCATGAAATTGCACGCTATTTGGCTGATATTATTGGCTGCGATGCACTTGAATTTGGGCTCGCTGTGTTTCAGTTTCGTGGTGATGATGCGCAGATGCCCATCGAGCGCTTTGTAGGCGCAGACGCAAAAGAGTTTCAGATGGGGGATAGAATTGTTCTAATTGCGCAACATGAAACTGTTAATTTACCTGCCTGTATAGAGCGTGAAGATGAAATTCGTCAGGAAATGAAGCGTTTGCTTGCTCAGGGGCAGTATGAATTTGTGCTCTTGATGCTTACTGACATTATGCAAGAAGGCACCCAGCTGATGTGCGAAGGCAATCGCGACCTTGTAAATCGTATCTTTAATATTAGTTGTAGCGGGCAAGGCGGAACGTGGATGCCAGGTGTGCTTTCTCGCAAGAAGCAAATTGCAGCACGCGTATTAGGTTCATAAGCGCACGTTACACGCATTTCTTACACATCCCGTGGCTTGCACACCTTTGTTGCGCGGCGCTGATAAAGGCTTCGTTGCTGCGCAATGAACGTACTCCCAATCAGTATCGTGCTGGGTTGCGTTTCTGTAGCTCAGTAGTGGCACCCGCACCACAGTGCTTAAACTGCGTTTTTAGAAGCTGTCATACAAGCACTTGTACACGTGTTTATGTAATTTTTTTGGAGATGTTTTTTCTTATGCGGGATTGTTGCTCCTTAAAGCGCAATTTACCTGCATATTTAAGGTAAACGTGAGTAGATACTCCCGGGTGCGTGGCGTTTGACAAGCCTGATGGCGGGTGTTAATTTGCCAAAGCACCAATAAATGGGTACTGCTGTATGTGCGCATGTATTGGCTGATCGCGTTTGCAGTTGTTCATTCGTATGAACCACATCGTACCCGCGACAATATGCCTGTACAACGTGCTTGTTTAAAGACCGATATGCTCTGCGTTTCATACAGTATTAGTGTTGGATTTCGTTACAAAGGAGAGAAACGTTGCCTACAATTAACCAGTTGGTTCGTAAGGGCCGCCAACAGCAGGTTGACAAGAAAAAGACTCCTGCTTTAAAGGGCAACCCACAAAAGCGTGGTGTATGCACGCGTGTTTACACTACAACGCCGAAAAAGCCTAACTCAGCTTTGCGTAAGGTTTGCCGTGTTCGTCTTGTAAATGGCATGGAAGTAACCGCTTACATTCCTGGCATTGGACACAACCTCCAAGAGCACTCAATGGTGCTTATTCGTGGTGGCCGTGTAAAAGACCTGCCAGGTGTTCGTTACAAAGTTATTCGTGCAGCTCTCGACTGCTCAGCAGTTGATGGCCGTAAACAGGCTCGTAGTCGTTATGGTGCTAAGCGCCCTAAATAGTAATCGATAAGTCGCACGGGTATATTACCTAATGGTTTGCGGTTAAGTAAAACCCAAATCAGAAGTGCGCACAAGGAAATGGAGATCATATGCCGCGTCGTGCAGCAGCTATCCGACATGATGTTGTGCCGGATGTCAAATTTAACAATCGTTTGGTTACCCAGCTTATTAATAAGGTATTGCTTGATGGTAAAAAATCACTTGCCGAAAATATTGTGTATGGTGCCTTCGATCTTATTCAAGAAAAAACAGGCGAAGATCCTTTAGCGGTATTTAAGAAAGCTATGGACAACGTTCGTCCAACACTTGAAGTAAAACCCAAGCGTGTTGGTGGTGCAACCTATCAGGTTCCTATGGAGGTGCCAACGCGTCGTGCAACTACTCTTGCAATTCGTTGGATTGTTGACTTTTCTCGCAAACGTCGTGAACACACGATGCGTGAGCGTCTTGCTAACGAAATTCTTGAGGCAGCAGAAAATCAAGGCGCTTCGGTAAAGCGTCGTGAAGACCTCTACAAGATGGCCGAGTCTAACCGTGCGTTCTCGCACTATCGTTTCTAAGGAGTTAGGCAATGGCTAAAACTTCACTGAAAGATACGCGCAATATTGGTATTATGGCGCATATTGACGCTGGTAAAACAACTACTACTGAGCGTATCTTGTATTACACTGGTAAAACTCACAAAATTGGTGAGGTCCATGATGGCGCAGCTACGATGGACTGGATGGTTCAAGAGCAAGAGCGCGGTGTAACCATTACCTCTGCTGCTACTACGTGTTACTGGGAAAAAGAGGGTAAGAAATACCGCATTCAGATTATTGACACCCCTGGTCACGTAGACTTTACCGCCGAAGTTGAGCGCTCGCTGCGCGTTTTGGACGGCGCAGTTGCCGTGTTTGATGCTGTTGCCGGTGTTCAGCCGCAGTCTGAAACGGTTTGGCGTCAAGCAACGCGCTACAACGTTCCTCGTATTGCCTACATTAACAAGTACGACCGCGTTGGAGCCGATTTCTTCCACGCTATCGACACTATGCATGATCGTCTTGGAGCAAAAGCAATTGCTGTTCAGCTGCCAATGGGCTCTGAGGAAAATTTCTGGGGCGTTGTTGACCTAGTAACGATGACAGCGTGGGACTTCAAAGCCGATGACAAAGGCATGACATATCCTGAAGCTATGGATGCCATCCCTGCTGAGTTTGCTGATGAAGCGGCTCGTCGTCATCAGGAACTCGTTGAGTGTGCTGCCGATTGTGACGAAGCGCTCATGGAAAAAGTTTTGATGGATGAAGAAGTAAGCGTTGATGAGCTTAAAGCTGCCTTGCGTAAAGGCACTATCGCGTGTGAAATTCATCCTGTATTTGTAGGTTCTTCTTATAAGAACAAAGGCGTTCAGGAAATGCTCGATGGCGTGGTAGATTATCTGCCAAGCCCGGTTGATGTACCTGCAATTGGTGGCGTTAACCCTGATACAGGCGCTGAAGATTCTCGTCCTTCCGATGAGAAAGCACCGTTTGCAGCGCTTGCGTTCAAGATTATGACCGACCCCTTTGTTGGAAAACTCACCTATTTCCGCGTGTATTCAGGCAAACTTGACTCTGGTAGCTATGTCGTAAATGCTACGAAAGGCAAGCGCGAGCGCATCGGACGTATTCTTGAGATGAACTCAAACCAGCGTCTTGATGTTGATACCTGCTATGCAGGCGACATTGTTGCTGCTGTTGGTTTGAAAGATACCACCACTGGGGACACCTTGTGCGATGAGAACGCTCCTATCATTTTGGAGTCGATGGAGTTCCCTGATCCTGTTATCGATATTGCTGTTGAGCCAAAAACCAAAGCTGAACAGGATAAAATGGGCATTGCGCTTCAGAAACTGGCTGAAGAAGATCCAACATTCCGCGTAACAACAAACCAGGAAACAGGTCAAACGATTATTGCAGGCATGGGCGAGCTTCATCTTGAAATTATCGTTGATCGTTTGCTGCGTGAATTTAAGGTTGAAGCAAACGTTGGTAAGCCGCAGGTTGCATATCGTGAAACGGCAACGCAACCGGTTATGGGTGCTGAAGGAAAATTTGTCCGCCAAAGCGGTGGTCGTGGTCAATACGGTCATGCCATTATCAACATGTACCCACAAGAGCAGGGCAAAGGCTATGAATTTGAGAACAAAATCGTTGGTGGTGTTGTTCCGAAAGAATACATTACTCCTGTTGATAAGGGAATTCAGGAAGCACTTAATTCAGGCGTGTTAGCAGGATACCCTGTTGTTGACATTCGCGTTGAGCTGGTTGATGGTTCGTATCATGAAGTTGACTCTTCTGAAGCAGCCTTTAAGATTGCTGGTTCTATGGCAATAAAAGACGCGCTGCGCAAATCGAAGCCTGTTATTCTTGAGCCTATGATGGCTGTTGAAGTAGAAACGCCTGAAGAGTACATGGGCGATGTAATGGGCAACCTCTCATCGCGTCGCGGCCAAATTCAAGGCATGGGTGATCGCGGAAACGCGAAGATCATCAGCGCTAAAGTGCCTCTGTCTGAGATGTTTGGTTATGCAACCGACTTGCGTTCAACAACACAAGGACGTGCTTCTTACACGATGCAGTTCGACTCATACGAGCCTGTTCCAAAAAATGTTGCAGATGAAATTATTAGTAAGGCCGGCGGAAACGCTTCCTAGAGCGTACTTCCTATACTATTGGAGGAAAACAAGTGTTAAATCAAAAGATACGTATCCGTCTTAAAGGCTATGATCACGAAATCGTTGATCAGTCAACAAAGTTGATTGTTGATACAGCCTTAAAAACGGGTGCTAAGGTATCGGGTCCTATTCCTTTGCCAACTGAGCGCAACCTCTTTACGGTTGTGCGTGGACCTCACGTAAACAAAGACTCACGTGAACAATTTGAAATGCGTACGCACAAGCGTTTGATCGATATTCTCGAGCCAACAGCCAATACCGTTGACTCACTGATGCGCCTTGATCTTCCTGCTGGTGTTGATATCGAGATTAAGCTGTAAGGGGGTGGCTGTACATGATTAAAGAAGTATTTGGAAAAAAACTTGGCATGACTCAATTGTTTAATGACAACGATGAAGTTGTTGCAGTAAGCGTTATCGCTGTTGAACCGAACGTTGTTACTCAGCTGCGTACCACAGACACCGATGGCTATGAAGCAGTACAGCTTGGCTTTGGCGCTATTAAAGAACATAAAGTGAACAAGCCTATGGCTGGACATTTCAAAAAACAGGGCGCTCCTGCTCGCCGTTATTTGCGTGAAGTACGTGTTGATGCCGCATCCGATCACAAAGTAGGGGAAGAAGTTGGTCTTTCTGCATTTACTGACGTGAAAAAAGTTGACGTTACAGGCATTAGCAAGGGTAAAGGTTTCGCAGGTGTTATGCGCCGCTATGGCTTTGCTGGTGGTCCGGGTGGACACGGTGCACATTTCCATCGCGCACCTGGTTCAGTAGGTCAGTGCGCAACGCCATCCCGCGTGTTTAAGGGTGTTCGTTTGCCGGGACACATGGGTTGCGATCGTGTAACGGTTAAGAATTTGGAAGTTGTGCGTATCGACGAAGAATCGAATGTAATTCTTGTTAAAGGCGCAATTCCTGGTGGTAAAAACGGCATCGTCCGCATTCGTATGGCGTAACGTTTAGCTTAGAGATCCCCAAAAGGAGTTAAATTATAATGACTAAGATTGAGATCAAGGACGCTGCAGGAAAGGCTGATGGCTCAGTAGAGCTTAATCCTGCTGTGTTCGCTATTGAGCCTAACGTACCTGTAATGCATCAGGTTGTGCGCTCACAGCGAGCTTCTTGGCGTCAAGGAACACATAACACCCGCACGCGCGGTGAAGTAAGTGGCGGCGGTAAAAAGCCGTGGAAGCAAAAGGGAACAGGTCGTGCTCGTCAAGGTTCTATCCGTTCACCTCAATGGTGCGGCGGTGCTGTTGTATGGGGACCACATCCTCGTTCCTATGCATTTAGTGTGAACAAGAAAGAAGTGAAACTTGCCATGCGTTCGGTGCTTTCAGCGAAACTTGCTGATCAGCAGCTGTTTGTAGTAAGCAATTTTGACTTCGACACACCATCCACTAAAGCTGCTATTGCTGCTCTTCGCGCGCTTGGCGTTGAAGGTCGTGCGACAGTTGTTATTGGTAATGAAGACGTGAACGCTTTCTTATCGTTTAGAAACGTTCCAAAAGTAAACATTTTACCTGTTGCTGAAGCTAATACCTATGAGTTGCTCGATAACAAGGCGCTTATTTTTACTGCTGAAGCTCTCAAGCGTATCGAGGAGGTGCTTAGCTAATGTCTAACGCGCGCGAAATCATCATTCGTCCTATTATTACGGAACATACTTACGATTTAATGGAGCATCACACGTATACGTTTGAGGTTGCTAAAACAGCAAACAAAATTCAAATTGCAAAAGCGGTTGAAGAAATCTTTAACGTTAAAGTGGTAAAGGTTAATACCCTGAGTGTTAAGCCAAAAAAGAAGCGTGTTCGTATGGCTCAAGGTCTTACGCGTAGCTGGAAAAAAGCTATGGTAACGCTTAAAGATGGCGATTCAATCGAAATCTTTGCTTCATAGCACTCGTGCTACCATACTTCGTTATAGTAGAAAGCACTCCTTTGCATAAGCAGGGGAGTGCCTTTTCATTATGTAAGAAGGAGGCCCTGTGTCTCGTATAAATACAAGCGAATCGAGCCGCCCGACGCTGTTTCCCTATAAGCACATTTTGCTTATTGCTAACCCTGCATCGTGTAATGGCAGAACAAAACATCTTATTGATCAGATTGCCGCGCGCATGAAAGACGTGTTGCTTGGCGCTCAATCTATCGAGGTTGTACAAACTAGTTACCCAGGTCATGCTCTTGAAATTGCGTGTCAACTGCAAGATATCGATTGCGTGTGCGTGCTGGGTGGCGACGGAATTGCTCACGAAGTTGTGAACGGCTTAATGCACCTAAGCAACGAAAGTCGCCCGTGTTTTGCAGTAATTTCTAACGGATCTGGGAACGACTTTGCGCGCAGCTTAGGCATGCCACACCTTGCGCAGGCGTGCGTTGACGCTTTGATGCATGCTCAAGAAACGCGGGTTGACCTTGGTCTTTGTAATGGACACTATTATCTTGAAACCATCTCGTTTGGCATTGATGCTGCTATTGCCGAGCAAAGTGTTGAATTGCGTAAGAAAACTAACTTAGCTGGAGCGGCTCTGTATGCTGCTGCTGGTTTTGACCAGCTCAAAAATCATCGCGAAACGTACAAGGTTCACTTACGCGTTGATGGCGCGCCTGCTGTTGTTGCGCACGTTCACTTGCTGGCTATTCAAAATGGAAAAACGTATGGTGGCGGCTTTTGTATTGCACCTGATGCAAACATTGCAGATGGCATACTGGATGCGTGTTGGGTTGACGGCCCTCAGGCCTTTGTTCCAGCGCTGCGTACCTTCCTTATGGCGAAACATGGAAAGCACATCAACCGACCAGGCGTTCATTTTCTAAGCGGCAGAACCTTCGATTTAGTGTTTGAGCAAACGCCTCCCGTGCAAATTGACGGCGAGTATTTTGAGGGCAGTCGCTTTTCAATTAGCGTTGCTCCCAGTGCTTTGCGTGTGTTGAAAGTGTCGCAAACGACGTAACATGTTTGTGCGCTGCGTGTATGTTTCTTGATGCGTGTAATTATATATTGTATAACGCGCAAGTAAGTTTTTTTGCATCCCGCGTGCAAACGGCGTTATGCCTTTAGTAATGATAGCTGCACCAAGATCAATACGGTATCCTCGTGTATGCGCCTCTACGAGCAATACAATAATGCGGCAGTGAGCCTGTAAGGTGTAGCCATCGCACAAACAGCTGCATGGGGGCACGCCGCACCGCTGATGATTCTTCAGTTATGTTGTTTCAGTGGAATTCCATTTCTTCTTCAAGATATGCTTGAGTGCATGTAATGCAGCACGTATACTGCTTATTTGTGTCTGTGGTGGTTATGGATACACCCGGGCGCGTGGATTGCGGCGTCTTAAGATATGCCCTCATCATAGCTTTACAGGCAATCGTAATTCACAAGGTAAAGATGATCTTTGGTGTACGACGAGGCGTGCGAGCAAAGGTCACGGTTCAGCTTGATGTGCGCAAACGCGTCAAGCTATGAAAGGAATCTCAGATATGGGAGTCAAGCAGTACAAGCCCACGAGCCCTGGACGTCGTTTTCAGATGGTTTCCGACTTTGCGGAAGTCACACGAACAACGCCTGAAAAGTCGCTCTTGGCACCGCTTTCTAAGAAAGCGGGTCGTAACAACAATGGTCGTATTACTACACGTCATCAAGGTGGCGGTCATAAGCGCCGTTATCGTATCATCGACTTTAAGCGTCGCAAAGATGGTGTCGTAGCAAAAGTTGCTACCATTGAATACGATCCAAACCGCAGTGCGCGTATCGCTCTTCTTCACTATGCAGATGGTGAAAAGCGCTACATCTTGCACCCGAAAGGTTTGCATGTGGGAGACGTTGTGTTAAGTGGCCCTGAGGCTGACATTAAGCCTGGTAACACCTTGCCACTTGCAA
This sequence comes from Umbribacter vaginalis, assembly GCA_001552935.1. GTDB lineage: Bacteria > Actinomycetota > Coriobacteriia > Coriobacteriales > Eggerthellaceae > Berryella > Berryella vaginalis. The sequence goes on along the minus strand of KQ959677.1, from coordinate 202,237 downwards.
ACATCCCTGTTGGTACGCTTATTCATGCAGTTGAGCTTCAGCCTGGTCGCGGAGCAGCACTTGCTCGTTGTGCAGGTACAAGCATTCAGCTTATGGGTAAAGAAGGCAAATATGCCATTTTGCGTATGCCATCAAGTGAAATGCGTCGTGTTTTGTTAACATGCCGTGCAACAGTCGGCGAAGTTGGCAACGCAGAACATGCAAATATCAAGATCGGTAAAGCTGGTCGTAGCCGCTGGTTAGGCATTCGTCCTACCGTTCGTGGTACCGTTATGAACCCTGTTGATCACCCCCATGGTGGTGGTGAAGGTAAGAACAAGTCTTCGGGTCGTCATCCTGTGTCACCCTGGGGCGTTCCAACTAAGGGTCATCGTACGCGTAATCCTAAGAAGGCTACCAGCCGCTTGATTATTCGTCGTCGTAAGAAATAGCGTCAAGAACTAAGGAGCAATAGTGAGCAGAAGTTTAAAGAAAGGGCCTTTTGTTGAGCCGCGCCTTCTTGGTCGTATTGAGGCTATGAACGAGGCCGGAAAAAAAGAGGTTATAAAAACCTGGTCGCGTGCATCTACTATCTTCCCTGAGATGGTTGGACACACGATTGCCGTGCATGACGGGCGCAAACATGTGCCAGTATATGTTACTGAGTCGATGGTTGGGCATAAATTAGGAGAGTTTTCTCCGACCCGTACATTTAAGGGTCATGCCGCCGATAAGCGCAAATAGGAAGGGTGAAAAATGGAAGCTAAAGCTGTTGCACGCTATGTGCGTGTTTCGCCCCGTAAGGCGCGTATCGTTGTAGACCTGGTACGTGGCAAATCGGTTGTGCGTGCGCAAGAAATTTTGGCATATACCAATCGTGCTATCGCTGAGTGTGTTGAAAAAACACTCAATTCGGCAGTTGCGAATGCCGAAAATGTACATAATGTTCGTGCTGATTTACTGTATGTGAAAGAAGCTTTTGTAAACGAGGGTCCTACGATGAAGCGTATTCGTCCCCGTGCAAAAGGCTCAGCTGCACGTATTCGTAAACGTTCGAGTCATATTACCATTATCGTTGCAACACGAGAGGAGGATTAAAGTCTTATGGGTCAAAAAGTAAGCCCTACCGGTTTTCGTCTTGGCATTACGGAAAATTGGCGTAGCCGTTGGTATGCAAACAAAGAGTATGCAAAGTCTCTTGAAAATGACCAGGCTATTCGTAATTTTCTTTCGAAAGAATTAGTACGCGCTGCAATTTCTCGTATCGAAATTGAACGTGCAGGAGACAAAACCAAAGTTATTATCGTTACTGCCCGCCCTGGTGTTGTAATTGGTAAAAAAGGATCAGAAATCGATTCTTTGCGCAAAAAGCTGCAATCGATTGCTGTCGGTACTGTGTCAGTTGAGGTTTTGGAAGTTAAGCGTCCCGAGCTCGATGCAATTTTGGTTGCTCAGTCGATCGCCGAACAGCTTGAAGGCCGCGTTGCTTTCCGTCGCGCTATGCGCAAGGCAGTACAGTCTGCTATGAAAAGCGGTGCAAAGGGCATTCGTATTCAGTGTTCAGGTCGTTTAGGCGGTGCAGAAATGAGCCGTCGTGAATGGTATCGTGAAGGTCGCGTGCCTTTGCATACTCTGCGCGCCAAGATCGATTATGGATTTGCAACTGCTGCAACTACCATGGGTTCAATTGGTGTTCAAGTGTGGATTTATCACGGAGAAGTTCTCCCTGGTCAGAAAGCTCCACAGCCTGCGCTCGAAGGCAGCGCTCGTCCTTCACGTTCGCGCCGTGGCGCTGGACGTGCCGATCGCTCTGAGAGGGGTGCTAAGTAAATGCTCGTACCTAAGCGTGTTGCGCACCGTAAGGTGCAGCGTGGTTCCATGAAAGGCGCAGCCAAAGGTGGAACGCGTTTGAATCATGGTCAATTTGGCATTCAGGCACTTGAAGCTGCATGGATTACGAACCGTCAGATAGAGGCAGCTCGTATTGCTATGACGCGTGAAATGAAGCGTGGTGGTAAAGTTTGGATCACCATCTTCCCTGATAAGCCTATTACTAAAAAACCTGCTGAAACCCGTATGGGTTCCGGTAAAGGTAACCCTGAGGCATGGGTGGCGGTTGTAAAACCGGGCCGTATTATGTTCGAAGTTGGCGGCGTTGAGCCTGAGGTTGCTCACGAAGCACTTCGTCTTGCGGTTAATAAATTGCCTATCAAGTGCAAGATTGTAACTCGTGAGACAGAAGGGCGGGAATAAATGAAAGCGAAAGAAATTCACGAGCTTTCCGCCGAAGATTTGCAGGCAAAGCTAAAAGATGCGCGCGCAGAGTTATTTAACTTGCGTTTTCAAATGGCAACAAGTCAGCTTGATAACACAGCGCGTCTTGGACAAGTCAAAACCGACATTGCTCGTATCCAGACTGAGATGCGCGCCCGCGAGCTTAAAGCTCTTAATTAGCGCGGGTTTTAGGAAGGTAGAATATCATGACTGAAAAACGCAATTATCGTAAGACGCGTCAGGGTGTTGTGGTAAGCGACGCTAATGACAAAACATGCGTTGTGGAAATCAAGGAGCGCAAGCCGCATCCCATTTACGGTAAGATGATGACCACAACTAAGAAGTTTCATGCCCATGACGAACATAATGAAGCCCATATCGGTGACACAGTTTCTATTATGGAAACTCGTCCGCTTTCTAAAATGAAGCGTTGGCGCCTCGTTAAAATTGTCGAAAAAGCTCAGTAGTAGGCGTAAGTTTCTCGTTTACTCGTGTGAAGAAAGTTAGGTAATCAGATGATTCAGGCGCAAACCATGCTGACAGTTGCCGATAACTCTGGTGCTCGTAAAGTTATGTGCATTAAGGTTCTTGGTGGTACTGGTCGTCGCTATGCTGGTCTTGGCGATGTCATTATTTGTGCAGTAAAAGAAGCTATTCCTAACGCGAATGTAAAGAAAGGCGATGTTGTTCGCTGCGTAGTTGTTCGCGTGAAAAAGGAAGTTCGCCGCAATGACGGTTCGTATATTCGCTTCGATCAGAACTCTGCTGTTCTTATTAACGAAGATGGATCGCCTCGCGGTACGCGTATTTTCGGGCCTGTTGCTCGTGAATTGCGCGACAAGAAGTATATGAAAATTGTGTCTTTGGCACCAGAAACACTGTAAGGAGGTGCACTTATGAGTGGTTTGAAAATTAAAAAGGACGATCTTGTTCAAGTTATCGCTGGTAAAGATAAAGGCAAACAAGGCAAAGTTCTTCGTGCTCTTCCTTCTGAAAACAAAGTTGTTGTTGAAGGCATCAATATTGCGAAGAAAGCTGTTCGTCCAACACAGCAAAACCCCCAGGGTAGTATTTCTTCTGTTGAAGCACCACTTCATGTGTCTAATGTAGCACTGATTGATCCGTCAACTAAAAAGCCTACGCGCGTGGGCTATCGTGTAAAAGATGATGGTACGAAAGTGCGTGTAGCACGCCCATCGGGAAAAGATCTCGACTAGTACGTGCTTAAAACGTTATGACCCTCCTGTGCTTTCAGGAGGGACCGAGGGTTGGAAATCCTCAGTTTAATTCATCGGAAAGGAATGTAAATGACACCTCGTTTGAAGGAACTTTACAAAACAAAAGTTGTTTCACAACTGGAAAAAGAGCTTGGTGTAAGCAATGTAAATCAAGTTCCACGTCTTCAGAAAATTGTTGTAAACATGGGAGTAGGTAAAGCTGCAAGCGATTCGAAGTTGCTTGACGGTGCGATTGCCGATTTACGTGCAATTACCGGACAGCAGCCATGCGTTACGCGTGCACGCAAGTCAATCGCTGGTTTTCATGTTCGTGAAGGCCAGGCAATTGGCGCTAAAGTAACGCTTCGTGGCGATCGCATGTGGGAATTCCTTGATCGTCTTTTGTCAACGGCGCTTCCTCGTGTACGCGACTTCCGTGGTATTTCTCCTAAAAGCTTCGATGGCCGTGGTAACTATTCATTGGGTATTACTGAGCAACTTATCTTCCCTGAAATTGATTATGATAAGATTGATCGTACGCGCGGCATGGACATTACCTTTGTTACGAATGCAGGTTCTAACGAAAATGCCCTTGCACTGTTAAAGGCACTTGGTTTCCCATTTAAAGATGTTGAAACTGCATAATGCCGCTGTATCAAACGAATTTTGAGACAAACGTACATGTCTTACATGAGAAAGAAGGAATTTAATGGCTAAGAAGTCGATGATCGCCAAAGCCAAGCGTGAGGCTAAATTTTCAACGCGCGAACATAATCGCTGCACACGTTGTGGTCGTCCTCGTGCTTTTTATCGCAAGTTTGGCTTGTGCCGTGTGTGCCTGCGTGAACTTGCCAATAAAGGCGAGCTTCCTGGCGTAACCAAGTCGTCTTGGTAAGAGACATTTGGCAGACGTTTGGGATGTGCCCTTACTCAGGCGCATGCATTAAGGGTGTAAGCGAACCGAGTGATGTGGTTCATCATGAATAAAAGGAGAATCTAAATGACAATGACCGACCCTATAGCAGATATGCTTACGCGTATACGTAATGCACATTCTGCAGGCAAAGACTCTGTGTCTATGCCTTCGAGCAAAAAGTTGGTTGAAATTGCTCGCATTATGCAGCAAGAGGGTTATATCACAAGCTTTGAAGTAGTAGCTGGTGATCCCCGCAGCAGTCTTGATATCGTTTTGAAGTATGGCGATAAGAAATCGCGTACAATTCGTGGTATTAAGCGTATTTCTAAACCAGGTTTGCGCATTTATGCAGGAAAAGATGAACTTCCACGCGTATTAGGCGGACTTGGAACGGCAATTATTTCTACAAGCCAGGGTGTGATGGCAGATCGCGATGCTCGTAAATTGGGCATCGGTGGTGAAGTTATCGCATACGTCTGGTAGGAAAGGGGAGCGAGGTTAAGTATGTCCCGCATAGGAAAACAGCCCGTAGCCATTCCAGCCGGCGTAACGGTTACAATTAACGGTTCCCAGGTAACGGTAAAGGGTGCAAAAGGTGAGCTGGTACGCGAGTTTCCAGCACACGTTCGCATAAGCGAACAAGACAATCATATTATTGTTGAGCGCGTAGACGATTCTCGTGAAGCTCGTAGTTTCCATGGATTGGTGCGCTCGCTGCTCGCGAATATGGTTGAAGGTGTTTCAACTGGTTTTCAAAAGAAGCTCCAGTTAGTAGGTGTTGGATACCGTGCAGCACTTAAGGGCAAAAATCTTGAGTTGCAGCTTGGTTATTCACATCCAGTATTAGTAGAAGCAACGGAAGGCATCAGCTTTGAAGTTCCTTCTCAAACTGAAATTATCGTTCACGGCATTAGCAAAGAGCACGTTGGACAGGTCGCGGCTGACATTCGCAAGTGGCGTAAACCCGAGCCTTATAAGGGCAAAGGTATTCGCTACGATGGTGAATATGTACGTCGCAAGCTTGGTAAAGCCGGTAAGGGCGAATAACGCTGCCTTGTAAAAAGAGCATGTAAAGATTGAAAGGGAATTCTTTATGAATAGCAATTTTTTAAAGAGGCAAAGCGGACTTTCCCGTCGTCATCGTCGCGTTCGCGCTAAGGTGTCGGGAACGGCAGCTCGTCCTCGCTTGTGCATTACGCGCAGTAATGCCAATATGTATGTTCAGGTAATCGATGATGTAGCACGCAAAACATTATGCGGTGCATCTACCTTAGGTCCTGAATTCAAAGAAACAGGCAAAAAAGCTGCAACAGTGGAAGGTGCTTATGCTTTAGGTGAGATCATCGCTAAAAAAGCAGTAGCTCTGAAGCTTGAAGAAGTTGTTTTTGACCGTGGCGGTAATTTATATCACGGACGCGTTAAGGCAGTAGCTGAAGGCGCGCGCAGTGCTGGTCTGAAGTTCTAGAAGGGAATGTGGCTTTATGGCTCGTAAACAGCAACAAGAATCAAGTGTTCCCGAACTTCAGGAGCGCGTGGTTTTAGTAAATCGTGTTTCAAAGGTAGTAAAAGGTGGACGTCGTATGTCCCTTTCTGCCCTCGTTGTGGTAGGAGATGGCAACGGTCGCGTTGGTATCGGTCTTGGCAAATCTAAAGAAGTGCCTGCTGCTATTGCAAAAGGCGTTGAAGACGCTAAGAAGAACATGTTCACGGTACCTCTGACTGAAGAAAAAACAGTTCCTCATGACATTATTGGTGAGTTTGGCGCTGGGCGCGTTTTGATTCGCCCTGCTATGCCTGGTACTGGTGTTATGGCTGGTGGCGCTGTACGTGCCATCATGGAACTTGCCGGTATTACCGACGTTATTACCAAATCGCTTGGTTCAACGAACTCGATGAACATCGTGAAAGCATGTGCTGAAGGCTTAAAGAACATGCAAAGCCCCGAGCAAGTTGCTGAGCGTCGTAATTTGACAGTAGATCAGATCTTTGGTCGCAAGGAGGTCAAATAATGGCGAGCAAGAAACTTGTAGTAACACAAATTAAAAGTGCTATTGGTCGTAAATACGATCAAGAACGTACACTGAAAGCTCTTGGGCTCGGGCGCATTGGTAAAACCAGCGAGCTTGTTGACAACGACAGCGTTCGTGGCATGATTTTCAAAGTAAAGCATCTTGTGGAAGTGCAGGAAGCATAAAACAACGCAGTGAGCTCTGCGTTGTACGCTGCGCCACCACATGCATTGAAAGTATAACGTGCTGGTAGCGCATAGACAAGAACTTATAAGGTCGCATGTGAATTCTTATTTGCATGCGACTCTTTTTTTGTAGTTTTTTCAATACGCAGGCAACTTGTGTTATAATCTCGCGTATGTGTCAGCACCGCACCGAGTGTCGTGCTGCAGCAATGGAAGTTTCTGGCGGCGAGCTGCCAGGTCGAACACATGTGTTCGAAGCGATTTAAGGAGTTTTTCACATGGAATTATCTGATCTTTTTCCCGCTCAAGGTTCAAAAAAGAAGCGTACACGCGTAGGACGCGGTCATGCTGCTGGTAAAGGTAAAACAGCTGGTCGTGGTCTTAACGGACAGGGTTCACGCTCAGGCGGCACCAAAGGCGCAGGTTTTGAGGGTGGTCAAACACCGCTCGCGCGTCGTCTTCCTAAATTACCTGGTTTCACGAACATCAACCGCGTTGAGTATATTCCAGTAAATGTGTCGCGTTTGGAAGCTAAATTTGAAGCTGGCAGCGTGGTAGATCACGCAGCGTTAAAAGAAAAGGGTATCATCAAGCATAGCGATGCACTGGTGAAGCTTTTGGGCGATGGAGAACTTACGAAAAAGCTTACTATTAAGCTTGATAAAGTGTCTAAGAGTGCCAAAGCCAAAGTAGAAGCGGCTGGCGGAAAGGTTGAAGAGCCTTGCTAAGCGCACTGATTGGAGCTTTCAAAGTTCCAGAACTTCGAAAGAAAATACTGTTTACGCTTGGAATTTTGGCGTTATATCGCTTTGGCGCTTATCTGCCTGTTCCAGGCATTCCGTTTCGCCAATTTGCTGAAGCATTTGCAAATTCAGGTTCGGGCGTTTCAATGTCGATGCTCGACTTGTTTACTGGTGGTGCGCTCTCGCACTTCTCGGTATTTTCACTTGGAATTATGCCATACATCACGGCATCAATTATTATGCAGCTTATGCAAGGTGTTATTCCAACAGTCGGTCGCTGGGCTAAAGATGGAGAAACTGGACGTCGTAAAATTACTCAGGTTACGCGTTATATGACAATGGGTCTTGGCCTAATCAATGCGGTAGGTTATTTGCTGTTGTTCCAATCGCCTGCGTATGGTGTGCGTTTTTCATCAGATGTTCCTTATGCGTTAACGTCGATTATCGTGGTGTTTACGCTTGTGGCTGGTACAGCATTTATCATGTGGATGGGCGAGCTTATCACTCAGCGCGGCATAGGTAATGGTATGTCGTTGATCATCTTTGTAAGCATCGTTTCACGTGTTCCGAGCGCTATTTTCTCGTCTATTACGCACAGCACTACCATGCAACAAGGTATCGCTATTACTATCTTGATTGTAGCTGTCGTGTGCGTTTGCATTCCGCTTATCATTTATGTAGAGCGTGCTCAGCGCCGTATTCCGGTAAATTATGCTAAGCGTATGCAAGGACGACGCATGATGGGCGGGCAAAGCACCTACATTCCTTTTAAAGTGAACGCAGCAGGTGTTATCCCTATCATCTTTGCAAGCTGCCTTATTTACTTCCCAGCTCAAATTGCCGCTCTGTTCAATGTTGGCTGGCTTACAAGCTTTGCGAATATGATTTCTACGGGTATCGTAAACTGGGTATTAACGCTATTCTTGATCGTGTTCTTTGCGTATTTCTATACATCGATGGTGTTTAACCCTGTTGACACGTCTGATAACTTGAAAAAGCAAGGCGGCTTTATCCCAGGTATTCGTCCTGGTTTTGCCACTGAAACGTATTTGCGTAATGTGTTGCGCCGTGTTACGCTGCCCGGGGGTATTTTTATTGCTCTTATCGCCATTGTGCCTTCGATTTTGTTTTACTTTACGAACAACCAGTTGATACAAGCATTTGGTGGTACGTCTATCCTCATCATGATTGGCGTTGCACTTGATACTATGACGAAAATGGAAAGCCAACTTAAGATGCACAATTACGAAGGCTTTTTTAAGTAATGTGTAGTGCCTTGGCGCTTACTCAATAGCATGTTAATTCAGAAAGACGCTCGTATGCACTCTGCGTGGAGCGTCTTTTTGGTATACTGCTTTGAAATACGTCTGAGATATCTGTTGGTTTCTCGCATGAGGTGACTATGTTTTCTGTTCCTTATATTGTCTGTTCATTGCTCTCATTTGTGCCAGCAATTGTGCTTCACGAAATGGGGCACGCACTTATGGCAAAACGCTTGGGTGATACTACAGCTTACCAGCGTAAACGTACTTCAATTAACCCGCTTAACCACATTGATCCTTTTGGCACGGTGCTGTTGCCTTTAATGCTTATGGCAGTTAACATGCCAGTTTTTGGGTATGCAAAGCCAGTACCCTATAATCCTCACAATTTTAAAAACCCACGCCGCGATGATTTTCTTGTTGGTATTGCAGGACCGTGCATGAATTTATTACTCGCGTTACTTGCAGCAGCAATTGCGTATGTACTGTATAGCTATGCGCCTTTGAACGTGTGGCTTAACGATGCTATTTTCTCGATATTTTTTACGCTCTATCTGCCTTTATTTGCATTTGTAAACTTATACCTTATGTTTTTTAACTTGTTACCTGTTCCACCGCTTGACGGCTCATCGCTTTTTGCACTTATTATGCCTAAGCAGTATTTGCCACAGTATTATGCTATTCAGCGCTATGCTTTTCCCGTATTTATTATTGTTGTTATTGTATTGCCGCAGGTGGCGCATATTGATTTGTTTAGTGGTTATTTTGACGTAACTGCACGCGCTTTAGGTCGTGTTTTGTTTCCATTTATGCAGGGGATATAGTGAGCACACCGCGTATTAGAACCGATGCATTTGACGGCCCTTTTGATTTACTGCTGCGTTTAGTGGTTTCAAATAAAATCGATGTATGCGCGCTCTCTCTTGACGATATTGTTGTTCAGTATCTGAGTGCTATGAATACTGCACGTTCGATTCCTGATGAAATAATGTTTAGTAGTGACATTTCTCGTGATGAAGCTTCTCATGACGCACGTGAGCATAACAAGAGGGAAGACTCGGCGCATAATAAATCTGCGAGGGAAGCACTTGATAACAGTATAGATGAATCGTATAGTAGCGAGCTTGCAAGTGATTTTCTATCGATTGCATCCAGCTTGCTTGAGATGAAAGCGTTTCGCTTACTGCCGCATCATGCTGAAAGCCACGTTGATGTATCAAGCGATGAACAGGAAGAACTTGAGCCACTTGATGCGCGCTGCCAGCTTCTTGAAAAGTTATTAACATATTCTCATATACGGAGCACAATTGACCCGCTGCTTGAATTACGCGTGCAGCGCTTGCGAATCCATGCGCGCCGTATAGGGCGTACGCTCGAATTTCCGTATGCGAAATATGCTGCCGTTAAAGCAAGTGATCAGAGTGTTCTTGCTCGAGCGATTCTGCGCGTTGCTGATCGTCAAACACAGGCTTTGCTAAGCTCAGAGCACATTGGTAAACCTCGTGCTCCTTTGTCGGAGACAATTACTCGTTTGCGTACACGGCTGTCAAAAGATAATCACGTGTCATTTTGGAGTTTTATAGGCGCCAAGGCAACTCCTGAGCGTATTGTTGCATCATTTCTTGCCGTGCTTGAGCTTTACAAGCAAAATGAAATTACCATTGAGCAGCCGCACGCATGTGGCGATATGCAGCTCGTTTTTATAGCTGATTAATGCGTATGCTTCATTTGAAAATACGTATTTCATGTGAGCACGGAATCAACCTTTCAAAGAATGCTATCTTAGGGTATACTGCAAAGGCACTACGTATAAAGACGCTGCGTAGTATACCCCTTGCTTTTCGGGCGGTTAGCTCAGGGGGAGAGCGCTTCCCTGACACGGAAGAGGTCACAAGTTCAAATCTTGTACCGCCCACCATGTTTGTGTTGTATCCAGTATTCTAAAAAGGAATTGCATGTTTGATCTATCAATCTTTACGACCGCAGAAGGATGGATCACACTCTTAACGCTTACATTTCTTGAAATAGTACTTGGTATCGATAACATCGTTTTTATTACACTTACATCAGATAGGCTTGATCCGCGGTTGCGCTCCATTGGTCGCCACGTGGGTTTGGCGGGCGCTTTTTTAATGCGCGCAGCTTTTTTAAGTTTAGCAGCATTTTTAACCCATCTATCAAAACCCCTCTTTGAAATTGATGTGCCTTTCTTCCATCACGGTTTTTCGGTGCGAGACATCATTTTATTTCTCGGTGGTGGCTATTTAATTTTTAAGGGTATTCAGGAAGTACTTGAGCTGCTTCAGTTACGCGAGCTGAAAGAAGCATTCGAGCACACACCAAACGAGAAGCCTCACGTTCGAAAACGTATTGGACTTCTGCGCGCTGTAGTAACGATTATGCTGATGGACATTGTATTTTCTATCGACTCTGTCATTACTGCTGTAGGTTTATCTGACCATTTATTTGTCATGATCGCAGCTGTGTTTATTGCTATTATGATCATGATGATATTCATCGACGTCATTTCTGACTTTATTGAAACGCACGTTGAGATGAAAATTCTTGCGTTGGTGTTTATATCTGTGATTGGCGTATTGTTGTTCTTAGATTCGCTGGGTATTAACTCGCATATCGAAGTGTTAGGCATGCATGTTGAGAAGCTGATGGTGTATTTCTCGATGGCATTTGCTTTAATTTTAGAATGCATACAAATGCGCTATAACGTGCTAAAAAATGCCTATCTCAAAGAGCATTCGCATGACGTACATTCGCATGACTTACAAGAAGAAAGCTCTCAGCGCAAACAGAAAGAAACTAATTCTAAGCAGGAATAATAATCTACTTCATGCGCTTAGCATATACGGAGCCTTTGCATTCAGGTTCGGTACGAGATTCAACCCATCCACCTAAGTTCATCAGCCTATTCATGCCGTAATCGCTTCCTGCCAGTGGTGTGAGGTGTGCTCCGAGTATGTAACCCGCGCACGATGCTGCTTAAGAGCAATTACTTTTTGTTGCTTCCTTTTCGCTAAATTGCTCCCAGCCTCGTTGCGATAATATATAGCGTACTGCTTTGTCTCGCACATGCGCGCTGAAAGGCGTCGTTAAACCAGGCACTTCTCCATCGTATTGAATTTGCAAAGGTGGTTCAGCATGCACGGTTACATTGCGACCACGCAAAATCTCCAGCCCGTCACTGCGCGATGGAAACTCACCATCTCTGTCTAAAATTCCAGCTATAAGTGCAGGTATCAAACCAAATGCATTTTCCGCTTTAAGAATAATCACATCAAGCGATCCATCGCGCGGTAAATTCTCATGAACAAGCGTGATATCGAATTGTATTTTTGAGAAATTAACCAATAAAACACCCAACGCTTCACGTTCAATATGCGTGCCATCTATATCAAGGCTGATATGTGAGCGTTTTGGAAGTGGGTTTTGAACTGCTGCTTGAAAGTATGCAAGCGCTCCCAACAGCTGCTTCGAGCGTTTTGCCCCATGCATGATAGTAGCATCATAGCCTGCACCTGCCATTATTCCAAAGCCAAAACGCTTTCCTTGCACAACAATTTCGCCTAAATCGAAATCAAGTGTTTTCATATTTTTTGTTATTTGCGCAAGTGCAAAGGGTTCAATGGGGCTATTTAAGTTATCGGCTAATAAGTTTGCTGTTCCAGCTGGAAAGGGGAGAATAGGGATTTTTGTGTCAGCAAGCGCGTGAGATATAGTTGCAATCGTACCATCGCCTCCCGATGCAACAACTGCATCAAAGCGTTCAGCACCTTGTAGGAGTTCGCGCAGGTCACAACTACCATCTGTATTACGCAAGCAAATTTCTTGTGCATCTTTAGAGATAAAGCGCAGATAATCAAAGAGCGCGCCGTCTTCAACTCCCGCTTGTAAGTTATTAACAACAAGTAGCTTCAATAGAACCATTCCTCGTGCGTATTTGCTAAAATACATCTGACAGTACTTAGTATAGCGAGGTTTTACACGCATGTATATTCAAACTCAAGACGATTTGCTTGCTTTTGCACAACGCGCAGCACATTCATCAGTGCTCGCAATCGATACCGAATTTCTTCGCGAAAAAACATATTATGCAACATTGTGCCTTATTCAACTTGCTACTGATGATGAAATCGTACTGGTTGATCCTTTGCGCATAGCTTCTCTTGATGCGCTAGCACCACTGTTTACGTCGCCTTCTATTATGAAAATTTTCCATGCTGGCCGCCAGGACATCGAGCTATTATATGACCATTTGGGCGTTATTCCTGCACCGCTTTTTGATACGCAAATCGCCGCTGCATTGTTAGGTTATTCGCAACAAATTGGCTATGGAAATTTGGTGAGCGCTTTATGTGGCGAAAAGCTCAAAAAGTCAGACGCATTTACCGATTGGTCGCTGCGACCGCTGAGCGACTCTCAACTTAATTACGCACGTGAAGATGTGCTGTTTCTTCCCGATATGTATGCGCAAATGCACCAAAAGTTGGAGCATCGTGGTCGCTTGAACTGGTTAAATGAAGATTTTGACGAACTTGCTAATCTTGAAAATTACGTCATTGATCCTTTTACACGCTATCGACATCTTGCACATGGATCGTCACTTAATCGCAAAGCACTTGCCGCAGCGCGTGAATTGGCGGCATGGCGTGAAACTGAAGCGCGTGCGCGTAATCTGCCTCGCAAGTGGGTGCTTACTGATGAACAAATTGTAGAAGCAGCGCGCCGTAATTTATATTCTATCGATGAGTTATTTATGGTACGTGGCATCAAGCGCAAAATTACTGTGCCTGAAGCGCGTGAACTTATCGCGCGCGTGCAAAAAGTGTGGAAGATGGATCCTTCCACGTGGCCTGAGCTTGAGCGTTCATCCCGTCATTCTGAACCCAACGTTGATGGTATCATTGATGTGCTTTCAAGCATTGTGCGTCTGCGTGCTGAGGAGAACAACATTGCATTTCAGACCCTTGCATCGCACAGCGATTTGGTGAATTTAGCGCGTGGACACTTCGATTTATGCCGCTGTATGCATGGATGGCGTCGCTCGCTTATCGGTCTTGAACTGCTTGATGCGCTCCATGGCAAAATTAGTATTTCTATTCACAACAATAAGGTTTCACTTACGCATCTGAGTGCGCAACACTCGTAAATGTTCGCTATAATAAGCTTCCGACATATCGATTGAGAAAGGGTTATCGCTATGCCATTTAATTATTGGATGCTTGTTGGAGTAACCGTATTGTTGGGGCTTGCTGCCTCGATGTATGTTAAAAACCGCCTCCGTCACTATGAAGATATTCCTATTAGTACTAACCTTACCGGTGCAGAATGTGCACGCAAAATGCTCTCATATTATGATATCCGCGATGTAGAAATTCATCGTGGGGAAGAAGGGCAAGACTTTTTTGATCCCCAAACAAATAGTGTTACGCTGTCTCCTTCTGTATACGATTCACGCAGTATTACCGCTACCGCTACCGCTTGTCATGAGTGTGGACACGCGTATCAGTATGCGCAGCGCTATAAACCGATGCAACTGCGCAGTGCTATTGTTCCTGTTGTAAATATTGCATCTAATGGTTGGATTTTTATATTTTTAGCTGGTGTAGCGCTTAATATAGCTGGTTTTGTTCAAGCTGCTATTGCGCTGTACGCCATTGTTGTGTTGTTTAGTTTAGTTACCCTGCCTGTAGAATTTGATGCATCAAGGCGTGCAATGGTATATATGAATTCAACATTTTTGCCTGAAGACGAGCGTAAAGGCTCGTTTGATGTGCTCCGCGCCTGTGCACTTACCTACGTTGCAGCAGCGCTCAGTTCAGTATTGCAGTTAGCGTGGTTGCTTACTCAGAACCGAGATGCAGAATAATGCCGCGCGGATCGTCATATTCGTATCATACGTCGAGCGATGCATCGCAGCCGTTTGGTGCTTCAGGTTTTTCTGATGAGGCGCAGTCATTGGATAGTGCACCACGTGCGCTCAGTGTTTCACAAGCGCTTCAGGTGGTTAATCGTACGCTTAATGGTGTTTCGCTGCGTATTATCGGTGAAGTATCTGAAGTAAATGCAAAACGCGGCTACAAGGCTGTTTATTTCACAATCAAGGATGAAAAAGGCGTTTTGAACTGCCTTATGTGGAATAATCGCTACGTGGCAAGCGGTGTTTCACTGACAGCTGGTGCGCTCGTGGAAGTGCAGGGACGTTTTTCGTGCTATGCGCAAACAGGCCGCATGTCATTTGATGTCTCACAGCTTAATCTTGCGGGCGAAGGCAATTTGCGTTTGCGCGTTGCAAACCTTGCAAAAAAATTGCAAGCAGAAGGTCTGATGAGTGAACAGCGTAAACGTCCTATTCCGCTGTTTCCTGCACGCGTTGGTGTTGTAACATCGCCGCGTGGTGCAGCAGTTCACGATGTTCGCCGTACGCTTGCACAGCGTTTTCCACTTACAACGATGGTGTTTGCAGGTGTTCCTGTAGAAGGCTCTGATGCTCCAGCACATCTTATTGAAGCGATGCGTTGTGTGTGTTCAGCAAACATTGATGTGTTACTTCTCGTGCGCGGCGGAGGTTCATATGACGATCTTATGCCGTTTAACGATGAAATGCTGGCACGCGAAATAGCTTCATGCCCTGTACCTGTGGTAACAGGTATTGGCCATGAGCCTGATACGTCAATAGCCGATATGGTTGCCGATAAGCGCGCAGCAACGCCAACCGCAGCAGCAGAAGCAGTTACTCCTTTAAAAGAGGAGCTATACGCTGGATTTGCCGATGCTTTAAACCGGTTGCATCATCTGTCACAGGTTTCGCTTGCACGCTTTGCAACTCAGTTCGATAAATTTGCATCGCGTCCTATATTTCAAGCTCCAGAAGAGCTTTTTAAAACTGAGTTTCAAAACCTTGATGCTGCTTTATTTTCGCTTACAAGCGCGTTTCCGCATACGCTGCGCCAGCAAAGTGACTCATTGGATCTTTTGCGCGAACGCTTAAAGACGGCAATTCCTAGTGGGCTTGATTTAGACTCAAAAGAGCTTACGCGCTGCCAAGCGTTATTGTTGTCGGGTGTTCGCTCTTATATGCAAGCAGCTAGGCAGCGCTGTGAGTTGGGTGTTCAAGCCTTGCATAAAGCTGCATGTAGTGTTGTGCAACATGAAGAACATGCTTGCGCTTTGCAAGCATCGCGTTTAGACGATTTGTCTCCTTTGAAAGTTATTGCACGCGGCTATAGCATTACGCGCCTGTCAACAGGTGCGTTAGTTAAAAGTTGCAAGCAAGTAATGCCTCACGACTCAGTAAACATTACGCTTTCAGATGGTGTTGTTGCCTGTAATGTTACCGATATTTTACCAGCTGATGCAAGCAAAACCCATACTGCTTCGTAAGAGTTGTGTCTCTATGAGATTATTGCATATGCTCAGTTCGCTTTTATGCGTACCAGTAGGGAAAGCACGTATAGTAGAAATGGTATACCAGAGAGGATATAGGTATGGATACTAAAATAACTCCTGTTGATGAGCTTAGTTTTCGTCAGGCAATGGATGAGCTTCAAACGATTGTAAAGCTGCTTGAAAGCAATACCTTAGAGCTTGAGGACAGTCTTGCTCAGTATGAGCGCGGTGTTGCATTGCTGAAAAGTCTTAAAAACCGCCTTTCACAAGCATCTTTTAAAGTTGAATCTTTAATGGATGAGCTTGAAGTAAATGAAGACGATAAACAGCGCGATACAACACTTTCGTAAGACAGACGCGTTCATATTGTGTTATGCGTGTATGCGCAGGTATGATGTGTTTTGCGCAGACGGAGTATATCCTTTGTACTGCTGGCGTATGATTTTGTAAGTATTGCTTGAAGGAGTGGTGTGTATGTCACATGACGATTGCTTATTTTGCAAAATTATTGCAGGCGAAATTCCCTGCAAGAAGGTATATGAAAGCAATTCTGTGCTTGCATTTGAGGATATTAGTCCGCAAATGCCAGTTCATGTACTTGTTATTCCAAAAACACATTACGACTCACTTGCCGACAGCGTACCGCCTGCTGTTTTGGGTGATGTATTTTCAGCAGCAGCGCATGTTGCTGAAATGAAAGGCTTAACTAAGCGGGGTTTTCGCGTTATCGCTAATACGAATGACGATGCTCAACAAACCGTGCATCATTTACATGTTCATGTGCTTGGTGGTGCGCCGATGAACAGCGGTAATCCATCGCGTTAGTGCAGTTGTTAGCTTGTATTGTGCGTAGTTTTTACGTGGTGGTGCGTTGAATTTTTCGTTGTGTAAGCTTAGTTGCGTCTTTGCGTTTATAAATACATATTTAAGGGGTATTTTTTGAATATACTTGTACTAAATGCTGGATCGTCGTCGCTAAAATACCAGCTTATTGATGTAGAAACGCAGCGCGTTATCGCTCGTGGTTTATGCGAACGCGTTGGTAATGAAGGTGCTAATCATATTCATTGTGTCGATGCAGAAGAAGTAGTAATTTCAACACCAATGCGTAATCACAGTGAAGCGCTTCAAGTAGTACTTGACCATATTTGTGATCCCAAACAGCATATCCTGAACAGTCTTGACGAAATTGACGCTATCGGACATCGCGTTGTGCAAGGTGGAAAATATTTTTCTCAATCGGCGCGCATAACACCTGATGTTATTTATAAAATTCGCCAGCTTGCTGAACTAGCACCACTTCATAATAACGCAGCGCTTATGGGTATAGAAGCATGTCAAAAGCTTCTCCCATCGACGCCACAAGTTGCAGTGTTTGATACTGCATTTTTTCATAATCTTGCACCAACATACCATACGTATCCTCTTCCTTATGAGCTTGCTCAAAAATACGATATTCGCCGTTATGGAGCACATGGAACGTCACATCGCTATATTGCGCAGCGCGCTGCACAGTTCCTGCACAAAAACATGTGGGATTTAAAGCTTATTACCTGTCATTTAGGAAATGGTGCTTCTATTACAGCCATCAACCACGGCAAAGCGCTTGATACTTCAATGGGTTTAACGCCGCTTGAGGGGCTTATGATGGGAACGCGCTGTGGCTCGATTGATCCTGCGATTGTTACGTATCTTATGGAGCGCGAGAATCTTTCGCCCCAGGAAATGAACGATATTTTAAACAAGCAATCGGGTTTGTTAGGTGTGTCGGGCGTAAGCAACGACCTGCGCAGCGTTTATGATGCTGCTGAACAGGGAAATGATCGTGCCAAATTAGCTTATGAGATGTTTGCGGTTTCTATCAAACGCTACGTGGGACAATATATTGCGCTTTTAGGTGGTGTTGACGCTATCGTATTATCAGGCGGCGTAGGCGAGAACTGTCCTATTATGCGGCGACTGGTCTTTGCCGATTTACAAAGCTTAGGAATCCAGCTTGATGAATCGCGTAATAAAGAAAAAACGCGCGAGCGCGAGATTTCAAGCGATACATCTCGAGTTCGTATTTTGGTTATTCCAACCAATGAAGAGCTGATGATTGCGCTTGATACAAAACGTATTGTGCAGCAAAAGTAGCAGCTAAGGGAGCCGTACAAGGAGCGGTAAAGAGCGCAGAAAAGGTGTATTTGCGTGCTTAAAGGTTTGCTTTAGCGTTTTTGTTGAGCTTGAAGTGCTGTTATAGCAATAACACCATAGACGTCACGTGCGCTACATCCTCGTGAAAGATCGTTAACTGGCTTTGCTAATCCTTGCGTTATAGGCCCAAATGCTTGGGCGCCCGCTAAACGTTCAACCAGTTTATAGCCAATATTTCCCGCGTCAATAGAGGGGAAGATAAGGCAGTTTGCACGCCCCGCAACACTTGAATGTGGTGCTTTTGAAGCTGCAATTTCTGGGATAAGCGCTGCATCCAGTTGCAGTTCTCCATCGAGCGTTACGGTGCTATTCATGGTGTGTGCAAGCGTGCACGCTTTTGCAACACGCGTGGCACATGCTTGCAACGATGAGCCGTGCGTTGAATGTGAAAGGAGTGCAACAACTGGTTTTGTGTTTGTAAGCTGCTGAAATGATTGCGCAGAAGCAAGTGCAATAGCGGCAAGTTCGTCTGAAGTTGGTTCAATATTTAAACCACAATCGGAAAATAACAGGGTTCGCTCGCCTAAAGGGCTGTTTGCAGGCAAAGTCATCATAAAAAACGAACTTACAAGTGACGTGCCAGGTGCGGTTTTAATAATTTGCAACGCAGCACGCAATACGTCTGCTGTTGCATGAGCAGCACCTGCTACAACGCCATCAAACACCCCTTCACGGGTAAGCATCATAGCTAATATCAGTGGATTTTCTAGCATTTCAAAAGCTTGTGCTGTGTTTACACCCTTATGTTTACGAAGCTCATACAATTTTTGTGCAAGTTGCGTACGGTGTTCATATGTAGCAGCGTCAATGAGTGTTATTGTATTATCATGAGCATAGCGTTTTTTCTCTTCATCGTTTGTTACTATAACGCTGATGTCTGCTATGCCATCGTGAGCTGCTTGTTTCGCTGCAGCTTCGATGCGTGCATCGCCTCCCTCAGGAAGCACGATTTTCATAGTATGACGTTTGGCTTGTTGGATAACCGAATCGATGAATGAAGTCATAGTGGAGTTGCCTTTTCTATGAGGATTATGTGCGTAAGCGCCTGTATTTAAGTTACCATATTGTGCTACAACAGAGTGCTTTTTTCAATAGATGAGTAAGAAAGTTGCGTGGTAAAACGTGAAAGTATTGTCCTTAGTTATCCCATGTTATAATGCTGCTCCGTATATTGATACGTGTATGAAATCGCTGTTATCATTTGCCGATTGCGCTCCACGTGAGAGCAACTCTTTACATAATCAAAACACGTTAAGCGCGCTCAAGGCTGCATGCATTGCGCCTCATAGGCAAGATGATGAAAGTTTACCGAATAGTGGCACTATACATGGTAATAATTCAGCTTCTCGTGACGATTCTATTGATACTTCTCTTGATGCGTCTATTGAAATTATTGCGGTTGATGATGGTTCGACTGATGGAGAAACTGCTCGCAAATTAGATGAGTGGCAGC
The DNA here is from genome assembly GCA_001552935.1 of Umbribacter vaginalis. GTDB lineage: Bacteria > Actinomycetota > Coriobacteriia > Coriobacteriales > Eggerthellaceae > Berryella > Berryella vaginalis. Next base: position 182,599 of record KQ959677.1, on the reverse strand, counting down.
AACGTTTTCCGCATCTTATTCACGTTGTCCATAAAGAAAACGGAGGGCATGGCTCGGCGGTAAATGCGGGCTTACAGCGTGCAAAAGGATTGTATTTCAAAGTTGTTGATGCTGATGATTGGCTTGATACTTCATCGATGCGCACTATTATGCAATTCATTTACGAGCAAGCAGAAACTGAACATCCTGTTGATTTAATTGTTGGCAACTATGTGTATGAAAAAGTATACGAGCACACCCAAACGCCTATGGGTTATACGAATGTGTTTCCTCAAGACAAGATATTTACCTGGAGTGATATCAATTCATTTCGCCCAAGCCAGTATCTATTGATGCATTCTGTAATTTATCGTACACAACTGTTGTATGATGTTCACCTTCAATTGCCTGAGCATTGTTTTTACGTTGACAATATTTTTGTGTATGTGCCTTTAGTCGCTGTAAAAACAATTCGTTATTTTAATGTTGACATGTATCGCTATTTTATTGGTCGTGAAGGTCAAAGCGTGAACGAAGATATTATGAAATCGCGTATTGACCAGCATATTCGTGTAACAAAACTGATGATTGATACCATTAATCTTGATACAATTTCGCTTAATCCCAAGTTGCGTAAGTATATGGAGAATTATCTTGCGATTATGTTTTGTATTTGTTCGGTATTTTTACGCATGATCAATACGACCGATTCATTAGCAAAACTTGAAGACGTGTGGTTGTATTTGAAAGAAAAGCAGCCGGTAACTTATCCGCATATTCGCAAAAATATTGTTAACGTTGGTATGAATTTACCAGGAAAAACAGGAAGAGCAATAGGTATGACAGGGTATCGTATCGCTCAAAAGCTGTTTAATTTTAACTAGCAGTTTGCATAGTGGTTTCACGGTGTGTTCGCGAATATGTTCTAGACACGGTTAAGGAGATTGCGTATGCAAATGAAGTTTAATGTTGCATCAATGAGTTGCGCTGCTTGTTCAGCACGTGTAGAAAAAGCTGCACGTAGTTGTCGTGGTGTTGATGATGTAGCAGTTAATTTGCTTAAAGGTACTATGCTTATAACAGGAAGCAATACAGACCTTGATCAGCAGGAAGTATGTCGCGTTGTGACTGATGCTGGGTATCCAACGCAGTTTCAAGGCGCTCGCGAATCTTCTGCACAGTCGTTTTCACTTACTAATTACAAACCATCTACCAGCGCATACGATCAAGCAGGTGCTGGGGACGCGTCAAGTAATGCCGCGTGTTGCGGTGCTGTGAACACAGCGGGCTTGTCGTGCTCGACGGGGGTACAAGAAAGCGCGGCGTTGCCCCAGACAGGCACACAAAACGCACGCAACGCTTCAAGTGCTTCTAACTCTTCGAGCGCAGATGCCGCACGTCAGCTTCATCAGCAACGCACGCATCTTATTATATCGGCACTTTTCAGTATTCCTTTGTTGTATATCTGCTTAAGTCATTTGTTTTTCTTGCCACTTCCGCCTGCGTTTTACGATCCTGCGTTCGTGGGCATTATCTGTTTTGCACAATTCCTATGTGCATTGCCAGTTGTTATCCTCAATTGGCATTTTTTTGAACGCGGCTGGAAAGCGTGTTTGCATAAATCGCCCACGATGGACACACTTGTTGCTTTAGGTGCTGGTAGTGCGTTAATCTATGGACTCTACACGCTGTTTGTCGTGTTGTGGTATTTAGGATCACAGCATATTGACTTGGCACTTCATCGTTCACATGCTATTTATTTTGAATCTGCAGCGATGATTTTAACGCTTGTTTCTCTTGGTAAGTATTTTGAAGCGCGCGCTAAAGCAAAAACAACATCGGCACTTAATTCGCTTATCGCGCTTGCGCCTACGTATGCTACCCGTATTCTTGATGATGGAACGCAGCAAAAATGTGCAGTCGATCAGCTTCAGGTAGGTCAGACTATTGCCGTTTTCCCTGGTGAAACGATTGCACTTGATGGTGTTATTGTACAAGGTTTTGCAACGTGCGACGAATCGGCACTTACCGGAGAATCGCTTCCTGTCGATAAGAAGCAAGATGACGAAGTGCTTGCAGGCAGTATGTGTGTTTCGGGCTTTGCTCATATGCGCATCCAAAAAACGAGTAACGATACGCTTTTGGCACGTATTATCGAGCTTGTTGACGATGCAACTTCAACTAAAGCACCCATTCAGCATTTTGCAGATACGGTTAGTAAATATTTCGTTCCTTTTGTATTAGCTGTTAGTCTTATTACCTTTCTCGTATGGCTTGTGATCGTGCGCGCATCGCTTGATACTGCGTTTGTGCACGCAGTATCGGTATTGGTAATTTCATGTCCGTGTGCCTTAGGTCTTGCAACGCCTACTGCGCTGATGGTAGCTACAGGACGCGGTGCTAAACTGGGAATCCTTATTAAAAATGCAGAAATATTACAGCGTGCTAGCGATATTCGAGAGATTGTCTTTGATAAAACAGGAACGCTTACTACAGGAAATCCAAGCGTATGTGCGTTGTATCATCTGCCATCCGAGACGCCACGTGACGTGTTCAGTCTGATTGCAAGCATGGAACAAGCTTCTAATCATCCGCTTGCACGCGCTATTGTGAGCTATGCGCAAGAGCATGATATTGAACTGCAACAGCTCAACGATGTCGCCGTACTTGAATCAAGTGGTGTTCAAGCGAGCTACCAAGGAAGTGTTATTCGTTTAGGAAATAAGTTTACACTGTCTGATTCGCTGCAGCGCGCGTTCGATAGTGCGTTTGATGCTGTTGAACGCAGGTGTGGGAATGGGGAGACTAACACCGAACATGCAGTTGATGCTTTCCAGGATGTGCTTTCGGCTTCGTTAGTAGCTAAGCAAAGCATCATGGATGATCATAGAAGTGAAATTCTCGCACAAATACAGCATGAACCTGCATGTGTGGATTATGATATATGCCAGTTAGAAGCAATTCTTGTGTTTGCTGAATGCGCTTGGAGTTTAGCGCATAAAGGGCAAACAGCGCTGTTCTTAAGCGATGGTGTGTCGATACGTTGTGTGATTGCTTTGTCTGATACTCTTAAACCATCAAGCGTTCAAGCTGTTCAATTGCTTTCAAGCAACCATGTTCATTGTAGTATGCTTACGGGTGACAATGAAACCACTGCTCGCGTCATTGCGCGAGAACTAGGCATTGCTACTGTTCAAGCACAGGTAAGCCCTGTTGAGAAAGATGCGTATGTAAAACGTGTATCAGCTCAGCAGCCGTGTGCGTTTGTGGGCGATGGTATTAATGATGCTGCAGCGCTTGCGCGTGCTGATGTTGGTATAGCTCTTGGCGCTGGCAAAAATATTGCTATTGAGAGCGCCGACGCTGTTTTAATGAACAGTTCTGTCCTTGATGTAGTAACACTGCTTTCACTTTCGCACGCAACAATGCGAATTATTAAGCAAAATTTATTTTGGGCATTGTTCTATAACGCGCTTTGTATCCCTGTAGCGGCAGGCGTTTTAAGCGGCATCGGATTCGTGTTAAATCCGATGGTTGCAGCTGCTGCGATGAGCATGTCGTCGGTGTGCGTCGTAAGTAATGCACTTCGTTTACGTCGCTTTAAGCCTGCGCGAAGCACTTCAAATAATACACGCGACACTATGCAACGTGTCGATGTTCATATTGAGCCGATTGCATTATCATGTGTTGTAAGTACTACCACAGGCGCCCATAAGCGCGCTAATCATAATGAAAGGAGCACTATTATGCAGAAAACAATTGGAATCGAAGGAATGATGTGTGGTCACTGTGTTGCGCATGTTACCAAAGCGCTTGAAGCACTTGATGGCGTAACAAAGGTTGAAGTAAGTCTTGAACATAAAAATGCTCAGATAGAATGCAGTGCTAATGTAAGTGATGATACGCTGCGCGGCGCTATCGTTGAAGCAGGCTATGAAGTTACATCGTTGTCGTAGGCATAAGAGATACTGCTACAGCGTATCAAGAGTGCTTATAAGCATGGTGCGTAGTGCAATAACGGTGCGCGCACGCTACATTCTATATAACGTAGGCTAAAGCACGATCTACGCAGTGTTTTGTGCCTCGTAGTTTATATGAGAAAAGCTCCTGCGCACCAGGAGCTTTTTAGTAAACGTAAGAGACCAAAATGAGTGGGGAATAATACACCAATGCAGGCTATTCAGCCTCACCGGCAGCTTCCTCTTCCTGTTTAGGTTCAGCTGCTTTGCGTTTTGCAGCAGCACTCACAGCTTTTTTGTGATCTGCAACACGCTTGGCTTTTTCCTTATTAGCTTGTTCTTGCTCTTTTGCGCGAGCTGCCTTTTTATCGGCCTTGCTGGTGCCAGTTTTCTTTTCAGCTTTTGCGGGTTTTACATAAGCATCGCGATCGGCTTGGCTTACGATGGTATTTGCAAGAAGCATAACACCCGATTTGCGATTAGCACCCTGATTTTTGTGAATAACTCCAGCAGATACAGCTTTATCTAACAAGCGACATGCGCTTAAAGCTGCACGGTATGCTTCCTGACCTGCGCCAGCAGCAACTGCTTCGCGTACTCGACGTGTTGCAGTTTTCAGCTCCGATTTCACGGCACGATTGCGCAAACGTGCTTTTTCATTGGTGATAATGCGTTTCTTTTGACTCTTAATGTTCGCCACTCTAATCCTCCATAAAACGTGGGTTTCTTACCGAAAACTCAAAAATTTTAACATATTTTTTCAATAATGTAGCTTATATTTCCGTAATTCTTTATCGTTTATCTATAATTAGCACAGAAATCTTTGGTACATTATAGAACGCTGTTAGCAATACGGTTGCGTATATGCTCTAAGCAATCGGTGGTTTTCCATCGATGGTAGTATTTATTATACATGTTATGCGCAGGTAATCGACCTAGAAACGAGATGGAGTATTCATGCCACGTAAAGAACAAACTTCAACAGCTCATGATCCCTCACGCATACGTAATTTTTCGATTATTGCGCATATTGATCATGGAAAATCTACGCTTTCTGATCGCATTCTTGAAATTACCGGCAGTGTTGCAAAGCGTGATATGCAACAGCAAATTCTTGATAGCATGGATATTGAACGCGAACGAGGCATTACCATAAAAAGCCAGGCTGTTCGGGTATTATATACGGCTCATGATGGCAAGGAATACGAGCTTAATCTTATTGATACTCCAGGTCATGTAGACTTTACCTACGAAGTGTCACGCTCGCTTGCTGCTTGTGAAGGTGCTGTGCTTGTTGTGGATGCAACACAAGGTGTTGAAGCGCAAACACTTGCTAACGCAATGATGGCTATGAATGCCAATCTCGATATTGTGCCGCTCATTAACAAAATTGATTTACCTGCTGCCGAACCTGAACGTGTAAAAGCTCAAATTGAGGAAGCCCTTGCAATTCCAGCACAAGACGCTGTGCTTTGTTCTGCAAAAACAGGTGTGGGTGTACAAGACTTACTTGAATCTATTGTCTACAATGTATCGCCTCCTCAAGGCGATCAGCACGCTGCATTGCGTGCGCTTATTTTCGATTCGTATTTCGATCCGTATCGTGGCGTTATTGCCTTTGTTCGTGTTGTTGATGGATATTTGTCGCAAGGCGATCATATTCAATTTATGGCAACTCATAACGATGCCTTAATTGAAGATTTGGGTGTCAAAACTCCTGCTGAACTTTCGCTTCCATCACTTAATGTGGGTGATGTTGGATTTGTTGTTACCGGGCTTAAAGACGTATCGCTTGTGAAAGTAGGCGATACCATTACGCATTTTGATACACCAGCAAGCGAGCCACTTGCTGGATACCGTGATGTTAAGCCGATGGTATTTGTGGGTTTATTTCCTATCGAAGGCGATCAGTTTGAACCCTTGCGTGAAGCTTTAGAGAAGTTGTCGTTAAACGATCCTGCACTTGTGTGGGAACAAGAAAAATCACATGCACTTGGCTTTGGGTTTCGTGTAGGGTTTTTAGGTCTTTTGCATATGGAAGTCATTGAAGAGAGGCTTGAGCGTGAATTCGGTTTGAACTTGTTAGCAACAGCACCTTCTGTTGAGTATAAAGTCTATTTGCGCAATAAGGAGTGTATCTGCCTGCATTCGCCTCAGGAACTGCCTGATCCAAGTGAAATCGCACAGATTGAAGAACCCTATTTAACCGTTAAAATTTTAGTACCACCCGATTACGTGGGCGCTGTGATGGATTTAAGCGTGTCGCGGCGTGCAACATTTATTACGATGAATTACCTTTCGCCAACAACAGTAGAACTTGTGTGGGAAATGCCACTCTCCGAGCTTATTATGGACTATTTTGACAAGTTGAAATCGAGCACCAAAGGCTACGCATCGCTTGATTATGAATTTCTTGGCTATAAGCCCAGCAACTTAGTGAAGCTTGATATTTTGCTTGCTGGAAAACCAGTCGATGCGCTGTCGTTTATTATCCATAAAGACAAAGCCTACGAGCGAGGACGCATTCTTACTGAAAAACTTAAAGATATTATTCCACGTCAGATGTTTGAAGTGCCCATCCAGGCAGCTGTTGGCGGGCGTGTGCTTGCGCGCGAAACTGTTCGTGCTAAGCGCAAGGATGTTCTTGCAAAATGTTACGGTGGCGATATTTCGCGCAAACGAAAACTGCTTGAGAAGCAAAAAGAAGGCAAAAAACGCATGAAAAGTATCGGCAATGTTGACGTACCTCAAGAAGCGTTTATGGCAATTCTTAAAGTGGATAACTAACAGCGTTGAAGATTTACCAGAAAGCGAATTTGAATGTCAAGATTTGAAAATGCACATACGAATAGTGCGCCTTCCTGCGCATGCGTTTCAGCGCGTGACATACCTTTATATTCAGAACAACAAAATCCGTCTATGCAAACTAACATGACGCATGTTGATTGTTCATGTGCAAGTGCGCACCAAGCATCAGATGCTCGGTACGCATCAGAGCCAAAGCCGTTTGATTTTGAGGCTTTTTTTGCCTGCTATCCGATTGTATGTGCACCGATGGCAGGCGTGAGTGATGTTGTGTATCGTCAATTAGCTTTGCAAGCAGGTGCGTCTTTAGCGTATACGGAAATGGTGTCTACGAAAGGCCTTGAATATCACAGCGAAAAGACGCTCGACTTAATTGCCCTTGGCGCACATGAGCCGTATGTTGCGGTGCAAATTTTTGGACATGACGCTTCTGTGATGGCTCACGAAGCTGCTTTTGTACAGGAGCATCTTGGAACTCATTTGGCATATATTGACATCAATATGGGCTGTCCTGCCCGAAAAATTGTAAGCAAGGGTGACGGAAGTGCGCTTATGGAAGAACCTGCGCGTGCTGCGAGCATTGTGCGCGCTGTGAGTGATAGTGTAAGCTGCGCTGTTGGTGTAAAGTTTCGTCGTGGCTATTACCTTGATCGTGAAACATGCGTGTCATTTGCCCAGCGTATGGAGCAATCAGGCGCCTCATTACTTACGGTTCATGGGCGTTATGCGCAACAGATGTATCGGGGAGTATCATCACGTGCTGCGATTGCGCGTGTTAAAGCGGCGGTATCGATTCCTGTTATCGGAAATGGTGATGTTCGTGGCGGGGCTGACGCAATTGCTCTGTATAAAGAAACGAATTGCGATGGCATTATGATTGCACGCGCTTCACAAGGAAATCCATGGGTGTTTCGCAGTGTTCGCAATGCAATAGATGCGTACCGCAGCGGAATAGATATTCCGCACGATGTGTACGTTTCACCTGCTGAACGCCTTGAATGTGCGCGTACTCATGCACGTATGCTTGCTCAGTTTGACTTTTCACTGAAAAAAATGCGCAGCTATGCTATGTGGTATGTATCGGGATTACCTGGTGCAACGCATGCGCGCGCTCGCATTTGTTCTTGCTTAACGCTTCAAGACTATCTGGATGTTTTTGACGAACTTGAATGTCAGCTAGCTTCCACCTCAGAACAGACAAGCACCGTTTGTTTACAGACAGCAAAACACTCTGCATCCACTCCCGCGCCCACACCTGAAAGCGCACCTGCGCCTGTTCACGAACGTGCCCACGAAAACGAACACGTTACAAGCGAGACATGCGATGAACGCGCCTGATGTAAGCGATGCGTATCAAGCGTTGTACATTCACGTACCGTTTTGTGCGAAGCGCTGCGCTTATTGTGATTTCAAAACGCGTGCGAGTGCGCCCGATAATCCAGCAATGGATACGTACACGCAAACGCTTATAGACGCGCTGTATCAGCATGCTAAGCGTGGTGAACTTGACACTCTTAAGACAATCTACGTTGGTGGTGGAACGCCCAGCTATTTGGGACTTGAACGTTTAGTGCGCGTGTTTGATGCGCTCTTTGATCTGTGTGATTTGAAGCATCATCCGTTGGAATGTACGCTTGAAGCAAATCCCGAAAGTTTAACTGACCAGCTGTTACAGGTACTCTCCAGCCGTGGTGTTACGCGCGTTTCTTTGGGTGTTCAAAGCTTTGACGATACAATTTTATCGCTGCTTGGACGCATTCATACGGCGCGCCGTGCGCAGGATGCTATCTGCATAGCACAGCGCTCTGTATCAAAGGTAAGCATCGATCTTATGTGTGGAATTCCAGGTCAAAGTGACGAATCATTTTCACACAGTGTTCAGCGTGCAATAGATTTGGGTATCACACACATAAGCGTATATCCTTTAAGCATAGAAGATAATACGCCATTTGCAATGCGTGTAGCGCAAGGCCGTATGCCCGATGTTGATGATGATGTAGCTGCACGTCATATGCTTATTGCAGAAGCCTTGTTAACAGAGAATGGTTTTCATCGCTATGAAGTAGCAAGTTATGCGCAGCGCGGTTTTGAGTGTGAACACAACTGCGCGTATTGGACATCGCGCAGCTACTTAGGCTTAGGTGAGGGAAGTGTGAGCATGCAGCAAGGCTCCTGGGGCCGCAAGCGCTTTTTGCAGAAAGCGAATGATCGCGTGTGCATCGATTCGCTTACGCTTGCTGAGCGCTATGCTGAAGATGCAATGCTCGGTATGCGTATGTCGTGCGGCTTAAGCGATGCATTTGTTCAGGAAGCATGCAGCGTTGTTCCTCGCGTGCGCGCAATTCTTGATGAACTTGCAGAACGTGGCTTGTGTGCGCATGTGAACGGACGCTTTGTCCCCACTGAGCGCGGTTGGTTGTGTGGTAATGAAATTTTTAGCGCTTTACTCGATAGCAGTACTCCTTACAACGCTTTGTAAATAGCTTGTTAGCGTATGTATCTGTTGTGTCTGTATGTAAGCGCACCATTACCGTTATACCTGATTTCATACTCTCTCTTTTCCATGTATCTCAACACATAAGCATTTTCCATGGTTTCATCTGCATTCAAAACACGTTGTTGAAGATACCACCACTGCTTGTACGCACTTGTAACACGTATCCTTAAACGTAAGTTTTTAGGAGATTTCTTGCTTCGTTAGCACTCGTCTTGGACAATTGCTAGAATGGCATTGCAATCGTAGGAGTCTACAAGGAAAGGAGGACAAGTGTTATCGGATAGACGTGCACGTGTTTTAGCACTTCTTATTGAAGAATACGTTTCATGGGCACTTCCTGTGGGTTCTCGCACGCTCACACAACGCTACCGTTTAGGCGTAAGCCCTGCTACCGTCCGAAATGAACTTTCATTCCTTGAAGATGAGGGGTATATTTCACAGCCGCATACGTCTGCAGGACGTGTTCCTACTGATAGAGGATATCGTGCTTTTGTAAACGACCTTATCGCATCAGGTGTTTTACAAGAGTCGAGCGCTTCTCCAGCTCTTATTCAACACTTGAAGAACAAAGCGCTTGAACTTGACGAAAAGCTGGAATTAGCTTCGAGTGCGTTAAGTAGTTTTACTGATTGTTTATCGGTTGTATACGAGCCGAAAGCCGATCAGTCTCCTATACAGCAACTTACGCTTGTTGCGCTCAGTGATATCCATATTGTTGCTGTTGTTGTTACAAAAAATGGTAAGGTTTTAAACAAGCACATCGAGCTTTCATGTGAGTGTTCTGCGCAAGAACTGAGCGAATTGCAAGAGCGTCTTAATAACATTCTGGTAGGACATACGTGTAATGATTTTAGGGAAAGCGATCTTCATATACTTTATGAACGGGGAATAATTCGTACGAGTATTGAACAACAGGTGTTAGAAGCAGTGCTGTTATGCTTGCACGATGAGAAAACCGCACCTCGATCGCATCGTGTAGGTATGTCAAGTCTTGCTAAAAAACCGGAATTTAGCGACACTGCAAGCATTGTGCCGCTTATGCAAATTCTTGAAAACGATACCGTGCTTTTCCAGATGCTCGACCATAATCAGACACAGTGCACAAATACCTTGCAAGTGAGCATAGGTAGCGAGAATAAACAAGACGCACTTTCAGGTGTTTCAGTAGTAACAGGACGCTATGGAAGCGGAGATAACGCAGGTGTTGTTGCAGTTATTGGACCAACACGGCTTGATTACAGTAAGGTAATCAAAGCGGTGCAAAGTGCTATTCAAGCGCTTAATGATGCACAATAGTATTTTAATACGAAAGATAGTGTATATCGTTATGGTATGTACGATTATTCATAATACGTGCCAATACTAAGGAGGCCGCTCGTTTATGGCAAAAGATCTGTATGAGATCCTGGGAGTTAATCGCGATGCATCTGAAAGCGAAATTAAGAAAGCATTTCGCTCAAAAGCACGTAAATTGCATCCCGATGTTAATTCTTCGGAAGGTGCAGAAGAGCAGTTCAAAGAACTTAATGAAGCATATGATGTGTTATCAGACTCCTCAAAGCGCCAAGCGTACGATCGTTTTGGCACTATTCCTGGATCAGCAGCATCAGAGAGTGCCGGATTTAGCGGCTTTGATGATATTTTTGGCGGCATGGGTGACATCTTTAGTACGTTTTTTAATGGTGGCATGAATGCTCAGCAACGCCGTGAAGGGCGTGATATGGGAGTTGGCCTGCGCTTAACGCTAAAAGAAGTTGCATGTGGCGTTAAAAAAGAAATTGTGTACGATCGTTTATCGCCCTGTCCTGAATGCCATGCAAGCGGCTTAGGTGAAAATGGCAAAGAAGTTACGTGTCCTCATTGTAATGGAAGCGGACGTGTTGTAAGTGTCCAGCGTACCTTTTTAGGTGATATGCAAACAACAAGCCCGTGTAAAGAATGTCGTGGCTGTGGACGTATTATCGACAAGCCATGCAGTGAATGCGATGGACAAGGTCGCGTTCCCGATCGTCAAAAAGTTACGGTTGAAATTCCTGCTGGTATTCGTGATTCTCAGCAGCTGCGCTTAAGTGGTTTTGGCGAAGCTGGCTTGCGCGGTGCTCATTCAGGCGATTTGATTGTTACGTGTCGCATTGAAGATGACACGCTCTTTGAGCGCGATGGCGATAATCTTCACGTTAAAACAAATGTATCTATGGTTCAAGCAAGTTTGGGCAGCAAAATGACCATTGAGGGTATTATGCCCGATGAAATTGTAAGCTTCAACGTTCCTGAGGGCTGTCAATACGGTCAAGTCGTTCGTGCAAAAGGCCATGGTATGCCTCGTTTTAGAAGTGAGGCGCGCGGGGATTTGTTTATCCATATTGGTATCGTTATACCGAAAAAACTCGATAAGAAGCAACGTGAATTACTCGAACAATTTGCTGCACTTCGAAAAGAAACTATTAGCGACTGTCGCAGCCCTCTTGAAAAATTGCGCGACGTGTTTAACTAGGAGCTTGTGTGAAGTTTCACGTTATTAACCTTGGTTGTAAGGTAAACAAGGTTGAGTCAGACCAACTAACAGCTCTTTTTTTGACGCGAGGTGCTGAGTTGTCTGCGCTTGATGAAGCCGATTTAGTAGTTATTAATACGTGTACTGTTACAGGAGAAGCCGATAAAAAAGCACGCAAAGCAACACGTAGTGCGCTTAGGCATAATTGCTTCGCGCACGTTGTGGTAACAGGGTGTGCAAGTGCACTTCATCCATCTGAATTTTCAGACATTGATTCACGCGTACAAGTAATTCCTAAAGCTTCACTCGTAAAAGAGTTGGATGGTCACTATTTTTCTGATGAATTGGAGCACGGCACGCCAGACACCGGCGTAAGCCTGCCACAGCGTCCACAGCGCGTTGGTGAACATTTTCGTACGCGTGTGAGTATTAAAATTCAAGATGGGTGTGATCACGCGTGCACGTTTTGTATTGTTCATGTTGCTCGTGGGAAAGCAACATCGCGCAATGCGTACGACGTTATTGATGAAGTGCTCGATTACGCACAAGCAGGAGTGCGTGAAATTGTTCTTACGGGTATCAATACTGGATCCTATTGTTATGAAGGCATTACACTTGCGCGTTTGCTAGAAAAATTGCTTGAGCTTACCGCCGATATACATAGCAGCGATCAAGCACCGCTTCGTTTTCGTTTATCGAGTGTAGAGCCACAAAATATTGATGATGAACTTATTGAGTTGATGGCGCAGCATAAAGGACGTATTTGCAGGCATCTTCATCTGCCTATGCAATCGGGCTCTACGCGTATTTTAGAAGCGATGGAGCGCGATTATTCGATTGAAACGTATTTAGATCTTGTGGCACGTTTGCGCTCGTTGATGCCATCAATTGCGTTATCAACGGATGTTATTGTTGGCTTTCCGGGGGAAACGGATGCCGATTTTGATGCTACGGTGCACGCTATTCGCGCTGCTCAATTTTGTAAATTGCACGTGTTTCCGTATTCTGTTCGCTCGGGAACGCCAGCTGCCCATATGCCTAATCAAGTACCTGAGCCGCTTAAGCGTATGCGGGCAAGTATACTTCGTGCTCTCTCTGAGGAATTGTTTGAAGCCGATTTTAATGCGCGCATTGGCACAAAGGAGCTGGTATTAGTTGAAAATGATACAGCGCTTACCGATAGCTATCATGAAATTCCACGCCCGCTCTACTCGAGCAAAGGCGATTTAATTCCTATTGTGCTGCGCGAGCAGTATAATAAAGCGCGAAATACGTTGTAAAGATACTAATGTATATGCAGATGAGGAGTATATATGGAAGTTCATATTGCGTGCAATCATCGTGGAGATGTGTTTGATTTCGTTGATGTTGAAGCGCTTGCGCTGTTTGCTATGAAGCAAGAGCACCTACCTGAAAATACAGAAGTCTCCATTAGTTTTGTCGATAATGATACTATTCACGATTTAAACAAGCGCTATCGTGGCATTGATAGACCAACTGATGTGTTGTCGTTTGAATGTGATGCTCAAGATACAACAGGTGATTTTGGGCCCACTGACGAGCTTTTTGAGCTGGGTGATGTTATTATCGCGCCCGATGTGTGTTTTGAGCAAACGAAGGAATACGGCACCACATTTACCGATGAGCTGAGTTTGCTTATTGTACATGGACTGCTGCATTTATGTGGCTACGACCATATGAAAGAAGATGAAGCTCTTGTTATGGAGCAGCGCGAACGCGACATCTTATCTGCATTCTATAAGCGTCCGTTTATTCGGTAGTGTCTACGGACAATGAGTGCTATGAACACGCATCCAACACAGCAAGAAAAAACTGGTGAAGCGCCAAATACGCTTTTGGATAGGAACACGGTGCATGAAGATGGTGCAAGCGTGTTTTCGCATGACCGCACTCGAGCGTTTCAAACTGCGGCGGATGTGGCATCGCCAGAATGTGCGCGTGTGTTTGAAAGCACAGCGAATGCGCCTTCAAGCACACTATCGCCCGTCAAGCACGTGCGTTCACAGTCGTTGCTCACTGCGTTTTATGTAGCGGCACGTGGTATTCTCTACTGCATTATTCACGAACGGAATATGAAAATTCATCTTGGGTGTGCGCTTATCGTGCTTATAGCAGGTTTTATCGTTTCTTTATCAATGTGGGAGTGGTGCGTATGTCTGGTGTGTATAGCACTTGTTTGCGCACTTGAATGCATGAATACAGCACTTGAAGCCTGCGTTGATTTAGCAACAGCGCGCTACCATAAACTGGCACGTATCGCAAAAGATGCTGCTGCTGGGAGTGTATTGGTAGCAGCGTTCTTTTCGCTTATAATAGGGCTTCTTATTTTTGTTCCTCATATTTTGCATTAAGGTATACGCTATACGCCATGAGTACTACCGCCGCACAATATACCCATGACGAGCAAAAACGATATACTACGCTACGTTTGGTAGTGTAAACTGCTTTATACGTTACAAAGGAAGTTTTATGCACGCTTCAACCAATTCTCTACCGAGCACTTCTCACGTATCCGATACGGGTCATAAGGCTCATGCGTGCACTTTTCACCAGGAAAAAGAGGAGCAAAGTATGCAGCATGATGCATCGTGTCATGAAGAAAATACATCTCAATCTTATACGCAACAAACACCCGCGTTTCGCTCGGGATTTGTGTGTTTTATCGGTCGTCCGAATGTTGGCAAATCGACCTTGCTTAACACGATCATGGGAACCAAGCTTGCTATTACATCTCCAACAGCGCAAACAACACGCCATCGTTTTCGTGCTGTTCTTACAACCGATTGTTTCCAGATGATTATGGTCGACACACCTGGCTTGCATAAACCGCACGATGTTTTGGGAGAGCATCTGAATACATCAGCGCTGAAGGCGCTTGAGGATGTCGATTGCATCGCATTGCTTCTTGATGCTCATCAGGAATGTGGGCGCGGCGATAAGTGGGTAATCGACCAGTTGAAAAACATATCTGTTCCCAAAGTGCTTGTGATTTCTAAAGCCGATTGTGCAACAGAAGAAGAAATTTCGCATCAAATTGAAGCTGCACGCGCCCTTGCTACCTGGGACGATATTGCTGTTGTAAGCTCTTTTGACAAGGATTCTGTCGATCGCTTTGTGCACTGCGTTCAAGATCACTTGCCTGAAGGTCCGCGCTGGTTTCCCGATGACATGAAAACCGATCAAGCGATAGAAGTTATTGTTGCTGAGTTTATTCGCGAGAAAATTTTGCGGAGCTTTCGTGATGAAGTGCCTCATGCGATTGGTGTGATGGTTGAAGAGATGTCGTTTTCAAAAAAGAAAAATCTTACGTCACTGTACGCAATTATTTATGTTGAGCGCGCGTCACAAAAAGGCATGATAGTTGGTGCTGGTGGAAGTGCTATTAAGCGCATTGGTATTGAAGCACGAGGAGATCTTGAACGCTTATTAGGAACACGAGTTTTTCTGGATTTGCGCGTTAAGATTAAGAAAAATTGGCGGCGTGATGCAAGCTGTATTGAGCGGTTTGGCTATGGCGAAGGCGCATAACAGGCGCAAAGAAACCGCTTAGAACAAGGAGTCAAGGAGCAAAAACCAGCATTGAATGCGCGTAGATGGCTCCTAAAAACGCGGAAAGTGGCAGCCTGTAAAACTGCAGAAGCTTTCGTTTGTCACTTGTTAGCATTACTCGTTTTCATATACAATAGCGCTAGTAGATAAGGAGCGTGAGTGTTCATGAAATGTCCTCTTTGCCATCGTGAAAATAGAGACGATGCTCGTTATTGTGACGGTTGCGGCGCATTGCTCTATGAGCACTCGTATGCCTCAGATAATGTACAAGATGAATCACAAGTCGAAGATCTGGAGCAAAACGCTCGTTCTCGTTCTTGCGATACATCTCAGCCAGCTCAAGCATCTCATACGTTTGATGCGCACACCTCACGGGTATCTGATACTCAAGAACACGAACATGCATCTCATATTGAAAGTACCAATCCAGATGTTTTTTCTGCACCTGTGACAACAGTTGATGATGCCAATAGCACTTCTGCAGCTTGTTCTTCTTACGTGCCACACAATGAAGCGGATAGTGCTGATACTTCTCCTGAGCATCCACACGAGCATATTCAAAGTGCTGATCAAGCACAAACAAGTACACCATCATCCGATAAAGTACGTGAAGCGTCAACACCACATGTAGCATCCGATGCTCAACTGACGCAAAAAATTGACTTATCAGGATTAACAGAATCAGGCTACGGCTTTCAAGATTTTACCGATGATAACGTTTCAACTCGTCGTGTGGCTGATATTACGCAGCCACGTTTTGCCACAGGCGGCGAAACTATGCAAATGCCTGCCATTCATACCGATGAAGTTTCTGAAACAAAGGAATATATTGCAGAAAACACCGTACGTAAGCGCGCACCACTTTCTGCTGGTACAAAACGTGCCTTACTTATTAGCGCTGTGTTGGTGCCAGTCATGCTGTGTGTTGTCACGATTACGTATGCGATGTCGTTGTGGGGAGGAAAGCCCATTCCCGATGTATCAGGTAAAACGCCCGATGTAGCTGCTGAAATTGTAAAGGATGCAGGCTTTGAAGTTGCGTTTGCTGATGAGTTTTCAGATGATGCACATGATGTCGTTTTGCGAAGTGACCCTGCTGCGTCAAAGCGTCTTGAAAAAGGCTCTGTGGTAACGCTCGTCGTTGCACGTGCGCGTATTGTTCCTGATGTAAAAGGACTATCTCAACACGACGCCGAGCAGCAGCTTTCTTCATATGGCTATACCGCTATTCGTGTTGAGAGTATTCCAAGCGATGAAGAAGAGGGAAGTGTCATCAAACAGCACCCCGATGCGAATACGCAACTACCAGCTGATGGTGCCATTACCTTAACACTTGCTGCGCCGTATGTTGTTCCTGATGTAGTGAATAAATCGGTTGAAGAAGCAAGCGATGTTCTCAAAACTGCTGGTTATAAGTACGACATTAGCTACACATATACCGATGCTCCCGAAAAAGAGCATGTTGTTTCAAGCGATCCTGCAGCAGGCGAAAAGTTGCATTCTGGTGGCGTTGTAACGCTAAAAGCAGTTAAATATCGCGGTACTGAACTGGTTGCACTTGCAAAGCAGCAGCTTAAATCTGGCTCAACGATAAAATTAGGCGGTATTCCGTATAAAATAAACGAAGTTCGTCAAGTAACGTATAGTGGAGCCAATAAAGTAAAAGCAAACGTTGCTGCGCAGCCTTATGCAACTATCCTCGGCGAATCGGTATTTTTGAAAAGTCGCGACGTAACGCTTACGTTAAGTTTTGATGCTCATAATAAACTGCTTTCGGTATCGTAATGGCTCAAACGCTTGCAATTCGCGCCATGCTCATACGTTATTTTTATGGGTACGTACGTACTTTGAAGTGGTGAATTATGTCTAAGCAACAGCGTTATATCAGCGGATGTGGCATTGTACTTAAGCGAACGAAACTCAAAGAAACTGACATGATCATTACCATTCTTTGTGAAGACGGATCGCTTATCAGTATGGTTGCCAAAGGTGCACGCAAGCCGCAAAGCGTGTTTGCTCATGCCATTGAGCTGTATGCTACTATCCGCTATTCCGCACGTGCTACTTCACAATTAGCACAGCTTACCGAAGCGCTGCCCGTAAATTTTAAAGAAACAAATCGCAATGATTACACCAAATTGCTTACCTCAAGCATCGTAGGAGATCTTGCACAGCACCTTGCTCAAGAAGATCTTGCATTTGAAAAATTTTATGCACTTACGCATGCTGCGTTACACGCTATTGTACATACGTCGTCACAACAAAGTTGGTGGATTGCTGCTGCGTATGTGTTGAAAGCATATAGCATGGCAGGTTTTCGTCCTTGCTTAACGCATTGTTGCATCTGTGGATCACCTTTGCAGCTTACCCGTAATTATCAGCGTTTTTCGTGTAACGAAGGCGGTTGTTTGTGTTCTGCATGTCAAAGTTGCTCGTATGAACATACGCTTTCTTATGCGTTTTTGAATTGCTATTGGACGTTAGAAACTTCTACGTTTGCACAACTTTCAGACGCCGTGCTTGAGCTTTCACTCCTTAAAAAGGTTTTTGAATTTGAAAGCACGTGGCTAAGCTTTCACCTATCGATTACATTAAAATCACTACGTCTTGCTTCTCATGACATTACTGCTCTAGCGCGTGGACGGTGCTCGTAATCGTTGTCTGCAATACCGTGATTGTGTTTGCGTTTAACGAATGCTGCTAGCACACACTATGTTTGTAATCACGCTATGAGATGTAGCGTTATGCGCAGAAGTTCCTTTCGGTGTTTTTGAAGTGTTGTTTGGAAATTGTGTTAAAAAGAAGCTCGTTTGTGAAAGCGTGGAATTGTGCCGTTGTTTGCGGGGCGTTATACGATATACTAAACGCGTTGCTCACATGAGCTACTTTTTACTTAGATGGTATGCACTGCCGCTTATCGTCTCAGTTCAAAGCGAAAACGCATCTGCGTTAAGGAGGAATTATGGCAGAAAAGTTAAGTATTTCAAAGCAACGTTGCGCTGAACTTATTGAGCAGTTTGGCTCGGGCGCGAACGATTCGGGAAGTGCTCCTGTTCAGGTTGCAATTCTCTCGGAGCGCATTCGTAACCTTACCGAGCATCTTAAATCACACAAGAAAGATAATCATTCTCGTCGTGGTTTGATGAAGCTCATTGGTAAGCGCCGCGGTTTGCTGAAATACATTAAAGACCGCGATATTGAGCAGTATCGTGAGCTTATCAAAAAGATTGGCATTCGCGACAATATCTAGTTCGGTGAGCCCGCGCAACGCGGGCTTTTCTGTGTGCAGCACCAAGACACGTGTCCAGAAAAAATACGTGGGCACAACGGAGGGCGGTTGAAGCTATAAGGATAGCTTTGCTCGCAGGCATGCAACGCATAAGCTCATGGCGCCTGTGTTTATGCCTAAAGAGGTTCTTTGCACAGCGCAAAGAAGAAGGAAGTATATATGAACAAAGTAGTAGAAGAATTTGAACTGTATGGAAAAACGTATCGCTTTGAAACAGGTGAGCTTGCAAAACAAGCAAGTGGCGCGGTACTTGTGACGCAAGGCGACTCAACGGTACTGATAACCGCTGTTATCTCGAGGGAAGAGCGCGACTACGATTTCTTCCCGCTGACAGTTGATTACATCGAGAAGATGTATGCTGTTGGTCGTATTCCTGGTGGGTACTTAAAGCGTGAAGCGAAGCCATCCGATAGAGCTACGCTGAACGCGCGCATGATTGACAGACCTATTCGCCCTGGTTTTGTGGATGGCTTTAAGCAAGAAGTGCATGTTGTGGCAACGCCTTTGGTAGCCGATCAGCAAAATCCGGTGGATACCATTTGCATTCAGGGCGCTTCAGCTGCGCTTATGATTGGCGCAGCTCCTTTCGATGGCCCGTGTGCTTGCGTTCGTGTAGCGCGCAATGCCCAGACCAAGGAATTTATCATTAATCCAACATATGCCGAGCAAGAAGCGTCAGATCTCGACCTCGTTATCGCTGGTACCAAAGATTATATTTCGATGATTGAAGCAGGGGCAAGCGAAGTGGATGAGGCAGACATGCTTGCTGCTATGCAATTTGGCCAGGAAGCTATTGCGGCGTTTTGCGACGCGCAGGCGCGCTTCTTGTCGCGTGTTGACATTACGCCTGTTCAGTGGAAGCTTCATGAAGCAGTGCCTGAAATTGCAACGCGCATTAGTGCGTACTACGACGAGATGTCTGCAGCTTTGAAAGATGCCGATAAACAGCAGCGTATTGCTCATGTTGAAGCCTTGAAAGAGCGCATTGTTGCCGATAATTTCTCTGAAGAAGAGCAAGAAGCGTGGGCAAGCGATATTGCAGCCGAGCTGAAAAAGCTTGAAAAGCATGCGATGCGCCGTATGATTATTGAAACGGGCGAGCGCGTTGATGGACGCCGCGCCGATGAAATTCGTCCGCTGTACATAAAGCCTGGTTACCTGCCACGTGTACACGGTTCAGGCCTGTTCCAGCGCGGACAAACGCAAGTGCTTTCAGTGGCAACGCTGGGCATGTTAAGCGAGTGGCAGCGCCTTGACACTATCGAACCTGACGAAGGTAAACGCTATATGCACCACTATAACTTCCCGCCGTATTGCACCGGTGAAGTGGGCCGTATGGGTTCGCCGAAGCGTCGTGAAGTAGGCCATGGTGCCCTTGCCGAGCGCGCACTTTTGCCTGTTATTCCAAGCGAAGAAGACTTCCCGTATGCTATTCGCGTTGTGTCTGAAGTTCTTGAGTCAAACGGTTCGTCGTCTATGGCTTCCACCTGCGGATCTACGCTTGCACTTATGGATGCTGGCGTTCCTATTAGCGCTCCTGTGTCAGGTATCGCGATGGGTCTTATCAAGGAAGACGACGGTGTGGTTGTGCTTTCCGACATCCAAGGCCTTGAAGACTTCCTCGGCGATATGGACTTCAAAGTAACAGGAACATCTAAGGGTATTACCGCACTTCAAATGGATAATAAAGCACGCGGTTTGTCGCTTGACATTCTTTTCCGTGCCCTTGAACAAGCCAAATCGGGACGTGCGTTTATCCTTAACGCAATGCTTGCTGAAATCAATGCGCCGCGTGCACAGCTCTCTGATTATGCGCCACGCATTGAAACTATCCATATTCCACAAGATAAAATTCGCGAAGTTATTGGCACAGGCGGAAAAGTTGTGCGCGGTATTCAAGATGAAACCGGTGCCACCATTGAAATTCTTGAAGATGGCACCATTCGTATTGCTGCTGTCGATGGCAAAGCAGGTGCCGATGCGAAAGCGCGTATTCTTGAGATTGTCAAAGAGCCTGAAGTGGGAGAAGAATATAACGGCGAAGTAGTGGGCATTAAGGACTTCGGCGCGTTTGTGCGCCTTACGCCTTCAAAAGATGGATTGCTGCACATTTCGCGCATCACAACGGGACGTTTGAACAGCGTTGAAGATGCTCTTACCGTTGGCGACATCGTACACGTGAAAGTGTTGGAGGTTGATGCGAAATCTGGTAAGATATCTCTCGATCGTATTGACAAGCCTGCTGCTCCTGCGACTCATAAAGCACCTACGCCAGATCAGCAACATCGTCATTCTCTGCATGCTGAACGCAATGTTCGCAGGCACCATGAGGTATAACATCTCGAGTAAGGATATCTATGAACAGAGCATACACGCCCTTATGTCCTCGTATTAAATACGTATGGATGCTTGGAAATGCTATTGGCGTCACCTTATTTATGGTTATTGTATGCGCTGTTATACAGGGAGCTCTTGTGTATGCAGCACCGGAGCTCTCTTTGCTAGCTTTCGAAACTTCTTCCTTTACGCCAGGCTTTATTGTGCTTGTGTGTTCGTGCGTGCTGTGGCTTATTTTGCTGGCAGCGGCGTTGCTCTTGCCTTTCTTGCAATATAAGGTGTCGGGCTATGCTATTGAAGAGCACTATATTTTTATTCGTCGCGGCATTATTTGGCGCCACACGATTGTTATTCCACTGGTGCGCGTTCAAAATATCGATACTGAACAAGGCCCCTTATTGAGCTTGTTTAAGATGCTTGACCTTTCGGTGTTTACCGCTGCGGAACAACAGCGTATTCCTGGCATTGAACAGGAATATATCGATACTTTGCGCGACAAAATTGCACATCTTACGCGTCTTGCTAAGGAGGATGTATAATGCAAACTCCTTTTTCTGATGCTTCTGACGCTACCACAATACCTACAACCGAAAACGATGCAGATAGCACGTCTGATGTGCCTACTGCATCACAAAGCGCACATCTTATTGCAACCGACGATCCACAAAAAATTTCATGGTTATTTGTGTTGCTTTCGCCTTTGTATGGCGTGTTTTTCCTTCTTATTATTTTTGCTCAATCAGTGCAAAATTCCATTTTTAGCGGCAAGGGCATACAGGTAGATGATGTTACGAAAGCTCTTCAGCTCCTTGCACAATATGCAGGCGAAATGCACCAGTTTTCTGTTGGTGGTTTTACGTTTAGCGTGCCTGGGTTTGCCGTGTTTTTTCTAGTGGTGATTTTTATTGCGCTCTACGTCGGGCAGGCAGCCTTAACGCGTCATTTTTTGTCGTATACGTTTACTGGCAAAGAATTTGTGCTCAAGCGCGGGATTATCTTTAAAAAGCGTATCCATCTTCCGTATATTAAAGTGCAATCCACCAACACGAAAGCACGGTTGATACAGCGCCTATGTGGATGTTGCGATTTAAATATTGTAACTGCAGGCGGGAAAACAAACGAGCAAATTCAAATTCCGTTTATTACACTTGCACAAGCAAAAAAAGTTGAGTATGAATTTCAACTTCGGAAAGCCTTATCGTCAAGCTCTGCTCACCCTGTTGCGCCAGTACGTGATGGTGCCAACGCACCACAATCGCCTGAATCGCTTCAAACCAGCAATACATCGGCCAATGCGCCATTATCCGCTCCTTCTGGTAGCGAGCGTTCTGAGTATAGCAATGTGATTGATGATGCGTTTGAAAGCTTTTCAACAGCAGGCTTAGGTGAGCGTCTTCGTATTACGGCTCGTGCGAAGCGCAAGCTTGCATTACACGAGCTTATTTTAAGTATCATCAATGAATGTATGGGCCCTGTACTCATTTTGCTTATTACGTTTGCGTGTTTTATAGTGATAGCAATTCAAACACAAACACCTCAACTGTTTTTCGCTATCATTCCGTATGCGATTGCTTTGTGGGGTGCGATATATCGTGCCATTGAACATCGTGTTGGGTTTACTGTCGAGCGCTTTGATGATCGCATTCGCATTGAGCATGGCCTTTTTACGCGCCACACAAATGAAATTGATATCGCACGCATTCAATCGCTGCATTGCGACAAAGAATTTCTTCATGCGCTGCTTGGTTATCAAAATATCAGCATTGGACTTATTACGTCAGTGCATGAGTCTATTAAAAGCGATTCAACGGTTAAACACGGCACGCAAATTATTTTTCCGTTTATTAAACAAAAAGATATTCCAAGCTTTTTAAGGGATTTTCTTCCGGAGTTTAGTGCTGATGCTGCACTTGGTGCGTGGGTGTGTGAAACCGAAAGCCCTCGTGCAGCTTCTGATGAGCTCTCAAACACTACGCATACCGACACCGCTTCACATGCGGCTTTTCTCTCGCAAGCGCACGTTATTGCGGTTCCCGATGCGCATTGCCTCGTTCGTGCTTTTACGCGAAAACTCCTGTGGAGAAACGTGCCTTTATATCTGGTTATTGCTTTTAGTTGCCTTGTTGCTGCGATAATAACCTTTGGAAGCACTGACCCCGATCTGTGTGTGATTTTCCCGAGTCTTATTGTGGTAGATGGTATCTTTATTGGCGCAGCAGTGCTTTTTATGGCTTGTCGTGCCTTTCATGCGTATAAATGGTTCTCTCACGCATACGTCTACATAACACCTTCGTATATTTTTGTTGATAACGTGGGTTTTTGGGGCTCGCGCGTATTTATGCCGCGCACCAAAATACAATCTTTGCGCTTTACTGCTAACCCTTTCCAGCAACGCCGCAATATTGCAACTTGCTATGCCTCAAGTGCCGAAGGAATGAAAGATCACTGTGTATCGTTTTGGGATCTGTCGCACGACGATATTTCTGCTATTGAAAAAATGTTTACCTTGCGGAAAAGCTACGATAGTTCAAATGCGCTATCTTAGTTTTTGCGCGGGGGTGTATTATAAAAGCGAACCGTGCAACCGAAGAGCTTTTGCGCTTAGGTCCAAGGTAATTAGATAGTTTTACTCATAAATTTAAGGATGTAGTATGATTTCCGTTGCTGTTGCAGGATATGCTGGAAGAATGGGAAGCGCTGTTGTTGATGCCGTTACGTCTGCTGACGACATGACGGTTGTGTGCGGTATCGACCCTCATAAACAAACGCGTAGTTTCCCAACGTATACCAGTGTTGCAAGCGCGCTTGAAGCGCATACGTGCGATGTGTTGGTTGATTTTACGCAACCAACATCAGTATTTGATAATTGCAAAGCAGCTTTACGTGCAGGCGTGAATTGCGTTATTGGCACAACGGGTTTAAGCGATGAACAGCTGCATGAACTGGAAAAATGTGCAGGCGATAAGCTTTGCGTCTTTTTCGCTCCCAACTTTACCACAGGCGCTGTTCTGATGATGCAGTTTGCTCAAGTGGCTGCCCCTTATTTTCCTGAAGTGGAAATTATCGAGTACCATCACGCTAAAAAGCTTGACGCTCCTTCAGGGACAGCTCTGCGCAGCGCAGCACTTATCGCTGCAGCGCGCGACGGCAAGCCAAGCCAAGCGCCGATGAAAGAAAGCGAAACGGCAGGTTGCGAGGGTGCGCGTGGCGCTTGCGTCCAAGGAATTCCCGTTCACAGCGTGCGTTCAATGGGCTACGTTGCTTCACAAGAAATCATTTTTGGTTCATTTGGTCAAACGCTTACTATTCGTCACGATTCATGGGATCGCAATTCCTACATGCCTGGTGTGTTGCTGGGCATTCGCAAAGCTCCTTTACATACGGGGCTTATTGTTGGACTTGAGAACTTTATGGACGTGAAGTAAACAGTTTACGCGCTTGCGGTCAATGATCGCTTACTTTGGTTACTATGGATATCACACGAAGCACCCTTAAGAGAAAAGAGCACGCTATGATGCAAAATGCTCCCTTTGGTCGCGTTGTTTGCGCGATGGTTACACCATTTCAAGCTGATGGTTCTATCGATTTTAAGCGCCTTGAATCGTTTACTGACGAGCTTATCACAAGCGGAGCACAAGGACTGCTCGTGTGTGGCACGACTGGTGAAGCACCCACCCTTTCAGAAGATGAGCGCACAGCACAAATACAGTGCGTATGCAACGCTGCGGCATCACGTGTTCCTGTTCTTGCAAATGTTGGCTCGAATTCAACAGCAGCATCTGTCGCATTTGCAAAACGTATTGCCAAATTTCCTGTTGATGGGCTTATGGCGGTGGTGCCGTTCTACAACAAGCCTCCGCAAGAAGGCATCTATCAGCATTTTGTACATATTGCCCACGCTAGCGATAAGCCGCTTGTGCTGTATAACATCCCAGGTCGATGTGGAATTAACATGCAAGCAGAAACCACGTTGCGTTTGGCGCATGATGTAGATACCATTGTTGCGATAAAAGAGGCAAGTGGTAATATCGAGCAAATTCAAACGATTATTGATAACGCGCCAGCTGGTTTTTCTGTATATTCTGGTGACGATTCTTTAACATTTGAACTTGCAAAAAGGGGAGCAGCAGGCGTTATTTCTACGATTGCTAATATTGCACCAGCGCGTATGGCGCATATGCTTGTCTTGTGCGAACAAGAGCGCTTCGATGACGCGTATCGTGAGCATACGGCACTATTACCCCTTATGAAAGGCTTGTTTGAAACAGCAAATCCCATTTTAGTGAAAGCTGCATTGCACCTGTTAGGCCGCTCTGTGGGCGGTTTGCATTTGCCGCTTATTGAAGCTACGCCTGAGCAAAAACAGCGCCTTGCTGCGCTTTTGCAGGAGTGCGGTTTTGCGCTACAATAACAAGAACTAATTTTTTGGCTGTATGTGCATGTATGCTGACATGCACTTATGATATACATAACGGATGTGTATAGCGCCTGATAATAAGGCTTTATATTGCTATGCACCTAACAAGGAGTATGAATGCACGAAACACGCAAAACTAATACTTACCCCTCAAACACACACCGATCAAACAAAAACACCGCGTCTCAGCGTTCTGAATTACACGATGGTTCTGCTAGAACTGCGCGAGCACATACACGCTCTCATGTTCATGAGCGTACATCAGCTGCATCATATGATGCTCATGTATCGAGCGTGCCACGTACCAAGCGTGCTTCACGCAGTACAGAGAGTGCGCCAAACCTAAAACGTAATACGCGAACATCACGAAATGCCGCAAGCACATCCATTCACGCTGTGCATACCAACAAGCAGTCTCGTGTTTCTCAGGACGATCAAAATGTGTCGCGTCCATATAGTGCCCGTAAGCGCTCTGATAAGCCCACCTCTGCGCATTATCTCAATCGTGTTAAGCGTACGACGCGTGATCCTCATGCAACACTTAAGGTAATCCCTTTAGGTGGCTTAGATGCTATTGGTAAGAACATGACGGTTCTTGAATGTGGAAACGACCTCGTTGTTGATGATTGTGGCTTGATGTTTCCTGATGATGATCATCCTGGTGTTGATTTAATTCTTCCTGATTATTCGTATGTTATCGAAAATGCTGATCGCCTACGTGGTGTTGTTATTACCCATGGTCATGAAGATCATACCGGGTCATTGCCGTATTTATTTAAAGATTTGCCACATCCAGTCCCTATTTATGGTACACGCATGACGCTTGGGCTTATTGAGGGTAAGTTTAAGGAACATGGCATTAAAGGTGTACCACTTATTGAAATTAAAGCAGGTCAAACTATACAACTGGGCTGCATTCAAGCAGAGTTTTGGGCAGTTAATCACTCAATTCCTGGAGCAGTAGGGATTTTCTTTACAACACCCGCAGGAAACGTGCTGCATACAGGCGACTTCAAGCTCGATCAAACACCTATTGATGGCGTTCATACCGATTTTGCGGCCCTCGCGCGCTTTCAAAAAATTGGCGTTGATCTCATGTTATCTGATTCAACAAATGCAACTCATGCGCAGTTTACACCATCTGAACTAGAAGTAGGAAAAGCACTTGAGCCTATTATTGCGCATGCTAAAGGTAAGGTGATTGTGGCGTCATTTGCAAGTCACATCCATCGTTTGCAACAAGTATGTGATGCTGCGCTGCGTGCGGGGCGTAAAGTGGTTGTTACGGGTCGCTCTATGATTCAAAATACTGAAATCGCGCGTAAATTGGGATATTTAAACGTTCCTGACGACTGTCTTCTTGATGCGTTTTCTATCAACAATATTCCGCCTGAAAAGTTGGTTGTGTTGTGTACTGGTTCGCAAGGAGAACCGCTTTCTGCACTCGCGCGCATGGCTGGTGGCAGCCATAAAACCGTTGGTATTGAAGCAGGCGACACCGTTATTATTTCAGCTACTCCTGTTCCCGGTAATGAAAAAGCTGTGACACGCATTATCAATCTATTAGCAAAAATTGGTGCAGATGTGTACGATAAATCGCGTGCGCTCGTCCATGTATCTGGTCATGCAGGTGCTGAAGAGCTAAAAATCATTCTAAGTATTGTTCGACCAACGCACTTTATGCCTGTTCATGGTGAAGCTATGCATTTGCGAGCTCATGCACGTCTTGCACAAGCAACGGGCGTAAAAGAGGAAAATATTTTCATTCTCGAAAATGGTGAATCGCTTGAACTTCATAATGGATCGGTACATATTGGTGAGAAAGTAAAAAGCGGCGTAATTTATGTTGAAGGATCGAGGATTTCTGACACTTCCGATTACGTGTTGCGCGATCGTACCAGCTTAGGTTCGCAAGGTGTAGTAAGCATCAGTTGTGCAGTTTCTTATACGACGTCTTCGATTATAGGAGCCCCCGTTGTAGTATTTCGCGGTGTTTCACAACAAGAAAACCAACAGCTTACTGATACCATTAAAGCAAATGTGCAAGACATTATTCGAAAACAGCTTGCAAACGGTAAGCGCAATGGTGCTCTTGAGCGTGAAGTGCGTAATGCAACATCATTTTTGCTTCAAGAGAGTATTAAGCAGCGACCTTTAATAATTGTAACTATTCTCGCTGTTGCTTAAAGGCGTTATACTGTAGTAATACGATAAGAGTGATACGTACATACCACCTGCGAAACATTACAGCTGTCAATGGTTTTTATAGTAAGGAGAAAGTGTGGCGCGCAAATCCACGAAGCCATCATCGACATCACCACGGCGTGCCGTGCGCAACCAGGATCGCGCGCTTGCTCCTCAAGAAAAGATACAAGCGCGCAAACAAGAGCGTCAACTTTCTTTAGAATATCCAGCTGAAACGTTTTTAGACGGTCATACGAAAAATGTCATTATTGGTATCATCTTTATCTTACTTGGTCTGGTAATTTTTGTTATGTGCTTGCTTCCTAATACAGGCATAGTAGCACGACAAGTATCGCACTTTTTATTGCTGTTGCTTGGTAAAGGCGCCTATCTTTTCCCATTTATTTTCTTTGTTGCGGGAAGTGCGTGTATCAGCATGCGTGTGCGAGAAATGCTTGCTTTACGCTTGACATTGGGTGCTTTCGTTATATTTTTTGCATTGCTCATACTCTGTGCATTGGCAACGCCGGTACCAAGTTCATCAGGTGATATTGCAGCTCTTATGTTTAATAGCGATACCGTTGTAGCCTATGGAGGTTATATCGGAGCGCTTTTTGCATGGATGGGGCTTATTACCGTTGGCGTATATGTTTCAATTGTTATTGCGCTTGGAATTATGTTTATCGGTGCAACGCTCATAGGGTTTTCACCGCTGCGCAGCTTAGCGGCGCTGCATTCTTTTATTACACAGCGCAAAGAAGCCCGCGCGGCACAACAGGTAGCTGCCGATTGTCAACCAGTAGAATCGTTTCAAAACATTCCTGTTAACGCATATGATACGTATGAAGGGTATGACCGTGCTGGAAGCGATGCAGATGTTGCTGCTTGCGATGTTACACAAGCAGTATGGGATCCTACACGTATACCGCTTGCTGGTACAACAGTTCTTAATACGTCTGCTTCATCAGGTGATTCAGTCGGTAAACATCAAGGGCAGCAACGCGCTCGAAGGAATGGATATACTTCTTTATCGGGCGGTGCATCAGATCAGAGTGCTTATAGTGATGCATACGGAGACGATCCAACAAGCGTATTGCCTCTTCGCACAGGTCAAGCGCTCTTACAAGATAAAGCACACTGCAAAAGCAGTTCACTTGCTCACACTGCATCCCAAGGATGTGGAAACGCGCCAACATCATCCACGTCATCTGCGCGCACAGTTTCTTGTGCAAGTGGCGATAGTAAACAAACAAACCCCCATGCAACCCGCACTCCATCAAGCAAGCAACATAGCCAGTCATTACCGTCTGCACCCGTACAATCAGGTACTGGTGCGGTAGTTGATGCATTCAGTGATGAAGATGACTCCTTCGAGCTACCATCGATGACGCTGCTCAAAACGAGTACCAAGACACGCCAAAGCGCTTCTTTTGACAAAGAACTTGCCGAAACAGCAGCGCGTTTACAACAAACGCTTGCCGATTTTGGCATTATGGCTACGGTTGTCGATTGGATTGCGGGCCCAACGGTAACGCTTTTCGAAATAGATTTACCCGCTGGTGTACGTGTTAGTCGCATTATGAGCTTGTCGGATGATATTGCACTCGCACTTGCTGCACCAGGTGTACGTATTTTTGCTCCTATTCCACGTACTCACTATGTTGGTATAGAGGTTCCAAACGCAACACGCGAGAACGTTTTTTTGGGCGATATTTTGAAAGAAGCGCACGGTGGGCCGCTTGAAATTGCTATTGGTAAGGATGTTGAAGGTCGTGCGATTATTTCCGATCTTGCCAAAATGCCTCATTTGCTTATTGGTGGTACAACAGGATCAGGAAAATCAGTTGGCATTAACTCGATGATTATGTCGATGCTCATGCGAGCAACACCACGTCAGGTGCGTTTTATCATGATCGATCCAAAACGAGTTGAATTTAGTCCGTATAATGGCATTCCTCATCTTTATGTGCCAGTTGTAACGGAAGCGAAAGAAGCTGCAAGCGCGCTTTCGTGGGGTGTTGCTGAAATGGAGCGCCGCTTGAAAGTGTTCTCAAAAGTGGGCGCCAAAAACATTGCGCAATACAACGAAAAAGTTGCTCAAGAAAAGCAACGTTTAGCGGAATTAGCACGCCAGCAAGAGCAAGCCGAAAACGCATCTGATGACTCGGCATATGAAACCGGCGGTGCAGATGAACCTTTAGCGTCTGAAAAAACAGTACTGCTAACGGATAACGTGTCTACCGCGGCTCCATTCAGCACGCAACAAACAAACGATACAACTCAAGCATCAACATTGCCTGACGATCATCTGCCTTACATCGTTATCATCATCGATGAGCTTGCCGATTTAATGATGAATGTTGGTAAGGAAGTGGAATTTTCTATCAGTCGTATTGCCCAGCTTGCGCGCGCAGCTGGTATCCACTTGATTGTTGCAACGCAGCGACCGTCTGCAAACGTGGTGACAGGCCTCATAAAAGCTAATATTACGAACCGCATGTCCTTTAACGTTGCCTCAGGTCTTGATAGTCGCGTTATTCTTGACACTGCAGGCGCTGAAGCGCTCATTGGAAATGGCGATTTGCTTCTCTCCAAGCCTGAATTTGCAAAGCCGGTTCGTATTCAAGGCTGTTTTGTAAGCGAAGAAGAGATTTTTTCTGTTGTTGAACAGCTTAAATCTCAGGGTGAGCCCGAGTATCATACTGACATTCTTAAAACAAACCTTATAACGCTTGGTGATTCAATGCCTGATGGATCGGGTGGTAGTGTTGAAGCTGACGATCCGAAGTTGTGGGAAGCAGCTGACATTGTGGTTGCAAGCGGTCTTGGATCTACATCAAACATTCAACGTAAACTGAGCGTTGGATATGCGCGTGCTGGTCGTATAATGGATATGCTAGAACAAAAGGGTATTGTTGGCGCTGCAAATGGCAGCCGCCCGCGCGAAGTACTCGTAGATATGATGGAGCTTGAAGCGCTGAAAGCCTTTGAGCAAAACGATTAACTGTTGTCGTACAAGTAAGGGATAGTGAAACACATGACTCACAAAACCTCAGGTATGCTCTTGCGTGAAGAACGAGAACGCCAAGGCTTTGATATCAATGTGGTAGGACGTCGTCTTCGCATTCGAAGCGATATTTTACGATCGATTGAGTCGGGCGATTTTTCTAATATTCCACCACGAGGTTATGCACGTAATATGGTGAATGCATACGCGCGCTTTTTAGGCTTGAATCCTACCGATATCGTGAATCGTTTTTTGGAAGAAGCGTATGCTGATCAGCTTGATAGGGGAGCTCGCCGTAATTTTCCTTCAAGGCGAGCCGATTCGCTGTACTCAGCCACATCGCCATCACGCGTAAACGATCAAGCCGCAACTGCGCGTGACCATCGCTTTACCAGTGCAAACACGCATCAAACATCGATTCCTAAACGTCGTTCGCCCTTAGGACGCGATCTTTATGATGACAGAACGCGTTTTGCACGGGGTGATTACGGGCTATATGGATCCTCACGGCGTATTTCTCCTGTGGAAGGAGATGAACGACACGATATAGGCGCATATCAGCGAAGCGACATGCCCCAAAGTTTTCTAAGTGATGCTCCAAGTCGTTGGCCTCATAAGCGCCATGCGCGCAGTGTTAAAACGCCAACACCGTTTTCATTTTCAAATTTATCAGGTTTAAGCGATGGAATTAAGCGTTTAAACTGGCCACTTTTGCTGGGAGTTATTGCGCTTGTCGTGGTTGTTATAATCGTTGTTTCACTCTTTTTTGGACGACCGCGCCAGCACGCCGATGATCTTGCTGCTATTCCTATTACCGGCATTGCTGATACTACGAGCCAACAAGATGAGCAAAGTGCCCAAGATACGTCTCAAGCAGCGCCTCGCATTCCGTCAAGCATTACCATTACGTACGGTGTTGCTACCGTTGATGCTACCAGTAAAGTTACTATCACAGAAGGCAAGAAAAAGTCTAAAACAGAAACTCTGAAAGGGCCTATTTCCAAAGATGTTGAACTGACAAGCGGAAGTTGGACAATTGAAACGCCGTCACCTATTAACTTAAAAGTTACTGTTGATGGCAAGCCTGTGTCGCTTAAATCCTCGAAGCGCGGCGTATACAGTTATACCGTTGATTTTGATGATTATATTAAGCAATGGAAAAAAGATCACGGTATAACAGATTCATCTGATAGTTCATCGCGTGCAAGCGATAACCAAGACGATGCGCAATCAAGTTCAAAGCAACAGGAAAGCTCAAAGAAAACAACAACACAAAACTCTTCGCAATCAAGTAGCAAAAAAGAGCAATCAGTAAAGAAACAATCCAATTCAACAGCACGTACAAGTTCGCGGGAACGTTCACAATAACAGAAAGGCTTTTCGGATTATGGCTAAAGAATCAAGTTTTGATATTGTATCGATAGTGGACATTCAAGAAGCAGATAATGCATTTCAGCAGACAAAAAAAGAGTTGCAATCGCGCTACGACCTGAAAGATACCAAGTCGAGTATCGATTTTGATAAAGCTGCTAAAACTATTACTGTTCATGCACCGAGCGATTTTGTAATTGGCCAAGTTATTGATATCTTATCATCGAAATGGGTTAAACGAGGCCTTGATTTAGCAGCGATTTCCTGGAGCGATACACGCGATAGCGCTCAGGGCACCTCCGTAAAAGAAGGTAAGGTTGTTGAAGGTATCGACAAAGATATTGCCAGCAAAATTAACAAAGACATCAAGGGTGAAAAATTTAAGGCAAAAGTTCAGATTGAGGGCGATAAGCTGCGCGTTAGTTCTCCTTCACGTGATGTTTTACAAGAAATTATTGCGTTTGTGAAGCAGCAAAGTTATGGTATTCCTTTGCAATTCAACAATTATCGTTAAGGAATGCGTTTATGACGTCTTTATCTGTCCTTGATAAATCAGTTGCTTTTATAACAATGGGCTGTGCAAAAAATGAAGTTGATACGTATACCATGTCAACGAAGCTTAAGCGTGCTGGCTATACTATCATCGACACACCAGAGCAAGCAGATGTTGTTATCGTTAATACGTGCTCATTTATTCAAAGTGCAACCGAAGAGAGCATTGAAACAATTCTTGACGTAAGTCAGTATGACAGCATTGCGTCTGGAACTGGTCATTTGGTTGTTGCTGGCTGTATGCCTGCGCGCTATGGTGAGGATCTTACCCGTGAATTACCTGAAGCGCGTGCTTTTGTACCATGTTCAAAAGAAGACGATATAGTAGAAGTGCTTGATAAGCTTTTTGATATAACGCGCTCATCAGCAGGTTCCGATAAGGACGTTCTTAATGAAGCTGCTCCCTTATCGATGTATGTAAAAATATCTGATGGATGTAATCGTTTTTGTTCGTTTTGCTCAATACCGTATATTCGTGGGCGTTACCACAGTTTTACGTTTCAAGATATTTATGCAAACATCAGCGACTTAGTATCGCGGGGAACTAAAGAAGTTGTGCTCATTGCTCAAGATACCGGCAGATGGGGAGACGATTTTAAAGAGAAATCGAGCCTTGCATCCCTCATCGATAGACTTGCGCTTGTTTTCCCAACTACCTGGTTTCGCGTTATGTATATTCAACCTGAAGGTATTACTGATGAGCTGCTTGATGTTATAGCGCGCCGTGCTAATGTATGCAACTACCTTGACATTCCTTTTCAACACGTAAATGCGCAGGTTCTTAAACGTATGCGCAGACGTGGAAGCGCACAAGAATACGATGAATTGTGTCGGCATATACGCGAAAAAATACCTGATTGCATTATACGCACAACATTTATTGTTGGCTTTCCTGGTGAAAGTGATGATGATTTTGAAGAGCTCTGCAATTATGTTGAAGAAGCTGATCTTGACTATATTGGTATTTTTCCCTATTCACGAGAAGAGGGAACGCGAGCGTATGACCTCGAGAATCAAGTTCCCGAAGAGGTAAAGATGCAGCGTGCACGACAGTTGCGCGAGCTTGCTGATTGTGTGTGTACGCCTCGGATGGCAGCGCGCATAGGCAGCAGAGCTTCGGTTCTTATGCTTGGATACGATGAAGATGGAATGCTTTATGGACGAACGGCATTTCAAGCACCTGATGTTGATGGTTGTACCTTTGTTGATAGAGGAACACCTGGAGAAGTAGCCAATGTTACTATTACCGATTCGCTGCTCTATGAACTTGAAGCGTCTCGTGCATAAGGAAAACGTACTGTAAGCGTACTGCAAGCGTATTGACAGCACATGTGTGAGATTATTGTGTAGCACGTTACGTATACGGTATGCATACCTGTTGTAAAACGCATCAAATAGACGGTTATTTGAGAAATATTCAGCTTGTATATAGAATAGTTTTAAACTCTCGTAGATACTAACGAGTTCAGATATATAGAAGGTAGTAATGAACAAGAAAAGCTCTGTTCAAAATTCATATGTGGAAACAAATGAACACGAACGCCATGGTACGGTTCACAATTATGAACACTCTGATACGTATACGTGCGATACAAATACTATAGAAGCTCGAATAGACGACAATACTTCTCACAGCATTGATACGCCGCAGCGCATACTTACTCCTGCTAATATGGTGACGTTAATACGCATTTGCCTTGTTCCTGTGTTTGTGACAGCACTTTTAAGCCCTTGGCCTGCACTTTTAGGCGTTACTATCATTACACAAGATATTCAACGCATTATTGCAACAGTAATTTTTATTATCATTTCTGCTACCGATTGGCTTGATGGCTATCTTGCACGCTCGCGCAATGAAGTAACCGATTTCGGAAAATTCATCGATCCGCTTGCCGATAAAATTCTTGTAGCTTCAGCGCTGCTTGCCCTTATCGAGCTGGGAGCTTTGCCGAGCTGGGTTGTTCTTATTATCCTTGCGCGCGAGTTTATTGTGAGTGGTGTTCGTATGCTTGCCGCGACAGCAGGGGTTGTTATTG
Source organism: Umbribacter vaginalis (assembly GCA_001552935.1). Lineage (GTDB taxonomy): Bacteria > Actinomycetota > Coriobacteriia > Coriobacteriales > Eggerthellaceae > Berryella > Berryella vaginalis. The sequence continues at coordinate 148,102 of KQ959677.1, read as the reverse complement.
CAGCAAGTTATCTGGGCAAATTCAAAACTGTCTTTCAGATGATTGCAATCGTGCTGTTTACTATTAAAGATACGCACAGCGAAGCAGACATGCTGTTAAGCCCCAATGAAGTGTTGTGGATTATCAGCTGGATTGTCATGACAATCGCGCTTATATTGACGATTGTTTCCATGCTCGATTACATTGCCAAAGCGCGTCACGTGATTGGTTTATCTTCGTTGAACAGGCGCAGTTTCGAGCAATGGCTGCAAGCACGCACTAAAACGATTAGTAGCGTTTTTGATTCAACTGCTTCTCGAAGTACGGCACCTTCCCGTGAAACAACTCCTCTGGCTCCATCTTCTCCAACCGATCAGAGTGGTTTTTCTGCTTCGCGTGTGGCTGGTATAGGGGTAAATAGCGACAACATTACTCATTCTGAAGATGCACAAGGTGCTGGCGGAGTGCTCTCTGCTGCTGTTGATAGCGGATCTGCAGACGCTTGTGCGGTTGAAAATTGCGTATGCAGTGAGGGCGTTACAAGCACAAGCAATGGCAGTGCGTTCCAGCAAAGTATCCCTCTACATGAAAGCGCATCTGTTCAGGGATTATGTACAAGCCAATACCATCAAAACCTCTGTAATGAAAGTTCACAAGCTTTAGAGCAATCTTCATTGGAGAAAACGACACCTCGCACGGTTTCGTGTGATGAGACGGAAAACGCTGCGTCATTACAGGGCGATACATCATTTTTGTCAGTTGCTGATCGTATGATGGATGCTACGTTATACGCACGCGAGCTTATTACCTGCGCGCGAGCACATGGATATACCCTTGGTACAGCAGAAAGTCTTACAGGTGGTATGATTTGCGAATATCTTACCTCAGTACCTGGTTCATCAAGCGTTGTTAAAGGTGGACTGGTGTGTTATACGCCTCAAATCAAACAAAACATCTGCCATGTAGGAGCGCAATTTTCAACGGAAGATGCTGTTGTTACAACAGCGTGTGTTGAAGAAATGGCACGTGGCGCACAAAAGCAATTAGCCGCAACTCTCAGTGTTGCTGTAAGTGGAATTGCTGGCCCTGGAGGAGCACTTCCTCATAAACCAATTGGTTATGTGTGTGTTGGTTTGTGCAAAGATCAGCGTTGCTGTTCATATACCGTGCAATTTTCAGGATCGCGTTTTGATGTGCGCATAGCTACAACTATTCTTGCACTTCAACTTTTACATGCAGCGTGTCAGTTAGATGATATAACACATATTTCAGTTTCTCAGAGCGGTTGTGTTACGTATCAGCAGGACAAATAAACGAGTAGCAAAACAGATATCATACAAAAACGAGCACATGAAACGGATATAAAGCGTCTTTTTACAGCAAAATGGCGTATAAATAGGGAAGAAATAACGCATAAATAAGGATATTTTTGTTCGTTTTTTGCAAGATTTAATGCTTATACTGTGAAAATAAATAGTTTGGTTTTTTCAAACGTTTGTACGCTATAATAGATACAAGCTTTGAAAAGCAAAGGAGTAAGGAGCGGTAATGGGCGCTGACAAAGATAATGCTCTTAAGGCAGTGATTGCAGAAATCGAGGGTAAGTTTGGTAAGGGTTCCATCATGAAACTCGGGGATGGAAATCATAACCTTGCCGTTGAAGTTATACCAACCGGCGCGCTTGCGCTTGATGCAGCATTGGGTATTGGAGGTGTTCCGCGCGGGCGTATTATTGAAGTATACGGCCCTGAATCAAGTGGTAAAACCACATTAGCGCTTCAAGTATTAGCAGAAACTCAAGCAATGGGTGGCTATGCAGCTTTTATCGATGCAGAGCATGCGCTTGATCCCGTATATGCTGCACGTCTCGGAGTCGATTTAGAAAATTTATATATTTCTCAGCCCGATACCGGTGAACAAGCACTTGAAATTTGCGATCGATTGGTCCATTCAGGTGCATTTGATTGCATTATTGTTGACTCAGTTGCAGCTTTAGTGCCTCGTGCAGAAATTGAAGGTGAAATGGGGGCTACCACCGTGGGCCTGCAAGCGCGCCTTATGTCGCAAGCGTTGCGTAAACTTGCGGGTTCGTTATCGAAATCGGATACAACGTGTATATTTATCAATCAGTTGCGTGAAAAAATTGGCGTGATGTTTGGTAATCCTGAAACAACAACAGGTGGTCGTGCTTTAAAGTTCTTTGCCAGTATACGTATTGACATTCGTCGTGTTGAAACCTTAAAGAAAAATGGGGAGCCATATGGCAACCGTGTGCGCGTAAAAATTGTTAAGAATAAAGTAGCGCCACCATTTAGACAAGCTGATATTGATCTTATTTATGGCGAAGGTTTTTCTAAAGAAGGGTGCATTCTTGATATGGCTACTGAAGCTAAAATTGTTAGCAGAAGTGGTTCGTGGTACACCTATGGCGATGAACGGCTTGGTCAGGGACGTGATGCTGCGAAAGATACCTTGCAAGCTCATCCTCAACTACGCGATGAAATTGAAACTAAAGTGCGTGAATTTTACCAGATTCCGCTTACCACTCAATCCAACACTAAAGCTGAAACAAAAACCAGTAAAAAGTAGCTTATGATGCGTTTGATTGATGTGAGATGCGAATATGTCTACAAAGCACAACAACTTTAATGCATGCGCAGTCAATAATGCAGCAGCACGAAGAGTACAAGACTTGCATATTATGCATGACACATCGTGCGTATCTGATACTTTGTCGTCTGAACAGCGTATACTTTTTGATAAAATTGTTCGCTTGGCAAGCTATCGTGAGCGATCGAGTTATGAAGTGCGGCAACGTTTATTGAAAGAAGACTGTACTGCTCATGACGTTAGCGCTGCACTTGAGTATGCATGTATCTGTGGCATTATTGATGATACTCGGTTTGTAGAAATGCTTGTAAAGAGTCGTCTCTCTCAAGGTAGAGCAATTGATGGTATTAAGCGTGAATTACGTCAACATCACCTTGAGCATATCGATATTGATCAGTTTATAGATAATGAAAGTAGTGTTGCGTGTTCTGAAGAGCAGCGCGCGCAACGCTTGTTGGAATCTCAGCATTTTTATGCAAAAAACAAGCGTCAAGCTGCATTTCGCAAGCTCATAGCAAGCGGATATTCGCACGATATTGCGTATCGTGTATCGAAATGGTACGAAGATACTCATACTTCTTCCAATACCTGCTTGTAGTGTAACGGTATTGCATGCTGCGTGCTTACTCATGGCTATCTCGCATTAGACCGTGGTACGTGCTGTATATTTGCATTGCGTGGTGTTTGTGTACGTTCCATACGAAGAGGCACTTATTGCTATCGTTGCAAAACGCAAATACTTGACGAAGGCGATGACACCACCATACGCAGGCAATTATTGCTATCGTTGCAAAACTGAAGCGTTAGTTTGTGTTTTACGTACGCATGCGCGTCATGGTTATAGAAAAGTTTAATTCTTTTAAGCGATTCTTGGTATTGTTCTAGGCATTGAGCGTACTTATCGGTACAATAAAGCTACATGAGAATTTATGCCCTGTGGGTTTATTGATATTACTCTAAATGAATAGCTAAAATCTTGAGTGTATAAGCTCTCATTACCTTATGTTTTATTGTATTTTACTTTTGAATTTGAACGGGAGGGTTATTGATGCCTGCACAATTTATTATTGGCGTTGTATGCATCATTATTGGAATTGCCTTCGGTACGCTTTTGTTTACGATTATTCATAATGCTAAGAATAAACAACGAGCTGCTGAGGCAAGCAATATCATACAACAAGCTCAACAAGAGGCACAGCTTATTAAAAGCCAAGCAGAAGGACTTATATCAAGCGCCAAAAAAGACGCCGACTCTATTAAACGCGAAGCAGCATCTATAAAGCGTGATGCTGAAATTGAAGCTAAGGATGAAGCTTTGCGCATGCGCGCGCAAATTGAAGATGAGCGTCGGGAGCGCCAACAAGATATACGTGAAGCAGAAATGCGCATTGCACAGCGTGAAGAATCACTTGATAGACGTGGAGATTCTCTTGATGAGCGTGAACATCAAATATCATCAACACAGCGATCTCTTGACAAGCGTAAAAATGACTTAGATAAAGTTCAAGAAGAAGTAGAGCAGCGTTTGGTTGACATCGCTGGCATGAGTGCTCAACAAGCTAAAGAGGAACTTTTAGCGTCACTCAAAGATGATGTAGCTCATGAAAGTGCTCAAATTATTCGCAGCGCTGAAGAAAAAGCTAAGCTTGAAGCCGATAAACAAGCGCGTGCAATCTTGAGCGTAGCAATTCAACGTATGGCAGCTGAGCATACGGTAGAAAATACTGTTTCTATTATTCACATACCATCAGATGATGTCAAAGGTCGAATTATTGGACGTGAAGGACGAAATATTCGTGCTTTCGAAACACTTACGGGTACTAATTTAATTATTGATGACACGCCTGAATGTGTTACTATTTCGTGCTTTGAACCAGTACGGCGAGAAAGTGGCCGTGTAACGATGGAAAATCTTATTGCAGATGGTCGTATTCACCCTGCACGTATTGAAGAGATGTACGAAAAAGCACAAGAGTTAGTAAATCAGCGCGTTATTGAAGCAGGTGAACAAGCAGTTTTTGATGTTGGTATTCACGATTTGCATCCTGAACTGGTACATACGCTCGGTAAATTACGGTATCGCACATCATATGGTCAAAATGTATTAAACCATTCACTTGAGGTTTCGTATCTTTGTGGCATTTTAGCCTCTGAACTAGGCCTTGATCCTTCAAATGCGCGCCGCGCTGGATTATTACATGATATTGGTAAAGCTATTGATAGGGAACAAGAAGGTTCTCACGCATTGCTCGGTGGGGAACTCGCACGTCGCTTTGGTGAAAAAGACAACATCGTACATGCTATTGAGGCGCATCATAATGAAATTGAGCCTGATACTGTTTTAGATGTATTAGTGCAAGCTGCAGATGCAATTTCTGCAGCGCGACCAGGTGCACGTCGCGAAACGCTTGAAGCATATATCAAGCGCCTTGAAAAGCTTGAAGAAATTGCTAATTCATACGAAGGCGTTAACCGAACATACGCTATTCAAGCTGGTAGAGAAGTTCGTGTTATGGTTGAGCCTGCTCAGGTAAGTGAAGATCAAACTGTTGTGTTAGCGCACGATATTGCACAGCGCGTTGAAAACGAAATGCAATATCCAGGTCAAGTTAAAGTAGTTGTTATTCGTGAGAGCAGAGCGGTTGGAGTTGCGAAATAAGATGGCATCTGCGGATGTGTTGCATACATCTTCAACAGGTGTTCCTGTTATCGAGGAAGATTTAGGGCAAGGCTATGTGCGTCTTTCAATAGGTGAGGCGCACGCACGCCAAGCTCAGCAAGACATTCGCAGCGTTGAAGACATTGCGCGTGAACTTTTACGCAATGCGTATGACGCTGATGCTCATAACATTTTTATTGCATTGAGCAGTTCCAACAATATGCGCTCGTTATTGGTACTCGATGATGGGCATGGTATTCCACAACAGTTGTGGAGCCGTATTTTTGAACCTCGTGTTACCAGCAAACAAGCAAGCTTTCATCCTGATTTGTGGGGCATGCATGGCAGGGGAATGGCGCTTTATAGCATTGCGCAGCAATCGAACAGCGCACGTGTTGTCACATCAAAGCTGCAAGCGGGTAGTGTAATAGCAGTACAGTGCAGCTTAAGCACGATAAGTGAAAAAGCAGATCAATCAAGCTTTCCAACACTTGAATACCGCAATGATTCTCTTCATGTGCGTGGTGCACGCAATATATATCGATGTTGTTTAGAATTTGCACTCTACGCGCAACCGCGTTGCCACATTTTTGTTGGAACTCCAACTGAAATGCTTACGACAATCTATCACGTATATGCACACGCGTGCTCGCATACAAGCGCGACCACGCAATCGCCCACACCTTGCGAAGAAAATCAACAAGCATGTGTTTCATCAGCACTAATCGCTTCACTTGCTCAAGCTAAAAGTGTCTCCTCGCTTCATACAAAGGCACAAGCTCTCGGATTTGATGTATCGCTTCGCACAGCACGGCGCGTATTTGATAACACGCTTACGCCTCAGAGTGATATTTTGCAACGTGCGTTAGCGCTTATGGACACATCTCATGAACAGACACAAAATCACTCACTATACCATGCATCATCAGCAGATACACACTCAGATACCACACGTATAAACCAACAGCACCACCAAACTCTTTTCGATGCTGGCTCAAAGACCACGGCCTCGAGCGTACCTGAACACTCAGGAACATTTGGATCTGTTCGCAGCAACGCTGCGCTTGGGCGTGTAGTTACGTTTGACAAAGCCGATTTGCTCGACTTTCAAGCGCAGATAGCATCCAGTTTTGCCCAGTTAGCACCGCGCTACTACCTCTACGAACAGCCACCCATTCACGTGCAGTGCGCAAAAAATGAATTACGCATCAGCATCCCTTTGCGCGATGCGTCTGAAACCGCTCTAAGTTGCACGTCAAATACACAAACAAGCTTGTTGTAACCCTGTTAGTAACCCGTTATTGTAAGGATTTTATCGTATGCCTCATTCACAAACACCATTTATGGATTTAACGTTTCATGTTCAAACGTATGGCTGCCAAATGAACAAGCACGACTCCGAGCGCGTTTATGGCGTTTTAGAGAACATGGGTGCAACGGCCGTTGATACTATCGAACAGGCCGACGTTGTTATCTTTATGACATGTTGCGTTCGCGAGGCTGCTGACGTGCGCTTGTATGGTCAAGTGGCATCGATGAAAAATCTTCCCATGCGTGAAGGCTCGCCCTTGCACAAGCGCATCGTTGCAGTTGGAGGCTGCATTGGTCAGCGCGATGGCGAAAAGCTGTTTGAAGCGCTTCCGCATCTCAATGTAGTGTTTGGCACGCAAAACCTCGCTTCGCTTCCAACCTTGCTGCTTGCATCGTATAACGAGGGCACCCAACAAGGCGAAATCCTTAAAACCTCCGATGACTTTTCTTCAACATTGCCCACAACGCGCGAACATTTTTGGGCAGCATGGCTTCCCATTACCGTTGGCTGCAACAATTACTGCACGTATTGCATTGTTCCTCATGTTCGCGGCAAAGAACGCTCGCGCGCAATGGAAGATATCGTAAAAGAAGCGCAGCACTACGTTGATGCCGGAGTAAAGGAAATTACACTGCTGGGGCAAAATGTCAACTCGTACGGGCGCGATTTATACGGCAAGCCGCGCTTTGATGACATTTTGGAAGCGGTTGCGCAAACAGGCATCGAGCGCTTGCGTTTTGCTACCAGTCATCCAAAAGATTTGACGGATGGCGTCATTGATAAGTTTGCGCATTTGGAAAACTTGATGCCGTACTTGCATTTACCTGCGCAATCGGGCTCGAATCGCGTTCTTAAACGCATGAATCGCAGCTATACCATCGAGCATTATCGCGAGCTTATTGCTAAAGTAAAGCAAGCGTGCCCCGGCATTGCGCTTTCAACGGATATTATTGTGGGTTTTCCAGGCGAAACAGAAGAAGATTTCCAAGCAACGTACGATCTTATCGATGAAATGAAATACAACCAAGTGTTCAGCTTTATTTACTCAAAACGCGAAGGAACGCCTGCTGCACGCTGGGATGACCCGACGCCTCACGACGTAATCCACGCGCGCTTTGATCGCTTGCTTGAAGCGGTGGCGCGTGGTGCACACGCAAGCAATCAAACAGCGCAGGATACTGACCAGCTGGTTTTAGTTGAAGGTACTTCGAAGCGCGACGAGCGAATGCTTGTTGGCAAAACGCCTCACAACCATACAACTCATTTTCCACTGCCAGAGAACAAAACACTTGATGATTTTCTTGGTACTATTGTTAATGTGCACATTGACGAAGCAAAAACGTGGTATTTGAAGGGGCACCTCATTGGGCAATAGCCTGATGGTGCGCCTGAATAGCTGGGGTTTCACCACCACACCCACTGCATGGTTTATTGAAAGGAGCATGAGCGTTTGTTATGACAGCACACCTCCACTCAAGCACTAATGTTGTGCCAAGCGCCCATGAACCAGTCATTGTCATTCTTGGACCTACGGCATCGGGCAAGTCGGATCTTGCCCAACAGCTTGCGCTGCGCATACGCGGGGAAGTGATCAACGCCGATTCTATGCAAATCTATCGTGGTATGGATATTGGAACGGGGAAAGTAACCGCTGATGAGCGCCTTGTTCCTCACCATTTGCTCGACATCGTTGACCCTGGAGCGTCCTATTCAGCTGCCCTGTTTCAACGCGACGCGCGCCGTGTCTTTGCGCAGCTTGCCGCTCAGCACAAGCGGTCAATTTTATGCGGCGGCACGGGCTTTTATATCCGTGCGGCAATCGATGCGTTCAACTTTGCAGAAGGCGAGCAGGAACACAACGAGGTGCGTGAGTTTTACCAGCGCTTTCTTGCGAAGGAAGGCGCGCAAGCCTTGTGGCGCACCTTGCACGCGCTTGATAGTGCCAGCGCGCAGATTATCCCTGTCAACGACACGAAGCGCATCATTCGTGCACTTGAGCTGCACGAACAGGGAGAATCCTACGCCGTGCGAAAAGTTGCGCTTAAGCACATTGAACCTTACGTTCCTGCTGTTTTGTTTGGCTTGCGTGTGTCGCCTGATGTACTGCGCAAACGTATTGACGCACGGATCGATGCAATGTTTGAGCAGGGCTTTGTGCACGAGGTTGAAAGCCTTCTTCGGCAGGGCTTTCGCAAGGGATTGTGCGCGCCAAGTGCCATTGGCTATAAAGAACTTGTTGCGTATTTGGACGGAACTATCAGCCTTGAAAGTGCGCGCGAGGCAATGAAAACTGCCACGCACCGCTATGCGAAGCGCCAGCGTACCTATTTTCGCCAGGACACACGCATCCAGTGGATCGATTACGATACTGTTAATAGTGATGAAGCCTGCGCATTTATACAAGCAAAATACGCTACACTACCAGTAAGCTAACAGAAAGGCGTTCAATGGAGCTTTCATTTCAAAAGTACCATGGTTTGGGAAACGATTTCGTTATGATTGATAACATGAGCTCGGCGCTTTCCCTTACCAAAGATCACGTTTCTTTTTTATGTGATCGCCACTTCGGCGTGGGTGCAGATGGTGTTATTTTAGTTGAACCTGGGAAAACGTCTAACACTGCCGCCTTCATGAATTACATCAACGCTGATGGTAGCCTTGCTGAAATGTGCGGCAACGGGCTGCGCTGTACAGCACGTTGGCTTATCGACAATAACTACATCGATGCATCGTGTACGCATTTTGCTATCGATACGCGCGCTGGCATAAAAGACGTCGATATTCACTACGATGTGCACAAGCGTTTTGAAAGCTGCTGTGTGAATATGGGAAAAGCCCAGCTTGAATCCCAAAAAATTCCCACGATTTTGCATCCAAACCGCCGTTTTGAGCGCACAGGTTCAGCCTGTGCAATCGATGTTGTTGCTGATGTTTTGTTGAAATCACCCTTTGGAAACTTTACGTTTACGTGTGTTTCTATGGGAAATCCGCATGCTGTGTGTTTTGTCACTTCGTGGAACGACCTTTACGATAGTGCTTTTAGCGACCCGCAGAACAAGTGCCTTGAAACATTGCGCGTTGACAGTGTTGGTGCGTTCTTTGAATCTCACGCTGCGTTTCCTCAGCATGCAAACATCGAGTTTGTTGACGTTTCGCACGCTCAGCAGGGAAGTGTTTCCATGCGCGTGTTTGAGCGCGGGTGCGGTGAAACGCTTGCGTGCGGCACAGGAGCGTGCGCTGTTGGTGTTGCTAGTGTGATCGCGGGATACACTGAACAAGAAGTTGATGTGCATCTTCGTGGTGGTGTTCTCCATATTTCATGGGATCCATCAGGTGTTGTATATATGCAAGGCCCTGCAACGCAGGTTTATAGCGGAACTATTCACCTACTGTAAACGAGAGGAAGTATCATGAGACGAGCATCGTGTTTGAACAATTTACCCCCGTACTTATTTGCCCGCATTGACGAAAAAAAAGCTGCCCTTACAGAAAAGGGGATAGATGTCATCTCGCTTGGTATAGGGGACCCTGATACTCCAACTCCCGATTTTGTGGTAGAGGCAATGCAGCGTGCTATACGCGATCCAAAAAACCACCAATACCCCGATTATGCAGGCTCTTTGCACTACCGTGAAGCAGTAGCTACGTACATGAATAATCGTTTTGGCGTGTCGATTGACCCTAAAACTGAAGCACTTGCACTTATCGGCTCAAAGGAAGGGCTTGCACATTTGCACACAGCCTTTGTTGATCCTGGTGAATACGTGTTAGCGCCATCAATTTGCTATCCCGTGTATTCGGGTGGAGCAGTTCTTAACAACGCGAACACGTACTTCATGCCCACGAATGCGGCCAATCATTTTCTTGCTGATTTTGACCATATTCCTGAAGATGTTCTCAAAAAAGCAAAGATTATGTTTTTAGGTTATCCTAACAATCCAACGGGTGCTGTTGCGCCTGTTGAGTATTTCGACAAGGCAATTGATTTCTGTATTAAGCACGATATTTTGCTGTGCCACGATAACGCATATTGCGATATTTGTTTTGATGATTACGTTGCTCCATCTATTTTGCAGCGTCCGCGCGCAAAGGAATGCTGCATTGAGTTTTTCTCGCTGTCGAAGTCGTTTAACATGACTGGTTGGCGTATCGCGTTTGCTGTTGGCAACGCGCAGGCAATAAAAGCGCTTGGCACCGTTAAGAACAACATGGATTCGGGTCAATTTACCGCCACGCAAGAAGCTGCTGCTGTTGCTCTTACCAGCGATTTAAGCTTCTGTCGCTCGATTTCTAAACTGTATCAAAAACGCCGCGATTTAGTGCTTTCAACACTTGCCGACCTAGGCATTTCACTTACGCCATCCAAGGCATCAATCTACATTTGGGCTCCCGTTCCTGCAGGTGAAACATCTGAATCGTTCGCAACGAAGGTGCTTGAGCGCGCTCATGTTATTATTACGCCAGGCAATGGTTACGGCCCTGATGGAGAAGGTTTCTTTAGAATGTCACTTACGACACCTGACGACCGTCTTGTAGAAGCGCTCGATCGCATGAAGTCGCTGTTGTAGCGCTTTACCATACACGTCACGCCCTATTAAACATTGTTGCTTATTCGTTTTGCGTTGCGTGCCTTATAGCGCGTGACTTGTGCGATAGCTTGAGTTAAACGCTGCTAAGCGTAACATGTGCAACAGCACTTCTTCAACCATCGTAAGGCGCATATAGGACGCTCCTTTCATATATTGCACATCACACAGCCAGACGTAGAGTATCTACGCTGGCTGTGTGTCGTCTTTATACACATTTCTCTTTACACAAATTTTACTCAATACCACCACTCCTTCTTACATCCATTTTTTAGCATAGTCGTAGAGCATAAACATGCTCTAACAAAAATGCCAATAAAAAGGAGATGAATGGTCATTGAAGGCTACGAACGAACTAACAAGCAGTGAAACGAAAAATCTAACACGACGGGCGTTTCTTGCTACAGCGGGTGGTGCTGCGCTCCTGACCTTAAGTGCTTGTTCACATGCAGGTACAAGCAATACGGATGCAGCGCATGATTCGTCTCAGAAAAATCTGCGCGGCTCGCTTAGTCTAGCAGGTTCTACCTCTATGCAAAAAGTCTGTGAAGCGCTGCGCGAAACATTTATGGAAAAGTACCCCAATGTGCGCGTTTCGGTTGAATACACGGGGTCAAGCGCAGGTATTGAAGCGCTGAATGCAAAACGATGCGATATTGCTAACAGTTCTCGTGAACTTAAAGCAGCAGAACTTCAAGCTGGACTTCTTCCAAATGTTATTGCTATTGATGCACTGGCTATAATATTGAACCCCGCTAATCCTATTACTTCATTAACTACCGAGCAGTTGAAATCTATTTACAAAGGTCAAATTCGCTCATGGAAAGACTGCGGTGGTTCAGAGGAATCTATCATTGCGATAGGACGTGAGAATGGTTCGGGTTCACGTAGCGCGTTTGAAGAATTGCTGTCGCTTAAAGACAGTGCTCGCTACGCGCAAGAGCTTGATTCTACGGGGGCAGTCCTTGCAAAAGTTGCAGCAACACCCGGTGGAATTGGATATATATCTCTTGATGTAATGAATGATCGCGTCCATGCGGTTGCACTTGATGGTATACAGCCTACAAGCGATGCGATAGCGCAAAAACGTTATTCTTTGGTCCGTCCCTTTATTATGGCAACAAAGGGAGAAATATCTTCACAAACGCCTCTTGTCCAAGCATGGTTTAACTATATAAATTCTCAAGAAGGCAAAGAAATTATAAAAGCATCTGGCTTAATTTTACCAAGTGGCGCAGCATAGGTGATGTAGATGAACCTCTCATTGCGCACATCAGTTCATGAGCTTATAGCGCGCTACGTGTGTGCTGCGTGTGCATGCGTAGCGCTTTTAGCGGTAATCTCTATAAGTGCGTATTGCATCATAAGCGGTTTACCTGCCCTTTTACGTATCGGTGTTGGGAATATGGTAACTAACACCATTTGGGCACCCACAGCGCACGTGCCATCCTTTGGCATTTTGTATGTTATTGCTGCTTCGTTGCTTGCAGCGACGTGCAGCGTAGCTATTGGTTTGCCACTGAGCATCTTAACATCGCTTTTTCTTACAGAAATTGCCCCAGCTCCGCTTTCGCGCATTGTTTCGTCTGCTATTGAACTTTTAGCTGGAATTCCGTCTGTTATATATGGCTTGCTTGGAATGGTCTATATATGCCCACTTCTTTATTCGCTTGAAAAAGTATTATTTGCTGGCAGCACCACACACAACTTTAGTGGCGGTTCAAATATGCTTGCCTGCGTGTGTGTGCTTGTTGTGATGATTTTACCAACGATGGTAAGCGTAAGCGTTACCGCTCTTCAGGCAGTTTCTGATAATTTACGCAACGCATCCTACGCACTTGGCGCAACGCGTTTACAAACGATCTTCAAAATTGTGTTACCAGCTGCAAAATCAGGTATCTGTACAGGTATTATACTAGCTATTGGGCGTGCCTTAGGCGAAGCTATGGCAATAAGTATGGTTGCTGGCGGGGTAGTGCAAATGCCGCTTCCGTTCGATTCGGTTCGCCTCCTTACTACTCAGTTGGTAAGCGAGATGGGTTATGCGCAAGGTCTCCATCGAGAAGCGCTGTTTGCTGTTGGTTTAGTGTTGTATCTGTTTATCATTGCCATAAATGTACTGTTAGCCTTTATGCGCAGGAAAAAGAGGGTATATGCTGCCTAAGGTATGGAGCAAATCTATGGTCCAAAACGCTCGTGAAAAGCTGATATATGCCGTGCTTGGCGCTGCTGCTCTGTGCTCGGTTGTGCTGCTTGGCGCAATTATTATTGCGGTATGTTCTTCCGGTTTACCAGCTATTAGCGTTGAATTTCTTACGAGTGTATCGTCATTTCGTAAAGGCATTATTGGAATCGCTGGCAATACGGTAAATACCATATTCATTGTCATCCTAACGCTTGTCATAGCAACTCCTTTGGGTGTCGGTGCAGCGGTGTATCTCAACGAATATGCGCGCAATTCCCATGTGGTAGCAGTTATTGAATGCGCACTTCAAGTGCTCGCTGGCATTCCATCAATCATTTTTGGCTTGTTTGGCATGCTTTGTTTTGGCCAAACGCTTGGCCTAGGATATAGCCTTTTATGTGGGGCATTAACACTTTGCTTAATGATATTGCCTTTAATTGTGTGCAATACCCACGAAGCGCTTAAATCCGTTCCTTGTGGATACCGACAAGGCGCTTTAAGTCTTGGTGCAGGGGTATGGCATACCACACGTACCGTCGTGTTACCATCGGCAACGCCCGCTATTATCACAGGCATTGTGCTGGCACTGGGGCGCATTGTTGCTGAATCGGCAGCGCTGCTGTTTACTGCCGGCAGTGCAGGCATGCTTCCTCACGAGTTCAGTGACTACCTATTCAAAATTTTTGACTCGGGCGGCACCCTTACCGTGCAACTGTATCTAAGCGCAACAAGTCAAGGTGATTTTAAAACTGCGTTTGGTATAGCGTTACTTTTATTAGTCCTCACTTTTATTATCAACACACTGACGCGATTTATCATTTCTCGCTTTGCAATTCAAAAGAAAGGCTGTTCATGATGTCTGATGTTGCATTACAAATACAGCATATGAATTTATATTACGAAACGACGCACGCACTTAACGATATATCTCTTGATATTAAACGACACGAAGCGCTTGCGCTTATTGGTCCATCCGGTTGTGGGAAAAGTTCATTTTTACGCTGCTTAAATAGGATGAACGATTTAGTACCTCGTACCAAAGTAAGCGGGAAAGTGTTGTTAGACGGGCAGGATATTTATGCACCGCAGGTAAATACCATGCTTCTGCGCAAACGTGTCGGAATGGTATTTCAGCAAGCAAATCCCTTCCCGTTAAGCATATACGACAATATAGCGTATGGACCGCGTTTACATGGCATTAAACGTAAAGCCGAACTCGATACCATTGTTGAAAAAAGCCTTACCAATGCAGCTCTTTTTGACGAAGTGAAAGACAGGCTCAAAACTTCTGCACTCGGTTTATCAGGAGGCCAACAACAACGTTTATGTATTGCACGCGCGCTGGCTGTTGAACCTGACGTCCTTTTAATGGATGAGCCAACAAGCGCGCTTGATCCGCTTTCCATGGCGAAGATTGAAGAGCTCATAGTTCAACTCAAAGAGCACTATACCGTGGTCATTGTTACGCATAATATGCAGCAAGCAGCACGTATTGCTGACACAACAGCGTTTTTTCTTTTAGGAGAACTGGTTGAAGTTGGAGCGACTTACGATATCTTTCACGCACCGCGCGATAAACGATGTGCCGATTATGTTATGGGACGTTTTGGATAACGCTCGGTAGTACAATACGCTTAGTAGCTTTGAATATGCAAAAAGCGTACGGGTGCAAGGGGAGCGTCACATGGAGCTTGTCTATATAGTTGAAGATGATCTCAGTATCCAAGAAATTGAAACTATCGCGCTTAAAAATAGCAACTATGATGTTGAAGCATTTACGTGTGCTGCTGATTTTTTTGCAGCTTTGCATGAACGGGTGCCACAGTTAGTGCTCTTGGATATTATGCTTCCTGACAATGACGGGTATGCTATCACGCGCACGTTACGATCAAATCCACAAACGGCACATATTCCCATTATCATGCTTACTGCTAAAACAGCGGAAATCGATATGATTCGTGGCTTAGATAACGGTGCTGACGATTATATTTGCAAGCCGTTTTCTGTAATGGAATTATTATCGCGTATGCGTGCGGTACTACGGCGCTCTCAGCACGATGATCATACACACGAACAGTATACTGTTGGCGCGATAAAGCTTGACCATGCTCGTCATAGCGTTGATGTGGAAGGCAAGCACGTAGTGCTTACGCTGAAAGAATACGATATGCTGCGTTATTTAATGAGCCATGAATCGCTGGTATTAACACGTGAAGCACTCATGCAAGCTGTATGGGGTTTCGATTTTGAAGGTGAAAGCCGTACCGTTGATATGCATATAAAAACCTTGCGCCAAAAATTAGGAGAAGCTTCGTGTTATATACAAACAATTCGAGGAGTTGGCTACTGTCTACGTAAGCCTGATTCAAGATAACGTAGCATACAAGCAGTAAGGATACGTGTGAAACGAAAAATTATTCTTCATCTTGCGCTTATTTCTTGTATTGCGCTTATTAGCAGTGCAATCGCAATGACGCTTGTTTTTTATCAGGTATGTTTTGAACAAATTAAACATGAAGTAACAACGGACACGCACCTTATACGTAACAGTATGGCGTTTAGTAATCCATATGATACCTCACATGTAAGCGCCATGTATGGCTCGCTTGATGACGATGCACTGCGTCTTACCTGGATCAATGCTAATGGGGATGTGCTGTTCGACAACGATACCAACGAACTTGAAATGCAAAATCACCTTAATCGCCCAGAGATACAACAAGCGCTCAAAACAGGAGAAGGTTCAAGTACGCGCCACTCACAAACATCGCAATATGACACGTATTACCATGCTGTTGTGCTTGATAATGGCACTATCGTACGCGTGTCAATGCACATTCAAACGCTGCGTGATGTTTTCATTAGCATTATCCCTGTAATTATTGGTATTTTAGTGTTGATATTCCTTGTGTGCGTGTGGGTAGGCAACGTTCTCACGCGTGAATTGCTCAAACCACTTACCGCCGTTGCGCAGAATTACGATAATTCGTTGCATAAGGTGCGCTATAAAGAACTCGAACCTGTTATGCAGATGCTTCGCACACAACACGAAAAAATTCTGTCTGCTGCTACCAGTCGTCAAGATTTTACCGCTAATGTAACGCATGAATTAAAAACTCCTATTACCGCTATTAGCGGCTATGCTGAACTTATAGAAAACAACATCGTCTCACAGTCAGAAACACAGCGACTAGCTGCCCAAATTCGTAAAAGTGCCGCCCGTTTACTAACGCTCGTATGCGACATTATTCAGCTTTCTGAATTGGATCATCAAGAGTTGCCACACCATTTTGAAAACGTAGATCTTTATTGCCTTGCCCGTGAAGCGTGTAATACGCTCGAGAGTGTCGCGCGAAGTAAGAATATTACGCTCAGCTGTGAAGGTGAAGCACTGTGTGTTACAGGGGATGCTAGTTTATTGCGCGAGATGATAGAAAATCTTATTCAAAACGCGATCACCTACAATAAAGCTGGTGGCGTTGTATGCGTTTGTGTGCAGCGAACAGAAGGGCGTCCTACGCTTATAGTAAAAGATACAGGCATTGGTATTTCAACTGATCAACAAGCACATATTTTTGAGCGCTTTTATCGCGTCGACAAAGGACGTTCACGTCAAACCGGCGGAACAGGCTTAGGGCTTGCTATCGTTAAGCATATTGCTGATATTCACTCAGCGCATATTGACGTTATAAGCGCACTTAATAAAGGGAGTGAATTTCGCGTGCAATTTTAAAGGACCCCATATCTTATGCGGCAATACGTTCACAGTTCTATATACGCGCAAGTATTCGCTCTCGCAGATGTATAAACAAGCGTTCAAGCGAGGCAATGCACGAGAATATCCAACCATAAGGTGTTTGCCTCGTATCTATACTGATGAATGACACGCTACGCAATTACATTCAGCTATCGTACAAGCATATATGAGGTACCTGCACTGATGAAGCCACAATTGCTTCCGCTCGCGTGCAACATTCGTCCGTGTACCACGCTGTTTCTTAGCCTGTGCAACATTCATCCGTGTACCACGCTGTTCTTTAGCCACGCAACACTCCTGCACCCATGCAACTAATACCAATACAATGCGCATCGAAAGCAATGCACCTGTGTCTGCACTTCACATGGTTTTAGTAAACGCGCCTAAATACAGCAACTACTTTTCCTAAAATAGTACAATCGCGCGTTAAAATAGGATCCATAGCACTATTTTCAGGTTGCAAACGTATACAATCTGCTTCTTTGAAGAAGCGCTTTACTGTTGCACCGTCATCAATAAGGGCAACTACAATCTCGCCATTATTAGCTACGTTTTGTTCTTTAACAACAACATAATCGCCATTGTTAATGCCTGCTTCTATCATACTTTCACCACGTACCGTAAGCATAAACGATGGCGTATCTCCAACAATTTCAATGGGCATCGAAATATGATCGGTTATATTTTCTTCTGCAAGAATAGGAGTACCAGCAGCCACTTCACCCACTAAAGGAATAGATACTACATCAGTAGGTAAAAACCCAGGACGACGAGGGGAGCGATACCCCAGATCTTCCCACGCTTTACGCGTCAACGAAAACGAGCGCGATTTAAATCTATCACGCTGTAAGTAACCCTTTTGCTCAAGACTATCAATATGCGAATGCACAGTTGAGGGTGACGATAAATGGACAAAATCACATATCTCACGCACTGATGGTACGTAGCCTTTTGAAGTGTAGTATTTCGCAATACACTCAAGAACAACCTTTTGCTTCTTCGTTATAGGCTTAATAGGAATCATCTAAACTCCTTTCATTTTTTCGAAAAAATGTTTGACAACAATTTTGCTGCGCCTTATTATAATATCGAACAAAGGTTCTATGCAAGAGAGAAACGGTAACGAAAATGAGAAATTCTGAAAAAACCTTAACCTATGGTACAAGCGCATTAAAAACAAGCAAGAAAACTGGCTCTTACCTGCAGTATCGTTATGTAAAACAAACAAGTAGCGCATATAATCGTGCGTGTATACATCTTGTTGTACCTATGAATATAATGCCTTGTCATGAACAAGTGTTCGATAAACATATTTCGTATCAAAAGGTTGCTCGTAACACATCAACTACACAGCATGCCATACCTACAAAAGCTTCTTTATCCATTCATACAATATCGCAAAAAGGCACGCAGCATACATCTGATACCCATACGAAATATACGTTTTGCTCTGCCGCCTTTGCTTTAGTTATCTCCTTAAAAACTTTTCTTACGCGAACCACAAAAAGCCTTATACAGAGTTTTGAGCGTGTCGTTAAACGTCTGTCCGATAAAAGCGTTGTAATATACGATGTCATTTATAATGATGCTCGTGGTATACCGTTTGAACATAGCTTCGATGCTGCAAGTGCATGGTGGGGAATAGCATTTTTACTTGCCAGTAGTGTTTCCTTATATATTGCACTTATGCAATAGCAAGCTCTGAAATAGAAGGCAGGTAATATTATCAAATAAGCGTCCTATTTCATGTTATGCTATGGTAGTAAGAAAAAGAGATAGTGTGTAGAAGGCACGTGTCTTTCGTATAAGCATTTATCCATGTTAAAGGAGTCGTATGCGTTGTACAGCGTGTGGAAATTTAGAATCTAAAGTAATTGATTCTCGACCCTCAGAAGATAATAGCTCTATACGTAGGCGGCGTGAGTGTCTTGCATGTGGTCATCGCTTTACTACGTATGAGCGTATGACCGACTGTCCGCTTATGGTTACCAAGGCGGATAACTCATCAGAAGTTTTTGATCGTACAAAACTTATGCATGGCCTGATCATTGCGTGCGCAAAGCGCCATATTGCACCATCTCAACTTGAACAAATTGCTGATGAAATTGAAAATAGCGCTCGTAATAACACTAAAAACGAAATTAGTTCACGTGAAATTGGCTCATTAGTTATGCAACATCTTGCTAAGATTGACGTTGTTGCCTATATTCGCTTTGCGAGTGTGTATAAGAAATTCGACAGTATACAGGAGTTTTCCGACATAGTGAAAGGGTTGTCTTCGTGAGTGAGGATATAACATTACCAATTAAGGCACTGCGAAACGATATTGAATTACCATCGTATGCGTATGCGGGAGATGCCGGTTTAGATTTACGCTCGGCGGAGTGTTACACAATCGAGCCATCACAACGAGTTTTAATATCAACCGGCTTTGCCATAGCGCTTCCAAGTGGGTATGCCGGCTTGGTAGTGCCTCGCAGTGGACTTGCGGTTAAACATGGCATAACGGTTACTAATGCACCAGGGCTTATCGATAGCGGCTATCGCGGTGAAATCAAAGTGTCGCTTCTAAACACCAGTACAGATAGTACGTTTGTTATTGAAAAAGGCGATAGAATTGCACAGCTTGTTGTTGTACCTGTACCACAAGTTAATTTGGTTGTATGCAATGAATTAACAGAAACTCAAAGAGGCGAGGGCGGTTTTGGTTCGAGCGGAGTACGTGCATGAGCAATTCTGTTTCGCACGATACTACCAACAACAAGGGTATTAGCATGTCAACAGGTAAAATACCTATGTCAGAGGATGAGCAAACATCATTTGCTGACACAACAGTAAACGCATCTAATAATGCTCCTGAGCTGCATAATAAACCTGATCTGACTCATAATGATCTCCCAGCAAGTGCTTCTCAAGAAATGAGCAATCCGCAGCACGAAACAGAACTTGACACCAAAACGCAAAATACGTCGGCGGATACCACACATGCGACATCATTTGAAAATGAGCCATCAGACCACTCAGCAAACAACGATGTTTCTGGTTCAGAACAACAAAACGCTCATGGTAAACCTTCACGCAGATATATTAGACTTAAAAATACAACAGCTGCTGAGCTTTCGCAGTTAGAAAGCGGCAGAAAGCTAATATCATTTACGCGCGTTGCAGCACCCGTGTCTCTCCTTATTGGAGGCGTTCTCTTAAGCGGAATATCGCTCATATGCGCAATTATTTCGTATCTAAAAATTACGAAGGTCTTAAAACGCCACAGAGAGCTCGATCTTAATGATTATCGACTATTTATACGTCCCGTCAAAATTGCGCTCTTAATGGCCGTTCTAGCGCTTATTATCAACGCAGCGTTTTTATACGTTGAATATCCACGCATTTTAGAGGCTGTAGAAACGGGTCAGATGTCAGCATTGTTTAATTCTGGCACGGCAACGAATACGGTATCGCCAGGAACACAAGCCGCGCCTCAACCTGGAAGCACTACATGGGGTTAAGCAGTTACTGAGTATCATAGATGTGTGGTATTCGTGTTGTAGTGCGTGTCGGAATGCCGTTGCGCTTAGAATAACCATTCGCCAAGTGCTTGACAGATTGTGGATTTACGCGGTGTTATACCTGACCAGCATACGAGCTTGAAATTCAGCTTGAACTTGAATATGTAACTTATTTAGGTAGATAGGCAGTCACGAGTGCAACTTTCTTGCACGTCTTTCTTGTTATATAAATTAGATATAATATAAGTTATGTAAACTAGAGTACGGAAATAACAAAACAAGTCATAAGTAGCGTTTTACAAAATGTATGAACATATTGAATCCATCAATGAGCTATACTCTCTACTCTCATGAAACGCCGCATTTGTACACACTCACACATCCACACGTCACTACAGCCTTTACGAAAAGATACTATTCGTTTGCGTCTGCAACGCTTACATACGCCTGATACAGCGCAGGCAAACGGTGCTTAATGCTAATCGGGCGAAACGTGTGGGCGTCCACGATGCAAACGCTTACCGAGCCTGTCGTATAAGGATGCGCACACTGTGCATCCGCGGCAGCGCGCACTTCAAACGCATAGGTAATCCGCGTTGCGCGCAGCTTGCTTACCCAAACGGTTACGCTTGCCGTATCGCCATAGCGCAAAGGCTTGTGGTATGAAATTTGAAGGTCAACCACGGGCGACATAACACCCTGTTTTTCCAGTTCAGCATAAGGAAATCCCAAATCGGCTATAAAGCGCGAACGCGCATCTTCAAAATATAAAGCATAATTAGCGTGATATACCACACCCATACAATCGGTTTCACTATAACGAATAGGAATGTTGTAAGTTTTTTTCATACACTCACCTTATTTCGATAACAAGCGCAATGTCGTTTGTACGTATTCGCCTGTTAATGCTTCATCGGATAGCACTCTCTGATGCACAGACCTCATCTATATTACATGGCAACAGCATCTCACACGTACATGTACTCGCAACTAGGTTACAGTTTCCTACATTTTACGTTGTGGAGCAATCTTTTATCACGGTGTGCAACAATAGGAGCGTTACACGAAACAACCGTGATAGGAACAACGAACACTATGACTGATGAACGCTTACAACCGCCAGTTCAACCTGATAAAACGCCCTTGTGTCAACACAATACTAACGCTTCACAAGCATGTATGCAAGAGACTTGTAAGGCCAGTACTCAATCCGAACCCGCAATGCAGAACGCCTGGACGCCACTTAGCTTCAAACTTGCACTTCAGCTTGCCGCTCCACACACCTGGCCTGCCGCAATTATCCCCTTCTTGTACGGCTTTTGCGTATCGTTTCGCAGCGTTGATGAGCTTTCTTATCCAGCGGCTTGTATAATGTTGATAATTGTTATTTTATTTCAATCAGCCGCAAACACGCTTAACGATTATTTCGACTATAAAAAAGGAGCCGATTCAAAAACCGATTTTGTGGAAGAAAGTGACGCTGTTCTCGTATATCACCACATAAATCCCCGCTCGGTAAAGCGCCTAGCAATTGCGTATGTTGTCATGAGCTTTATTTTAGGCTTATATATTGTGTATGAAAGTGACATAATTCCCCTGGTCATTGGAATAATTGGTGCGCTGGTTCTCGTGTTTTATTCAGCTGGCAAAACTCCCCTTTCCTATCTGCCACTTGGTGAATTGTCAAGCGGCGTTGTCATGGGTGGCCTTATCCCATCAGCAGTGACATATGGCTTAACGCAAAGCTATTCCAGTGCATTCGCACTAAGCCTTATACCTTTGATTTTGCTTGTTGCACTCATCATGTTTACTAACAACTTATCTGATCGTGAAAAAGACCTAAGCTCTCACAGGCGCACACTGGCAGGCATTATGAGCCGTGAGCAGGCAAAAACACTGTACGTCGTGGGTGTTATTCTTACCATCGTTGCCGAAATATTCTGTCTTGAATCAATCTTAAGTGCCGATGTAGTAGTTGTTGTAGCGTTTGTGTTATGTGTCGCGCCATTTGCAAGCGCACTCATTCACAATCCAATCACACCCGAAATGCGCCTAAAATCGATGCCGCAAATTCTAACATTTGTAGTGATATGCGGTGTATTTTACTGCCTTGGTTGCATGATGTATTAGCAGTACACACGAGTAGCATGGCATAGCGGTAGCGCTACGTGTAAGCTTATCTGCATAAATGCATAGAAGAGCCATAACATATTGCCAAGAACTATACCGCAATGACAAACGCTCTTAAAAAACACACGTAGTTCTTGAAGTATACACTTAGCGCGTGAAGTACAGACAAAATTCTCCGATTTGAATTTTATCACCTGGTGAAAGCGTAATAGTGTCAATAAGCTTGTCGTTTACCCAAACGCCATTAAAAGAATGCTCATCAATAAGAACCGTTGCGTCTTTTGTCACTTGCAACTTAGCATGTTTGCGCGATACGGTCATATCGTTGAGGAAAATTTCGCACGTAGGAGCACGACCGATAGTAAGTTCACCAGGTGTTAAGCCAATAATTGCGCCTGAATAAGGACCGCGAATAATTTTGAACTGACCGTAGTCTCGGTTGCTTGTTAAGGGTGTATCTTCGCCTTTAAGCGGAAGATGTACCGGCGAAAATTCGCGGGTTTCACCATTAAAACTAAAACCACAAGCAGGGCATTCGTTTGAATTTGCATCACATTCTTGTGTGCAAACAGGACATGTTTTTGTCATAAGTACACCCCTACTCTATTGTCAGGTTCTCATTTATAGCTTAGAGCATTGAGATACATTGTTAACGCGCTCGGTTATAAATTATCTACACCTATCATCAATACTCATCGCTCTGTGCCGCGCACAAGCTTATACACGAGAACGCGCATCGTGTATAAGGTGCGCTGTATTGTACAATTCGATTGTAACATCACTTTCAGCATTGTTTTGGAGCAGTCTTCCTAGAAATTCCTCAATTGCATGAAATACTCCCCCAAGCGAAAAACCCTCATCGTGTGTTTTTGAATTTGCCTGATACACAATAAGAGGCACTTCTTCAATAACAGCATTATTTTGATAGAACTGTAAGGTGCCTACCTCGTCACCACATCGAGCATGCGAAATGGAGCGCGTAAGCACCACACGCTGCGTAATGTTACCGCCAAACATATTTACTTGATGAACAGGAAAATGTGTTGTTGTAACATCCGCTGAAATATTTGCATTGCTAATCGATAATCGTGCAAGTACAGGAAGCTTATGCTGCTCGATTTTATCTTCGGAAACGTTTAGTTTGTTTAACAGCTTTGCAGCCTGTTCATCGGGTATTGCTTGAGAACAATTAATGAAATGGTACTCAACAAAATGCCCGTACGCCCATTCAAAAAGCTTTTGGGTATCTTTAAATCTATCCTGATCAGAACGTGATTTTAGAACAACAGAAACAAGCAGCCGTCCTTGTGCATCGCGCGCAGCACCCATAAACGCATAGCCTGCGGCATCAGTTGTTCCTGTTTTAATTCCACGCGCAAAATGGTAATTTTTTATAAAAGTATTATGCGATGTGAGTGCTACCGACGTATCAATTCCATTGCGTTTAACGCGAATGTTCGTTGAGCCTGTTGATACGATTTTTTCAAGTTCAGGATGTTTCATTGCTTCAAGGGCAATAAGTGCCTGATCGTACGCACAACTATGTAAATTACCTGCAAAAGCACCATCATCTAAACCGTGAGGATTTTCATAGAGCGTATTGCTGCATCCAAGACGTGACGCATAGGCATTCATTTCTTGTATAAATGCTTCATAAGCAGCTGAATGATTTGCTGAAGTAGGCGCGGTGGTAGACGTGTTGGCTGTCAATGCTGACGTGGAATTTTGTAACGTTGGATCGAGCTGTTTTTTTGTGTTTTTATTCCCAGATTTGTTGTGCGCATGAGACGAACCTTCTGTTGTGCTTGTAGCTTTTTGCTTTTGGAGAATAAGTGTCCCAACGCTTTCAGCAATACTGATGGCGGCATCATTTCCAGATGGAATAAGCAGCGCTTTGAGCGCTTCGCTGAGAGGCATCGTATCGCCCGCTTTAAGGTGTGCGCTCGACTCGCCTACTCGTGCCGCTTCTTGCGTTACTGTTATAGGGGTTGTAAGCGGCGCGTTTTCAAGGGCAACAAGCGCTGTCATAACTTTTGTAATCGATGCAATAGGATTAGCTTGATACGCGTCACGTGCAAACAAAACGCGTCCCTGCTCATCCATAACAATGGCCATTTCTGCTGTAATAGAAGGACACTGATCAACCGGTATCGATAAACTGCCGACGGATCCTGCTTGCGTTTGATCGGTATTGCGCACATCGGCGTAGGCTGTTGGTATACCGCTTCCTGAACACCACGTATGCATAGTAAAAGGAACGGCACCTAATGAGGAACTATTGAGCGTTATGCATAAAACGCTTGCAAGGAATAAACACGCAAGCGCGCGCAGACACTTACAAACACGGCTATTCATTCGATGCATCTGAAGCAATTGCTGTCTCTGGTACGCGTGCTGCACATAGCTGCGCCGTTGTGAATGCGCTGCATGCATACGTATACGCAAAAATGTATTGTTGTGAGGCTTCATAGTATATTCCTAATCATGTGCGCTGTTATTTATATACTGAGCTGTTCGAGGTATCTTTCATGCAATGACTGATACTTTTAATTCCTGCAACAATATAGTACAGCGCAGTCAGCAATCCCAAAATAAGTCCAGCATACACAAACCAAATTCCCCACGAGCACGATACCGCATTAAAACCTGGAAGCGCAGAAAAAGGTATAATCGCTAAACCTGGAACAAGAGGCGCATTTAACAACAGTCCAGCAAAACCTATAAAAAGCAGCGTTGTAGCAATTTTACCTGGATAAATAACGGGGATGCGCTTATGCCAGCGTTGCAGGAGGATAGCACCTGCAATAACCAGTCCAAAATCGCGTACAATAACGATAATTATCAGCCATAACGGCAAGCGACCCACAAGGAATAATCCAAGCACAGCGCATGCCATAAGCACTCGATCGACCGCTGGATCAAGAATTTGCCCTAATTTTGACACCGTTCCTGTTCTTCGTGCAATTTGCCCATCAAGGAAATCGGTTCCCGATGCAAGAGCAAACACGACCGCGGCAAAAATATCATTTCCACCAAATAAAAAGATAAGAAACAACGGTGCCATGCACAAGCGAATAAGTGAAATAAGATTAGGAATAGTAACAATAGAGTCGATTGCCGCATCAGTTGATTTATCCCAAGTTTCAAGATTATGTGCAGATGCGTGATGTTTACGTGCGGTATTGTAGAGGTGTTTATCCATGCATGTCTATCCTTGCAATCGAGTGTATATCGATACTATGGCTGTAAGCTCTCTTCCTTATTATAGAGAATTTTGAGCTGTTCGCTTATGTAATTGCAGCTATTCTTGAATAAATCGCATGTTTTGAGCAAAAATGTACCTCAGAGCATGACGTATAAGAACGGCGCCTTAAGCTCGTGAAATTGGATGTGTGTATTGGAATTTTCACCTGGTTACGTGGCATTTACGCTGAACTGTCGCAAGCGTTTGAATGGCGCCTGTACGAAGAAGCTACAAGCATGGTGCGCATACTCCATGATGGCAAACGCGTGCAATACGTGTGAGCGCAACCACACATGCGCGTGCATTCTAAAAAAATACGAATGCAAGTCTTGAATTTAGTGCGCGAAGCAAGTATTATAAATAGGCTCTTAAGAACGAAACGCGCACGTACCGTACACGAATACAACAAGCGCAATCGTACTTAAAAGCTTCGTAATTCGGGTTGTGGCGCAGCTTGGTAGCGCACTTGACTGGGGGTCAAGGGGTCGCAAGTTCAAATCTTGTCAACCCGACCAGATTGTAATCATGCCAGAGCTTCTCTGGCATGTTTTTTTATGCACTGTTTTCTCCGTTTTTCGTGCGTTTTTTATGCACGGAATTCCTATTAAGCAAACGACAATAAACGTTTCACAAGTACATGAAAAATTTCTCCTGCTAACTGGATTTTTGGCATTTCAGGCAATTCAATGCATTCCTGAGGCAACACCAGCGTTGCTTGCGATGTATCGCACGCGAAACCTTGCGTTGCACTTACCTTGTTCGCAACAATCATATCGGCATGCTTTGCAACAAGTTTTTCGCGAGCATACGGTATCACGTTGCTTGTTTCAGCTGCAAAACCAACCACAATTTGGTGCGTTTTTGCTGCACCCATCTGCTGAAGAATGTCGGGGTTTTCCACCAAATCAATATGCGTCAAACTATTATAGTTGTTTGCTTTTTTCAGTTTATGATCGGCGCATTCAAGCGGACGAAAATCACTTACCGCAGCACTAAATAAAGCAACATCACAGCTCGAAAAGCGCTCTTGTACTGCTTTAAACATCTCTTGCGCTGACGTAACACGTATAAGTTGAACGCCCTCGGGTGCAGAAAGATTGGTAGGTCCTGATACCAGCTCGACACGAGCTCCTAAGCGGCACGCTGCTTGGGCTAAACAAAAGCCCATTTTGCCTGATGATGGATTGCCAATAAATCGTACAGGATCAATGTATTCATGCGTTGGGCCAGCCGTAATAAGAACGCGTTTGCCGCTGAGTTCTTTACGCGCTTTGGACGCCACGCGCTGTCTGGTAAGCTGCGAAGACGCATCAACGCTTCCCGCAAGCTGCGCAGAAGCGTCGACTCCCTGCAAGGCGTTCGCGTGATGCGCGTCGTCAAAGCACAAACACACCGCTTCAACAATGCTTGCAGGCTCTGCCATGCGCCCTTTTCCTACTTCTCCGCAAGCAAGCTCGCCGGCATCAGCTTCAACAAAACGAACACCACGCGCTGCCAGTTTGCGCCTGTTTTCTTTCGATGCAGGCGCTTCATACATCACGCTGTTTGCAGCTGGAGCAATGATAAGAGGAGCGCTCGTAGCAAGCACCGACGTAGTAAGTATGTCGTCGGCAATGCCGGCGGCCAATTTCGCGATAACATTCATGGTAGCTGGTGCAATAACAAACACGTCAGCCATGCGCGCAAGCGAAATATGATGGATAGGATCACTTGGCTTATCGAAAAGTCCTACGGCAACAGGATGTTTCGTAAGCGCACGAAACAGTGTTGGGTCGATAAAATGAGTTGCGTGTTCCGTCATCACAACGCGAACATCGAAGGAGCGTTTCTGCAGTTGGCGTATCAATTCGCACGCTTTATAGATGGCAACGCACGCGCTTACACCAAGCACCACACACTTCTGCGTTTTTTGCGCAGGCGCAAATGTGTGTTCGTTTGCGTGAACGTGTTCGTGAGCATAGACGTTTACGTCATTGCCCGCACATTGGCTCGCACGTGTGCAAGCGTTCTCGCCCGCGTCCACACGCGTACCCATATCCATACTTACGGGTAGATGTTCACCTTCATAGTCGCGTTGCCGTGTCATGCGATCATCTCATTTCTTGCGGCGTATGTTCCTGAGCAGACGCCTTTGCACCAAGCGCGTTGCACTCATCGATATAAGGCGCAAGCACGTGAGCTAACACGTCGCATTGCAGCGTACTTTTTCCTAAACAGGGAACATAGATAAATTCGCGCGCGGTGCCGTCTTCTCCAGCTGCAGCATGTTCATCAAAAGTGGGTTTAATGTCATAAAAAACATCGTAGCGCGTTTCAAGACAATCAACCGCAAAGCCTGGACAGATAAAAAATACCCGTTCATGACCTTGTTGAGCGATGCGAATAATGGTGTCATGTGTTGAGGGAGTAAGCCATTCGCAATATTTTGAAAACTTGCTCTGATAGCACAAATTCCATTGTTCAGGTGTAAGATTGAGCGCCGCTGCTGTTGCACGCGCCGTTTCTTGCGTTTGCTTTTGATACGGATCGCCTGCATCAACATCGGGCACAGGGATTGAATGAAACGAAAACACCAACCTATCATTTTGCTCTTTGGAAAAACCAGCATCGTGAATAGACTGTGCAAGCGCATTGATATAAGTACTATCGGCGTGGTAGTTGTCGATATAACTCCATTCGCAATTCCAGTTGAGTGCTTTAAGTGCCGATTGCACGCGCACAAAACTCGACTTTGTTGTTGAAAACGCATACTGCGGATACAAAGGCAGCACGACCAGTTTGTTTACTTGCACTGCTTGCAGTTGTTCAAGTGCCGATTGAATAGACGGATTACCATAATTCATACCCATTGCAAAGGTACATTGCGTGTTTGACGTGGTTAAACGCGCTGATAGCTGCTTGCAAAGCGAGCTCATTGCGTCAATTAAGGGTGAGCCTTGCTCCGTCCAGATTTTTTTATAACGCTCAGCAGATGTTACTCCACGACGTGGCAAAATAAACAAGCGCACAATACATTGCCATACAAACCAGTTCACGTTGTGGATAAGGAGCTTATCGCTTAGCATGTCTTTCAGAAAAGCACGAACGGCAGGCGGTGTGGGAGCGTCAGGTGAGCCAGTGTTTACCAGCAACACACCAACGCGCTGCTTACTGCGTGCTGCATCTGCGTCCGCATCTGGAGTTATACCAGTTCTAGCTGCTGTTTGAGTATCACTTATACACGACATAATGTACCGCCTTATACGTTAGAAATGTCCTTTAGCGCAAAGCCTTCAACCGAAGGACACGGACTTTGCTCAAGTTCAGTAAAAATACGTTGTCCTGCATCAGTTATGCTACTCGTACGATTTTCCAATACAGTAAGCGCACGGCGCAAATCTCGCGGAAGATTATCCATAAAGGAAAGCTGTTCTTCGGTCCGTGGATGCGTAAACGCAATGCGATACGAGTGTAAAAATTGCCGTTGAAGCTCAAGGCTTTCTTTGCCTTTATACGGCGCAAAATTATTATATACCGGCTCGCCTACCAGCGGGTGTTTAACAAATTCTAAATGAACACGAATTTGATGCGTGCGCCCCGTAAATAATTTACAGTCGATAAGCGTAAAACCATCATCATACGAACCCGCTTCATAACGGCGAAGAACCGTAAGCGAGGTAAGTGCGCTGCGTGACTGTGGACAATCACGAACTGACATGCGCTTTCTATCATTGATAGCACGTGATAGCGGCGCATCAATAAGTGCAGTATCATGTGGAATAATGCCATGCACAAGTGCCATATAGTGACGGTCAACACTGCGTGCAGCAATAGCGTGCATCAAAGCTTCACCAGCAACATCCGTTTTTGCCGCCAGCATCAGGCCAGACGTGTTCATATCAAGGCGATGAACAATACCAAGCCTGTCATTTTCGCCTTGCAAATTGCATAAATGTTCAGCTCCACAATGATACACAAGTGCATTTACAAGCGTTCCGTGCGTATGATCGTCGCACGGATGACACACTAAACCGATTTGCTTTGACAAAACAATCAGATCATCATCTTCGTAGCGAATATCAAGAGGAATATCTTCTCCGTACAACGATACTGCACACGGGGCATCACTAAGAACGGGATAAATAATAACATCCCCTGTGCTGACGTTGTATTTTTTATGTTGAGCGCTACCGTTTACCAGCACATCACCATTCTCAAGTACCGAAGCCGCTTGAGAGCGTGACGCAAATAAACCTGCTTGTGCAAGTACCACATCAAGACGCATCCCGTGAAAGGGTTTTTGAACGATATAACAGCGTGTCGCACTCATACGCTACACTCTTGTGCATCGTGTATGCGCGATGCTTCTTCATGGGTATGCGGATGCGATGATTGCACAAAGAGTCCACACAAAAAAATAACAATACCGCAGGTAACACCCATATCAGCTACATTAAATATAGGGAATTTGATAAACGTTGTTTCAATAAAATCAATCACATAACCAAGCGCAAAACGATCAATTGCGTTTCCAAAACCTCCACCGATAATAAGTGCAAGACCAATAGTTTTTGCCCAGTTCATACGGTGATGGGTGGTTAAAAAGTACACAAAAACGCCCGTGCATAACACAACTGAAAATACACCAAGTAAAAACGTAGCGTTGCTGAAAATTCCCCATGCTGCTCCGGTGTTTTTGACAAAGCGAATATCGAAAATCCCCAGATAAGGACCAACAATAAGCGTTCCTTCACTCACGTGAGAAACAAGGCGCTTCGTAAATGCATCAATAACCAATACGGCAATACTGATAAGCACTAAAGTAAGCACGCGCGCACCTTTGTACGTGCGTGCTTTTGGTTGCTGAGAGGAACTGGCATGACGAACGGTATCGCAACTCAAAGTTTTCACGTGCTCCTCTCTAACACTCGGCGTGATAGTTAATTTCGCGAAGGACCTGCGCACAGCGCTCACACACATCAGGATAGTCGCTTTGCGTACCTAAACTGCGATAATTCCAACAACGCGGACACTTCTCGCCACGAGCATGCTGAATTTCAACCGTAATAGCGTCATCGGCGCTTTCGTGTAAGTGCACTTCAGATACCACCAAAAGCTCCTCAACGCCTGCTCCATCAAGCGCACGTAAAGCATCAAGATGCTCACTATTCGCGTAAATGTGTACCGCTGCTTCCTGTGCTTTCGCCAGCTCACCTGTTGCACGCTTTTCTTCAAGCTCTTTAAGAACAACATCGCGCACTTCAAAAACACGCTCAAAACGTGCAGCAATGCGTTCGCGAGCATTTTCAGGAATCACGGGGAAGAAACTTGCGTCATCAGGCCATCCTGCAAGCTGAACGCTTTCGGGGCGCCCGGGGCGTTGCAAATGCGATTGCGGGTAGTTCTCCCACACTTCTTCAGCAGTAAACGTGATGATAGGCGAAAGAATGCGCACCATCACTTCAAGTACATTGGCAAGCGTTGTTTGTGCACTGCGGCGCAACGGCGAGTTCGGCGCTTCAGAATACAAGCGATCCTTGATTGCTTCAAGATACACAGCCGATAAATCACCAACCATAAAGTCGTAAATCAAGCGATACACGGTATGGAATTTGTAGGAATCGTACGCTGCTTGAACAGCATGAAGCAAGTTTTGAAGCGAGCAGAGCATCCATTGATCAAGCGCGGTAAGCTGCTCAAAGTTGCAAACGGCATCGCTATCGAAGTCGAAATCGCCCAGCGAGCCCAAAATGAAGCGCAGCGTGTTTCTGAAACGACGATACGTTCCTGCTACCTGATTTAATATGGAATCAGACACGCGAACGTCTTGTGAATAATCAACGCTTGCAACCCACAGACGCAAAATGTCAGCACCAAAAGTACTGGTTACATCGGCAGGATCAACGCCGTTGCCCTTCGATTTGCTCATCTTTTCGCCGTTTTCATCAACGGTAAAGCCGCAATGCATCACCGATTTATACGGCGCGCATCCATACGCACCAATGCTCGTAAGCAGCGACGACTGGAACCAACCGCGATGCTGATCGGAGCCTTCCAGATACATATCCGCAGGAAAATACAGGCCCTCAGCACTGCGATGCTTCAACACGCTGGTGTGTGACACACCCGATTCCCACCACACATCCAAGATGTCCTTTTCAGGAATAAGCGTATGACAGCCACATTTCTCACAGCACACGTCGGCGGGCAGGTATTCTTCTGGTTTTTTGCTAAACCACGCATCAGCGCCTTCTTTTTCAAAGAGCGCAATAACCGCATCGAACGTTTGCTCTGTTGCAACCACTTCGCCGCACTTACTGCAGGTAAACACAGGAATGGGAACGCCCCACGAGCGCTGGCGCGAAATACACCAATCGGGACGTTCGCTAACCATTGCACCAATACGATTTTTTGCCCACGCAGGCACCCATTGCACATCGTTGTCGATAGCGTGAAGTGCGGCTTTACGCAAATTGGTTTTGTCCATCGACACAAACCACTGGTCGGTCGCGCGGAAGATGACGGGCTGATGGCAGCGCCAACAATGCGGATAGCTGTGCGTAATTTCAAGCGCACCAGCAAGCGTGCCTTCTTCTTTAAGGTAAGCAATCATGTCGGGCGCAACATCATCAGTATCGTAGCCACAGAAGCGCTCACCTGCATCCTTGGTAAGTTTGCCGTTATCATCTACCGGCATGTACACGGGAATATCAAACTTGCATCCAACGAGGTAGTCATCTACACCATGACCAGGAGCGGTATGAACAACACCCGTACCATCGTCAAGTGTTACATGATCGCCATAAATAAAGCTGCCATGATGCTCTTTTATGACTGGACACTCATAGGTAAGTCCCGTAAGCTCAATGCCTTCTAGCGACACCACTTCCCCTGTTGAATCGCGCAAAAGTTCGTAGTTATCCCACGAAAGAAGCTGTGCAACTTTTTCAACAAGTTCTTGCGCCATCAGCATAGCATGATTTTGCGCACGCACGCATACGTAGCGCGCATGAGGAGCCACACACACTGCCGCATTTGCAGGAAGCGTCCACGCGGTGGTTGTCCAGATCAGCACCCACAGGGTTTCTTTCAATCCAGCACGTGCAAACGCATCGGGAATGCTGTCCATTTTAAAGCGAACATACAGCGAACTTGAGGTTTCATTTGAGTACTCAATTTCTGCTTCAGCAAGTGCCGTGTGACAATTTTTACACCAATGAATAGGCTTGCGACCTCGATACACCGAGCCATCAAGATACATTTTCTTGAAAATTTCAACGTTGCCTGATTCGTAATTATGCTGAAACGTAAGATACGGCGTATCCCACGCTGCATTTACACCGAGACGCTTGAAGCCTTTGCGCTGAATATCGACATATTTTTCAGCCCATTGGCGACACAAACGACGCAGCGTTACCTGATCGATCTGTGCCATTTTTTCTTTGCCAAGCGTTTGCTCAACCATGTGCTCGATAGGTTGGCCATGGCAATCCCATCCAGGTACATACGGCGTGAAATACCCCTGCTGAGCATGGCTTTTAATAACGAAGTCTTTCAGGATTTTGTTAAACGCATGCCCAATATGAATAGGCCCATTCGCATACGGAGGCCCGTCATGTAACACGAAGGGCTTACCATTTTTATTCTTTTCAAGTATTTGCTCATAAATGTGCTGCTCATCCCATTTCTCAAGACGTTTAGGCTCATTTTGAGCAAGGTTTGCCTTCATCGAAAACGTTGTTGTTGGCAAGTTCATGGTTGATTTGTATGAATTTCCCACGCGAGCACTCCTCTTTATATACTCAATTTCTTGCAATAAACAAGTATAATTATGAATAGTAAGTATAGCGAAATTTTTTACGAATGAGAGCATATCTTAAGAAGTATAGAATATTAAAACAATCGAAACATGGAGCGTACATGGTAGGCATAAGGATTTACCAATACCTTTAGCGCCAATGCAAGCATAGCGTTAGAACAGCGCCACGTTGCGCCCACCTAAACGTATGCGTACTGAAAGACTACAGCGGCATATACAATACAATTGCGACAGCACGTGCGTTTGAGAGAATTTATGGCGTTGTCTGTGTATAGTAACAATGCAATGCGCAAGAACCGCACCAGCAAGAACCGTACCAATAAAAGGAGTACCTATGAGTGAATTTGCTATCATGACCGATACGTGTAGTAATTTGCCAGATGAAGTGATAGATACTTACGATCTACAGATACTTCCTTTACGATTTATGGTTGATGGTGAAACGTATCAAAGCTATCTCAAAGGACAAACAAGCAACCTTCAACGCTTCTATACCATGATGCGTGATGGAAAAGTTATTACAACAACACTCCCCTCGCTTGAATTCGCGAAAGACTTAAGCACCGAAATTCTCGAGAGCGGCAAAGATTTGCTGTATATCGGCTTTTCCTCAGCACTTTCGGGAACGTTTCAAGCTATTGCACTGCTTCTTGACCAGCTGAAAGAAAGCTATCCTGAGCGCAGTATTTACTATGTTGATTCGCTGTGCGCGTCAGGCGGTCAAGGCTTGTTAGTGCGCAGCGCGTGTGAATTACGTGGCGAAGGACGCAGCATCGAGGAGGTTCGTGCGTGGTGTGAACAGCACAAACGTAATGTCATTCACTGGTTTACCGTTGACGATCTGAAATACTTGGTACGTGGCGGGCGCGTAAGCCGTACAGCAGGTTTTGCAGGTCAAATGCTTAACATCAAGCCCGTACTCAATGTAACTGACGCAGGTGCGCTAGCTCCTCAAATAAAGGTGCGCGGACGTAAAAAGTCGATGCAAACCATGATTGACGAATTCAAAAAATCAGCATGGCAACCACTTGCTGAGCAGCACGTTATCATTAGCCATGGCGATTGTATCGAAGATGCGCAAAAGCTTGCCACAATGTTAAGTGAGCAATGTGGAGTACACGATTGCTTAATTGGATACGTTGATCCTGTTATTGGCGCACACTCTGGCCCTGGTACCTTAACGCTTTTCTATTATGGCACGTCGCGTGCTTATCCTACTTTGAACAACAACACAAACAGCATGAACGAATAAACAGGGTTTTTGCCTGATTTCATCACTTCATCAAGTTCACACGAACGAACGTACAGATGTGCAAGCTCGCCTGTCGTAAAATTTTGCGCAAAGCGCGGATACGATCGATACTGCCACGACGAACCGCCAAATTGTTCAGTGAGTTTGGGTGTGGTATGCGTATTTGTGCAGTGGTGAATATAGAGCAGCTTCTCAAGGTGCTCTTGTATGCGTTGGAGCACGTTAAATACGCTCTCAGGATGCGCGCGAACATATGCAAGGGCACGAGCAGTGTTGCGCTGCATAAGCGCATCAGTGCAAATCCACCAGCCACTATCATCGATCTGCGGAAGAAAAGGTGCCATATCTGCTACATCGCGAAATTGTTTTGTGGATGTGCTAAGCGCAATGCGTGAAATTTCGCTATCGATATGCGCCGTGTCAGAGCCGCACGCATCCATAATGGCATTACACACCGATGCGCTGCAATCAAGGCCATGCGCACGTGTTCGCGTTGCAATCCAAGACACAAGCTCTTTTTTACTGAGTGCAGGACATGGCATAACGCGTTTTTTATCAAGGGCAAGCAGCGTTTTGCATAAGCGCGATGCACTCATCATAGATGATGACACAAGTAACAAAACACTACTGGGAGAAGCTTGTTTACAATAATCGAGCAACGTATCAATATCTGATTTTTTGTACGCATCAACATTATGGCATTCTATCAGGCGCAACGAGCTAAAAAGCGAAAAACTTGCGCAGCACGCAACGACATCTTTTACCGCTGTTTCACTTGCATCGAAACGTTCAATGACATGACCGCTCGGCGTTTGTTGTTGGTTTTTAAAATACGTGCGAAAGTAATTAAGATAGAACGCTTGCTTAAAGCGATCAGGACCCATAATTAAATACACGCCTGTTGGAGTTTGCGCAGTGTGCTGTGTTGTGCCTGATGATAATGGTGCTTGTGAAACATCCACGCTGTGCTCCTTTGTATGAAAACTCTCCTTGTTGAATGTAACGCGACACTGCAAGCAAGCCACCACCACCCGCACCACCACGTTACGCCAATTACACATAGCTTGTGATGAACATACAGCCTTATGGCGCCCCCACACAACGCGCTACGCTGCTGTTTATGATAACGTATTTAGCACGCATGCACACGAAATGCTCAGAAGCTCTACAGCGTTTCTTACGGTGGCGCATGGTCAACACGCATGGAATTTTTCGTGAAACTGACAGATACCTCTCTTACGAGTTGCATATCATAGCTGGTAGGAGTGTACTGGCTCTGCGAATTTTTGTTTGTAGAAGAGTCTAAGGGCGTTTGAGGTGGACTCAAAACATACACACGTGCATGCAGCTCACCTGCTGTAAAAGGGTCGTCACATACACCTGGAGCAATGCACGCAAGCTCCATATCATAGCTATTTCGTTCAAGCAAAATGTCGGTAATTTCTTCAAAGGAAAGAAACGGCGCAATCAAGCTTACATGCTTGCCCATATGTACTGGCGTTGAAACGTGTGCGTCACGAGAAGCAAGCGCGTGCGTACCTGCCATATTCGTTTTTGCTGATGGGGAGATTGTATCGTGCGTTTTTGCTGGTGAATGGTTTGCGTTGCTCGTTTGCGCTGGTAGAGAAGATTTTTCTGCATCTGTCAATAAGCGAAGTGTCAGCGCTAAGGTATCGCTATTACGGTATGTCTC
Source organism: Umbribacter vaginalis (assembly GCA_001552935.1). GTDB lineage: Bacteria > Actinomycetota > Coriobacteriia > Coriobacteriales > Eggerthellaceae > Berryella > Berryella vaginalis. The sequence goes on along the minus strand of KQ959677.1, from coordinate 111,391 downwards.
ATGAACGCGATGAGGCCATACCACACGCAATTCGGCATTTCCACACCTCAGCGTATCGTCATAGCGCAGATGTTGGTACGTCACTCCCCTTGTTTTTACGTACGCTATCACATTTGAAAACGTGAGTAGGTTGGATGACGTAAAAGAAACCTTGTTAGTTGTATCATCTCGTGCGCGATACACACGCATTGGCGTAGAAAAATCTGCCGATACTTTGTTGACCTGGTACTGCGTATCGCGATGTCCTAGAAAACTTGCAAACGTGTCAGCGTGCTGCATCTGTTCGGGGTTTTCTACAAAACTTGCAAGCGCTTGGTATGGTATCGCATCATACAGCTCTAACAGCGCGCTATAGTGAGCAGGATTATCATCTGAAAGCACCACATAATCGAGCATTTCTACATTATGCCGTTTCAAAAAGTCAATAAGCGGCGCTACGGGCGACGTAACATTGATAAGCGTTTGTTCGCTTTGCGATGTAAGCAAATAACAGCATTGCTTGTCGTAACTAAAGGCTGTTAAACGATACAATGGAGGCTCTCTGTTACAAACATAAACTGCACACACGCTCCATACAAAACAGCATATTGCAGCTACCATAATTCGCATGCGCAATGTGGAGTGCTTAGAGGGAAGCATATGTTCACTTTTCTTTACACCTGCGTGCACCCTCGATAGTAATGTGCTTAACAAGTCCACGTGAGCAACACGCGAAAACACACCATTCATCTGCTTATTTGAACAACAACGGAGCCGATTTTGCGCATGCGGGTTTGTCTTTATATACCATACGGCATATATAATTCCCGATACACAAACGCTACAAGCAAGAGCTCCAGGTACTGATATGCTCACGTGCACACACGCAAAGGGCGCAGTATTGAGCACTTTCAGGCTGCTTACTAACACAAAAGCACACGCTTCAACACCTATAAAAACAAAATCAGCTATAAAAGGCGCACAGCATGATAGCAAGAGTGATAATATTCCACCACAGCACAGGATTATAAAAAAAGGAGCAGCAAGTATATTGGCACATAAACTATACAGCGACAGTGTTTCAAAAAATGCACACGAAAGTGCTTGGGTAGGTATGAGAGCAGCAACCGACACGCTCAGTATGCTTGCAATACACTTCAAAAATGGCACGTATCGCTTTATAAGCCACTCAAAAAGGCGCGAAAACATCAGTATGCCAGCTGTTGCTAACGCTGAAAGCGCAAATGAAAGAGACAGAGCGCAGGTAGTATCGCACACAAGAAAAACGATAATGCAAATACACAGCGCCTGAAGGGCATTTGAACGTCGTTTTGCAAAATAAGCGCCAAGCGCAAGGCAGCTCATTGCTGCAGCCCGTAAAGCAGAAATTGGAAATCCTGCAATGAGTAAATACATGCCCATAAAACTTATCATCAGCGTACATACCATACGTTTTGCAACGTGAAATTTGCCCAATACAGAAGATATAAAACCGCACAGCAAACTCATGTGAGCACCTGATACCGCAATAAGATGTGCGAGCCCTGATTGCTTGAAGACATCATAGGTATCAAAGTTTGCAAGTGAATTGCGAAAACCACACGTAATTACTGCAATAAGTGAACTTTCTGGCGTTTGGCGCTTCACAAGCTTGTCAATAAGCTGTTCGCGAAGCATAAAAAGCGGTGCCCACAAACCACGATATCGTGGTGTATCGGCATGCGTTACGGTAAGACGCGCCACCACATGCGATGAAATAAAACGCTGGTATTCATTCGGTTTCAGCGCACGAAGCGTACCTTTCACGGTCATGCTACTTTGCGTAAGCACAAGCGCATCAAGTACGGGCATATCGCACACGCACTTTAAGCCTGATGGCAGTACAAGTGTTCCATCTTCGTTATAAAGCGTGACGAGTGTGCGTGCTTGAGCGCCTTTTGTTTGCGCATCTTTCTCAACATGAACGACATAATTTTCCGTTGCGTCCCAAGGAACATCAGCAAGCTGATGAAGTGACTGTGCATACAGTACAAGTGAGAAAAGCGAGAACACAAACGCAAGAATGCTTCCAACAATGAAAAACCACACTGCTTTTGTGTGCATGAGTGCAAGAATAACACCACTTGCGCCAATCACACCGATAAGAAGCATAACAGACGGGCTGCATAGTACCTGTTCACACACTTCGAAGGTATTAAGCTCCGTTAGCTTTGAGAACGGCAGTGAAAAGCCATGTGAAAGTATGCATGCGCAGCACAACCACAAACTAAACGCGCTCCAGCATAAAGATGGCAGTGCATTGCAAAGCGGTGCAGATATGTTGTGTGAAGTGCCGCGCATTGCTATCATCAACGCCTTTTACAAATAAATTAAGCTTTCTATCTGCGCATACAATTTTTCACCGATGCCGGCAATCATAAGAAGTTCTTCTTTTGATTGGAACGATCCACGCATGCTGCGATAGTCAAGAATGCGCTTGGCAAGCGATGCGCCCACACCTTTAAGTTGCATCAATTCCTCTTTGGATGCTGTGTTAAGGTTAAGTGGATTATCTGCGCTTATTTCATCAGTCGGTACAGGATATGATGAAGAAGCGTTGGACGATTGACGCCGCGATTGCGGACGTGAACTCCGCGCGTGTGTACGCGACATATCAACAGATGCACGCTCCCCTATACGTGGAATATAGACATGCTGACCATCGCTGAGCTTCTGAGCTAAATTTACTCTATCACGATCAGCAGCATCACTAAAACCTCCTGCTTGAGCAAGCGCAGCATCAATACGCGCAGGCGTTTTAAGCGTATACATACCAGGAGTAGTTACAGCACCGCTGACATAAACCGTAATATCACAATCCGCAGGCAAAGTAGCACCAGCAGAAGGAACGTTGTACTGAGCGTTCTTACTTCCTGACGACTGCGTTTTGTGCTGAGCAGATACACCTTTTGAATGTGACGCGCTTATACCCGTATCACTGCCATGCATATTGTAAGTACGTGCGTAATCCGTTGAGCTCGGAGATGCTTTGAAAGATGGTTTACTTGAAGCTGAATGGTGGTAGCTTAACGTTTTTTCGCTAAAGGGAGAATAGCTACTAAACAGCACAAATTTACACAGTAGTGCAAGAGTAATCAAGAGCAATAAACCTATAAGCGACATCAATTTTTTATGATGCTGCACGTTATTAATGCAGCGCTTAATGCTTTGCGTATCCATAGCTTGCTCCTTAATCGCAAAGCAAGCATAGTAAAGAAAATACGGCAAAAAGACGCCATTTATATGATATTTTGCAGGTAAAAAGCTCTTATAAATACGCGAAAAAGCCGCTAAAAGAGGTGCGAAAAGCTGCCAATGAGCTGTTAACAGAGGTGCTTAAAAGTTGCTATGCAGCAACGAACAGAAGATGAATAGAGCAACAAAAATAAAGCAATACCTGCTATAACGGCAAAGCAACATACCAAAACCGCACTCCAACGCTACAACAGTACCATGTTGCAATGTAGCAATTTTGCAAAGCTATGCTACTTCTTTGGTTTTTTATACGCAGGACAGTTATAATCATGCACTTCTAGAGCACTCATAATTTCATCAATCCAGCGTTCAAGAGGCAAAACAGCTTCGCTTTCATGCACTTGATCGAGTGATCCGTGTGTTTCTGGATTACGTGGCATAAAAAGCGTACAGCAATCGGATGCGTCTTGCGAGGATATTTCAAAGGTGGTAAGTTTCTCAGCATCAGCAATAATTTCCTGTTTATCACAGCCGATCAAAGGCCTAAAAACAGGAAGCGTTGTAGCATCGTTGGTGCATTGCAGATTTTCAAGCGTTTGTGAGGCAACTTGACCAAGCGACTCTCCCGTAACGAGCGCACCTGCTCCTTCACGCAACGCTACACGCTGCGCCACTTTCATCATAAGGCGCCGATACATAATAACGCGATAAGCAGGGGGAACACTGAGCGCGATTTCTTTTTGATAGTTGCCAAATGGTACAACATACACACGCGCAATACAACCTGAGCGCTCAAGAACGTGCGCAATATCATCCACCAGATACTCACTTGAATCGCTCGTTTGAGGGCGACCTGAAAAATGCAAACCGATACAAATTGCCCCTCGTCTGGCCATACGCCACAAGGCAACAGGAGAATCAATACCGCTTGAAAGCAAGCACACTACCCTGCCTGACGACCCTACCGGCAAACCACCAATACCACGTTCACTGTGCGCGTACACATACACAGCATTTTGCACAACTTCGATGCCCACAACAACATCAGGCGACTTCATCAAAACACGCTTATCGGGAAAATGTTCACACAATACGGAACCTATACGTTGATTAAGTTCCATAGAATTTGTTGGAAAATCGGTATGATTGCGTCGTGCTTGCACTTTAAATGTTTCAAAGTGCGGTACTTCTTCAAGTGCACAGCATGCAACGTTGCCCATCACATCAAGAATACGAGGGCATTTAAAGCCGCTTGACACACGAGCAACACCAGGGATAATTTTAAGAAGTTCAGCTGCACGTAACACGGTATCACGGTCAGTTTTTTCTTTAAAGAAACACACCAAGCGACCTGATACTCGATGAATCGCTACGAGCGGAAAATCTTTAAGCAAAGCTTCTGCATTGTGCAGCAAACGCAATTCAAATGATGCACGATTGTGGCCTTTAAGACCAATTTCATGATAGTGGAGTAAACAAATGCGCTGGTAAGCGTCGCTCATAATAAACCTTGACTAGTGATTTTTAATATCGATTGAAGAAGGATCATACGAAATATCGCCACGTGCAATTTCTTCAAAGGCAATAGAAAGCGGCTTTGCATGCGATGCGCGCGCAATATCTACCGCTGTTTGTAGCTGAAGAGCGCGTTCGCGCTGGCCATGCATCATATCGTTAATGTCACGTGCACGCTTCGATGCAAGTGAGCATAGCAAAAAGCGGTCGTTATCAGTTTTTTCAAGTAAAACATCAATTTTTGGATCAATGATGCTCATGTTTGTTTGTCCTCGCTTTTAATGTGATGAACTGGTTATATAGTCAACAAGCTGGTGTAGTGCAGTGTCCAGGTCGTCATTGACTAAAACGTAATTGTACTCTTTTTTTAAGCTAAGTTCAAGTTCTGCCTGCGCTAATCGCTTGCATATTGCTTCTTCATCTTCGGTATTGCGTGCTCGCAAACGAGCTTCTAAAACCGATAGCGATGGCGTTTCTACAAAAATAAGGTGTGCATCAGGACACTTTTTCTTAATTTGAAGCGCTCCCTGCACTTCAATTTCAAGTAATACATCAATGCCACGTGAGCGTTTTTCTTCTACTGACGCACGAGGCGTGCCATAAAAATTACCTGCATACGATGCCCATTCAAGCATTTCATCGTGATCTATCGCATGCTGAAATTGCTCTTTATCGAAGAAATAATAGGAAACTCCATCGCGCTCCCCTGGTCGGGGGTTACGGGTTGTAGCAGAAACAGAAAGCCACAAATGTGGCATTACAGAAAGTAATCGGGCCACCAATGTGCCTTTACCAGCACCTGATGGACCCGATAATACAAATAAATTACCTTTGCGCATAAACAAACGTTACACAAGACGCTCTAGCAAAGCAGCAAGCTGACGCTCGCCAAGACCACGAAGACGACGGCTATCGGCAATTTGCAGCTCATTCATAATCTTTTCTGACTTAGCTTTGCCATAACCAGGAAGAGTTTCAATAAGCGTTGAAACTTTCATACGACCAATGATAGGATCGTCTTTCATATCGAGAATTTGCTTCACTGAAAGCGCTCCTGCTTTAAGCTTTTCGCGAACTTCTGCACGCTTAATACGAGCAGCCTTGGCCTTTTCGAGGGCGGCCTTACGCTCTTCTGGGCTGAGCTGAGGAATAGCCATCGTGATCTCCTTAAGTTGAATCGAATGATTACCTATTGAACGCAGGTGCAGGGGTGCTTACCTAAAAAGTTCAATAAACTGTCGAAGCCATTATACGTGTTAGCTTCCATATTGCAAACTCTTTATGTAAGTTTCACGATGAAATATGCACACATAAGCATCGCGTTCAAAAATATCTTAGCTAATTATCTGGAAAAAGTCTATATATCAACGCAGATATTTTTAAAGGCGCTTACAGGATTTTCTGCCTGTGTAATCGGGCGACCTACCACAATGTGAGAGGCTCCCGCCTCGAAAGCCATCCGCGGTGTTGCAATGCGTTTTTGGTCGTCATTTTGGGCGGCGTGCAAACGGATGCCAGGCGTTACAATAAAAGCTTCTTCTCCCAGTTCACTTCGCAATTGTTGCGCTTCAAAAGGTGAAGCAACAACGCCTGTTAAGCCAGCGTCACACGCAAGCTGTGCCAGTGCACTTACGCGCGTTGAAACCGAACCAGTAAGACCTATCTGTTCTAAATCGGCTTGTGAATGACTCGTAAGAATAGTGATACCTAAACTAGCACACATAATATTTGCATCCAACTCATGTGCTTGTTCTAAACCACGACACGCCGCTTCAAGCATTGTTTTTCCACCGAGACAATGAAACGTAAGCATATCAGCACCCGTTTGCGCAGCACTCAAGGCGCCACCTTCAACTTGATGCGGTATATCATGCATTTTTAAATCGAGAAAAACCTTAAAACCAAGCGCTTTAAGTTCCTTTACAATTGCAGGCCCCGCTTCGTAATACAGCGTCATTCCCACTTTAACCCAGCTGGCATATCCTGCAAGCTGGCGCGCCAAATTCAGCGCCTGAGCATGCGGGCAGTCAAGCGCTACAATAACGCGCTCAGAGCAGGGTTGATCGTTAAAATTTCTTAGCACTCTAAGCCTCCTATTAACTCTGAGATATGGGTAATATGTTGTTCGCGTGCATACGTATACAACTCATCAAGAATGCGCATTGTTGCGCAAGGATCAACAAAATTCTCGGTGCCTATGGCAACAGCGCTTGCCCCAGCAAGCATAAACTCGGCAACATCGGTACCGCTCGCAACGCCACCCATACCAAGAATGGGAATGTTGACCGCTTTGTGAACTTGCCATACGCAACGCAGCGCAACAGGCTTAATGGCAGGACCCGACAATCCCCCTACCACGCGCGATAAGATAGGACGGCGGCGATGTGCGTCAATTGCCATGCCAAGCAAGGTGTTGATAAGCGAAAGCGCATCAGCACCGGCGCTTTCAGCAGCGCGCGCAATTTCTGCAATATCAGTTACATTGGGAGTAAGCTTGATAATAAGTGTTTTGCACGTGCGCTCACGCAGAAGCGACACAATGCGCTCAACAGCGTTCGGCTGTGTGCCAAGTGCCATTCCACCTGCATCTACATTAGGACACGAAATATTAATCTCATACGCATCAATGCCACTTGCTTGTTCAAGCGCGTCAAGTGCTTGGAAGTATTCGTCATATGAATGACCGCACACATTCACGATAACGCGCGTTTGCTGCTGTTTTAGCCAGGCAAGATCGTTTTCTATGAAGTGCTTGGCGCCTTTATTTTGTAACCCAATAGAATTAAGAATACCGCTGGGCGTTTCCGCTAAACGTCCCTGATCGTTTCCTTCCCACGCACACGCAGATACTCCTTTGGTAGTAATGGCACCCAAACGTGATATATCAATGAAATCGGCATACTCGCGCCCGCTGGCAAAGGTGCCTGACGCAACCGTGAGCGGATTTTTCATGCTCAGAGAAGCAAGCGAAACGCGCATGTCAACATCGTTTTGTGCATCTCTGTGCGCAACCAATTGACATTCGTGCGTGTTCGTGACGTGCGTATTCTTGAAGTTAGCGTGCACTCCACATTCCTCTCTTTCCTACTGAAACCTTACTGCACAAGCACAACCGAGCAAGCGCTACCATACTAATTCGCTTGCGTCAAAGACGGGGCCATCAATACAGACGCGCTTCTTTCCACAGTGCGTATCAGCCGTACATGATAAACACGCCCCAATACCACATGCCATTGAACGCTCAAGTGAAACCTGACAAAAAATACCAAAATCATGTGCAAGATTGCTTACCAGCTTCATTACAATACTCGGGCCACAGACGCTGATACAGGTGTAGGGTGTCCCTTGATCTTGTGCCTCTTTTATCAGGCGCTCAACTACGGGAATACAAGTACCTGGAATACCAAAAGAACCATCATCGGTTGTGCAGGTAAGCGACGATACAATGCGCTGATAATCCAAACGCGTACATAGATACTCAGCGTTGCGCGCCGCAAGAATAGCGTCGCAAGGTATGGAGTGCTCGTGCAAATAGCGAGCCCACATGTATAATGGCGCACTGCCAAGTCCAGCTCCTACCAGCAACACGCGATCGCGTTCACACACAGGATGCATATCTTGCCAGCTGTTCCCAATAGCACCAATCATGTTGATGGTGTCAACATGACGCGCATCAAGCTGGGCAAGCAGGCGCGTTCCCTCTCCTATCTGCGCATATAAAATCTCCAGAACGCCTGTTTGCGGATCGCTTCGATACACAGAAAACGGGCGGCGCAACAGGTGTTCTGAAGCACAAGGAAGCTGTAAATGTACAAACTGACCTGCCTTTATGCTGCTTGCAAGCGGCGCACAAACAAGTTTCATAAGATAAATGTTACCACCAACATGCTCATTTGATACAAACTCAGCATTATAAAGCGCAAGCTTTGACATACATCCCCCTGGTAATTTACGTATTATTGCTGTGAAAGCGGCTGGTGTGCCAGCGTGCCATCAATCAACATATGCTTGCCGTCAATAAATACATCGCAGGCGCGTCCTTGCAGATGAGCGCCTAAAAATGCAGAATTGCTCGACTTCGATTCAAATTCTTGCTCTGTTACATCCCACGACGCATTAGGGTCGATAAGCGTTAAGCTTGCGCGCGATTGAGGCGCAATACGCACCGGATCGAGGCGCAAAATAGCGCGTGGATTTACAGCCATTAAACTTACAAGCTGCGACCATGAAAGTTTTCCAGGTGCTACAAGGTGTGTAATCATAAGCGCAAGCGACGTTTCAAGCCCAATCATGCCAAACGGTGCTAGCTCAAATTCGCGTGCTTTTTCGTAGGCAGCATGAGGCGCGTGATCGGTAACAATGCAATCAATTGTTCCATCAAGCAGGCCTTGCACCAGCGCATCAGAGTCGGCTTGTGTGCGCAGCGGCGGATTTACTTTAAAATTAGTGTTGTAACTCTCATCGATGTCGCTGTCGTGCAAGAACAGGTGATGAGGAGTAACTTCGCAGGTAACAGGCACGCCTTGCGCCTTTGCTGCACGCAACTGTTCTACACCAGCAGCACTGGTAAGGTGTTGAATGTGAAGCGGTGTTTGTGTAAGCTGCGCCAATTGCATATCGCGAGAAATTTGAATTTCTTCACCAGCAGCAGGCCAGCCGAGTAAACCGAGGCGCGTTGAGACAGCTCCTTCGTTAATCTGACCTGCGTCAACAAGGTCTTCGTCTTGGCAGTGACTCATAATTACCTTGTTGAACGGGTGCGCGTAATCCATAACGCGACGCATCATTGAGCTTGACTGCACACCATGACCATCGTCGGTAAACGCAACAGCGCCTAACGCAGACATCTCACCAATATCGGCAAGCGCTTCACCTTTGAGGCCTTTCGTGCACGCACCAGCGGCATGCACCTTACAAAACGCCTGATGGTGAGCCTTACTCATAACAGCACGCAACACAGCAGCATTATCGATAACAGGATCGGTATTCGCCATGCAGCACACGTCGCTAAACCCGCCTTTGAGCGCCGCGCGCGAACCCGACACAATGTCTTCTTTGTACTCAAAACCTGGGTCGCGAAAATGCACATGAATATCCACAAGGCCTGGAACCAGCACTTTTCCGCTTGCGTCAATAACCTGCGCATGACTTGTATCATGTTCTTGTGTTGCACTACCAACTGCGATAATCGCATCGTTTTCTATCAGCACATCGCCTTGTTCGTCAAGCGATACTTGCGGGTCAACCAAATGCGCATTTTTAATGAGAAATTGATTCATCATTACCTCCCAATAACAGATACAGCATAGCCATACGTACTAACACACCGGAATATACCTGATCGAGAATAAGGGAACGTTGTGGATGATCTGCCATATAATCGTCCAGCTCAACTCCACGATTGATCGGACCCGGATGGCAAATTACCGCCGTGTCTTTCATGAAATGTTCACGCTCACGCGTAAGGCCGTAAAGCAAGTTGTACTCTCGCAAGCTGGGGTACGGCGCACCTTCCAAGCGTTCGCGCTGAATGCGCAACATATACACAACGTCAAGATCACCGAGCGCATCATCAAGAGAGCTGGTAACTTCATCGGCTCCTAAAGCTTCTGGATACGCAGGAAGCAGTGTTTTTGGAGCAATAAGTGTTACGTGCGCACCCATAATTTTCAGTGCAGGAACAAGAGATCCGCACACGCGCGAGTGTCCAACATCGCCTACAATTCCCACTTTAAGATGCGATAAGGTACCAAAATGGCGCCAAATGCTGTACAGGTCAAGCAGCGCTTGTGTGGGATGCTGATGCTTACCATCGCCTGCATCGATAACGCTCACACCCGAAATATCGGCAATTTTACGTGGAACACCTGCACGCTTATCGCGCACGATAATCATATCAATTTTGTAGGCGCACAGCGTTTTTACGGTATCTTCCAGGCTTTCGCCTTTAACGGTAGACGTTGACGATCCGCCAAAATTCAAGCTGTCGCACGAAAGGCGCTTTTCTGCTAGCTCGAAGGACGAACGCGTGCGAGTCGATGGTTCGTTAAACATATTTACAACCGTAAATCCACGCAATGCAGGCACTTTTTTAATGCGACGCTCGTTTACTGCACGGAACTTGTCGGCTGTATGAAGAATTGTTTGAATGTCTTCGCTGCTGTATTCGCGTATATCAATAAGATGCTTATGTTGAAAAGCCATTACTCTCCCCTTTCTTTAGTAGCTTCTGATACGTATAAGAGGCGTTATGCCTGCTCTGTAGTGGTATTTTGCAGTGGCAACGCTCCTTTGTGAGCATCTTTGTCGAGCGCAACTATTTCTACACACGAACTGCCGTCGCTTTCATCCAAAAGCACTATTACGTTTTCTTCATCGGATGTGGGAACATTTTTGCCTACATAATCGGGGCGAATGGGAAGTTCACGATGCCCACGATCGACAAGTGCTGCAAATTGAATGCAGCGCGGGCGCCCCAAATCCATAAGCGCATCAAGAGCGCAACGTACTGTTCTGCCGGTATACAGCACGTCATCAACTAAGATGACCGTTGCATCTTCAATAGAAAAAGGGATATTCGTTGAGTGAATTTCTGGCGAAATGTGGTGCAGAACGTCATCGCGATAAAAACTGATATCAAGGCTGCCTAAAGGAAGCGTTTTGCCTTCGATTGCCTGGATGCTTTTAACCAGCCGATGCGCCAAAACGTCACCACGTGTCAAAATTCCGATAACGACCATGTTTTCAGAGCCCGAGTTTTTCTCTAAAATTTCATGGGCGATACGGTTAATTGAACGATCGATATCCTGCGCATCCATACATACATGCTTGATGGATGATTGCACTTCGTCGTTTGATTGCTGCGTGCGTGTTGCCATGCATCTCTCCTTTCTCAATAACTACGTATCGTAAGGTGAGAGCGACAGGTTACACGAAGCGAATGTCACATGCGCGGCAGCAAAAAAAATGCCACCAGCTTTAAGACAGGTGACAACATAAATTCGCTTGTATGTTTGCCTTGTCGGTCTCTCGGTACCGCCTTAAAGGACTAAACGAACTATACCATGCTGAAAGCGATTTATCAACTACTATTTTGAAGAATGCTAAAGCGACGAAAAACCAAAGAAACTGCAGTTCAACTAAATGCCAACCACTGATTATTGTGCGAACATCTGCATCGAAGATTGCTGATGTCTCACATCCACCTGCGTCGAGAATATGTGGAGCCATCGCATGAAATATACACGAAATATCACTTACATCTGCCTGCATCGAGAATACGCTTAGCGAGCGCATCCCACGTAAGAGCAGAAAGTTCTTGCTGGGTGTAGTGCAGACGTTGAATGCGCTGAGTATCTGTTTCGTTCAAAAGTGTGTCAATCATAGCATCGATGGCATCTTTGAAACGTACCTCATAGCCAGGAAGTTCACTGCACACTGGTACGCCTACTTCACGTTCTGCAGGTAAATCAACGAAGTAACACAGCGCATGCGGAATATGATGCGTAATCCAATCATACAAACCTGCTGTATTGCTGCATACAACAGCACAACCACACGCGAGCGCTTCAATCACGCACAGCGGTAATCCTTCATAGTATGATGCAAGTACAAAGATATCGCTTGACTGATAGTGTAACGCTACCTGTTCTTGAGAGAGCGCTCCTAGCATATGAACCGGAAACGGCAAGCAGTGCGCAAGATTACGTGCTTGGCGCCATTCGTCAGTACTACCACTGCCACCAATAAGTGAAAGCTTAGCGATGCGCGATGTATCGTCTATCGCAAGTGATCGAAGTAAGCTGTGAACTCCTTTTTTATAGGATATTTTGCCAACATAGCACAAGTTAAACGTACGCGGTTTTATGCCTGAACTGTGCTGCTGGTGCGCAGCGTGTACTGAAAGCGAATTACCCGTTGAGCTTGATAGCACTGCTTGAAGAGTGTCTGAATACCGAAACAGAGCACTGTCAAATGCTGCACCAAGCGCATACACGCATTTGCAAGCTTCAGGAAATAAACTTGTGATCTGTATTTTTTGGTTCTCATGAAGTGCGATAACAGCATCAAACTTGGAGAGGCACGCACGTACACGTTCATAAAACAGATGATGTGTTCGCAATTGCCGTAAATCGCTTCCATGACAAATAGCAATCATATGCGGTATGTGTGGCGTACCTGACATGGTTTCATACGTATCATCACAACCCGCAGTGCTGGGAGCGCTTGCAGAGCAGGCTTTAAACACGTCGTAAGCAAGCGTCATAACACCATACAAATGATGACAAATAACAACATCAGGCTTAAATTCCTTGCGCGCTGTCAAAAGCACACGTCTAAATTCATGTTCAAAAACATCTAGCTGAACAGGAGTTAAATTTCGATAGATGCTTGAAGTGTACGGCATCGTATCGCTCATGCCAACAACAGGAAAGTTCACGCGTGAGGTATTAAATACCACAGGAAACGTAGGGTATGTAAAGGTATACGCATCGTGAACATCACAGCCATAGATAAGCGCTACATCGTGCCCTGCTTTTTCAAACGCATGCTGCAAATGGCTCAGATAAATTCCACTGCCTGTTGAATCGGGTTTTTGCGCTGTAATCGATAAAATTCTCACGAACGGCAATGTGCTTTCTAGCTGCGTTGATGCTGAGTGGTAATAAAGCGCACCGAATGATCGCACGCACGCATAAGAATGCTTGATGTGGTAACGCTGGTTTCGTCAAAGCGAACACCGTCAAGCAATTCGCCATGCGTAACACCACTTGCAATAAATGCCGCATCATCAGAGCGCACGAGCATATCCATCGTGAGTGGTGCATCCAAATCGAGCTGGGCAGTTTTCAGTGCGCGTTCTCGTTTTTCTTTACCATGAACATCCAAGTCAAAACGCAAACGACCCATAAATGCACCGCCTACTGCCTTAAGCGCACAGCACGCAAGAACACCCTCAGGAGCTCCACCCGAGCCCATATATAAATCGATACCAGTATGAGGCAGCGCTGTTGCAAGCGCTCCGTATACATCACCATCACCAATTAAGCGGATACGTGCACCTGTTTTGCGAATGTCTGCAATGAGTTTAGTATGGCGCTCGCGTTCAAGAACACAAACACACATCTCAGATACCGGTTTTCCAAGCGATTCTGCAACATGATGAATATTATCGGCAACAGGAGCATCAATGTCGATTGCATCGCGAGCTTGCGGGCCTGCTGCAATTTTTTGCATATACGTATCAGGGGCAAAAAGCAGAGCGCCACGTGGGGCAATAGCAATGGTGCAGAGAGCGTTTGCTGCATTGGCAGCACACAAATTTGTGCCTTCAAGCGGGTCAACCGCAATATCTATCTCTTCGCCACCACGCCCAAGCTCTTCACCAATGAAAAGCATAGGAGCTTCATCGCGCTCGCCTTCTCCGATAACAACCCTCCCAGAAAAGTTCATAGCATTAAATGCATCACGCATAGCAGTAGTGGCTGCTTGATCTGCCGCAACTTTATCGCCGCGCCCGTTAAAGGCAGCGGATGCAATAGCGGCTTTTTCAGCAACTTCTACGACTTCAAAAACGCGAGCTGAATTCATAACACGCCTTCTTTCTGTTGAATGGTCTTGTACTGTTTTACCATGGTATAAGCCCTTTGTGTATGAAAATATCCAGAGAGCACTAAATTGCATAGTAAACGGCACACAAAGCAGTAATGAGTAAAGAGCACACGAACAAAGCCTGCATGAAAGTGCACGAACAGCTTCAAGTAAAAAGCGCACCGAGCAGCGCAGCACAAAAAAGCGTTCCGGCAAAGAAAGCTATGCTTAACGTATGCGTTTAAAGCGAACAGCAAAATGAGCATCAGCTCCATCGGCATTCAGCTGAACTGAAATGCACGATTGTGAACCAAAAGGAGCAAGTACAAATGACGCGCCTTGCTGTGATTCTAAAAACTGCTTTACAACATTGTTATTTTCCGCATACGTAATTGTACATGTTGAATATACCAGTGACCCACCAACTGCAACATAGGCGCCAGCAGATGCAAGCATATCCAATTCAAGCTGGGCAATCTCTTCAATAGCCTCAGCACTTAAACGCCAGCGAATTTCAGGATGACGGCGCAGTGTTCCAAGCCCCGAGCACGGAGCATCGACAAACACTACATCGTAACTGTTCGCAGGAACAAAGCTTGAAAGACGCGTTGCGTTTCCACAATAAAATTCACGAACGTTTACGCCGTAGCACTTTGTACGCTCGCGCACAATGTCAAGTTTATACGAATGCAAGTCAACAGCATCAAGCTGAGCTTGCTTATTGTGAGCTGCATAATAATGACTTTGTAGTAACAGTGTTTTGCTACCACGACCACAGCCAATTTCAAGCAACTTCTCTCCTTTGAGCAACAAGGCAGCTTGCAGAGCGATATGTTGAGCACACGCATCAGATACGAAAATCTTACCCTCATCAAAAAGTGCTTTTATGCTGGGATGAAGAATGCTTTGAGGGTTAATAACGCGCTTACACAAGGCAACAGACATATCATTGACCGTTACATCACAAAGCCTACTACCAGCACTTTCAAAGGCAGATTGTACCTCTTCGATACTGCTTTTAATACTATTAATGGCAATATATAAAGGAGCAGGCGCATTACTTGCTTTCATAAAATGTGCGGCATTTTGAGCTCCCATGTCGGCAATAAGCCGCTCACAGAGCCATTTTGGGAAACCATAAGTGCGCGCAAGCGCTGCTGTATCGCGCTTCGGGTCACCATAAGGAAACGATGCGCGTGAGCGCTCAACGCGATGCAAAATGGCATTTCCTAAACCACTTGCACACGGGCTTACCGCACGCACTAATTCTACTCCCTGGTCAATAGCAGCATGAGCCTCTTTATTCAGGAACATAAGCTCATAGGTTGAGATGCGCAACGCATCACGAATATCTTCAAACGCATCGGCTGGTTTTTCCAATGCGCGATCAATAATTTCATCAAGCGTGCCATAACACGTAGCAACACCTAATGCAAGCAGCGCTGCAAACGATTTATCGCTTGAAGATAAGCTGCACTTATCAAGGTGAGCGTTCAAAATATCTTGCGTATAGGCTTTTCGCAGGCGTACCAAGCGCGTTACACGAAGTGCTAAAAGTCGCGCATCGGATGCTTTATTTGGATAAAAGTCACCTGAAACATGCTTGCTTTCACGTGCGCGGGCGCTGTCGTCCATGTGAGATGTTGCGCGCTTAAGCTCACGTTCTCGACGATTTTTTTCACGCGTAATATTGCCTGGAGCTATAGCGCTGCGCTTTCCTGCTTTTGGATCCAGCTCGCCGTTGTAAGCAAGCGTTGTATCTGACGTAATACGTTTAATTTCCCGCGCCCGAACACTTTTCATAGTGCGTGGGCGGTATCCTTGCTGGTGCTTTTCGCTGGAAGTAACACGTGCACGTGAACTTGCTGCTTTCTTGCGAGCATATGCACTATCATGTGAGGCAGCTTCCGAAGACGTGCGGGAAGATGGGTGCGAGGATTTTGCTTTCATGCGATCAGATGTAGCTGATGCAAAAGAAGTTGACTTCGCGCGATCGGTATGCGGTTTCTTGCGTGAAAACGGCGCAGATGAGTGCGAGGATGCTGCTTTTTTATGAGCAGGCGTAAAATTCTTGTGTGCAGGAGCGCCCGTGTGTGAACCAGATGAGGCTTTCTTATGCGCAAACGATGAAGTTTTTCGTGAAAATGATTTGTGCTGTGCGGATGCAGATGATTGTTTTGATTGGTGCGTTCGCGAAGATGTGTGCGATGCGTGATGTGCTGCCTGTCGTACACGTGAGGGTTTGTTAGGTCTCTGGCCTGCCTGTTCTGTCATTTTGCGCTCTCCCAAACTAAGGTAGCATGTTTTATTCCTTGTATCCCTGACGCAAATGCGCAAGAATCCATAGCGCGTTTTCCACTGGGAATAAGGCTATGAATTTCAAGGATACCAGATTTACAAGCAAGAAACAGACGTTTTGCATGAAAACACATATCACCTGCGCAAAGCGAGTTAAGACGTTCATGCAATAAAGGGCTGTTAAGCGCCACGTCATCAAGCACTGAAGCGTTCATTACGCGAACAGAACGCCCAGCAAGCAGCGCGCGTGCAGGGTGCGCATTGCTTGAAGCATGAACCTTTCTGCAGGCTTGAAGTGCCGTGTCATCAGGAGAAAGATACAACTCATCTTTGGTGAGCTTATGTGCATACGTAACAAGCGTGTGATCTTGCACTTGCCATTCAACTGAATTTTGAGCAAGCGCATCTAAACATTCAAGTAGTGATTGCGCGCCTAAACACGCCAGCTGTTCGCTGAGTTCGTCATAGGAAAGTTCGCCCAGCGCAACGCGTTTCGGAAAGCAGAAATCGCCCGCATCAAGAGCTGCTGTCATGCGCATACTACACACGCCAGCATACGTATCGCCCGCTAAAATAGCACGTTCGATCGGAGCTGCTCCACGCCAGCGCGGAAGAAGCGACGCATGCACGTTAATGGCGCCATAGCGCGCAACGTTAAGCAGCGCTTCGGGAAGCAACATTCCATACGCAGCAACGCAAATCACGTCGGGCTGTAGCGCGGCAAGCGTATCGATAAGCTGGGGGTTTTTACAGGAAGCTGGCTGATACAACGGCACATCGGCATCGCGCGCAATACATCCAACCGCAGACGTCTCAAGGTGCGATCCACGCGAACGCACGGCATCAGGCGCTGTAAAAACAGCGCATACGTCATGCATTTTGCTTGCAAGCAGGTGCTTGAGGATAGTTGCCGCAAACGCCGGCGTTCCCATAAAAACAATGCGCATTATGAAGCGCTTTCGATTGAAACGTCACCAGGCATCGCACCTGCTGCGCGTGCTTTTGCATACGCATCGAGCAGTTTCAATTTGTACGTAGGAACACAGCTTTCAAACAAGGTGATGCCGTTGAGGTGGTCAATTTCATGCTGTAAACAACGACCAAGCAGGCCGTCGCTTTCAATTTCCCACTCTTCGCCTTTTAAGTCGAAATAACGAACATGCGCCCACGGTGGCCGCGAAACAGGTGCGCTTACTCCTGGTACCGACAAGCAGCCCTCATAATCGATAACAGGATCGCCTTGCAATTCAATAATTTCTGGATTAAGAAGCACGAGCGGATCTTTTACACCATCAGGCCAATCGCAATCGACAACAATCAGACGTTTCAGAACACCTACCTGCGGTGCAGCAAGACCTACACCATTATTTTTATACATCGTTTGTGCCATTTGTGTTGATAAACGTTTAAGACTTTTATCGTCAAATGAAGCAGCGTCACACACCGTATTGAGCAATGGATCGGGAGATCGTACGATCTTCAACATAAAAACCATCCTTACATTTCAAAATGCACTACAAAACCTACGCTTGATGTATAGATTTTGTTTTCTTTGTCTATGCTAGTATATGACAAAACAGCGCTTGACCCTGTTACATCTTATAAACTGTAGCATAACTGCAATGAAACAGCTGACACAAAAAGCATTTCCAATCCCATGGTGTAACTCTGTGTATACTCAGCTAAACTCGTCTATAATATTGTTTTCATCATACGGCGGATTATTAAGCACAGCACGCACCAGTTCAAGCAGATGTGCGCAATACGCATCAGGAGCATGGTGTTGTACACGCTCATACAAGGCATCGATCCATGCACACGGATGATCAGCAAGAAAAGCTTTCAAAGTGCACATGGACGTATACACATCGCCAGTATTCTGCTCCTCGTCAGTATTCTGATGCTTGTTACTATTCTGCTCAGTAGTATGGTCAAAGGCATCAGCAATACGCTGCGCTAAAGTAGCCGCATACATGCACTCAATACCAATATGGTCGGCATATTGCCTATTTGATCCCTCAATCGTAAGGTGCGCATCCTGCAATGCATGAAGCATTTCAAGAGCACAGCGGCCATAGCCGACTTCATTATGTTGCTCGGCATAAAAGCCCTCCCACGGTGGACAGGTAGGTTTGGGAGGGCCAATAAATAGTGCAGTTTGCTCACAGGCTGCTTCAGTAAGCGCAGCGCTTCCGTGCGTACGTTGAAGCTGTTCAAGATATGCGGCAAAATGATCAAACGCATCATGCAAGCAGGCATTACCAAGCGTGTCGCTCGCATGCCATGCTTCTGGATCAAATAATGAAGCAGGTAGTCTATTCGGTGTCGTAATAAGCAAACTTCCAAGCAAATTAAGCAAGCCTGCATAGACACTCCATCGATATGCCGAATGCGGCATACCTAAGGAAGCATCGTTATTGTTGGCAGACACATGCTGCAATGAAAGGCGCTGTTCCATATCATTAGTCCTTGATAGGTTCATGTAATGGCACACAAAGCTTAAACAATATAATTAATGCTAACAGTGCAATTCCAACCATAGCACACGTAACGCCAATTTCTGAAATGCTCGGTGCATAATAGCTTAACGGAGACCACATACCAATGCTGTGCACTCCTTGTGTTTCTACAGAACCGCTCGTCAATCCAGGTGCACCATACACATTTGGCTTCACGAATGACGATAGCAACAACCAGATGCGCTTACAAAATACACCAAGCATTACCAATACTCCCGCTGTGAAAAAGAAGCGTTTTGACGCGCGGCGTTTTGTAGAAATCATCAAGAAAAATGGAATTACTAAACCACCGATAATTTCAAACCAAAAAAACGGTGCCGTAGAACCAACAAACATTTGACCTAAAATAAAGGTTCCTGTTGCAGTATGGGCGTAAGCGGTAGTAACTACTTCACACATGATAAAATAGAACTCAAATACTACTGCAACCACCATGATCAAAGCGAGCGTTGGATAGATATGTTTTTCAACGCGAACATGCTGCTGCTTTTCAAGATAGGCAAGACACAAAGCTACACATGCAGCACCTGAATCGAGCGCTGAACAGATAAAGATGGGTGCAAGGATAGCGCTGTTCCATCCCTCTTTTGCATTTTCAAGACCAAAAATCCACGCATCAACCGACAGCAAGCCAAAAAATGAAAGCACTAAAATACGGGCTAACAGTATTGCTTGACGCTCTTTTTTCAGGAGCAAAAACGCTAAAAACAACACGTCAAGAATAAGACATACGCTAATAGCTGTCATATCCCAAACTAAAGGAGAAGCAAAATTAGGGCTCAAAAACATATGAAACACGCGCTCGATACCACCAAGATCAACTAATACAGAAAGTCCGCCCATGCAAAGCATAACAAGCGCAACAATGGCACTCGGAATCGAAATAGAACGCAGTGATTTAATATTGAAAGCGTATCCAGCACACGCAATTGCTTGTGCTCCTGCCGATAATCCTACAAAGTACATAAAATCGGCAATGTACAAGCCCCACGATGTTCCATTGTTCATGCCCGTTGCACCAAGGCCAAACCACTGCTGATACACCCAGCTTATAAGCCCAAAAAGCACTCCAAGTACAGAAACAAGCGCAACAACTTTCGTTGATGTATGTAAGGTATTAAGCTCCATACGACGTATTACGTTAGCAATCATAACCGTTTCTCCTTACACCAAATAGAACACTTGCGGCTCGGTGCCCATATCTTCAAGCAGCGTACGAACATTGCCTTGGGCGCGCAGTTTAGAAATTTCGCTATTCGGATCGTCAAGATCGCCAAAAACACGGGCGCGAGCAGGACAAGTACGAACACACATAGGCAACTCACCTTTATCGGTGCGCTCTTTGCATAAGGTGCATTTTTCCATAACGCCTTTATTGCGCACAGGAACGTCTGAGCTTCCATAGTTGAATCCTGTAGCACGAGCAGGCTCTTCCCAGTTAAACACACGTGCATTATAGGGACATGCTGCCATGCACATACGGCATCCAATACATTTATCGTAGTTAATTTCCACGCGCCCTTTATCGTCTTTATACGTGGCGCCTGTTGGACATACTTTTTGGCACGCAGGCTTAGCACAATGTTGGCACGACATAGGAAGATACGCACGTGAAAGCTGCGGATACGTACCTTGTGCACCATCAATTACATCGGCATTTTCAGTTAAAATTCTATTCCATAACATACCATCGGGTATATTATTTTGCATTTTACACGCTAGTGAACAGGTGTGACATCCAACACAGCGCGCTTGACTAATAGCGAGAGCATAACGTGTCATGATACGATCCTCCTTTACGCTTTCTCAACTTCAACTAAGGTATCTGAAAATGGAATAACAGGCCCAACCATCAATTTTTCACCACGGGGAACATACGCATCGTTGGTGAGCTCTTGCATGTTACCTTCAATCGTGAAGTCAGCCGTTGCTCCTTCATACAAACGTGCACAACCAGGACGAATGGCTTCATTTGCTTGTACATGCACTTTAATAAGGCCGCGGTCGTTTTTCACGCGTACGACATCGCCATTTTTGATGCCACGCTTTTCCAAATCGGCTGGATTAACAGCAATAGTTGGCACATAGATACTTTGAAGCCATTGAGCATCGTTAAACTGATTGTGAATTCTAAAGCGTGTACGCGTGTTTGCAAATTGCAAAGGAAAACGCTCGCGCAACGGATTATCTTCGTAGGCTTCAAGAGGCGCTTCCCATAAGGGTAATTGCTGATTAAATGCCAGCATGTCTTCGTAATAAACATCCATTCTGCCCGATGGTGTGGAAAATTTACCATCTTCAAAACAGCGTTTAATTTTTTCGTTTCCTTTGATAGGCCACACACCAAACGCTTCGTTAATTTTTTCAGGTGTAAGCGTATTGATTGAGGGGTCTTTTGATCCTTTAAGCAATTGGCGAACATAATCTTCACCTGTTTTCGGAAGCACGTCAGCACATCCTAAACGGCGCGCGATTTCTTGCTGGACCCACAAGTCGGTTTTTGCTTCAAACAGTGGATCGATGATTTTGTTTTGCATGACAATATTGTTATATCCCGTTTTGATATTGGAAAATGCACAGTCATTTTCAAAACGAGTTGTGAGTGGCAAAACATAATCAGACCACTTGCACGCTTCTGTGAAGTACGGATCAAGTTGCACCACCAAATCGAGTTTTTCATACCACGCTTTGGTAACATTCATATTTCCGAAGTGCTGTGCAGTATCATCGCCAAAGACGATAGCAGCACGAACACTATTTGGCTTAGTGCGAAAATCGTACGCAGCCATTTCATTTTTTGAAGCCTTCATATACGATGGCAGCGACCACGAGCCGAATTTAGCGGAATAACCCGTACCAAAACTGCCTCCAACATACACACCAACGCCAGCTCCAGGTTTTCCAACATTCCCGGTAAGCGCTGTCAAAACAGCAGCTGCATGGCCAGCAATATCTGCATTTGCCATCTTATCGTTTCCGCCCCAACCAAGCGCCAGTGACGAAGGGCCTTGGGCATATAAGGCTGCAAGTTCGCAGATTTTCTTTTCTGGAATATGCGTAATGCGCGCTGCTTCGGCAACGCTAAACGATTTCAGTGTTTGTTTCAGCAGATTAAACACCGTGGTGTAGGTTTTATTTTGGAAAGTTATCGTAGCGTTTAGATCAGGGTTAGCGCATTGAGTATAGGCGCATGGCGCAGACGTGTTCGCATCACATACATAAAAGGGGTTCGTATCGCCTTTTTCAGGCTTTTTGGCATTCAGATCAGGTTCATGATGACGCAACAATTTTCCCGTAGATATATCTACTAAATACGGAAACGATGTGTGCAGCTTCATAAATTGCTGATCGGTTAAGCCCTTATCCAGAATATGAACAATCATACCGAGGAAAAGCGCAGCATCAGTACCAGGCTCAATAGGAATCCACTCGTCAGATTTACCTGCTGTTGTTGAGAAATGCGGATCCACCGTAATCATACGCGCGCCCGCTTCTTTAGCTTCAAAAAACAAACGCACTTGTGGCAGTGTTGACTCACAGAAATTGCTTCCAACCGTAAGAACTAAACGCGAATTTACCCAGTCGCGCGCCTCAGCAGTTGCGGTTGCATATCCGCCACCAAGCCCAATAGCAGGGTCAAGTCCGTTACCATTACCAACATCAATACCCGTATTTCCTGAGCCTTGTGCTTGCAGCATATCTTTCAAAAAGATAGGACCCGTTTCATCGCATGTACGCACATACACTGCTTTATTACCGTATTGCGAGCGAATAGCTTGTAATTTTGCAACAATATCGTCAAGCGCTTCTTCCCACGACACGGAAACGAATTTGTTTTCACCGCGCTTACCAACACGTTTAAGAGGAGTTTGTACACGTCCTGCTCCATAAATGTGCTGAATTTCCGATATGCCTTTCAAGCAAATAGTTTCATAACGATCGTGACAACATGTATTGGGTTCAACCAAAACCAAGCGTCCATCACGAACAGTGCACTTAAGCGGGCACATCCCACCGCAATGTCCCTGATGATAGGTATATCCCACTGTTTCAGTATGCTGCGGTTTTTCTACGTGCGCACCTAAGAAAGAACATGAAGTAGCACCACCTGCAAGTGCAAATAAACCCAAAACTCCCCCTGCTTTTAAAAGGGAGCGGCGGG
>KQ959677.1:0-87993 GCA_001552935.1 Umbribacter vaginalis | reverse complement strand
AAGCGCTGTTAGGTGCTTTTCATGTGATGGTAACGCACCTTGTAGAGATGAACTTTGTTCGGAAGTGCTTTGCATAGAAGCACTCGTATGCTGCATAATTACCCCTCCTACCCATATGCAGTATTCTTACCTGCAGCTCGTCTTCTGCATATGGCAAGAACTACTACCATATTGCTACGTTCAACACGCGTAAACTCGTATTGATTTATGCATTAACTATATCAATTGTCATATGACAATTCAATAATTATCATATGACAATTTGGCAAAATTGCTATCTATTTTAAGAATAATACAAGGTCAAACCATGATTTTAAAACGAGTCATTCCGCGCTTTACCATCCATGTAAGCGATACACTGTTGAGCGGATCTATTCACACAACGTAAGCATGCCGTATAACTCATGCATACGCTTCGCACGATGCTACCAATAGCTATTCGTTAGGATGTTTTATTTTCCGTGAAAACGAACCAACTAAAGCTTTTAACAGCGAGCTGTCATCTTGTTCAAAACCATCCGAAAGTGCACTGGGAATAACAAGTGACGATTTTGCATCGCGCATGCTTTCATATAACAAATGCATCGTGCGCAAGCGCAGTGCTTCTGGGTCGTTTTTATATTCACCTGCAGCTTCTTTAAGCATAAGCGCAAGATCTTTTTCGCCTTCCATTAAAATCATACGCGCTTTACGACGCTGTTCAGCTTGAGCTTCAAGAGAAAGCGCTTGCTGTAAATCTTCAGGAATAAGAATATCGCGAACTTGTACAGAAATAATACTTACGCCCCATGCCGACACTTCGTCTTCAAGCATTTTCTTAAGTTCTGAGTCAAGCTGTTCGCGCTTGAGTGCAACCTCTGCAACGCTCGAGCGCCCAATAGCATCTCGCAAGGCTGTTTGTGCTGCTAGTTGCACCGCACATGCAAAATCGGTTACTTCAACACTTGCAGCACGTGCATCCCACACCACCCAAAATAACACCGCATCAACATCAAGGGGTACTAAATCGCTTGAAAGTGTGCGTTTTGCATCAAACGTTGTAACGCGCAAACGCGTATCAACACGAATAACGTTGCTATCGATAAAAGGAATAGTAAGAAAGCAGCCAGGGCCTGCACTTCTATGAAATTTACCTAAACGCAGCACAATAACATGTTCCCATTCTTGTGCAATATGAATACTCATAGCACACGCGATACCGCACACGAAACAGATACATACACTGAAAAGCCCGATTCGCATCCCTGCTAGATAACACAACACAGCTGCTAGTGCTGCTCCAAACACAAACATCATGACGCTAAATAAAAACACTCCTATATGAGATGTTTGCTGACCAACAAATTCACTTTGAGGAAGCAACACGTTTTGAGTTGAATTACCTGCTATCTGCGCTTTTTGTTTTGTATTGTATTGGTTATGCTGCTTCATACCAAAAACCCTTCCCTATTTTCATAATACAGTTCAAGCGGAATATCATCGTACTAAGATGCGCTTGTATTAGTCGTACGCAGTACGCATTGGTTATAATCACAAAAGCGCACTACCGTGTTATACCGCAGTGCCCTGTTGCTTATAGGTTCGCAGTGGATCATAGTACTTTTGCCCATATTATCTGGCATTCTTCTGCATCCACTTACTCTGCTGACGATGACGAAGTATTGCTATCACATGACGAAGCGTGCATTTTCATGTCGGTAATAACATGTTTGAAACGTACAAGAATATCATCAAGCGACATACCAGCATTGCGACAGCACGCGATACACTCGCGCATGCTTTGCTCAACTTCACTGCTATCATGTATGCCAGCATGAGAAACATCCAATACAATAGTTCCTCTACCAGGTGTTGTTGATACCCAGCCTTCCGATTTTAACGCTAAATACGCTTTATTGACGGTGTTATAGTTAATTGAAAGCGTTGCTGCAAGCGCACGTACCGTAGGCAAAACATCGCCTGCTTTATAGTAGCCCGATGAAATAAGATAAATATAACGATTACGAATTTGTATCCAAAGCGCTAAATCGCTTGTTTCATCGATGGTAAAACTAAATTGTTGAGGCGAGGGTGTATTCATCCTGCAACACCTGCTCCTAAAAATACGTGCGATGCTGCTATAACAATACCATAGCGCATAGAAAACGCTCCCACTAAAACCAACAGTGCTATCACTATAAAGCTTTCCCAATGCACGGTATTATACCGTGTATCAAAGCGCGTTATCACCGCATCTCCCAGAAGCGGAATAATAATACCTAACAAAACACACGAGCCAAGAAACAATATCCCTGATGTACCAGAGAGTAAAAAGAGTGCCGCTGTACGTGCTTCTGTATACCAACTTCCTAATGCGCTGTACAAAAATGCAGCTAAACAAAAAAATTCAAGGATTAAACACACAAAATCACAGCGAAGCAACACCGTGTGGAGCTGTTTATACGCTTCACGATAGCGTCCAAGCGATACGATAAGTATAAAAAGCGCTATTCCGCATGAAAACGCTGAAACGCAAAAAAGAGCGATAATCCACGGTGAGTTCCACAGCGGTATAGCGTTCAAGCTTGCTAGCATGATACCTGTATATGCAGCAACACAGCATCCGCCAACAAAGGCGATAAGTGCACATAAGCGCACGCATATAAGCGAAACGTAGGTAAAGAATGCAACCAGTGCGGCAAGCAGTGCATCGGCAAGCATGAGTACAACAAGCGCATACGATCCAAACGTAAGAAAACTAGCATGCGGCATGAGAAACAAATACAAAGCTTTATCGATAGATCCTAAGTCGGCTAATAAAAAAACAACGCCCGCTGCAAGAGCAAGAAAAGAACTGGTGAATGCAGTCACAAGAAGTTCACACGTGCTTTGATGCGCCATAAAAATCAAGCGCTTACGTGGTATAAGCAAAGTGCCAATACGGTGTTTTGGTGTAAGGAGCACACACAAAGCAGCACAGATGCTTAAACCTGCGCCTGTGCCGCCGAGAAACAAATATATAACAATAGGGGCGCCAAACATAGCATCGTCCCGTTAACCGCGCGATTGCTGATGCTTAAGTTTTCGCTCAAAAAGCTCTTTTTGCATGCTGCTGATTTCACAAAATAACTGATCACGTTCAGAATTATTTTCGCCTAATGCCTGGAGCTGCTTAATACGACCACGTGCGTGGATAATTTTATCTTCCAAATCACCAATCGCAAGCTCTTCAAATAAATAAGAAAGGCGCTGATAATCAGTGTCTTTCACCGACATTAAGCCCTGAGAGAGGCGCGGCATTAACGATACGAAGCGTTGCGATAGCGCACTCATGAGCACATCAGTAGTACATGCTGCATGCGTGCTGTATGCGCGCTTGTATTCCTCACATAAAAAGGATGCAAGCTGCGATAACACTTCAACGCTCCACTTTATTTGTTGAAGCTGTTCATACGCGCGCCCGATAGCTTCAGGCTTTCGTATCAAAATACACAACACGCTAAATTCTATCCGTGCGCGATTAGTCGTTTTACCAGGTGCGCTCTGAGCTTG
Source organism: Umbribacter vaginalis (assembly GCA_001552935.1). Classification (GTDB taxonomy): domain Bacteria; phylum Actinomycetota; class Coriobacteriia; order Coriobacteriales; family Eggerthellaceae; genus Berryella; species Berryella vaginalis. The sequence goes on along the minus strand of KQ959677.1, from coordinate 84,462 downwards.
TGAAGAACGTACACGGCGTGCAAAACCAACCTGTGTGCCCTGAGCATACGATTCAGAATTTACGCTAGCATTCACCTGCTTAAACGTGCCAGATGATGACTGCATGCTAGCTGATGGATGAACCCCAGATGATGGCGGCATGCCTGAACGTGTTCTTTCACGCATTGCAGAAGATACAGCTGAGTTCGACCTTAAAGCCGCTAACGCTTTCAGTGCATCATCGGTGCGAACATTGCATCTATCTGCAAGAAGCGATACATATTCTTTCGCAAGCAGAGAATGCTTTATAGGAGCTAATATGCTAAGAGCATCAGAAAATGCTTGCGTGCGCTCCCAAGGATTTTCCAGATTGTACTTTGATAATCGCCGCTCAATACCAAAAAGCAGAAGTGGTTGTGCATGCGCAATAAGCGCATCCAGCGCCGCTCCCCCGTGAGCTGCTACAAATTCAGCAGGATCAAGGTTATCAGGAAGTGTTACGGCTTTAAGTTGTACACGCGCTGCCCCCGCTTCTGGCGTAAAACGATCATCAATAAATTGCAATGCGCGCTCAATAGCGTGTTGACCTGCATTATCACCATCAAAAAGATACACAATACTGCGTTTTGCATAGCGCGACAACACATTGATATGCTGCGATGTAAGCGCTGTTCCAAGCGTTGCAACCGCATGAGTAATACCTGATTGATGGAGCGCTATCACATCGGTATAGCCTTCCACAACAATAGCTTCGCCTTTTTCACTCATAGCGGTTTTTGCTTTGTTTAAGCCATACAGCACGCGTGATTTATGAAACAAAGGCGATTCGGACGTATTGAGATACTTTGGCTGTCCAGACCCAATAACACGCCCACCAAATGCAATTACATTATCAGAAACATCAAAAATAGGAAACATAATGCGATTAAAAAAACGATCATGCACGACGCCGTTCGCATTTTTAAGCGCCACATTAGCTGCAATCATATCAGCGTCAGAATACGATTTTGAACGCAGATAGGACACAAGCGTGCCATTACCAGGAGCAAAACCTAAATTCCACAAACGCGGAATATCCCCTCCTAGCTGGCGCGATGATAAATAATCACGAGCAGCTTGCGCTTGTTCAGACGTAAGGCGCATAAGCTGGCAATGGTAAAATTCTGCTGCATCTTTACAAAGTTGTTTGAGCGTTAACGTTGAAGAGGTAGGGGTGTTTTTACCTGATTGCTGTTGCTTTTGAAGCGGTATATGCGCACGTTCTGCAAGGTACTCAAGCGCTTCTACAAAATTCATATTCTCAGCGCGCTCAACAAAAGAGATGGCATCACCACCTGCGCCACAGCCAAAACAATGCCATAAACCAAGCACATCATCAATTTTAAGCGAAGGTGTTTTTTCGTGATGAAACGGGCAGCAACACCAAAAATCGCCACCACGCTTTACCAGCGCACCACGCTGAGCAAAAAGCTCTTTTAAGCTGCTTGCTTCGCGAACGCGGCGAATTTCTTCATCACTGTATCCAAAAGCCATAATAACCTACATATAAGCTTATGATTGTTGCATCGAAGCATCATGAGAATTCGTGCTCGAAGATGAAGTGCTGCTTGTATTGTGTGCTCCATCGTTTATCGCAGCGCTGCTTAATGAAGAAGCAAAAACGCTGTTTTTATGCGCCATACGACGCGCTGCATAAAACAGAATACTAGCAACCACATATAAACAGATAATAGTCATAATACGTCCAACGCTCGGTGTTTTATATCCGATAACTAACACACCGACACCAAAGCTTGCCATAACAGCACATAATACACTTAACCAGCGCATATACTGAGGTACTGGCGACATAATTGCTCCTTTTTTTCGTATTTGTATAACTGAGTATAACAAAAAAATAATTAACACCCAACATGAATACACGCCTGATACAATAGAGTTGATAAAAGAATGGAGAAAACTATGAGCGAACACACTAAAATGTATCCCCTTCTCAGTTTGCATCCTGATATTGAGAAAGCAATTCGCGATGACAAACAGCACGGCAAGAAAAGTAAGTACGCTTTTGCTGATGAAAACATTATCCGTCGTGAAGATACCGATCACGACCGCGCAACGCTCGTGCGCTCCGCTTTTGAGCGCGACAGCGAAAAGATTATCAATATACCAGCGTACAATCGCTATGTTGATAAAACTCAAGTGTTTTCATTTATCAAAAACGATGATATTTGCCGCCGCGGACTGCACGTGCAATTAGTAGCACGCGTTGCGCGTTCAATATGTTCATGTTTAGGTCTTAACACCTCACTTGCTGAAGCTATTGCGCTTGGACACGACCTTGGACATGCGCCGTTTGGCCATGTAGGTGAGCGCTTATTAAACGCCTGCTATCATAAATACACAGGACGTTATTTCAATCATAATGTGCAAAGTGTACGCGTGATGGATACGCTCTATCGGCGCAATATTAGCTTGCAAACCCTTAACGGAGCGCTGTGTCATAATGGCGAATTCGTGCAAAAAGCGCTGCGTATGCGCGCGATGAATACCTTTGACGACCTGGATGAAACGGTCGAGAAGTGCATTAGCGATGAACAAAATATTAAGCTTTTGCGTCCCTGCACATTGGAAGGCTGCGTTGTTCGTATGGCTGATATGATCGCCTACCTTGGTAAAGATAGAAATGACGCCATTGACTTGGGAATCATCCCCGACTTTTCATGCTTTTCATCGCAGATGATCGGTGTGCGCAATGGTGAAATTTTAAACAATATGATTGTTGATATTATCAATAATAGCTACGGCAAAGATCATATAGAAATGAGCCAAGAAGCGTTTAACGACATCAAGGAAGCAAAGAAAGAAAACTATCGCTATATCTATGAACTTGAAGGTCAAGCACTTGAAGAAAATCACAATGTGGCGCCTATGTTTGAAGCGCTCTACGATGCGCTTTACGACGATTTGCTTCATAAACGTGAAACGTCAACAATCTATCGTCACCATATAGATTACTTGTGTAAAAAATCGCAAAGCATAACGCGTGAAAGCTATTTACAAGAAGATCCTCATCAAATTGTTGTTGATTATATCTCATCGATGACTGACGATTATTTCGTGCGCTTGTATAATCATACATTCCCGCGTAAAACTGCAACACTGGATACTACTACTCCCTACGAGTACAGCTACCAATTTATTCATGATAGCGAATAATTATGCTGAGTGAGTAAAACTTAGCTATACTACAATACGTGCTGAGGTATTGTTAACGCCATAAATTCTATGGCGTTGTAACAGTCGCAAACACGATACGTTCAATGCGGAGGAGTTGTATGGTAAAGGAGCTGTTAAATTTATGAGATTGCTTATTGCTTCAGACATACACGGCTCAACATTTGCTGCGCGTCACTTAGTAGGACGCATTGAAGCAGAAAAGGTTGACCATGTGTTGTTGCTGGGCGACTTGCTGTATCATGGTCCTCGTAATGCCTTACCAACAGGCTATAATCCACAAGAATGTGCAGAATTGCTCAATATGAACGCGCGTGTTACTACCGCTGTACGCGGTAATTGCGACTCTGAAGTTGATCAGTGGATGCTGCATTTTCCCTGCATGAGCGACTACACCATCCTCATCAGTGATGATGTTACTTTTTTTGCAACGCACGGGCACCGTTCTGGGCTTCGACCTGGTGATTTGCCCGACCTTAAACCCGGTTCGATATTTCTGTATGGCCATACACACAAAAAAGGTTTCTCGCAAGAAGGTAAAATTTTGCTGGTAAATCCAGGGAGTATTGCCATTCCAAAAGACGGAGTTGCAAGTTATGCTCTATACGCTAACGGATTTATCGACTTGAAAACCATGCAAGGTGAAGTAATCGAGTCGTGTTGCGTAAAAATGTAAGGCAAAAACGGTGCTGATGTGCGCTTGCAATATGCGTAAGCGGAAACGCGCGTATTGCAGGCGCTTTTAAGATGTAGCACGATACGCCCTGCTCATGCATACTGCTGATACATACATGCAAAGCTCTTGAGAATGTATGAATGAACTCAATAACGTATACGTGCAATGCAAAAACGTTGCTAATACATATCATGCAAATATTGAACCCAAAAATAAAGCGCCCCACGCAATGTGTGGAGCGCTTTCTTTGTATCCTCACTCAAACGTCACTCAAGTGACACTGTGAATTAGCCAACCAAATGTTGAACAGCAATAAACAGCGGTGAGAATGTAAGAGCGATAATCGTCATCAGGTTGATCAAAATATTCATCGAAGGACCTGAGGTATCTTTGAATGGATCACCAACGGTATCACCAACAACAGCTGCTTTATGAGCTTCTGAACCTTTACCGCCGTGAGCACCTTTCTCGATGTACTTCTTAGAGTTATCCCACGCGCCGCCTGCATTTGACATGAAAATGGCAAGAAGCATACCAGTTGATACGGCACCTGCTAAAAAGCCACCGAGCATTTCAGGGCTAAAGCATCCAATAACAATAGGAATAACAACAGCTAAAATGCCTGGTAACAACATCTTATGCAAGGCAGCAGTAGTTGAAATTCCTACGCATTTGTCGTATTCAGGCTCGGCTTTATACTCCATAATGCCTTTAATTTCACGGAATTGACGACGTACTTCTTCAACCATTGCGTGAGCAGCATCGCTTACAGCACCCATCGTTAATGCAGCGAACATAAACGGCACCATAGCGCCAATGAAAATACCTGCGATGATAAGCGGGTTTGTAAGCGTTAAGCTGAAGTTTGCAAATGCATGATGCATGGTTGCTTGATACGATACAAACAGCGAAATAGCAGCAAGGCCTGCACTAGCAATAGCAAAACCTTTTGCGATAGCAGCAGTGGTGTTTCCAACAGCGTCAAGCGAGTCGGTACGGTCGCGTACTTCTTCTGGCAAACCAGCCATTTCAGCAATACCACCTGCGTTATCGGCAACAGGGCCATACGCGTCAACACCGATAGTAATAGCGGTATTTGAAAGCATACCAGTTGCCGCAAGAGCAACACCAAACAAGCCAACCGCTATGCCACCTTGCGACGTGTCAACGCCTGCAAATGCCATATTACCAAAGGCATACGCACCGATAATAGCAAACGCTACCAGCACAATTGGGATAATAGTCGAAAGCATACCAGTTGATAAACCTTGAATGATGTTAGTGGCGGCGCCTGTTTCAGACGACTCTGCAATTTTATGAACAGGCTTATATTCATCAGAGCAGAAATATTCTGTTGTTTTACCAATAAGAATACCAGCAACCAAACCACAGATAACCGAGCCAAATAACCAAAGAGGCTGGCCTACCTGCGATTGTGTGTTCCAGCAATAGAAGATAATGAAGATGGCAATAATCTCAAGAACGGCTGCTAAATACGTACCACGATTAAGTGCCGCATGAAGCGAGCTTCCTTCTTTCGTACGCACAACAAACAGCCCGATGATGGACGTAATAATGCCGCATGCGGCAATAACGAGTGGCACCACAACAGCCCACACCAAATCGATGCCCGCAAAATAACCAAGCGAACCAAAGGTAACGGCCAAAATTGTTGGTGCAATAATAGAACCAGTATACGACTCAAATAAGTCGGCACCCATTCCAGCAACGTCACCAACATTATCGCCTACGTTATCGGCAATAGTAGCAGGGTTACGCGGATCGTCTTCAGGAATTCCCGCTTCAACTTTACCAACGAGGTCGGCTCCAACGTCAGCTGCTTTGGTATAAATTCCGCCGCCTACACGGGCAAACAAAGCAACACCCGATGCGCCGGTTGCAAAACCTTCAACCATGCCAACATGTTCATGCATAACTTTAATGGCATCAATGTGGCCAAACACCAAAAAAATCAACCATAGCGACAAGCCCATTAACGCAAACGAAGCAACGCATAAGCCCATCGTTAAGCCCGACTTGAAACTGATGTTGAGTGCGCGTGCAACAGAAGTTTCAGCCGCAAACGTTGTACGTGTATTCGCGCGTGTCGCAACATGCATTCCCACATAACCGGCAGCTGCTGACAGTACACCGCCTGTAACAAAAGCAATTGCCGTCCAGATGGAAAGCGCGAAAGCCATTACAATAGCAACGACTACCACAAAGATGGCAAGCATCTTGTACTCGCTCATCAAAAACGCTTTAGCTCCTTTTTGAATTTTGATAGAGATGTGATTCATTTTGTCTGGACCTGGGTTTTGCTTAAGAACCCACGATCCAAGGTAAGCTGCAACCAAAATGCCGATAAGAGCACAAATGGGTGCAAGCCATGCTACCGTAGTAGTCATGTAACTCCTCCTTGACTGTTCTATACACGTGACTTTTTACCGTGCAAGCGCACACGCAACGGTAAAAAAATCGTTACTTCTGTATGATATTAGATTTTTGCCTGCGCAGTGCTATCAATCTGTGATATTTGCAAAAATATCAGCTGAGTACGTACAAGAAACACGCCGAGGCGCGAAACAGTGTACAGTGCGGGTGCGGTGATGGCGATATTGACTAAGTTTATAATGCTATACGAGGCGTTTTACCTGTGCAATATCGTTTGTGATACACGCAATAAGCGCATCCGTAGAAGAAAAACGCTGCAACGCACGCAAATGCGCTACAAAATGAACGCGCACATATGAGTTGTAAATGTCATCTGAGAAATCAAGAATGTGCACTTCGCAATTTGCAAGCGCGGCATTGGTACAGGCGGCTTCACTGCTAAAGGTAGGTGAAACACCTAATGAAACGGCCGCTTTATACCATGTTCCTTTACACGAACACGTACTATAAAAAGGCGCATGACACGTATTGTCAACACTACAACGAGCTGCGTACACACCCTCAGGAAGTAGCATCATAGCAGGCGGGATGTGTAAATTTGCTGTTTGAATACCAAAGGTTCTACCTTGAGCGCGTCCGTGTTGTACACGCGCAGAAAGTTCGTAAGAATGCCCAAGAAGCAGTTCTGCCAACTGGATATTGCCCGCTTGCAGCGCCGCGCGAATTCTGCTTGCAGAAACAACGCCGCCTTCCCCTTCAAACAACTCGTGAACGCACACCTGTATTCCACGCTCTTCGCACCAGCTGCGCAAAAACGCATTGTCGCCTTGCGCGTGTGCGCCAAATCGAAAATTTGCTCCCACATGAATTGCGAAAGGCGCACTATCAGCGAAAACACTGTCCAGAAATTCACAAGCTGAAAGCGCCGCGCACTCAGGAGAAAAATGAAGCACCGCAAGCGCGTCAGCACCGCTGTGTTCGAGAGCATAGAGGCGCGCTTCATTGGACATAAGCTTTTCTGAGTGCGCAGGACGCATCAATTCGTCGGGATCGATGTCAAACGTAAGGATGATACAGCGTTTGTTATGCTGTTTAGCTTGATTACAGGCAAGCTTTATCAGGTGTTGATGACCTTTATGAACACCGTCAAAAACACCACACACTATCACAGCATCTTTACAAGACACCACATCAGGTGTAGAAAAACTAAGAGTAGGTGTAGTTGTGTCGCTTGACATACCAAACCTTCCACGAGATACTCAAACGTATACTCAGCATTTGAGAGCCTACCAAAAAACATTACAAAGCAGCTCCGCAAGCGAAACCACCCTCAAACCACAGCCGCTGCGCAAGTAAAACGCCCCAAACCACAGCCGCTGCGCAAGTAAAACCGCTTAACGACACCTCATATATCTGTGTCTGTATCGGGGTGTGCTGTTTATGCTACGTGCAGCGCACACCCTGGGCAAACACGCATTGAGCTCGCAGGTAAGGGTTATCATCTGCACCTTTATAAACTGCCTGCAACACGCGCGCGCCATTGGTGTACGCCACAAGCGAATAATAGCGCGGAACAGACGCGTGTGCGGACGCAAGAACGGACATTCCAGCAGATACACAAACGGATTCAGATGCACCAGCAGCTGCATGCGCGCTTTCGGGCGCGGGCTTTCCGTGCGAGTCACAATCAATAACAGAACACGTGTGAAGCAAAAGCTCGTTGCCGCACAACACGCGCGTAAGCTGCTGTGATGATAGTTCAATAACCGGAAATTGCAAAGCCTGCACAGGGTCAAGCATTCCAGGAATAGGTTTATCAGCGTTTATGCTGCTAAGCTGCTCGAGCGGTACGCATTGATCAAGCTTAATCGAACCAGCGCGCACACGCGTAAGTTCTGCCGCAAATGCACAGCACCCTGCCCGTTTTCCAATATCTTGAGCAAGCGTGCGAATATAGGTACCTTTTGACACATGAAAACGAACGTTCCACGTAGTAACAGCATGGGGAAATCCGGAAAATATGCGCTGTTCACACCCAAGTAACCGCGCGCTATACACTTCAATCGTTCGCTTGGGAATGCACACATCCACACCCTTGCGCGCAAGAACATAAGCGCGTGTGCCACCAACACTAATGGCGCTGTACGCAGGAGGTTGTTGCTGCTGGACGCCCACAAACGATTGAAGCAATTCTGTTGCAAACGAGCGTTGCAACAATTGTTCGCTGCACGGTGCACGTTCTATAATTTCACCTTCAATATCAGCAGTTGATGTAGCATAACCAAAAGCAATACATACATCATAGACTTTTGAGTGACCCACCATAAATGCATCAAGGCGACACGCGGGACCAACCATTAACGGCAGAACACCGCTTGCAAATGGATCAAGCGTTCCGGTATGACCAACACGTCGCTCACCGCTTGCACGACGCAGTGCGCTCACAACATCATGCGAGCTACATCCGCTGGGTTTTTGAACGCCTATCAGGCACGAAAGAGATGTCGCTCCCCGTTTCATACGTTGTTACACACCTTGTACTATCGTGAGTTTCTTATAAATGCACAGGAATTAAGCACGTACACGCTGAATTTCTTCAGGAAGCGTTGCATACAGCGTTGGCAACAGCGCTGCTACGCGGTTACACGCCTCGTCAAGTGAAGCGTCGTGAATCGTAAAACCAGCTGCGCCAATATGCCCGCCGCCGCCAAAGTTCTGAGCCAACATGCGCACATTCGCACACAACTTTGAACGCGCGCTACAACGAATACCATCAGGCGTTTCGCGCAGCATAACGGCAACCTCTACGCCTTCGATCGAGCGCAGTGCATTCACAAGATCCTCTGAATCGGATAGCGTTGCATGCAGCTGCGTGAAATCATCAAGCGCAAGCGAACTGATAACGCAGGTATTTTCGCAGTAAAAACGAGCACGCGAAATGGTACGTGCCTGCAACTTGTACGAAGCAAGCGTACGGCGCTGAAACATAAAAGATGACGTGAGTGCAACATTCGCACCATAGTGAAGCAGCGAGCAGGCGCACTCAAAAGCATCAAGGTCGGTGTTACCGTATTGAAACGAACCCGTGTCGGTTGCAAGGCCTGTAAACGCACACTGCGCTGCAGCGGAAGAAAGCGTAGCGCCTTGTTGTTCAAGCATCAGGCACACGCGCCACACCAAAAGCGATGCTGCGGCAGCGCGCGGATTCACATACACATACTGCGTCATCGTGGTGTCGCACGCGTGGTGATCGATAGTGATGCTTACCGGAGCTGCTTGCAATATCTGCGCACCGGCGCCAATTCTGTCAAGTGTTGGAACATCAACAGCAACAAAACAGCCGCACTCACCATGAAATTCTTCAGCAGGAACAATCGAGTTTATGCCTGGAAGAAACTGAAACGCACTATCGAGTGGCGTGTTACTTACGCGAATGCAGGTTGCTGTTTTGCCCATACTGCGCAGTGCATGCATAAGCGCTAGTTGCGCGCCAAGGCAGTCGCCATCAGGATTAACGTGACCTGTTATTACGAAATTGTCGCACATGCAAAGCTGCTGCACAATCTCGCTCAATGTTGTATTACTCTGTGGCGTAACGCCATCGCGCGACAAGCCAAAAGCGCTGGTAGCAGGATTACTTTCTGATGAAGAAGCCAGAACGGGTGCGGGGTTGGGGCTAGATGCGGGCACAGGTTCATGCGCTGCTGGAGTATTCTGTGCAACCGTAAGCTTCTTGCCTGCTTGTTGCTTATGTTCTACCACGTCACGCTCATGTAACGAGGAAGAGTGCAGTGTGCTATTCGTCATGCGCTCCCCCATCTTCTTGAAGATTATTCAACTGTTCGCGGCGCTTACGTTCACGCATAAGCGCCTGCGTGATAGCTTGTGCCTGATCAACACTGGTATCAAGCATAAAACGCAATTCAGGAACAACGCGCCATGACAGCTTTTTCCCGATGGAACTACGAAACTTTGGCGTTGCGCGTTTCAAGATGTCAAGGACGGTATCATAGCTAGCGCTATCTGCGGAAACGTACACGTTGCATACCGAACGGTCGAAGCTCACTTCGCAATCGGTAACTGTCACCAAACGCAAGCGCGGGTCGGAAATTTCGAACAATAATGTTTCAGCAATAACTTGACGTGCCTGTTCATTAACACGCTTACTGCTTGCTTTTTGTTTCATATGCTCTCAACTCCTCACTGTTCAAAACAGTTTTAATCCACGCGCTCTACCTGCGAAAACTTGTACGAATACGCGCAACAAACCAAATACAAGCCACATACTGAAACACATACACTCACGTTCCTGACAGGGGGCTTGAAAAAAACAATCAGCGCCACCAGGAAAGACATGGTTATTCCGTACGCTCTACTTCTTTCTCCACAAAGCCTTCGATGGTATCGCCCACCTTTAAGTCTTGAAAGCCGTTAATACCCAAACCACATTCATAACCAGCGCGAACCGACTTCACGTCATCTTTAAAGCGGCGCATACTTGCAAGCGTTCCTTCAAAGATAATCGTTCCTGCACGCACGATACGCACTTTGTCGTCGCGGTTCATTTCGCCTTCAACCATATAACAACCAGCAATTGTTCCTACTTTTGGAACTTTGAACAGATCGCGCACTTCTGCAATACCGGTATCTTCTTCAACGATATCCGGCGAAAGCATGCCAATGCGTGCAGCGTTGATTTCCTCAAGTGCCTGGTAGATTACGCGATACAAGCGAATGTCCACCTTTTCTTTTTCAGCAAGCTGCTTCGATTTACCCGTAGGACGAACATTAAAGCCAATGATGATTGCATCCGATGCCGCAGCCAGCGTAACATCGGTTTCAGTAATACCACCAACAGCAGAGTGAACAATATTGATGCGAACTTCAGACTGATCCATTTTGTCGAACGCATCGCGCAAGGCCTCAATTGAGCCCTGGACGTCAGCTTTCACGATAAGGTTCAAATCGGCAATCTTACCTTCTTCGATGCGGCCAAACAAATCGTCAAGCGACATATGCGCTTTCGCATCTTGCGCAGCCAAACGAGCACGCAACTGACGCTCTTCTGCTAATTTGCGAGCGTCACGTTCGTCTTCAAATACCCGGAACTCATCGCCTGCAACAGGAACTGAGTTCAAACCTAAAACTTCTACTGGATCGGCTGGTCGAGCAGCTGAAACTTGCTCGCTGTGCGGATCAAGCAACGCGCGCACACGTCCATACGATGTGCCTGCAACCACTGCATCACCCGGATGAAGCGTACCGCGCTGAACAAGCACCGTTGCCACAGGTCCGCGGCCTTTATCGAGATTCGCTTCAATAACAAAACCTGATGCAGGCGCATTAGGATTGGCTTTCAGCTCAAGCACATCTGCTTGCAGCAAAATGGTTTCCAGCAAATCGTCAATGTGCAAGCGTTTTTTAGCAGACACTTCCACAAACATGTTCTGGCCGCCCCATTCTTCAGGCACAACATCATAATTCACAAGCTCTTGACGAACGCGGTCGGGGTTTGCACCAGGCTTATCAATCTTATTCACGGCAACTACAATAGGAACATGAGCTGCACGCGCGTGGTTTATCGCCTCGATGGTTTGCGGCATAACGCCGTCATCTGCAGCAACAACAAGCACGATAATGTCAGTTACCTGTGCACCGCGCGCACGCATGGCAGTAAATGCTTCGTGACCAGGCGTATCAATAAACGCAATCTGACGATCGCCTACCTTTACCACGGACGCACCAATATGCTGCGTAATACCGCCTGCCTCACCTTCTGCAACACCCGTATGACGAATAGCATCAAGCAGTGATGTTTTACCATGATCAACATGACCCATAACCGTAACAACCGGTGGTCGCGGCAACAAATCTTCTTCACTGTCGTGATATACAACGGCAAATTCCTCTTCTGGCGACACGACGCGCACCTTGCGGTCCATGTCATCGGCAACAAGCTCCATCAGATCATCGCTCATCGATTGCGTAAGCGTAAGAACCTGTCCCAACATAAACAGGCGTTTAATCACTTCATTAGGAGGAACATTCAGTAGCTCAGCAAACTTCTGAACGCTGGCGCCTTGAGGAATTTCACACACCGAATCGTCCAGAACCAAACTTGGATCAAGACCTTTTTCCCGTGCTTCCATCTCAAGACGCTCGCGCGCTTCAGCTTCACGCTTCTCTTTGCGCTTTTTGCGACGGCCTTCGCCCTCATGCGTATTAGCTGCTAAAACAGCTGCACGAGCCTCTGCAAGCACTTTGTCGCGCTGTAATTTTTCCACTTGAACAGCCATGCGCGCATAACGATCTTCCTCGCTTGCCTGTTCAAGCTCGGGAACAACCTGGTGTCCATGTGAAGGCTTGTTCTTATGAGTGGTATGCTTTTGCGCATGAACATTTTCATCTTTTTGATGCTTGCTTGGTTTTTTGTGTTGTGGCGCTTGAGCGGCACCATGCGCAATACGCTTCTTTTCAGATTCAATTTGCGACAAGAGCGCATCAAAGCGGGAAGCGTGCTGCGCGCTGTGCGTTTTTACGCTTGCTTGCTGCACATCCGATGAAGCACTTACGGTGTCATCAAGCGCTGTACTCGAAGTGGGTTTGTCGGTTTTTTTGCCACGAGAACGCAGCTGTTCTTCAACACGTTGGCGTTTTGCAACGGCGGCTGCAAGACGGCGATTGCGCTCTTCTTGTTCACGGCGGGCTTTTTCTTGACGAACACGTAAACGCTCTGCGGCAATTTGTTCCTCAAGACCCTTGAAAGGAGAAGCGGGAGAAGCAGCAGGAGCGGGTACGGTGTGTGTTGGTGATGAACTTGACGCAGAAACTTGTTCTTTTTCTTGTGCATTTTCACGCTTTGCCTGCTCAGCGGCACGTCTCGCACGTTCTTTTTCAACAGCTTCACGGCGCAGCTGCTCTTCGCGTTCACGCTCTTGCTCTTCAGCGCTTTTTGCAACGCCTTTTGCACCTGATTGATCTTTCGAACTTGAAGCAGATGACGTACTCATAGCCGCGCGTATTTGTGCTACTTGATCGTCTTCAAGCATAGAAGCATGGCTTTTAGCCGGGATCTTCATTTTTCGGATAGCATCAAGCATTTCTTTGCTTGAGAGATTAAACTCTTTCGCCAACTCATGAACGCGCATTTGTGCCATAAACCACTCCTTAGCTTAACGCTTATCAATGAAAACACTCTGTACTTGCATAGAGAGCGCCTTTAGTTCGTCTTGAGAGATTTGCGTTTTAAGTGCTCGCTGTAATTTTGAACTGCGCAGTGCTTGTTCAAAACAAGAATGTGAACACACATAAGCCCCTCGTCCAGGCTTTTTGCCTGATGTATCAAGCAGCAAACTACCTTCGGGAGTTCTCACAATGCGCACAAGGTCGCATTTACTGGCACTGGTGCCACACACTATGCAACTACGCAAACGCTTCGGTGCTGTGTGTTGGTGGCGGTGCTGTGGTTGCTGCGGCTGATGTTCCTGTTGTTGCTGGTCATGCTGCTGTGAGTGCGCGTGCTGGTCATGCTGATTCATTGTGCTATCCCCCTTTCCAGAAAAGCTGCTTTTTAAAACCTACGTATTGTATAAATCAAACGTATACTAGTACTGCTTGTTGCTTTACTACTTGTTGCTCGTTTCCCCTGTTGTGTCTGTGTTTTCCTGTGCTTCCATATGCGCATGGATGCCACAATAACGCGAGTTCGGGCGTGCATGATTTCTGCAGGGGAAACCGTCTTCCCCAATGTAGGCGCAGAAATCGCCAGCTTCATCAGAAGGAACATCAATTAACAAGTCGTCAGCTTGAATTTCAGGAGTCGGTTCATAAGACGCCGACTTAATATCGATATGCCAGCCTGTTAGACGCGCTGCTAAACGTGCATTTTGCCCCTCTTTGCCAATAGCAAGAGAAAGCTGATCGTCAGGAACAAGCACCGTTGCATATTGACGTTCAGTATCAACCGTTACATGTGATATGCGTGCAGGTGAAAGCGCATTTGCTACATATACAGCTGGATCTTCACTCCATTGAATAACATCAACGCGCTCGTTATGCAGCTCTTCAACAACCATGCGAACGCGACTACCTTTAGGCCCAACGCATGCACCAACAGGGTCAAGATTACCCTCACGTGAACTAACCGCAACTTTCGAACGAATACCTGGCTCGCGCGCGATTGATTTAATTTCAACGAGGCCTTCATAAATCTCTGGAACTTCAATTTCAAACAAACGACGAATTAAATCGGGATGCGTACGGCTTACGACAATCGTAGGACGTGCGAGGTCGCCACGCTGACGCGGTGAAGCACTGAGCGGATCGCGTACTTCGATAATCAGGACTTTCAAACGCTGATTATGACGGTATCGTTCACCAAAAGGACGCTCATTGCGCTCATTAGGATACTTTTCAGTGTCAAAATGGGGAAGCTCAGCTTCAATGCCATCGCGAATTTTAATGATCGTGAAATCAGGTGTTCCTTGCAAAACTGTTCCTGTTACAAGATCGCCCACACGCTGCGAAAACTCCTGATAGATAGACTGTCTACCCGCATCGCGAACAATCGAGGAAATAACACTTTTTGCTGACATAGCAGCAATACGACTTACGTCATCTGGTGTTACATCGCGTTCGGTAAATTCGCTGTATTCCCCTGTTTCAGGATCAGGATCGCCTACAGGAACTAGTTCATAAACATAAATTTTTCCTGATGAGCGATCAATTGTTACACGCGCATCCCAATCGAGATTCAAAATACGCTGATAGCTGTTAGCAAGCGATTCTTCCAAGCGCTCGATAAGATAAAATTCGTCTATCTTCTTCTCATGAGCTAAAGCCTGAAGCGCTTCAATTAATTCTGAAGTTGCCAAAAGACGACCCTTTCTCTTCACTATCTCTTTTTGCGTGCAACACGCACGTATTTACCTGCATCAAAGCTTGTGCACTTGTACACAAGCTGCATGTTTTGTAAGGCTGCAGTCACGCGTCATTCGTTCAGCATACCAGCCAACAAAACAACATCGACTGAACATACTCACGATACAAGCAAGGCGCTTACTTTCTCCTACGAAAACTGCACGGTTCCTTTAACATGAGCCCGCTTAATGTTTGTATACGGAATACTTATGCACTCGCCGCTTACATCAAGCTGTATACCATCATCATCGGTAGAGGCAAGCTGCCCTGTAAAATTCATCGAGCCGTTAACGCTTTCGTAAGTTTTCACGCGTATCGTTTCACCGCACGCGCGAACAAACTGCTCGGGAATACATAAAGGCCTGTCAATGCCAGGAGATGACACCTCAAGCACATACGCTCCCGGGAACGGATCGAGCTTTTCAAGCAAAGCACCAATCCAACTTTGTGCTGCAGCTAAGCAATCAAAACTCACACCGTCGTCCGCATCGATATATACCCTGATAGTTGGTGATTTCTGCGAACCGATAAGCTCAACACACACCAACTCAACATCGTGTTGATTGGCGTATTTACGCAGAAAATCAAACAGTTCTTGTTCACGCGCACTTAGCACTGCGGCTCCTTACTACCAAGGCACTTTCAACCAACGCTTTCAAAGTACACTGCACTCTATACAAAAAGAAAGCGGGACAAAGCCCACTTTCTCATGTGATGAAAGTTGTACTTTTCAGAAATGCTTCTTCAATCAAACACAATGCTCGTGCAAAGCATTTGCATTAAACATTAAGCCTGATGCATAATAATGCATTTCCAGAAATTTATTTTTATCACAGTGCGCCTTTTTATGCAAGTAAGACGCACTGTACTAGACTAAAAATGCACAACTCCAAGTCGTAGTTTGCAAGCTCGCGTTGTTGAAATTTTTCGTTAAGCACGCTTGCCTGCATATTACTTCTGATACGTGTAATACCACAAGCCCGAGAACTCAAAGGGTAAGAACTTCTGATAGAACTCTTTTAGCGTTGCGTTAGGATCAACATCTTTGAACTGTTCAGGGAAGCACACTTTAGCAAAGAATTCATAGCTTGAGCAGTCGTATAAATCGCGGCTCAGCGCATGGTGAATAACGTAAATTTCCTTGTTCTTCCACGCATTTAACGCACTCCAACCTGGGCGCTCAGAGAAATATGCGTCCACCAATTTCTTTGTTTGTTCAGCATTGCCTTCAAATCCCATGCGAATTGATGCAGGAGCTTTGGGCCAATACGATCCCGTAAACACAATCTTTTCAGGATTCTTCTTTAGCAAGAACTCAGGATCCATGCTGCCGTAGTTGGAAACAGCGCCTTCACCTATGCTGTTCGCGCCTGCTTCATGAGCAATGCCGCCCCACATATAGCTATTTGGGAACGTATTACCATATTTTTCTGGACCATAAATTCCTACTTCAATGTACATATTAGGACGTTGCTTGGTTTTCAGCGCCTCAGCAACTTTCTTTTCAACATTTTCACGATGCTGCTTGTAGAAGGCAATAATTTCTTTTGCGCGATCTTCTTTGCCAAAAATCTTGCCCATGATCTCGATAGACGCAATGTGGTTCTTCATCGTTTGATCATGAAAATCGATGTAAATGACCTTCATGCCAGCCGCTTCAAGCTTAGGCTGCACGGTATCGGCAGCAGCTTTTTTCTGATCAAGCGGAATGATAGTAACTTCAGCGTTGCTTGAAAGCACCTTTTCAATGTTGAAGTCTTTGCCGATGCTGCCAATTACAGGTACTTTATCCAGTTCAGGAATGCTTTTCGTGTATGCTTTCCACATATCAGCACGATAGTTTTTCAAACCTGCGTCCATACCAGCAATATGCTTGTATACGTCTTTGCCAAACAGCGCCGACATGGTCATAAACGCTCCACCAGAACCTGAGTACTGAATGATAGCTTTGTCAACTGGCTTATTGAAGGTGTAGGTTTTGCCGTCAACATCAGTAATGGTAATTTTTGATGGAGCTGCCTGCCCACTTGCAGCTTTATCATTTTGCTGCGCAGCAGGCTTTGAGCAGCCACTTAAAGAAACGCTCAAGCCAACGCACAATACCAGTGCGCATAAAGCTGCACACGCTGCCTTACTTACATAACGCAGCTTTGTTGAAATGTTGTTCATTACGTCCTCCTTGAAATCTCTCTTATCTTGTTCGTATCGATAGAAATACGCGCGTCTCACGTGGTGTTGGGGTGTTCACTTTGCGTAGCCGCAGGTCCAAGCGCTACCAAATGTGAAACACCATGCGAGTCAACAAACGGCTCACACTCAACGCCATATACATCACGAAGCATACGCTGGGTAAATACTTCCTTAGGCGTACCGTGTGCATACACGCGTCCGTCTTTGAAAATTACCATGTTATCGGCATATTCTGCAGCGAGTGCTACATGATGAAGCGTGATAATAGTTGTGCACGAAAGTGTGCGCGTCATATCTCGAAGCTGGGTGAGCAGACGAAACTGCCATTGCAAGTCGAGCGCGCTCGTGGGCTCGTCCATCAGCAAAATCTGCGGATCTTTCACAAGCGCCTGAGCAACAAAGGCCATTTGACGCTGACCACCAGATAGTTCTGAAACATAGCGGTTTGCCAAGTGCGACAGCTTTAAAAACTCAAGCGTTTCGCTTACTTTCTTTTCATCTTCAGGCGTTACTTTAAGTCCAAGATTGAACAAACGCCCCAGTAATACTAGTTCAAAAACGGTAAAGCGAGCAGCGCAGTTCGTGTTTTGATCAAGGTAGCCAAGCATTTGAAAGAAACGCTCGCGCGGCAGGGCGCACATATCGGTATCGCCGTAAAAAACATGTCCCTGAAAAGAATTGATTCGTGCAACGGCTCGCATAAACGTTGATTTTCCCGAACCGTTCGCACCAAGTACAACCGTAATTTCGCCAGGCTTTGCAAGCATACTGATATCTTCAAGAACGCAATGTTTGCCGTACGAAAAATGCAGGTGTTCAACTTTAAGCATGAATGCCTCCCTTCCCTGCTTTTAGTAGCAAGAAGAAGAAAAATGGAACACCAATAAGCGATGTTACTATGCCGATGGGGAAAATAACGCCCGGCAAAATGATTTTGCTAACTGTGGAAGCAACTGAAAGCAAAAGCGCGCCTAAGCATGCCGACATGGGTAAGAAAAAGCGCTGGTCTTCGCCAATAATCATGCGTGCAATGTGCGGCGCAACAATGCCAACAAATCCGATGCTTCCCACAAACGAAACCGCCGTAGCAGTTAGAAGCGAAATCAGAATAAAGGTAACTTTGCGCAAACGCGACACATCAACACCCATGCTGCGCGCTTTATCGTCGCCAAGGCGCATGGCGGTAAGTTTCCAGCTTGACGCCAAAAAGACGATAAATACAACAA
Source organism: Umbribacter vaginalis (assembly GCA_001552935.1). Classification (GTDB taxonomy): domain Bacteria; phylum Actinomycetota; class Coriobacteriia; order Coriobacteriales; family Eggerthellaceae; genus Berryella; species Berryella vaginalis. Next base: position 65,844 of record KQ959677.1, on the reverse strand, counting down.
GAAACACGCAGATCATGATAGAAATATTTATCCAGTTTGCTTTGCTTAAACTGCCGAAGGTCCAAAACACGATTCCGCTGAGCGCTTCGTCGGATGCAAAATATTGCAAAGCAGATTGAATAGCTTGGAAGAAGAACACCATACCGATACCAGCAAGAATCATAAATGCAGATGAGAACTGGCCACGCAAGCTAATGATGTAAATGCCGAAACACGCAAGCAGTGCGAACACAAACGCTGCAGCAGGAAGTGCAAAGCTTCCTAAAATGGTAAGGCTTGATAATCCGCACACCATCACCAGCGAGGCTCCAACGCTTGCACCAGCGGAAACACCCAAGGTATACGGGCTTGCCAGGGGGTTGTTCAAGATAGTTTGCATAACAGCGCCTGCGCACGCAAGGGAGGCTCCGATAATCAAACCCATCGCTGCAATGGGCAAGCGCATCGTCCACACAATAGCGTAAATGCGCTGGTTAACCGCAGCAGGATTAAACACTGCATCGAAAAATTCTTGAGCAGTTAAGCCCGACGAACCAACCACCACATTGACGATAGCTGCACAAATTGCCAGCACAAATGCTATGAGAAGAATAATTGCACGCTTACGCGTAAGCACTGCATACGTGCCACTCATGCTTCCTCCCTCACTTGTTAGTCGAAATAAGCAACAAAACAAGTACCAAAATTTGCTCGTCCTGCTGTGTTACAAGATAGTATTTTATAACACTATGCGGTAAAAAGGTTTACTTTCTGTAAAATGAAACAAAAAAAGAGAGAAGCGAAACACTTCTCTCTTTGTATGCGTGCATGGAATAATGATGCGCTCGCTCCGTTCATGATAGAGTTTATGCATTTGCAGGTCTTGTGCAAATAAGCAAATCAACGCATTAAACGAAGGAATAGCACGGCACACACAGGTGCGTATTCGCAAGCTCCGACAATATCACGTTCCCAAAATATAGAAAGGTATGCGCAGGGTGTGCATATTCGCGAAAACCGTTTTATTTCACCAGCAAAGCTAATACAGGAATAGTTACCAGCGCTAACACGGTGGTGATAAACGTTCCTTGTGAAACTGAACGAATATCGCCATCGTGCATCAGTGCAAACATAATGCCCATGCTTGCAACGGGCATTCCAGCACCTACCACAATAACGCCCAATATCAGCGGATCTGTAATAAACCAGCGCAAAATAAGCCACAACAATACGGGCACTCCCAGCAAGCGCACGAGTGATGAAATATAGGGAAGCACCTGGTTAAGCATGTCCTTTGGCTTCATCGTTGCAAGTGTAGATCCAATAATCAGCATGGACGCTGGTACGGTAAGTTGTCCGATATAGGCAAAGGTTGAACCAACAAGACCGCCCTTATCGGTAATGCCGAATGCTGCCAGAATAAGCGCTAAAAAGCACGAGAGCATGCACGGGTTCGCAAGGTCACGTGCCACTTTGCGAATACGGCGCTTCAGCGGCACTTTCGTTTTCGTGCCAGCGCCTTTTATCATAGAAACGCCGCACGTAAAAGCAAACAGATTGAACGGAATATTATTGATAACGCCATAAAATACAGCCGTCGGGCCAAAAATGGCACTTAAAATGGGCAAACCGACAAACGACGTATTACCAAACCCAACAATGAACGCGTGCGCTCCGCGCGAAGCGGGCGACAGCTTTGGATAGATGCGCGGCAGCAAAAACGCAACAATCATCATAATAAGGTAAGCAATAATCGAAAAGATAAGAATTTCCATAATGGTGCCAATGCCTGGTAAGCCGGTATTGTTTAATACGCTTGATACCATAAGCGCAGGAAGCGAGAAATTCATCACCAAGCGCGAAAGCATGGTGTCAAACTCCCCGTTCATAAAATCAAGTTTACGTGCTAGAACACCTGCAACCGCTAAAAGCGTTAAAATAAGCATCTGAAATGCTGCATGTGTAAAAACTTCCATGATACGTACAACTTCCCCATTCACTCGACCGAATTTCGCTTATACGTGAACCCCCTCGTCTAAACGCGCAAACAACGCTTTACCTGCAGCTGTGCGTCGCACGCGACGTGTGCGACGTGTGCTGTGCGCAACGTGCACAATGCACGCGCAAAACAATGCTGAGGATGCTGCGCACAAGGCTCGATCGCGTTCCCGATACAGAACCGAAACGCGTTGCCGATGAAAAACCTACATCCGTTCCCGATGCAAAACCTACATCCGTTCCCGATACAGAACCGAAACGCGTTCCCGATGCGAAACCAGGAAAAACAGCCTCTTTACACAACAGAAGGACACCGCAACCGCGATGTCCTTACTTCGTGTTGTTATAACGCTCGTATGAGCAAACTTCACTCAAAGCTTCGTACAATAGTTGGAAAGTATAAAACTCTTCGGCTTGTGATGAGGGATATTCCCCATCTCAACACAAAGATGTCAAATAATTGCAACCTTATGTACACACTCGAAGCGCGAAAATGTGCTACGGTGCGCCTTATTTTTTGAGCCACGTAAACATAGAACGAATGTTAGCTCCCGTTGTTTCAATAAGGTGCGTGTTGATAGCTTCGCGCTGTTCAAGCAGCTGTTTGTGACCATTTTTGCAATCGGCAACAAAATCGGCAGCAAATTCGCCATTTTGAATGCGGCGCAAAATTTCTTTCATGGCAGCGCGCGACTGCTCGTTAATAACTTTGGGACCTGCGTAATATTCACCAAATTCTGCGGTGTTTGAAATTGACGAATTCATGAAGTGAATGCCGCTTTCATACATCAAATCGACAATCATCTTCATTTCGTGGTAGCACTCGAAATACGCAAGCTCAGGCGGATAGCCCGCTTCCGTAAGCGTCTCAAAACCTGCTTTGATAAGCTCGACCAAGCCGCCGCACAATACTGCCTGTTCACCAAACAGATCTTCCTCGGTTTCTTGCGCGAAGGTTGCCTTAATAATGCCTGCACGACCCGCTCCCAAAGCGCAGGCATACGAAAGCGCCAAGTCGAACGCATCGCCCGTGGCGTCTTGCTCAACGCATGCCAAATCGGGAACGCCAGAACCTTCAACAAATTGACGACGTACAATATGACCTGGCCCTTTTGGAGCAATCATGATAACGTTAACGCCTTCAGGAGCTTTAATATAGCCGTAGTGGATATTGAAACCGTGAGCAAAGGCAAGTGTATCGCCCTCTTGCAAATAAGGCGCGATGTGCTTTTCGTACACGTCAGGTTGCAATTCATCGGGAATAAGCACCATGATGAAATCTGCTTCTTTGCAAGCGTCATCAACCGAGAGAACCTTCAGGCCTGCTTTGCGCGCAACGTCAGCCGATTTTGAGCCTTCGTATAAACCAACGCGCACGTCAACACCTGAATCGTGCAAATTCAAAGCATGTGCATGACCCTGCGATCCATAGCCAATGATAGCAACTTTTTTCTGCTTGATTAGTTGTGGGTTGCAGTCTTTCTCGTAATAGATTGTTACTGCCATGATAATCCTTTCTCACCAGATCATGTTATATATCAATCGCGAAAAGAGCGCTCGTATTCCATAACCGCGAGCGCTATCTCGCGCATTGATCACTGTTGTGCTCCTTGGCAAGCGTTTTAGACTGAACGTCTTTGGCGCAGCATCGTTGCTCAGCGTTAGTGACTCAGTACCGTTGCTCAGCGTGGGTGGCTCAGTACCATTCGCTAAGCATCTTAAACTCAGCATTGATGGCTCAGTGCCGCTCGCTAAGCGTCTTTGGCGGAGCGTGCCAAAGATATAGTGCCTGTTCGAATGACCTCTTTTAGCCCGTAGGGACGCAGCAAATCTTCCATTCCTTTCAGCTTTGACGCATCTCCTGTAGCTTCGATAGTGATTGTGTTTCTGCCAACATCTACAATATTTGCGCGGAAAATTTGCACGATTTGCATAATTTCGCTGCGCACTGCCGCATCAGCCATCACGCGCACGAGTACTAATTCGCGCTCAATCGATGATGTATGCGTTAAATCGGTAATTTTATGTACGCTTGTCAGTTTATTCAGCTGCTTGGTAAGCTGCTCGTAGGCAACGCTATCGGCTTCAACAAGAAGCGTGATACGCGATTTCGTTGGATCTTCCGTGTGCCCTACCGAAAGCGATTCAATATTAAAACCGCGCCTTGAAATAAGGCCCGTTACGCGCGAAAGCACGCCCGAGCGATTTTCAACAAGAACCGAGAGAACGTGAATCATCGCACATCCTCCTTTTCGCATTGTTGCTGGTTAGACACGTCTTTTGACTCATCAAGAGAAGCACCTGGCGCAACCATAGGGCTTACCAGTTCATCGCGCGCAATGCGCACATCCAGCAAATACGGCTCCTCAGATGCAAGCATACGCCGATAAGCGCCGGCCAGTTCATCCCAAGAATTTACCTGCTCGGCCTTCCAGTTATACGCGTGCGCAAGCGCCACAAAATGAGGATTTTCCTGCAGTTCAGTGCATATATAGCGCTCATGATAAAACAACTGCTGCCACTGACGCACCATCCCAAGCGCGCGATTGTCAAAAATCACCAGCTTAACGGGAACGTGAGCAAGTGCAGCGGTAGCCATTTCCTGACTGTTCATTTGAATGGAACCATCGCCTGCAACACAAACGACCTGCGTGTGCTGTTGCTGATGCTCGACGCACAAACCAACCGCCGCTCCAATTGCTGCCGGAAAACCAAAGCCCATCGTGCCAGCTCCGCCCGAGGTAAGAAAATGGCGCGGCTTGTTCACGTCAAGATACTGAGCTGCCCACATTTGGTGCTGGCCAACTTCAGTAGTAACAACAATGTCATCTGCGCTTTCGTTTATGAGGCGCGACAGCAACTTCATGGCACGCTGCGGCACAATCGCGCTGGTTTCGGCATCGTATTCAGGCTTGTAAAGCGGATATTCCTGCCTAAGCGCTGCAAGTTGTGCAAGCCATTCCTGCGTATCGGGTCGCAGCGTGTGCTTGGCGAACATGTCGTTCAGCGCATTAAGCACAAGCGCCAAATCGCCAACAACCGGTATCGTCGCTTCCCTATTTTTGCCAATCTCAGCTGGATCGATGTCAATGTGTATCACATCAGCATGCGGCGCAAACGTCTCAAGCTTGCCCGTTACACGATCGGAAAAACGCGTGCCGCACGCAATAATAAGATCGGCGTTGTTCAGTGCATAATTGGCGTAGCGCGAACCATGCATTCCCACAAAACCGAAGTTCAAAGGCTCATCTGTGGGAAGTATTCCCTTCGCCATAAGCGTTGTTACGGCCGGAATATTCGTTTGGCTCATCAGCTGCAAAAGCTGCTGTGAACAGCCAGAACTTATGGCGCCGCCGCCCACATACAGCACGGGCGCGCTTGCTTCACAGATGCGCGTGTGTGCCATGCGAATTTGCTTCGCGTTGCCTTTGTACGTGGGGCGATACGAGGGAATGTTCACGGTATCGGGATAGGCAAAACGCACAAGCTGCGTGGTAATATCGGACGGAATATCCACCAAAACAGGTCCTGGACGTCCCGTTTTAGCAATGTGGAACGCTTCTCGAATAGTGGGCGCAATTTCTTCTGCCGATTGCAGCAAATAACTGTGTTTGACGATAGGCATCGTAATACCAACAATGTCCGATTCTTGAAACGCATCGGTACCAATTAAATGGCGGGGAACTTGGCCGGTAATTACCACCAGCGGCACCGAGTCCATATAGGCAGTTGCAATACCTGTGACCGTGTTCGTAGCGCCTGGTCCGCTGGTTGCAAGCACCACGCCAACGTCGCCCGTTGCGCGCGCGTAACCATCCGCCGCATGAACTGCCGCCTGTTCGTGGCACACCAGCACATGCTGAATTTGCGTGGAGTCGTAGAGCGCGTCATAAATGCGAATGACCTGGCCACCCGGGTATCCAAACAACACGCGAACGCCCTCTGCCTCAAGGGATGCAACCACCGCACGAGCCCCTGTCATGGTTGTTCCTTGCAAGGGGTGTTTGCTACCAATGCCACGAGGCATGCCGCACGTTGCAGCGCTGCGTACGAGGTGCGCGGCGTGCGTAGCAAATGCGGCAGATGGATGTGCGGGTGCTGACGCTGATGCGCCAGGTGCGCCAGATGACCCAGATGAGCCAGGTGCACCAGACGCACACCCCTTATGTTCTGTCTGCTTAGTTTTCACGATACGAAAGCTCCTTCATCTGCAGAACTTACCAATTTGGCATATTTTGCCAATACACCGTGATTGTGTTTCGGTGCGGGCGGCACGAAATTCGCTTTTCTTGTTGCGAGTTCTTCATCAGAAACATTAAGCGTCAGTTGGCCGTGCTCGATATCAACCGTAATCGAGTCGCCTTCTTGCACAAGCGCAATAGGCCCACCAGCTGCAGCTTCAGGACTCACATGGCCAATAGCAGGGCCTTTCGTTGCGCCCGAAAAACGTCCATCGGTAATAAGTGCTACACTTGTTGAAAGCCCCATACCCACAATTGACGAGGTAGGCGTCAACATTTCGCGCATGCCAGGGCCGCCTTTTGGCCCTTCATAGCGAATAACAACAACATCGCCTGGGTGAATTTTACCTGCATTGATGCTTGCACAGGCTTCTTCTTCGCTGTTGAAAACGCGGGCAGGACCGGTGTGCGTAAGCATTTTCGGATCAACGGCGCTTTTCTTGACAATGCCTCCGCGCGGCGCCAAATTTCCATGCAACACTTTAAGTGCTCCAATAGGCGAAAAAGGATTTTCAGCCGTGCGGCACACCTCACCATCGGCAGGTTTTGTGCAATGCTCAAGGTAGTCATCAAGCGGCCCCATGCACGTGAGCGCCGCGTGATCAAGCTTGCCAGCGCGATTAAGCTCGTGCATAACAACAGGAACGCCGCCAACGTAATACAAATCGATAAGCGGACGCGGGCCCGAAGGTTGCAGTTTCACCAGATGAGGCGTGCACGCCGACACCTTGTCCCAGTCGTCCATCGTTATCGGGCAACCCGCTTGGCGCGCGATGGCCGTTAAGTGCAAAACCGTATTTGTAGAACCGCCAAACGCCATGTCGCACGCCATCGCATTGTGAACAGCAGCAGGCGTTACGATGTCCTTCAGGCAAATGCCTTTCTCAAGCAACTCCATCACTTTCATACCCGCGTGTTTCGCAAGGCGCAGACGCTCGGAATACACAGCTGGAATGGTGCCGTTACCAGGAAGCGCGACGCCCAGTGCTTCGCACAGACAGTTCATCGAGTTTGCGGTGAACATACCCGAGCAGCTTCCGCAGGTAGGACATGCCGTTTCTTCGTAGTAGTTCAGCTCGTCGATGCTCATGCGGTGTGCGCACACAGCGGCTGCACCATCGAATAGTGTGTTTAAGTCGGTTGAAGGCCCGCATTTATGAGGCGAAACACCCGGCAGCATAGGGCCACCCGACACAAAAACCGTTGGAATGTTCACGCGCAGCGCACCCAGCAACATACCAGGAACAATTTTGTCACAGTTCGGAATGCATACGATGCCGTCGAAAGCGTGGCCCTGAACTGCGCATTCAAGCGAGTCAGCAATAACATCGCGCGACACCAGTGAATAGTGCATGCCTTCGTGGTTCATGGCAATGCCGTCGCACACGCCGATAGTTGAAATTTCAAAAGGAACGCCACCAGCCATATAAATGCCAGCTTTTACAGCAGCGCAAATTTTATCGAGGTTGTTGTGACCTGGGATGATATCGTTTCGAGAATTGATAACCGCAATCAAGGGGCGTTTGAGCTCTTCGTCGGTCATTCCGTCAGCTTTAAGGAGGGAACGGTGTGGTGCGCGCATCACACCTTGCGTAATTTGCTCGCTTCGTAGGTGCATAATCTTGTCCTTTCTCATCGCACAGGCAGGTGGCACGCATCGTTGCAAAGTTTGCGAAGATGCAGGCGGGTGCACTGTGCGCCCATAAAAAAATCCCTCAGCAAGCAAGCGCTGAAAGGGACCCGAACAAGACTATGGAGCAATAAAACAAAGATTGCAAAGTTGAGCGCGATGTGTAAGAACGAACTGTTGCCGCGTGGCGCGGATGCGTGCCAAGCACGTCGTGGCGGAGGGCGGCGATGCCGTTTCCGTTCCCGCGTGCGAAATCGGACGCGAGGTGCGTCACGTTCCACCTGGTTGCGTTCTCCATGCGCTGTATGCGCAGGAAACATGCGGCGATATCGCAAAACCTGTTCTTACCAAGGCTGGTAACTAAGCAATATGTTTCATTATCAAGTGCCTGTAACGGGGCTTTCCGGCTCAAGCTTACTTACATACATGCAGGAAGGGGTGACTTCATACACGCATGCGTTCACAAGAACTGCTCGTTGGTGACATTCAAAGCGTTCATTGTTGGCTTTCAGCTAACGCCAACTCTCTGTGAAATGAAGAACTTTGTATTTCCAAGTCATCGCATCTCATAAAGTAGTGACAGTATACTCTTATTAGGCGTAAGGTGGCGCGAATTTTTTCGAAATTGCTTGCGAGAAACATACTTTTAACACGCCGCTTGATTGACGCACCATAAAGGCGCAGGTATTGAGGCAGAAGAATTAAACCGCAGGTGAAAATGGAGCTTTGTTGAAGGTGGTTACAGCAATGTTTGCACAGATGGCAGCGCTTGCGGCAGTCGTGACAATTGCAACGATATAAAAGGTCACCGATGGCGGCTCTGCTGGCGCTTATGCTTCTTTGGAGGCGCGTAAAATAGCCTTGAAGATAGACTCCAGCTGTGTTGCATCAAAGGGCGTATTATTCACCGCAGCAATGTGCTCAAAGATTTCTTCTTCGCGGGCAGCATCAAATATTCCCTGTTCCAGCTGCTGTTTAATAGCGCGAATAGCAAGCGAAAAGCGGCAACGTTCCCCCAGAAGATACACCAGCTGCGTATCGATAGTATCAATGCTCTCGCGCCACGTTGCTAACAACTGCTGGCACGTTGCAGCATCGGGTGTTGACGTGCCTGCGACAACTGCATCGCGCAAAGCGGCATCGTGTTCGTTTTTCGTATATGGACGCGGTGCGCACGCTTCCCCCGTGCAAGCATCGTTTTGTTGCGTTTTATCTGTATGCTGAACAGCCATAATACTCTCCTACTTTCCGTGCGTGCAGCCACAAGCGGCATATGCAATGTGCCAAGCTGCCAATCTATCGCACCAATTCTACACGAATGTCGCATCTTGTGCATGATGCGCAACGCAACCGAGAAGCGCCCACGAGGCGAGCCTCGCGTTCCCGAGCGTTCACCAACACCCGTCAAGCACGCAATAACACCAGCTAAACGAGTGTTTTTCCCAAGGCATGAGCGATACCACTCAACTCATCGAACAGGCGCTTAAACTGTTCAAGCGTAAGCTGCTGAGCACTGTCAGAAAGCGCAACATGTGGATTCGGGTGCACCTCAATCATAATAGCATCAGCGCCAGCCGCAAGCGCCGCTTTTGCCAAAGACGGAACTAAATCGCGCTGACCGGCCGCGTGCGAAACGTCAACGCACACAGGAAACGTTGACAGCTTGTGCAAAACGGGCACCGCTGAAATGTCAAGCGTAAAGCGCGTTGCTGTTTCAAAGGTACGTAAGCCGCGCTCGCACAGCATGACGTTTTTGGCGCCTTCGTTGGTAATATACGAGGTGGCAGCCAGCCATTCATCAATCGTTCCCGCAAAACCACGCTTGAACATAACAAGCGAATTGTGCTCGGCCGCCACTTTTCCCATGCGTCGCAGCAGCGAAAAGTTCTGGAAGTTGCGCGCGCCAATTTGCAGGCCATCTACCTGCTTGGCAACGGTTTCGCACATTTCTGTATCGAGCACTTCGGTAAGCGATTTAAGGTGATAATGAGCGCAAACGTCGTGCATGATTTTCACGCCAGGCAAGCCTAAACCCTGGAACGAATGCGGATTGGTGCGCGGTTTGAACGTGCCGCCGCGAATCCACGAAAGCCCCATGTCATGAAAGCATTCTGCCGCTTGGGCGAACTGTTCTTCCGACTCAATAGAACAAGGGCCCACAAACATGATAACTTTGTCTGTTTTACCTGATAAATCGGGTAATTCTTGCTGAGCGATTGCCACGTGTTGCCTCCTTTGTACCGCGTTTGCGCAGGTGATCTGGCTCACCAAAGACGCACAAATCGTGCTTGTCAAACACACAAAGCCGCCGCGCTTAAGACGCATTTTTGATTACGCACAACCATACTACAAGCTTATAAGAAATAAGCAGAAACGTACATTTTTTACAAATTTGCAAAGTTGAACGCTGGCGCGAGAACGAATGCTGGAAGCCTGCGAGGTGCGGTATGAACGGTAACGAGAACGCCTGCGAGGTGCGGGATGAACGGGAATGAGTGCGGTGTGCGGGACGAACGGGAACGGGAACGAGAACACGCCAGCAAAACGCACGCCCATGCATGCATGCAAATTTTATTCGGGCGCTATTTTCGCAAAACTACGTTCGCCGCATGCTTTTATACGTGCAACATGAAATACGCCAGCGCAAGTACACCAATAAGTATGCGATACACGCCAAATGCCGTGAAATCGTGATGTTTTATAAACCCGACCAGGAACTTTATCGCAAGCAGCGATACCAGAAACGCCACAAGAACGCCAATGCCAAGAACGCTCCACTCATACGCAGTAAATGCAAGGCCGTGACGGATAAACTTGATCAAGCCCCAGCCAAACATAATGGGTATAGCCAGGAAAAACGCAAACTCGGTTGCAATCGTGCGTGAGGTGCCCAGCAAGATGGAACCGATGATGATGGCGCCGCTGCGCGATGTACCTGGGATAATGGCAAGGCACTGGAACACGCCAACCGCAAACGCTCGTGTAAGTGACAGTTGGCTAAACGACGTCACACTGGCAACAAGCTCGGAAGAATCGTGCGCTGAACGGGGCGTTTGCTTATCAAACGAAAACGTGCGAACGGGCGCAGCAGTTCCGTTTGCCGTGCCAGCAGCTTTTCCCGATCTAGTCACATCGTTCTCCGCGACACCGCCCACTTCCCCGTCAGTGCTGGGCGCACTCGCTGGTGCGGTGCTTGCATTCCCTGTACAAGCCCGCGAGCTGGATAAACGCGCATGCTTCCCACGCACAACAGCGCTGTTGGCAATGCGACGCTTCAAAATAAGTTCCATTATAATAAATATAAATCCGTATACAATAAGCGCACCCGCAACCACTTTATACGATAAGGAGGCGTCGTTCATGATGTGCGCTTCTATCCATTTGTCAAGCGCAATACCAACAATTGCCGCAGGTATTGAGCCCACAACAATCAGCAGCCACAGGCGCCACGTAGCACGCTTTTCGGCGGAACTTTTCTTAAACGAAAACGGGTTTAGACGCCTAAAAAATGCAGCGATAACAGCCAAGATTGCGCCCAGCTGTATCACTACCAGAAACGTATCGTAAAATTCGGGCGACACATCTAAAGGCCACAGACTGTTAAAAAGCATCATATGCCCAGTTGACGACACGGGCAGCCATTCGGTTATGCCTTCAACAATGCCGAAAAATATCACGTGCAGATAATCGAGAACGTTCATAGGTATCCTTATCGGTAAGAGCAAGCCCTTGCTGTAAACAGGTATTATGCTTCCCAAGCACACATCTTTAACGATGTGACGCGCGCCGGGTTACATCTCTAACACGTGTATGATACCGCGTTTACATCCATCGCAAACGCGGCAGAGGGCAATTTGTGAAAAACACATGGAGTGTGTTCCCACGCATTTCCCAAGCATTCCCATGGGTTTCCCAGGCATTCCCATGGGTTTCCCAGGCATTCCAGCGCGTTTCTCAAGGAGTGTAAACAGTCGTGGAATTTTAGCATACTCGCAAAAATATCTCATAGAGTGGCGCGTAAGCTTATACAATATTGCTGTAGAAGTACGCGCGCACGCAGCGCGCAAGACGTTAAAAATACCTGTTCGCACATGCGCCTAGCAAGACACGCAGAACGCCAAAGGGACGCAGTAGCAAAGACGCAGGAACGCACGCAGCGTGAAAACCGCGCTTGCAAAAGCGCACAGCAGCCCGCGTACACGCAGCAAAGTTGCAGGAATGCAAGGTCGTCGTAAAACACAAGAAAAAGGAGTTACGGTGCAAAACGCAACGCTCGATACCAGCACGGAACAAAAAACGCAAACAGTTGCAGTGCTCGATTTTGGGGCACAATATGGCCAGCTTATCGCGCGGCGCATCCGCGACCTACACGTATATTCCGAAATTTTGCCAGGAACAATTTCTGCTGACGAACTTTTCCAGCGAAAACCCGACGCAATTGTTCTTTCGGGTGGGCCTGCAAGCGTTTACGAGCCCGAAGCGCCCCACATCGACCCCGCAATTTTGCATGCGAACATTCCCCTGTTGGGATTTTGCTATGGCCACCAAAGCATAGCTGATGCGCTCGGCGGCAGTGTTGCGCATACTGAAAAGGGCGAATACGGGGCAGCGCGCCTCATCAAAGCCGCACATTGCGAAAGCGCCTTGCTGGCAGATACGCCCCATGAACAAACCGTATGGATGAGTCATCGAGACAGCGTGCAACACGTTCCCGAAGGCTTTAGCGTAACGGCATCAACCGACATTTGCCCTGTTGCAGCCATGGAAAATGCAAGCATGAACATTTATGCAACGCAATTTCATCCGGAAGTGGCACACACCGAATTCGGCACGCAGATGCTGAAAAACTTCCTGTTCAACATTGCAAAACTAACGCCTGCGTGGAACATGGACAACATTGTTGAAACCCTGTGTGCGCAGATGAAACAACACGTCGGAAACGACCGCGTTATTTTGGCGCTGTCGGGCGGCGTGGATAGCTCGGTTGTGGCAGCGCTGGGAGCGCGCGCCATCGGTAAGCAGATGACCTGCGTATTTATCAATCATGGGCTGCTTCGCAAAAATGAGCCTGAAGAAGTTGAAGCGGTGTTTACGCAGCAATTCGACGTTGACTTTATTCACGTTCATGCTGAAGATCGCTACGCTGAACTGTTGAAAGACGTTGTAGACCCCGAGGAAAAACGCAAGCGCATTGGAACGCAATTCTGGAAAGAGTTCTTTAACGTGGCGCAGCAGCTGGAAGGCGTGCGCTACCTGGCGCAAGGCACTATTTACCCCGACATTATCGAGTCGGGCGCGCGCAAAACGCAAGGCAGCGCGTCAACCATCAAAAGCCACCACAACCTTATCCCCTTCCCTGACGGCGTGCATTTCGACTTAATTGAGCCGCTCGATCACTTTTTCAAGGACGAAGTTCGCAAGCTGGGTTTGGCGCTGGGACTTCCCGAGCACATTGTGTATCGCCAGCCGTTTCCAGGGCCTGGTTTGGCAATTCGCATTATTGGCGCTGTTGACGCGGAAAAGCTTGCCATCCTTAAAAACGCGGACGCGATTGTGCGCGAGGAGCTTGATGCGTATAACAAGCGCCTGTATGAGGAAACGGGCGAGCATAACTCACAGCATGCTGCATGGCAGTATTTCGCTGTTTTGCCTGATGTGAAAAGCGTTGGCGTTATGGGTGACGAACGCACTTACGCGCGGCCTATCATCGTGCGGGCAGTTGAGAGCAGCGATGCGATGACGGCTGATTGGGCGCGACTGCCTTATGATGTACTGGCACGGATAAGCGGACGCATTGTTGCTGAAGTTCCTGGTGTGAACCGCGTTGCGTACGACATCACCAGCAAACCTCCCGCCACTATTGAGTGGGAGTAGGCCGATAGGGTTCTGACCTGCGATTTTGAGTGCCGCACTGTGCCGCTGAGTTTCGTTTCGTACGAGAGTCATGACAAAGCCACCAGCGACGGAGATGAGTAAAAGCGATTAAAGAGCCTCCGTTCCCTGCGTTGGGACGGAGGCTCTTTCTTTGCCGTTTTACTCCCTTGTCTCCGTTCGGGGATTATTTCTTGCTCATTTAGGGCTATTCGCGCTGAAAGATTTTGACTAGCTTGGTGTCCTTTATTTCGTAGACAATGTCTGCGACGTTCTCGACCAGCCTCTTATCGTGGGAGACGAACACTATCGTTCCGGCATAGGCGCTCATCATCTGCTCGAGGGCTTCGGCGCTCTTGATGTCCAGGTAATTTCCAGGCTCGTCCATGAGCAAGATGTTGTATCTGCCCAGCAGCATCTTCGCGAGTAGCAGCTTGATGACTTCGCCTCCCGAGAGAACGCCAACGTCCTTTGTCAGGTCGCGCGGTCCGATTCCCATAGAGGCGAGGATGCCTCGAATTTCGGTCATGCTGTACTCGCAACCATCCTGCATGAACGAGATCGCAGACTGACGGGCGTCGAACTTGTAGCCTGTTTGCTCGAAGTAACCGATCTCTGCCTTGGGAGAGATGTTGATACCGTCGGCGCGTCGAGCGATTGCCTTCAGCAGGCTGGTCTTTCCTGTACCGTTGCCACCGGTGATGGCCACTTTGGCACCGAGCGGTATCTCGAATTTCGCGTGGTCATAGAGCATGCAGTTGCCGAAGCTCAAGCTGAAATCGTCTGCCGAGATGGGAAATTTACTATGCAGTTCCAGGGCCTTGCTCTGGCGGAACCGCACGGCGCGAATGCTATCTGGGGCCTCAATCCCTTCGAGCGCTTCGAGGCGCTTCTCCATGTCCTTAGCCGCCTGGTACATCCTCTTCTGTTTGGTGCCGGTTGCTTTCTGATGCCCCAATCGACCTGCATACTCGTTGCTTTTTTTCGCAGCCTTCCGCTTGGCGTCGACCTGCCGTGCTTTTTTCCGTTGTTTTTCGATGGCGGCTTCGAGGCGATCGCGCTCGCGCATCGCCTCTTCGTATCGAGTCGCCTGAGCTTTGCGCTCTTCTTCTTTCTGTCGCAGATAGTCGGAGTAGTCACCCCAGAATTCGGAAATACCGCCGTCTTTGAGCTCCCAGATCTTGTCTACCACCTGGTCGAGAAAATGACGGTCATGGCTCACGATGAGCAGAGCCCCATCAAATGCCTTGAGTTGTCCGACGAGAAGGCGGATGCCGTCTTGGTCGAGGTGGCTCGTAGGCTCGTCGGCGAAGATCGCGCTTGCATGCTGGGAGAGTGCAGAGGCAATCTTGGCGCGTGTTTCCTCCCCGCCGCTCATCGTCTCCTGCGCCACTCCGGCGACGTTGAGACGGGAGAGCATCTCACCACTGTCCTGAGCCGCATCAAGGTCGAGTTCATCGAGTTGGCCGATGAGGGCAATGCTGCCGAAGCGCCTGACGTCGGCGTCCGCAATGGTAAGATTGCCGCTCAGAATTTTAAGCAGGCTGGTTTTGCCTGCGCCATTGTCTCCCACCAAGCCGATGCGATCGTAGGAGTAGATTTCCAACTCTTCGATATCTAGGATATCGCGGCCGGCATATTCCAAAAAGATGTCTTTAGCTTTGACTATGAGTTCCATAGGTTGAACCGCCTTTTGTGTATTAGCGTTTTACTGGAAGCGCAGCCATGCCAAAAAAGATTGCTCACGTCGATTTTTCGCCTTTGCCCAATTGCCGGCGCGAGCGTTTTGACCTTGCGCAAGCCGGCAAATCCGAAAATGATAGTTGGCGACGAATAAGGAGCGCGATGCGGAATGTCGGTGCAATACCTCGTCGTCGCAAGGGCTTGAAGGCTGACGCTTGAACCGATGGCTGCTGCCTCTTTTTTTCGAATACTTGGGCTATTGAATCTGCCCGGTATCTCTTTTCCCCGCGTTTCGGACGCTCGGAGCAAGCAGCATAGCCATCGCAAGCAGTACCATGGTCGCTCCAGAGCCGACGAACCATAACGGAGCTCCAAGCAGATCCGCAAAAACGGAGGGGGCTGCGAGGCCCATGGGCATGGCCCACGCCATGATGGTTCCGTAGAGGCCGAAAACGCGGCCTAGGTACTCAGGAGGTATCTGCTCCTGCATAAGGGCAGTCTGGGTTCCCGCGTACAACGGGGAGCATGCGCCCATAAGAAAGCTCACCGGCAGGAAAGCAGCGAACAATGACGGGCCGAGCGATCCGGATACGATTGCGGCAATGCCGAAGCCGGCAATCGCGGCGACCATGGTGAACGACCTATTGCGGAACCCTCCCGTGGCCGCCAAAATGCCGGACCCAGCCAGCATGCCTGCAGAAAAAAGGATTTCCACCAAAGCGGCATCCCCCGTGCTACCGCCAAAATGCCCCAAGGTCATTATTGGGAACAATGCCGCGAGCGGAGAGAACGCGAAAGCGAAGACGAACCCGCACCAAAGAAGGGCGAACAGCCCCCTGTACTCCCTAATCAGCTTGTAGCCGTCCGAAATCTCAGAGAAGAGCTCTCGAACCTTATTGGAAAAGGACAAGCTGCGGTCGGCTTCATCGAGGCCCCCTGCGTCTATCTGTGCGGCGAGGACGGCTAAAGAAGCGAAAAGCGCTCCCAGCACGTCGAGGACAATCATAGCGGTAATGCCCGCCACGGGATAAATCACTGCTGCAAGCGCGGCGCCAAGAATGTATCCGCCGGACTGAATCGCCTGAGTCACCCCCGATAGGCGAACGAGATGCTCTGGCGGGGCGAGATGGGGCGTGAGAGATTGGGAGGCTGGCGTGTAGAACGAAGTACCAACTGCACGGAGAAACAGGGCGATGAGAATTAGCCATGCAGGTAAGCTGCCGGCCAACGAGGCAATCGCCAAGGCGGCACCCACCGCGGCAATGAAGAGGTCGGCGCCGATGAGGACACGTTTCAAAGGCAGTCTGTCGACAACGGCGCCCGCAAGGATTCCGAACAAAGCAATCGGCAGAAAGCCTGCCAGCGATGCTAAGGAGAGGAGAGAAGACGACCCTGTCGTGAGGGCGAGATGCCAAATAAGACCCATTTGGAGAATCGAACTCGTCAATGTCGAAACGAGCTCCCCGCCCCATACGAAACAAAGCTTGAATTGCCATGAATGGCACAGCAGAACAGACCTGCCCCGAGAGGTTTCAAATATCATGGTTATGTCCAATCGTGAAATGGCGTGCAGAAAAACAGCGCGACGCCACAACAGCGCCGCTTTCTAGGCGCTCATCCACGTGCGGAAAAGACCAACCACGACACCCCTCCTTTGTTAATTCGGTCTGGCAAACCATGTAATATTAACACGGCTTGAGTTTGCCTGTCAAGAATCGAGCATCGGTAAGGGCAATCCTCTCTGGCCATTCGATTCCTTTTGTATCTTTGGTTGCATAGGTGACCCGCCAGGGCTATTACGCGTGGAAGAGGCGCCTGCCGAGCTGGCCGATGAGGCGCTGAAGATGGCCCTGGTCAGGCGAAACGATCCCAAGGGATGCGTACATCATTCGGATAGTAAGAATGTTGCCAGCAGGTTTTGCGGCAACCGCAAAGGAGCCGTATCCTGCAGCTGGAATCACGTTGCAGCATCCTGACCCGCATTCCGATTGGCGGACGGCCCGCTTCGGCATCCTGACCAGCACAGCGATCGAGCCTTGTCATTCCTTGGATATGCCGGTTGCTCGGGGCGGTCCCGACGGAGGCCCTCGCCTCCCCGGTCCGTGACCCAAGAAGGGCAAGCATGCTGATCTGCATGGCTGGTTCCTCCTTTATGTAGACGACCATGCAAAGAAGGGACAACCGAGGAGGCAGGTTACTGATGCGGGCTCCCGCACGCCCATGACTACCCGACGGGCTGTTTTTCATCTCCGATGCCCGCATTGCAGCATGAACGAATGTGCCTCGACATCTCTGCTGGCATGGTACGACTGGGATCGCACCTCGACGCATCCTTGCGCATACTGCCTTCCAAGTTTCGAAACCGGGAAGGAAAGTGTATGTGAGCGACGATATCGGCGCCGATTCGACGCTCGAGAGGGAGATTGCGCCGATTCTATCCATCGGGGATGCATTCCCGAAGATTCTCATCACTCGCACGAGGCATGAGCCCCATACCCGGGAGGGCGTGCTCGTGCTGAATTTCGCGAGGTGGCTGCTTGGCGGGTAGGGTTCTGAACGTCGCATTGGGATATCGCGCGACAGGGCACGCAGGGCTGTTTGTGCCCGCACGGGAAACGCCGTCGCCATGCGGGCGGCCTGTCGTGTCCGATTAGCCTTTTGCTAAACAGGCTTACGCCAACTCATGGGCAAGCCACCTGAGACTATTCACTTTGCTTATCGTTGACAAAGACCTGTGGCCTGCGGTTTTGTGAACGGCTCGTAAGCCACCCGCGTCGACTCACTTACTGTTGAAGCTGGTGGTTTGCAGGCTCAAAGGCGGTTGAGTTTCAAAACGGGCGTTTTTCGGCGATATCGAGCCTCCAAAGGCGGCTCTCCGTGCCCCTTGGGACAAAAATAAAAACTCAATACTCTGAGTTTGAAAATGGTTTTTGAAGTTGTCCCAGCTTTTGTCTCCGAAGCCGATGAAACGCGACGTCGCGTCATTCAGCGGCACTCACTTCGAGATGCCGCCGAAAACTGGGTGCAACTGGAGTGACGAGACGGCAAAACTATAACCACCGAGTGGGAGTAGGCTGACAGGGTTCTGACCTGCATCTTTGAGTGCCGCACTGTGCTGCTGAGTTTCGTTTCGTACGAGAGCCACGGCAAAGCCGCCAGCGACATTGGTGAGTAAAACCGATTATCGAGCCTCCGTTTCCATGTTGGGACGGAGGCTTTTTCTTTGCCTTTTTACTCCCTTTCACCTGCGATTTCGCCATTTACTCCCCGTATTTCAAGACGGCAAGGCACGGGGCGGTATTCGGAGGAATGGGAGTAAGGATTCATCCCGAGTGAGTAGACGCGCGCTTTTTGTCCCCGAGGGCAAAACGGGACCGTCTCGTGGCCTGTGAAACTCAAATCGAACTCAATGGGCGTTTTTGCGGTCTCCGTACGGCGTTACCCCAGGTGGCTAATGGGGAGTAAAGAATCTTTCCGTCTCAATGAAAACGGGAGTAATCAGGGGAAATGCCGCGGCGTACTACCGCGTGCCGCCGTGTAAGCCACTGCGTCATTTACTCCCCGGGTGCGTCGAAAATGCCTTTGCATGCAATGGGGAGTAAAAACTCAGCATACGCAGGTGCGAGCGGAGCTCACCGCCTAGCCTGGCGTCCTGATTCGGTTGCGATAATCACCAAAAATGGAGGGTGTTCCAGTGAATGCCCTCCAGTTTTATTTGGGGAATCGGGTAAAATAATTTCTTGTTTTTTAGAGCGCACTATGATATACTGTTATTATCCTGATTTGAGGAGTCTACCAAATATGCGGCAAGGTATTCTTAAATAAAATTTGATAATGGGCGCAAAAATGCTTGCCCCTTGCAGGGGCTTGGTTTTTGTACCCAATTTAAGAATACTTTTGCCTTTTAAGCAAATATCGTGACGGACAGCAGCTTATGTAAGCCGTGTGTGTTTTTGTGTGTCCGAAGTCATGATCCCCAGCGGTAAAAGTATTAGCCGCTGGGGATTTTTGCGCCCATTTGGGCCTTGTATGGAGGATAGACATGAATATAATCAATATCGGGATTCTTGCCCATGTAGACGCCGGCAAGACGACACTGACTGAAAGCCTGCTGTATGCCAGCGGAGCCATTTCAGAACCGGGGAGCGTCGAAAAAGGGACAACGAGGACGGACACCATGCTGTTGGAGCGGCAGCGTGGGATTACCATTCAAGCGGCAGTCACTTCCTTCCTGTGACGCAGATGTAAAGTCAACATAGTGGATACGCCCGGCCACATGGATTTTTTGGCGGAGGTGTACCGCTCTTTGGCCGTTTTAGATGGGGCTATCTTGGTGATCTCCGCTAAAGATGGTGTGCAGGCCCAGACCCGTATTCTGTTCTATGCCCTGCGGAAAATGAACATTCCCACCGTTATCTTTATCAACAAAATCGACCAGGCTGGCGTTGATTTGCAGGGTGTGTATCAGTCTGTTCGGGATAAGCTCTCCGCCGATATTATCATCAAGCAGACGGTGTCGCTGTCCCCGGAAATAGTCCTGGATGAAAATACCGACATAGAAGCATGGGATGCGGTCATCGAAAATAACGATGAATTATTGGAAAAATATATCGCAGGAGAACCAATCAGCCGGGAAGAACTTGCGCAGGAGGAACAGCGGCGGGTTCAAGACGCCTCCCTATTCCCGGTCTATCACGGCAGCGCCAAAAAGGGCCTTGGCATTCAACCGTTGATGGATGCGGTGACAGGGCTGTTCCAACCGATTGGGGAACAGGGGAGCGCCGCCCTATGCGGCAACGTTTTCAAGGTGGAGTATACAGATTGTGACCAGCGGCTTATCTATCTGCGGCTATACAGCGGAACGCTGCGCCTGCGGGATACGGTGGCCCTGGCCGGGAGAGAAAAGCTGAAAATCACAGAGATGCGTATTCCATCCAAAGGGGAGATTGTTCGGACAGACACCGCCCACAAGGGCGAAATTGTCATCCTTCCCAGCGACAGCGTGGGATTAAACGACGTATTAGGGGACAACACCCGGCTTCCTCGTGAAAGGTGGTGCGATGCCCCCCTCCCCATGCTGCGGACGGCGATCACGCCGAAAACGGCAGCGCAAAGAGAACGGCTGCTGGACGCTCTTACGCAAATTGCGGATACTGACCCGCTTTTGCGCTACGAGGTGGATTCCATCACCCATGAGATCATTCTTTCTTTTTTGGGCCGGGTGCAGTTGGAGGTTGTTTCCGCTTTGCTGGCAGAAAAGTACAAGATTGAAACAGCGGTGAAGGAACCTACCGTCATTTATTTAGAGCGGCCGCTCAAAGCAGCCAGCCACACTATCCATATTGAGGTGCCGCCCAACCCATTTTGGGCATCCATCGGACTGTCTGTTACGCCGCTCCCGCTTGGCTCCGGTGTACAATACGAGAGCCGGGTTTCCCTGGGATACTTGAACCAGAGTTTTCAAAACGCTGTCATGGATGGTATCCGTTACGGGCTGGAACAAGGCTTGTGCGGCTGGAACGTAACGGACTGTAAGATTTGCTTTGAATACGGGCTTTATTATAGCCCGGTCAGCACGCCGGCGGATTTTCGCTCATTGGCCCCGATTGTATTGGAACAGGCATTGAAGAAATCAGGAACGCAGTTGCTGGAACCTTATCTCTCGTTCACCCTCTATGCGCCCCAGGAATACCTTTCCAGGGCTTATCACGATGCGCCAAAATACTGTGCCGCTATCGAAACGGCCCAGGTAAAAAAGGATGAAGTTGTCTTTACTGGCGAAATTCCCGCCCGCTATATACAGGCATACCGTACTGATCTGGCCTTTTACACCAACGGGCGGAGCGTATGTCTTACAGAACTGAAAGGGTATCAGGCCGCTGTCGGCGAGCCGGTCATCCAGCCCCGCCGTCCAAACAGCCGCCTGGACAAGGTGCGCCATATGTTCAGTAAGATTACTTGATACACCACAGCAAAGAAGGTTACAGAATTATGTAGAGCTCCACATAATTCTGTTGCATTTTCCAGCCTCTTGTGATACTATTTTGATACTAAGAAAATTGACAGCCGAAAATAGCAGGTAAAATATTAGCAAATTTGCGAATATTTTACCTGTAAATTCAAGAGAAATACTTCCTCATATACTTGAATTTGTCGAGTGGGAGTAACGGGAACTGCCTTCTGAACTCGCGTTTTGGTGCTGCCGAATATCGCCCGATACTGTTTCGGCATCGCCTCAGAGCAAAGCAACCAGCGAAATATTGGGAATAAAAGCCCTCGAATCCTCTGGTTTGAGGGCTTTCTTTTTTACATCTCTACCTGGAAAAAAAGACCCAATTATTCCCGTCTGTCCCTACTGGGCGGTACAGCGGAGTACTCGGCAGTACAGGACCTCGTGCACGAGATGAACCGCAGTTGCAAGACATCGGGCGTTAAGTGGATACGCATCCACGACCAATTCGGGATGTCGCGGTGCTAATCCGGAGCTTATAGCTTCGCAGAACCACAGCGATACACCGTGACCTTGCATGAATAAACTCGCCAGCAGAACTTAGGGTCGACCTCGATACCATCTTCTCCGAAGCAGGATACCTCTCTAACACGGCAAGCAAGCCATTCGCCGCTGAACAGGTTCTCGAGAGCATCCTCAAAAAGCTGGTCGTCGTAATCATGGTAGGGCTCGTATGGCAGCGTGGTTCCATCAACCAGGTGGAACCTGTAGCCCCATTCGCTGATGTCCTCCGAGCACGGGCGCACCTTAAGCAGATCGCCCGCCTTAAGAGAGGCCGCCGACCTCTCGAGATCGACGTTACGTTCAGTTTCACCTTTCTCCCAGGTGGAATCAGACCAAAGGTCCGCGATTCCGATTTTCTCGACACCCGGCGGGGTGTCGTCCAGAAAGTCATCAGGGGTCACATCCCTGAGGAACGCCTTGTCGCCCCTTAAGGTGATAGCCTCACCGAGCGTCTGCACCTCCGCGTATTCTTCCGTCTTGTAATCCAAGGCTGAGAATCGTTCGCCTTCGTATTTTTTCGGCTTTGGCAGGCCGAGCTCCTCGTCGTCCATTCTTTCAGCCTTTCTCGGTTGGACTGCAATTAATAGTCGATCTTGCCTCTTCGGCTGAGACCAGAAAGAACCGTCAACAACTCCGTTTGAGATGCTGCTTAATCATCCAGGATTACCGCACCCCCTACTCGATCCATTATCTCACAGTTTCAGAAAACGCAAGGAGTATCGAAACACACGGTTGGGTGAAGCTCGAGCATTCCACAGTCTGTTGGCGTGGCACTTATTACTGGGCCCCTGATACTGCCCGCTCCTCAAATTGATACATTCGAGATTGATCAAAATGCAGTAGGGAAGCTTTAAGGAAAGCATGGAGACAACAACGCGACCTTCGTCAGGCAGGCTGGTGTCCTGTTTGACGATTTTTTTTGATCGAGTCGCGAAATTGCCGATATACGACAAAATCATTGGAAATTCTCCTTATGGAGCGTGGCAAGATTACGACAGGCGTACAAAATTAAAGAAAAGTTTCCAGAATTATATGTGAAAGAGACCTACTCTCCCTTTTTACAGGTGTCTTTCTTTGCCTCGGGATGGAGAAAAGCTATGTTTCATCATCCCCGATACATGTCTATAGTACTTTAATTTCAGGCCAGACGACCTGACCCGTCACATCGCAGGCGGTAAACACATGTGAACGAGTGGGAATAAGAATATCCGAGTTATGGGGGTATAAATCGTATATTTAACAATAAATACCCCCATAAACCCTTAATGAACCCTTAATAAGTCTTCAGTCTAAAATTTTGGTTGATTATACAATCAACCAAAAGATATTTCCTAAACGCTATTCAGATATAAAAGGATTGGATTGGTGTCATATACTATAGATATAGGAGCAGAAGTCAAAAAATTAAATATGCAGAATTACAAATACTTTTAGAGAATTTTTAGAAGAAAAACATCAAATATGGTCGCTACAGTCATTTATGTATTTAGATGATATAAAAATAATTGGAAACGAAGCTTACTACAAATCTATATTATTGGAGTTATATAAAAAGCTTTTAAAAAATAAGAGAGGAAATGCGGATTCTTACTTTAGAAAAGCTATTTATAGATTAGATGAAGCGCTGTTTTTTAGTAAATAGTTACGAATATATAATTCAAATGAGTGATAGGAGTTAGTTATGGCAAAAGGAATAATATATTTAATGACTACAGTCGTTTCCGGTCTTATCAAAATTGGCAAAACTGGAAATGACCAATTTGAAAATAGAATGAGAGTTTTAGAAAGTAATGGATATGCCAATATCACAGGATTAAAAAGGGAGTTTGCTATAGAAGTAGATGGATACGATGACAAAGAAAAACTTATCCATGATATCTTTAGTAAAAGTAGAATTGCCGATACTGAGTTGTTTGCATTAGACATAGAGATTGCTAAATCCTTATTAGCTTCTTTAGATGGCAAACAAATTTATCCTAAGGATAAAAGTAAAAAAGAAGTATTCAAGGAATCAACAGAAGAGATTAAACTTAAAGCGGATGGAGGATTTATTCCGGATGGGAAGTATGTATTAAATCGTACTATAAAAGATTTCGGAAAAGTTGAGGGGAAGGCTACAGTTAAAGACGGAGTATTTACCGTGTTAAAAGGAAGTCTGTGTGGCAATACTGAAAAAGGCTATATACCATCTATAAGAAGAAATACGACTATAAAAGATAATATATTGCAAGAAGATATTGTATGCATGAATCCATCAAGTGCCGGTTGGATAGTTATTGGAAAATCTAATAATGGGTGGGTAGAATGGAAAGATTCACAAGGGAATTCTATTAAAAACTATAGAGATAAAGAAAAGTAGTTGATATATAAGTTAGATATCATAAAAATAATGAGAGGTTGCTTATGTCAAATTTAAAAGCACAAGAATATAAGAAATTTGAAGATATTAAGTATGTTAGAGAAGATGGAAGTGAGTATTGGAGTGCAAGAGAACTTGCTGATGTGCTTGATTATTCTCAATGGCGCAACTTTCAAAAGGTCATTGATAGAGCAATGATTGCATGCGAGAATAGCGGACATGAAGTAACCTACGATTTTGCTGAGGTCAGCAAAATCGTGGAAGCAGGTGCTACAAGTAAGTCTATCAGAGATTATGAGCTTACGAGATATGCTTGCTATTTGATTGTTCAAAACGGAGATCCGAGAAAAGAAGTGATCGCACTTGGGCAAACATATTTCGCCATACAAACATATCGTCAGGAAATAGCTGACCATTTTAATCAGCTTGATGAAGATAGAAGAAGACTTGTTGTTCGTGGTGATATAAAACAATGGAATCAACTTTTGGTAGAAACAGCACACGATGCAGGCGTTATAACAAATGAAGAATTTGCTATATTCCAGAATGCAGGCTATATGGGGTTGTACGGTGGATTAGATGTAGAAGATATACATGACAGAAAAGGCTTAACAGCAAGACAAAAAATTTTGGATTATATGGGAAGCACCGAATTGATTGCTAATTTATTCAGAATATCCCAAACGGAAGAAAAGTTAAGGAAAGACAAAGTTGAAGGTACAGAAGCAGCAACAAAAGTTCACTACTCAGTAGGAAAAGAAGTAAGAAGTGCTATTAAAAAAATCGGTGGCACTATGCCGGAAGATTTACCTGTTCCAGAGAAAAGTATTCAACAGATAGAAAAAGAACAAATGAAGCGTTTAAAAGATAAAGCGAAAAAGGGCAAATTGATGTTGGATGAATAACTTTTGCCCGCAAAAAATCATTCATATTGTAGTATCACCATTGATACTGTTTCGATACTGAAAATCTCAAAAACTATAATAAACAGGCATAAAAATAGCTAAAAACAGAAGCTTAAAAGATACTGATATAAAATTAAAGAAACAAATACGCCATGGTAATTATTGAATGGGGATAAAACTCCCCCGTGTGGGAGTTTTATCCGAAAAATGGTGCGGCGCACGGAGAGCGGTGAAACTGCGATCTTCGATAGTAGCAAAATTTTCTAAAATGGCTTAATTACAAGCTATATAGAATCAGCCTCTAAAATCATCTCATTACCTTCTCCAGCAATGACGTATAGCTATCAACCACATCGTAGACAACATTCCCGCTGGAAATAGCCTTGAAGTGTTCTTTTGCGCAGTGAATCTTAGACTCCTCGATCAGACGCAGCTGCATCGAACTCATAGAGCCTTTCGTCTCCGCCACGAAATATATATGTTTGACAGTGCCCTCATAGAAAGCAATCGCCCAGTCGGGATTGTAGTGCCCGACCGGCGTGGAAATATAGAAACCGTCCGGCAGTTTCACGTAAACCGCAACATCAGTATTCGTATCAAGGTCTGTAGCAAAGTCGCGCTCGTTGGTAGAATCGTAGACGATGTGATTGTACAGGTGCTTCTTTGCCTTCATGGCATTCACGCCCAGCTTGCCTTTGATGGTAGGATCGGTGAAAACATCCATGCCGTAATGCTCATCCAGCACGTCGTAAGTAATATGCTCGATGATTGCTGTGGCCTTTTCATCGTTGATCAGCGCAGCGCCTTTGGTAATGAATTCTTCCGGATTGTCCTTAAACTGGTTAAACACGCACGGTTTAACTCCCTGAAGGATTGCGATAACCGCTTTACGGGTAAGACCAGTCTCATCCACCAGCTTGCCTATGAGGTCATATTTTACATTTGAGTTTGCCGTGATGGTCGCACCATAGCTGGCAGACTCTTCCTTTACGAAGGAAGCTCCAGAGACCAGCTCTTCCTTTGATTTGATGGTAGCCATTGCTCCAGATTCAACCCGGAAGTAAATCTTTGAAACGTGTAGCTTGGCATCGAGGGAAGCAATAGACTTCCTAATAAGCTCATCGGTATCAAAGTTAACCACGTAGACAGACTTGGAATTGATCCTCGACCACAAAGCTTTAAACTCCGGCATTGCAAGCTTGTCCTCATCCACCAGAAGCTCGACGTTATTGCTGCGGGCATTCTCAGGCTGCATACTGCGGCTATCATAGGTGGAATCGACAATCTCAATCACCGACGCGGCATAGTCAACAACTTCTTCTGCAACCTTGATTTCTCCATTTGCTTTATCCTCGTAATATTTATCAGTCAGAACGCCCTTGCAGTCGATATAGCCGTTGACGATCATATAATATTGGATCGACAAGGCAGTATCCTGATCGATAACCTGCTCGTTACCCTTATCGTCCTCGATAACCTTGCCGACAAACAGGTCAACCGTAACTGCGCGCGGTCTGTCAGCAACGGCATCTGCCATTTCAGTTTGCAGCCCTTTAGCGAAGGAATCATAGCTCTCGCTGGCGATAACCGTTAGAATATTCACGTTATGAACATCGTTTCCGAGCGCATTAGTATCCATACGCTCACCGTCCTGATTAACGCAAAGGCGCAGACCACGTCCTACTTCCTGACGCTTGCGAACGTCGCTGCTGGACTGCTTCAGCGTACAAATCTGAAACACATTGGGATTGTCCCAGCCTTCGCGCAATGCAGAGTGTGAAAAGATAAAGCGCACCGGCGACTTCTTCGGATCGCGATCAAGGAGCAATTCCTTGTTTTTCATAATCAAATCATAGGCATCTACGTCATCCGAGGTTGTCTCTTTACGACCAACCTTAGAGTTTATCATCTTGCCCTTCTTATCAATTGAGAAATATCCCGCATGCGTCTTGGAAGCCTTTATGCACTTCAGGTATTTGATGTATTCATCCTCGCCAATAGAAAGTTGAAGGTTTCCGACGATATCCTCGTACTCCTCTTCAAACATTCTGGCGTACTTTCCGTTTGCAGGCTGTCCGGCTGCATCGTACTCTCTATAGTTTGCAACTTCATCGATAAAGAACAGCGACAACACCTTGATGCCTTTATAAAAGAGCTCTCTTTCCCTCTGAATGTGCGACAGGATTGTCTCTCTGATCTGAATGCGACGCAGCTGGTCTTCATCGACCGCACCCATCACGTCACCGGCATAAATCTTGATACCGTTCAGGAACTCAACGGAGTTGTCCCGGCCATCGATCTGTTTTACCACAAAACCGTTTTTATATTCTTCCAGCCCGCCGGAATAGTCGTAGAGATTATCTCCGATTTTCACGACGCGGCTCTTTTTCTTCAGTGTTCCGCTGGCCATTTTGACCTCAAACTGCAGCGTAGCAGTAGGATCACCCTTGGAAAGATTCAGGTCTTCCAGATAGAGATAGCTGGTGGTAGCTGTGGTTCCGGTTTCGGTGATGCCTTTAACAGCGATCTTTTTTACCAGCCGCTTGTTGTAAGCCTCCATCGCATCTAGACGGTAGACCATGTTGTAAATGCTATCCGATTTGTGCGTAGCGGAATAACGTAGAGTCAGCAGCGGCTGGAATTCCTTCAGGCGCTCCTTTGTCTGCTTACCTTCCACAGACTGCGGCTCATCGATTACCAGGATCGGATTCGTTTTCGCAATGATGTCAATCGGCCTGCGGGAGCGGAACTCGTCCAGCTTCATATAAATACGCCTTGCGTCTTTGCCCTTGGCATTGAATGCCTGCGAATTGATAATCATAACATTGATGGAGCTATCGGAAGCAAAGCGGTCAATCTCCGTAAGCTGCGCGGAATTGTAAATAAAAAAGCGGATCTTCTTTCCGTACTCCTCTGCGAAGTGCTCCTGTGTCATCTGTAAGGACTTGTAAACACCCTCCCGGATTGCGATGCTGGGCACCACAATAATGAACTTGCTCCATCCATAGGCGCTATTTAGTTCATACATTGTCTTGATGTAAGTATAGGTTTTGCCGACACCTGTCTCCATTTCAATGGTCAGGTTATAGCCATCACTGCGTCCTTCCAGCTTCGATGAAGGCTGGATCTGATTCGCACGCTGAATCTTCTGAAGATGCTCCAGAATGCGCTGATCATCCAGTTCTGGAATAATTCGGTGATTGCTCCAACCGGTATAATCCTCTTCCTCGTTGAAATTAATCTGGTATGTCCCAGTGCCGCGATCCATCATGTAGGTGGGTGTCAAATAAGGCTGGCCAGCAAATACATCCACGACTGCCTTGGCAGCATCAGCTTGGAATTTTTGATGCTTGTATTGTATCCTCATGCGGATGCCACCTCCTTAAATCACTTTGACCCTTGTATCCGGTGCAAGCATTTTGAAAATCTCACCCACGTTAATCTTGGCTGGACTTCCATTGAAGCTGCTGTCACGGAATACAGCACGCAACGGCTGACGTTTAGCGATTTCCTTGATAACCGAATCTGGAATGTTTTCGTCAAAGCAGGCGATCAGGTCGCCCTTGTTATAGGTATGAACAGTACATCCTTCAATCTGTTCTGATGTATAGGGCATTGACAGAGGTAAGCCCCACTCAAGCAGACAACCGAAGAGCAGATCGAGATCGGTGCGGTCTTCCTTAACATTGGACTCCAGCATAGACAATAAACCCTGAGTATATTCTCCAGCTGAATAGTACACGTCGTTCATGTTGGAATCATCCAGTTTGAACACACGAAAGCCACCGTCAAAGGTAGCGGACGGATTTTCGTCAGTAATTTTCTTTGCGGCACGACGGATACGTTCTTTGCCAATCTCGCAGATGGTCTTGTAGCCAGCTTTATGGGCTTCGCTCTGCTCGTCGCACTTTTCGGGGAGCTGCACCATAATGAACTTGCGGTGTCCGCAGTCCTCGGCGTTGAGCTGCATAACAGCGTGGGCAGTTGTGGCAGAACCGGAGAAGAAGTCAAGAATTATTGAATTCTCATTAGTTACCAATCTAACCAAATAGCCAATTATTACCGATGGCTTTGGGAAATCAAAAAATTTGTTATCAAACAAGTTGCCTAATTCCGTAGTTCCCATTTTTGTATTAGCTATGCCCGTTAAAACTGTCCTTGGATTAATTATGGTTTTTTCTTTTTCATAAAAAAGAATTCCCTTTGAGTTAAAATAGAATCTCTTTACGCGTTGTCCTTTAGTGTCAAAAACCTCTCTGCCAGCTATAAAATCCTCTACTTGTTTTCTCATGGCAAAGCCGGCGCGTATAGTTGTTGGATTCACCAACTTGCCATCCTTAAATTCCATTTTATCGGAAAGAATATATTCTTTTTCTGAATCGCCAAGCTCCCCTGTGAATACTGCATTAGTTCCCTCATACTCAAATCCAGCAGGGAAGGTGATTTCAACAGCGGGATTTTTATATGAAATCTTCTTTAGTGCACCATGGACAATACTTTCTCCTGAATTATAATTTTTAAAATTTGGTAAATTATTTTTATTCTTAGTATAGCAGAGAATATATTCATGACCTCTTGTAAAATGTCCAGCGGTTGTCCCAGTTCCCAAATCCCAAATTAATTCAGCAACATAATTATCACGGCTAAAAATCTCATCACATATTTTCTTCAAATTTTCCTGTTCATTGTCGTCAATAGAGATAAAAATAACTCCATCCTCTGTCAATAAATTTCTCGCCAACAACAATCTGGAATAAATCATTGAGCACCAATCCGAATGATATTTGCCAGCAGTTACAGAATTTTCTCTTTTGAAATTAACATTTCCATCTTCGTCAAAATAACCAGTACCTTCGTTATATTCTTCGTTGTCCATAATAAAAGAATCCGGATAAACGAAGTCATGCCCTGTGTTATAAGGTGGGTCGATATATATCATCTTAACTTTGCCAAGATAGCTCTCCTGCAAGAGCTTGAGTACATCAAGATTATCGCCTTCGATATAGAGATTCTCCGTAGTATCCCAATTCACACTTTCTTCCTTACACGGACGCAGGGTCTTTCGTATAGGCTTATTAGCCTCCACAATAGCGGCCTTCTTACCAACCCATGTGAATTCATACGCCTCATCGCCTTCAACTACATCCGCAGAAAGCATCTGACGGAGCATATCAAAATTCACAGCCTTCTTGTAGACCTTGTGGTCTGGAGTGCTGTGCTCCTCATCTAAAGCCTCGGTGATGCAATTTGGAAACAGAGCCGCAATCCTGTCGATGTTCTTCTCGGTCATATCAATCGACTCCATTCTCATCTTTTCCACTTCTATGTTCCTCCTTAATTCGGCAGCATGGTGAGTACCATGTTATAAATTTCAGTAGCCCAGCAAACCAATTTAATCGTAGAATCGGCAGTCTCAACGGTATCATTGATCTTTGTCATTACCCTCTTGAAAATAGACTCGGCCTCTCTTTTTTCCTTTGCTTTCGCAATAGTCAAAATTTCAGATATCAAACTCAGCACCTCATCTTGTTTTTCATTTGACTTGCTGATCAAATCTACGAGCGTATATAGGTTTGCCGTGTTCTGATTTATAGACTTCAGCATTTCAAGGCTCTGCTGTTGATATTCCTCTGTTCTCTCAATGTGTTCCGCAAGCGGAATCGCCTCGAATTCCGGTAACTCCGGCATCTCAAATTCGGGATATAGGTTTGGCGTGGTAAACGGCGTCAATTCCACATTCTTAAACTTCTCCATCGTCTGTCCTAGCTGGCTATTGAGAACAATAGGTTGAAACTTATCGTCCATTACAAATCCTCCAGTACTTTTCTCAGTTTCTTCAACTCTCCGTTCAGCTGCACCTGTTTATTCAGCTGCTTTTCTTTCCAAACCTTTGTCTGCAAAGATGCTATCTGCTTCTGCAGTTGTCGCCGCCGTTCATCTTTCTCAACGGATTCCTTGAGAGATTCCTCGCTGTCCGTCTGAAGGGCATCACCGGCAATCTGCCTCACAAAATTCTCGTAAACCTTATCGATGTTCAGTCCGTCTACCTTCAGCGGCAGCTCGCCTTCCGGCAGCCAGTCCGTGTGGTAGTAGGTGCCAACCTTAAAAGCATTTGAGCCGGTGACTGCAGCCTCTTTGTATGCTGTCCACGCCTGATACTTCCCTTCATATTCCAGCAGAAAAAGAATGTGATACGGAATTTCCTTGTCAATCTGCTTCAGAACGGCAACATCCAGCTGTGGAGCAGATAGTTTTATTTCAAAAACTTCAATCTCTGTCACCGTTTCACCCGCAGCCAGATTCACAGTAGTGGTTGCGATCTTGTTTCTCCAGTAGATGACCTTGATTTGGTCTATAAACACTCGCTTGAGTGTCGGCGTTACGTTCAGTTTCCCATAAAATTTCTGCTTTGGAAACTGCTTGTTGAACTTCGTCGTCTTAGGAAGTCCCAGCATGGGCAACTCCTCCTTACTTGATTACCAGGAAACAGATCAGCTCAAAATCCTCCAGACCGCTGATATCCGACATCAGCGCCGAGGTTCCCCCGGCGGAGAACAGGCTGTCGATATCGCTGTCTTCCTTTACGTCGATGATGGAATTGATTGCATCATTAAGAAGATCCGATACTTCCTGCATATCTCTGCCGTCGTTAGTTTCTTCGTTAAACTTCCTGCACAGAGAAAGTATCGACTCTTTCTTTCCACGGCAGAGCAGTCGCACCGTATCCAGCATCTTTTTTGGATTCAGATAATCGCATACGATCTCTCCGTCTGCACCTATATAAACCATGTAGAACGGATGAATCCGGTTATGGTTATCTATGTTGACGCTGTTATTGATGTTCTTCAGGACAAAGATGACACCTTCAGGGTTCTCTTCATCCGCAGGTACAACCGCATGAAGACCCTTGGGCTTTTTGTTCAGATCGTCATGTGTTTTGATGTATTCTAGCAGGTCGAGCCGGAACTCATTGAGTCCCAGATCCATGATGGAAATGCTGCTGGCCATATCTTCGATATCGACAACTTCTTCCTGGAGGCGCTTCAGTTGCTGCTTTCTGTACTCCAGATCGCCCTTTTCTTCAGGGTTGATCAGATCGTCATCACCGGTAGAAGTCATGATGGAAATTTTCATCCTGGTTTCCACGCGGGGTTTCAGGTTGATGTAATCATCCAATGTCATATCCGGCCAGAAGTTCACCAGCTGGATATGGTGGTTTCTACTGCCGATACGATCGATACGTCCGAAACGCTGGATAATGCGCACCGGATTCCAGTGAATGTCGTAATTCACCAGATAGTCGCAGTCTTGCAGGTTCTGGCCTTCGGAGATGCAGTCCGTTGCAATCAGCACATCAATCTCCATAGTACTTCCCGGCATCAAAACATCGCGGCTCTTCGATATAGGCGAAAAGCAGGTCAGCATATTGTTCAGTGTGGCTTTCAGCCCCTTAATCGTTGTCCTGCCATCAATGGTTCCGGTGATTACGGCGGTATTCAGTCCATAATTCTTTTTCATGTACGCACTTACCTGATCGTACAGGTATTCTGCCGTATCAGAGAATGCGGAGAAGATCAGTACCTTCTTGTTGCCCTCGTTGATTGGATTATGCATCTTATCTTCCAGAAGGTGTAGAAGTGCCTGAAGTTTAAGGTCATGCTCCGGTGTAATCTCTGCCACCATAAGAGTGAGCAGTTCAAGAGTATCCGCATCAGCCTGCAGCTCTGTACGCCAAGTTTTATAATCCATGTCGGCAAGTTCAATCTTGATTTTCTTGCCCACAGTAAAGAAATCCGTATTTCCGTCTTCCATATCGAAGTCGCCTTCGGACACTTCCGTCATATCAATATCCGCAGCACCGTACTTTTCAAAGTCATTGATTGCATTGATGGTGCTGCGGATCAGCGCAAGAATACGACTGAGTGTCAGATTGAAAGAGTATACGGAACTCTCCAAACGTTTCAGGAGGTTGATGCTCATGAGGCGCTGGATACCCTGTTCACGCCCGCGCTGAGTGAGGTTGTTCCCCTTGTTGTGCGTCAGATCAATGTATTTTGACAGCTTACTCGGAAAGATATAGTTCGACGGTGTATAGATGCACAGTGTCAGGAGCATCAGCTGTTCGTAAATCTGGTTATAGTTAATCGTGCTGTTCAGATCGGTCATGCTCGGTCTGAGAGAAATCGGCTTCATTCTGGTCGGGAATTTGCCAATCTCAGCAGTGTCGTAGTACTTTTCGATGTGCCGCCGTGAACGCGCAATCGTTACGCTGTCCAGCACTTCAAAGAAGTCAAAATCCAAAGTCCGAAGAAGAGCATCCGTCGTCCGGGCTTCCGGCTCCAACTTGCTCCAGGCATTGAAGGCTTTCTGTGCCTGACGGAAGATTGCATCAATAGGCTTGCTGGTATCCAACTTCTCATTGATAAAGTCGGAATTTCCTTCATAGGCAATAGCAAGCTGATTCTGCAGATCTACAAAACGGTTGTTGACCGGCGTAGCTGAGAGCATTAGCACCTTGGTCTTCACCCCAGCGCGAATCACCTTGTCCATCAGTTTCACATACCGATTCTCCCGCGTGTTGGCATGGGTGCCGGTACCGTTCCTGAAGTTATGTGATTCATCAATCACCACAAGGTCATAGTTTCCCCAGTTCAAGCGTTCCAAATCAAGGCCGTTCGATGTACCCCCGCTTCTGGAAAGATCCGTGTGAAACAGCACATCGTAGTTCAAACGATCTGACGCAATGGGGTTATTGACGTAGTTGTCTTTATAGGTATTCCAGTTCTCGGAAAGCTTTTTGGGGCACAGGACGAGAACGGTTTTGTTCCTATTTTCGTAATACTTGATGACGGCCAAGGCGGTGAAAGTCTTGCCAAGGCCAACGCTGTCGGCGAGGATACAGCCGTTGTATTTTTCCAGCTTGTTGATAATCGCAAGTACAGCATCCTTCTGAAAATCATAGAGCGTATTCCAGATTTTGCTCTGCTTAAAGCCGGTCGCCTCGTTTGGAAGGACGTCCTCTGATATATCATCAAGAAACTCGTTGAACACGTTGTACAGCATCATGAAGTAAATGAACTCCGGCGAGTTTTCGTTGTATGCCAAGCTGATATTTTCAACAATCACATCCGTGACATCCTGCAGCTTGCCTCGGTCATTCCAAAGAGACTCAAACAGCTGCATATATTCCGTGGAGAACGGAGCTTCCATGCGATTAACCATGTTGTAGCTGTTGTTACCGCGCTCACAGCCAATATCAACCGTTGTAAATCCGTTGATGGGCATATAAGCAACATCTTCTGAAGGTGCCGCGACCGTCATAAAGCCACCCATGTTCTCACCAGTCGTATTGGACTTGAACCGTGCTTTTCTGCGAATCCAGTCCACACACTCCTGCGCGATCGCTTTCTGAGTCATTTCGTTACGAAGCTTGATCTCAAACTCCGTACCGTAGAGACTCTGCTCTCTCGATAGTCTAGGGATGTAGAACTCGCGCTTTTGCTTTTCAACTTTTTCTGTTACGAAGGTCGGAGAAGTGAAGATGAATCGAAACTCATCAACGGTCTCTAATTCTTTCTTCAGGACGCTGTAAGCATACATGGAAAAGCATGCAGCTGCGATGGACACTTTGCTGCCTCGTTTAATCGTACTTTCCATATCATCACGGACAATCTCCGTGACGTTATCCAATATCTTCATCTATCTCATAATCCTTCCGAACCGGATAGCTCTATTGCCGCATCTACACAATAGCAAATGCTGTGTTCTAAAAAACGGACTCCATCACTGAGATTGCAGCTTTTCTTTTCGTTCTTTTGCCTTTTCCCTGGCACCAAGATACTTGCCACTTTTTATTCTGGCATCCTTCGGCTTTTCGGCATCCGCAGGAATTGCCCAGTATGAACCAATTTTCACGGCTCCAGATATTCGATCGCCTGCGCAAAGCGTTTGCGCCCTCCGAACTGATATTCCCCATTTGTCTGCTGTTTGATGAAGAGATAAGTATTCCATGGCAACCTCGCAATGAGCCCCAGTTGACGTTACCTAATCGCTATAAAAACCATGATACATTATAATCCAGAGGGCGAATGATGTCAGCTTCTTTCGCCTTTATTGATAATCGCGCCCGCACCGATCCACGCACATGTTTAATGATGAACGAGCACGAAGCGATCATCGCCCTAAGGGCGTGAGCGGTAGCCATGTGACGTCATATTTCGTTTGGCAAAGGAGAAGGCAGCGTTTCATGGACCGTTCGTGCGCAACAACTCCGCCTTACCAGGCAACCATAAGTCGCGCCCAACCAGGACGGCATGCGTGCATCAAGCAAAGAGGTCACGTCTCGCTTCCCGGGCGTGCGCCGTGACACCCCGCGGCATTCGGCCAACATCGGGCATATCAGCCGAAAGCCCGCGGGTCGCCACGACCCACGGGCTCTGCGAGGCGAATTTGTCCGCCTTCGCCGGCAATCCACCTCAACGCCTTCGCCGGCAGTCCACCTCAGCGCCTTCTCCGGCAGACCACTATTCGCCTTCCCCGGCATACCGCCTCTTAACCTTCGCCGGCAAACCACCTCTTCAGGCTGGAGAAAAGAATTGACGCAGCCTAGACGATGCTAGACGATGCTGTCCTTGACCAGGGCTCTGGAAACCATGAACGTCACCAGGAGGTAGCAGCCGTAAATGACCAATAGCATAGCCGCCGCAACGAAAATGCCGCCCAAGGGATTCACGCCGAGCGGAGCGAACAGGTTTATGTGCAAGACGAATACTGCGTAGGCCGAATAACAGATAGCCACCGGCAGCGGCGCCAGAAAGGACACCAGCACCTGAGCGCGCAGGCTCTTCAAGACCATGCCGTCTTCTGCACCCAGCACGGAGACCTTCCGGTAGCTACCGAGCGAGTCGGAGACGTCGGATAGCTGCTGAATCGCCAAAACGGCGGCAGTGCACACCAGCAGAATAAAGCCAACATACAGGGCCAGGTACGTGCACAGCAACTTCAGGCCGCCTGCCTGGGAGAACATCTCGAGGCCAGTACAAGCATCGGCATAGGAGAAGTACCCAGAGAAGCCCAACGAGCTTTCGTCCTTCTGCAGCAGCGCGTCACCCTCTGCGCGATCCATGGAGTACATCACGTTGAACACGCTCTGCACGTAAACGTCCTGATCACGCAGAACATCGATGACCTCATCCGGCACGATCAGGGCCAAAACCTCACTCCTTATCGAGCCGTTTCTAATCTCGCGGCCAACCTGCTCGGGGCTCGCAGTCAGCGTATGCCCCGCTATCTGCACTTCGCCTCCCTTTTCACGCATCGCCTGGGCAATGCCTTCCGCCACGGCCGCATCGTTGTTAATGACGAACTGACCTTCAGGCACGACAACAGGAGTCTCGCCGGTAAGCGTCGCTGTTTTATTGAACTGGCTGACGCCCATAACTCGCACCGCTACGTTAGTGTTTCCAGGCTTCCACGTGCGGTACACGTCGGCAAGGCCGTTGTCGCCGCACACCGCCTCCCAGGTAAGACCAGTAACAGTGTATACGTCAATCTGCGCACAGCGATCGATGAGCTGGTTCCACATCTCGCCATAGTCAGACGTCCTCAGAAACGTCTCCATGTCAG
Organism: Umbribacter vaginalis; assembly: GCA_001552935.1. GTDB lineage: Bacteria > Actinomycetota > Coriobacteriia > Coriobacteriales > Eggerthellaceae > Berryella > Berryella vaginalis. The sequence goes on along the minus strand of KQ959677.1, from coordinate 29,039 downwards.
AATTGCACTCGTTGACGTAGCGCTCCCTGCCCTCCACCATGCGTTTATGGGAAGAGCTGTCGTAACCGATGCGATAACTGAGGCTTAGATCGTACTTGGATGTCTCCCCCACGTCGCCCACGAAAATCTTCATGACGCCGAAACCAACGGAAGTCGTGGTCAACGCAAAGAACAGCAAAAGCGACACCATGGCCATAGAGCTAAACGTGGTAGTAAGGCGGCTCGATACCTGACGCAACGTAAAGGGGCGCAGACCCTTCAGGTAGAATCTCTTGCTGCGCCGCGCAAGAAACATGACCATCGTCGACGCCGACCAAAACAGCAAAAAGGTGCCTACGACAAGTATGCCGGTAATGAGGGCGAAGAAGCCGTCCAGCATCTTGAACTTGTTCAGCCACAGGCCATAATACGCAAAGCCAATCAAAGCGATTGCCGCAATAAAGACCACTAAGCGCACGCCAAAGGGAATCTTGCAGCCAAGCTTCACGTCATCGCGACAGGTCAGCAGGTCGCCCAGCTTGCGGCGGGAGACGTAAACAACGTTCATGACCAAGGTAATCACAAACATGGCAGCAAAGCAGCCTAGCGTCATGAACATGGCTTGGGTAGAGAAGACGAACTGATAGTGGCTAATGGTTGAGCCGATCAGAGCCGCCGTAGCAAAGGCTAAGGCCTGAGAGAGGACGGCACCGAGCGCAATGCCCAGAACCAGGGAAACTGCGCCGACAAGCAGCATTTCATAGAAAAGGATGCAGACCACCTTGCTCGAGTTCATGCCCAAAACAAGGTAGGTGCCAAATTCCCGCTTTCGGCGCTTGATGATGAATCGATTAGCATACACCACCAAGAAGGCTAATACTGCGGCCACAACGACCGAGAAACCCCCAATAAAAGAGGTAGTAATATCAAGCATCCTTCCCATGGCGTTGTTGGTCACATCCAGCAGAACAGACTGGGATTTGATTGAGTTAAAGGCGTAAAAAACCGTAACGCCGAACAGCAGGGTCACGAAGTAGACCGCGTAATCCCTCACGCTGCGACGCACGTTGCCCAGCGCGATTCTAGCGTACATGATCGAAACCGCCTCCCAGCAACGCCTGGACCTCCATGATGCGGTTGAAGAAGTCGTTTCGACTGGCGCCTCCAGCCCTGACCTCGGTGAATATCTTACCGTCCTTCACGAACAGGGCGCGGGTGGCGTACGACGCCGCTTGAGGGTCGTGGGTGACCATGAGGATGGTGGCGCCCATGTCCTTGTTCATGGCGTCCAGGGTTGTCAGCAGGCTTACAGCATTTCGGGAGTCGAGCGCGCCAGTGGGCTCGTCAGCAAGAACCAGCTTCGGACTCCCTGCCACGGCACGTGCCGCCGCGACGCGCTGACGCTGTCCGCCCGACATCTGAGCCGGCAGCTTGCCAAGCACGCTTGCCACGTCGAATAGCTTCGCCAGTTCCTGAACGCGAATGTTAATCAACGGCGCAGAAACGTCGCGGATTGTCAGCGGAAGGGCGATGTTCTCGTAAGCCGTCAGCGTTTCAACGAGGTTCGCGTCCTGAAAGAGGAAGCCGAGGTCTTCGCGACGGAAGCGAGCGAGGGCCTTTCCCTTCAAGCGGGTGATCTCCGTTCCACCGACTTCAACCGTACCGCAGGTGGGCTTATCGATGGTTGCTATGCAGTTGAGAAGCGTCGTCTTGCCGGAGCCGGAAGGGCCCATGATGGCCACGAACTCGCCCTGCTCAATTTGAAGCGAGATCCCGTTGAGCGCATAAGTCGCATTGCTTTTACCTCCGTATACGCGTTCCAGCCCCGTAACCCTGCAGGCAACGCGCTTCGCCGCATCAGCGGGAGCGCCATGTAGTTCGGTCATGAAGACTCCTTTCTATCGGGTATCGAACGATAGAAATTCTCCCACGCGGCTTCTGGCGATGCCATCGATTTGCCTTACATCCGCCTTACATTCGCGTAAGGTTTATGCCGCAGGCAAGGTGATTACAAAGCGAGATCCCTTCCCCACCTGTGAGAACACTTCGATTGAAAGCCCCATGAGCTTGCAGATGTTCGCGCATAGGTACAGTCCCATTCCGGTGGCCGAGCCCTTGGCTCGACCGTTCTCACCCACGAAGCCGCGTTCGAAGATTTTGGGCAGGTCGGCTGCAGATATGCCCTTGCCGTTGTCCGCGATCTCGAACTGGACCGTTTGCTGGGAAGCCTCACCTTGCGCAAAAGACCTAAACACCACTTCCGTTGCACCATATTTAGCTGCGTTGCTCACCAGCTGGTCGACGACGAATCCGAGCCATTGCACATCGGCGAATGCGCAGGCTTCGCCCAGCTCGAACACAGGCCGCACGCCAAAAGAGATGAGCATATTCTGGTTGCGCTTGCAGGACTCCCTCGCAACCTCCACCAACGATATGCGCCGTATCGCATAGTCCGAGGAAAGAGCCTGATGGCGCACATAGTACAAAGCCTGCTCCACCTGAAGCTCGATGCGCTCAACCTCTTGGCGCAAGGTCGTTGCGTCAGGCCCCTTCATGCGAGAGAGAACCAGCTTACATGCAGTGATGGGGGTTTTGATCTCATGTACCCACAGTTCGACGTAGCGCTGGTAGGCGGCAGCATCTTCGTTGATGTGCGCGGTCTCGTCACCCGCCGTCTTCGACAGCGTCTCGAGCGCCCGCCAGGCAACGCGTCCTTCGAGAAAAGACGGCTCCGTGGCGAAGGCGGTAAGATGACGTACCTGCTCCAGCTCGCGCGCGACTTCCAATAGCTGGTTGTAGGCGCGGCGCTTGCGCAGGTAGTCCCAAAGAAAGATTATCGCCATGCCTGCAGCGACAAGGCAGCAGACCATGACGACCGCCTGAACGTTCAGTCCCAAAACACGTAGCACGAACGTCACGCAGGCCAACGTGCACGCCGCTACCATGAAAGAAGGAAGGTGGTCCTTGCAGTACAGGATGAAGCTAAATCGACTTACAGCTTCTCTGCTCATACCAGATAGCCTTGTCCGCGCTTTGTTTGCAAAAAGTCATCGGGCGCACCCAAGGCAGCTAGCTGCTTGCGTACGCGATTGACGTTCACTGTCAAGGTGTTGTCGTCAATGAAGTCATCAGTGTCCCACAGCTTGCATATAAGTTCTTGGCGCGTGACGATTTGCCCGGGGCTGCTCATAAGCACGTCGAGGATTCGCTGCTCATTGCGCGAAAGCTCGATGGTTCTACCTCCGAACGAGACGGTGCCCTTAGCAGAGTTGAACTCGACCCCGCGATGAACGATAGCCCGATAGGATACTTGCGAATTCTGCCCAGCTCGACGGAGCGCTGCTTGCAGGTGAGCCAACAGAACCGCAGGGCGATACGGCTTGGTCAGATAGTCGTCCGCGCCCAGTCCCATGGCCATAATCTCGTCGAATTCCGAATCGGAGGCCGTAAGCACCATGATGGGAACCTGGCTTTGAGCGCGAAAGGCGCGACAGATAGAAAGACCGTCGTTTCCCGGAAGACCAAGATCGACGATGACGCAGTCAGGCACCTCAGATACAAGCCAATGATCAGCGTCAACGAAATCATCGCACGCGACGCACAGAAAGTCCTGCAACTCGAGAATGTGCGCGAGCTCGTTTCTCAATGTCGTATCGTCTTCAATGATGGCAATCTTCGTCATAGCGGGCCTTTCTTATTAGTCACATTATACAATGCGGGCCTTGCCTCGAAACTTACATGTTTGTCACATAGCCGAATCAGCCCCCATGCGGCCCCGGCGACGTCTTCGCACACAGGCAACGGAATTCAGCTATAGATCAAGGTCAGATAGCCAAAAAGAGCAAGCCATTATGTCCTGTGCAAGCCGATGCCTTTTGTTGCTGGATCGCACCTAATACACAATTTTCAGCCGATTTTCGATATACAAAGCAAGTAACGTGCAAGCTCAACGTAAAAGCAGTAAAACAAGCACTATAGTCAGACAAAGGCAACTATTCTATACTTCTGTAGTGACACTTTCCTTTAACGAAAAGAGGAATCATGCCTTACATTCCAGAAAAACACGCCAATCTTGGATTACTCCCCAAAAGCACCGAAGAATCGCTTGAAGTTATTTTTTACCCTAACGAGCTTATTGAACGCATTAATCAGCTCCTGCAACCGTCCAACCAAAACCAAGAAAATGAAAGCGATCAAACCCTGTTCCTTGTTCCAATTAAAAAAGACTCACTTGTACACTATCAAGCCGAAATTGATGAATACTTAACACGTTACGAAAAGGAAGAAGTTGCCGATTTCCTGAAATTACTTAAACTAACAATACGACAGATGAACATTAAAGAAAATTGGTCGGTTGTACGCTTTACAGGCCATCAGTTTGACAACGACACCTATCCGCCGCTTACGCGCGGTGCATGCTACTATTGGCCTTGTTCTCGAGAAAACCCAGAATATCTAGGCGTATTTGACAATGGAGAGAGCACTGCAAATTTATATCCGTGCACGCCAAGCGATTGGGAAATTGTTGACGACCCAACAGGAATGGCAGCTCGTGCGCTTGCAGGCAACGCAAACACGATAGAAAGCTGGGATGTAAGCGAGTATGCGCCAGAATTCGTTGACTTTATGCGTGAAACAGGATTACGTCCTAATCTTCAAACTAACACCGATATGCCAATGCACTACACAGATTTTCCCTGGAATAATTCAGAAAACGATGAAACATCATTTACGTGCCCTGCATGTAACGCCACACAAGCGCTTACAATACAAACGCTCTTGAACACCTTCGATACTCCCGATGCTGCTGAAAAACTCACTGCTGGCACTTTTTTTGACGTGACGTGCATAAAGTGTGGATCTAAGCTTTCACTTCCACATCCATGTTTATATCTTGACCCTTTACATGGTGTAAGCATGTATTTAGTTGCAAATAATGAGATGTACAACAATGTAGCAGCTATGTTCACAGAGATGTTGCAAAACGAAAACGCTCGACATATCCGCTTCAGAATTGTAACCGACGCACGTGCATTTCGAGAAAAGGCACTTGCTTTTGATGCCTGCATTGACGACCGCTCACTTGAAATGCTGAAATTTGGTATACGTGGACAAGCAAGCCAAGAGGGGTACGTTACCACGAATAACACCTACGAAGTATTTTTAGAAGAAGTAGCAGGCGATATGTTGCGCTTTGCTCTGTATGTAAGAAATACCAAAAAACTCGTAGAAGTCGACCGAAAAGCCTGCGAGCTATTCGATAATGATCTAGCACAGTCAAGCTTAAAAGATGAGCAGCCTTTTAACGTTAACGAAGCGTGGGCAAATACAGCTTTTGAAATTATCGAGCAAGAACAATAGCTTGTAAAAGCGTCAATCGTGATGTTGAACGCGAGACAACGCAAGACGGACACATACCGCGCATGGTGCTAAACGTAACATCGTGACATATAACATAAGAATTGGACACCTGCACTACCTGCTTAGCAGTAAGTTCACCAGCGCCGATGCGCGGTTTGCAAGCTCCTTACCTGAAAGCTAAACGCCGCTGCCATCTACATGCAACTGCTATCCAGACATAACTGCTATCTACATCCAGCTGCTAGCCACGCGCAAGTGCTATTGGAAATGATACGGAAATGCAGCCAGGTAATACGTAAGAATCTCTTGCGCGGTTTCCTCAACAGCGCGCCCTTCCGTATGAATAACAATGCAACCCAAGCGCCGCATAAAGTTGCGCGCTTTTTCGAGGTCATCGTACACATAGTTCGGATCGGCGTACTGCTGCGCCACACCAGCCGCATTACCTAAGCGCTTGCGGCGAATTGAAACCAGCAAATCAGGCGAGGTCATCAAGCCAAAAATGCGAGCAGGGTCAACTTCGAACAGCTCGCTTGGTGGCTCTGTTTGCATATCAAGCGGAACATTCGCAACTTTGTATCCCTGCTGAGACAGATAAATTGACAGCGGCGTTTTGGACGAACGCGAAACACCCAACAGCACCATATCAGCATGAGTAAGATCTTGCGGATTGCGGCCATCATCATGAGCAATCGCAAACTCCACCGCTTCAATGCGCGAGAAATATTGCTGATTTGCTACATGCAGCTTACCCGGCGCACGTAACGGAATACGCCCTGAAACTTTCGCAAGCGCATCAAGCGCCGGCGTCATAATGTCAAGCGCTACAATCTCGGGATGCTGCAACACATACGAGCGAAGTTCACCCGCAAGAACAGCAGACACCAGCGTATAGAACACCACCACCGATGTGCAGTTGGTGGTTTTCAAGTCGTCTTCGATATGCTGCTCAAAAAAACTGCGAATTTCATCGAAACTGGTAACTTTCGCGCAAATTTCAATACGCGGGTTTTCAATACCAAACTGCACCGCAGCTGCGCGTGCAATAGCCGAGCCTGTAAGTCCTACTGAATCGCTAATGATATAAACAGGCGGAAATGCAATAGATGTTTCGTCTTGTTCTTTACCGCTCATGTAGGTACTCCCCCCTTTTGTGAAACATGCGCCACGCTCAAACTATTATAGCGCAGCGAACGCAACGCACTCGGCCGCCTGGACGCTGCTACCAGCGCAGAACTGCCACTAGCTTTTCAGCGCCACCAACAGTGCCATGCCACCAGCCTGCAAAATCACCAGCACGCGTACAGCCCGTCATTCCAGTGCCACCAGCGTTCCATCCCGCACGCGTTCCGGTGCCGCAAGTCATTCTAATGCCGCTAGCGTTCCTAGCCTTTCGCTAAGCACGAAAAGTCAGCAATGCACGAAAACACATCAACGAAACAGTTCAGCACCGCAAGATGGTTTTTCTTTAACGCTTCATCTGCATCCATAATAAGCGTCGATGCAAACAGGGCGTCAATTGGCGCGCGAAGAGACGCAAGCACACTGCACGCTTCTTCATAGCGCTGATGTTCTAAGTCGTGCTCAAGCTGCTGTTTTACGCTTTGAACCTTTGCAAGCAACGCTCGTTCGGCATCGTTACACAAAGCATCGTCAACACTCATACCAGCAGATATGTCGTGCAAATTCCACGCGCGCACATACGCAGCTGTTAAGTTTTCATAATCGTCACGCTGCTCGCGTGCAACTTTTTCAAGCGCGCGGCAACGCAACATAATATCGCGAGGATGTTCTGGCTGAACAGCCACAATGGCGTCAATCGTCTGCGGCGCAATGCCTTCGTCTTTCAGCATCACACGCAAACGCCCCAAAATGAAGCGATAAACTGCCTGATAACAAGCTTGTTTATCGAAGGAAACTCCTGCTTGAGCGTACAAATCGAGAAGCGCAGTGAGCGTTGCACTCAGCGACAACTGAGGATACGCATCCAAAATACTCAACGCGCCGATAGCACTCCTGCGCAACGCAAACGGATCTGAAGAACCTGTTGGTGCTTGATCGATGGCGAACAATCCGCAAATCGTGTCAAGCTTATCGATAAGCGCAACACCACACGCAACTAAATCACACGGCAGCGCATCTCCCGCAAAGCGCGGCTGATAATGCTGCGTAATTGCTTGCGCTACCTGGTCGTTTTCGCCACACGCACGCGCATAGTAGCCGCCCATAATGCCCTGAACGCTAGTAAATTCAACCACAGCATTCGTCACAAGATCGGCCTTGCACAACAGCGCTGCGCGACACAAATTCTGTTTTTCCTGCTCAGTTACATCTAAGCTGGCACACATCTGCTTGGCGCACGCTTCAATGTGCATCGTTTTGTCGTACATCGTGCCTAAATCTTGCTGGAAAACTACCTGTTTCAGCTTGTCAACATACCATTCAAGCGGATGTTTCAAATCTTCCTCGTAGAAAAATTTTGCATCGTCCAAACGCGCGCGAACCACGCGTTCGTTACCAACTTTCACCTGTTCAAACGCACTTTCAGCCGCGTTGCTTACCACGGCAAAATAATTCGTCAGCGCACCGTCGTTGGTGTAAAAAGGAAAATAGCGCTGATGCATAAGCATCGCGTCTACAATAATTTCTTTCGGAACAGCAAGAAAACTCTCATCAAACGAGCACACAAGAACGTGAGGAGCTTCGCACAAATTCGTAACTTCAAGCAGTGTTTTTGCAGGAATTTCTGCGTGCAAGCCAAGCTTTTTCTCGAAGTGAGCCACTTCATCTAAAATGCGCTCTTTACGCTGGTCTTCAAAAGGAACAATCTGCAAATGCCGCAACGTGTCAAGCAAGGCGTCAGCCGAGCTTATTTCGTGTTTGCCAGCGGAAAGCACACGATGTCCCCAGGTGAATCGGTCGGCGTGAAGACCTGCAAAAGTAAGCGGCACTACCTTGCTGCCAAACAGGCACACAATCCAGCGAACAGGACGCGAGAACGTTTCGCTGCGCGATGCCCAACGGCACGACTTTGGCCAAGCAATGGAGGTAATAATCTCAAGAAGCGCTGCCTGAATAGCGGGCGTGGTTGATTGCGAAGGGCTTGAAACGTGCGCGAACACGTAGCGCTCACCTGCGCAATCACGCAATTCAAGTGCTGAGGCGCTCACATTTTTAGAGCGTGCAAAGCCAAGCGCTGCTTTCGTGAAATTTCCGTTTTCATCAAGGGCAATTTTTGCAGACGGTCCGCGAAAATCAAGCTCTTGTGCCTGCGTTTGCGCAGCTACTTGCTTCACAATGAAGCCAAGGCGCCGCGGCGTTGAGAAAACAGTCACACTTTCAAAAGGTACCGCATGCGCCGACAAACGCTCGGGAACAAGCTGTTGTAACTGCTCGCTTGCTTTATGCAGGTCAAATGCGGGAATTTCTTCAACGCCAAGCTCGAAAGCAAGTGTTTGAGGGGTTTGCTCCTTCTGCACCGTTTCTGACGCCTGCGTATCTTGCCCCGTTTGTGCCACTTGTTTCGTTTGTGCTGCGTGCTGCGTTTGGTGGGCACATTCGTTGGTATTACTCATGACGCTCCCCTTTCGTAGTGGCGTTAACCTGGGTAGACGCTGCAGCCTCATTCTTTTCGTACAGTGGCGCAACATGCTTCATATAACTCTCGCAACACGCTTTTGCAATGCTACGAACACGTAAAATGTAATTGGTGCGCTCCGTTGCCGAAATAACGCCGCGCGCATCAAGCAAATTAAACGCATGCGAGCACTTCAACACGCAATCGTAAGCGGGAAGCGGCAAATTGTGCGCAAGAATGTCCTTGCACTCTTTTTCGCGCGCTTCAAACTCGCGAAACAAAAAATCGGTATCAGCAACTTCAAAGTTATAACGCGAGTACTGGCGCTCGTTTTCGAGATACACATCGCCATACGTAAACGTAACGCCGTCATCGCCTCGCGCCCACACAATATCGAACATGCTGTCGACCGACTGAATGTACATGCACAAACGCTCAAGACCATAGGCAATTTCCACGGGAACGGGAGAGCACTCAAAGCCTCCCACCTGCTGAAAGTAGGTGAATTGCGTAACTTCCATGCCGTCAATCCACACTTCCCAGCCTAAGCCCCACGCGCCAAGCGTTGGGCTTTCCCAGTCGTCTTCCACGAAACGAACATCGTGTTTATCAGGGTCGATGCCGATAGCACGCAGCGATCCTAAGTACAAATCTTGAATATTGTCGGGAGACGGCTTAATAAGCACTTGGAACTGGAAATAATGCTGCGTGCGGTTGGGGTTTTCGCCATAGCGACCATCGGCCGGACGGCGACATCCCTGCACGTACGCAGTGCGCCACGTACCCTTGCCAAGCGAGCGCAAGGTAGTAGCAGGCGCGTTGGTGCCAGCGCCAACTTCGTTATCGTAAGGCTGCAAAATAACACATCCCTGCGCTGCCCAGTACCTTTGCAAGTTCATGATCAGCTCTTGAAACGTGGGAGCAAGTGTACCCTGCGCGATTGCGGGCGCGCTACCGGTTGCGCAAGCTGCCTGCTGCGCAGGTGCAAAAGCTGCCTGTGGCGACGTTTCTCCAAGCTGCTGTGACGTCTGTTCTGCCTGCTTGTGCGCACCTGGGCGTTTTTCTAAAGGTGCTTGTGCGCCTATGGGTTGAGCGTCCATGCCATCTCCTTACTTCAATAACAACTTCAAATTGCGTACTTCACTCACGAAATCAAAAAGTCACTTCTATAACGACTTCAAAATCCCAACTGCTGTAACAGTTTCAAAATCCCGACTTCAATAACGACAACCATATCCTCAGTGCAATAAAGTCTCCAATATCCCACTACAGCAACTTCATATGGTTAAACGGCCAATGGATGCAAAATGCTTTTCCAGTAATCGATTGCAGCGGAACAGCTCCAAAAAAGCGTGAATCTTGCGAGTTGGTGCGATTATCACCCATCACCCACATGCAGCCCTCGGGAACCACAAATGGAAACGAAATATGTGATCCCACTAACGGATAATTCGGCTTGTTTAGCGTATAAGGCTCACTGAGCGGCTTGCCGTCAACAACAACGTGTCCGCCCTGCAAATCGACAGTTTGACCTGCTGTTGCAATAATGCGCTTAATAAGTATGCGATTATGTTCGGGGTTATTATTTGGATTCACTTCATGAAACGTAACAATATCGCCTTGCTTTGGCGCGGCAAAACGGTAGGAGACTTTTTCTGAGATAACTAAATCACCAGGCATAATAGTTTGTTCCATAGACCCTGACGGTATTTTATACGGCTCAAAAATAAACGTATGCGAAAACACCGCCAGAGCAAACGCAACAAGAAGCATAATAATAAAATGAACAATGCTGCGCGCAACTGATCGTGTTGGTTGAGAAGCGTGTTGTGCAGAGGACAAGCTCATCTCTTCCCTTCTTATGTTAAAACATGCCTATGAATGCCGCTGTTGCAGCTGATGGAGATAATTCCTATGCGCTGCATCAAGGCTTTCAAGATTTATATCATCAAGCAAATCGGGTCGTTTTTCAAGAGTACGCTGGAGAGACTTACGAATTTTCCAATCTTTGATTTTGGCGTGATCACCGCTTAACAGCACCTCAGGAACGGACCGGCCCTCATACACAGCAGGTCGCGTGTACTGCGGCGCTTCAAGCAGCCCGCTTACGAAGCTTTCATCGCACACACCATCATCAGCACCCAGCACGCCGTCAATTTTACGAACGATAGCATCGATAACGACCATCGACGCAAGCTCACCGCTGGTAAGCACATAATCGCCGATTGAAAGTTGGTAATCGGCCAGCTCAAAGGCACGTTCATCGATACCTTCGTAATGACCGCACACAAACAACAGACGCTCGCACTGACACATCTCACACGCAAGCGCATCGCTAAACGGCACACCGGTTGGCGTAAGAAACACAATTTTTGCATCACTTGCGTTCGTGTGAACAGGCTTTTCACCCTCCCACGCGTAATACGGATTGCGCGGTGTACAGATACCGTGACAAATATCGTGTACAGCATCAAAAATAGGCTGGCACGTCATAACAAGGCCAGGACCACCGCCATAAGGCGTATCATCGGTACTGCGATGCTTATCGTTTGTCCAATTGCGCAGATTATACGAATGAAAGCTCAGCAAGTGCTTGTCTTGTGCGCGCTTCATCATTGATGCGTTCATGTATGACGTAAACATATCGGGAAAAGTTGAAAGTGTTTCTATAATCATAAGCTTTACGCAATCCTTTCCTTTTCCAGATAGATAACAAGGTGTTCGCGGCTTAACTGTCAGTGGCTTTGTCTGAGCATAATGAAATAGTTGAACAGATGCGTTACTAACAGATGCGATACTAATGCCACCAGCCGCGCAACTGAACGCAAATAGTAAACAGCAAGTATTGCCAGCGCTCCATTACTCGCCAGTAAAAAATCCTTGTGCAATGCGAACGGAGATACAGCGCGCATGCTCGTCAACGTGAGCAATCAGGTCGCTGTGTGCTGGCACAAGCAAACACGTATCATCTACATCAACAGGAAGCGTATCAAACTCAACTTCGAACAGAGGGTTCATCGGCGTATCGATGTAATTAACAATAGTGCCTGCTGCACGATTATCTGTGCTACACAACCGCCACCCAATCCAGGGATGAGAAGCCTGAGCAGCCAGCCGCGATGCTACCAGTTGCTTGTCAAGCAAAACATGACAGCCTACATAAGCACGCGCAGTACTTAAGGTATCAACACCGTCAAACGAGACGTACGCCGAGGTATCACGCACGTTTGACACGTCTCTCACTACAAGAAATCGCTTAGCTTCAAGAACAGGAGGAACAAGGGCTACGTGCATGCCTTTTTCCAGCAAAAAAGGAAGCCCCTGTGCTGCTTGCACAATAAAGCTTCCTTGAGTATGTATCGTTTTCGCAATATAAGCTACATCGCAAAGAGCGCGCACGTGTACAACCCTAGACAATTTCTACGTCTACAGCGCTAATCGAACCATCAGCCGCAGCGCGTGCTAACGTGCGAATAGATTTCACAACACGTCCTTGACGGCCGATTACTTTACCAGCGTCTTCTTCATGAACATGCACCTCAACGCGCAAATGTCCCTCATCTGACACCTGCGAGCTAATAGTAAGCTCATCGGGAAAATCAATCAAAGGCACAACGATGCTGCGTACCAGTTGAGCTACTTTTTCTGCCTGATCAGCCATTGGTATTATTCGCCCTTATGAGATTTAATAAGACGAGCAACGGTATCGGTAGGTTGCGCACCGCATGACATCCAATAGTCAAGACGCTCATCGTTAAGACTGAGAAGAGCAGGGCTTACACAGGGATTATAGCGTCCTACTTCCTCAATAAAGCGTCCGTCGCGAGGGCAACGAGAATCGGCAACAATCACACGATAATATGGGCGCTTTTTTGCACCATGACGTGCAAGGCGAATTTTAACTGCCATGTAGAAAACTCCTTTATGTCTCTTTTGTTATCAAGACGCACGCCACGTTTATACGGATTGCGTCTTATGAACAGCAAGCAAATATGTTACTGACCTTTTTATGTTTTTACAAGCTTTGTGCTGATTTTTTTACAAGATACGCACATGTAGATGCGCGCAGATCGTTTTACGGCGTTTTGCATTGAGCATTTGGCAGCACTGCATGCAAAGCAAACATTCAAAGGGAAACTGTGCAAACCATCAACCAAGTAAGCCGCCTAAGTCACCAAAACATTCATGCGCACACAAGAAATGTGTCGCAGCTCCGTGGAACAGCGCACGTAAATACGAGCGAACACACGCACTATGAATCTTTCAGCATGTCTTGCAACTTTTTCAAATCGCCCATGCCAGGCATCCCCATACCCATGCCAGGCATGCCGCCGAAACGCCTCTTCAGCTTTCCTTTCTTACCCTTTTTACCTTTCTTGAAATGCTCAGCGCTTTCTTGAAGCGAAGGCATCATTTTGCGCACCATTTTGCGCGTTTCACCATATTTTTTCATCAGTTGATTGACGTCGGTAACGCTTACCCCTGCACCAGCAGCTATGCGTGCACGGCGCCTGCCATTGATGCAATCAGGCTTTTCACGTTCTTCTTTTGTCATGGAAAAGATGATCGTTTCCATGCGCTCGAAAATTTTCTCGTCCACTTTCCCTGATGAAAGCGCTCTATCACCGCCAGGCAAAGCGCCAATAAACTTTGAAATGCCGCCAATTTTCTTAATTTGCTTATTCATTTCCAAAAAATCGTTTAGGTTCAGATCGGCATGAGCAAGGCGCTGTGCTTCTTCTTCACGCAGCTCATCTTGCTGCACTTTAACAGCACTTTCGATAAGGCTTACCATATCTCCCATGCCCAAAATGCGCCGCGCAAGACGATCGGGATGCAGCGGCTCAAGTGAGTCGGGCTTCTCGCCCATGGAAATAAATTTGATAGGCTTACCGGTAGTTTCTCGTACAGAAAGCGCTGCACCACCACGCGCATCGCCGTCCATCTTCGAAAGAATAACGCCATCAAAGTCAACTTTTTCCGCAAATGCGTGTGCTACATTCAGTGCATCCTGACCGATCATGGCGTCAATAACCATCAAAATTTCATCGGGCTCAAGCGCAACTTTCAGCTGGTACATTTCATCCATCATGGCGTCGTCAATATGCAAACGACCTGCAGTATCAACAATTACCACATCGCGCATGGTGCTCGTAGCGTGCGCAAGGCTTTCCGTCGCAATTGCAAGTGGATTGTGTCCATCGCCGCGATATACCGGAATGTCCAGTTCGCGACCCAGCGTTTCCAGCTGATCGGCCGCAGCAGGACGATACACGTCGCACGCAGCAAGAAGCGGCCTTTTACCTTGGCTTTTCAGCAAATACGCCAGCTTTGCGCAGGCGGTCGTTTTACCTGAACCTTGCAAACCAACCAGCATCACCACATTGGGATGCTTGTTTTGCGCCAGCTCAAGAGTTTGCGTCTGCCCGCCAAGCATGTCGGTAAGTTCATCAAGAACCACTTTCACAACGTTTTGAGCAGGCGTAAGAGAATTCAGAACCTCTGCTGCAGAACAGCGCTCAGTTGCGCGAATGCTAAAGCGCGATACGACTTTGAAGTTAACGTCAGCTTCAAGCAGCGCCAGACGAACTTCGCGCATCGCTTGCGCAATATCCGCTTCAGTAAGACGGCCTTTTCCACGCAAGGCTCCAAGCGCGTTTTGCAAACGCTGTGACAAACTTTCAAACATAGCTACTCCTTGTTAAAGGTACCTAAAAGACCATCTACATAGCTGCGCGCATCGAAGTCTTTCAAATCGGACAGCTGTTCTCCAACACCTAATTTCAAAATAGGAAGTGATAAATCATGCGAGATAGCAAGCGCAATTCCACCTTTGGCGCTACCGTCAAGCTTGGTGATGATAAGCCCATCAAGTCCGAGCGCCGTATTGAATTCGCGTGCTTGCATAAGACCGTTTTGCCCGGTTGTTGCATCAAGCACCAAAATACAATACACGGGCACGTGAGCGCGCTTTTTTACCACGTTGCATACTTTTTGCAACTCGCGCATTAAGTCGGCCGATGTGTGGAGACGCCCAGCAGTATCGATAAGAACATAATCAGCTCCGCATGCTTCTGCACGCTCGATGGTTTCAAAACACACGCTTGCAGGATCACTACCGCGCGTGCGGGAACAAATTTCCACATCAGCGCGCTGCGCCCAGGCTTCTAGCTGCTCGATGGCAGCTGCGCGAAACGTATCAGCGCTGCCCAGCAGCACATGCTTGCCGCTATCGTGCAGCGTACGTGCGATTTTTCCGCACGTAGTAGTTTTACCTGAGCCATTAATGCCCACAAACAGCATGATAGCTGGCTCGGCAAAAAAATCATGTTCAGCAGGCGTAAATCGTTCTTCAAGACTGTCTTTCAAATTCTCAAGCACGCTGTACGCATCGGGAAGCGCTAAACGCCGCGCGCGCTGGCGCAAGTCGGCAACAACCTCGCTTGCAAGCGGCGCACCGCAGTCCGACAGGATGAGCGTTTCCTCCAAGCCTTCCCAAAAGGTATCGTCAAGCTTGGGGCCGCGATCAAGCAGCACATTCATGTGTTCGCGAAATTTTTGACGTGAACGCTCAAGTCCTTCGCTAAATTTACCAAATAACCCCATGTCAACCTCTACTTACTTCGTATGCACCGCACGCTTAGTATGCACCGCACACACCAACTCGAATGCGATACGTATGCACGACGCGCGTGTTCAAGTGCATCATGCAGGCGTCATACGTTATGTGCATGACACGCATGTTTCGTAATTCATGCTTTATGTGCACTCCATGCAGCGTACATCGTGTATCTTAGCTATACGAGCGAAAACATTTTACGTTTTTACCCGAGCGCTGGTTTATGCGCTTCATCAATCGATTGCGAAAGCACACGCGTTACACCATCACCACGCATTGAGACACCATACAAAATCTGCGCGTGCTCCATCGTTGCCCGCTGATGCGTAATCATAATAACCTGACTGTCATGCTGTAACGTATCAATATAGCGTATCAATCTTAGCAGGTTTGCGTCATCAAGGGCAGCCTCAACCTCATCAAGGAGAAAAAAAGGAGCGTTTCGTACACGATACACAGCGAAAATAAAAGCAAGTGCACAAAGCGAACGCTCTCCCCCGCTCATCAGGCGCAACGATGAAATCTTTTTACCTGACGGCGATACATATATTTCAATGCCACCTGCATTTTCCGCATCATCACCAGATGTTATAAGCTGTAAACGTGCGTCAGCACCTCGAAATAAATATGAAATAACATCAGAAAAATTGCGTGCAGTTTCATCAAATGCCTGCTTAAATTGCACCTGTATACGTTTGGCAAGCACGTCTATAATGTGTTGAATATGTTCACGAGCGCGGGTAATATCTGCAACTTGTGCCTGTAATTCAGTCAAGCGCGCTTTTTGTGCTTCATATTCGGTGATGCTATGAACATCCACATTTCCTAATTGACGCAATTGTACTTCAAGCTGCTCAAACTGCTTACGTGCACGGTCGCGTTCAAAATGCGAAGACGGGTAATAAGGCTGACGATAGCCGTTTTGCTCAAGGCGTTCAAGCAGACTATCGCGCGACACTTCCAATTTCCCAATATCAACGCGCTGCTCAGTTTGTAATTCTTGTAGCTCACTCCACTTTTCCTGAACGGATAAGCGCTTTTGCAAAGTTTCATTAAATTGCTGCTCAAAGTGCGATTTTGAACGCGCTATCTGGTCTTTTTCCTGTGTCAGCACACCCATGATACTATGATATTTTTCATCAAGTGCGCTCAGAAACGTTTGCAGAGCGCGCGTATGCTCCTTGCGCTGCTGGAAACGCTGTTCTTGCTCGCAATATGTAGCCTGTTCACGCTCTAACTTGTTGAGCTCAGCTTCTGTTTGTGCTTTTTGCAACAATGCTGATTGTCTGCGTTCGTGCATGCTCGCAGCTTGCAGTTGTAGAGCATTTAAGTTATTTTGCAACGCAGCGCGCTTGCTGCGTTGATGATCTTCTTCGTCCTCAAGAATAGCTATATCGTGCTCGTACGTCTGCAATGTGTCTTCACAGTGCGCTAAGCGCTCTGAGAGCTGCTTACTTGCTGCACTCGTATCATGAAGTTCCTGTTCAAGTGGTTCTAACAACGATTTCATGTGCGTGCACTTTTCAGTATTTTTCTCGAGAGCGTCAGCTATACGTTTAAGCTGGAGCTGCTGTGTTTGCAGCGTTGCACTATGTTCAAGTGCTGCTTGCAGTGCATCATGTGCAGCATGCTCACAGCGCTCAAGCTGCGCTTTACAGGTATCATGGTACGTATGTGCGCTGTTCAGCTGTTCTTTAAGTGCGTCAATGGAAGATGTAAGCGAACGTAATTCTCGACTTATCGAAAGTAGATTTACACTGTAGTCCTGCTGTTCTTGTTCAATATCTTCCTGTGTATGCTTATGGAATTGTTCATTACCTGCATGCTCAGCTAAAGAGGGTGTCTGCGCACTGTTTAGCTGGGTGCGCGCGACAAGTACACGTCCATCGCTATAGGCAAGTTCGCAGGCAGGTGTAGCAAAACACAAGGCTTCATTACATGTTTGTGCAGCGCTACATGCCTGCTCAAAGCTGGGCATTAACACAACGCTGCCAAGTAAATTTACCAAATGCGGCGAAAGCGTAGCAGGAATATCAAGCTGATGAACAAGTAATTTATCGTAGTAGCGTGAAGGAACATGAGCGTCTGCACTACAAGCAAACGCATCGTGCATTGTCACTTCGCAGCTTGCGCGGTGTGCACTCTCTAAGCGGGATGTTTTATCAGCTGCACCATACAAAAACGATACGCATCCGCTCTCTTTCATATGTTCTAATACCTGAAAGGAGCGCTGTGCATCATCATACGAATCAAACATAAACGCACTTACATAATCACCGAGCAAAACACTTACTAAATTCTCCAAATGAGCAGGTACATGCAGTGCATCAATGAGCAATGATACGTTTGTGCCTTCACGGCGCAAGTGCTCAGCAAACCACGTATGCGCACTATTAGGAGCAAGCATATGATGTTTCAACTCAAGAAGAGAAGCATGTTTTTGCTGTGCTGCCTGGTAGCGAGCTTGTACATCAAGCACCTGTGCTTGTGCAGCACTCCATGCTTGTTGTGCAGTTTCTTGTGACGTGCGTGCATCGTGAGCAGCATGTTGTAATTCTTCATTGCGCAACGCAAACTGTGCGCTGCTCTGTTGTAAGTTTGCTTGCTCAGTTTTCAACGCCTGGCACTCGTCGTTTAATTCAGCAATGCGTGCTGTGAGCGAAGAGATTTTCTCTTCAAGTACCGAGTGTCGTTGCTTGTTCTGAAAAAGCTTCTGTTGATGCGCGCTACGTTCTTTCTGAGCGTCTTTATACTGTTCACGCTTCGATGCAAGAGCGGTAGTACGCTCAGCGCGCTTTGAGCGTAATTCTTGCAATTCAGCACGTATCTGATTTTGCTTTTCTTGCTGTTCATCATAGGTATGTTGATAGGATACAATCTGTTCTGCGAGGGTATCAAGACGACACTTCAATTCTGCAAAACGGTGCGGATATGCCTCTTTCATCCGCAATTGCGAATCATACATTGCGCTATACGTTCGTAATTGTTGCGCAATAACACTGTTAAGCGATTGGATTTTTTCATGCACATGGTGCGCTCTACGCTCACGTGCTTGCAAGCATTCTTCTTGCTTTGAAAACTGGTGACGTTTTTCCTGTTCATCATGCAAGAACCTCTGATGCTCTTCTTGCAATGTTTGCAGTTCGCGCGCATCTTCAGCAAGCTTTGCAAGCGCAGCTTTATGAGCATCAATACGCTTACAGATGCTTAACAGCTCATCGGTCCATAAATCAAAGCGCAAAGCATCGTAGGTCGTACGCAAGTCTTGCGCTTTTTGAGCACGCGCAGCTTTCTTTGCAAGGGGAACAAGTGAGCGCTGCATTTCTTCTTCTAAGGTATGTACCTGAGCAAGATAGTCATCCATACGCGCAAGCTTTTGGTTACTTTTTTCATTTTGTTGCTTTATTTTAAGAATACCAGCAGCTTCTTCAATAAGAACACGGCGTTCAAGCGGAGAGGACTGCAAAATAGCATCTAAATTGCCTTGTCCAATAACCGAATTGAGGCCACTTCCGAGCGCAGTATCGTGCAACAGTGAAATAATATCGCAGCGCCTATACATAACGCCGTTGATGAAATAACTCGATTCCCCATTTTTTGTAAGACGACGCATGATTGACACGTCGCTAAAATCAAGCGCAAGCGTGTGATCTGAATTATCGAGCACCAGTTCTACTTCGGCAAACGATGCCGCTTGACGTGTTTTCGATCCTGCAAAAATAACATCATTCATAAGAGAGCCACGCAATTTTTTTGCATTGCGCTCACCTAAAACCCACAATACTGCATCAGAAATATTCGACTTTCCCGATCCATTAGGCCCAACAACAGCGCTTAAACCTGGGGAAAATCGCAGTGAAACCTTATCAGCAAACGACTTAAATCCGCGTATGTTCAGCGCTTTCAGATACATACCAACGCAGCACTCCGTATTATTCGCAAGGATGCTGCGAAGAAACATCCGTCATCGCAACGGGAGCGCTCGTGGCACGAGGAACAGAGTTGGTACGAGTGGCGCCAGGCGCCGCATTGGCGCTGGTAGCAGAAGCATCATTGGTGCTCTGCTCGCTTGCAAGCTGCGCAGCGCTGTGCTTTTTTTGTTTAAGCGCAGCACGCGCAACCGCCTTTTGCACTTTCGCTTGAGCACTCGCATAAATTCGGTCGGCTTTTTCCTGTGCATTCGTAAGTGTTTTGTGAGCTTTTATTTGGGCATGTTCCACGCCTTTACGAGCACGCTCACATTCATCAACACCAATACCGAAAAACTCACTTAAACGCGCAAGCGTTGACTTTGCAGCTTGACTTTCAGCTTCTTTCTTGGTGCGTCCACTACCCTGCGCCAGACCATGACTGCCTGCAAATACCTGAGAAACAAAGGTTCTATCATGCGGTGGACCTTGCGTTTTTACCAGCTTATATGTAGGCGTAATGCCGCCAACTTGCAATTTCTCTTGCAATAAGCTTTTTGGGTTCTCAGGCTCTTTTGCCATATCAAGTGACATGCGAGGAATAAGCGTTCGCTCAACAAAAACGCGCGCGCAATCCATGCCGCCATCAATGAATAATGCAGCAACAAGCGCTTCATATACATTTTCAAGTGCAGATGTTAAACCGCGTTTTCCCGTACCGCGCTCAGAGGATCCAAAAAAGATAACATCCGATAAGCCAAGCTCACGACCTACCTGCGAAAGTGATGTTCCTGACACAAGTGCTACTTTAATGCGTGTCAGTCCGCCCTCATCAATATCGTGATACGTTTCAAACACTCTATCAGCTACAAGCGCTCCTAAGATTGAGTCACCTAAAAACTCCAAACGCTCGTAAGAATACTTCACAGCACGTCCTTCATTTGCAGAAGGATGCGTTATAGCCGCCAGCAAAATTTCTGGTCGCGCAAAGCGATGTTGCACAATTTCTTGCGCACGCTCTAGTTTCTCTTGTTTTTCATAACTATCGATAATATCGGTATCATCTGTCATATGATGTGACCCCTATTCAGCACCAATTGAATGACGAATTGACTCTACAAGCTTACCACGTGTTGCTTGCGCACACATTAAAATACCATTGCAAATTGCATCTTTGGACGACGAGCCATGCCCGATCATACATACACCCTCAACACCAAGCAAGGGAGCTCCACCATACGTATCGGGATTTAAACGCGCTTTCATAGCTCTAAACTGATCTTTTACAAGAAATGCTGCCAATTTTGTGGTAAGCGATGAAAGGAAAGTCTCTCGCATTTCCTCCATCAAAAACGATGCCGTACCTTCAAGTGTTTTAAGCGCAACATTACCCGTAAAACCATCACAAACAACCACATCAACGTCCCCTGAAAGCAAATCGCGACCCTCGATATTGCCCTGAAAACCCTCAATGTGTTCTTCCAGCAAAGCATGAACGTCTTGTGCAAACTGAGATCCTTTTTCGCGCTCTTCACCGATATTCAACAGCGCTACACGCGGATGCGGAAGCGTCAAGGTAGCACGACAATATGCTTGCGCCATATGGGCAAACTGTTCTAAATAGGCAGGTTTACAATCGGCATTTGCACCAACATCGCACAACAGAACAGGATTTTTCTTCGTAGGAAGCGTCACGCATAACGCAGGGCGCATAATACCTTTAATGCGTCCCATATGCATAATAGCTGCTGTGAGGCACGCCCCTGTTGAGCCGGCTGAATACACGCCTTGGGCTTTGCCTTCTTTAACCAAACGACACGCACGCACAAGCGAAGAATCTTTTTTCTTGCGAACGGCAAGTGCTGGATGTTCGGCCATCGTAATTACTTCAGAGCAACATTCTGCTTGCAAGCGCGTATGATGCGCGCAAAAAGGAACAACAACGTCTTTCAAGCCACACACAATAATGGATAGCTGAGCATCGGCTTCAAGAGCCTGCGTAATCCCTTGCAGCACAACATCAGGAGCAAAATCGCCGCCCATAGCATCAACTGCAATAACAACGGAACTGTCCATACCGTACTCCCTTATACCCTTAAAACAAAAACCCTCCAGACCAAAGCGATCTAGAGGGCACGCAAAGAACTGTACAGTATACTTACTCAGTTACAATAACTTCGCGCTTTTTATAGAAACCACAATTAGAACAAACGCGATGAGGCAGCTTAACTTCGCCACATTGAGGGCATACAGAACGTGAAGGTGCATCAATGCGATCGTGCACACTACGACGGGTATGCGTACGAATACGTCCCATGCGCTGTTTAGGTACTGCCATAATAATCTACTCCTTCATCGAGTTTGCTCATACTCGTTTATATGTAACAATACGCGAAAAATGATACTAACAAAAAACACTCTTTGCTGCAAGATAAAATACGCATGCGCACAAATATATGTCGAAAACAAGCGATATCTCCACAACTTAGCAAACGATACGCTGTGCGCACACAAAAGCGCACGCCCAAGCGCTATGCGGCGCACACTATTCGTCAAGCAGAGAGCGCAGTTGTGCAAATGGATGCTGTTCGACATCGCTTTCTTTACGCTTTTCTGCACACGAACACGTTTCTTTATTTAAGTTGCAACCGCACACACTGCACAAGCCTTTACAATCATCAGAACACACAATAAGATTTGGCAGCTCAAGCACCAGCGCTGAAGAAAGCATCTCAATAATGTCCAGCTCGTGATTTGCAGGCAGCACAAAGAATTCGTCGTCTTCCAAATCTTTAGACTGAGCAGCTTCTTCACTGACAAACACATACTCAGTAAACGAAGCGCTGCACTCATAGCGTGCATCGTCTAAACACCGCGCACACGGAGTTGTTACTGAAGCGTGCAGGGTACCTGCAACAACAAAAGCTTCCCCGGTATGCGTAAGCGTAAGGGTATACGTAAGTGGTTCGTTCAAGCTATAGCGTTGCGCTCCACGCACCAATGCCACGGGAGATAACGTTCCTGAAAAGGTTTCAAGCGCAGCTGGTTCAAACAACTCTGCGGGAATTTTTATGGAAACGTGCGGACGTGTGAGCCCCTCAAATGCAGACATACTGCACACTATGAACGGGGCGTATTCGTTTGAGCGGTAGCATTCAGCCTATCACGGCAACGGCGTACATTGTTAAGCAGCGAATCAAGGCTTTGCTCAACATGACCAAATACTTCATCGGCATAATCTTCTGCGCCAGCGCGTGTTTGACGCTCAAGTTCACGTGCATCACTGAGAATTTGATCGCTTTGTTGCTGGGCAATACGAACAATTTCCTGCTCGCTTGCAATAGTCATCGCTTGAGAGCGCGCATCTTCAATCATGCGAGAAGCCTGCGCTTGTGCATCGTCAAGCAGTGATTGACGTTCGCGTACTAACTGGCGTGCTTGTGAAAATTCTGTTGGGAAGGTATCTTTAATCGAATCGAGAATACTAAATGCAGCTTCAATATCAACCTGTCTCATACCGCTTTTGCCAAATACGGGTTTTGACTCTTCAAGTAATATAGAAAGCTCCTCAAGAAGCTCTAAAACTCCAGTATCATCCATGATTTTCCTTCCACAGTAAGCTGACGAAATGCACAACACCAACACGTGAGCATGCAAAGCGTCTTACACATCTAGGCATTATTTTATCATACAATCATAGAGCATTATACGTTATGAGCGGTATTTTTCTAGAAGCGCTTTTGCAACTGCGGGAGGAACAAGTGTCGAAATATCGCCATGCAGCGATGCAATTTCACGCACAATCGATGACGAAAGATACATAAACTGTGGCGGTGACATAATAAAAAGCGTTTCAATAGCATGGGAAAGCTGGTAATTGAGTGCTGTCATTTGAAATTCGTACTCGAAATCGGTAATAGCACGCAAGCCTTTTATAACAACATGCGCATCCACGTCGCGCGCAAAATCAACAAGCAGCTTATCAAAACCAACAACACGCACATTACTCAAGTGACTTGTTGCCTGTTTCGCTAGTTCAATGCGCTGTTCATGCGTAAAGAGTGGCTTTTTTTTCGCCGAGCGCGCAACAGCAACAATCACTTCATCCATAATTTGTGCAGCACGTGTTATAACGTCAAGATGGCCATTAGTAATGGGGTCAAAGGTGCCAGGAGTAAGTGCTCGTTTCACAAACGCTCCTTTCGTGGAAGGCGGGAAAATACCGCACGATTATCGGTTGATCTACAGTTTTTTGGAACCCATGCTCGCGCCAACGGGCACAGCAATAATGTGGGTATCGCTGCTTACGTGTGATGACGTTGCGGCGTTGGTTCTTGCGCAAAAGCGCGGAAATACATCAGCACACGTCAGTTTCGTTCTCTCTGCGTATCATAAACTAAAAACGCGCACCGTGTTGACCCAAATGATTTATACGCATCCAGGCGAAGCGGCGTATGGTCCAGCAGCTCACTAAAGTCTTCTTGGGAAACGTTACTAAACTCGTACACTGCTAAGGCATCGGGCTTCAAAATACCTTCTATGAACAGTGCATTTATAAGACTCACTACGACACGCGCTTCTATACGATACGGCGGATCAAAAAATGCAACATCAAAGCTCCTGGTGCGCAAGCGCGCGCAATCTCGCAGCAAATCAAGGTGAAGAACTGATACCGCATAAACACTATATCCAAGGCGCGTTGCGTTTCGCTTTATACAGCTGAGTGCATCGCGCGAAATATCGCACAGGGTGGCATGAACAGCTCCGCGTGAAAGCGACTCAAACGCAAGCGCTCCCGAGCCAGCAAATGCGTCAAGAACGCAGCATCCATCAAAGCTGCCTTTTCGGCTCATAATGCTGCTCATCAGCGACTCGCGTACGCGATCGGTCGTGGGACGTGTGTTCATACCCGCAGGTGCATCTATACTCTGCCCTCGTTTACTGCCTGCAATAATGCGCATACACTCCCCTTTTTTTACTTTCCCAATGCTAGTTCCCCAATGCCCACCAGAGCTCGATACCTGCCATAATACAGCATTCGCACATACGTATTACGAATGCAACGTGCGCACTTCACGCGCAAGAAGCGAATGTTCAGGTAGCTGCAAAAACGCATCGCGCGCAACGAGCGCTTGCGCGTCCGAATACGCTTCTTGAATAATGGCGCTATCTCGAATAATGTTCACAAGCGACAAATGCGAAGCGCCATGTTGGCGATTGCCCAAAATATCACCTTCCCGGCGCAGCGCCAAATCGAACAGGGCAAGCTTGAAACCGTCATCGCAATGTGTCATAGCAGAAAGCCTGTTCAGTGCTACGGGTGATTGTGACGATGATACAAGATACACATCCGAATCTTTATTGGAGCGTCCCACGCGTCCGCGCAGCTGATGCAGTTGCGACAAGCCAAAACGGTCAGCATCTTCGATAATC
The DNA here is from genome assembly GCA_001552935.1 of Umbribacter vaginalis. Classification (GTDB taxonomy): domain Bacteria; phylum Actinomycetota; class Coriobacteriia; order Coriobacteriales; family Eggerthellaceae; genus Berryella; species Berryella vaginalis. Next base: position 4,162 of record KQ959677.1, on the reverse strand, counting down.
ATAATCGTTGCATTAGCAACATCAATGCCAACTTCAATCACCGTTGTTGAAACGAGTACTGAAATGTCACCACGCGAAAATGCGTTCATGACAGCTGCTTTTTCTTCAGCAGGCAAGCCACCATAGAGCAAACCAACTTTTTCACCAGGAAATATTTGCGTTTGTAAAAACTGAGCTTCGCTTTGAGCGCTTGCCACGCTTTGCGATGAACAAGGTGCATAATCGGCTTCATCTTCAATACAGATAGCAGCATATTCGTACGTTTCTTGCGTATTGTCAGCGTACAAAGACTGTGAACGCGTCAAGCTTTCATCTAAACCCGCTTTCGCATTTTCATGCGCACGCTTTTCACCTGATGCACGCTTACCATGTATGCTTGTGCCACCCCTCTCAAGCACCAAGGAGTTATCGCCTTGCTTTATACCAACAAGCGGACACACAATATATACTTGCTCGCCGCGCGCAAGTGCATCGCGCGCAGCATCGTAAGCGGTATACATCAGCGATTTTGCTACCACATGTGTTGTGCGCTTACCGCGCGTACTTACGGGCGGATGCTTTATGTAGGAAAACGTACACGCACCATACAACGCCATAGCTAAGGTACGTGGAATAGGTGTTGCACTTAAATAAAGCGTATCAACATTGCGTCCTTTTTTCAAAAGTGCAGCACGCTGAGATACACCAAAACGCTGTTGCTCGTCGATCACACACAAGCTTAACTGGTGAAACACAACCTCATCTTCAAGCAAGGCATGCGTGCCAATAAGCACGTTCAGCTTACCGCTTGCAAGCTGCTCATAGATATGCTTTCTATCGGCACGAGGCGTAGAGCCACACAAAAGCGCCCACGAAATATGAGCAGCATCAAAAAATGCACCAAGCGTTTTTGCATGCTGACGTGCAAGAATTTCTGTTGGAGCAAGAAGAGCTGCCTGCGTGTGCGAATCGGCAACGCAGGCAAGCGCGCTACCCGCAACCACCGTTTTACCACATCCTACATCACCTAAAAGCATATGATTAAGTGCCGTTGGTAAGGCCATTTTTTCCCAAATATCGCGGCACGCTGCCTGCTGTTCGCATGAAAGCTCAAAGGGAATAGCACGCAGGTACGCCTGAACGTGCTTGCCGTTTACGACATGCGTGCAAGCAGGACATACCATGCTTCGTTGCGCGTGGCGAGACATCAGCGAAACTTGGAGCGTAAACACTTCTTCATACACTAAACGCCTGCGCGCGCACGCAAGTTCTTCCATCGAAAGTGGCGCATGAATCGCACAAAGCGCATGAGTTCGGCTCATAAGGTTGCGACGAAGCCGCACGTCAAGAGGCAAAAAATCGTACATGCCGCGCGTTTTTGCAAGCGCAGCGTGAACAAAGCGCGTCATCCAGGCATTCGTGATACCTTCCGTAAGCGGATACAGCGCAACGATAAGACCACACTGCGTAGGTGCATCTATCAATTCGATAAAGGGATTGGTCATACGCTTATAACCATATGAGAATTCAAGTTTACCCGACACGCCGACAGTATCGCCCACATGAAACTTATTCATAAGCCACGGCTGGCGAAACATCGTAACTATCAATATCCCACTGTCATCAAGAACGGAAATCTCAACTAAACTGAGGCGTGGACGTGGTGTTTTAAGGGTAATAGCGTGAATAGTTCCAAAAATACTACATTGAGAGCCGATGCTTGCCTGCGCTACTTTTTTTACGGCAGACATATCGATGTAGCGGCGTGGAAAATGTTCAAGAAGCTGTTCTACCGTTTGCAGATGGAGACGCTGCAGCTTAAGTGCGCGCTTGTCGCTTACCTGTGGAAGCGTGGTTGCGGCCTCGCACAATGCTAATTGCGAGGCGCTCCGTAACGAGTTTGTTAGACCATCAGCCATGCGTGCGTGTCGCTTAAACACTATTCAAGCGAGAAGACAACAGGATACAGTGGCTGATCACCGCGATGAGACTCAATTTCAAGATCGTCATAGTGCTCTTCAATGGCTGCTTCGAGCGCTGAAAGTGCATCATCAGTGAAATCGGCGCCAGCAAGAAGTGTTAAGCTGTCGAAGCTATCTGCCTGCATTGTATCAAGCATGCGCAAGCACACATCGGTAATGTCGGTTCCGACAGCTTCGATATCCCCGTTCACGATACCGATTATATCGCCTGCCGAAAGAGGATTTCCGTGCGCATCGCGCGAATCTTTTATAGCGGTTGTAATTTCGCCTGTGGATACCTGATCAAGCACTTCGGTCATCGCGTGAACGTTGTCTTCAAGCGATGTAGCTTCGTCAAAGGCAAACAGCGCACTAAACGCTTGAGGAACCGAGGTGGTAGGAACCAATGCACAGGGAATTTCTGCCATATCACATGCCGCTTGGGCTGCGAGAATGATGTTTGAGTTGTTCGGAAGAACAATCACGTTGTTAGCGTTCACACGCGCAATGGCATCAAGCAGCTCTTTGGTCGATGGATTCATCGTTTGACCACCTGAAACAACCACGTTTACACCAAGGCTCTTCAGGATATTCGCATTGCCCGCTCCGCTTGCGACAGCTACAAAACCAAAGGGAGTAGCAGGCTCATTATGCGCTTCTTCACTTAGTTCTTCATTGCGCTTGGCACTTTGCAGATCCATATTGTGCACGTGTACTTCTGAGATTTGCGCATCGTGATCAAGGTACCACGCAAGCACTTTATCGGGACGATTCGTATGAACGTGCACTTTAAAATTAGGATGCGCGCCTACCATTAAATCGCAATCGCCCATAGTGGGTAAAAACTCGCGTGCCGCTTCCACATCCACCGTTTCGCTATGCACTAAAAACTCGGTGCAATAACGAAATTCCGAGCCTTCCCAATCTTCAATGTGCTCGATTTCTACTTTTGGCGCTGTATTTTGCGCAAACAACACTTCATCTTGATGTGCTGCACCACGCCCAAGCAGCGCCGATACAAACGCATCGATGAACAGCGCAAGGCCGTATCCGCCCGCATCAACAACGTTATTTTCCTTCAGTACACTTAACAGTTCAGGGGTACGATGGACGCTTGCAAACGCTTCGTTTACGATGAACTCAAGCGCATCGTTAGTGGAAAGCTTCTTTTTTTGAGCAGTGCGAGCAGCACTGGCAACATCGCGAATAACCGTAAGAATAGTGCCTTCAACTGGTTTTCGTACTGCTTGAAACGCAACTTCTTGAGAACGAGCAAACGCAACGCTTAAACCTTCGGTATTAAAATGCTCAGCGCGAAGTGCTCCTTCACACAAGCCGCGCAAAATTTGTGACGTAATAACACCCGAGTTGCCACGAGCACCCATGAGAGCACCTTGCACCACTGCTTTTGCGAACTCTTCGCGTGATGTATTCTCAGAAAGCTCGGAGACGCTGCGCACAACCGACTCGATAGTAAGCGACATATTCGTTCCCGTATCACCATCAGGAACAGGGAAAACATTTAACTTGTTGATGGTATCTTTTTGAGAGCTCAGCATCTGGCTTGCTTGAGCAAGCGCGCGCTTCACATCATTGAGCGTATATGTTTCACTCATAAGTAATGGATCTCCTTACCACAATGAGACAAAATGCCTCGTTAATGCTTGCGTACTTTAACGCCTTCCACATGAACCTCAACGCCTGCAAGAGGTACTTGCGCATATTGAGTAAGTGCGAAACTAACCTGATCAACTAAATTTTGAGACACAGTATTAATATTGGTTCCGTATTCAATAATGACATACAAATCGACATGAATGCCCTCATCGAGCGTTTCAACTACAATACCCTTGCGTACACGAGAAAGCGGAAGCAATTTAGAAAGTCCACTTTGTTGCGATGAAGACGACATAGCTACCACGCCGTAACAATCGGCTGCAGCATATGCTACTAAATCGACGAGCACATCATTAGCTACGTGTAATTCTCCCGAAATGGAAGTACTCATAACACATCCTTTCCCGATGGTGCGCGACATACATGTACTGTTATAAAGATATGTCCTGTACATAGTACTTACAAGAAGTATACAAGAGGACGCAATTGACAGTAACAAATTCAGCGTATTGACTATAGTATAAACGAAAGAAACGCATAAACAAAAGAAGCTCTAAAATTTTGGTGAGCTTCAAGGAGAAATGTAAGATTTATAGACACAAACT
>KQ959676.1:113947-183670 GCA_001552935.1 Umbribacter vaginalis | reverse complement strand
GTTAATAGCGCCTTTCGAGCCATAGTAACCAATGATGTCGCCCGATGGATCGTAGTCGCCCGTACCCCAACACGTAGGAATAATGCGAGCTTGTTCGCGTCCTTGTTTCCAAGGAACAGCCTTCGCGTTAATGCGGATGCCAAGCTTTTTCGCCTGCTCAGACAAACCAACAGCAATGTCGTAGCGCTGCATGTCATCGCTGCGGCCCGTAATATTAAACTCACAAGGCTTGCCGTCTTTTTCGCGAACGCCTTGCGCATTTAGCTTCCAGCCAGCGTCTTCAAGAATTTTCTTTGCTTCCTCAACGCGACCATCTTTGAACTCTGACTGCGGGTTCGCCCAAGGAAGTTTATGCAGTAAGGCTGTATGAGGCGTGCCGATGCCGTTAATGGATGATTGGATAAGCTCCGAGCGGCTAATACCAATATTCAGCGCCAAACGAACAGCTCTATCAGCCGTTACTGCATTTCCGCGCTCTTTGCCATCTACTTCTTTGGGTGCAAAGGTTGGCAAGTTAAATCCACGTGTATCGATAGTGGGGAATTTCACAAGGTGCATGCCTTCTACTTTTTCTTTCGTATATTCAGGCTGAACCATAACAACATCCATCGTACCCGATTGAGCGTGGGCAAGCGCAGCTTCACCATTTAAGAACACAAGCGTAATACGCTTGAAGGTAGATTTTGTACCGTAGTAATACTCGTTTGGCGCAATAATAAGTTGCTGGCCTTTGTCGTATTGAACGAGCTTGAAAGGACCAGTTCCAACAGGCTTAATGCGGTAGTTTTGCGCATCGTAGCCTTTTTTCGGAACGATGCACAGCTTTGCGGTGCGTGCAACAAAGCTTGAATCGCGCTTCTTCAGCTTGAACTCGACGGTGCTTTCGTCAAGCGCCTTTGCATCGGCAAGCGCCTTAAAGTCGATGTGACCAGCTCCGTTATCGCGAATGGTCAGGTAAGAAAATACCACGTCATCGGCGGTAAAGGGAGTGCCGTCGCTAAACTTGATGCCCTTCTTCAGCTTGTAAGTGTACGTTAGGCCGTCGTCGGACATCTTGTAGCTTTCCGCCAAATCGGGAACGGGTTTTCCTTCTTTGTTGAACGCCAACAAGCGCGACTGGAACAGGCTGTACATGCCGTTTGTTCCCCAATAGGTGGTAAGAGGATCAAAACCATCTTTGGGCTCGGCACCAACAAAAATTTTCAGCGAGTCTTTTGCGCTTACTTTTTCTTCTTTTTTTTCGTCTTTCTTTTCAGATTTAGCAGACGAGCAGCCAGTAATGCCTGCTCCAACTGCGCAAGCACCTAAGGCCGCACCAGCGCCAACAAAACCGCGACGCGTGAGTGATGATGTTTCTTCGCTTGCCATAGTCAAACCTCCTTGGCGTGTAACGCTCTGTGTGAGTATACGTGAGCGATTTAAAAAGTATTACTTTTTTCTATATCGTAACAACATTGATTAACTTTCGCAACATTTTCTTTTATAAAGTTGTGAAAAAATTTTTAAGCGGTATCAACATGGCGCTGGTGGTCGTGCCTACTGATCCTCGATGCAGTTTGCGTGGTTGTTAAGCGCATCAATGCTGATGACGCGCGTGCAAATGCGGTTCAACAGCGCTTCGCTATGCGAAATAACCAGCATGCCCATGCTGTGTTCCTTGGCGTGATCAAGCAGCAAGTGCCAAATGTGAGCTTGCGTGATAGCGTCAAGCATCGTTGAAATTTCATCGCACAGTAAAATTTTGGTGGTGGGAGCAAGCGCCCGCACCACGCAGAAACGCTGCAGTTCGCCGCCTGAAAGCTCAAACGGATAGCGCTCTTTCCATTCGTCGCGAATCCCCGCCTTGTCAAGCAGCGATTGAGGCACATCCCACGCTTCTTGCAGCGTGCGTTTCATTCTCCAGCGCGGGTTAAGCGCCAGCTCGGGGTGCTGAAAAATAAGCTGCACCGGCGAGCAACTGTGCGGGTTCAGCGCTTGGCCATCAAAGGTAATGGAGCCCTGCTTTATAGGCAGCTGACCTGCTAAAACGCGCGCAAGTGTTGATTTTCCGTGCCCCGATCCGCCAAACAAGCCAACAATTTCGCCTTCGTGCACTTCAAGGTTGATGTTTTCAAGAACGCAATGCTTCGAGCCCGGATAGCAAAACGATACATTTTTTGCTTCCAGAACAGATGCGTGCTGGGCTGCGTGCTGTGCTGCGTCCTTTGCGGGTGCGCTTTCAGGCTGGCTGGCAGGGGAGGCGCTGCTTGTTGCATCACCAGCACCACCAGTGTGCTCGGAGGCTTGTGTTGCTGCGGCATCGTGTGCGTTTTCTGGTTCGTTACCTGCGATAACCTGCGAGTTTGCCTCTGCGCGCTTGCTTTCAGGCTGGCTGGCAGTGGAAGCGCTGCTTGTTGCATGGCCAGCAGCGCCAGTGTGCTTGGGTGTCGAGAACTCGTTTTGAGGCAGCGCGCACCACAGCGCCCTCGTAAACGGCTGCTTGAGCTGTTCGCCTAAGCCTGTGAACTGGCTTTTTTGCGCCTGCTCGATAATTGTTCCATCGTAGAACACACCAATTGTGTCGGAAATTTCCAGCGCAAGCGTAAGGTCGTGCGTGATCACGATAACACCTGCACCCTTATCGGCCATGTCGCGGAACAGCTGCAGCGTTTCGCGCGCTTGGTCAAGCGTCATACCCGGTGTTGGCTCGTCGGCAATCACTATGCGAGGCGTTCCCAAAAGCGCTGTTGACACCAGCGTTCGCCGTGCCATGCCGCCCGAAAGCTCGAAAGGATACAGCTTCGTTACCGCATCGCTTAGCTCAAGGCGCTTAAACGCCGCTTCTTGATACTGTTTTTGCTCGGGGCGCAGGCACACCTGATGGCCCACTTTCATCAGCGGGTCAAGGTTTGTTACCCCTTGCGGAACGTACAGCAGCTCGCGTCCGCGCATTTTTCGCAGGGCCGCACACGTTGCTGGCGCGCCGTCAAGCTTAATGCTGCCCGTTACGTGCGCGTTTTTCGGCAGGATGTCCAGAATTGTTTCTGCAAGCAGGCTTTTTCCCGAACCTGACGAGCCCACAATGGTAAACACTTCGCCAGCATGCAGCTTCAGCGAAAGGTTCTTCAGCACCTGCGTTGATATTTGGCGCAGGCCTTGCGCATAGCTGGTAAAGGAAAGCGACAAGTCGTTTATTTCCAGAAGAGGAGTTGAATTGGTCATGATGGGCTCCTTATTCTTGTGCCGTTTGCGGGCTTAACAGGTGCTTGATGTTGTCGCCCAGCGTAAACATTAACAGCACGATAATTACCAGCAATAAACCAGGGAAGAACGCAAGCCACCACTGACCTGTTGCAATAAATTTCATGGCGTCGGTAAGGATAGCGCCGATAGCAGGCGAATCGAGCGGAAGGCCGAAGCCCAAAAACGTCAGCGCACTTTCATGCAAAATGGCATGGGGGAACAGCATGATAATACCGACGATAGCTTGCGGCAAAATGTGGGGGATTACATGGTGAAACGCAATCCACACACCGCTTTTCCCAAACGAACGCGACTGCGCTACGTATTGCGAAGTTTTGATGCGCAGCACTTCGGCGCGAATAACACGGGTAAGGGTTGGCCAGTGGCTGAGTGCAACAGCAACAATAACGCCTTGCACGCCGCCGCCCAGCGCAAAGGAGATGAGCAGCAAAAGCACCATATGAGGAATGGATAACACCAGGTCAACAGCCCACAAGACCACTTTGTCGATCCAGCCTGAGCACACGGCGGAAATAGTTCCCAACACAATAGCGATGACGCCCGATATAATTGACGCGCCCAGTCCAATAAGGATAGACAGTGCAAGTCCGCGAATGGTGCGGTGGAACATGTCGTGGCCAAGGTAGTCGGTTCCAAACCAATGCGCACCAGAGGGTTTTTGCAGCTTACCGGTTAAGTGTGAGCTGTACAAATCGGGATGCATCGTAAGGCCAACCGCCAGCACAACAAGCAACACAACCAGTACAATTCCCAGTAAAATGAGGGTTTTCGTGCGCATGTTGTTCCATGTGCGTTTCACGGCAGTTTGAGTGGTAGTTGTATTAGTCATGCAGCTCAGCTCCTCGTTTGATACGGGGATCAATAATTCCGTACAGTACGTTTGCAATGAAGTTTCCAACGAACACGAACACTGCCGACACCAGCGCAACGCCTAGCAGAAGCGGAATGTCCATTGAAAGTGCCGATTGAACGACCGCGTTTCCCAAGCCCGGGTACGCGAACACTTGCTCGGCAAGTACCGAGCCGCCAAAAACTTCTGAAATGTAGGCGAATTGCAGCGTAATGGCTGGAAGTGAAATGTTGCGCAGCAGGTGGCGCGTGATGATCTGGCGTGTTGTTTCGCCGCGAGCTTTCGCGAAGGTAACCATGTCGCTTTGCATGATTTCGATTACTTTTTCGCGTGTTTGCAACGTGATATTGCCGATGCCCGATACCGCTAACACCAGCGCAGGAAGAATAAGGTGGTGGATGCGCTGACCCCATGTTACCTGGTCAGGCGTAAGTCCAACGGGGTAGGCGTGCCCTAGTGGGAACCAGCCAAGCGCTACGGCAAATATCGAAAGGCACACCAGCCCTACCCAAAATGTTGGCGCAGCGGAAAGCACGATACAGATGCCTTTCAGTAGCTTATCGGCAATCGAGCGCGGATACAAGCCGCATACGATGCCGGCCGCAAAGCCGATAATACCTGATAGAACCCATGCGCAGCCCATCAGCAGCAGTGAATTTCCTGCGCGTTCGCACAGGATTTGCACAACGGGGCGCTGGTAGATAACGGAAATGCCGCCGTCACCGTGAAGTAGGCCGCCAATCCACATAAAGTAGCGTTCAACAGGGGGTTTGTCGAAGCCCCAGTGGGCGGCAATTGAGGCAAGCTGTTCTTTGGAGAACGTGTTTTCGCCGCCGGCGTATGCTGCAACAGGGTCGATAGGTGCAGCGTTTACCAGGGCAAAGGTGATAATGCTTGCCGCAACAAGAAGTAGGATGAGGCGCAGAAACGTTTCAATCCAAAATTTTGCTTGTTTCATAGTTAGTTCCTTTATGTTCGCCTTCTGCGCACTCATGCACAAAATGAGGTACTCTGCGCACGCGCGTTGCGTGCTGGTTGTACGCGAACTCGCGTGCAAAAACGATCCTGAGAACGAGAATGAGCTTGCGCCTGATAGCAAGCACGTTTGATGGAACGTGCTCCAGAACGCACCCGATAACGCACCCAAGAAAGAGCCCGCCGCGCTTGCAAGTTCAAGCCCGTGCCCGCACACTCTCCGCCGCGCTTGCAATGCAAGCCCGAGCCCGCGCTCATCGCGCGTAGTCCGAGCTTGCGTCATGCGATCGCGCTAATCGTTCGTGCTACTTGCGCTTCCATTCGCTTAAGTTGAAGGCTACCGGCCAACCGTGTCCGTGCGGATGTACCAGTTGTTTACCGATGTCAAGGTCATCTTTTACGAAGTAAGTGTGGTTGATGGTAACAATCCACAGGTACGGCAAGTCGCCGTTTTCGCTTTCAGGACCTGTCTTGCCATCCCACTGTACTTTCTTCCAAATTTCGTAGGCTTCTTCGTTTGTCTTTGCGTCCAAAGCTTCCTCGATGTGCTTGTCAACTGTTGGGTTCGAGTAACGCGCATCGTTGATGGAACCTTTCGAGCCGAAGTATCCAACCAAATCGCCTGATGGATCGTAGTCGCCGGTACCCCAGCACAGCGGCGTGGTTGGTGTAAGCGTACGCGCTTGCTTCCAGCCGTAAGCTTTTGGCGTAATCTTAATGCCCAGCTTCTTTGCCTGTTCAGCAACGCCAACAGCAATGTCGTAGCGCTGCATATCGCTTGAAATTCCCAGCATGTTAAAGGCGCACAGCGTGCCGTTCTTCTCGCGAATGCCGTCTTTATTAAGCTTCCAACCTGCGTCTTCAAGAATTTTCTTCGCTTCTTCCAGGCGGCCATCCTTAAATTCAGCAGCAGGGTTCGCCCACGGCATATTGTGAAGCAGCGCCGTTGCAGGCGTTCCGATGCCATTTAATGAATGCTCAACAATTTCTTTGCGGTTAATACCGATGTTCAAAGCCTTGCGAACTGCGATATCGGCCGTTACCGGGTTGCCGTATTCCTTGCCGTCGATTTTCTTCGGCGCAAACGTGGGCAAGTGGAAACCGCGCGTGTCGATTGTTGGAAGTGTTACCAGATGCATGCCCGCAACTTTTTCTTTGGCGTATTCAGGCTGAACCATAACCACATCAAGCTTGCCCGATTGCGCGTGTGCAAGGGCGGTTTCGTTGCTTAAGAACAAAAACGTAATACGCTTGAACTGCGATTTTTTGCCATAATACTGCGGATTCGGCTCAACGATAAGCTGCTGACCTGGCTCGTATTTCACCATCTTGAACGGACCCGAGCCAATAGGGTTCATGCGGTAGTCTTTTGCTGCATAGCCTTTTTTCGGAACAATGCCCAGCTTAGCTGTACGCGTAACGAAGCTTGAATCGCGGCGCTTCAGCTTGAACTCAACGGTTGTTTCGTTAAGTGCTTTTGCATCGGCAATGGCCTTAAAGTCAATTTGACCTGCTCCGTTGTCGCGAATGGTAAGGTATGAAAACGCAACATCCTCGGCGGTAAGCGGGCTGCCGTCGCTGAACTTAATGCCTTTTTTCAAGGTGTAGGTATAGGTAAGGCCATCTTCTGAAACTTTGAAGCTTTCCGCTAAATCGGGGACAATTTTGGCGTTGTTGTCGAATTTCAAAAGATATGAGTGGAACACGTTGAACATACCGTTGCTGTTGTATTCCGAGGTCAGAGGGTCGAAACCTTCTTCGAAGTCTTCGCCAACAAAGATGGTAAGCGTGTCTTTTGCATCAGTTGGCGCTTCCGCTTTCTTCTCTTTTGGCTTTTCAGATTGACAACCCAAAATGCCAGCCGCACCGGCACATGCGCCCATTGCGGCGCCTGCCTTAATAACGTTTCGCCTGGTGATACCGCTGTGTGGGGTTTTTTCGGACGGTGGATACAAAGTGCTTTCGTTGTCCATCTAAAGCTCCTTTCGCTTTGCGTATTACTAGATGGCTTGTTACTACGTCTCGTCTGCAATGGCTGTCGCGTAAGCGCACTGGTGTATTACCAATTACAGTTTCGTAACAACACGGTGTAATTGTAACAACAAACGCCGGAAAATTTAAGGACAAAGTAAGCAAAATCTAATTTAATTTGGTAACAATTAAAAGGAAGCTCAGGCTTGAAGTTTGCGCTGAATGGGGTAGTATCCGCAGGTGACGGGCTGTGCTGGATCAACAACAGCAACAGCTGCGGGCGCAGGAATGGATGCGCGTATGTGAGAAGTGGTAGTTTATATTCAGTTGTTCGGAAATACCGAACAACTGGAACCGAATATCTTTGGGTAGCTTTGATGCCGCTGAAAGCAAGGTGTCGGCAATTCCGACAGGTTCGAAATTGATGCTATCAAGGCGGGCGGTAGCTTATCTAATTTAGAGTGAATATGGAATCGGGCATTGCGCGCGAGGTGATGGTGCGTTTATGCGCGCTGCGAGAGCACGCTTTGGGCAAGCGCATCAAGAGGAGCCATTACCACGTCTTCCACTTCGATAGAAAACGCGGGCGATTGCAAGTGTTCCTGAAACACAACGCGCTCGTAGGAATGGCACTCATCGCAGATCAAAATGCGATGTGAGTTGTCATGTTCTTCGTTAGTATAGTGGAAATGACCTTGGTTTTTAGTGCCGCAACGTCCACAGCGAATGCGCTCAAATGCCCACTGCGTTGCACACAGCGGACAATACTTTACGCGCTCGTTGCCGTGGTGCGCGGTAAATTCTCCTACCCACGACAGTGTTTCGCGATACCCGCACACGGGGCAGGCTAGCGGGCTATCAACGCTTTTGTCGGCTGAGTTCGTGTAGTCTTGCGCAGCGTTTTTCGCGGGTAACAACAGATGCGCGCGCAGTGCACAGGCGCATATAACGGCCAAGGTGGGAAGTGCGCTTTCGGGAACAAAGTTTTCGCTGGTAGGCGCTTGCTTGGGGGCGGCTGCGGCGTTTTCTTGCGCAGCATACATCAGTAGTTCTAGAAAATGCGCAGGTGAAATGCGGCATTTTGTGTCGTCTTGCGCAACGATGACATTCATGTACACCGCAGGTGCGTTGTCAGCAGACGAATCGTCAGCAGCCGCACCGTCATGAAGGATATGTTCTTCTTGAAGAAGATGTTGAACGTCATCGAGCAATGCGCCAATAAGCGTTTCCCACGACACGTTCGCAAGTACCGCTTGAGTTGCGCTGTTTAGCGCTGTGTGATTGCGTAGCACATCGAACACGTGCTGGCAGGTATCGGCAAACAACTGCGCGGTAATAATTGCATTGCGGGGGAGTTCTTCTTTGTTTTCGGTGTGCAGCTGAAGCGCTCGCGCATCCTGATATGCATACAAATCTTGAAAAAGCGCAAGACGCGCTACATCGTTTGGGCGCTGTTCTTGCTGGTAGTGCTGCTTGTAGTAGGAAAATGCCTTGTCACGAAACAGAGTATCGTTGCCAAGCATAGCTTGCGCGGCGTAATTATTCCCTGCATTGAAAGGTGAATTTGCTCCGAAAAACTGCTCCATGACAGGCATCTCCTTTCCTAATCGTTAGATGCTATTGTACGCGTGTTTGTTTAGCTCGTCACGCGCCGAGCGGGGTACGGGAACCCGTGCACCTACTCCGCTTTCGCTGCCTTTGCCTGTTTCGCTTGCATCTTCGCTTTCACTTTCGCCAGATGCTTATTGCGTTTTGCCAGGTGTTTTGCGTCTTCGTTCTCGACATTGCCGTGCTCAATTTCTTCACGCGCCCAAAATCCCCAGTGATACAAACCATCGCTTTCAGGCACTTTGCCGTCGCCCCACATAAGACGTGCCGTTCCTTTGTACGGTTGGAAAATACCGGCACCCAAGTATATGTGCGCAATACCGAAGATAATGAACATTACAAAGCAAATATCGTGGCAAATACGCATGATCATCTGCGCTTCTGCAGGTGTGCGGAACACGCTTGTGCCAAGCCACAGTACAAGACCCGATACTGCAATGAAAATACTTGAGAGTACCATCGCACCATCGGCAAAGCGCTGGCCGCTTTTTACTTCGTCTTGATCGGGCATGTGCACCGTTTTTGGACCAATCATGTAAAACACGAATTTCTTCATGAACTCGATGTCTTCAGGCGTCCATTTCACGAAGTACTTCTCGCAGAACAGCTTGAAGCCTTTAGGAGCAAGCAGCGCGCTTACAATCGGGCAAATGATGAAGATGGCGCCCACTAAGCGGTGGCTCATGCGCATAACCTGAGCTACCTGCGGAAATGCAGCAGCAATAGGTGGCACAAACACAAACACGCCCGACACCATAAGCCACAAGCACGAAACAGCTACCACACCATGCGTAATGCGCGTTTGTAGCGAGTGACGTGGTATAACGCGCACAGGAAACTCGTGTTCGCCTTTTGTATTGGTAAACTTATCAAGGCATTTTTCTTGCTGTTTAAGCTCTTCTTTGTTGGGCTCGGGATGATCGCCACACAATAATTTTACGGTAATAACAATAATCTTATCCATGAAGCCGAACAGCTTTTTTATCGGGTTCATTAACGCTCACCACCCTCGTGGTCGATGTGACGAACCACTTCATCGGTTGTGGTGTCGATAACGTTTTCACTTTCTGCATCGTAGAGCATTTCGTCACGTTTATAGCCTACGCCGCGTAAGTACGAAAATCCAAGGCCAGCTGCAATACCAACGGCTGCAAGCCCTGCAACAGGCTTCATGATATTAAGCGCATTCACGGCATCGTTTACTTGCGGGTTTTCTGGCATTTTTTGATACATATTCATGCCGTATTTCAGCACGTGAATTACATGGCAGCCATCAAGCTCGTCAGCACCATACACGCGCGCTTCGTTAAAGCCCATTGCATGCAATTCTTCTACGCGTTTGCGCGCTTTTGCAACCATCGCATCGCGCGGGCCAAACTCAAGTGCTCCCGGCTGACAGGTTGACACGCACGCTGGCGCCATACCATGACGAACGCGATCGACACATCCGGTGCACTTGTTGATTTTGATGCCGCCGCCCGTTACGCCAACACCTGTATGACGTGGTACATCAAAGGGGCATGCGCTGCGGCAATACTGACATCCAATGCATTTTTCGGTATCGTATACTACCAAACCCGTGCCGTCAGGGTCGTGATACAAACAACCACTGGGGCATACTTTCACGCAGCCAGCATCGGTGCAGTGCATGCACGAACGACGCCCAAACGCCCAGTCGATGCCATAGCGATCTTCACGCGGACGTTCCTCAAAGGTAATGATCAGGCGCGTGTTGTCAAGCAAATCGGGTGGATTTTGATAGCTTCCCGAAAACGTGCCGGCATTTTTCTCGATGTCGGATGGAAGCTCGTTCCACACTTTGCATGCCGCTTGACATCCGCGGCATGCAGTGCATTTCGACGAATCGTAGTAAATTGCCAGTTCACCCTGCTTTTTAAGCTCGTCCTTCGAAAGCTCGGGAGCATTAAGCGGCTTTCGTGGTGCTTTTTCTTGAAGTGCAGTTGTCATGATGCTCCTCCTTTACGCTTTCTCAAGTCCAACAAGGAATGCTTTCGATTCCTGAATGAAACAGTTCGGGTCGCCCACGTTAGGCGGCAAATCGTTGGTAATGTCGCCCGTTACGAAGTGGTTTGACCAGCCCCAATCGTGCACAATGCCGATGGTATACGTGCGCTTGCCATTCACTTCCAAAGGCGCAATGCGGTGCGTGACCATTGCTTGAACCACAATGCTGCCGCGTTTGTTGAACAGACGCACCTTGTCGCCAGGCTTGATGCCTTTTTCACGCGCTAAGTCAACACCCATCTCGCAATACTGGTGCGGCATCATTTCGTTCAGCGCTGGTGCGCAGTGTGTTTCCTGACCGCTTGACCAGTGTTCGGTAAACGAATAGGTAGTTGCAACATACGGATACTCTTCAGGTGCACCCGTGGTGTCTTTAATGGAGTGGTGATCGGCAAACAAGATGCTTGGATTCGATTGTGACCCGTTCAGCAGGTTGTTTGTTGGCGCTTCATAAGGCTCGTAGTGCTCGGGAAGCGGCATGTCTTTCAGCGCGTTGCTGAAAAGCGATGCGTTTTGCTCCCAGCGCATCATGAACGCTTTGTTGTTTGGCGCAACAGGAACAAGCTTGCCATCGGTGTTTTTGCTTGCCGCCACAAAGTCGGGAACGTCGTTTGTTTTCCACGACGTGCCATCCCACTCAACCACCACTTTATCGGCGCGCCATGGTTTGCCGTGTTCATCGCAGCTTGCGCGGTTATACAGAATACGGCGGTTGGCAGGCCAGCTAAACGCCCAGTTCGGGAAAATCTTCAAGTTGCCAGGATCTTCTTTACCGCGGCGTGCAACATTTTGAATAGCAGGGTCAAGCGCATCTTTTGTGTTCGCGTAGTAGCCAGTATAAATCCAGCATGCGCATGCCGTTGAGCCATCGGCTTTCAAATCGGCGAAACTTGGGAGGAGTTTTGGCGTTGCGTTCTTAAAGTCGGCTGTTGCATCAGCGGTTTTGTAGCCGTTGAGCTCCCATGCAATTTTGCGCGTATCGGGTTTGCCGTCAATTTCGTAGTCCCATTTTGTGTTCAAAATAGGATCAGGGAATACGCCGCCCTCATTTTTGTACAACTCGCGAATGTGTTTTGCCAGTTCGTACAAGATGTGGAAGTCGGGTTTTGAATTGCCGTGCGGATGCAGTGCTTGATAGCGCCATTGCATAACGCGTCCCGACTGCACAACCGTGCCTGCTTTCTCCAAAGGCCCAGCTACAGGCAGGAAGTACACTTCCGTTTTGATTTTGGACGCCTTGTCTTTCATGTCGGGCGCATCCCAAAACGATGCTGTTTCTGTCATGTACATGTCATCGAAAACCATCCAGTCGAGGTTTCCAATGGTGTTGCGCAGATAGCGAGCGTTTGCAAGCGATTGCAGCGGGTTTTGTCCAAAGAAGAAATAGCCCTTGATAATGCCTTCCTCCATCAGGTGGAACGCATTTTGCAGCGAGCGTTTCGCGGGGTCGTCAACTTTGGGCAACCAGTCGTAACCGTAGTCGTTTTCTGCGGTAGCGTTTTCGCCAAAGAACGACTTCAAGAATGATACAAGGAACTTAGGTTTGTTTGCCCAGTAGCCATCAGCAGGTGTTTCGTGCTCGAAATACTCGCGAATCGTGCGGTCGTTCACGCTGCTTGGCCATTGCAGATAGCCAGGCATTGCACCCGGGTCGATGCACATGTCGGTGCAGCCTTGCACGTTTGGCTCGCCACGAAGTGCTGCAAGCTGACCGCCCGGCACGCCAATGTTGCCTAACAGCAGCTGAACGATAGTCATAATGCGTGTATTGCCAACGCCTACATGGTGCTGCGTTTGTCCCAGTGCATAAAGAATGGTACCAGCTTTATTACTTGCGCCTGTTTGTGTGTAAATGTCATACACTTCTTCAAGCGCTTTTTTATTCATACCGCAAATGCTCGATACTTTATCCAGCGTATAGCGTGCATAGTGCTTCTTCATAATTTGGTATACGCAATGCGGATCGCTAAGCGTTGGGTCTTTTTTCGGTGTTTTCAACACAGGAGGCGTAAAGGCAGGAACACCTGGCTGCTTTGTCCACGCGTAGGCGCCTTGTGCGCTGGTATCCCACTCATGGGTCGATTCTGTTTGATACGACCACGACGACTTGTCGTACTTCTTGGTTTTTTCATTCCAACCACTGAACAAGCCCGTTTCAGGATCGTAGGAATAACCTGGGTTAATAAGATAGGTAAGATTCGTGTAGTGTGTGCAGTACTCTTTTTGCATTCTATTGTGCTCGAAGATGTAGTTAATCATGCCACCAAAAAATGCAATGTCGGTACCAGGGCGGATAGGCAAATAGATGTTTGCATGTGCTGCACTACGCGTAAAACGCGGGTCAACAACAATCCATTTTGCGCCTTTGTCGAGCGCACGGTTTACCCATTTCATAGAAATAGGATGATTTTCTGCATTATTGCAGCCGCAGGTAAGAAGAACGTCGGCGTTGCTTAAATCGCCCCATTGCGAGGTCATTGCGCCTCGGCCAATTGTTGGTGCCAGACCGGCAACCGTTGAGGAGTGTCAAACACGCGCCTGGTTGTCCATCGTAATAAGACCAAGTGAGCGCATGAACTTCATGATGAAGTAATCTTCCTCGATGGTCATTGATGAACCGCCCAGTGAACCTATTGCTGCAGTACGGTTAACAGTGGTGCCATTTTTGTCTTTGAGTTCAAAGGTTGCATCGCGCGTTTCTTTAACGTGACGTGCAATTTCTTTGAACGCTTGCTCCCAGGTGATGTCCTCCCATTTGTTTGCACCGGGGCGGCGCACACGTGGCGACGTAATGCGCCCGGGGTTGTCCATCAGTACACCCGTTTTTGGATCAACAATACGTTCGGTTTGGAACTCGGTAGCGCCTTTCGGGCACAAACCACCTTCGCTTACAAAGTGGTCGGGGTCACCCTCAAGCCCAACCAGCTCGCCGTTACGCGTTGACGCAATAAGACCGCATCCGCCTGCGCAATAGCAGCAGACCGAGGTGCTTTCTTTTGTGTCTTGTAATTTCCAGTGTTTTGTTGCTTCAAAGGCATGTGCATCGCTTTGTTGCGATAGCTGAAATGCCAGCGACCCACCAAAGGTGAGCGCTCCTGCTTTGAACAGATCTCGTCTCGAAATGGTCATTCTAGCACTCTCTCACTCATACGAATGTATAGCCGCCCTATTCACGTTACCCCTTGTGTGAAAAGCTTTAAGAATGTGTGCGTTGCGCAGGAAAGATAGTTTTTCTTGTGCGGAACATATTCTTTAACATTCGTATCACGCCAGTTTACCTGTACTAAATATCTCGCATGAGTATTTGGTACGACTTAATTTTACTTAAAATTAGTTACAGAATGATGACGGGGGAATGACTGCTTAGTACAAATACGTCAATTTGGTGATGAGAGAGGTGTAAAAAGCGCATTTTGCAGCGTTAAGAAGCACTGCGATGGCGGTATGAAGAAAGTGTGCATTTTAACCTATGAGGCTAAGCGGGAAACGAACGAGGTGGCATACGAACAGAGTCTATGCTCCGAACTTCAAAACATGTACCCAGTGTACGCTTTGCACTTAAAAATATGCGCCCCATGTATGCGTTGCCCTTCAAAGCAGGAGTCCCGTGTACGCTTTGCCCTTCAAAGCAGGAGCCCAGCGTTTATACATGATGCGAGCATAATAAAAGACCCATGCAAACACCTGCACGGGTCTTTTTAGATTGCCACAAAAACGAAAGGATGATTACCTTATACATAAGCGCTTATCAAGGCGTGCTATGCGGCCCTCGCGCGCCTTGAATAAGCCATGACATAAGCGTTATGAGCGGTTCTGCTTACGACGACGATTCGTACGAGTAAGTACCGCAATTGCTACCAGTACCGCAGCAGAGTTTGCATACAGGGGCAGCGCATCTCCTGTTTTGGGCAGCTGCTTGTGTGCCTGCGCAGGTTCGTTGCCATAGGTCTTCGGATCTAAGAAGCTTGGCATGGTGCTGTACTTTTCGGTCAGCGTATCCATAGTAAGACGCAGTGCTTTAAGTGCATCGTCAACTTCTTTTTGCGTTGGCTTGTCACTTGGATCATAGTTGCCGTTATGTCTCTCAAGAATTTCTTTAGCAGTAGCAAGCGCTTTTTGATACGCTACAAGGTATTTGTTCAGGAACGACTTGTCTATTCCGTATTCATGAATCGCGTTTTGATATGCTTTTGTATTAGCAAAGTCGCTGTTTACAGCATCGCTTAGTGCTTGTGCGTTGGTGTCATACGTTTTGAGAATTGCTGCTTTTGCATCTTGAAGAGCTTTAAGCGCAGCATCGAGTTCCTGTTGGGTTGGAGCATTATCCATACCGTCAGGCAGCTTTGCTTTTACACCGCCATTAACCAGGTCGAACGCCTCAAGAAGCTTCCGTGCCGCTTTAAGTTTGTCATTGTAATTTTTAATTTTCGCGTTAGCAGCATCGTCGCCCTTTGCTTGTGCATTTCTAAAGGCAGGCGTCATCTCAAAGGCGTTCGGGTTTTTATCTTTGTCGTCAGCCCGTGATTTTAGCGCCTCATCGTTTAGATCTTTCGGGTTCGTTTTGTAGTTAGCAAGAATCTTATCTTTAATCTCTTTCAGAGCCTTTTGAGCCTCGTCAACTTCTTGCTGCGTTGGAATTTGCTTTCCAGCTGGGATATCAGCCTTCGGGTTGCCATCATCGCCGAACAGTTCAAGAAGCTCGTTGGCTTTCTTTAGAGCATCTTTGTACGTTTGTACATCTTTTTTGCTGTCAGCATCCGTCTTAGCAAGTGCATTCTGGTACTCGGTAGACTTTTCAAACTTGTCTTTTTCTTCTTTTGGTTGACCGTCGTCCTTAAGCTCATTCGTTTCTTTTTTCAAGGCATCAGCTTTAGTCTTGAAGGCGTCGGCGATGTCTTTCTTAGCCTTTTGCAACTCATCCAGAGCATTGTTAACTTGCTCTTGTGTTGGCTTTTTATCGGGGTCAGCATTTGGATCGGTGTTGTTTACCTGGTCAATTAAGTCTTGTGCTGCCTTCAGCTTGTCAGTATAGGTCTTAATCTTTTCCGTTGCAGTAGCGTCACCAGCGTTCGACTTTGCGAGTGCGTTCTTGTAGGGCACCGACGCTTCAAACGGAGGAACAACCGGCTTGCCATCTTGCGTTTTGTCGCCTACTTCATTTTGAAGTGTGGTTGCGTCGGTCTTATAATTCTTCGCAATCTTGTCTTGGGCACCTTGCAGTTGTTTAAGCAGCGCACTTACATCTTTCTGAGTTGCTTTTTTCTTCCAATCTTCGTTATTAAGCTTTTCGGTAACTTTCTTCAGAACATTGTCGAAGCCAGTTTGCTCACCATCTTTGCCCAAGTCATTTGTAGCACCTTGGTCACCAGCAGTCTTCTTAGCAACAGCATTCTTGTATTCAGGCGTCTTCTTGAAGCCGTCACCTGCAAAATCTTTAGCGGCAGTTAACGCTCCAAGATCTGTTTTGTAGTTGTCAGTAATTTGCTTTTTAGCTGCTTGAAGAGCGTCCAGTGCTTCGTTAATTTGTTGCTGCGTTGGACGTTCGCTGTTCTTCTTGGTTGTATCCTTTGCATCGCTTACTAGCTTGCGAGCAGTTGCAAGAGCCTTCTTGTACGCAGTAACATCTGCATTTTCATTACCATCGCTTGTCTTAGCTTTAGCGTTCTTGAACTCTGGCGTAGCTTCAAAGTCTGCTTCGGCCACGGTAGCGCCGTCTGCAGTCGACTTCTTTGCTTCCTCATCAAGCTTAGTGGTAACTGTCTTGTAGTTATCCTCAAGCTTCTTGCGAGCTTCATCGAGAGTCTTCAGCGCCTCGTCAATTTCTGTTTGAGTTGGCTGCGCATCTAGTGGCGTATTGCTATCGGGACCTGCCTTCTTAAGCAATTCCTGAGCCTTACGTAATGCATCGTCATACGCCTTTTTGTCCTCAGTAGCCTGTTTGTTCTTCTGTTCATCCGGCTTGCCATCAGGAGTTAAGAAGTGCGGATCTGATGCATTTCGATACGCATCAGAAGTAAGCGTTCCTTCTTCTGGAGCAGGAACATCTGCCTTCGTACCATGCTTCTTTACGCTTTCTTTGAGCTTGGTGGTGTCGGTGTTGTAGGCGTCAAGAGCCTTACGCTTCTCGTCGAGGTTCTTCTTTGCCTCGTTTATCTGCGCTTGTGTGGCATTAGGATCGTTCAGCAAGTCTTTCGCCTTGTTGAGAGCCTCGCCATATTCATCTACAGCCTTCTTGGCGGCAGCATTCTTGGTGTCATCCGGTCCCGAGCCATCAGCTTTTTGGTAGTTTGGCAGCGAGGCGTTCTTAAACGCAGGGCTTGGATGCGTAGTCGCATCCTCGTTAATCGACTTAATCAGCTCGTCAGTCTTGGTGGCGAACTTATCCAGGCCTTTTACAGCAGCATTAAGATCTGCAAGGAGCCTTGTTACATCCCTATTCAAAGGCTGACCCTTAGCGTGTTGCTGCAACTTCTTAAGCGCATCTGCGTTGGTCATGTCAATATCTTTATCTGGAATAACGGACTCTGGGATTTCTGCTCCGTCAGCACCTTTGTCCTTATCCATTTGGTCATTGAAGGCTTTTTGCAACTCCTTAAGCGCATCATCGTACGCCTTCTTTGCCTTAGCTTCGTCAGAATTTGGATCAGTATTTGCAGACGCGTTTTTATACGCCGGGCTTGTAGTAATGGCCAAGCTGTGAAGCAACGCCGCCGAAATCTTACTGGTGTCAGTTGCGTACTTATCGATGACTTTACGAGCATCTTCAAGAGCCGTCTTAGCAGCATCAATCTCTGTTTGCTTTGGCTTCTTGGACTCTTCCGTTTCCTTAAGCTTCGCACTTAACGCCTTGGCTTTCTGGTAAGCATCATTGTAGGCTTTGAAGTCCTTAGCAGCCTGAGAGTCTGCGCCATCCTTTTGAGCCTGATCAAACGCATTGAAGTACGCTGGCATAAGGTAACCACTCACATTATTTGCGATTGCCTTCGTAAGGTCGTTATCGTCGGACTTATAATTCTCATGCAGAGCGTTTTCGGCTTCTTCAAGCTTTTTCTTAGCTTCGTCAACTTGCGCCTGTGTTGCTTTTTCGTTGTTAAGAATGGTGCGAGCATTAGCTAATGCCTGGTCATAATTGTTAATTGCTTGTTCGGCCGCTTGTTTTTCTTGCTCGTTACCATTATTTTTCTTAGTAAGTGCATTCTTGTAGAAGACGCTTTGTTTACTTTGGTCAGCAGTATCAGGATTATCGAAACTTTGCTTTTCTGCTGCAGCAAGCTTAGACTTATCCGTAGCCTTAGCGTCTAGCTTTGACTTAGCTTCCTTAAGCTTCTTGATAGCCTCGTTTACTTCCTTCTGGGAAGCGTTGGGGTCAGCAACTACTTTTTGAGCTTCAGCAACAGCCTTGTCGTATGCGTCGCGCTCTTCCTTGGTAGAGTTTTGGTAGGTTGGGTCGGCAGTCTTAAGCTTCTCGTCGCCTGTCTTACCAGCCTCACCCGTGTTTACCTTGCCGTCCTTAGCAATCGCGGCACTCAACTCATCCTTGTTGGTGGTGAATTCGTTCAGCTTGTTGCGTGCGGCATCGAGTTTCGCCTTCGCGTCGTCAACAGCCTTTTGCGTGGCGTTCTTGTCGGCGCTTACCTTATTAGCTTCAGCGAGCGCGTCATCGTAAGCCTTCTTAGCCTTCTTTGCGTCTTCATTCTTCTTGGTATCAGGCTGACCATTCGCATCCTTGAAGTCAGGATCGCTTACGTTCTTGAACTGGTTCGTTGCTTGCGTACCAGACGCAGGGTTAGTGCCTTCAGCAGCCTTACCATTAGCTTCAATCGAGGTGTTCAGTCCGTCCTTGTTGGTGTCAGGACCATCAAGTTCTTTACGCGCCTTATTAAGGTTAATCGTAGCGTTATCGATTTGTGCCTTCTGCTCTTCGGTAAGCTTTGACTCGTCCGTATCCTTTACAGAGTTATACAGCGTCTTTGCAGCATCAAGAGCCTTTTCATACGCCTCTTTCTTATCAGCAGACGCGTTGTAGTACTTCGACTGTGTTGGAACGTCCTTGCCATCAACAGTTTCGGTTTTGTGCTCGCCAATCGAATCCGAAAGGTCTTTTGTCTTATGATTCGTTTGCGGCACAAAGATAATGTTAATCGCTTTTGCTGTATTGCCTGGATTGCGGCCTTGCTCCAGATAAACATCCTTATAGTACGTCATTGCATACGGCTGAACAAACAAACGTGCCTTATAAATCTTGCCCTTTTTGCCGGCTACCTTTACCGAGCCAGCTTCTGTATCCCATGAATACGAACCAGCTTCTGATAAATTATCACCGAGGTCTACGTCAGAATTAGAAACTTCCTGATTTCCCTGCCAATAAGCGCCGCTCATATTGCCCAGCGTAAGCTCGCCCGTTGGCTCGCCATTTTGCAACGCATAGTGCATGTGCGACTTGCGCCCGTTATTCCCTGTACCTTCATAGGAAAGCTGTTCGCCGCCTGTAAGGTCGCGCAAACCAGCTTGCTTGTCTTTTGGCGTAGCCTTCAGCAAACCAAGAATCTTTGTTGTATCAAACTTTTCTGCTTTAGTTGGATCGTAACGGTAGATGATAGTGGTTTTTTGATCATTACTCCAAGAAATACCCTCGTCGGTATCGCGACCATCAATTTTGGCCTTAGTCCACGAAACGTCGTAATCCTTACGGATATCTGGAAGCTTGGTAAGCTTGTTCTCTTTTACATTAGACGTAAACTCGGCAACTGACTTGTCAGTTTTAATCTTAACGGTAATCTTGTTTTCCGCCTGACCGTTCGAGATTCCCTTATTAGAGTCACCAGTTGCAGTAAGATCGCCTTCCAGATATGAAAGCGTAATTTGATCTTTGCTGGTAAGGCCAAGCTCTGTATTGTCTTTGTTGGCTTCAAAAATAGCTGTCTTAATTCGATCAAGTTCAGTTTTTGAATATCCAAGTGGGTTAGCAACAAAGACTGCTTTGTCGTTTGCAGGAACAGCAAACTCACCTTCCTTGAGCTTTTTCAAAACGAGGTCGCGAAGGGCGATTTTGGGAGCGTCTTGTGCGTCTACGCCTTCGAAGTTGATGGTAACTTCGCCTTTGTCGTTGATGCTTACCTTGTCTTGGGCAACATGGTTAAGCGCCGCAAGTTTTTTGATGATGTCGGTTTTAACGTCTTGCGAAACATTGGTTGGATCTTCGACGGTGGGCTTGTCGATGCGCGTGTCATAGCGAGCAATGGTAAGAGGCAGCACGTCAGACTTGTAGCCTAAGTCGGATACCAGGTAGGTTTTAAGTTTTACAACACCAGTTTGATAGGTGATTACTTTTGCATCGGGCTTCGACGTTACCTTGTTAATGGAATTCACTTGATTAACATCATAGGCCTGGTTATCGGTAACAAGAATCTTTTTCTCGGGGTTATCGGGTGTATTATCAAGCTTCTTTTGATTATCTTTGTCACGCACGCCAACGCCTTTAGCCTGGCTCGCATCTGCAATTTGATCACGGAGCGATTTGCCATCCTTGCCTGCAGTAGGAGCATCCAGTGCCTTTTGAAGCTTTTCGCGAATAGTTTTTTCTTCAAGCTTTTGATCGTATCTTAAAACAATCGAACCTGTTGTTTTCGGTGGAATAAGCGTTGCTGCACGGGCGATGTTTGTTTTGTACAGCAGAACTTCCTGCCCGTCTTTCATGCCATACACATAGATGCAGCGGTTTGCAGCATAGCCTGCTGCGGCCATGTTGTTGTTTCTATACATGGGGCTCATGGTAAGAACAGCAGAGCCGTCGGCATTTGTGACAAGGGAGTATTCACCCGAATAGGCTTGATGCGCGTCTTTGTTGTCTGATCTGTACTCTACAAAATCCTTTGCGTTTCTACCATTAATATCAATGTTATCGTTCGGGAAAATAGCAACCTTGGTAACTGCAACACCATCGGCTGGCTTAAGGGTAAATTTAACTTCTTGTTTTTGTCCGCCTTCAATGTAGGTATTGTCGGAAGAGCCCCATGCATACATATTGGGAAGCGTGTCTTTTGTTTCTTTCGAGAGCGTAATTTCGTTGTTTGCTTGCTGTGGCGCAGCAGGTGTTGCAGCGCGATCGTTGCCTTGAGGCGTAGGTGTTGCCGCGCGATCGGTGCCTTGCGTAGCATTTCCAGCAGTGCTGGCGGTACGTGGATTGTTTTGTGTAGCAGTAAGAGGATTGTTTTGAGCTGTCGAAGACTGTTTTACAACGCCTGTCGATGGCGCATTATTTACGCGAGGAGCATGCGTGCTTGGTGTTTGCGCTTGACTTTGTGCTGGTGTTGCAGGCGTAGTTTCGGCATGAGCAAGCGGAGTTCCACTTGGTGAAACGCCCAAAGCAAGCGATGCTCCAACAAGAGCGCCCGCTGCTCCTATACTTACGGTACGTAACGTGTGTGCTGTTTGTTCACTCGTGCTACGAGCATGTTTACCAAAATTTTTCTTAGTCATGACAACCCTTTCCACAAAACAAACTGTTGTGTTATCTCGACCTTTGCTCCGCAAGGTATAGTTCTATGCACCTTGATTATACCAAGAATTTGTATAATTTAGCTAATACTGTTTATAAATTTCTCAGAATATTAGTCGAATTTAACTTTATATTGTAAATTCTATTGACAAAAGTATGCGGGGGGGGGGTAAGCTCATTGATTTATATAATTAACCCTTGTCAAATGCGTATGAGCACCTTAGATAATGGTAGCGCTTTATAAAGACAATCATTTTGCGTGTTTTATATAATTTTTTTGTGAGAATACTATTATGGTGAATTTTTATCGGTGAACGTTGCTTAGCTCGTTCTAAACACATGTATTATACTGCGAACAGCAACAATAAACACGCCACTACGCGCTTGCGTGCATAGTGGCGTGTGGTAGTGCGTGTAATGTGCTTTCAATGGTTATGGTGCGCTATTGCGTGCGCGTGTTGTGCAGGCGTATGGTTCTTACCTCTCGACTTGTAGCACCTCGACACTCATAACGTTGCATTTTTACAGGCGTATGGCTCTTACTTATTGACGTTTTGATGCGTGGCATGCCTTGCGGCTATACAGTTTGCGTGCACCGAGGGTAGTAACGCCAGCGGCAAACAGCGTAAGAGCTAAGGTAACGGCTGCTGAATCGCCTGTTTTAGGCATCGCAGCGTTTGCGTTCTTACTTGTAGCATCTGCATCTTTTGCGTAGTTTGTTTGCGTGTGAGCAGCAAGTGCCATGGTATCGCGCTTGTTGTTTGCATGCATGGCGTTAGCACCATTTGCGCTGACGCTTGGAGGAGTAATACCCGCTGAAAGACTTTGTGTTTGATGCATTGTGTTGCCGTGTGCGTTAGCTTGTGGCTGCTGTGGTGCTGATGGCTTGGTGTTAGTTGCGCCTGTCTGCGTATTGCCGTTCTGAGGAGTATTTTGGGTTGCACCAGGTGTGTTTTGGTTTGCACCGGGAGTATTCCCATTTGCACCAGGTGTAGTTTGACCTGCTCCAGCATTTGCACCAGGTGCGTTTTGTCCTGTTCCAGCTCCTGATCCAGCTGCACTGCCAGCACCCTGTGGTTGTGAAGGTGTGGTGGTAGAGCCAGCTCCTGCTCCTGTTTGAGGGTTTTGTGCTTGTGCGTTACCCTGTGCGTTATTTTGTGCTTGATTGTTAGCTGCTTGCTGTTGGGTGTACGTTTGCTGAACCTGTTGTGCGTGCTGTTGCGCTTGCTGCGCTTCAGTTTCTAGTTTTTGAACTTCTTGCTTGTTCTGTTCAAGCTCTTTACTCATTTCCTGAACCGCAGTTTGAAGGGGAGCAAGCGCCCTTTCTTGTACTTCTCGGTCTTGCTCAAGCTTGTTTTTGTTATTCACAGCTTGTTCGTGTGCCTCTTGCGCCTTTTCCTGTAGTCCTGTTTTCTCGGTAAGCGTTTTCTTAAGACCGTCAAGCTCTTGTGCTGCTTGTGCAATGGAGCCATCAAGGGCGGTAAGTGCTTGTTGCTGATCTTTCTTAGTGGTCTCTAGCTTTTCAGTAAGTGTTGTATGTTGTGTGTTTGCCTGATTATAATTTTGATCGGCTGTTTTGATCTTTTCTTGTAACTGTTGTTTGGTTGCTGCTTCGTTTTTGAGTGTGTCTTCAGCCTCTGTTTTTTGATCATTAAGCTGAGTAAACACTTGCTGTTTTTGGGTAATCGCTTGGTTTGCTTCTTTAATTTTTTTGTCTAATTCAGCGATGCGTGCTTGATTTTGCTGCGCCTGTCCATTGCGCTCAAGACGCTGTTTTTCAAAGCTGTACTGCATTTTTTTAGCTTGTTCAGTTTGAAGCTCATTAGCCGCATGGCTTACTTTATTTTTAAGGTCTGCTATATCGTTTCTTGTTCGAGAAACTTTATTGGTATGATCGGTGAGTGCTTCCTTTGCCTGTGTTTGTTCTTGCTCTTTTGCGATAAGCTGCTTTTGCGCTTCTTCTACTTCTTTTTGTGCTTGTTGCAGAGCAGTTTTTTGCTCGTCAACAAGGCGTGTTCTTTGCTCTGTAAGCTGTTTGTGAGCTTCTGTTTTTGTATCAACTGCTTCTTGAGCTTCTTTTTCTGCTTGTTTTGCTTGTTCAAGCTGTTGGAATTTTTCTGCCTCCGCGCGTTTTGCTTGCTCTTCAGCTTCTTTTGCCCCTTCAAGCTTTTGTTGAGCATCTGCAAGCTCGGCTTGCTTTTGCGTTACTTGCTGCTGTTTAGCGGCAAGTTGTTCCTTAGCACCTTGCGCTACTTGCTGCTTTTCTTGTGCAGTTTTTTGCGCATCATCAACGTCGCTTTGTGTAAGCGGAGCTGCTACACCTGCTTTGTTTGCCTGAGGTGCATTGTTCGCGCTTGTGGAAGCGTTTTGTCCTTGCGCATCGTTTGCTTGTGCATCATCGACGGCATAAGCGTTGGTAAGATGAGCGGCTGGCATAAGTAAGGTAAGCCCTGTTAACGCAGCCACAACAGTGTGTCGGTTTCGCATAAGTTTATCTCCTTGTGCAGGTCGTGAGGGCGCGCCCTCAATGAATACCATATTGCTGTTTATGCACGCACAATGTGCTGGAGCTTCAATTGCTTCGTAGTGCTAAACAATGTGCATAGATTAAAGCACGGTGCTTATTTTTTCCTTAAAAGTTTGCAACGAAACGGTGTCGTGCTTTGTGGGGTGGGGAACGCGAACGAGCAGGGGCGCGGCATAAGATCGAACGCGCATGAGAAGGGGAGTTGTGTGATGGGGAACGTGAGCAGGCAGGGGCGGAAGTGCGAGTGCTGCGTGCGCGCCACGTGCGTTCAAGCAGGGGTGTTGACTGCAAAGGATTACGCGCTCGTTGCAACGTTTTGCCTCGGCGCACACAGGAAAGCGCGCACGTTACCAGGTACGTTCTGCGCAAAGATACACGCGTGACCAGGTACGTTCCGCACAAAGAAAGACTTATGCAAAGGGTGAGGTGTAAGAAAAAATGGTGGTCGCTACAGGATTTGAACCTGTGACCCCCGCCGTGTGAAGGCGATGCTCTCCCGCTGAGCCAAGCGACCACGTTGTTTACGTACGTACGTGTATCTGTACGTTAAGAGCGCTGCAATTCGTGCGCTGTGTGGTATTCTACAAGCACTTCTTATGATTATCAAGTATGAACTTATAAAGTGTGCACGCATGCGCTATGATACTGTGCATAAAAATTGTGCATCAAAGTGACGCCTGGGCGCGCGCTTGGGATTTTTCGCATTACAAGGAGAAGCAATGACCAGCCAATTCGATTCAAGAAACGCATCGGCGCAGGGAACAACGGGCGCTACCACCACTGCAAGCGCTGCCATTAGCGCTGCGGTAAGCGACACCTTTAACGCAAGCAAGCGCCGCTCGGATGCTATTCGCGCCGATTTGCCTGTTCATCCTGAAAAATACACGATGCTTACGGGTGATAGGCCAACAGGGCGTTTGCATTTGGGGCATTATTTTGGAAGCATTCTTAACAGGGTTGCGATGCAAAATCAGGGCGTGAAAACCTACGTGCTTATTGCTGATTATCAGGTGATTACCGACCGCGATACCACCGAGCACATTCAAGATAATGTTTATAACATGGTACTTGATTATCTTGCCTCAGGCATTGACCCTCGTAAAACGCCTATTTTCACGCATTCCTCCATTCCTGAAGCCAACCAGCTTATGCTGCCGTTTTTGTCGTTGGTGTCAGAAGCCGAGTTGCAGCGTAATCCAACGGTAAAAGCTGAGATGGAAGCATCGGGTCACGCGCTTACCGGCTTACTTCTTACGTATCCTGTGCATCAAGCGTGTGACATTTTGTTCTGCAAGGGCAATATTGTGCCTGTTGGGAAAGATCAGCTGCCGCACATTGAGCTTACGCGTACCATTGCGCGCCGCTTTAACGAGCGATATGCGCGTGTTTTCCCTGAACCCGAGGGTGTTTTGTCGGACGCGATTGAAATTCCTGGCCTTGATGGGCGCAAAATGTCGAAAAGTTACGGCAATGCAATTTCGTTAGGTGCAAGTGCGGAAGAAACGGCGAAGCTGATAAAGAAAACAAAAACCGACTCGGAGCGTTTTATTACTTTCGATAAGGATAATCGACCTGGTGTTTCAGCACTTCTTACCACGGCGGCGCTGTGTAGCGGCAGAAGCGAAGTTGACATTGCGCAAGAAATTGGCAACGGTGGATCAGGCGCGCTGAAAGCATACGTTACGCAGTGTGTGAACAGCTTTTTGGAGCCGTATCGACAGCGCCGTGCCCAGATTGCGCAGCAGCGTGACTACGTGTTCGATGTGCTGCATGACGGCAATGCCACCATGCGCGCGCTGGCTCAAGAAACGCTTGAAGAAGTGTGCGAAGCGATGCACATGGTGTACAAGCGCTAAAACGCTGCGGTTACGCGCACATTGCAATTTCTCGATAATTACTTACAATGAAACAGGTACTTCATTTTCTGCATAAGAAGTGCCTGTTTTCTGCATATGATTCAAGAAGCCGTGTAAGGTTTTCTTTTTACGCACGCTGTTTGCGTGGCTTGTTTGCGCAGTTCTTGCTGCGTTTTCTGCATTTTACGTACTGTATTTACGTACTGCATTCTGGACATTCTGCAAAGCGTACATTGTGTGCTTTCTGCGCGGATTGGTTCGCGTTTTCTGCACGATGTGCCGATTCTTCGTTCTGCATTTTTGCGTCGTGTGCGTACAACGGGTATGCTGGCGCGCTTGTGCGTCCGCAGCAGCACGGCTTGTATGCACCTTGGTGTGACAAAGGATTTTCGTATGGATGCTCAAACTTCTTATAAAGAATACGCCGTACTGGTACTATGCGGCGTTCTTGCGGCGGGTGTTGTGATTGCGCTGGCGGCGCTGGGAAATCCGCCGAATATGGCGATGTGCATTGCGTGTTTTATGCGCGATACGGCCGGCGCGCTTAAGCTGCACAGCGCAGCCCCTGTTCAATATATGCGTCCTGAAATTATTGGCATTGTGCTGGGCGCGTTTGTCATGGCGCTTATTCGTAAGGAATTCAAGCCAAAAGGCGGCTCGGCTCCCGTAGCGCGTTTTGTGTTGAGTTTCTTCATGATGATAGGCGCGCTGGTGTTTTTAGGCTGCCCGCTGCGTATGATTTTACGCATGGGAGCTGGCGATTTGAACGCATGGGTTGGTCTTGTAGGCTTTGCAGCAGGCATCGCGCTTGGCGTTGTGTTCCTGAAAAACGGTTTTAGTCTTGGGAAAGCAACGCCCAGTGCGCATAAGCTTGAAGGAATGATTATTCCGATTATTGTGGCGGTGTTTCTTGTGGTGTCGCTTACCACGTCGCTGTTTGCTATAAGTCAAAAAGGGCCTGGTAGCATCCATGCTCCGCTGATTGCGTCGCTTATCGGAGGGCTTATTTTTGGTGCGGTATCGCAGCGTACGCGCCTGTGCTTTGCAGGCGGTTTGCGCGATGTGTTCATTACGCGCGATGCAAGCCGCCTGATTGTGATTGCTTTCATTTTTGTAGGAATTCTTGTGTATAACCTAATTACCGGGCATTTTAAGCTTTCGTTTGACGCGCAGCCGATTGCTCATGCGCAAGCATTGTGGAACGTGCTTGGCTTGTTTGTTGTCGGATTGGCTGCAACGCTTATGGGAGGCTGTCCTTTGCGTCAGTTAGTGCTTGCAGGATCGGGCAATTCTGATGCAGGAATCAGCTTTTTTGGTTTGTTAGTGGGCGCTGCATTTGCCCATAATTTTGGCTTGGCATCAAGCGGACAAGGAACAACATTCGCTGGTCAAGTTATGATTATCGTTGGTATCGTGGTGCTGTGTGTTATTGCAGCGTGCAACTTGAATAAGGCGAAGGCGTAGTGCGCCGCGTGCGTTTGCCATGCGCCACGCGTTATGTGCCGTTTGCTCTGAGATGCATGCCATGTGAAAAGGGGACATGATGTTTTGTTCGTTTACTAACCCACTACCGCGCTATGAGGATGCGTGTTCTCTGCTTGCGCAGCATGCTTGCGCTTATAGTTGCATTATAGTGAGCTTTCACACGCATGCAGAAGCGCTTGCGGCAAATCGGATACTTAAACGAGAAGCGATGCAGGGTTGTTTGGCGCCGCTTCCGCGTTTTTTGTCTGCTGAATGTGGATACGTGTGGCGTGCTTCGTTTAACCAGTTCAAAACCGTTTTTATGGTACTACAAGTAGGCACTATCGACTACGAAACTTTATTTGTTGTTCGCTAGATTTTACTATTCGACTATTGAATATGTATTTAGATAGGTATTTAGATAGGTATTTAGATAGGTATTGCGGAAATAATCACGGAATAAAAAAATGGCTCCTCGGGTAGGACTCGAACCTACAACCCTCCGGTTAACAGCCGGATGCTCTGCCATTGAGCTACCGAGGAATGGCGACGTATCGCGCGGATACGAATGGTTATTATACCGAAAGTGCCCTGATATGCAAGCCCCATTCAAGAGAATTTTGAAAACACGCAGAGAAGCTAAAAAGTAGGTATAATAAAGCGCGCTGGTATGCTGGCGTGTTGGTGGCGCAATAAAGCGCCGTGTACCGATGCCGCATTACAGTGTTGGTGTGTTGCTGGTGCTTAAAGCGCAGGCATGGGTGCCGTCGTGTTTCCGCGTTCCTGCGTTTTTTCACTGGCGCGGCGGCGTATAGTGTTCTTAATACCTTATAAGGAGCTTTTTTCGTGATAATGCAGCTTGAACAGGTAGCGAAATCGTATGGTTCGCGCACCTTATTTACCGGTGTGAATTTTAAGCTGGAGCCTTACGACAGGCTTGCCTTAGTAGGCGCGAACGGCGCTGGCAAAACAACGCTGCTGCGCATTATTACGGGGCAAGAAGATGCTGATAGCGGGCGTGTTGTGTTCGCGAAAGATGCTACGTTTGGCTATCTTGAGCAAGAAGCTATTGAAATGCAAGATTGCCCTGTGTTTGACGAGGTGCTCTCGGCTCAAAAAGAGGTTATGGAAGCGGAAAAGCGCCTGATAGAGCTTGAGGCGGCTCTTACGCATGACGCAAGCGAGCAGATGTTGTTGCAAGCAGGGCAGGCGCGCGATGCCTACGAGCGTCTTGGCGGCTACACCATCGAGGCAAACGTGCGCAGCGTTCTTTTTGGTTTAGGGTTCAAAGAAGCCGACATGCAACGCTCAACACAGGAGTTTTCGGGTGGCTGGCAAATGCGCATTGCGCTTGCAAAGTTGCTAGTCAGAAACCCTGATGTGCTGCTTTTGGACGAGCCTACCAACCATCTTGACCTTGCAAGCGTGCAGTGGCTTGAGCAATTTCTGCGCACGTATGCAGGTAGCGTGATTTTGGTAAGTCACGACCGTGCGTTCATGGACGCGATGGTTGATAGAGTGCTTGAACTGGAAAATGAGCAAGCAACACTGTACAAAGGCAACTATTCGGCGTATGTGCGCGAGCGCGAACAGCGTCGTGTTATGCTGCTTGAACAGCGCAAACAGCAGCTTGAAGAAATTGCGCGACTTGAAGCGTTTGTTGAGAAGTTTCGCTATAAAGCAACGAAGGCGCGCCAAGCTCAAGAGCGCGAAAAAAAATTGTTGCGCTTGAAAGAACAGTTGGTTGTAGTTCCTGAACTGCATAAATCGGTGCACTTCGCCTTCAAACAGCCCGAGCGTACGGGCGACAAGGTGGTAACGCTGCGTAGCGTTTCGAAGTCGTTTGGCGAGCATTGCATTTATAACGGCGTTGATCTTAACATTTACCGTGGCGAAAAAATTGCTCTTGTTGGCCCTAACGGCGCAGGTAAATCAACACTTATGAAGCTTATTGCTGGCGTTTTGCAAGCTGATAGCGGTTCTATTAACTACGGCGTCAACGTATCAAAAACCTATTATGCGCAGCACCAGCTTGAACAGTTGCATGCTGGCAATACGGTGTTTGAAGAGCTCGACAAAGTAGCGCCTGCGTGGAGTATTTCGCAAGTGCGCTCGCTTTTGGGTGCGTTTCTGTTTAAGGGTGATGACGTTGATAAAAAAGTAAGCGTGCTATCAGGCGGGGAAAAGGGGCGTCTGGCACTTGCAAAAATGCTGGTTGCTCCGCGTCCGCTGCTGTGTTTGGACGAGCCTACGAACCACCTGGATATTGCGAGTGCCGATGTTCTTGAACAGGCGTTGCAGCGCTTTGAGGGAACGATAGTGCTGATTTCGCACGATCGGCATCTTATTAGCGCTGTTGCGAACCGCATTATCGAAGTGAACCATGGCACGCTGCGCAGTTTTGAAGGCACGTATGAGTACTATTGCGAAAAAGTAGCGCAGATGCGCGAGGACGCAAGTGGCGCTGGTAGCGCCGTTGGTGCTGGTGCGGGACACGGCGCTGGAGTTGGTGCAGGTCGCGATGCTGGTGGCAATGCTCGAGCGGGCGCTCGTGTTGGTAGTGTAGGGGAACGCGGCGATGCTGGAGCACGCGGAAGCGCTGGTAGCGCATGCGAAAATAATGTGCGTAGCGGCACTTCTGCCGCAAGCGACACAAAAACTGGCGGACACGCACAAGGCGCAGACACGTCTTCGCACGTCAATGCTTCGAGTGCGGCATCTTCCACGTCGGCATCGTCTGCATCAGTATCATCGGGCGTGCCGTCTGCTGCAATAAGCGTTGCCGAATTCGTAAAGTCAGCGCTTGATAAGCGCCAACAAGCACAGCTTCGCAACAAAGTTCACAGCGCAACAAAAGATGCGCGCAAGCAATTACAGGCACTTGAAGCGCAGCTTGACGCCGACAATGCACGCATGAACGAGGTGCTTGCAACACTTGCCGATCCACAGTTTTACACCAATGAAGACGCAACGTCCGATGTGGTTGCTCAGCATGCAGCACTTAAAGTGAGTCTAGCGCAAGTCGAGGAGCAGTGGTTCGAGCTCAATGAGAGTATTGAAAGCATAAAAACGACTGTTATGCAGCAATTTTTCTGCGAGCACGGCATTCAGGTGCCCGCGAATATAATCTGGAATTAGGAGTAGGTATGGCATTTATTTCTCCGCACCGCGTAGCGCAGCTTCCCGAAGCACCTTTGAATATTGTGCTTGTTGAACCAGAAATTCCGCAAAATACGGGAAATATTGCGCGCACGTGTGCCTGTGTTGGTGCACGCTTGCATCTTATTGAGCCTTTGGGCTTTCGCCCATCTGAACGCAATTTGAAGCGCGCGGGGCTTGATTATTGGGATAGCGTTGAGATTGTTATGTGGCCGTGCGTTGAGGAATTTTTACACGCTCATCAGGGAAATTCCATGTATTTCTTTACGTCGCACACCACGCAATTATATACCGACGTGTCGTATAGCGCGGGTGATTACTTGTTGTTTGGACGTGAAAGCGCAGGTATTAGCCCCAATATTCTTGCAGCGTATGAACGCGCGTGCGTGCGTCTTCCTATGCGCCATAGCTTACGTTCACTTAATTTGTCTAATGCGGTTGCTATTGCGACATTTCATGCGTTGCATGAGCTTGGATTTCCGAATCTTGAATAAAGAAATGCGCACATTGAAC
Source organism: Umbribacter vaginalis (assembly GCA_001552935.1). Taxonomy (GTDB): domain Bacteria; phylum Actinomycetota; class Coriobacteriia; order Coriobacteriales; family Eggerthellaceae; genus Berryella; species Berryella vaginalis. The sequence goes on along the minus strand of KQ959676.1, from coordinate 152,981 downwards.
TTTTTTTCTGTTGACATCTGATGTGTCATCACACACCATTACAGGTGTAATAAATTGCTTACTATTCGATGATTGAGGACGATGTGCGCTATTATGCATTATTATTGACTGCAACGCTTATTTGGGGCAGCACGTTTGTCATATCAAAAGACATTATGCAACACGTTGCGCCGTCGTTTCTTATTGGCATGCGTTTTGTGCCTGCTGCGCTTATTTTAGCAGGCTCGTTTGTGAAATATCGTTCACTGTATCTTGTGCCGCGCAATATTGTGTTTGGGTGCGGTTGCGGCTTGGTATTATTCATTGCATACTATTTTCAAATGACAGGACTTACGCTTACCAGCCCTGGAAAAAATGCATTTCTTACCGCTACCGATTGCGTCATTGTACCGTTTTTAGTGTGGCTGCTTATGCGTAAGCGTCCTACTCGCTACAACATTGTAGCTGCGATCTGCGCGTTAATTGGTATTGGTTGTATTAGCTTAAGCAAGGGCATAAGTTTAGAACCAGGTGATATTTTTTCACTGTGCGGAGCGTTTTTCTTCGCGCTTCATATAGCGTTGGTTGGGAAATTGGCACGCCAATACAATATTTTTGTACTTACGATTTGGGAATTTATTGTGGTAGGTACCTGTGGTATGCTCTGTAGTATTCTTACAGAACCCATTCCCGATATAACAACATTCAGCACAATTCATTGGCTTGAGTGGCTGTATTTGGCAATTCTTGCTACAACGGTTGCTTTATTATTTCAAAACATTGCACAAGCGCATATTTTGCCATCAACAGCAGCTATCATTCTAACGTCAGAGTCGGTGTTTGCAACATTTATTAGCGTGCTGCTGGGCATTGACGTCCTAACGCCGCGCCTGGTAGCAGGCTTTGTGCTGGTGTTTTTAAGTGTTCTTATTGCAGAAGCACTGCCTACGTTTTTGAATAAACGGCGCACTCGTACGTAAGTGCACATCGTTGTACTTTTGCACGAACCTGGCGAGTACTGCTGTTGCTTTGTATCGTGTACACAGCTGTACATTTTATTGTATACAGCGCGCTTTTGTACCAATGTTGTACGAATGCAGCGCGAGTCAACGAGCGCGATGTACGAATGCAGCGTGAGTCAACAAATACAATCAGCATTCACGGCTGCACATTCTTTATGTGTAATTGCCACGCTTTTATAAGCGAACGAAGCGAGCTTTGTTACAATAGATGCGTATGATATTGAAAGGAAATTATCATCATGAACATTGTATTATTAGGTGCCCCTGGTGCTGGTAAAGGTACACAAGCTGCAAAACTGGTAGCAGAATTTGGAACTCCGCATATTTCAACAGGAGATATGCTGCGTGCTGCCGTAAAAGCAGGTACGCCGTTGGGCAAAAAAGCTCAAAGCTATATGAATGCAGGCGAGCTTGTTCCCGATGAAGTGATTATCGGATTAGTTACCGAGCGCTTAAGCGAACCTGATACACAAAAAGGCTTTATCTTGGATGGCTTTCCACGTACGTCTGCTCAAGCAGTTGCGCTTGATGCTGAATTAAGTCGCTTGAATCGTCCACTTGATGCTGCGCTGCTGGTAGATGTAAAATTCGACGTTATCATTAAGCGTCTTACATCGCGTCGTATGTGTAAAGAATGCGGCTTTATTGGCACTGACGCGTTAAGCTCATGTCCGAAATGTGGCGGTGAGATGTATCAACGCAGCGATGATAACGAGCAAACCGTTCGCAATCGTCTTGAAGTATACGAGCGTTCAACTGCGCCGCTTATTGATTACTATCGTGGAAGTGACTTATTGGTTACGGTTGATGGTGATCGCGATGTAGAGCTTGTGTATAACGACATCAAGCAACTGCTTCATCTGTAACATATATACTACGCCTGCTCCCATGCGGAGCGGGCTTTTTTTGTGCATGCGTGCTTTATAGTTTTCGCAGACGTGTTGTGTAAAAGCCTTCAAGGAGTTGAGTAATGGTAGAAATTATTGTTGCGCCTAGTTATGACGCTATGAGTCGTGTCGCTGCCGATATAATGACAACGTTTATTAACGAGAAGCCGCACGCGGTTATAGGTCTTGCAACAGGCACTACTCCTTTAGGCATGTATCAGCAGCTTATTTCTGATTACACAAACAAGTTGGTAACATTTAAGGATGTTCGCAGTTACAACCTCGATGAATATTGTGGACTTGCCCCTGATCACAAGCAAAGTTATCGCTATTTTATGCAGGACAAATTATTCAATCACATTGACATTAATCCGCACAACACCTTTGTTCCTGATGGCAAAAATACTGATGTCGATGCGGTATGCGATGCGTACGAGCAGGATATTATTGATGCTGGCGGCATTGATTTACAGCTGTTGGGTCTGGGGCATAACGGGCATATCGGATTTAACGAACCCGACGACGTGTTTTCGCCTTATACGCATGTTGTAACGTTAAGCGACAGTACCATTGATGCAAATAGTCGTTTATTTTCTTCGCGTGATGAGGTTCCAAAGTGTGCATATACCATGGGAATTGGCACTATTATGCGCGCCCGTGAAATTTTGGTAATTGCAAGCGGTAAAGGTAAAGCTTCAATTGTGCGTGATGCATTTTTTGGCCCTATTACGCCACGTGTTCCTGCATCGGTGTTGCAATTGCATCAAAACGTAACCGTTGTGCTTGATGAGGAGGCTGCGTCATTATGCGAATAGATGGCGGAAAGGTTTTTGTTGACGGCGTTTTTAAAGATGCGAACCTTCTTTGTGAAGGCGAAACGATAAGCGCTGTGTGTTACCGCAAGGGAATTGCGGCGTTTCCTCATCATGACGCTTTTGATGCGCGCGGTTGTTATGTGATACCAGGGCTTATTGACGTCCATTTTCATGGCTGCATGGGCCATGATTTTTGTGAAGGTACCCATGATGCGTTTCACGCTTTGTGTGCGTATGAAGCCTCGCGCGGTGTTACATCTGTCTGCCCTGCTACGATGACATATCCAGAAGAAAAACTGTCACATATAATGACGCAAGCGGCATCGTTTGCGCCCGCGCCGCACGAGTCGGCGCTGGTGGGCATCAACATGGAAGGGCCGTTTATTTCACATGGCAAAATTGGAGCACAAAACCCGGCATATGTGCAGCCGTGCGATGCGAATATGATTCGTCGTTTACAAGCATTATCAGGTGGTTTGATAAAGCTTGTTGATATTGCTCCCGAGGAACGTGGCGCACTTGAATTTATTCGTGAAATGCATGATGAAGTGTGCATTTCCCTGGCACATACCTGTGCCGATTACCAGCAAGCATGCGACGCCTTTGAAGCAGGAGCATGCCATGTGACGCATTTGTGTAACGCTATGCCGCCTTTGTTGCATCGCGCACCGGGCCCTATTGCAGCAGCTTTTGACGCATCTCATAGTACCGTTGAGCTTATTTGCGATGGTATACACATTCACCCTGCTATGGTTCGTTGCATGTTTGGCTTGTTTGGCGATGATCGCATTGTGCTGGTAAGCGATACCATGGAAGCTACAGGCCTTGAAGATGGAAGCTATGAGTTGGGTGGACAAGAAGTATTTGTCCACGGAAAAGAAGCACGTCTTGCAGCAGGTGCACTGGCAGGAAGCGTAAGCGATCTTATGACGTGCTTGCGGTGTGCTGTTCAAGATATGAATATTGCGCTTGAGAGCGCCCTTAAAGCTGCAACAGAAAATCCAGCTCGTGTACTTGGTCTTGATAATGAACGTGGCTTTATTAAACCTGGTTATTTTGCTGATTTTGTTGTTTTAGATAAAAATTTGGAAATTAAACAGGTATTTATACGTGGAAAAGAGCTTTTATAGACGTTTTTGGCGTAGAAATGTGTGTATTATGTCACTATGGTGTCAGAAATAGTTTTATTAGCACTCATTTATGAAGAGTGCTAAGATAACCAAAAAAGATTTGCATGAAAGGCGGAGAAGCCTATGTCATTCGAAAAATTTACCGATAAAGCACGTAAAGTGCTGGTTATTGCTCAAGATGAAGCGCGATTACGCCATCAGCTTTATGTAGGAACTGAACATTTGCTGTTAGGGCTGCTCAAAGAACACGACGGTATTGCAGCTAATATTTTGCAGAAAAATAATGTCACTATTGAAGCTGTTGAACAGCTTATTACTAAGCTTTCAACCATAGAGGTTGTTGCAGATGGAAGCACACATTTACAGTTTACGCCGCGCGTTAAGCGTGTGCTTGAAGACTCGTTGCGCGAAGCAATGAGTATTGGGCAAAGCTACATTTCCACCGAGCACATCTTGTTGGGTATTTTGCGCCAAGGTGAAGGTTGTGCTATTGAAATTTTGAAGCATCTTGATGTAACGCCTGAACAACTGCGTATGACCTTTAACCTTATTATGGGCAAAGATCCTGTGCTTGCGGGTAATGCTGCTAATTCTGAACAAAGCGACCAGCGGGGAAGCATTCTTGATGAGTTCAGCGTTGATCTTACAAAACGAGCGCGCGAGGGCAAACTGGATCCTGTTATTGGACGTGCTACAGAAATTGAGCGTATGATGCAAACGCTCTCAAGGCGTCAAAAGAATAACCCCGTGTTGCTCGGCGAGCCTGGTGTTGGTAAAACTGCTGTTGTTGAAGGCTTAGCGCAGTTGATTGTGTCAAATCAGGTACCCGATCTTTTAAGCAACAAGCGCGTTTTGGCACTCGATTTACCCTCGCTTGTAGCTGGAGCGCGTTATCGTGGCGATTTTGAAGATCGCTTGAAAAAATGTGTCGAAGAAGTAGTACGTGCAAAAAATATCATTTTGTTTATCGATGAAATTCATACGCTGGTAGGTGCAGGTTCTGCTGAGGGTTCTATTGATGCAGCAGCAATTCTTAAGCCGCCTTTGTCGCGTGGAGCTATTCAGATTATTGGTGCTACAACGCTCGATGAGTATCGCAAGCACTTTGAAAAAGATGCTGCTCTTACACGTCGTTTTCAAACTATTACGGTGTCTGAGCCAACTGAAGAACAAGCGTTGCGTATTATGCAAGGTTTGCGCGATAAGTATGAAGCGTTTCATCACGTGCGCTACTCTGATGAAGCGATGGATGCGGCAGTAACGTATTCGCGCCGCTATATGCCTGAGAAGTTTTTACCTGATAAAGCTATTGATTTGCTTGATGAAGCAGGTGCGCGCCTGCGTATTCGCAATATGACTGAACCAAAAGATTTGCGCAAGATCGATGACAAGCTTCGCAGTTTGCGAGTTTTGAAAGAGCGCACCATTGCCAAGCAAGATTTTGAAAAGGCAGCAACGTTGCGAGATCAGGAAGTTGATTTGCGCAATCAGCGAGATGAAGCTCAGCGTGCGTGGAAAGAGAAACTCAAAGCTGAGATTTACAATGTTGAAGTAAGTGATATCGCTGATGTTGTATCGCTTACCAGTGGTGTTCCTGTGCGTGATTTAACCGAGTCGGAAACGAAAAAATTACTGCGCATGGAAGAGGTATTGCATAAGCGTGTGATTGGACAAGATGAAGCAGTAACAGCGCTTGCTCGTGCTATTCGTCGTTCTCGCGCTGGATTGAAAGACCCGAATAGACCAAGCGGATCGTTTATTTTCCTTGGCCCATCAGGTGTTGGTAAAACTGAGCTTGCAAAGTCGCTTGCGGAATTTTTGTTTGACGATGAGCATGCCATGATTAGCGTTGATATGTCAGAGTATATGGAGAAGTATTCTGAAGCTCGCTTAGTGGGCGCGCCTCCGGGATATGTTGGTTATGACGAGGGCGGTCAGCTTACCAAAGCCGTTCGCGAGCGTCCGTATTCGGTTGTACTATTTGATGAAATTGAAAAAGCGCATCCCGATGTGTTTAATATTTTGCTTCAAGTACTTGAAGAAGGACGCCTGACCGATGGTCAAGGCAGAACAGTTGATTTCCGCAACACCGTTATCATTCTTACAAGTAACGTTGGCGCGCGTGAAATTGCTACTACGTATTCGTTGGGCTTTACGTCTGATGAAGAAGTGGGCTTATCTGATAAGGAAATCAATTCACGTGTAATGAGTGAGCTGAAAAAGCTGTTCAGGCCTGAGTTCTTAAACCGCTTGGATGATATTATTGTATTTAAAGCGCTTACACAAGACAATATGCTTGATATTGTTCAGCTGATGGTAAACGAACTGCGTAAACGTCTTATTGCACGTGGTATGTCTATCGATTTGTCGCGTGCTGCCTGCGAGCTTATCTCGAAAGACGGTTTCGACAAAACACTGGGTGCGCGTCCTATGCGCCGTGCTATTCAGCGCTTACTTGAAGATCCTTTATCGGAAGGTATTCTTGAAGATAAGTTTAAGCCAGGTCAGATAGTATATGTTGATGCTAAAGACGGCAAGCTCACGTTTGATGCGCGCGAGGGTGAAATTCCTGAACTTGAATTGAATGAGAGCTTGAAAGAAGAAGAATTGCCGTTGCTCAGCGGCTTGAATTTAGAATGCGCTGACTCTAGTTTATACGTAGAACAAGATACCAATGATAGTGCAGGCGCACACCTTGATTCATAAGCGTAATAGTGCGTGTGCCTGTACGCACACGCAAGCGCCATGAATGCACTGCATAAGAGCACATTGCATGTAGATAAAAGGAGTTGCGGTATGTTTGAATCGTCTGATATTGCACGCTTGCTTAATGACATGCAAGAATCAGTATCATTTATTCAAGGATATAAGCCTGATTCATCTGCGCGCGTTGTGCAGGGAAGCTTATCAGCGCATCCACAGACGGCGGCAATTGTGCTTGCAGGAGGTGTTGGCGAGCGTTTTCGTGCAGCAGGTGGTAAGCAGCTGGTTCAGCTCGGTGGAAAGCCTGTTTTAACGTGGGCGTGTGAATCGTTTGACGCTGTTGGAGACGTTGGAAAAATCATTATTGTGTGTCCTGAACATCGTCAAGCTGAATATAAAAAACGCGCTATTGATCCGTATTCGTTTGTAACGCCTATTGTATTTGCGCCAGCAGGTGAAACGCGTCAAGAAAGCGCATTTTCGGGCCTTGAGTATGTCGATGACGACTTTGAATTTGTTGTGTTGCACGATGGCGCGCGTCCGCTTATTATGCCCAGCACTATTGCGCATACGATTTCTACCGTTAAGGGCAATATTGATGTTGACGGTGCAGTGGTAGCGTATCCAGCTATTGATACACTTAAAATTGTTGAGCGCGGATTTATTGTTGGAACACCTGATAGAAGTGTTATTTGGAATGCACAAACACCTCAGGTTTTTCGCACGGGTGTCTATAGGCGCGCGCATTGTGCAGCGCTTGCTGAAGGCTTTATTGGAACCGATGATGCTTCGCTTATTGAGCGTTTAGGTGGTCGTATATTAGTTGTCGAAGGTTCTCGCGACAACATTAAACTTACTGTTCCTGAAGATTACCAGCTGTTATGTGCCGCGATGTCGACTATGCTTCGCTCAACGTGTGATTCTGCGAAGCAGTGCGATAGCACTGCGGAAGGTGGCAGTGCCGTGACCAGTAATAACGCCGCGAAACGTGGCAGTGATGCGGCATGTGATAGTGCTGAGGAACGTGGCAGCGCTGAGGAACGTGGTAACGCCGTAACCAGTACCAGCTCCGCAATCGCCACATCCCACGCCACCACCAACAGCTCCGCAACCAGCAATAACGTAGGTGAGAGCCCCAAAATAGCGGGGGAGCATCATCATGAGTAGTGCCAACTCGTTTTCTCGTTTGCGTATTGGACAAGGCTATGACGTGCATCAATTTGCACCCGAGCGCAAGCTTATTATTGGTGGCGTTGCTATTCCGTATGAGTACGGTTTGCTTGGATATTCAGATGCCGATGTACTTACGCACGCTATTATGGATGCGTTGTTAGGAGCTGCTCGTATGGGAGATATTGGGGCGCTCTTTCCCGATACGTCTGAGCAGTTTCGCGATGTGTGCTCGCTGTCGCTGCTTGCGCAGGTCACTAAGCGCATTGTGCAGGCTGGCTTTCAGATTCTTGATATTGACTCGGTTATCGTTGCGCAACGCCCGCGTATGTCTCCTTATCGGGAAGCAATGCGTGAGAATGTTGCGAAGGCAATGGGCATTACAACAAGCTGTGTAGGAATCAAAGCAACTACTACTGAGCATCTTGGTTTTGAGGGGCGTGAAGAGGGAATTTCTGCAACCGCTGTAGCACTTTTGCTCGCACCAGACACCAGTACGTGTGCGTAAAGGCTTTGAGGTGGCACTGTTAACAACACTGCCTCTTTAGAGAAAAGCAGATGAGTAGACGTATGCGTAAGTACGTTACTTGCTGCGACCACTTCTGCAACATGGTGGCATAAATACAGAAGTTTCTACGTGTGCGTAATTGCCTTGCTTTCTTGCGCTTCGTACTTGACCTTGTTTGATTTTCTGTTATAGTTGCACTTACCTTATTTTGTGGGGCCTTAGCTCAGCTGGGAGAGCGCATGGCTGGCAGCCATGAGGTCAGGGGTTCGATCCCCCTAGGCTCCACCATTCTTAACTACTCCATTTACATATTCTGACCTGCGCAAACAGTGCGCAATCAATAAGCTTTATTTCCTGCATTGCGCTAAATGTTACTAATTGCGTTTTTCCGTTGTCAACTGGGGTGACCGTTTTGTGTCTTTCTATGATAAAAAAATCATGTGACCGAAATGTGACCGCGAAATCACGCGAAAAACCGCATTATAGCCTGCGGAAATCTTGCACTAAATCGTCAGGCTTGAAACGAACATAACGCTTAACCGTGGTCGTAATGTTGGTATGCCCGAGCAATTTGCTTACCTTAGTAACATCAATGCCAGCGTTCAAACACGACGTTGCAAAGCTATGGCGCATGTTTAAGTAGCTTACATACTCGATGCTGTGAGAAGCGGCATAACGGTGCCACGTTTTAGCGGCTTTCTCAGGACTACGTCTATTGCCATACCTATTGACGACAATCGCGCCTTTAACGCGCTTGTATTTTGCGTTCTGCGCCGCCTTTAGCTCTTTAAGCTCTATATATAGCCTTTCGCGGATAGGTATGCTCCTTACGCTTTCTCGCGTCTTTGGCGGCATAAGCTTGTAGCCGCTATCTTCGAGCACATAAGTGTGTCGCACATGCACAAGACGGCGTGAAAAGTCTACGTCCTCCCAATTTAGCGCGAAAATCTCGCCTTTACGAAGTCCGAGCGATAAACCGATAAGCGCAGGTAGATAGAACGCCGAGCCTTGCAATTTGTCGAGGTAGGCATCAATCGCCTCAAACGACGTGAGCCATGTGCCGTTGTGCTCATCTGGGTATACGTTTGGCGGCGGTATCTTAAACGTACCACAGGCGGCATTTTCGTGCACGAAGTCGTGTGCTTTCGCGTGGTTAAGCACTTGGCGCAGCACTTCACGCGCACGCCTTGCAAGCTTAGGCGTTGAGCATGCATCTATCATGCGTTGAATATCGGAGTTTGTTATGTCACTGATATAGTACCCTGCAAGCATAGGTAGTATGCGTTTGCGCAGGTCAGCCTTATAGGCTACAAGCGTGCTATGCCGTACACGAGGAGCAATATCGGGTAAATACCAATCAAGCACATAATCGTCTAGGCGCACTTTGTCGCGTATTACCACGTCAGAGCGCACCTTTTCGCGCATCAATGCTTCGTACGCGATAGCCTCGCGCTTTGTCTTGAAGTTTTTCGAGGCAGTTGAGCGCGTACCGTCAAGCTTGTTGCCGACATCGATGCGCACGCGCCACGTGCCACTTCTTGTTTTTGATACACTCATGTGCTATACTTTCAATACGGACTAGGCGGGGAAGCATACGTGCTCCCCGCTTTTTTATTCATGCAGGTACTTATAAACAGCGCCATCAACTGCGGCAACGTACTTCACGCTGTACCCTTGTGCACGCAAGACCTGTGCTGTTAATCGCGCATTCGCGTTCGCTGTGCGCCATGTGCCGCCATCTTTCGGGCGGTGGTGCTCCTCGTAGTCTGCTTGTGATGTGAAGTAGCTAATCTGTACGCTTGTGGGCTTCTTGCCAAGCTCGTGCTCAATTTGATGCACGCGATTGATAGCCTCAGCGCATGATAGCTCTTGCAAGCGTTTGAGCTCGTCAATCATCGCCCATGCGGCGTTTGTGGGCTTGTAGTGCTCCTCATCGTCTGTGTTCTCCCAGCGCATTACGGTGCGTCCTGTTACGCCTAGCCTGCTTGCGAGCTCCTCAATTGTCAATCCGAGCTCGTGACGAAAGGCGCAAAATTCAAGTTTAGTGCGCATTAGTTCTCATCCTCTTCATCGTCGTATTCATACTTCGCTGGATCAAAATTTATTACTTTTTCAACGCGATGCATCTCGTCATCGCCGATGGTGCGCGTGCGAACTTCTTCTTTCACGGCTTTGAACAGCTTCGCTTGCTCCTTCTCGTTAAGCTTCTCGAAGTCGCCCTTGCACACGTGGTAATGCTCACCAGCAAGCTCCATGTACGTTTCATCGCCGTCTGGATACACTTCAAAGTAGCAATCCCATTCATCAAGGTCAGCCTTCAAAAATTCGTTTATGCTTTCATACTCACGTGCATATTGTGCATATTCTTCTTTGCGGCAATTAGGAGTACGCTTCTCGATGTATTCAGGCACGTTGCTCACTGACGAGATATCCTCATATTCTTGCCATTCAGGATTGTAGACGGATATGCAAGCGATTTTATGTTCATCCCAGCCCAATATTTCTGTCGCTCGCTCGATTGCATCATCAAGAGTTCCGGTAAGCTTTTGATCCCATTCGGTATAGTGCTTTGGGAACTCCCATCCGTCTTTTGCATAGTCGCTGTAGTCGTCGATTGTGATAAGCCACTTCATTGCAATTCACTCCTCTTTATGGGCTGATGAGGCATTAAGCCTCATCGCTTGCCTTTGCCGCCTCAACAATGTCGTCCTTGTGCTCAAAGAGGAAGTGTGCGTCCACTTCTTCCTCGTGCTTCTCGTAGGCTTCGCAAATCTCCTCTGCGTCGTCAGTGTCAAGCCCTAAGTATTCAGCGATGTTGGCGTTGCTTACGTGCACTGTGCAATCGATGCAGGGGATGTACAGCCCGTCCTCGCATCCTTGGTATCCAAGCTCATCGACTACTTCGAGGAGTTCTTGTGCGGTTTTTGCTGCTTGTAATTTTTCTACTGTGTTCATTTTTTTCTCCTTTAACGTGAAGCCCTTTGCTTCCTTACATGTACATTATGTCACATCTAGTGACCTATACAAGTACTAAAGAATGACGCACACAATTCCTCCACACCTGGTTATTTAGTTAGAAGATATTGCACTTCTTCGCGTATTTGACCTGCATATTTATAGATTTCATTTAAGGCTTCGATAGGAGTTTTATCAAGTGGTTCTGCATTTTTAAAGAGCATTATATATTTTTGTTTATGGTTAAACAGCAGCCTCACGATTGGCTTGCGGTTATTGTCATCAAGGAAAATGGCGCAATACGTCTTTGCATCGCGCAATGTTACGCGTTCAGGCGATACTTCTGAACAGGAAATTGCTTGTATTATGTTATATGCCGTTATTTCTTCTGTCGTGGTGACAATCTCGCTTACTTCGGCAACCTCTTCTTCTGTATCAGTTTGCGCTTGCGCTTCATCTTCGGCTTGTTTTTGATCCGCGCCCAGGGCTGTTGTTAATCTATCGTTTACCTGGTCATTGAGGAAACGCTTCAACGCCTTTTCAACCAATGGATTGAATTTCATCATTGCGCTTTTTGTTAAGCGTCCATCGTATACATGTGACGCAAGCAAGCGTACGAAATCATCTGATGGCATTTTAAATTCATCGCTTACGGCGCGTTTGATGGCGCTTACATATTTAAGCTCTTCGGCTGTGCTTGCAATCGAGCTTATATCGAATGATGGCTTTGTGAGTTTTTGCAGTTCAGGTAGTAAGTTTTTGTCTATATCTAAAAGGTCTAAAACAAGAAATGGCTTTGAGTCCATCTTATTTGCTTCATCTATATCCATGTAAAAATTCCAGATTTGCCCATTTGTAAGCACGCCAATACGTGCTTTTGTGCAGGCAAAATACCTATATAACTGGCTCGCGTTTTCAAGTGATAGCGGAGCACCTACTTTTTTACACTCAATCAGGATTTGGATTTGATCGTCAAGCACAAGTGCATAATCGACTTTTTCGCTTTTCTTTAAGCCCACATCAGCCGTAAATTCAGGGATTACCTCTTTAGGGTTGAATACATCATAACCAAGTACATCTCCGATGAAAGGCATGATAAATGCGTTTTTAGTTGCTTCTTCTGTCTCGATGCTATCAGCAAGCGTGCGTACCTTGTCTGCTACTTGTTTTACTTGCATTTCAAAATCCATCGTTATCTCCTTACTTTTTTCTTTTAAGCCCATTTCTTACGCTTCTCTTTCGCTAATTACAACACATGCGATGCTTGCCACCATACAACAACGCCTATCAAGCTCACGTCCTCATCTGCGGTTATAATCATATCCTCGTACTCATCGCTAAAGCTATCAGGGCTAAGCATAAGCGAGCTTGAGCCACGATAGTACTTGCGCATGATAGCCTCGTAAGCCTCATCGCGCACAACCACAATCGCGCCGTTAGCAGGCTCTTTGTGCGGCGCAACTACAATGTGCGAGCCAGCAGGTATTACGTGGCTCATACAATCGCCCTCAACGAGCAAGACGAAAGCGTCAGGGTACATAGATAGTACGTTCGCAGGTACTTGTATATAGGTATCGTCTGCGGTGTCTGTGTCATCCATAACACCAGCGTGCACTTTGCCAAGCGTGCGCAGGGGAAGCGTTGCTGTGCTTGCAACAGGCGTGAGCTTGTGAAGTGATGGGATGGAAGTTGTACCGTTCATGCCGTTATCTTCAATAAGGTTGCTTTTTAAAATATGAAAGTGGTCGGCAATTTTTTGTATAGCCCCCATGCGAGGCTCGGAAAAGCCACCTTCCCATTGCGAAACTGCGCCACGAGATACCCCAGCAATTTTTGCCAATTCTTCTTGCGTAATGCCTTGTTGCTCACGCAACTTGATGATGTTTTGCCTAATAGACATACTAAACGCCCCTTTGCAAACTTTTTTATACATTATATGTAACTTGTACTTGACAAGCAATGCTAGATATTCTAACATAGCGATAGTGAAACAAGCAAGAAAGGAGGTAATAATGACGGTAACGCAAACATTAGAACAAGCCCGCGTGCAGGCTGGTTATACTCAACAGTTTATGGCTGATGAACTTGGTATTTCTCGTCCTACATATGTAAAGATTGAAAAAGACCCAAGCGTCGCTACGATTGCGCAAGCAAAGCGCATATGCACGCTTTTAAGCAAAAATTACGAGAATATTTTTTTTGCACCACAACGCTAGTTTAACTAGCACCGCACCTTGAAAACTGCATAGCAATGAAACACTAAACGAAAGGAGTAACCATGGATGAAACAAGCTTCGATTTAAGCAAAGAGCTTGAGCGAGCAATTCACATCCTGATTGACAAGATCGAAAGCGGGATTGCATCGGACGCAGAGGTGCTAATCCTGCCAAAGCTACTGGAAATAAAGCTTGGTTTCTGCGGCGGAGCATTATGGATAAGAGACAAGGAGCAAACATGAACGAAAAACCATCGCAAGGCTTACTAGCCCTTACGTGGTCAGTGCTTACGCGCTTATTTAGAGAAGGTAGGCTCAAGAGGCTTACAGCCGAGCACATGGAAGTGCTAAGCGGCATCGTGTTTCATCACTTGCTGGTCGGCTTGTCCGAGCGCGACAGTAGCGCGCTTGCGCGAAAGTTCTGTGAGTTTAATCAAGCCGAAAAAAAAGCATTAATCAGATTAACACAAGCTGCGCAGCTAGACCTGGTTAAGACGATGGACGACATCGAAAACGGAAGGATGCAATCATGAAAGAAAAACCATCACAAGGCTTGCTAAACCTTACACGAAGAGTGCTTGAGCGCTCATTTAGCGATTATACGCTTGACCAGCTCACAGCCGATCACATGGAGGTACTAAGCGGCATCGTGTTTCATCACATGCTCAATCTGCCTATGGCTGAATGTGATGTGCTGACATCCGCATTCGGCGTTGGCACGCACGAGATCGAGACGCTTGAAGTTATCGGCAAAGAGCTTGGCATGACGGCAAGCGAAACGGAAGAGTTTGCTGCTGAAGCATTTCAGCATTTAGTGGATGCGTCGTGGATAGACATCCTCAAGACGCTAATCGACATCAGAAACGATAAGGAGCAGTCATGAGCTTATTCGACTACTTATGTGCAATGCCGCCAGAGCTTCTGTATCGCTTGATTGGATGTGCAGTGCTTTGTTTTAGCGCATGGATAGCAATTAAAGCCTACCTAGCAGATAGGAGAACAGCATGGCAGGACACAAATTAACAGGGGGCGAGGCTCGGTTACTTGTAGCAGTGTTTGACCACTTAAAGCCGTACTATGAGCAAGCAAAAGCCAAGCTTTCAATCGTTGCAAACGATATGAGCAACGATCAGGCGCCAACCCTTTTAACGTACTATGGACTGCTTCAAGAAGCACTCGTAAGCAGTCTTGATGCACGCGAACGCACAATTATCGAAAAGCGTTACGGGCTTTTGAACAGCGGAAAGTGCTACGCGTATGAAGAAATCGCGCCAAAATTTGACATTACACCCGACCGCATCCGCCAACTTGAAGACAGAGCGCTAAGAAAGATTAAGCAATACATGACCGAGCTAAACGACGAGGAAACAGCTGTTGCGATTAGCTTACTAGATGCCAAGGCGCAAGAACACCTAGAGCACGCCGTAGGCGCGAAAGGACAACGGGATGCTGTTTCAGGGGATGTATACATGCACAACTGTATAGCTTGTACCAATGCGAGAAACAAGCTAGCAATACAGCTGGAAATACGCAAGTTTAAGGAGCAACGATGAATAACATCCAACTTTTCACGAGTGCGGAATTCGGCGACATTCGCACAATCAAAGACGCCGAAGCGGTTTACTTCGTTGGCAAAGACGTAGCAGAAGTGCTCGGTTACAAAGATACATCAGACGCACTAAAGCGGCATGTTGATGATGAGGATAAGCTGACCCGACGTTTCACCGACTCAGGTCAAGGACGCGACGTGTACATAATCAACGAGAGCGGCTTGTATAGCTTAGTGCTCTCATCGAAGCTTCCAAGCGCGAAACGTTTCAAGCGCTGGATCACAAGCGAAGTGCTCCCGGCATTGCGTCGTCAGGGCGGATACATGCTCACAAGCGAAAACGAAACGCCTGAACAGATTATGGCGCGAGCACTTAAAATCGCAGATGAAGCGCTCAAACGCAAAGATGCACTCATTGAAGAGCTCACTCCGAAGGCGCTGTTCTGCGACGCCGTAAGCGTATCAAAAAACACCTGCCTCATCGGCGAGCTTGCCAAGCTGATGCGTCAAAATGGCGTCGACATCGGGCAAAACAGGCTTTTCGAACGTTTACGCCAGGACGGCTACTTATGCCGCCACGGAAGCAATCACAATGTACCGACGCAGCGCGCCGTTGATTTAGGGCTTTTCGTAATCAAGGAAACGGTTATATCACATGCAGACGGGCACACGACGCTTCAGCGCACGCCAAAAGTCACAGGCAAAGGTCAGCGCTATTTTATCGAAAAGCATGTATTGAACGGGGGAAACGTATGCGCCGCACAGACAAGCTGCTAATGACTACAAAGGAAGCGGCGCACTATATGGGCGTATCGGAGCACTTGCTTCGAGCGCTAACCAGACGCGAGCTGAACTCCCTACCAGTCATTAAATTGCCTGGGCATAAACACCCACTCTTTACAAAGGAGGTGCTAGATGACTACGTCAAACGATGCAAGCTTGCGAAATAACCGACGCATAAGTCGTAATGTTCGCACTCGCGCCTGTAGCGTGGAAAACATTATATATCACGATTTCGCAAGCGACAAGCACAATCAACGCAAGCGTGAGCGCCTGCAATTCACGCTAGGCATGCTTATAGGCGTAATCATCAGCACCGTTGTGTTTTTGAGCATTATGGCGTTTTATGTGATACCCACGACTGAACAGGCAATATACACCGCTCAACAGATAGTAAAGTCAAAGTAGAAAGGATAGACCAATGAAAGAACTCGAGAAGCTTGCAGTGCTTACGGCACTACAAAAAGCAGTTAAGAGCGAGCTGGATAAAGTGCGCGCTACCTGCGAAAACGAACTCAAGGCGCAATTTGATGCAGAGGGCATAGACCGCAAGCGCTTGAACATCGGCGGCACCGAAGTAGGCACGCTCTCTTTGCGCTTTGCAAAAGATGAGTACATTATCACTGATGAACAGGCTTTTTACGGCTACTTAACAGCATGTGGCGGCACTATCGAGCGTCATCGCTTGAAAGACGTTTACGCTGAAGAAGCCTACAAGCGCCTAGGCGATGAAGGTGCGCATATGTTTGAGACGTATTACGAAATTGAACCGCTCTTTGCTAAGGCTTTCAAGCGCATTAAGGACGATATGGTACTTGACGGTGTAAATGAAGTTATCCCCGGGTGTAAGCCGTCAGAGAAAGAGCCAATCGGCACGCTTGTTCGTGGATGTAAGCCTCAAGACGTATTACCGCAGCTAAAGCCTGCACAAGCAATGAAACTACTGAATGGAGAGAACAATGGCAAGTAAGAACGAAGCAATCGAGGTATCACCTGCGGAAATTGCGTCTGTAAAAGAAAAACCCGCCTCCATCGTCAAAGCTGAAAAAGCTAAGAAAGAACCGTGTGCGCTTGTAAAGTATGAAGATGCCGAAGGGCGTGAAGTAGTACTCACTCGCGAGGACATTATTAATACAATATCTTCAAACCCACGGATCACGGATAAAGAGATCAAGCTTTTCATTGAGCTAGCCAGGGCGCAGAAATTGAACCCTTTTACGCGGGAAATATTCATCACCAAATACGGCGATTACCCAGCTACTTTCATTGTTGGCAAAGACGTTTTCACCAAACGTGCGCAATCAAACCCGCTGTTCAAAGGCATGCAGGCAGGCATTATTGTTCAGCGTGGCAATGCTGTTGACCAGCGTGAAGGAAGCGCAACGTTCGGCGATGAAATGCTAATCGGCGGCTGGTGCAAAGTGTACGTGCAAGGCTATGATGTGCCGATTTACGATTCCGTTTCTTTCAACGAATACGCTGCTCGTAAAACAGACGGCACACTGAACGCCATGTGGGCAAGCAAGCCTGCAACGATGATACGCAAGGTCGCTATCGTGCATGCTTTGCGTGAAGCGTTCCCGAGTGATTTTCAGGGCTTATACGACCAGTCAGAAATGGGATTATCAGGACAGGGAGGAGAATAATGGCAATCAACTCGGTTAGTTTATCAGGTAATTTAGCGCGTGACCCGGAAATCAAAACAAGCGGCTCAACCATCATATGCAGCTTCTGCATTGTTGTTGACGATAACGTGAAAAACCGCGCTACAGGCGAATGGGAGCGAGTGCCGAACTTTTTCGATGTTGCCGTGTTCGGGAAGTACGGCGATGCGATAGCAGGGCGGCTACACAAAGGCGCTAGGGTGTTTGTTGACGGAAAGTTGCATTACTCCACATGGCAAGCGCAAGACGGCACTAAACGCTCACGAGTAAGCGTATACGCCGACACCGTGGAAACAGCTTCACAGCCGAGCGCACAGAATGGCGCACAAGGTACGTATTCAACTCAAAACGCACAAACATACCAACCAAGCTACAATGCCGCCGCCACGCCCGCCACAGTAAGCAGAGCAAGCGTACAAGCGCAACCAAGCGTACCGCCAATGCCTCAAACGCCGCCAGCAACGCCACAAGTGCCACAAGCGCCCGCAGTAAGCCCGCAGACGCCCCCAGCGCCTACGCAAGCGCCACAGACGCCGCCTGCACCGCTAACACCCGAGGAAGTGGATCGCAGGCTTGAGATGGCGTCGTTTGACTTGCCGTTCTAGCCGAAAATCGTAAAGAAAGAAAAGAAAAAGAAAAACCCCTAATAACCCTAAAGAAAAAGAAAAGTAAGAAATGACAACTAAGTACTTTATATATATTCATTACTAGTATATAGGCGCGCCATCCTACGAAAATGGCGCGCTACTAAAACGTTTTGAATTTGATCTAAACGAGCTTTTAGTTCAGAGCTAGACGAAAGGCGAGTATTGAAAACTATGTTGACAAATTGTGAAAAACTTATAAAACCGCCCGTCAATCTGCCGCAAGAGTATTGCAAGCGTTGTGGAAAACCTTTGCTCTATGTTGAGATCACAATGGGGAGCATCAAGCAACGCATCTTTCGTCCGTGCTTTTGTTCATCGCAATCAAACGCCTCTCCGCAACACAAAGCAAAGCACAAGCCCACAGAATGCTCTATGAGCCTTACTACAAACGCATTTAGTACTATCGGAGTGCCTGATGCATACGTATACCGCAAGCTTGAGTACAGTGGCTACCTTGAGCGCTTGAAAGCGCATCGCTCACTGCTTATGCATAGCATAGATGACACAAGCGAAGCGCTAGCAGCTAAGCTTGTGATGTATGCGATGTTTAGTACAATATCGTCAAGATACGTTCAAGCGCATAAGCTACTTGCAAGCGATGAGCTATACGATGAGGCGCATGATGTGGATATGCTAAGCGTATGCGGTGTTGGTAGTGAGCCTAAAAATGCTGATACGCTTGCAAAGCTATATAGCCTGCTCACAGCACGCATAAGCGCTAAACGATTGACAGTGCTCACGTCGCGCTTTGATAAGGAGCACTTGATTAAGCACTACGAGTGCGCTGGTGTAAATGCGTTTACAACGATTATAAATGAGCTAAGCTATTACGATTTAAGGAATAACGATGAAGAAGCTAAATGATAAGAAGCTGGCGCGCACATTTTACTTCAACGTGCCGACGACGACGGCTCAACAGCACAAAGTTAGTGTTGTGCATGGTCGTCCGATATTTTATGACCCCCCTAAGCTCAAAGAAGCAAAGATGCTTATTAAGTGCATGCTTGCCGCTGCGATACCTAAGCAACCTATTGAGGGGGCATTACAGCTCAATGTGGTGTGGGCTTTTCAGCGCCCTAAGACGCAAAAGAGCCTTGTGGAATATCGCGTTGCGCGCCCTGACCTTGATAATCTGCAAAAAGCGCTCAAAGATATCATGACCGAGCTAGGGTTTTGGCACGACGATGCGCAGGTTGTGATTGAGCACACGACGAAAGTCAATGCAGAGCGCTCTTATTTGCATATCGAGATATGGGGCGAGGTTGGCGTTTAAGTACTAGATATAGTATGAGAGGATTAGCATGCAGATTAAGCGCAGTACACACTTAGCCGACTATACAAACGCACATGAGCTTTTCAGCGCTGCACGTGATGCGTGCAAAGAGATGCGTGCTATTGAATACGAACTCAAGCGATTAAAAGAGCGCGAGGGCTTGAAAGCGCAAAGCTATGAGATGAGTGTACGCACAAGTGAGCATAGCGATTTTACTCGGCAGATAGATAGCCGCCTAGTACTTACACAACGCAAGCGTGAAGTGTATGAACAGGACAAGGCGCTGTATCAGCTTGCATTAAGTGTGCTTTATGGCGAGGGTACATCTCATGGACTAAGCGAGCTTGTGCACTTGCAAGCGTGTGAGTGCACTGAACAGCATTACTTGCTTGATCGTTCCTGGCAAGCAATAGCGCGTAATTTTGCGATACCAGTGATTACAGCTAGGCGTAATGTGCGCTATGCGCTTGATATGGTCGATTATTTAGGCTTAGAGCATGCGATTGCTGGCGTAGGGCAAGCAACACTTGATGACTTTTTGAAGCAAAAAGATGAATGATTTAGTTGTGGCGGAGTTGTGAAGAAATGCAAATCTAGCTGCATATATATAGAGAGTATAGTATAATAATATACATAAGAAAGGAGGTGAGAAATGGAAATAATTGAAATTGTAATAGCGAAAATCGTCAGTAAAGTATTATCACATTTGATAATCAGGTATTTAGAAAGGAGAGAAAAAGAAAAAGGCTCTAAGCAACCAAACCGAGAGCCTTAAGCACAAAAGCTTTGCAAGGGGTTGATACATCAGCCTCTTGCAGGCTACCTGTAGTATATCACACATTAAATTTAGTATGAAAGGGGAAATTATGGATATTACAACCATCATCGCGTTAATTATTGTATTTGTAGTTGTTGATGTTGCGTTTTGGTTTATTACGAAAGGAAAGAACAATGGTAAGTGAAGCACAAAAGCGCGCTAATGCGAGTTATAAACGCCGTAATACTAAAGCTAAGCACATCGTGTTCTTTCCTGATGATATGGATTTGTATGAGTGGGTTTGCGCTCAGCCAAAACAAAATGCATATCTAAAAGAGCTTATTCGTAAAGACATGAAAGAGCGTCAGGCACACTAGCTACCGATGAAAGCTCGTGCACTGGCATATAGCGCATGAGCAGCTTTGAGCAAGTTTGAGCAAGTATGAGCAGCTTTGAGCAAGTTTATATGTGGTAATGTGTATTTTGTAAAGCTATGAGGGAAACCTTGTAGCTTTATTTTTTTTGCGGCACTGGTGCGCATTGCTTCGACTTTTTCCTTACGTACGCCCAAATGGCGCTAGTGCCGCTTAAAAATAGCGGGGGCGGTTGTTAATAATTGCCTGCGCATAATTAAGCGATGGGGGCAAGTATGGCGGCATATAACCCGAGAGTGCGCAATGGCAACGCGAGGCGTAAGCTTATTGCTTGGCTGAAAGCTCAAAGCTTTCCTTGCGCATTATGTGGCAAGCCTATCAATTATGGGCTTCCTGCCAAGCATCCCGATAGCTTCGAGTGTGATGAGGTCGTGCCTGTTAGCAGGTACTGGCTACGCTTGTACAATGCGCAGCAGCAGTGCTGGGCTGGTCCGTACGCCACAGCAGAGCAGGCAGCGCTGGCGAGGGGGAACGTGCAGGCGTCGCATCGCAAATGCAATTTAGAAAAATCAAATAAAATTATTTCGAATGAAAATCAAAGCGAAAAAGTAATCTTTCGTTCGCGTCAGTGGTAGCACTGTTGTAGCAGGTCATAGGCATCAGTGGATGACCCTGGGCGCCTTGTCGCTGGCTTGCCTCGACGGCATAGAGCCATTTTTTCAAAAGGGCGAAAATAGGCGAATAGCTGGGCGATTATTTCTAGGGGTAAAGCATGGGCAAAGCACTCTCTAAAGCGAACATCGAGTACATCAAGCAAGCAATTACGCGCGGCATACCGACGGCAACAATCGCTGGCAATCTTGGCATAACGCCTCGCTGTGTCCAAATTTATGCTAAGAAGCTAAGCGATGAGACTATTGCATATGGCTCGTTGAAAGTGCAGCCTATGACCGAAACAAGCTATCAGAACACGCTTGCCCGTTTGCGCGAGGCACGCGATCTATTACGTGAGCAAATGCTTATTGCTGACCCGCGCAACATCGCGCAAATCGTAAAGGAATATCGTACAACTTGCGACGACATCGAAAAACTCGAAGCTAAGCAGCGCGAACGTGACGAAGAAGCTGCGAACGATGAGATTGGAGCAGCAATTGCCAAGATTACCGCTCAAGCCTCGGTATAGCTTATATCAGCCGTCGCACACGTCGCTTGAGCCGCTCGTTGAGATTGTCGCAGCAAAAGCAGGTAAAACGCTTCTTGAATGGCAAAAACGCGATTTAACGCACATAAGCGCGATTGATAGCAAAGGGCAATTTGTTCATCGTCGTGTGTGCTTATCAATCCCTCGTCAAGCTGGAAAAACTACCATCATTGAATGGTATGCGCTTGTGCTGGCGGCGTTTCTTGGCGCAAAGATACTGTGGACGGTGCATAGCTATCAAATCATCGTGAAAACGCTTGAAGACTTCCGCAGCATTTTAGGCACGAAGGTTCACGATGATCGCCGCGGCATACCGTACTTTAATAATAGGCTTTTTCGCACATCATCAAAGACGGCGCAAGAGGGCTTTTGGTTTCGTCCGTTTGGCAAAAATAAGCTCGAGGGCTGCATATGCTTTGCGACACGCACGAAAAAAGCAAGCATGGGTAATACATTCGACATCGTTATCCTGGACGAAGCGCAAGAGGTTACAACAGAGCACTTGCAATCGATACTTCCGACAACATCATCAGGCGCGATGCATAACCCGCAATTCATATACATGGGCACGCCGCGTCGCGCGGGCTCAACCGCTGACCGTTTCGAAGCAATGCGCAACGAAGCGCTCGAAGCTATCGAAGCTGGCAACACCGACAAGAAGTTTTGCTACATCGAATACGGCTTAGATGAGATTGGCGATGTTGGCGATGAAAAGCGCTGGTACAAGGCGAACCCGTCACTTGTTGAGGGTGTTGCGAACATCGAAGCTATCCGCGAACTATTGCCACAGCTTGGGCGCTTGGCGTTTGCGCAAGACTGCTTAGGCGTATGGCTTGCGCCGCAAGATGTGCTCGGAGGCATTGGCACGCCAGTCATCGCGCAAGAAGAATGGCTTGCTTGCAAGAGCTCGCGCACGCCGAATGGCAAGGCAGGAGCGTACGCAATCAAGTTCAACGTTGACGGCTCAATGTTCGCTGTATGCGTTGCGCTTGTTGATGGCGATAAAACGCACGTTGAGCTTGTCGACAATCGCGCTTCTACGGGCGCGAAAATCGCGCTTGCGGAGTTCGTCAAGGCACGCGCGCAAACTGTTCCCGTTGTTGTTGACGGCAAGAGCGGCAGTGCTGCTTTTATTGATCGCGTTAAAGCTGATATTCCGAAGCGCAACATCTCGCAGCCGTCCACGGGTGATGTTATCGCAGCTAATGTGTGCTTTCTTGACGCTATTCAGGAAAAAGAGCTCGAGTGGTACGCGCCTGATGACGTCGATGAGGAAGATATGCTCACAACAGCCGCAATGCAGAGCTACAAGCGTGCAATCGGCAAGAGTGGCGGTTGGGGCTTTGACGGTGAAAACGCATATATCGTTGAAGCGGCTGCGCTAGCTGTTTGGAAAGCAAAGCAGCGTTCAAAGAGAAAATCGATGGAGGTATTCTTTTGATGCAGATAACGAAAGAAATCGCAAGTGCTGACGGCTTGAGCAGCGACGATATCGCGATGGTTGCGCAGCTTGTCGATACGTGGGCTCGTCATTTGCCGACAAACGTGCTGCGCGATAGCTACTACAATGGCGATATGGGCGTGAAAGACTTAGGCGTGAGCGTATCCCCCGAGTTTAGAAAGAAGCTAAACCCGCGTATCGATTGGGCTGCTAAATGCGTAAATTGGTGGGCTGACCATGTGCAGTTCGAGGGCTTTTCATGCACAGACAAAGGGATTGAGGGATCACTCAATGCAATCGGGCGCCTTAACGACATTGATAACTTGATGCGCAAGGTCGTGCAGTCATCGCTGAGGCATTCAGTGGCGTTTATCACAGTAACCAAAGGCAATATAAGCGTAGGTGAGAACAGCGTTATCATATCAGGCTATCCCGCGACAAGTGCTGCGGCACTCTACTCGCAAGCTCTAAAGCGTATCAGAGCAGGGCTTGTGGTTGTCGATAGTGCGCTCAACAAGTCAACGCGCAAGCAAGAGCCGACGCTGATATACGTGTTCGACGATACGCGCGTCATCGTGCTTACACGCATACAGGGCAAGTGGTTCGCTGATATATCCGAGCATGGGCTTGGGCGCGTACCGATGGAGCACATCGCATATCATTCAACGCTTGAGCGCCCGTTTGGCTCGTCGCGCATATCGCATACCGTGATGAGCCTAGTTGACGATGCACAGCGCGAGCTTATGAACATGGCTGCATGCGCGAGCTTCGCTGCTGCACCGCAGAAATATCTCGCTGGTGCAAATGATGACACGGCACGCGCGCTCGCAAAAACGCCGTATGGCTCGTATATCGGTTCGCTGCTTATTGCGACAACCAACGAGGAAGGGTCAACGCCTCAATACGGACAACTGCCGCAGCTACAAATGCAGCCGCATACCGACTACATGCGTATGCTAGCAAGCCTTTTTTCCGACGCAACTAATGTCCCGCTTTCATCTCTTGGCTTTTCGTCGACCAACCCAACGAGCGCAGATGCAATCTTGGCTTCGCAGGAAGATGCAATCATTGATATAAGCAACTATATCAGCGCATGCAAACGCGCACTCTCCAACGTTGGCGCGCTTATCATGGCAACGCGCGAGGGCAAGCCGTATGCTGATGTTGTGCGTGATAGTGCTATTGCTGCACTCTTTGCCAATCCATCTACGCCATCGCCCGTATCGATGAGCGATGCAGTTCAGAAGCGTATAGCGGCGTTTCCGTGGATGGCTGATAGTGATATTCCGCTGCGTGACTTGGGCTATAAAGATGATGAGCTTGAGCAGCTAAAGCAAGACAGAAAGAAGGCTAAAGGCGCGCAGCTTGTACAAGCAAGCTTGCAATCTATGCAAGATAGGACAGCGCGGTGAAAGTGTTCGATGTAACAGCTGATGAGCTGCAAGATTACGAGGAGAAGCTACACGCCGCAAGCACAGCAAGCGCTGACGCGTTCGAGAAGCTTGCACGCGCGCAAAACTTGCCTACGCTTGAACACGACGCACGAAAGAGCGCAATTTATCACGCGGCGAATGATACCGTGAGTACATTTTCCGATGCCACAGGCAAAATTGCTTGTGACTTTTTCGATGCGCACGTCGAGGGCGCAACGCCTAGTGAGATACCGCCGCAGCCGAAATACATTAAGCAGCGACTATACGAGCGCATTGAGGAACACGAGCAAACGCACGAGCTAGGCGACGATGAGTTTTTGCAACGCATGTCGCAAGATGTGTACACCGAAGTGTATCATCACGCCAACCGCACGATGATACATAACGCGATCAAGAATAAGCTGCGTTACGCACGTGTGCCGATGGGCAATGCTTGCGCTTTTTGCTTAATGCTTGCGACGCGCGGCTTTGTCTACTACACGCAAACAAGCGCAGGCGAGGACAAAGGGCACTACCATGTACATTGCCATTGCAAGATTGTTCCAGGCAAAAATGGTACTACTGTTACAGGGTATAAACCTAACGGCTTAAACAAGCGCATCAAACAAGTTGCAGATAGCCTTGGTATTCAGAATTTTAACTGGAAAGATTGTATGCGCGACGGCTCTATGCGATATGCGTTGCAAAAAGAGCTACAGTTTCGTGACACAAACTGGCTGCTTACAGGCATACCGCCTGAGGTAGGTTATGAAAATGAACTTGCTGAGAAGAATGCACGTCCGCATGAAATTGAACAAGCAAAGCGTTTGTCGAAGCATGGCATTAAGTGTGTGTTTCAAGTTGATTATGAGGTTGATGAGAAAACTAAGGGCACAGCAAGGCAAAAGATTATTGGAAAAACAGACCTCGTTAATGGTATTGAGCTTAAGAGCCTAAGCGGCACCTCCAATTTGGAGAAAAGAATCAAAAAAGAACTGCACAATTCTAAAAGAAAAATTGGCTTTAAGTCGTGCAATTTTGATGCCACTGACTCTTTGTTCACTGATGAGGAGATCTCCGAAGCGTTGAGAAAGCAGCTAAAGGCTCGACATGTGAATCGGGCGTCTTTTATCGGGAGAGATGGAAAATACCATGTAATAAACAACGAAGCGTAACTACGACAGGGCTGAACCCCGAAATAGCTACGCTTGTTACTTTCATTATATCACAAAGGAGTATTCATGCAAGATTACGATGAGTTTGTCGATAAATTCAAGCACAAGAAGACAACCGATGATTGCTATACACCTCCAGCAATATATGAAGCTGTGCTTACGTGGTGTGAAAAAGAATACGGCATAGATCGCGCAAGCGTCATCCGACCATTTAAGCCGGGGGGGGGTTATCAGCGAGAAGATTACACAGGGCGAGTTGTTGTTGACAACCCGCCTTTTTCAATCCTTGCGCAAATTGTCGATTGGTACAACGAGCGCGGCATTAAGTACTTTCTGTTTGCACCGAGCTTGACGGCACTCAATTATGCGCAACGTAAGGGCATGTGCTTCGTGTTCGTAGATGCGCGAATAACGTATGAGAATGGCGCGCAAGTGCGAACAGCGTTTTTGACAAATATGGACGACTGCATTACGCGATCAGCATGCGACCTATCACGCGAGCTTGACAAGGTAAACAAACAAGTTAAAGAAGAAAAGACGTACGGCAGGACGCAGAACCGAGCGAATAAAGTTGTGAAATACAACTATCCGAGCGAGCTTATGACATCGGCACGCTTGGGAAATTTAGCAGCTAAAGGCGTTCAATTCAAGATTAAACGCGCTCATTTTGTGCGTAGCCTCGCCGCGCAAAAGCCGCTCAAGAAGGCAATATTCGGCGGCGGGCTTTTAATCTCACGAAAAGACGCAGCAGACATTCGCGCGCAAGAGGCACAGCTGCAAGACGCAGCAGACATTCGCGCGCAAGGAGTGCAGCTACAAGATGGGGTGTACACCTTCGCGCTATCAGAGCGCGAGCAAGCAATCGTAGACAACCTATAACCGCAGATAAACTGCATAAAATTGGTAATTAAAGGAGCTGCATAGCTTCTTTTTTTATACATCCGCACGGACGAAAGGACACATCATGGCAAATGATGCAACAAACGAGCAAGACAAGCAAGCAGCTGACGCGCAAACAGAAGCTGCAGAGACCGACTGGAAAGCACAGGCGCGAAAATGGGAAAAACGCGCCAAAGAGAACGCATGCGCTGCTGACGAGCTGCAAAAGCTCAAAGAAGCGCAGATGAGCGAGCTAGAGCGTGCACAATCCCGTGCAAGCAAAGCTGAAGAAGAGCTTAAGGCGATGAAGGCTAAAGCTGAGCACGATGCGCTCAAAGCAAGCATTGCAAGCGAGCTCAATGTGCCAGCAAGCCTAATCGCTGGCAGTGATGAGGCAAGTATGCGCGAATGGGCAAAGAGCCTCGCTGAATATGCGAAGCCGCAAGTTGGTGCGAGCGTGCCGAAAAACTCGACGTTTGCAAGCGCAGACGGCAAGGACGACGACAAGCTCAAGCTTGCTCGGCAGGTATTCAAGTAGGAGCTGATATGCCAAGACCACCAATCATTCAACCGCCAGCGCATCCGCCAAATGGCGGTGCTGGCACTTCAGAAACCACTAACAACGAAAAGGAGCAAATAATGGCAGATACACTCGATACAAAACACATCCAACTTCCTCGCAGCATTGCGGACGACATCGTGACAAAGACGCGCGAGGCAAGCGTTATTCAAATGCTTTCCTCTGCTAAACCCGTTATTTTCCAAGACGCAACCAACGTACTCTTTGCGAAAGAGCCTGAGGCGGAGTTCGTCGATGAAGGACAAGCGCACACAAGCATGGGCGTTGACTTCAAGCCTGTTCAAGGCATCGTAAAGAAAGCTCACGTAACTGTGCGCCTCAATAAAGAGGTTAAATGGGCTGATGAGGATAACAAGCTGAAAATCCTCGACACGATTACAGACTCGGCAGCTGCGGCACTTGGTCGCGCACTTGATTACGCCGTGTTTCACGCTGTAAATCCCGCAGCAGGCACTGCACTCACGGGCGTAACAGCACTTACTGCAGGCGCGAACAGCGTTAAGACTTCGGGCGACGCTACAGCTGACCTTGATGCGCTTGTAGCCGCTGTGCCTGATTATGACGTATCGGGCATTGCGCTGTCTAAAGCATACGCTGGTTCGCTTCGTGCAGTGCGTGCTAAGGGTACTGGCGCGCGCCTGTTCCCTGAAATCCCGTTGAATTTACGCGCAGGACAGCTTGACGGCATCGCTGCTGCGACGTCAAGCACAGTAAACGGCGCTAAGTGCACCACGCCTACCGACGTGCTTGCAATCCTTGGCGACTTCAATTTGATCCGCTGGGGCATGGTTCGCGATATTTACATGGATGTTATTACCGCTGGTGACCCTGACAATCGCGGCTATGACCTTGCATATAAGGATGAAATCGCATATCGCGTTGGTGTTGTGTATTCGTTTGCATGCATTGATCCTAAAGGCTTTGCAGTGTTGAAGGCGAAATAATGGATGGCGCAGATCGTAGCTTTGCGAGCATTGACGATCTGAAGGCGTTGTATCCATCTATCACCGATGAGGAGCGCGAGCGGGCAGATAAGCTGCTTGCGCTCATATCATCGACAATCCGCCAGCAGTGCGATTGGCAGCACGTCGAGCCTGACGCGCTCAAGCTTGTATGCTGCCAGGTAGCTTCACGAGTTATGCAAGTAGGAGCGCAAACGCCAATAGGCGCTAAAACGGAGTACTGGCAAGCGGCACCGTTTGCGGGCTCAATTAGCTATGCAAATCCTACTGGCGACATATACTTTACGAAATTTGAAAAAAGCCTGCTCGGAATAGGTGGAGCGCGCGTTTACGTCGTCAATCAATCAATCGAGGGCGGCAACCATGTATAAGATGACGCTGTTTGTTAAGACGTGCAGCAGCGCTGGCGTCGACCGCTTCGGCAATGAAACGCACGAGCTAAGCGAGCCTATCGCTGTTCGCGGCTGCATGTTTGCGCCAGGTGCGCCACAAGACTTGCCGATTGAGCGCCCCGAGGGCGTGAAGATTAAGGCAACGGCGTATTTGCCACGCGGATGGGCTGAAAAGCTCAAGCGAGGGCAGGTAAGTGCTGATGGCAAGCTATGGCTTGATGTTGTAGGCGAGCCGTATGCGTATCCACGCGATATGCTGCCGCCTCTTTTCCCCTTTGATTGCGTCGTACCGCTTAAGGAGCAAGATGGCTGATATCGTAATTAACACGCCTGCTGCGAAAACAAAGATAAGCTATAAGCCCAGCTCAAAGGCTAGAGCCTTGCTCAAAAATCCTGCGATGGGCGCGCTATTGCTTGCACGCGCAAAGATTATTGCTGCACGAGCAAACGGCATGTATAACGCCAAAGGATACAATACGCGCCTAAAAATGGGGCGCGAGCGCTTGCGTGCTTACGTTTACACAAGCTCAATACACGCTATTAGATCAAACATTGCGCATGACACGCTCAAAAAAGCAGTAGGGAGCAGCAAAAAATGATATTTTCGAGCATGGAATACGTCATTAAGTACGTGCATAAGGTTCTGAATATCCCCACGTCAACGCACGTGCAAGAGAAGATGCCGCCAGCCTTTGCGCTTGTTGATAGGACAGGCGGCGAAGTTGACTATCCGCATGACAACCCTGAATACAGCGTATCAATTTGGGCTAAGTCTGAAGCGAAATGCGAGGATTACGCTTATCAGCTCGCAATAGGACTTAAAACAGTGCCGCCTGACGATTACCACATAAACGCCGTTGGCGTACCGACGGTGTTCTCGTATGGTCGCGACGAAAGCGGCTATTACATATGGCAAGTGACCGTTACGCTTGCCGTAAACATTCAAGATGAAAAGGAGTAATTATGGCAGTAAATGCTAATAATGTGCTCGTCGGAGCACCAGAACAAAAGACAACCGGGGCTGTTCTTGACGCACCGCTTGGTACGCCGTTACCAACGCATGCGCTTGATACAATCAGCACTACCTTTGAGGATAGCGGCTACATCTCCGAGGACGGTATCTCGCTTACCGTCGACCAGTCCACCGACACTATCAAAGATTGGTCGGCAAGCGCTATCCGCAAAATCTTAAGCGAGTTCAGCGGTACCGTTAAGTGGACGGAGCTCGAAGTCAGCAAGAAGTCACTTGAGCGTGCGTTCGGCAAAGAAAACATCACGTCAACGCCCGCGACGAAGGATCACGGCGCACAAACAAGCGTTGCGATTGGTGCATCGTTGCCTGACGCGCGCAGCTGGGTGTTCAAAATCAAAGATGGCAAAAAGCGTGTATTGCTTGTTGTGCCGAATGGGCAAGCCACAATCTCTGACGACATTACGTTTTCGTCATCCGACGCCGCGACAATCGCAATCGAGCTTACGTGCTCACCTGACGCACACGGCAAAAACCTATACATTTACACCGACGATGGCGTTTTTTCTAACGCAGGAAGCCTGGGCTAAACAATGATTAAATTAAGCACAAAAATCGAAACGCTTGATGTGGAAATCGACGGCAAAGAATACCATGTGCCGCTTGAGCCAACCATTAAAGATATCAAGGGCGACGCGCTGAAGATATTCACAAGCAAGGACGCAACGCCTGAAAACTTTTCGCGGTGGTTCGTTGAGTACCTAAAGACGTACATTCCGAACGTCGAGAAGCTGCCGTTCAGCGCACTTACGAGCATCACAGAAGAATGGAGCGCACGTAGCGCACTCACTGGCAAGGCTGACCTGGGAAAATAGCAGGCTCGCTGCCGATTATTGTGCTGTATAGCGATGCGCTTGAATACGATCTAATGACGCGCACACACTTCACGCTTGACGATGTGGGCAAGGCTCTAAGTTGGAGAGCCTTGCTTGCGTTTATTACGCATTTAGACAAATCAAGCGCACTATGGAAAGCAGCGAATGAAGAGGATGTTGAGCTTGCGTTTTGGGAAAGTAAAGAGATACAACCGCAGCTTCTAGCAGGCATTATAGACGAGTTGCGCGCAGTTCATTATGTGCTTGTCGCTGCTAACTCTAAGCATAAACCGAAGCCACCGAAGCCGCTTGAACGCCCCTTTGTGAAAGCAAAAAATACAGCACAGCAATACGGCAGTGAGCCTGTGAGCATTTCAGAATTTGAGAATTTTTGGGACGGAGGTGGTGAGTAGTGGCAAATACAGAGGTCGGAAGTGCATATATATCGATTATCCCGTCACTGAAAGGCTTTAGCAGCAAAACGTTTTCGGGCTTCCAAAAGGCAGCCTGCGCATCGTTTGCAGCGATTGGCGCGTCAGCTGGTGCGATGGTTGCTCAAGCAACAAAATCTTTTGCGCAGTTCGAGCAGCTTCAAGGCGGCGCAGAAACAATCTTTGAAAGCGCAGCCGATAGCATAATTAAAAACGCGCAAGGCGCATTCGATACGGCAGGCATATCGATCAATGAATATATGGATCAAGTTAACCTGTTCGGTATGTCGCTGAAGCAATCGCTTGGCGGTGATGTGCAAAAAGCAGCGCAACTTGGGGATGTAGCAATTCACGATATGGCTGATAATACGAGCGTGTTCGGCTCGAACTTGCGCGATGTGCAGAATGCGTATCAAGGTTTTGCAAAACAAAATTACACGATAAATCTAATGTCTGCTGCATAAGCGATTATGCAGTAACCGTGCGTGAACCTTGCTAAGGGTGTGAGGGCAAAACCTTGCTAACGGGGGAACTCTAAGGGCTAAGCCTATGACAATCCCGTGCTAAGCCCGCTTATGCGGGAAAGTGTAACGACTATGGGCTGGTTACCCAGTACAGCTGCTATTAGCACGCAGCTGGAAGTGCGCACCAACTTGCACTGGCAAGTTGAAGATATAGTCTAATCCCCTTACAAATATCGGGAAACCGAGGGTGTAAATGGTTAGATAACCTGCGCCTAGGATACGGCGGCACACGTGAAGAGATGCAGCGCTTAATTCAGGACGCAAACGCATACGAAAAAGCTAACGGACGTGCAGGCGACTTAACAATCGAGAAGTTCGGCGATGTAGTACAAGCTATTCACGATATACAAGAAGCGCAAGGCATGACGGGCAACTCGGCTCGCGAAGCTGCGCATACCATATCAGGTAGCATTGACACAATGAAAGCTGCTTGGGAAAACTGGCTCACGGCATTAGCTGACCCGCGAGGCGATATTGACGGCATGACCGCTAAGCTCATTACGAGCATTGGCAATGTGGCGAAGAACTTGCTGCCAGTAATCGTATCGCTGGCAAAGAATATCGCACAAGCGCTGCCAGCAGTGCTATCAACAGCAATCCCTGCTCTGGCAGGCGTTATTGCTACTTTCTTTACAAGCATAAACTGGAGTGAGCTGGCTAGTGTCGTATCGAGCGGCATTGGGCAAGCTATCTCGATGGGCATAAACGCCATTACATCAATCCCTGATGTAGCAGGCAAGCTTATCGGGCTTATACAAGACCAGCTAAAGAGTGCAACACTTGACACAAGCGGGCTATTCGCTGGCGTCGATTTCGGCGACTTGAGCAGCGCGCTTGATACGCTCAAAACAACGATATCGCAAGCGTTTACGGACATCGGCGCCGCACTTGGCAACTCGGCAAACGATGGCAGCGCGTTTCAATCGTTTGGGCAGGTCATCGCTAATGTTTGTACAATGATTGTAAATGCGATTAACTTCGCAATCCCTGTTGTCACGGCAGGCGTGACAAGCCTTATCGGGCTTGGGCAAGCAGTGCTGCCAATTATGAGTGCTATGGTGCCTATCGTATCGTCAATATTACAAACGCTCACACCTTTAGCTGGCATTATCGGTCCTGCTGTCGCCGGCTTTATGGCTTTCAAAGCGATTGCGCCGATTATTGAGACGCTGAAAGGTTTTCAAGGCGCGTTTGCTGCGGTCAATGCTGTAATGAAGGCTAATCCTATCCTTGCGATTATCTCGGCAATAGCGCTGCTGGTAATTGGCATCAAGACTTTGTGGGATACAAACGAAGGCTTTCGTAACGCTGTAATCGGCATTTGGGAAGCGGTCGTTGGGGCATTTACAACGGCAGCGCAAACGATACAAGGCGCATGGCAAGCAGTGTGTGACTTCTTCGGCACAATTGTGGGCGCGATTTCAGGCTTCTTGAGCGGTGCTGGCGAAGTCATTGGCGGTATTTTTCAAGCTGCAGGGGAGCTTGTAATTAACATCTGGACGGGTGTTATTAGCTTTTTCGCGCCAGTACCAGCTGCGATAATAGGCTTTTTTGCTGGTATTGGTGGCGGCATTAGTGGCTTCTTCTCGCAAGCATGGGAGCTTATAAGCGGTATATGGAATGCTGTCGTAAGCTTTTTTTCGAGCAATCCAACGGCGATAATTGATTTCTTTACAAGTATTCCCGAGGGCATTGCTAGCTTCTTTCGTTCAGCTGCTGATACGCTACGAAGCATATGGGATAACGCTGTGAGCTTCATTGCCGATATTCCAGGTAAAATTGTGGGCTTCTTCGCAGGGATGCACATTGAATTTCCAAAGATTAAGCTGCCGCACTTCTCGATTAAAGGCTCTTTTTCTCTTAGCCCACCAAGCATACCAACGTTGAGCGTCGACTGGTACGCAAAGGGCGGCATTTTCAGCTCCCCGAGTATTATTGGTGTTGGTGAAGCTGGCACAGAGGCGGTATTGCCGATTGATAAGCTTAACCAGTTCATCGATACGCCTGATAAAAGCGCAGATGAACAAGAATATGGCGATAAACTCGACAAGATGATACAGCTGCTTGAGCTATTGCTGCAAAAGGATAATTCGGTGTATTTGAACTCGACAAAGATATCAGGCGAGCTGGCGGTCGGTGCAAGTGCACTAGCTAAGGCGAGAGGAGCTGCGCTGTGATCTATATTGATAACTTAACGGTGTTTAATGGCGTAGAGCTTTCTCGCTGGGTGCTGGTGGACGATATAAAGCGTCCTGTTCAGCCAAAACGCAAGGTGACAACAACGTTCGTTCCTGGGCAACAAGTGCCGCATGTGAGCATTGATGGCTTCGAACCATACACGATAACGCTCCATGCGCGCTTGCGCAAACATGCGCTTGCTGAGGTAGTAGAATATCGTCGTGCGTTAACACAAGCGTTGCTCGCAAATAAGCCCGCGCGCCTTATTTTACCTGATGATACAAGTCGTTCATATTTAGCCATTTACCAAGGCGATGATACGATTTCTATTTTTGAAAACAAAACGGAACTTGAACTTACGTTCTTAATCATTGACCCGATCGCGTACGGCGCCCGTCATAGCCAAGCTGTTTATGCACGAAGTGACGCACCGCTAAACATTGGCGGCACACAGCCAACATACCCGACATTCACACTAACAAAGCACACATCAGGTGTAACGACCATTAAGAAGTACCACAATGGCGCATTTACGCACTACTTAAATGTGCACACGGATACCGCTGGCACAATCATCATCGATTGCGAGCAGGAAAGCGTTGTGCACACAGGTGGCGGTAAGGCGTATGTCGATCTAGCTTCTGACTTCTTCACACTTGAAGCAGGCGACATGGTTGTGCCGGGCATCATCGATCCTGATAAGCTCATAGTGACGTGGGAGGATAGGTACGTATGATTATTGAACTTCGCGATGCACGCGATGATACAACGATCCGCTCAATCGCTGAGCGCGAAATCATCGCACTTACGCATACTGACGAGCTCAACGGTGCCGATATGCTTGCAATCACAACGCTTGCGCCACTTGAGCCAGGTCAACACTTAGTACTTAAAATCGTAGGTCAGACAAAAGAGTACACCGTACAAGCTCCAAAAGCGACACGTGAAGGCTCAACGGTCGTGTATAGCGATACAGCACTATCAAGCATATGCGACCTTTTCGGCGTACAGCCGCTATGGCTTGGCGAGGATACATCAATGCGTGCAGATGAGCTGCTTAAAAAAGCGCTTTCACCTGCGCCTGTATGGAGCGTGGAGTTCCCTGATGGGGGAGCTGATGAACTTATATTGACAATAAGAGAGCTTCACTACAAGTCAGCGCGCGAGATTGTGCAGCGTGTAGCTGCCGCTGGTGGCTTTGAGATTGAAACTTACCTTGACGATAAAGCAGATAAACGCGTCATTGTCTTTCGTAAACATCGCGGCTCAACAGCACCAACAGCGCGCTTTTCTTTTGGTAAGAACTTACTTAAGGTCGAGCGCACACAACGCGCACCAGAGATAACCGCGTGCTATGGGGCTGCTGGGTCTACCTCGTGGAACGGCGCGATTTCGATGCTTGATAAGCGCTTTAACGGTAAAGACCACATCGTAAATGACGAGGTCGACAAGCTTTTTTCGAAGCGCTCATGCGGTGGGCATGCGTTCGGACTTGTCATCGACAACAAAAAGCGCCCATACGATCAAGAATTCTGCGATGAGGTCAAGGCTTATCTAGCCGAGCACTCAACGCCGCAAGTTACCTATGAAGCAAGCGTGCTCGAGCTTACGCACCACAACGCACCTGTTCAAAGCGTACAAGTAGGCGATACGGTCGATATTGTCGATCCAACGTTTAAGCCAACATTGCGCTGCCGTGGGCGCATTACAAAGCTTGAAAGCGACTTACTAAGCCAGCGCACAACTGTAACGCTCGGAAACATCACGCGTGACTTGGGCGACTTAATCGCGGGGCGGGATAGTAAATTTCAAAGCTCCGTGGATAAAGTAGAAAGCGCTGCTCAAAGCATTCAAAAGGCAAGCGAAGAGCGCCTGCTTAACTTTGAAAAGCACCTAAAAGAGCTTGACAAGCATGTGGGTGAGTTTCAGTACCAAACTTATATAAACCAGTACTACAAGATGATCGAAACCGTCAGCAAGCTAGAAGAGCGCATTAAAAGGCTAGAAGAGAATAGGAGACCGTACTTATGACACAATACACCATTGAGCTGCGTATGGAGAAATCCATTCAACGCATTACGCAGCCAATTTGCGTACGCATAAATGAAAACGAAACGCAGCAAATTCGCGCAAAGCTCATGTACGAAAACAGCCCGTACAGCGTGCAATGCGACAGCGCAGAGCTGCACTTGCTGCGTGATGACGGCACATGGTCACACCTTGAAGCAAGCGTAAGCGGCTCGAGCGTAACGTGCACGATTAAAGCTAATCAGCTTGGCAAAACAGCACAAAACGCATGCGCTTACTTCTTTTTTAAGCAAGGCACGCAAACCGAAACGACTGAAAGCTTTCAGGTGCGCATTGAGCGCGCGGCAATCGATACGGAAGCCTCTGATGCATTCTTTGACGCGACAATGAATAAAATCGCGACGAAATGGGGCGCATACGAAAACGCCGCTGAAGCGCAAGAAAGCGCACGTAAAGACGCAGAGAGCAAGCGCAAAGACGCTGAAGCATCACGCGTACAAGCCGAGCAGTCACGCGTACAAACAGAGCAATCACGAGTGAACACTGAACAAGCTCGCGTGCAAGTAGAGCAAGCGCGTGCAGATGCAGAGCAGGAGCGCGTACAAGCAGAGCAGCAGCGCAAAGACGCAGAGAGCAAACGCACCACGGCTGACCAGCAACGTACGCAAGCTGAAAGCAATCGTGCTAACGCTGAACAAGCTCGCGTTCAAGCAGAGCAAAAACGCGTACAAGCAGAAAACGAACGTCAATCAAACGAAAGCACACGCACAAGCGCAGAGCAATCGCGACAATCACGCTTCAACGAAATGCTCGATGCTGCGCAAAACGTCAAGTTCCGCATTCTAAGCAGTAATGAAGTCGATAGCGAGGGCAAACCAACCATTACAGGCTCATCAGGCATTATTTACCTCGTTAAAGCACAACAAGCGCAAGAAACGCAAGCTAATCATTACAACGAATGGATTTACCTTGAGGGCAGGTGGGAGCTATTCGGCTCAACTGCACCAACGGCAGCAGCTATTGAAGTGGCTGACATCGACAAGCTCGCGCAAGGCACTACCATCGCTGGCAATCGCGTACTCAACGCTACGGGGTTGAATGCACTGTGGAGCAAGCTTCAAACACACATGCATGATTTAGAAAATAGCGTTTTTAATACTGTTGCTACCGCAAAAGGGGCAGAGGCGGAAGCTCGAGGAGTAAGGAGTGATATAACATCTCTTTGGCTTGAACAAAAAAAGCTTGGCAATGATTTCTCAACGCTTGAAAGCGAAACAGCTATTCTTAAATCTAGGACTTTAAGCGTGGAGCAAAAGCTCAAAAATGGATTTGAAAACGCAAGGAAATCTAGAGTTGTTTTACGAATTAGAAGCATATCTGAGGATACAAATAAAAAATTGTGGTGTAATTGCTCTTTTGTAAATACGAATGGTTTCGTTGATTTTAACGGGTATATCAATACAGGGTTAATACCAGCGAGTATTATGAATAGAGCGAAAGGCATAGAAGGAAAAATATTTTTTGCATTTGACGACGTCCTATGTGAACTATTTCAGCCAATGCTAGACGATAATATAAGTAGTTTTCCTTTAGTATGGCATTCAACTAGGGGTAAAAATGTTTATGGCTATTTGCAAATACTCTTTTGGTCAATATGCTTGGCACTACCATGCGAAGAAAATAATCCAAACAATTATCGCATAGGGGAAATATATACACATGCTACTTATCCGCAATCTACACCGCATATAAACAATAGTTTTGATGGTTTCCCTCAGTTTATAGAAAAAATAAATAAAACATTAGGAAAAGATGGCTTAGTAGCCAGCTATGAGTTGTATTAAGGCACGCCATGGACATAATACAACTAACACTCGAAACTATCTTACCTGTCATCTTTACAACGCTATTAGGCTTTTTCACGCACATCGTCCGTAAGCAAAAGAGCGATATGGAAGCACTCAAAGACGGTATGCGCGCGTGCTTGCGCTCACGGCTTTATGACTTACACGAGGCGTACGTTATGCAAGGTTCAGGCTGTCCTCGGTGGGTCAAAGAAGAAGCAGAGCGCGTGTACGAAGCGTATCACACGCTTGGCGGAAATCATACGGGCACTGAAACGTTTCACCAGATAATGAAAGCAAAAATCAAAAAAGGAGAAAATCATGATTAACTGGAAAAAGAGACTTACAAACAAATACTTTTGGATTGCACTTATCCCAGCGCTGCTGCTGTTCATTCAAGCGGCACTGCATGTTTTCGGCGTTGAGTTCGATTACACGCAGATTGACAAAGACCTGCTCAGCGTTGTAAACAGCTTATTCGCTGTGCTTGCTATTGTAGGCATCGTGAACGACCCGACCACGCAAGGCTTAACCGATGGTGAGAAGCGCAATGGCTAGCATAGTTATTGATGTATCGAAACATCAAGGCTTGCTCGATTGGGATGCACTTGCCGCAGATGTTGACGGCGCTATCATTCGCATGGGCTTTGGTGGCGATAGCGAACGTCAAGATGACGACAAGTATTTCTTTAACCTGGACGAAGTGCGCCGCGTGGGCTTGCCGTTTGGCTGCTATCTGTATTCATACGCGGGGAGTGACGCTGAGAGCTATAGCGAAGCACAGCACGCCTTGCGTTTGCTGCCGCCAGCTGATGAGCTTGCGTATCCTGTCTACCTTGACGTTGAGGAGCAAAGCAAGTCGTACCATTTTAGGCGCGCAATCGAGATTTGGGCTGAAGTGCTTGAGCCGCAAGGTTACACTGTTGGTTATTATTCAGGGCGCTACCTAGCTAATCAAGAGCGACTATATGAGCTACCGTACAGCGCATGGATTGCTGAATACAGCGATAACCTGCACTACGCGCATGACGTGGACGCATGGCAATTCACTTCACAAGCATGCTATGGCGGCTATGCGCCGCTGGATGCAAGCTACTTTTACATTGACGCAAAAAAGAAAGAGGATGATGATATGACGATTTATGAACCTTATAATGGCCCTGGAGAAACACCACAAAGCGGCGCTAGCATTGCCGACCGTGTTTGCTATATTGATGGCTACGTAAGCTCGCTATGCGCACAAGTAGCAGCACTTAGCGCAGCAGTGGAAACACTTGCCAATGCTAAGGGCGCCGATGCAGCAGCTATTAGTGCCGCTGTTGAAGATGCTGTTAAAGCGAAGTTGCAAGGCTTGCGCTTTACCGTGACCGACGATAATAGGTAGTAACGAACTCTTACGCCCCTGCGCTTTATGCGTGGGGGCTTTTTTGTATAATATCGTCAAGCAGTTTTGAGTATGCCCTGCTAACGCTTTATATGAGAATAAAAGTCATGTGACCGAAATGTGACCGCGAAAAAAGCATGCTCGAAAAATATATACTCTGAACTGGTATTATACAGCCTTTCTAAAAAGCGTCTCAGGGCTTCGATCCCCCTAGGCTCCACCATTTTCCCCTTTTTAATTAAGCCTCTGAACAGGCGTTTTATTCTCATCTTGTTATCTTTTGATTAAAAAATGCGCTATTCGTTACTATTCGTTTATCAGGCGTTATTT
>KQ959676.1:36322-113847 GCA_001552935.1 Umbribacter vaginalis | reverse complement strand
TTTTGTCAGAAAGCTTGCACAAAACGCATGGTCACAAGCACCGTTTTTTTGATCGTGCGGCGTTTTGTGTCTTTCTATGATAAAAAAAGTCATGTGACCGAAATGTGACCGAAATTACCGCGTGCTACAACAGGCGCTTATGCTGTACTATTGGCATACTCTGTGGGCATGGGCATACCGATACGTGATGGGCATAACGATGCGTGAAATGATTTTCAGCAGGAAGTATTATCGGCATATTCTGCAGGCAGGGGAGCATCGATGCGGCGCCGTATGAACGAATGAGCGGGCAGTGGCTTTGACCATGTGAACTGGTAGTATTCTCCTGCTCTATTCGCAACCGAAACGCGCTCTGGATACGAGTTCTGTTTTACCTGTTCATACGTGACATTTTGCTCAACAAACGGTATTTTGCCTTCGCGTGGTGCCAAAAGATACACGTTGCTTATGTGTATGGGGAACGAGTCGCAGCCAGGCGCAATTACTTCGAGTGTGTCGCCGTCGAAAAAGCGGTTGCGACACAATACGGTAATGCGGTACGTTTCTGTGCTCGTGCTGGCATCACTGGCACTGAAGCCGCTGGCACTTGCGCCGCCGGCATTGGCACCGCGCCCGACGCCGCGAACTTCGCCGCTGGCACTGGCATCGCTGGCATCGTCACCGGTATTATTGCAGCTACAGAGCTCACATTCCATAAAATCAGCAACGTGCAGAGCATCCTTGATATATCCATCGGCGTGGGTCGTTTGGTTTGGACGCCCAAAGTAGAACCCCGTGCCGTACGGCCGGTGCGAAATAGCGCACAAATCGTCATGTGCGCGTTCAAGGCTTCCTCCATCAAGCACACGCCTATATGCTCCCACGACGCTGGCAACATAAAACGAACGCTTGTTACGGCCTTCAATTTTAAGCGAACTTACGCCCGCGTTTTGTAGCTCTTGCAGGTGGTCTATCATGCATAAATCTTCAGCGTTCATAATGTAGGTACCACTTGCATCTTCTTCAATAGGGAAATACTCGCCCGGGCGCTTTTCTTCGACCAGCGCATAATTCCAGCGACACGATTGCGCGCACGCACCTTTATTAGCACTTCTGCCGGTCATAGCGCTACTCAAAAGGCATCGACCTGAATACGCCATACACATGGCGCCGTGCACGAACGCTTCAATTTCCAAACTTTCGGGAATGTTTTTTCGCAGTTCAGCTATGCTGCGCAGACTCATTTCACGAGCACACACAATTCTCGTTGCACCGAGCGAGTGCCACATGCGTGCTGCTGCTGCGTTCATGATGCTTGCTTGCGTGCTGATATGGATGTCGCAATCGGGTGCTGCTTCTTTTGCTGTTGCAAGTGCTCCCATGTCAGAGACAATAAATGCGTCTGCTCCTGCTTTTGCGAGTGTTTTGCAGTAGTCGTGCAAGTGCGAAATTTCGCTATCATTCATGAGGATATTTATCGTAATATATACAGAAACAGAGCGCTGATGTGCGTATTCGATAGCCTTGCACGCTTCGTCAAGCGAGAAATTATCTGCTCGCGCGCGCATTCCGAATTTGTCGGCGGCAAGATATACGGCATCGGCACCATATGCAATTGCAGTTTTGAGTTGCGCTAATCCACCTGCGGGAGCAAGCAGCTCCGGTTTATTGCGGTGCGTGTGTTCATTGCGATTCGTGCAATTATGATTCATGAATAAGACGTGCTCCTTGAGGGGTATCTTCTATGCTGTATCCGAGCTCTTTAAGCTTGTCTCGTATAGCGTCAGCGCACTGCCATTGTTTGTTACGTCGTGCTTGTGTGCGCACGTCAAGAACGTAATCGATCGCTTTTTCTACATTGCTGAATTGCGCATGCGCACTCTTTTGTTCACTTGCAAGCGTTTCCGCTAGCTCAATAAGCTTATCCGCATGAACATAGCAACTATTCTTGCATTCAAATGCCTCTTTGCTAATTCCTAACACGCTCATAATTTCTTGGAGCGTATCAACTGACACTTGCAGTTCTTGACAAGGTGCGTTCGTACATTCCACTTGATGAGCAATAGTATTCAGAACACCGCAATAGTCGAAAATTACACCAAGTGCTTTAGGTGTGTTGAAATCATCATCCATCGAATCGCGAAACGCGCTGAGGAACGCTTCGCGTTCACGCACAAGCGTAGCAGCTTGCCCCGTGCTGTTGTCTTGTGTGCTCGCTGCAGTGCATTCTTTAGTGTTGGCATCATGTTCCATATCGTTTTTCTGCAACGAATTCTGCTGCGTGGAGCATATCCACCTAAGCGTGGCAATGGTATGCTTGATGCGAGCTAATGCTGTTTTTGCACATTCAAGCGCATCATCCGAAAAATCAAGCGACGAACGATAATGGGCCTGCAACATCAAAAAGCGCAGGTCGTTTGCGTCAACAGTTTCCAAAATAGTGCGCAGCAGTAAAAAGTTACCAAGCGATTTGCTCATTTTTTCGGAATTGATTTGCAGCATGCCCGTGTGCAGCCAATAGTTCGCAAAGCCCGTGTGGTACGCTGCAAGAGCTTGCGCTTGTTCGTTTTCATGATGAGGGAAAATAAGGTCACAGCCGCCTCCATGAATATCGAAAGGATAGCCAAGGTATTTGCGCGTCATAGCGCTGCATTCAAGATGCCAACCCGGCCTGCCCAAACCCCAGGGCGATTCCCACGCTGGCTCGCCTGGTTTCGCTTCCTTCCATAATGCAAAGTCAGCAGCGTCGCGTTTCCCCTGATGCGACGTATCAAAGCGCAGCTGGCGATGCCCCGATTCAAGCTCGTCGATGTTCTTGTGAGACAAAGCGCCATATTCGTCAAGCGAACGCACTGAAAAGTACACATCGCCTGCACTTACGTAGGCATGGCCACCACGTATCAGCGACTCAATGAATTGAATCATTTCAGGAATTTCTTCCGTTGCTTTTGGGCGAATATCGGGGTCAAGCACGTGTAATGCGTGCATATCTTCAATAAATGCCTGCGTATAGAACTGTGCAATATCGCTTGCTGTTTTGTGTTCTTCAGCTGCACGCGCAATAATTTTATCGTCAACATCAGTAATATTTGAAACGAATCGCACTGCATAACCGCGCCACGTAAGATAACGGCGAATAACATCAAAGGAAACAAACGTGCGCGCATTCCCAATGTGTACATAGTTGTAGACGGTAGGTCCACATACATACATGCGAATTTCATTATCGTGAAGGGGCGTAAATGTGCGTTTGTCTCGTTTTTGGGTATCGTACAGCTTAATCATTGCTAACTCACTTTTATATACGATGTGAACAGGTTGAAATGATGCAACCACATAAGGGTACCTGCATGAATGTGCAGCATATTCCTATGGCAGCATTACACGCGTAATTTTATCACAGGCGGGCCAGATACGTACACAGTATGCAAGATAATTGCGCATACTGCGCGTGTGGCTGTTTATGGAGTGTAGACGTTAAGATGATGCTGTAAAGATTATAGAAACAAGCTTTGATATGGGAAACCTATCATTTTTGTGAGGCCTTGCACGTTTGCAAACGCGTTTGTCGTGCTGTCACATCTTCTTCATCATAATAATTTCTTATAAAACACTACGTTTCCCCAGTTCGCATTTTCTTATTAGAAATACTAATTTAACAAATTGCTACCTGTTAATTATTGTAGGTAGTACAGGAAGCGCAGAGAGATAGGGGACTTATGCCACTGTTACAAAATAAGGGGAAGCTTAAGGTTGCTGCTGGAGCTTTCGCCGCCGTTGCACTGGTAGTGGGAATTGTAGGTTGCGCCCCCAAAGCAAATATGGGAAACCCAACGCCCGTTGTTACTACACCAACAAGTATTCCTGAAAAGAATTCGTTTGGCATCATTGGTACAAAGAGTTGGAAAGATCAGTATCCTAATCAGTACAACTCGTTTATGGAAAACGACAAAAACCCCTGGCCACGCGCCAATGGAAAGGGAAGTCGTAACGCGAAATATCCCGAGATGGTAACGCTTGGCAAAGGCTATGGTTATGCTAAATTCTTCTATGAAGCAGGCGGACATACCAGTTCAATGTATACGGCTACGCACAACGGCCGTGTGAATGAGAAAACAAAAGCAGGCTGCCTTGCGTGCAAAACGCCTGATGTTCATGAGATGGCTGCGCGTGATGGAAAAGGCGTGTGGCAACTTAACATGTTTAAAGTTGCTGAAACCGTAGAAGACGGCATT
This sequence comes from Umbribacter vaginalis, assembly GCA_001552935.1. GTDB lineage: Bacteria > Actinomycetota > Coriobacteriia > Coriobacteriales > Eggerthellaceae > Berryella > Berryella vaginalis. The sequence continues at coordinate 109,633 of KQ959676.1, read as the reverse complement.
ACGTGCGCTATGTGCCACGAGAATGAAAATCCTGGCAAAATGCATATCGAGCGCGCTGACTGGGTTCGTGCTTTGGGTTCAAGCATCAATAAGCGTTCGGCGTCGGGCGAAGCCTGCGGTCAGTGCCATTGCGACTATTCGATGGATCCGGTAACAGGCGAGCCTACATCTCCTTATGATAACGTGGAAGGCATGACGCCTGAACGTGCTTTGAAATGGTACGACGATCACAATTACGTTGACTGGACGTATCCTGAAACAGGCGCAAAGATGATTGCAGTTCGCCACTCAGAATACGAGTACAACTACGGCGGCGATCACGGCAATCACATGACACAGCTTGGCTACGACTGCGCTGATTGTCATATGGCAGTAAAAACTGACGAAAAAGGCAATGCGTATCATTCGCATTTCTGGCAAAGCCCTCTGAAAAATGAAGAGCTGTTGAAGAAAGACTGCTCCAAGTGCCACAAAGATCTTAAAGCAGAAGTAAAAGCGTGGCAGGATGAAATTTATGGCCGCACGCATCAGCTGGGTATGCGCTGCGCAAGCTTCGTTCAGAATTTCGTTGCTGGCGTGCGTGCTGGCACGATAAACGAAGCCGACATGCCGCGTCTGCGTCAAATTCAGCGTGAAGCTACGTTCTACTGGAATTCTTCGTACGCTGAAAATTCTAAGGGAGCTCATTTCCCGGCCCGTTTCCGCGAAGTGTTAGATCGTTGCGAGGCACTGCTTAATGAGGGCGATAAGATTCTTGGTGTTGAGTCGTCTGCCGATAAGTTTGTAAGCGAATACGATCCTGCAAAAGAGTATCAATTTAAAGAAACGGCGAAGCAGTACTATGACGCCCATGACCAGCGTTAAAGGGCGGTGAGTGTATGACTAGCAAAGATACAGCACCTAACGCTCAGGCGCCAAAAAAAGCGCGATGCCCCATGAAGCGCGGTAAGAAGTTTGGCATTTGCGCAGCTATTGTAATTGTTATGGGCGGAGCAGGAATTGGGTTTTGGCATTGGCATGAAACGCCGGGGTTTTGCGCAGCTATTTGCCATAACATGGATCCGTATCTTGATACCTACCTTCAAGATCAAAACGCTCCTGGTATTGACAAGTACGGTAATGCCGTCAGTGATACCTCGGCCATGCTTTCAACGCGCCACCGTTTAACACATACAACGGCAAAGCCTGAAATTCGCTGCATGGATTGTCACCATCCAGTAATTGCACAGCAAATGCAAGAGCTTACCGAACAAATTAGCGGAAATTATCAGCTGCCACAAACCGAGCCGAATGCTCATCAGTTAGTGGAGTGGGAAAAGGCCGAGCCTACGCAGTTTTGCTCGAATGAGAATTGCCATTCGTACTTGATGGGTGCCGATGGATTAGTGAACCGTGCGAACCTTGAAAAAGTTACGGTGAACAGGAAGTTTAACCCGCACTCGCAGCATCATCCAGGCCTTGAGATTCAGTGCACCGACTGTCATAAGGGTCACCGCGCAAGCGTGTTGGTGTGCACGGGTTGCCATGAGCATGAAAACGTTGAACTGCCTAAAGGCTGGGTTACGAAAGCAGAAGGCGATAAGATTCTTGCTAACGCCAAAGCGAACCCGTATGTTCAACTGTCGAATCGCTAATGCGTTCGTAGCGCGATAACGGCGCGGGTGCGCGGGAACGTGACGGTGCGGGGATGCAGCATTGCGGGAACGCAGCAGCGCTGCTTGATGCATGAAACGATTAAAAAAGCCCCTCACTACGAGGGGCTTTTACATAGGGATTTAATTCCTAAAAAATATTGGCGTAATCGGTAGTGCTACCGGCTACGCCGATTTTACTTATGGGGTGGAGTATCAACTGCACCTCAATAATTTCACCGTATTCAAATGGTTTTACTTAGTTCTTGTGTCTGATACTTTTCAGATTTTTCTACATACATCTTGTCTACAAAGGTTTGAATAATTGTTAACGCAACAAAAGAAGAAGGTGAGTATTACACACCACATGACGCTGTTCAGCTTATTGCCAGCTTGATTGAACCTTATGATGGAATTTTATATGAGAACAAAACAATATATTTGATGCATTTGAACGGCATCGTCGCTTAGGGTACGAACCTAATACCAAGGGGTACGAAATTGAGCAAGGACTAATGCGCTAACCCTAAAACAAAAGGGACTGACTGCAAACATGAGCACGCAGGAGTCCCCCTTTTCATAATAATTGGAGTTGCTAAATTAAAATAAATTTGTTCAACCGAGTTGCCAGTTACTTGTCTTATTGAGTATTTTCTGGAAATCTTTATATATTCCTTCTTCTTTTATTAACTGCCCATGCGTTCCCTGCTGTACCAGTTTTCCTTGGTCTATAACTAAAATATTGTCAGCGAACTGGATTGTGTTTAGCCTGTGGGCAATAACGATCAATGTTTTTCCTTTGACCAAGGCGGATATGGCTTGTTGAATTAAATGCTCGTTTTCAGGATCTACACTGGCAGTTGCTTCATCTAATATAACGATAGGTGCATCTTTTAGTATGGCACGAGCAATGGATAAGCGTTGTTTTTCTCCTCCTGAAAGTGTCGAACCGCCTTCGCCAAGCATCGTGTTATAGCCGTTTGGTAAATTCTCAATAAATTCATGACAAGCCGCCTTTTTGGCAGCTTCTTTAATCTCCTCGAAGCTGGCTTCCGGTCTGCCAAAACGAATGTTGTTCAATATCGTGTCATGAAACAGATAGACATGCTGAAAAACGATCGAAATATATCGCAGCAGAGTATCACAAGTCATTTCCCTGATATCATGTCCATCGATAGAAATAGACCCATGATTGACATCATAGAATCTGGCAAGCAAATTACAGAGTGTTGTTTTACCGGAACCGGAGGGTCCCACGATGGCTAAAGTTGAATTTTCGGGAAGAGAAAAGCTCACATTCTCGATAATATTTTTGTGATCGTAAGCGAAGGATACGTTCTGATAAGAAATGTCAAAATTGTTTAAAACAATATCTTTTGAATCTTCGTCGATATACTTTGCCGTCTTAATTGTTTGAAGTTTGTCCAGCGCTGCTCGCATCATTTCCAAGGTGTGAGAAGCAGTAGTTACCGTTTCCAAACGAGTAAACATAACAAATGAAAAGATCACTATCATGAGCATAATAGGCAGAGAAATTTCACCGTGAATGGTTTGAAGGCATACCATCAAAGCGATTGCTACGGAGGTCAATTTTAGGCTTAACTGGTAAAGACCGTTCGTCCACATGTAATCATTTTCTATTTTTATGTTGATGTCACGTTGATCGGAAAAAGATTTTTGTAGTTCCGCAACGGCGCTTGCTGTTCTCCCATACGATTTAATAACCGTTATTCCGCGGATAAATTGGAGCGTTGCGTTAATCATGCTATCATTGGCTTTCTGGCGTACCGCTGTGTTTGCCCGGCTATCTTTCACCAGTCGGCGCTGGAAAAATGCAGAACATAATACACCCATTAAAGCAACAGTTGCTACTTTCCATGAGAAAAAAAGGATGCTTAGAATCATGGCAAGAGTCTGCAAATAAGCTCCGATAACTGTATCCGTCATCTTCATGGCATACAATTCCAAAGTAGATAAGTCGGTTGTAACTGCTCCCGCAATTTCACCGGTCTTGTGACGATCAAAAAAGCCAAGGGAAACTCGCTTTAATATATCGCCTATCTCGATGCGCTCCTCGGCTGTTTTCTCATAAGCAATGCTTTCTTGAAAAACAGCCCGCAGATAGGAGAAGAAGAAACGACCTAAAACACAGAAAACCATAAACAAAAGCGCCCATAAAGCTTCCTTTGTGTGCAAACTCCTGAGCCCTGCTGTATCCTGCAGCATAAGGTTCAGAACATAAGCCGCTCCCATCAAGGGAAAAGCAATAAAGAAATTCTCTAATAACGACCAGACGACGCCCCAGTAAAATCTTTTTTTATAAGAACCTGTCCAATCAATGATACGTTTGATCATGGTAAACATTTATTTATCCGCTCCTTTCTCTTGATTGGATGCCGCCCATGCTTTGCCACCAACATGTGCTTCCCACATGGAGCGGTAAAGAGAGCAAACCTTCAGAAGTTCATTCTGCGTTCCTTCCGCCACTTTTGTGCCTTCCTGCAAAACAACGATTTTGTCGGCATTTTTTATCGTAGAAAGCCTATGGGCAATCACTAACAGCGTCTTGCCACGCGTTAGTTCATTAATCGATTTTTGGAGTTGAAGTTCATTTTCTGGATCAGTAAATGCGGTTGCTTCATCCAAAACAACGATAGGGGCATCTTTTAGTATTGCCCTGGCAATTGCTATACGCTGTTTTTCACCGCCCGACAGTTTATCCCCCGCTTCTCCAGCCGGCGTGTCCCAACCTTGTTCTAAACGTGAAATAAACTCCTCGCATTGTGCCATATGAGCAGCCTGAAACACCTCTTCTTTTGTTGCGGCCGGATTGCCTACGCGGATATTTTCAAAAAGGGACATATTGAAAAGAAAAGTATCCTGAGAAACATAGCTGATGAGTCCTGAGAGCTGTTCAAGTGGCAAAGAGCGTATATCCTTTCCTCCGATACAAATACATCCCTGATTCACATCCCAAAAACGCAGAAGTAATCGAGATAAGGTAGTTTTTCCTCCGCCGGAAGGACCTACCAAAGCTACGAAAGATTCCTCGGGTATTTCTAAAGAAAAATCTTTAACGACAGGCGCTTGAGCCTCTTCATAAGAAAATGTGACATCCTTATATGAAATGTCATAACCGGACAGTTCTTTCGGCTCTTTTTCTTCCGGAAGCTCTTGCAAGTCTAAAATTTTCTGAACATCCAGCAGAGCGTATTCAATGGATTTATAGCTGTTGACAGCTGTCGTAAAGTATGAAACGGAGCCTACCAGACTTAAGGAAAGGATGATAGTAAGCGTTAGTTCAGCAGGTGTTAGATTTCCTGTAGCATAAAGCAAGATACCTGCCGGAAGAATGCCTAACAGTGTGCTCGGCAGTATCGCCGCTGCAAAATTCATCAGCGGCCAAGTGGAGCGAAACCAATCTAAAGTAAAATCTTTAAAGGACGTGATTGCATTCGTGTATTTTTTATAGGATTTACTGGATTGATTAAAAGCCTTGACAACTTCAATGCCTTCCACATATTCCACAATCACACTGTCCAGTTTTTTAGAAGCTTTCATATAGCTGTCATATTTGCTGTTAAATGTCTTCATGACGATCGCATAGGCAAGCCCGCCACAAGGAATGCAGGCAATAGATGCCAATGCGACTTTCCAATTCCATACCAGCATGAAAATAAATACGATAACAGGAAAAATCAGATTCGATAAGCCTTCCGGTATCAAGTGTGCCAAAGGTAATTCAATCGTTTCTACGCGGTCAACAATAATGCTCTTGAGTTCACCGGCGGTTTTTCCTGTTACAGTTCCAAGCGGCAAGCGCATTAATTTATCGGTCAGTCGGCTTCGTATATTTTTAAGAATATGGTAGGCGGCATGGTGAGACCGATTCGTTGAGATTGTGTGAAACAAGACTTTAAGGCCATATCCTGCGACGCACAAAAGGAACCAAGAGACAAGTGAATGCACAGAAATTTGACTGCTATCTTGTACTTTTGAAAAAAACACAAGAAGGACTTGATAGATCCCAAAATAAGGCAAAAAACCACAGAAAACGCTTAGCACGGCAAATAGAATAGATAGTATAAACTGTGGTTTCGCACTGTCTGCAAAAGACAGAACAATCGGCAATATTCTTTTTTTGCTTTTCAAAATAAAAACACCTCATTTCTAAACTGTTTTGGTCGAAGAGAAATTAACGTATTCTCTAAAACAGTTTATGAAATAAGGTGTGGTCCGTTCCACCCTCTAATGGGAAAACAGCCCCGTTCAGACAAGAGTTTTTCTATAGTCTCGTGGCGTTAATCCACGAAGGGACTTGAAGGCAGCTGAAAACTTGGATGGGTTTTGGTAGCCTAAATCATTCGCAATTTCAAGTATGCTCTTCGATGAATCTTGTAAGAGCAAAGCCGCTGCATTAACGCGATACTCTTTCATATAGGCATAAATCGATTTTCCATAAATAATTCTGAACGCTTTTTTCATAGATGTGAGTGGCATATCAATGGAACTCGAACATTCGGTTAACGTATAAAATCGGTCAAGATGTGAAGTCAACCTTTTTTCCAAAGATTTGATTTTAGTTACTTGGGCGAAATTTAAATAGTCGTTTTGTTGTTTTGCTAAAGAAATATCCATACCATCCAAATAAAGAAGAAGTTCTAATACCTTAATTTTCAGATAAGGAACTCTATCTTTTTCAGGAATTTGATAAATTTCGGCTAAGATATGGTTCGTTTGTGGATTGGAGCGCATAATAAAGGTTTCATAGCCTTTTGACGTTCTACAGAATTTGTTTTTCAAATTTTCCACATCAACCGGAAATCCGTTTAATAATGTCCTTATCGTTTCAGAACCCTGCGGAAAGAGAATGCTGATTGTGATTCCGTGATAGTGTTTAAGTGGAAAGTAAAACTCTCCGCAATGCTGGGTGCGTACTTCCATCTGCAAATCACCAGCACTGATATAAGTGTACTTTTCCGGATGAATGCTATTTTCTATTCTTCCTTCTTTACAGTAATCAATGGTGAACATCGATTGATGTGGCTTGAAAGCTGAGTAACAAGTTTTGAGATGAAAGTCATTAAAAAGCACAAAAACGCCTTCGAAAGGGGAGTAGCAAGTCATCGTCCCCAAGCCGGTGTCATCATGCAAAAAAAAGATAGAACTGCCATCTTCTCGTTTCTGCATTGTGATATTATCTCCCATATTACCCAAGGCGTTCATTGTCATGAAACCTCCTCTCTAAAAAAATTCTGCAATTTCTGTACTGTCGTCTGGTTCAAATCATATTGCTCCTTAATCTGCCCATCTTTCATTTCAATAATATGCTGACAGGCAAGAGCGATAAACTCCGGATCATGAGTAATAATTAAGCATGTTTTTCCTAAAAGAATTATTCTCTTTATAATTTGTGCAAAACGCTGCATGTTTTCCAAATCAAGACCACTGGTCGGCTCATCAAAGATTAACACATCTCGATTGCTCATCAGAGCGGAGGCTACTGCAACACGCTGCTTTTGCCCTCCTGAAAGAGACATGGGATGTTCATCTTTAAAGCCATCCAGATGGAGTTCTTGGAGTATTGCCTCGGCTGCAGAATGATTTTCTTCTTCCTGAGAAATCAAAAGCTCTTCCATAACCGTTTCTGTAAACAACTGATGATTTACTTCCTGTTGCACAAGATAGGTCAGATCACGTCTTTTTTTAGGTGGAAAAGTCTTGTTTTTATAGAGCAGTTTGCTTTTATCTTTTTTCACCAGCCCGCAAAGAAGTTTGGCAAAAGTGGACTTGCCGGCACCGTTTGAACCTATGAGAGCTGTTGCCCTTCCCAGAGGAAGTTGAAGCTTCGGAATATTCAATACGCTTTGCGTATTGTGGTAGGAAAAATTCACATCGTAAAGCTCTAAAAAATCTTTCGTCGGCGATAATGAATCGGAAGCTCCAAATGAAAGCTGTTTTATGTCCGGAATACGTATCCCATGCGTTTCATAAAACGAACTCGGTAACTCGAAAAAGTTAACGCCTTGATAGTCTCCGATCATCTCGCCGGCATCAAGCAATATCACACGATCCACTAAATTTTTTAAATAATGGATGCGATGCTCGGCAATAACGATTGTTTTTCCCTCATCTTTCCAAAATCGTATCATCCCTTGCAAATTTGCGATAGCGGAAAAATCAAGATTAGCACTTGGCTCATCCATAAGAACAAGATTGGGAGAAAGCACAGCCACAGAGGCACAAGCAATTTTTTGTTTTTCTCCAGAAGAAAGATGAAACAAACTCTTTCCCATCAATCTTTCAATATGCAAAGAGGATACGATTTTGTTAAAGCGCAATCGAATATCTTCTTTTGACATACCTAAATTTTCACAGGCAAAAACCAGTTCACTATCCGTATCTACATTAAAAAACTGGCTGCGGGGATTCTGAAATACGCAGCCAACAATCGGCGCGAGTTCATACAGGGCAAGCGTTTGTGGACTTTTACCAAAAACAGATACACTTCCCAAACTATTCCCTTCATAGTAATGAGGAATAAGTCCATTTAAAGCTCGTATTATGGTCGTCTTACCGCATCCGGACATTCCCGTTAAAAGAACGCATTGACCGTCAGGGATTCTCAGATTGATATTTTTAAGTGTACTTTGGTCAGAGGATGTATAGGAAAAAGAAAAATTTCTTATTTCTATCATGACGAACCTCCGATCATATAAAAGATAAGTACACACAAGCTAACAAGGCAAAGCATCAGAAAGAGTATATCCTGCAAATGGAATCCAATTTTACAGACATTGGTGCGCCTAATCGGCGCGCCTAAGCCACGTGTTAAAGCAGATGCGGAAAGTTCGTCACCGATTTTTACGCAGGACACCATCAGCGGAACCAAACGATATTCCACAGTTTTCCACGGTTTTGAACCACCTAAAGAGATGCCTCTCATTTTCATTGCATCGGCTATGGCGTGATACTCTTCCAAGATGGTAGGAAAAAAGCGAAAAACAACGGAAAGTGGAATCGTAATCTTGGTAGAAACACGCATGCGTTCCATTGCTGCCATGAACTCGCTGATTTTCGTTGAGCTGATCAAATAGGTACCCATGGCAAGCCCCGGCATCATGCGAACAAAAATACCGCAAAAAGCCACCAACAGAAAACCTAAAAATCCGGTAACGAGCGGCAAAAGATATATCTGCCCTACATAGGCCGCCGTGAATAAAATGGCATATATGGCGGCATATTTCCACTTGCTTTCAATAAGAAACAGTATAAAGGGAACGGATATAAGAAGTATTCGAATCGGGGCCAGCCAATATCCATGTCCTCCTCCCACAACGACAGCAGCGATGGTAAAGACAAGAAGTATTTTTGTTCGAGGATCAAGAAATTCTTTTTTTGATCGCGTTTGAATAGGCTGCATGATGGATTACACAATCCCGGCGCGTTCGAATTGCTTTTTTAGAAGGGAACGTCCAATCAAAGCACCAAGGATGCCCGCGATAAATATGCCTACAAGTAATGGGATCAAACTCCAGTCCGGAATAACCTTCATAAGTGCATCCGCATAGGCCTTTCCGTAACCGCCTTGTGCTAAATTTTGATAATAAGCATCACGGCTAATAACAATAGGAATATAGTTGCCGATCAGCCATATTGAAAAAATACCTTTGCTGAGAATTACTTTTTTTGTACTGGAATAATCCGAGGATTTTAATAACAAATCCGCTAAAAGGCCTGCGATAAGTCCGGTGAAAGGTGCATATACGCCCATTCCCATGACCCCGATTAGCAGCCCAAGCAAAAATCCCATAATGGTTATAAGTCCAAACTTCTTCGTTTTGCTCACAAACAACACATACGGAATACCGTCAATAAGCGGCAGGATGATGCCTAAAAGCGGAATAAATATTGGCATGTAACCCAGCATTGCTACTGCCATGCAAAGAACAAACATAATGGCAGTAAAAATCCCTGTTGTGATCAAATCTTTTGCTTTAATTCCAGATGATTTTTTCATACGATTAACCTCCATTGAGTTAGAAAATGCTAACTTAGCCCATTTGATTAAACCTCGTTAAGGGGATTTCATTCAACCCCGATTAAAATAAAAAGCTCCATTCGGACATTTTATAGAACCTTGATTTCTGAGTCATTTCTGAAGGTTATGCGGATGTCTTCTTTGCTGAATACCGTGATATGATCTACAAGAGCACAGAAGCTCTGTTCGTCGAATGTTTGCAGAAGCCTGTCTTGTTTTTGTAGCTGCTTCAGGCAGAACTTGATATCGGCTTTGGTCGCCTGCATCTTTTTGAGCTTTCCTTCGATCTTCGCTAAGGCCGCTTTTTATCATTGTAGAAGCGTTCCAGGTCTTCGTACTTTGCTTGGTACTCGCTCTGGTCTTGCGGGATGGCAGCATTTTGGCGGATAAGATCTTCGATCATCTTGGCACAGACATCCATCTCACTTTCCAGCTTTGTTTTTTCGCCTTCCAAGGTATGAGTATCACAAACGCCTCCGACAATCTCTTGTAAGCCATTAAGAATCTCATCTTTATTTTCTATGAGCTTGTTAGTCGCAGAAAGGACGGCAGTTTTTAGCTCCTCATCGGTAAGATGCATTCCGTTTTTGCAGGGAGAGTTTTTCTTGCAGTGCTTATTGCATTGCCAAATGACTTGCTTGTATTTGTCTGTGGAATGCCAGACTTTTGAACCGAGCCTTGTTCCGCATTCTCTGCAGTAGACCTTGCCGGAGAATAGTCTCACACCGCTGTGCCTTCCTTTTTCACTTTTGCGCCTCTCCATCTCGCGTTGTACGAGTTCCCAGGCCTCCGGTTCAATGATGGCTTCATGGTTTCCCGTCACATAGTACTGCGGGATTTCACCTTCATTTACCTTGTGCTCTTTGGTGAGAAAGTTTGTGGTGAATGACTTTTGCAAGAGTGCGACGAAAATCGAGAGAGTTTCCGTAAAATAGGATTGACCTTTGAAGAAAAGGCATTCTATGATATTTTTGATTGCTCTTCGTGACCAGCATAATTTTGAATATGGCATTGACAAAGAAGTCAATGGTGTTGTTATAAATGATAAGTGTAAGGAGCTTGCTAGAAAGGTTAAAGAAATCATCGATACTAAGTCTTCATTTGCAGACTGGCTCAACAATCAGAATGTACGGAATCAGTTAAAGCTTGATGTCAAGATTTGTTTGGTTAAGAACGGGTATCCGCCAAGGTATTGTCCTGAAGTCTTTATAAAGGTTATGGAGCAGGTAGAAAATTTTGAGGAGCATGCTGAAACAACCCTAGGAAGTAAGTTTGATTTGTTTGCTAATTCTGCTCCCATGTCGCAATCTATGTTAGTTGAAGAGGATGGTGCTTCATATAGCAAGAAAAATTAAGTAAGGCATTTGAACGCCAATTAGCAAAATAAAAGTATCGGTACCCGAGCATAAGAAAACGACCACACAAATTATTTCTACTCTTGTATGGTCGTCATTTCTTATATCCCCGCTTAAATGCTTTCAGCTGGTTTTCTTTAATCTCTTATTGAAGCCCCTCACTACGAGGGGCTTTTTCGATGCCTGAGACCTTATGCTAAGTGCCCGCGCGAATTTAGTGCTGTTCGGGAGCACTTCCTTGCGCAGCGTCAGCACCAGCGTTCGTGCTAGCAGCAGCGTTCGCCGTATCAGCTGCTTTTTCGTCAGCCGCACCAGCAGCGTCAGCATTCGCACTGGCTGCTTTTTCAGCGGCTTTTTTCTCGTCTGCTTGTTTTGCTGCCAGTTCGATTTGTTCGATAATCGTATCCAGCTTATGATCAACGTCATACTCTTCAACTTTGCCCATATCGCACAGATGCGCAAAAGCCGGATCAAGCGGCAGCGTTGCATACGCAGGAATTTGATAGCGCTTTGCAACGAAGCGACCCTGCGGTTCTCCAAAAATATAGTGCTCTTTGCTGCATTCGTCGCACTTAAAGTACGCCATGTTCTCAACCAGCCCCAGCACCGAAACGTCCATATCGTGTGCTAAGTTCACTGCTTTACCTACAATCATGGCAACAAGCTCTTGAGGTGCAGAAACAGTTACAATACCGTCAATAGGGAAGGTTTGCATAACCGTTAGAAATACATCTGATGTTCCCGGCGGCATATCGACAAACAAATAGTCGAGGTCTTCCCAGTTTGTTTCTTCCCAAAATTGCTTAAGAATACCCGTAATAACAGGGCCACGCCACGCCACCGGAATGTCGTCTTGTGGGAGCATTAAGTTAATAGACATAATTTTGATGCCGCTGTTGCTAAGCGCTGGGTTAATACCATCAGCATCAGCGGATACACGGTTGCTTACTCCAAAGGTTTTTGGAATAGAAGGTCCGGTAATATCAGCATCAAGAATACCAACCTTAAACCCGCGTTTGCGCATTTCACTTGCAAGCAGCGACGTAACAAGCGATTTGCCTACGCCACCTTTTCCTGATACAACACCAACAATATGCGATACATTTTTACGTGCATTTTTCGGCATTTCTATAGGTGCAGTGCGAGATCCGCAGCCTGCGACTCCGCAACTTGAGCAGCCTCCTGAGCCACACCCTTGTTCACTCATAGTGTCCCCTTCTCATAGTAGTGCGATGGCTTTGTGCATCGCAATTTTATTGTACGTCAAGTTTTGCCGAGCGTGAACAAAAATACAAATTGTCGCTTTCTTGTTTTTCGAAAAATGTGCCCGCAGCTTAGTAATTTTGTGCAGGATGTCGTGTAGCACGTAATGCTTACTACTATAGGTATAATGGAAGTGGTAGAACAGATGAAAGGATAGAGTAATGGATAAAACAGTATGCATTACACCCAGCGATATAGATACAGCTCAAGCTGCTTTTTTTGCCGACAAATCGCACATTATAGCCAAGAATGCTGTTTGTGGAAAAGGCGTGCGCGATGTTGCACGCGTGCCTGAACAGGTAGCTAAAAACACCACCGTGTTTGATGTTGAAGTAAAGCAAGGTAAGCGCACAAATCAGAAACGCTCGGGGCGCTGCTGGATGTTCGCATCCTTAAATACCATGCGCATGCGCGTTATGAAAAAATACAAGCTTTCAACGTTTGAACTTTCACAAGCATACCCGTTGTTCTGGGATAAGCTTGAAAAAAGCAACTGGTTCTTCGAGAACATTATCGACACGTGTGAACAGCCAGTAAACAGTCGTGAAGTGTCGTTCTTGTTAACTGACCCTATTTCTGATGGTGGTCAGTGGGATATGTTTAAGGCGCTTGTATCTAAATATGGCGTGTGTCCTAAGGAAGCAATGCCAGAAACAGCCTGTTCAAGCAATACATCTGACCTTGATACCTACCTTACACGTTATCTGCGTTTGTGCGCAAAACAGCTGCGCGATGCGCATGCGCAGGGTTCAACGGTTGAGCACCTTCGCAGCATGAAGAAAACGTATATGCAAAATGTTTATTCGTTGCTGGTAACCTGTTTAGGTCAACCACCTGCGAAGTTCGATGTTCGTTTGCGCGATAAAGACGATAAGCTTGCGCTCAGTGGTACGTTCACGCCGCTTGAATTTTTCAAGGAAGCTGTCGCGCTTAATCTTGACGACTACATTTCGCTTATTTCTGCGCCCACCGCAGACAAGCCATTTAACAGGGTTTATACCGTTTCACGTTTAGGAAATGTTGTTGAAGCGGGTGGTGTTCGCTATATCAACCTTACGCCTCAAGAGCTGAAAGATGCAGCCATTGCCCAGCTGAAAGACAATTTGCCTGTGTGGTTTGGTTGCGATGTGATGCAGTCGTTTTTGCGCGAAGAGGGCATTATGGATTTGGATGCGCTTGATATTGACACGCTGTTCGGCTTTGACATTATGGCTGGTTTCGATAAGGCGGCGCGGCTTGATTATGGTGAGTCGCTGATGACGCACGCTATGGTGCTTGAGGGTGTAAATTTTGACGCTGATGGTAAGCCAAGCTTGTGGAAAGTTGAGAATAGCTGGGGCGATGATCACGGCAAGGACGGTTTTGATACGCTTGCTGATTCATGGTTTGATGAGTACGTGTATCAAGTGGTTGTTGATAAGAAATATCTTCCCGCTGATAAGCGTGCACTTTTTGAAAGCGATACGCCGATTGTGCTTGATCCATGGGATCCTATGGGCTCGCTTGCATAAAGCAGCTAACGTGCGGGAACGCGCTTTCGTGCACCGGCGCGCAAATGAGCGCTGACGTATTGGAACATGCCCCTCGTGCGCGCTTGCGCACATGGGCGCTGACGTGTGCAAATGAAAGCAGCAACGTGTGGGTGCACGCGCGTGTACCCACGTTTCCGTTCCCGTAAACACATGTGCTGCTGCGCGCGTGTAAGTACTGCAAGGTTTTATGCAGAAACGCAGGAGAACCGTGAAAAACAATAGCCTAAAAATCCTCAATAGCCTCAAGAAGGAAAACGATACTGGTGCGTCGTCAAAGCAGGCACCGCACAACAATGCGCTTGATGCGTCAAGCCATAAGCGCTCTGTTGTTGCAACTATCTGCACCATTGCAATATGTCTTTTCCTGTTTTTACCAGGCTTGATGCAGGATCACGAAAAAGCGGTGCAAAGCGCGGCACACCGCACATCTTCCTCGGACATTCCTTCGTTATCGGCAAAAGATTTCGATACGTACGCTTCTTCAACAGCGCAGCAACAACGCAGCGCGCTCTACGATGCTCAACACGTGAACAGCAGCGCCTCAGGTAAGGGAACGGGTAGCTCTGCCGCAAAGGACAATGCAGGAGCGCAGAGCAAGGCAAATTCCAGCGGAGCGGCAGAAGATGCGCACGTGTCGGCAGGGCAGGTTCCCTCCGAGTTTAACCCCCAGCGCGACCGTAACTTCTTTCGCTATCTTGGACACGCTGATATTTCGGCAGCGCTCAACCTTGCACCTGGTGAAATTCGCTATTCTGCACTCGATTCGCTCGGGCGCACAGGCAGCGCTTACGCGCTTCTTACGCATGAAAATTTAGATGTTGGCACACGTCCTCGAGAGAATATATCATCTATTCACCCATCGGGTTGGCATAATAATCAGCGTGTTGAAATTAGTTTTAATGATAAAAATAATACCGTTTATCATGGGTATTTCTATAATCGCTCACACCTTATAGCTCATTTTTTGGGTGGAGACGACAAAGCGTACAATATGGTTACGGGTACGCGTGTACAAAACGTAGGCGATAATCGTGGGTATGGTGGTATGGCGGGTCCAGAAAGTATGGCTCGCTCATATTTTAAGAAAAACCCTGATGGAGCGCTGTATTACCTCGTAACGCCGCTCTATGTGGGCGATGAGTTAGTGCCGCGCAGTGTTATTGTAAATATGCAGTCGGCTGATGGTCATTTAAGTCGCAAGCTTGAAGTGTTTAATGTGGCGCCTGGTTTTACTATCGACTATAAAACGGGCAACTTCTGGAAGAACTAGTAGATAATCAGGAAGAATAGCGCCTGCTGCGCGGCTTGGTTATAATGCCCCTGTTGGTATGGGTGTCAGTCGTTCGCGTGCCAGCTTTTGAGTGCATGCAGTTCCTCGCTTGCAGGGCGTTGCATATTCCCGTTATTGTCACAATCCTTTATTGATCCGCGCTTTCGGCAACCTGCACCTTACCACGTGCGATGTGAAACTGCTTGGTTCAGTTGTTTTCTGTAGACGCAATACACGATAAGAGCCACGGGCAAAAACGCCAACAAGCTCGGATAAAATGCCTGAATAGGCACGAATGCGAATAAGCACCCTCCAAGAATAGGTGCAATTACCATGGCAAGGTCAATTCCAAAATAAAAGGTGGAACTGGCAAGACCTTGTTCTTTCATAGGTGCAAGCATCATGGCGGTTGCTTGATTCACCGAGTAGATAATGCCATAACCAACTGATAAAAGGCCAGCTGACAGTATCATTAATCCAAGGGTATGCACAAACATCATACTGACCAAAAAGGCAATTGTTGCAAAAAGGCACACCCAGAACCATACACCATAACGAACACGGTCAAAGTATTTCTTAAAGAATAAGCGTATAACCAGTAAAATAATTGCATAAAAAATGAAGAACAAGCCTGCTGAAACAGGACTTTCGATATGTTGGAGATACTCTACAAGGTCGGCTTGCGTTGCAAAATAGGGCATCGAAAAGCACAGCATCAGCAAAGTAATGGGGAAGGCGTTTTTTTGGAACACGCGCACGTTTTTGAATGCTTGTGTCCATGAAGCGCGCTTGTTTCGTTTTGCAACAATACCCGCGCCGTCAGCCCCAGCACTTGTGCCTTTACGCGTGGACGTATCTACGCTCTTGCCATCAGCATCTTCATGCTGCGCTGTTCGTTTTGCAACCAGTGGCGCTTCTCCTTTATTCTGAACGCATTGCACCAGAAAAAACACCAGCAACGCTGCAACAGCGCTCAGCACAAAGGTTTCGCGATAGCCAATCACGTTATACAGCGCAATGCCGATTGCGGGCGCAACAGCCATTGCAAGCGCATTCATCAGGCCATACATACCCATCGCTTCGCCAACATGTTCACGCGGCACTACAAAGCTTAGCCATGTTGTCATGCAAACGGTAGCAAGAACAAATCCTACACCGTTCACCAGGCGAAAAAGAAGCAACAGCTGGCTTGTGGGGCTTATGCAATAGCCCACAACGCCGATAAAAATAAGCACGCTGCCAATTACCGACAGGCGATATTTTGAGATGTGGTCAGACAAATTCCCAGCTAACGGGCGTAAAATTAGGGCAATTATGCTCATCGAACCCGTAACGACGCCCGCGAAAACTTCATGCGCGCCAAGCGCCGAAGAATAGCCGTTTATCAGCGGTGTTACCAGCATTGTCGAGAACATGAAAAAAAACGATGCGCCCATCAAACAGAGCGCATCACGTGTGTACAGTTTGCTTGTCATGTAAATGCATTCCTTTATGCGTGTGCGAAGCTTATCCGATTCCTCCCATAACGCATCCAACAATAAGTATAATAAGCACTATGGGGCAAAAAGCGTAACGCGCTAAGTAGAAAAATACAAGCGAAAGCGGACGATTTCTTCCTTTTGAAACTTGTTCGAGAACAATTGGTTTTTTTATAAACCAGAAAAACATAATTGCCGCCAGGAGTGCACCGATAGGGCAGAAGTAAATGGAAAGCACGTCCATCCATTGCGCAACAATCGGACGAATTGCCAAGCCAACAATAATGCCGATAACGCCGATACAGCATACGGCTGTTGTGCGTTTTACGTGCAGTATTTCTTGCAGTGTTGCGATGGGCGCTTCGTATAAGTTGATAAGCGACGTAAATCCACCAAACAGCACAGCAACAAAGAAAATAATTTGGAACAGTGCACCACCTGGCATTCCTGCAAACAGATGAGGAAGGTAGATAAACATAAGTCCAGGTCCGCCGCTTGAGAGCGTTTGACCTGCCGATGCCATTGCCGGAATAATTACAAGCGATGCAATAACCGCAGCTAAGGTGTCAAAAATAGCAACGTATTTTGCCGATTGCGGGATGTTCTCTTTGTCGTCTAAATACGAGCCGTAAATAAGCGTGCCGTTTCCGGCAATTGACAAGCTGAAAAATGCCTGGCCAAGCGCGTATACCCACACAAGCGGGTCAAGCAACCCGCGTGGATCAAGCATAAAAACGTAGCGGTAACCATTGAGCGCGCCTGGGAGCGTAGCTGCATACAGCGCAAGGCCAATAAACATCACGAAAAACAGCGGCATCATAATGAAGTGGATGCGTTCAATGCCGCGCGTAACACCAAGTGCCATAATGGCAATTACGCCTACCATAGCAACTATTTGAAACGGCATATTATCGCCTGCTACCTGGCCAAACGTTGCCGCAAAGCTTTCGACACTGGGCGCGAGCGGTGCAGCAGGAATAAATGATGCGACAGCATACGTAAGAATCCACCCTACAACAATCGAGTAGCCAATTGCCATGCACAGCGATGAAAGAACAGGCACGATTCCTATAATTTTACCTGGTGTCTCCGAACCAAAACGCATTTTTGTGGCACGCGCAAATGCTCCAATAGGCCCCGATTTAGTAAAGCGACCAAAGCTCATTTCGCCAATCACACCTGTTGATGCAATAAGGAGAACAAACAGCAGGTAGGGTATCAAAAACGTTGCTCCGCCATACGCCGAGATGCGCGTTGGGAATAGCCAGATGTTCCCCATGCCAACTGCCGAGCCAATGCACGCGAGAATAAACCCGCGTTTGCTGCTAAAAGTTTCACGGTTTGCCACAAGACTTCCTTACGTTTGACTTACCAAGAACGCCGTATTCCTATAAAATGATAACGGTAATCATACCATGATGAAAGAGAAATGTTACTATGCGTGCAGATGATTCCTTAAGCGCTGAAGAAGTTGCGCAGTATTTGCAAATTGCGAAGAACTCTGTTTATCAAATGGCAAAAGAAGGTGTCATCTCTTCATATCGCATTGGACGCAAGTTGCGCTTTACTTTGTCTGACGTACACGATTATCTTAATTCAACACGGCGTGGGGATGCTGTTCGTGCTGGCCGTGGTGCTATTGCTGGCGTAGACGATGCTGCTGCAGCTCAACAGGGGCATGCAGCTTGTGCATCAAGCGCGTTTGTTCAGAATACTCCCTGGCCTGGCGTATCTTTTTCACACGGCGATACAAACTCTTTGTGCTTAAATCCTGAGATTGCATCTATTAGTAATCATCCTTTGGTACATTCAAGCTATATTGTAGCAAGTGATTTGCGCGCTGCAGATGTGATTGCGGCGCGGTGCAGTGGTGAGGGCTTGCTCACGCAGCGCTATCGGTGCAGCTCATATGCCGCTCTTTCTGCCCTCTATGCAGGCAGCGCTCATATGGCAGTTACTAATTTATTCGACTTGAAAACTAATTCTTATAATGTTGCATATGCATTGCGTCTTGTTCCAGGCATTTCACTTATCATATTTCGCCTGTATAAACGCAAAGTTGGTTTTTTGTATCATCAGCGCTCATCTGGCGCGTTTTTATCATGGGGCAGTTTGTTGAAAGAAAATGTGCGTTTAGCAAATCGAGAGCGTGGTTGCGGTGAACGTATCTTGCTTGACCAGCGACTTCGCTTGCTTGATGCACGGAGTTCAACGATTGAGGGCTATGCACAAGAGCATTTTGGCGAGCAAAGCGTTTCTCATCTTATTGAAGTTGGCGCAAGTGATGTTGCTGTTGCGCGCGAAGCGTTGCATACCAGCGCATCGTGTTTGCGTTTTACACCGTTGCAAGATGAATGGATTGATATGGTAGTTGTAAAAACCGAATATACGCGCCCTCTTATTCGTTTGTTGCGATCACTGATGAGTGATGCAGCGTTTAAAAACGACATGCGCGCGCTTGACGAGGGCAATGTTGATGCGTTGGGCGTTATCTTGTACGAATCATAGTGAAGGCGTGCACGGGGAGTTGGTATGTGTGATGTGGCGCTCGCGGCACGAAGCGTTCAGCAGGGGAATATTGCGAAGATCTGGTATTGCGTTCATGACGTGACGCTGCACGTTCGTGACATGACGCCGCACGTTCGTGACGTGCTGAAACGCGTTCGCGATTGTGGCGTGACACGTGTGATGCAACGCGTTCTTATTGGGTGTGACTTTGATACAAAATAAAAACTCCGCTGAGAACAAGCGCACATCCTACAATGATAAGCAATAAGCCTGGATGTGGGTAAACAAGCAAGGGCAGTCCAACAAGAATAACTATCAAGCCTAAAAATATTTGGATAAGTGCGCGCACTTTCGTAAACAGTACAGCAAGAATGTCGCCGCGTAGCAAGTCGGCTTCACGTTTGCGTTTCCGCTGTTCATGACGTTCAGAAATGCGCTTCATACGTTCGATGAACCCAAGACGTGTTTTGTTACTACCTAAACGTGTTGAGTTTGGTTTTTTTCGGTCAATTTCTGATAGTCGTGTTCTTGACGATGTAACGGGCTCTACATCGATGATGTCGTCCGATTGTGTCATTCACTCATCCTTTTGTTCCCTTATGCGTTTTAGTATAGGGAATACTAAAAAAGGACACGTGACGTTAGAGAATGTTTTTTATTTTTGTTGCTTTTTAGAAACCAAATTGACAAGCTTGTTGCGTAGTTGAGAAATAATTCTACATTAGTGCTTGTGAAACGCATAATAGCATTATTCAATGCACGTTTAGATACCTGTGCTAAAATGTGGTGTTAACTCGGCAGTGGTGTAAGGTGTGGCATGCAGTGTTTGCTTGCACACCACACCGTGTACGCCTACCAGATAGGATGCGCTTATTTTGTTCCAATAACAGCAAGCGCTCCTGTTTCAGGATTTTCGTGAATATCTATTTTGCTAAATCCTGCATTTTTAAACATACTTTTGAAACCAGTTGCATTGTATACTTGCATACCTGGAATTGTTTTTGCAAATTCAATAATTTCAGGGTTTTCACCGTTGGTTTCGTTACAAATAAGCAATTCTCCTGCTGGTTTTAGAACACGGTGAATCTCTTTTAACCCGCTAAGCGCATCACGCCAAAAATAAATTGTTTCAAAGCCCGTTACAATATCAAACGATTCCTTTGCAAAAGGCAAATGTTCTACTTCTGCGTATTGCACACGACATCTGCCCAAGTCGATAGCTTGTGCATTATGCTCACATGACATGCGCACTGCCAAATTAGAATGATCGATGCCATCAACGGTACCACGCGGCATGCCATTGAGCAGGCGTTCTATGTTTGCACCGCCACCGCAGCCCACATCAAGACCAAACATTTTGTAACGAAGATCAATAAACGATAGACCCCATTGTGCCAGCTGTTCATGCGCGCCGCTGTTCATGCGCGTGAGCATCTGTGCTCCGCCTTCACCTTCGGGAAATGCAGGATTGCTTTCAGGTTGTGTTGGCATTGGTTCCTCCTTATCCTTGAATGTTTTAGCTGCATAGTAGCTTTGCTGCAGAGTAGTACAGCACCGAGTGCTCGGTACGACATCGAACGCTCCGTATCGCATAAAACACGCCGCTCTGTTTTGAGCGTCAAACACAGTGCAAATACTATGCTCATTGTACTCTTTTGCCTGTGCACACCAAGTCTAAATAAGAAATTTGCGCGAATGTGCGTGTCGCGCGGCGTAGTTTCTCAGTGAAAATGGTAAAATGCCATTGTTTGTCTTGTGAAAGCTTGCAAGATAGCTATGGCAGCGGCTGTATGCCGCACAGGCATATTTCAAAGAAAGGCGTTGTGCTTATGTCTTCTGACGCGCTCTCAACTATATCTCGGGAAATGCGTATCAACATTCTAAAAAGTATTGCTGCTGCAGGCAGCGGTCATCCTGGTGGCTCGTTGTCGTGCATCGACATTTTATGCGCACTCTATTTTGGCAATGTGATGCGCTACGATGCTAAGAATCCGCATATGCCCACGCGTGATCGCTTTGTACTTTCAAAAGGTCATGCTGCTCCTGCGCTGTATGCAACGCTGGCGCAAGTTGGATATATTCCCGTTGATGAGCTTGTTACCTTGCGTAAACTAGGCTCACGCTTGCAGGGTCATCCCGATTGCAGGCTTGTTCCTGGTGTAGAAGTGTCAACGGGATCGCTTGGTCAGGGCTTGTCTATTTCATGTGGTATGGCTGCTGGTTTCAAGCTTGACGGTACATCTCAAATGGTGTTTACCCTGCTCGGCGATGGCGAATGCCAAGAAGGCCAGGTGTGGGAAGCCGCTATGTTTGCAGCCCATCGCCATCTTGACAATCTTGTTGCTATCATTGATAGAAATGGCTTGCAAATTGATGGTCCAACGGAAAAAGTATGCGATCCAGGCGATGTTGCACGTAAGTTTGAAGCCTTTGGTTGGAAAACGTATGACGTTGACGGTCACGATATATCGGCGCTGGTTGATATTTTGACGCAGGCGCGCGAGCAAAAACAAGGTGTTCCTCAGGCTATTATTGCTCATACCATTAAAGGAAAAGGTGTTTCGTTTATGGAAAATCAAGTAGGATGGCATGGTAAAGCGCCTAATGAGCAGCAGCTTCACGATGCATTGGTAGAACTTGAACAGCAAGCCTAAGGAGACATTATGATACTACGTGCCAACAAGGCTCAATGTGAAGAAAAAAAAGCAACACGTGCGGCATTTGGTGTAACGTTAGCGGCTCTTGCCGATGAAGGCGTAGATGTTGTTGCCGTTGATGCCGATTTGAGCGGCTCAACAACCACAGCAAAGTTTGCAGCGCGCTGCGATGAGTATGCGCGTCGTTTGTTTAATACGGGCATTGCAGAACAAAACATGATTGACGTTGCCGCAGGTCTTTCACTTACTGGCAAAATTGCTTACACAGGTTCGTTTGCTGTGTTTGGCACCGGGCGCGCTTACGATCAAATTCGCAATACGGTTTGTTATAGCAACCTTAATGTTAAAGTGTGTCCAACGCACGCAGGTATTTCAGTTGGGCCTGATGGCGGAAGTCATCAGATGCTTGAAGATATTTCGTTGATGCGTGGTTTGCCCAACATGAAAGTGTTAGTTCCTGCTGATTATAATGCTGCGGTTCAAGCATTGCGTATTGCCGCTGCTACACCAGGGCCGATGTATGTTCGTATGGGACGTGCAAGTGTTAATGCTGTCTATGATGAGCATATGGCATTTGAACTTGGTAAGGCGTATGTGGTTCGGGAAGGCAGCGACGTGACGATTGTTGCGTGTGGAGTAGAAGTAAACGAAGCGCTGAAAGCGGCTGATATGCTGGAGCGCGACGGTATTTCCGCAGAAGTAATCGATGCTTTTTCCATAAAGCCACTTGATGGCGATACCATTGAAGCTTCGGCGCGCAAAACGCGTTTTGTGGTATGTGCAGAAGAACACAGCCTGATAGGAGGCTTATATAGTGCGGTTTCTGAGTGCCTATCAGCGCGTTGTCCTACGCTTATGCGCGGTGTTGGTATGCATGACCATTTTGGAAAATCGGGCGAGTTTAGCGAGTTGCTTTCTTATTTCAAGCTTGATGCAGCCGCTATTGTTGCTGCTGTACAGGATGGACTTGCTACCAAATCATAAAAACGCACATCGTGGGTGTTGTTGCTTTGAGCGCACGATGAATGCATGTTAGACGCACTGCATAGCTACTTGCAGTGCTGTTTTTTTCAATATAAGGTATAATTAAACGAGCTGTAATGCCTTGCAGCAGCGTTGTAGTTGCGGATTTCGCAATTGGTGCTACAAAGGTGGCACGTAAAGTATCAAGAAGAACGGAGTATTCTCTTGGCAGGCATTTCAAATCAGGAACATACAAGGCATGCGAGCGCTCGCCATGCGGGTAGTGCTGCACGCCAAAAAACGGCTCATTTATCGCAGTCGTTGCCCGTTTTGGGCGTTGAAGATATTCCCGAACAAACAGGAACACCCGTCATAACATTTAATCATGTTACAAAAATTTATGCCGCTCAACCCAATAAGCCAGCGCTTGACGATGTGTCGCTTCAGATATATGCTGGGGAATTTGTATTTTTAGTAGGGCATTCAGGGTCGGGTAAAACAACCATGATTCGCTCGCTTATTCGAGAAATTAAACCTACCAAAGGTTCCATTATTATTGCCGATGAAGATCTTGGAACGATGCGTAATTGGCGTGTGCCTTATTTGCGCCGTAACATTGGCTGCGTATTTCAAGATTTTAAGCTTCTGCCAAATAAAACAGTGTTTGAAAATGTCGCATTTGCACTTGAAGTAATTGGCAAAAGTAAACATGTTATCAAAACACAGGTACCTGAAGTGCTGCGCTTGGTTGGTTTGCAGGAAAAACTTCGCAAAATGCCCGATCAGCTTTCAGGTGGAGAACAGCAGCGCGTGTCGATTGCTCGTGCCATTGTTAACCGTCCTCCCTTGCTTATTTGCGATGAGCCAACTGGTAATTTAGATCCACAAACATCTCGTGGCATTATGGATTTGCTTGAACGCATCAATAGAACAGGTACAACAGTGTTAGTAGCAACGCACGACCGCGAAATGGTCGACAATATGCGCCGCCGCGTAATCGCACTCGATCGTGGTCACCTCACGCGCGATCAAGACAGAGGAGTGTATGGTTTTAATGTCTAGTTTCTTTTATTTTTTCAAAGAATCACTGCGAGGTTTTTCGCGTAATTTGTCAACAGCACTTGGCTCTATCGTTACTATCTTCTTATCATTGCTGATAATTGGCGTGTTTTTGGTAGGTGGTGCGATGATTGACCGGGTAGTACGGTCAGTCGAAAGTGAAGTTTCGATAACTGCGTATTTGGGCGATAATGCTTCACAGCACGATATTCAAAAGCTCAAAAGCTCTCTTGCGTCTCAAAGCGGTGTAGCGCACGTTGATTACATTTCTAAAGAAGGCGCACTTGAGAAGTTTCGTGAGATGAATGCCAATTCTGATATTGCTAATCAGCTGGGCGATTCAAACCCGCTTCCCGCATCAATTACTATTTCTTTGTCCGATCCAAAACTTGTTGAAACGATTGCACAACGTTTAGCTGCTGACGATACCTTTAAGAACATTTGTGATGAACCAGCTAATCCGTCTGCATCTATTAATTATGGTCAAAAAACAGTAGAGCGCTTATTTTCTGTTACGTCATACATTCGCTATATTGGCGTAGCGTTGGTAGCGCTGCTTATCTTTATTGCGCTTATCTTCATAAATAACACTATCCGTTTGGCTATTTTGGCGCGCCGTAAGGAAATTTCCATCATGCGCTTGGTGGGTGCTTCGAATGGTTTTATTCGAGGGCCGTTTTTGATGGAAGGTGCCTTGCATGCGCTTATTGGCTCGCTGCTTGCGGTGGTAATCCTTGAAATTATGCGCCGCACGGTTATGCCAGGTATTCAATCGGCGCTTGCATTTTTAGCATTAGATGTTTCCATGAGTGTGTATGCCATGGTGTACGTCGTGCTCGTGCTTGCAGGCTTAATTATCGGTCTTATTGGCTCGAGCTTTGCTATGCGCCGCTATTTGAAGGTATAGTGATAGGGTAGTTCGTGCAGCATAATAAGCAGATCATACGAAAGATGGTAAGTACGCGCCGCCAACATTATTGGAATTTGCGCGTGGTGGGCATCGCTGTAATGTTTCTTGTTGCAATTGGTTTGTTCGTGCTGGGGTTTACCTTGCGCGGCAATGTTGATTTGTTGCAGCATTTGGGCTTTCCAGCAAGCGTTACGGGTGTGAGCGCCTCAAAAGCTGCAAATTCACAACTACAAAGCGACAAGCGTTCGTTAGTGGCAAGTAGACTTTCTGAAGTTGAAACAGTACTTGCTAACGAAAGTCTCGATTCGTACGATATTGATGATGCAACAACAAAGCTGCTCGACGGCTTTGCGAGTGCTGCTAAAGACCCTAATTTACGCTACTATACGGCCGAGCGCTATCGGGCGCTGCTTAATTCAGAAACCCAAGCATTTTCAGGCATCGGTGTGTTGTTTGCTGAAAAAAATGGCAAAGCGTATGCCGTTGATGTTTTTGAGAATTCTCCTGCTCAGCTGAATGATGTGCGCGTTGGCGATGTGGTTGTTGCGCTTGATGGTGATCGTTCCCAAAAATGGTCGCGCGCTGAAGTTATTGCGGCACTTAATCGCGATGAAGGAACATCGATCGTAATAACGTGGCTGCGTCCTGATGCTCAAGGTAAAAACGAAGGTCATGAATTTACCACTACGCTTGTTTGCAAAAAGCAGCAAAGTCCTAATGTGCGTACTGAATTACATAACGACACGGGCTATATAGCATTAACACAACTTACCGCTACATCATCATCACTTGTGCGCAGTGCTATAAGCGAATTAAAAGAACAAGGCGCTAGCGCTTTTGTGCTTGATTTACGCAACAATCCTGGGGGATATTTGTCGCAAGCACTTGATATTATTGGTGCATTTTCTAAAGATGCTGCTGCGTTGCAGATAAAAACACGCTTTTCTACGAATGCGAAATCGGCAACAGGAGCTGCGTTAAGCGATGCACCACTTACTATTATTGTGAACAAAAACACAGCGAGCGCCGCAGAAGTTATTGCGTCGTCCTTGCAGGAAAGCAAACGTTGCATTATTGTTGGTCAAACAAGTATGGGGAAAGGATCTGTACAGATAACACGTGAGTTATCTTTTGGTGGTGCGCTGCGTTATACGGTAGCAGTGTATTTAACGCCTAAGGGTCGTGAAATAGATGGCCGTGGTGTTTCTCCTGATGTAGCGGTTGACAACAATGGTAGCGAAGACTTTCAAAAAAATTATGCACTTGAAACAGCTCATTATCGTACGCAAAGCAAGTAAGTGTTGCAAAGAACGTATTCAGCCACTATGCGAGCATATCAATCAACATCATGTGTGGAAACATCCGTGTTACACAGGAGCGTGAAGGTAGTTGTGCGGCATTGCCCCGCACGTGCAAGAGCGTTGTGTAGGGAAATGCTACCGTGCGTACCGAGATGTGGCAAACCAGAACGTAGCGGACTAAGATGTACCCTAAGGTGATACTATGCGATTTTTAG
This sequence comes from Umbribacter vaginalis, assembly GCA_001552935.1. GTDB lineage: Bacteria > Actinomycetota > Coriobacteriia > Coriobacteriales > Eggerthellaceae > Berryella > Berryella vaginalis. The sequence goes on along the minus strand of KQ959676.1, from coordinate 83,450 downwards.
CGCATTATACTGCGCCTGTGAGTTCCGATGAACGTGAAATTGGGACGTTTGAGTTTGATAGTGAGGCACGCTTGTCTTCGCGTGACAATAAGGCTGATGCGCGTATGGCAATGCTTGAGCTGTTTGGAAAGCGCGCTGTTGCGTGGAACATCGATTCGATTTCTCGTATTGCGCCTAAAAATGAATGTTTAGCTGGGCAGTTAGAGCTTGATTTTCGCCCTAAAAAGAAGAAAAAGCGCAAAGCAAGAAAAGAGTATTGGTAAGCATGAAGCAGACAACGGAAAAACTTATTGCACGCAATAGACGTGCATTTCACGATTACGAAATTCTTGAAACCTACGAAGCTGGCGTTGAGCTTACGGGTACAGAAGTACGCTCGCTTCGTGACAATAATTGTCAGCTTACTGACTGCTTTGCATTGGTGCGTGGCGGGCAAGTGTGGTTGAACAACGTTCATATTCCGCCGTATAAAAATGGCAATTTGAATAACGTTGATCCCGATAGGCGTCGCCGTTTGTTGCTGCATAAGCGTGAAATTCGTATTCTCGAAGAAAAAACGCGCGAGAAAGGTATGGCGCTTGTTCCAGTAAAGTTGTATTTTAAGCATAATGCATTAGTGAAGCTTGAACTTGCTGTTTGTCGAGGGAAAAAGCTTTATGATAAGCGTGCAGCTATGGCAGCACGTGATGCTCAGCGCGAAATTGAGCGTGCACTGAAAGCACGCAGCAGGTAATGCACGTGGTGAAATAATGCACGTGGTGAAACGAGGTAACTATGACGCTTGATGATCAAACGAGCCCCGCAGAAGATGAGCTCTTTGAGCTTGAATTTTCGCCTGAGGACGTTGCCTATTATTTAGTTGACGAACACGATAATGAAATTGGCGTTGCTGTATATGATGCTGATGGTAACACAGTTGAGTATTTCTATGAAGAAGGCAGTGCTCCCACAACTGCGGCACATGAAGCTGTTATTGATCAACACGCTGCAAGCGGAGATGCCGCACATAGCGAATCTGCAGGTCAATCGACTGGCGACACAAACGATAGCACTATTTCCCGTGCAGAGCTAAAGGATACCGCTCAAGATTTGCGCGGCGTTCTTAAAGACGGGAAAGAAACCGTCAGTGAGCTGAAAGAAGCATATGACGACTTAAAAGGCTTACTTGACTTTAAGAATTTGCTGAAGTAGAGTACTTCAATACACTATTTGTACTTTGAAAAGGTAAAACCTATAACCTATGGGGGCGACTGGTTTCGACATGGTAGGTTTGCGGTGAGGAGCAGGTCGTGGTCTCTCGTCCACGTTAAACCCGAGTACCGTCAAATTTAATTGGCAAAACTAATTACTCTGGGCAATATGCCCTTGCTGCTTAATTTATTAGCAGCCGTCAATCGTGGTGTTGTCCCTGCGCTGCGTGCGATGTCATGTTAGGGGAATGCTGTTAGAGTGTGAACGCTGCGCTGTAACAAAAGACTGAGCGTTTAGGAAGAGATCTGTTTGTTAGTGCACAAAGCTCTTCTGAAATTCAAGCACTAACTAAGCTTGTAGAGCCTGACCAATGTCCTAGCATGGACCGGAGTTCGATTCTCCGCGCCTCCACCATTTTCACCTTTTTAATTGCCTTTCTGAACAGGTGTTTTATTCTTCCTTTGTTATCTTTATATTAAAAAATGCGCTAATCGTTACTATTCGTTTATCAGGCGTTATTTGTTGATATGTCAGAATGCCTGATCGCGGTATGTCAGGTTTTGTCAGAAAGCTTGCACAAAACGCATGATCACAAGCACCGTTTTTTTAATCGTTCAAAGTTTGATGTCAGAAATATATCAGGCGTGAAATTAGTACTATTTTTGCACAGTTTACAGCGCTTTTGACCTGCAATAATGCATGTTATTACATAGGTTAGTTGTTTTATATCAGCCGAACGGTGTACCATTATCGCGTGATTTTAACTGGCGTATTGCAATGTAGTTGCCGTATCGAAAAAGCTTACATGAACGAAGCGTAACTGCAAATAGTAATCGCGGTTATCGCAGGGGTCGGCACCCATTACGCAATAGCCGCGATTGACAAGTTCCTAGCTCGCAGGAAGAAAAAATAAGCGAGCAAGGCAAGGGGCTATTAAGCTCCTTGCCACCAGTATACCAAAAAAGAAAGGCTGCCACTACGTTTTTCTTGATGGTGTGCTTTTACCTAACTGTCACAAGCAAACAATGCTTCATTAATCATTACCGTATACTTGATTATTGAACTGATAAAGCGAGGCATAAAAGGAGCTCCTAAGCTTAAGCGCAAGAAAGCAAAGGAGCAGTAAGAACAAAGATGCTGGGGAGTTCGCTCCTTTTTATAGACTTGCTCCAAAATCTTTTATGTTCGGTTTTAGCAGGAATAATTATTGAACTGATAAATCTAGGCATAAAAGGAGCTCCTAAGCTTAAGGGCAAGAAAGCAAAGCAGCGCGAAAGTAACAAAGGTGTTAGGGAATTCGCTCCTCAGCATCTACCCCAAGTATATAGGAGGTATCATTATGGTTCAAGTAGTAAGTATGATTATCACAAGTGCTATTGGCTATCTTATAGCGCATTATATCGTTCAAGCAATCGATAACATGAGAAAGAAGAAATAATGGCAAGTGAAGCACAAAGGCGCGCTAGCGCACGCTATCAGAAGCTTAACGTTAAGTCTTATACGATAGCATTTTATCCAAAGGATAAAGAGCTTCATGAGTGGCTTTGTCAACAGGAAAGCAAAGCAAAATACATTCGTGAACTTATTCGTAAAGACATGGAAGAGCATATGAACAATAATCCAGACGAATAATCCGAAACCCAAAACAATACAACAAGTAAAGTGAGTTCACGCTCGTGTTATATGACGAGTGTTATGCGTAGCTGTCACGCTTTGCAGTGGATTTGTGCCATTCGTGCAGTGAATTTGTTCCATTGATAAGCAACATGGCAGTTATGCAAGCTTTATGAAAAGTATATTGATCAGCTGCGAATATTATGTGCTGCAGCATATTACGCCTACTCTTTTACAGCCAGATAATTGGTACATTAAGCTGAGCAAGGAATGTGACCCGTGCATAATCGCTTGCTCATAGTTATGTTACATTGTGTTTCTTGAATAATTCATGTAATTGAATATTAAAATGAAATTCAAATTCAATTCACTTATCAATTTATGTATACTTACCTTCAACACCGAAGCATCCAGTGCTTAGGATTTGTGTTGAGGAAGGGAATACATAATGAACAGTTTATTAGGCAGTAAAAGAGCGCGATCGATAGCAGCAGCTTGTCGGGTAGTTTTTCTTGCTTGCATCATCGCCTGTGCGTGCGCACTTGTATCATGCAGCACCCCATCTGATCAAAGTAATCAAAAGCAGACATCACCAACAGGCGCTGATGCTGTACACACTTCAAAGCCTGTAGTATATACCAGTTTTTTTCCTGTATACGATCTTACTAAGCGGATTGTAAAGGATAGCTGGGATGTACGCACTATTATCCAAGGCAACCAAGAGCCTCACGATTTTGAACTAAAAACAGCAGATATGGCGCGCCTTACCAAAGCCGATTTAATTATCTATAACGGCGCTGGCATGGAAACGTTTATTCCGCAGCTTAAAGAGAGCATGCACCACGACGAGCGATTTTTAGATCTTTCGCAGGGTTTAACGCTTCTTCAAAACAAAGATGCAAAACCAGGAGACCATTCAAGCGTTAATCCTCATACGTGGCTGAGCATTAAAAACGCACTTGAACAGCTTGATACGCTGTGCAAAAAGTTTTGTGCGCTCGATAGTGCTCATGCCGCGTTTTATCAGGAAAATTACCAGCAAGCACGCGCTGAATTTGAGGAACTTGACAAGCAGTTTGCAGATCAGTTGCGCACCGTGCCAGCTGAAAAGCGATATTTTGTAGCGTCGCACGCTGCATTTAATTATCTTGCACGCGATTACGGGCTTACTCAAGTGGCAGTGACTGGTATTTCTCCTGATAACGAGCCAAGCGCAGCTCAGCTTGCTAAAATTGCCGAATTCGTAAAGGCGCACAACATCACTACGATCTTCTTTGAAGGAAGCGCAACGCCAAAAGTAGCACAAACGCTCGCGCGAACAACGGGTGCCCACACATCAACGCTCTTCACAATGGAGCATTTAAGCGAAGACGATGTGAACGCTGGTTATTTAGAACTGATGAAGCGAAACTTGCATGCTTTAATGGAATCGTTTGTGTAAAGGAAGCGCAATGATTAAAGCTTCTTTATTACCCAGCAATCTATTGAAAAGTGCACTGCAAGCAGATTTTCTGCAAGCTAAGTGCGCTTATTTCAGTGGAACAGTGGATGCACGCACAAGCAAGCAGTCGTGCTGTTCAAAGGCCGATACGTATACGCTTCATGCATCGCGTGATGAAGTGCTTGCGATGGACGATGTGTCCTTTTCCTATGCGGCGCAATCGGGTGGCGACACGCGCGCTATTTTGCAGGGTGCACATCTTTGCATTCATCGTGGGAATTTCGTAGCGCTGATGGGTGCAAACGGAGCCGGCAAAACAACGCTGCTTGCATTAGTGCTTGGATTGTTAACACCGCAGCAAGGCACAATCAGGCTTTTTGGTGAAACGGGAGCGTCGATCCAGCAGCGCAGCCGCATTTCCTATGTATCGCAAAGCAATTTTCAAGCGTATCGCATATTTCCTACGACAGTAGAGGAGGTTATTCATAAGCATTGTTCGTATTTGAAGAAAACGCGCTTGTTTGGTTTTGGTGAACAGGTATTTCAGCGAGCAAGTTCGCTGCTTGATGAATTTCAGTTGAATGCTGTGGTGAAATCGACGCTGCGAGAGTTGTCGGGTGGACAATTACAGCGTTTAGCATTATTGCTTGCTTTGTTGAAAAATCCGCAATTTTTGGTACTTGACGAGCCAACGTCAGGTATCGACGCTCAGTCAAGTGCTGTGATTATGAAACATTTGTCTCGTTGTTGTTCAGACGGTATGGCTGTGCTTATCGTAACGCACCATGTAGATGAGGTGCGCGCGTATGCAACTCAGCTGTATCGTATTGAAAATATGCACATTAAGCAGCTTACTCAGAATAATCTGCCCGAACAGGATACCTTGCTTCAAAAAGATGCCTTGCTTCAAAAAGATGGCGATATTGAACAGGATCGGTTAGCAGAAAAGATTTCACCAGCAGAAAAGATTTCGCCAGCTGATCAGATTTCGCCAGCAGAGCAGATTAAACAGGACAAACAGGTAGATTGTAAAAAGCGGGTGGCGCGCCATGTTTGAGTTTGAGTTTATGCAACGCGCTTTTATTGTTGGAAGTATCCTAGCTATTTTGTTGCCTCTGGTGGGACTTCCCGTAACACTCAAGCGCCTTTCTCAAATGGGTGATACGCTTGCTCACGCATCACTTGCAGGTGTTGCTGCGGGATTATGCTTTGGGTTTCATCCGTTGCTGGGCTCGGTAATCGCTTGTATTATTGGTGTTTTAAGCGTGCAGGCAATAAGCGATAAATTACCAGCCTACCAGGAGATTTCTACGGTTGTTGTGTTAGCGTTTGCAATTGGCTGTGCTGGTATTTTTACAGGATTTGCAGGAAACGGCGCGCAGGTAACATCATTTCTGTTTGGTTCGATTGTCACTATTTCCGATACCGAGTTTTACCTCGTGATTGTTATATCAGCACTCGTTTGCATCGCATATCGCATTATCGCTACTCGTTTGTATTTAGCAACATTTGATAGCGTTGCAGCTCAATTTCTTGGTATTAATGAGCGCGTATTAGCGTTTGTATTTTCACTGCTTGTTGCGGCGTCTATTTCGCTTGCAGCAAAAACTATCGGATCGCTTATTGTGTCCTCGTTGCTTGTTATTCCAACACTGTGCGCTATGCAATTGTTTCGCACGTATCGAAGTGTTTTGCTCGGTGGAATAGCATTTTCGCTTGCCTTTGTGTACTGCGGTTTATGCATTTCATATTATGGAAATTTAAAGCCTGGCTCGGTAATTGTATTGCTCGCTGTTGTTGTATTAGTTATTACGCTTGTTTTGAAAAGGAAATTATCATGAAACACACGAATATGAACCATATGAATATGAAACGTACGACGAAAATGACGTCATTTGCTGCTGGCGCGCTGTGCGCTTGCGTTCTTATAACGCTTCCTGCGTGTAGCATACTACCTCATCAAGCAGACATGTCTAACGTTGCAGGTAATTTGTCTGCAGCGGAGCTGTCAAATGTCTATGCATCAAAGGGCGCGCTTTCTTATAATACTGAGGCATTTCAGGATAAAACAAGTGCTTATGCTGCTGATACGAGCACGACGGTATTGCTTGATGCTGAAAAAGTGGCATCAAGTGAAATTGTAAAAATAATAAAACACGGAGATCACTGGCATGTATTTACCAAAGACGGACGTGAAATTATTACGTATTCCGACCCAACAAAGGCAACACAAGCAAGTGATTTGTCGAATACTGCTTCGGTAGTATCACGTGCTACATTGCAAAATATGGCAGTTCATGTAGTGAAAATTCTTAAACACGGCGACCACTATCATATATTTACGAATACAGGAAAAGAATTTATCACCTACGCCAATCCATCGGCTTTATATCCACATATTCCCATTGGAACGTATACTGGAAGCCATGGCAGCGTGCAAGCTGACTACAATACAGCTGATCAGGGTTTTGCTGCTGATACACCGAGCGAAAGCGAGCTGAATTCCCCCGATGGCATGCCATCTGCGCAAGCAGATCTCAAAGACGCATCGTCTGCAGCACAACAAGGAGCACACTCAAATGACGCAAGTAATGCTAACAACCCTTTGGGTTTATCGTTTGTGCGTGTGGTAAAGCTTTCTGAATTAGCGCAGATGCCCATTACAAAAATATTACAGCATGCTGATCACTATCATTGTTATACAGCCGCAGGTGAGGAAGTGATTACGTATGATAATCCTCAGGCGATATTTCCAGGGATACGTATCGGTACGTATGTTGGTTCGCACCATTCATCAGCGGGAACGGGAACACATTCGCCTCTTGGTGATGAACATTCTACTCCACAAAGCGTTCCTGGCACGACCAACAGCTCATCTGATACACCGAACACTCCGCAGGAAAATGGTTCGTCAACTGGAGATAGTCAAGGAACATTTCCTCATGCAGCCGCTGATGAAAACGAAGTCGTTAAAATTTTAAGGCATGAAGATCACTGGCATATTTATTATAAAAACGGCGAAGAGCGTGTAACATTTACTGACCCCAGCGCATTATATCCTCATATAAAAATTGGCGAATACTTAGGCACGCATACACAACCACTGAAACCTCTTAATAATGATGAAGTATTTACCTACGATTCAGTAGAAGCAAAAAATATTGTTCCTCTCGATAAAATGCCCTGGGAAGATTGTAAATATATGCGCTTTTTTGACAAAGACCAACAAACATTTTACGTCTATCATCTTGCAGGAGAGCGACATGCGCACAGTCATGCAATTCGTGATATTATCCAGTTTGCTAAGTCGTATCCATCCGACTTTCACGGATTTAGTGCACGTGATGTTGTTGCAACGTTGAAGTATCGCGTCGAACATGCTGATACGTGGACGCTTCCTGCCGATTACGAGTATGAATACCATGCGTTGGTAAACAATCAGGCTACACAAAGACACATTACGCACATCTTTAAAGAAATCGGTGACTTACAAGGTTTTTATGTTGCGTACTATGATACAGGAGCACCTGCTGTACTCACAACGCTTCCTCAAGATACGCACGTTAAGCCTGTTCAGGTTGCTGCAGTGTCAGAAAAGTCCTCTGATGCTATAAAAGACGAAGTATGTAAACAATATGGCATTACGTCTGATCAGTTTGATACTCTTAAGTTGGAGCTCCCTCCTTGTTCATTGCAAGGCATGTGCTTTAATAATGATGGTACTATTGAAGTACATGGAAAATCATATAACATGAAAGAAAAGTTAGACCATTTCAAACGAGAAAATAAGCGCACAGCTGAAACAAATAACAACGCTGAGCCAATAAGCCAAGCAGAACATAAGGCTTCACCTGCGCCTGAGATTGCACCACCAAATGAGTCACCAGTTGAACATGAAGCTACAGCCGTACGCGAAGCTGTATCCAAAGTGGCGCATGAGGCTACGACTGCATCTGTATCCAAAGTGACGCATGGGCGTGCTACTGACGCTGTGCTAAGGTAGCACATGATGTAAGGGCTGCAGTACCGTCCAATCTTGAACAAGAGAGCGCGCCTATACAAGGGTGTAAACAGCTTTGTAAATTGGTTGATACCCTAGCAGTAAAAACCGATTCTTTGGAATGAATAACGAGGCTATACCTATACGTTTGTAACACGATGGTTTATGTTGAAGTACTTACAAGCATGTGCTGTGGTATATAATACTTTTGTACGGTAGAGCACGAAGCTATGTAAGTAGAGGTCATGCATATATGGGGCTGTTCGGCAAACGAAATTCTCGTGAAGGAAAACATAAATCTGCAGGCAGTAAGCATGCAGCAAGCACTCACGTGTCTTCTGATGTCAAAAGTGCGCATAAGCACAATGCGCAATCATCATCGGTCACTGCACATGAGGCGTCTACTACGCGCGCACAGAGCTCTGTTACACCTCGTGCGCGCCACAAGAAAGCTGCTATTGCTTGGATAAGCATCGGTATTGTTCTGCTTGTGTTATATGTAGCAGGCATTATTTTGTTTTCTTCTTTGTTTTTTCCGCGCACACGAATAGCGTTTATCGATGCATCGCTTAAGTCAGACACTCAACTCGAACAAGCGCTTAATGATGCGTTTAACGCGTATGAGATTGCTCTTAGCGCCGATGGGTTTCACGAAACAATTACAACGCGCGATATGAATTTACGCATCGATGCACAACATATTGTAAAAGAAATGCATCACAGACAAGCTGCGTGGATGTGGCCGTACGCACTTATAGCAGGACACTACGATTATTCATCACTCTTGCAAGCAAAAGCCGATCAAGACGCATTAACGCAAGTAGTAGCTTCAAAGATCGAACGCTATAACAAAACGCAACGCCTGCCGCGCGATGCATATATCGTTTTTAACGATGATCAACAGCATTTTCACATAGAAAAAGAGCAGCCAGGAACGGCATTAGATACAAGCCGTGTGGTGCAAAAAATTCTTCAAGCGCTCGATAAGCTTGAGCAGAGCGTTACCTTAGATGCATCAGATACCATCGCCCCTGCTATAACAGCCAACAATGAAACGCTGCAGCGTACGTGTGAACAAGCGAATGCGATGATTGCGCACGACATTGTCCTTACGGCAAACGGTAAGCCGTTTTATACGGTCTCGCGTAAGTTACAAGGAGAAATGATAACCTTTGATGCTGATGGTATACAGTTTAGTGATGAGAAGGCGCGCACGGCATTGCGTGGCGTATTAAGTTCGTTTAATACCGTTGGTGCTACACGCAGTTATACACGTCCTGATGGTAAGCATATTAGCGTTCGTGGTGGCACGTATGGATGGCGCGTTGATATTGATAAGGTAATAGAAGATGTGATTGCTCGCATTAAGGATGCTACAGGCGAGCCGCTTGAAATTCCATTTGCGTCAACAGCTGCGTGTGCCCTCAGTGCTGATAAGCCCGATTGGGGCGATCGCTATATCGATGTAGATTTGTCTGAACAGTATGCGCGTTTTTATGACAACGGCACTCTTGTGTGGGAAAGTCCTATTGTGTCAGGAAAGCCTGGTGAGCATGCAACGCCACCGGGTGCTTGGAAAATTAACTATCGCACATCTCCACAGCTACTTGAAAGCTGGAAAGATGGCGAAAAACAGTGGTCAGTAACGGTGCGTTATTGGATGTCGTTTGTACATAATTCCATTGGCTTTCATGACGCTACATGGCAACCGCGTTTCGGTGGAACGTGGTATAAATCGCATGGTAGTCATGGGTGTATCAATTTGTCACTTTCAAGTGCAAGTGCATTGTTTGATGTGGTGCGTAAAGGTGATCCTGTTATCGTTCATTATTAGTATTATAGCTGCGAGCTGGTTTTCTGCTTGCAAAATGTCATACGCACCATACCATGTGTAACATACCGTATATGTTGGAGCACGCGTGGTAGCGTTTTGTCGTAGCTTAAAGAAGTATAAAAAACTCATTTTTTCTTTCATGTAATTTTAATTTTCTTTTTTTACTATTGCTCTTGCAGAAAATAAGTATTTATGCAGGTGGCACGTGTGCTCTGTACTGCTTATAGATAGCAGTCACTTAGAGCGCCTCTACGACAAGAAAGATGATATATGTCTGTACTTCAGCGAGCATGGTATGCACTGATCCGCAAACGAGTGCGCAGTATGGTATTGGGCGCGTTTGTGGTAGTAGTACTTATATGTCTTAACGTGTGCATAGGAATGCTGAGTGCCACCGAGCACATAAGCTCGCATGTTGCACGTGCATCGCATGCATCGTTAAGCCTTGGTCTTCACAATGAAGAAGACACGTTTACCGAGCGTGATGTTCAAGCTGTTTTGAATACGGTTGAGCCTGAGCGTTTGACGGCCCAGCTTCGTACTACGGCTACCCTGATTTCAGCAACACCTGTGTTGGAGCGCCAATTAATTGAGCGCACCGATATTGATGTAGCTTCACTCCCACAGATAGCGTTATATGGCAGCAATGATATAGAGCGCCATACCTTATTTCGTTCAAGTGCATTTACGCTTATGGATGGTCGTTTTCCTATGCCACAAGAGCGCCATGTGCTTATGGTGCATGAAGACTTTGCACGCCATAACAAGCTTTCATGCGGCATGACACTTCGTATGAAAAGCAGTGAAAATGCACAGCCATACAGCTTTACGATCGTTGGTATCTTTTCAGGAAAGCGGCAAGAGCGCTTTACGGGAGCACCCTCTGATTTAAGTGAAAACACCATGTTTACATCGTTTGAGGATGCGCAGCATGTTCGCGCAGAAAACACATCCAGCGCTGGAAGCGACACCACACCGATCGATGCCGCCAACACGACACCGATCAGCGGAAGCAGCGCTGCATCGATCAGCGGAAGCAACGTAGCTCAAGGCGAAGATTCTGCGTCGCTCCATCAAACATCTCCAGAACATACATCTACCGTTGCCGCAGGTGGTGCACGTATGACTTCACTTGATATTGCACCTGCACCTTATCAAACACTCGAACAGCTGAAAGCTCAGCTTATGGATTTGCCGCTTGATTTTAGTAGGTTTACGCTACGCGATAGTGGCGCTGCATTTGAGAGCATTCATAGTTCTGTCGATGCCGTAAGTTTATTAGTACGCATTGTATTAGCTGCGGTGTTGCTTGGTAGTTTTGTAGTGTTATTGCTGGTATTAGTGTTATGGCTGCGCGAACGTATTGCAGAAATTGGCATATTGCTTTCTATCGGTAATTCTAAGCGTACCATCTGCGCACAAGTACTCTTGGAGATGATTTTGCTCTCGCTCCCAAGTGCGCTTATTGCATTTGTTTGCGTGCACTTCTTTTCGCAGAGTATCGTAGCGCACGTTCTTGGCTTTGCTCAATCGTTTGATGAACATGCTCCATCAACCTTTGATGTTGGAAGCGCTGTTGTCGGAAACAGTGTTGCAGCATACAATCCGCTGGAAAGTTTGTTTATGCAACAATCGAGCGCAATCAGTTCTTTTATTGTTGCGCTGAGCGCTTATGTGTTAGCACTGGTAGTAATTGCAGCTGCAGTTGGTGTATCCAGCGTTATCTTCATGCGGAAAAAACCCCGTGAACTGCTTGTTCAGATGTCGTAAGTGTGTGTATGGAATACGCGAATGTACGCTGTGTGTCCTTGGGAGAAAGCGCGTTTGTTGTATCCCACGTTTGGTAAAGGAGTTTTTATGTCAGTTTTAGCTTTACGTGATGTGTCATACCTATATCGAAATGCACAACGCGAAACACTCTCTCATGTTAGTTATGCCTTTGAGCGAGGGAAGTTTTATGCATTGCTTGGAAAATCGGGTGCTGGTAAATCGACTTTGCTTTCGTTGCTGGCTGGCTTAGATACACCTAGTTCAGGTGAGATTCTTTTTGAAGATGAGCCGTTGAAAGCACATGGTTTGCATACGCATCGCCGCAATCATATTGCGCTTGTGTTTCAAAATTACAATCTCATTGATTATCTTACTCCACTTGAAAATATTCGTTTGGTAAACAAGCATGCTAGCGCTGATATATTGCTCGATTTAGGTCTTGAGCAGCAGCATAGTTCACGCAGCGTATTAAAGCTTTCGGGTGGTCAGCAGCAGCGCGTTGCTATTGCACGTGCTTTGGCAAGTAAAGCTCCTGTCATTCTTGCCGATGAGCCAACAGGGAATTTAGATGAGCAAACAGCACACGATATTATAAGCATCTTAAAAGAACGTGCAGCTACAAGCAATAAATGCGTCATTGTGGTGACGCATAGTATGACGCTTGCTCAATCGGCTGATGTTGTTCTTGAATTACGCAACAAACAGTTGTGTGAGCGTTCATAGCAGGTAAGTTAGTGCCAGAAAGGATTCAGTATGCTCCGTAATGCATTTGCCTATATTACACGAAAACCGCTGAAGTCAGCTATTATTGCGCTCGTTGTGTTGGTGATGACGACGCTTGCCCTCATGAGTGTCGCTGTACAACAAGCAACACTGAAAGCACAGACGGAAACCTATGGTGCGCTGACGAACAGTTTTACGATGGAGATAAATCGTCGCGTTAATCAAGGAACTGCACGTGGTGGTGGCAATGTGCGCGGTCAAGATATTGCTAAGATAAATCGATCACAGCTTGCACAACAGGTAACAAAGCGTATTAATAGCGTTGCCGATGTTGTTGATTTACATATTGTTGAAACACCACAAACGAAAGCTCGCCTTGACAAAACCCGTGCTGAGCGTTTTGGTCGAGCTGTCATGCTTACGGGTGTGAACGATTCATCAAAGGAAACAAAATTTGCAACGGGAGCATTTCGTCTGGTAGAAGGGGAGCACTTAAGCAATTCAGACACGTATCAAATTCTTATGCATAAAGATTTTGCGGAAAAAAATAATTTGCATGTTGGTGACACTATCACACTTGCATCAAATATATATGATGCCGATAATGCAAAAGGTGCTCATGAGCGCTTTACCGTTCGCATAAAAGGGCTGTTTGATGGTCATAACGTGCAGGCGGTAAGCGCTGCTCAAGAGTTATATGAAAATACCTTTGTCACCGATTTATCGACCGCTGCACGTGTTTATGGCTATACCGAAGATACCGCGCTTTATCAGGACGCTACCTTTAGCGTTGCTGCTCAGAAAAACCTTGATGAAGTATTGAAAGAATTAAAGCGCTTAAATATCAATTGGAATATGTATCATTTAGTAAAAAGCTCAGATAATTATCCTGCGCTTCAGCAATCTATACAGTCGCTGTTTAAACTTACAGCAGGCGTATGGTATGGTTCACTTGCATTTACTGGAATTGTAGTAGCGTTGTTGCTGTTCTTATGGATAAATGCGCGCCGCCACGAGGTTGCTGTGTTGCTTTCGGTAGGAAAATCGAAAGTATATGTGTGGGGGCAATTTTTATGCGAACTGCTTATGGTAAGCATACCTGCATTTATTGTGGCATTTTTCTGTGCGAGTGCGAGCGCTCAGGTTATTGGAAATGCGTTAGTAGCACGTATGAGCGCATCTATTAGTAACAGTTTACAAAAAGCAGGGCAGGCAAGCGGTCTTGGAGCAGGAGCTGAGGCTGATGGTTTTAATAAAACACTTGATAGCTTGAGCATTTCATTAGACGCACATATGGTAGCTGGCGTGGTGCTGTTTATGAGCGTAGTGCTTGTTGTTGCTTTGCTGCTAGCTTGTGTAACGTTTATGCGTAAAAGTCCTCGTGCACTGCTTATTGACACTAACTAAGAATCGTGGCGTAGGCAGCGCGCGAGACGTTCGTGTGCACGTTGTGCAGGTGGTGCATGACGTTCGTGTGCACCTTACCTATGCTCCTATTTCGAACGCTTATGCAGAAACGCAAACGCGCGCTTCATTGTTACTTTAATGCCAATGTTGCGCGCACTATACACGCTTTCGCGCAGTAAATACACTAGATAGCGCCCGTAGTGAATGCGCGCGGCGTCCTCGCCAGTCAGTTCGCAATACAGCTTCAAATAGCGCGGCTCAATGGAGTCGATCGAAAACACAATCGCCGGGTGCAGTTTCTTGAAAATATCGGTAATGGCGCACTTCAAGCGCTTGTTTTCGGAGAGATTGTTATACGTACATAAGCCAGCAATATAGAAAAACACACGATGGTATACCGAACACAATACCGCATAATTTTTTTCATTGCGCTTGCTTAGAATTTCAAAAATGTCACGCAGTCTATCGAGGGGAATAAAGGGACTGTTCTGCGCAAACGAACGCGTTTTGGCTTCAGTTTCTTCCCGATAATAATACAGAGGCACATCACAATACCGAATGCGCTTTGCTGCGAGAAACGTTTCAAACAAAAAGGGATTATCTGCCCAGCCAGCACCAGGTATTTCTCGAAATGTGATAGCGTTTTCTTGCAGGAAAGTACGTCGATAGAGTGCTGACCAAATGCTGGGGTGATGATTAAGCAACTCAGTTGCGCCACTGTCATATATCGTAAACGGCTGGTGTTTTATACGAACGCGCTTGCGATACGAGCATGCAAGAATTTCCTGCTCACTGGTATCGGGATGCGTTACGCGCCAGTATGCTGCTTTTAAGATATCATCGCACGGTGCTGTTTGTTGTGTCTGGTGAGTATCTTGCAAATCAAGCAAACGTTCTAAAAAATGAGAATCGTACCAATCGTCTGGTTCAAGAATGCCTATCCATGTGCCTTGCGCGCGTTGCAAACCGCAATTGCAAGCACTGCCGTAGCCACCATTTTCCTTGGTAATTGATTGAAATCGGGAATCGCGCGCGCAAAATGCGTCAATAATGCCTTGCGAGTTATCTGTCGATCCATCGTTTACACACAGCGCTTCAAAATGGGGGTAGATTTGCTGTTCGATGCTTGATAAGGCCTGTTCAAGCGTTGTTTCTGCGTTGTAAATGGGCACGATAATGCTTACCAGTGCATCCTTATTCATGCTCGGCTCCATCAAGTGCACGATATGCTTTACACACGTCGTCTACCGCGCCATCCATGCGCATATGACCTTTTTCTATCCACACGGCTTTCTTACACACGCGTTCAACTTGCTCAATTGAGTGTGACACAAATAGGAGGGTGGTGTTGTGGTGTTCAACAAGATCGTTGATGCGGCGTTCGCATTTTTCTTGAAACAGGAAGTCACCAACAGAAAGCGCTTCGTCTACGACTAAAATATCGGGAATAGTAGCCGTTGCAACCGAGAACGCAACGCGCGCAACCATACCCGATGAGTAGTTTTTCATAGGCATATCAAGAAAATCGTGCACTTCTGCAAAATCGACAATATCATTAAAGCGATCTTCTATAAATTGCTTGCTATATCCAAGGAGCGATCCGTTAAGAAAAATATTTTCACGCGCGGTAAGTTCCATATCAAATCCCGCACCCAGCTCAATAAGCGGAGCAATCGTACCACGAATGTGTACACTGCCTTTGCTTGGTTCAAGTACGCCCGCGATAATTTTCAACAGCGTCGATTTTCCAGATCCGTTTGTTCCTACAATGCCATATACATCACCAGGCATAATGTTCAAGCTAATGTGTTCAAGTGCTTTAAACTCCTTAAAAAATAACTCACGTTTCGCAATTTTGATGAAGTATTCTTTAAGGCTATTTAACTGTTCGCTCGCAATATTGAAGATCATCGACACATCATTTATTTCGATGATAGGCTGCTGCGTGCTAGGTGCGGGCGTTGATGTGGCTACCTGGTCGGTGTGCGTGGCAGCGTGTGGAGCGCTCTGTTCGCCCATGTATGTAGCATCGTCCTGGCCAGACTGTTCACTCGCTTGTGCTGCGCCGTTATGTTCATTACTCTGAGTAGGATGTAGTGTCATAATCGTATATACCCTCACATCGTGCGTGCTTATGTGGCATAAGCGCGTCTGATCACCTGTGCATTTGTACTAAATGTACAAGATAAATTTCTTTTCAGTACGTCTAAAAATAAACATTCCAAGCGCAAACACCACCAATGCCATTCCTAAACATACTGCACTTTCTAGGATACCTGGATTTGTGTTCCACATCATAATACTACGCAGGTAGTTAATGAAGTGATACATAGGATTAAATTGCATAATATTTTTCATCCAGCTATCAAGCATGTCAACAGGATAAAAGATCGGCGTTAAGTACGTCCATGCGGTAATAACGACGCCCCACAGATGCATAACGTCGCGGAAAAATACCGACAGTGCCGACAAAATAAGCCCGATGCCAACTGAAAAAATAAACGTGCACAGCAAGATAAATGGCAAGCACAGAAGCGCCCATGGTGTTGGAAAGACGTGATAATATACCATAACAGCAATAACAGCAACCAGCGAGATAGCAGTATTGACTAGTTCAAAGAATACTTTTTCGATAGGGAAGAGCATTTTTTCGATGCGTATTTTTTTGATAAGTGATTGCGATTCAATAATTGAACTCATAGCTGATGACGTAGCGCGGCTCATAAAGTCAAACCAGACCGTTCCCAAAATTAAGTAGAGCGGATAGTGGTCGATGCTAAAGCGAAACATGTACGAAAAAACGGCTGCTAGCACAACCATCATTAGGAGGGGATTTAAAACGCTCCATAAAACACCCAGCAGTGAGCGGCGATATTTAAGCTTAAAGTCTTTGCTAACAAGCGATGTAAGCACAAACCAATTATGTTGCCATGAACTAGGCGTTGTTCCTTTGCGCGCCTTGCGTTCAGCACTGCTTGTTTCAGTAGCAAAGCTGGTAGCTGAGGTATGTGTCATGCTGTATCTTTCTTCCTTAAAACAATTAACGCTATTGTAGCTTACTTAGCGGCGCGTGAAAACGTGCAATCTGTTAACGCTTCTTGTGCGGTTTATGCGGCTTGTCAGCGTTAAGGGTATCGCTTTGCAATGATACAGGTTGTTGATCGCTTTGTGCATAGATGCCATCCTGCGCTGCAATTGCGGTGAATGTTTTTAGAAAGATTCGCACGTCAAGTGAAAACGATTGATGTTCTACATAATAAACGTCAAGTTTCAGACGCTCACGCCACGCGAGCGCATTGCGACCATACACTGCTGCATAGCCGGTAATACCTGGTAGTACGTTTAATTTTTGCGCTTCGTTGCCGCGATACAATTGCACTTCGCGTTCAAGATCGGGGCGCGGCCCAATAACACTCATTGTTCCTTGTAACACATTTATAAATTGGGGAAATTCATCAAGCGACGTTTTGCGCATAAAGGCACCGATGCGTGTCATGCGCGGATCTGAACTGCTATTATATGTTGATCCGTCTTCCATAACCAAGTCGGGTGCGTTAATTTTCATCGACCGCAATTTATACATGGTGAACGGGTGCCCGTTTTTGCCAACACGTGGTGCATTGTAAAAGATGCTGCCGCCGTCCTCAAGCTTGATAAACACGCCACACACCAGCACCACTAACGCCACCAAAGGCATCATACATAGGCTGAATATAATATCAAGCGCGCGCTTTATAACGTGTTGATACATCGTTAGCGGAGCCCTTCGCGTTTCATGGTGCGATACGAGTTGCTTACGACATCGCAGATATAATCAACGTCGTCATCGCTCAGTAAGGTATGAAGCGGAAGTGTAATCTCGTTTTCATATTGCGCATAGGCGTGAGGATAGTTATCACAGGTAAACCCAAGATTTTTGTACGCAGTAAGCAAGGGAAGTGGCTTGTAGTGGACATTGCACGCCATACCTGCTTGCGCGCAACGCATGATAAGCTCATTGCAAAATTCGCGCGACATCCCCATAAAGCGGCACAGCATTAAGTGTCCGCTTGATGCAAAACCATCTGCGGCGTGGGCCTCACGTTCGCGCAGATCGAAAGCTTCTTCGGCGCTCAAATACCGCACGGTATTGGGCGTGTCGCTTGCGTCAGGTGCTGTTGTAGCGTTACGCGCCGTGGCGGCTTTGCTTGCATCAGGCGTAGGTGTTCCAAGTGCATAGTGGCGAACAAGGTGCAACTCAGACGCATCAAAACCCGCGTGCGCAAAATTTGTCTCGTAACGAGCAACTAAGCTGCGTCTACGTGCCAGCAAAGTAGGGTAGCGCTTCAGCTGCGCGCGTCCAAGCGCCGCTGCCATTTCCGGCATATTGCACTTCCAACCAGGGAACATGATGTCATATTCCCATGCGCCTGCTTGATTTTTGTGCAATGCATCTTTGGTTTGCCCGTGAAGCGACAGCAGCATGATTTCGTTGTACAGGGCTTCATCATCGAACAGTCCCGCGCGCCACGTGAGTGCGCCGCCTTCTCCAGTGGTAAGATTTTTAACAGCATGAAACGATAGCGCCGTTAAATCAGCTACTGATCCTGACATGCGCCCGGCACGCGCTGCGCCGCAACTGTGTGCGCCATCAGCAATAACCGCAATACGCCCGATATGCGCTTGCATGTCGTTTGCAGGTGTCCATTGAGTTGACTCAGCAGCTAGGCAGTCAAATAAACGGTCGTAATCTATCATCACACCAGCTATATCAACAGGTATAACCGCTTTTGTGCGCGGTGTAATAAGTGCAGGCAACGCATCGTAGTTCATTTCGTATGAGTTAGCAGCAACATCGCACAGTATAGGCGTTGCACCAACATGGCAGATGGCAGCTGCTGTTGCTGTGTAGGTGTAAGCTGACGTTATAACTTCATCACCAGCTCCAATGCCCAGAACACGCAATGCGCATTCAAGCGCTGCTGTACACGAGTTCAACGCCGCAACTTTCGGCGTTGTAAAAAACGCTGCTAGTTCGTTTTCAAACTGCTTTGTGCGCGGTCCGGTGGTAATCCAGCCGCTTTTGAGTGCATCAACAACAGCGTCAAGTTCCGCTTGAGAAATGTCGGGTGGAGAAAAACTTATGGATCGATGAGTATGCATCGAAGCCTCCTAACATACATTCTGCAAGCTTTCAGTATACGAGATTTATGTTTCAGAGTGTGTCAATTTCTTGATTAAATTCACAATTGTGAGGTACGAACGCGCTTGATCGAATTGCTCTTCGGCAATAAGGCGCCCTTTACGTGCCATTTCGTCTCGTTCTTTGGGATGTTCGTACAAATATTGCATTGCGCTTGCTAAGCTTTCAACGTTTTCTGCATCGACGTTCATGCCGAAGCCATCGCTTATAACTTTTTCTCGAAACTCCTTACTTGAGCCAGTATTGATAAGTGCGCTTGTTGATGCTAAATAATCGCCAATTTTCGTTACAATGCTTTGTGCTGCATGTGCTTTAAGGGAATTTACCACTACATCGCTTGCGCATAAATAGGCTGCCATCTGCTGATAGTCAAGGTATCCCAGAAAATCAACGGGAGCGTGCGTACTTTGAGCTCGCGCTTCAAGGGTTGTGCGTTCAGGCCCATCACCCAGTATTTTTACACGAAGTTGGGGAGTGAGTGCTTGTAGCTTTGCGGCTGCATCGATAAGCGTTTCTATATCGTAGCTCGCACCGAGTGTTCCCGCATACGTGACCCAAAATTCTTGTTCATTTTTGCTGATAAGCGATGCATTTTTACGTGCAGCAGCATCGAATTTCTCTCGTTGGTTTCCTACATACACGGTGTAGTGCTCGTAGGGCTGTGTTCTGTCGCGTGCTGGTCGTTGTGCATATTCATCAGAGGTACCAATGCAGGCATCAATATGGCGATACACGTAGCGTGCATCGCGTGAAAACGGATAAAACAACAGATGAGAAAGCACAGGCACCGAAAACGCAAGGCGCATTGCTTCAGGCCATAAGTCGTTTACGTCAACGATAAAAGGTATATGCTGCATTTCTGCAACTTCAGCACATACGCGGGCAACGTCATTCGGTGGAATTTCTGCATAAATGAGGTCGTAGGATGTATGCGTTGTGTAAGCTTTGCGTTGTGTTTCAACGTGTTCTACATCGCGTGTTTCGCTTTGCGCTTCACGTTGTGTTTCGGCATATCTAACGCCGCGTGTTTCGCTTTGCGCCTTGCTATGCGCGTTGCCCTGTGCGCAAACTGGCGTTTTACTTTGTATCTCGCCGCAGACAGCCGCGTGCGCCCCGCCTAACAAGTAGCGCTTAAGGTTTTGTGCGCATATGCGATGACTTATAATGCGTCGTATATCGAGATTTTTTTTATAACCTGGTTCAGGAATAAATACCGTACGAAACGCTTCCTGCTGGTAGCATGCGTCGTGAATTGAGCGTTGTGCTTTGTTCCAATGCTGAAAACTTGTTGTGATAAGATCAACGTCAAATCCGGCACGTACAAGCATTTCTGCTATAACTTTAAAGCGCGTATAGCCGCGTGTTTCATCTCCGAGCTTTACACCCATGCTTACGACTGCTATACGTTTACGTGTAGTTTGTGTCATATGCCTTCCTTATTAGGTTGGATAAGCGCTTATCAATCGAGAACGAGCCGCATTCGCACGCTGAGTTCTACCTGAAAAGCCTCAAGAGTTAACACTCTCGAGGCTTTCATCACCTACCATATACTATACACTCAGTGCTTCACGTTACGCATGTATAATGCTCTATAAGTTTGCAGACGTCGAGTTTGCAGGAAGTGCTATCACTGAGTTTTGTGTTTCCTTAAACGTTGCGCGCAAAGCGACGGAACTACTTATTACGATGATCAATGCCTCGTGCAATAATATCACCCAGCGCTTGAAAAATCTCAACTATAATGACACATAATACAACAGCTACCAGCATAACGTCCGTTTGATAGCGCTGGTATCCATAGCGAATGGCAATATCTCCTAGTCCGCCTGCTCCAACAGCACCAGCAATTGCCGAGAAACCAAAAAGTGTTATAAAGGTAAGAGAAAGACCTCGCACTAAACTTGGAAGTGATTCGTGTATATACACTTTCGTAATAATTTGTAAGCTGCTCGCACCAAAGCTTTGAGCTGCTTCAACAAGACGTGCATCAACTTCTGTTAACGATTGTTCTACAACGCGCGCTACAAACGGCGCTGCTGTTATGGTTAAGGGAACAAGTGCACCAGGTACGCCAAGTGATGTACCTGCAATAAGGCGTGTAAAAGGAATAATAGCAACCAGTAAAATAATAAACGGCACCGAGCGCACAAGGTTGACTATCCAGCCAACAATGGTATACACGACGCGGTTGCTTTTTAGCCCACCAGGTGCACAAATTACCAGAATAACGCCTAAGACCAGTCCGATAATGCCAGCGATAAGTGTTGCAATTCCTGTCATGACAATAGAGTCAATAGTTCCTTGCGCAAGGAGCGCTCCATATTTATTGCAAAAGAGTTGAATTTCGTTCATGGTTATGCTCCCTGTTCAACAATCGAAACGCCCTGAGCGCTTATAACGCTGCGCGAATTTTCTATCAGTTCATGAAGTGCATTGCTTTGAGGATGGGCAAATACGCTGTGCGTAGCTCCTTGCTCAACGATACGTCCATCATCAATAACGGCAATTTTGTTGCATGCTGACTCTGCTACGGTGAGTGCATGGGTAATAAGCACTTGCGTGACACCAAATTCGCGATTGATTGTTTTTAATAAGTCGAGAATGGCAACGGTTGTTTTGGTGTCAAGTGCGCTGGTTGCTTCATCACAGAGCATGATTTTTGCACGGTTGGCAAGTGCTCGTGCAATAGCAACACGCTGCTGCTGGCCACCTGATAGCTGCGCTGGATAGCGTGCACTCAAATCGGCAAGACCTACTACATCGAGCAGTTCTTTTGCACGTGTTTCACGCTTTGCTTTAGGGCAGCCAGTAAGCTCAAGAGGAAACGTGATATTCTCGAGTACTGTGCGCTGTTGAAACAGCGAGAAATTCTGAAAGATCATACCAATTGATTGGCGCAGCTCTTTTAATTGTGCCCCGCGATAGTTGGTTATATCATTGCCATCAATCAGAATACGCCCCGAACTTGGTCGTTCAAGTAAGTTGATGCAGCGTACGAGTGTCGATTTACCAGCGCCCGACGAGCCTAAAATTCCGAAAATATCGCCGCTTTCGATAGTCAGCGATATATCTTTGAGTGCATGATGTTCACCTTGCTTGCTTGCGTATGTTTTCGATACGTGATCAATAGTGATCATAGTGGTTGTTCCGTTCTGTTCGTGTGCTTGTTGTACCTGTAAAACAGGCAATGGTGTGATTATCAAGGTACTTGCACTTCTATGCAAGTATGAGTTCTTTTGTCGAGAATAGTCAATTTTGCTTTATTCGTGCAGTTCACTTGCTTGTATCGAATCTAGTTATAGTAAGCGTTCTAAAAGAACTATGATAGAGTAGTTACAAAAATCAAAGCGATGGGATGTAAAAATGACGCCTCAAGAAGATTTTGTTATGAAAACCATTAACAGTCGCGATATTCATTTTGTACGCTTTTGGTTTACTGACGTGCTGGGGAATATGAAGTCGTTTGCGGTAAGTCCGAGTGAAGTTCAGCATGCATTCGCGAATGGCATGGGTTTTGACGGTAGCTGCATTGCAGGCTTTGCCTCTTCAGAAGAATCGGATATGCTTGCTTTTCCCGATGCATCAACGTTTCAAGTGTTGCCGTGGCGTCCCATGTCAAATGCAGTAGCACGCATGTTTTGCTCCATTCGTCATCCTGATGGCGCAGCTTTTGAGGGCGATCCGCGCCGCATTCTTGAGCGCATGGTAAACGCCGCTGCTGAAAAAGGCTATGTTGTAAATGCTGGATCCGAGCTGGAATTTTACTATTTCAAGAACGGACAGCGCCCTGAAGTGCTTGATTGTGGTGGTTACTTCGATCTTACGACGCTTGATTCAGCTACCGATTTACGTCGTGAAACTGTTCTTATGCTTGAAAACATGGGCATTCCGGTTGAATATTCTCACCACGAGCGCGGGCCGTCGCAAAATGAAATTGACCTGCGTTTTACTGACGCGCTCTCGATGGCTGATGCGGTTATGACCTACAAGCTTGTGGTAAAAGAAATTGCCATTGAACATGGCGTTCATGCATCATTTATGCCAATGCCGTTTGCGCATCATCCTGGTAACGGCATGCACGTGCATCAAAGCTTGTTTGATGATGAAGGCAATAATGCATTTTACGATCCTGCTGATCCGCTGGGGTATAACCTCTCTGATGTTGCCAAACACTATATAGCAGGCTTGCTTCATTATGCTCCTGAATTTGCGCTTATCACCAATCAGTATGTGAATTCTTACAAGCGCTTAAATTCTTGCGATCAAGCTCCAAAAATGGTTACGTGGAGTTATAAAAACCGTGCTGCGTTAGTACGTATTCCAGGGTATCGACCGTCAAGTGAAGAAGCATGCCGTATCGAGTTTAGAAACCCCGACCCTGCGTCTAACCCGTACTTGGTGTTTGCGCTTATGATAGCTGCAGGTCTTGAAGGTATCGAGAAGAAGCTTGCGCTGCCGCCTGCAACGAATTTCAAGTCGACCGATCCCAAAACCAGTACGCTTACTCCGCTTCCTACTAATTTAGGAGAAGCAATAACAGCCTTTGAGCATTCAGAATTTGCCCACAAGGTTCTTGGTGACCATGTGTTTTCTTATTTGTTGCGTGCCAAAAAAGAAGAATGGAGCGAATATCAAAAGATGGTATCACAGTGGGAAATTGATCGGTATTTACCTACGTTATAGCAAGAAGATGCACCCGTTGCGTTTGAGTTACGTGCATTAAGGAGAATGTTGTATGTCACATAAAGCGCTTTTTATTGCTGATAGTTTAGATCACGCACACCACTTTCACCAGGTATTTATGCGTCTTGGTGTTGATGTTTGCGCAGGTTCTACGAATCAGCTGTCTCGCTTATGGACATCGTCTTCACGTTTTGATGTGGTCGTGTACGAAGCTACTGGTGCCGCGCGCTCTGCGCTTGGCGTTGTTGAGCATCAAGCGCAAGAGTCAGAAACACCTTTGCTTGAAATTCTGACACCTGGTGATTTTCAAAGTATCAACAGGCCTTTTATGGAGCGTTGCGATTATGTTTCGAGCAATGCAAGTCTTGAAGAGTGTATGATGCGCATTTCAAGGTTGTTAGCGTATCACGTTCCTCAACATGAGGGCGATGAATTGCGTATCGATAGCATGCTTATCAATTTGGCAACGTATCAAGTATGCGTTAATGGTATGCCCATTGATCTTACCTATCTTGAGTATGCGCTATTGGCATTTTTTGCAAAACACCCGAATCAGACTTTTTCGCGTGATGCGTTGTTACAGCGTGTATGGGGTTTTGATTATTATGGCGGATCGCGTACGGTTGATGTGCATGTGCGCCGTATTCGTGCAAAAATTGGTCCCGATTTAGCGCAGCGTCTTGAAACGGTGCGTGGTGTAGGTTACTTATGGCACGCTGAGATACCCAACGCACAAGCGTAGAGCGCACGTAACGCAAGCGCAGAACACGCGCAGTACACGCGTAGAATACGAAATGAAGCCGTACCTGTGGTAAGGAGTTATGCATGTCTTTGCAAAAAGTAGTAGCTGTTATTGATGGGAATTCTCTTATGCATCGTGCGTTTCATGCAATCAGCGCACCACTCACAGCTCCTGATGGCACGCCTACTAACGCGGTATATGGGTTTATGGTAATGCTTATTCGGTTTATACAAGAGCAAAAACCTGATGCTGTTGTGTGTGCTTTTGATTCAGGTAAGCCTCAGTTTCGTATTGATAAATTGCCACAATATAAAGCAAATCGCCCTCCGATGGATGAAAATTTGCGTCCTCAATTTGCTGTTGCAGAAGAAATTTTGAAAGCGTTGAATGTCCCAGTAGTAAAAATATCAGGTATCGAGGGTGACGATATTTTAGGGAGTGTTGCTCATCAAGCAAGCAAGCTGAATATGGCATCGCACCTGCTGACGGGTGATAAAGACGCCTATCAGCTTATCAACGATACCGTAAGCGTTTTTACAACCGTTCGTGGAACATCATCGCTTGGTATTTATGATAAGCAAGCGGTGTTTGATCGCTATGGTGTTTGGCCGCGGCAATTTATTGACTATTTGGGGCTTATGGGCGATAGCGCTGATAATATACCAGGTGTAAGTGGTATTGGTCCAAAAAAAGCATCAACGTTGCTTCAAAAATTCGATTCGCTTGAAGGTATTTATGAGCATATCGATGAGCTGCGCGGTAAAGATAAAGAGCACTTGTGCGAAGACAAAGATAAGGCGTTTTTAAGCCGCGACATTGCAACTATTCGCAATGATGTTGCGCTTGATCTTGATCTTGAAACCTTGGTATTTCCCCAATGTGATTTTGCGTATGTGCAAACAGTATTGAACAAATATAACCTTAAAGCGCTCGTAACACGCATACGTGAGCTATTGCACGAAGATGAAAGTGCAGCTGATGTAACCGATGGCAGTATGCATGATCGCTTTGAAGTACGTGTTGCACTGCAATCAGATGAGGCGCTTGCATTTGTTGAAAACGCTCTCCATGCACATACTCGTCTTGCGCTTTCGTATCGAAGCGTCGATACACCTCATTTATTTCAGTCGGCGCATGTGCTTGCTTGTGCCAGCGATGCAGGTCTTGCGCTTGTAAGTTCTGATGATGCGCCGCAGCTTCTTGCACGCATTATCAAGCAAGGAAGTTTTGCTGCATACGATGTAAAATCTCTTATTCAACAGGTATTTCCTGCTGATAGCGCGCTGCCATCGCCTTTATCGAATCATGATGTTATCACGATGGATGCTTTTGATGTTCGTTTGGCAAGCTATTTATTGCGTTCATCTGAGCAAAACCAAACGCTCGACTTTCTTGCAGAAAGCTATTTGCATCAAGTGCTGCCAGATCATGATGAAAGCGACAATACTGCGTGCGTGTGCCTTGAAGCTGATGTTGTTTCGCAGCTTGTACCTGAATTGTGTCAATTATTGCAAAACGATTCATCGTGGAATGTATTTACGACAATCGATGCGCCGCTTGTTGGTGTGTTGGCGTGCATGGAACGCACGGGCGCTGCTATTGATTCGCAGCATATGAGTGACATTTTGCAGGAAACTACCGAAAAGCTGCAACGTTATGAACAAAAAATCACAGAATTAGCTGGTGAAAGCTTTAATATTGATTCTCCAATGCAACTAGCTCATATTTTGTTTGACGTGCTGGGTTTACCACCAGGAAAGAAAACACAGCGTGGCTATTCTACGAATTCTGCTGAACTTGAGCGTTTATCAGTGTTGCATCCATTGCCAAAGGCGATTCTTGAGTATCGAGAATTGGCAAAGTTGCGCTCTACGTATCTTACAACCTTGCTTGATTTAGCAGATCATAGTGCTGATGGTTTTATTCACACCACGTTTAACCAAACAATCACAACCACCGGGCGCTTGTCGTCATCCGATCCGAATTTACAAAATATTCCTGTTCGCAGTGAACTGGGACGCAGTATTCGTTCATGTTTTGTGCCGCGTGCGCACGATGAAGTATTTCTGTCTGCCGACTATTCTCAAATAGAACTGCGGCTCCTTGCGCATTTATCAGGTGATACTAAGCTTATTGAAGCGTTTAATTCGGGCGTGGACTTTCATACGTTAACGGCAGCACACGTGTTTGGCATTCCTGTTGAACAGGTTAGTGCTTCGCAACGCTCTCATGCAAAAGCGGTCAACTTCGGCATTGTGTATGGTCAGCAAGCCTATGGTTTAGCAACATCGCTTGGCATTAGCCGCGCTGAAGCCAAAGACATGATCGATTCATATTTTGCAGTATATCCGCAGGTACGACACTATTTAGATGAAACGGTGCAGCTCGCACGCACGCATGGGTTTGCACAAACGATGTTTGGGCGTAAACGTCATATTCCTCAGCTTCGCTCAACGAATAAAAACATAAGTGCTTTTGGTGCACGTATGGCCATGAATCACCCTATGCAAGGTTCAGCAGCCGACCTTATTAAACTTGCAATGATTAACGTTGCACGCATTATTGACGAAGAACATTTTGATGCTCATTTATTATTGCAAGTACACGACGAACTTGATTTCTCCGTTAAGCAGAATCAAGTGGATGATTTTCGTGAACGTGTGCTAGATTGTATGGAGCACGTGGTTGAGTTATCAGTGCCGCTGCGTGTTGACGCGCGCATTGCTCCTAACTGGGCGCAAGCGCATTAAGTATCTGTTTTGCATTTGCTTTTTCGCACGTATACATACCATGAATAGGGGGCAGATATGAATAAGCGACGTGCACTTCTTATTGTAGATGTGCAGCCCACGTTTTGTGAAGGCGGTGAATTGCCTGTTCAAGGTGGTAATTTATGCGCTGTTAGAATAGCAAATCACGTGAAGAAACACGCACGTGACTATACGCTTATTGTTACATCGCAAGATTGGCATATCGATCCTGGTGCGCATTTTTCTGATCACCCCGATTTTATCGATACGTGGCCTGTTCATGGCGTTGCTGATACTCCAAACGCACAATTACAAGCAAGCATTTCGGGCTTGCCGATTGACGTGTCGGTGAAAAAAGGGATGTATGCAAGTGCTTATTCAGCGTTTGAAGGTGTTGATGAAGCGGGTAACTCGCTTGAGAGTATTTTGCGTGATCATGCAATTGATGAGGTTGATGTTTGTGGTCTTGCGCTTTCGCATTGTGTAAAAGAAAGCGCGCTTGATGCACAGCGCTTGGGCTTTGAGACTGTGGTATACACCGATCTTTCAGAGCCTGTTACGCGTGAATTAGGTCAAACGGCACTTGAACAACTGCAAGATAATCAGGTTGTGTGCTGTCGTTCGTGCACATATACTACTGAAGTGCACGCACATGCATAACCACTGGCATGGGGAGCATTGCTGATCGTAATAACTGGTCTTAATCGGAAGTACCAGCACACGCGCAACCTTTGGCATTCTTGCTGATATGCCTTGCGTTAATAGGGAACGCGTCGATAAGGAATGCATGAGTATATCGCGCGGCGATAGGACGTACGTGAGTTTTTATCGGTTATAAATAGAAGCTGGAATTATAAGCAGAGTAAGTAGAAGCCGCATCCATGGTTTGGAGGCGGCTTCTACTAGAAGTACTTCTTCTTAACGCATCACCTTTGTGCCGCGCACGCCGTGCTCTACAGCACGTTTTGCGCTATATGCAGGCAGTGTGCGTTATTTTGTTCTACGCAACGATTGACGTATCGTTCCTTTTGGATCTTTGATGAACAGGTAAATGCTCCATGCAACTAAGCCAAGGACAATAACGGTTAGTCCTAAAATTGCGTCATCAATCATAGTTTCTGCTTCTACAATCTCAATGAAGCCTTCACCTTCGATAAGGTTGTTAATACCATCTACACACCACATAATTGCTGCTCCCCAGTACATAAGGGCAAGTGCGCCAATTTTCATGTGGTTTTGAGGGCCAGCTGCATACCAAACGATGGAAGCGATTGCAGCAGCAAGGAAAGTAAGGACGAGCGTCATGTTATGCCTCCTTAGCACTTTTAACAGGGCGTTTTACGAGCGCATCGGCAACAAGGAACGTTACGATCCACACGATAGTAACCAATACGGCCATACCAACACCTACGGTTGCCATTTCATGAAGCATATCCCCAATATCGGACGGATCGTTCATGGCAGTAAGGAACGGCGGAAACGGAACCACTTCGCCATGCCACATGTGCTCTAAACACAGCAAAATCGCGCCGCCCCACAGCATATTCATAAGCCAGCTGAGTTTGCGTGTCCAGCAAATGCCAGAAACCGATGGATCGGTGAGTTGGTTTCCTTCAGCATCTACAATGCCTTTTTCCATTTCCTTTTTCTTCACCGCTGCGCGAACAATGCTCACCACAATTGCTTCGCCGGTACTAACAAGAAAGCAAGCCATAGTTTCTCCTTTTTCTTTGGCTTTGCATTACGTTAATAATTTTACTCCTTGTAACAAAAATTTCAATATCGTAACATTCTTGCAACAATGAGCGAACGCTTATGGGTCTGAACTGCTCGTTTATTGTAATTTGAAGATAAGGTTATTTGTCATCAAAGAGCTTTTTGACCGGCTGTTTAAGAGGAAGAGTCACGCGAAAACAGGTTTCTCCTTTGCCATAGGCATATAATTGCAATGTGCCACGGTGTTTACGAACAATTTCACGCGCAATTGATAAACCTAAGCCAAAGCCCTCAATGCTACTTCCACGCGATTTATCCGATCGATAAAAGCGCTCAAATAAATGAAGCGCATCTTTTTCACTAATATCGCCACCGCTATTGGTGATGTAGACCTGCGCACGCCTTGCATCTCGTTTCAGTTCTACGCGAACAAATCCCTGTTCATTAACGTATTTGCACGCATTGTCAAGCAAGGTTGCAAAGCATTGCTGAATTTTATCTTCATCAGCTTGTATGTTAATAGGCTCACTACTGCTGCACTCAAGGGTAAAATGATGTTCATAGGCAAGCGCTTCAAATTGCAACAGTTCTTTTTCGATAAGCTCGTTGAGCGATAGGGTTGTTACTACCAGCTTGTCTGATTCTTCCACATGAGCAAGTCGTAGCATTTCACCTGTAAGATGCTCCATGCGCTTTACTTCGTGCGCAATGGCGTTAATCCACTGAATTTCTTGCTGAATCGTATGGTCTTTGTGATGTGTTATAAGCGAGATATTTGCAAGAATTATAGTAAGAGGTGTTTTAAGTTCGTGAGATGCATCAGCAATAAAGCGTCGCTGTTCTTCCCAGGCGCGCTGAGTTGGCAACAGCAGCCAGTTGGCAATTAACGTTACGATAACGCTGATAAAAATCAATGTTACAAGCTCGCCAAATACAAGCATAACAGCAACGCGTTTCCATTCTCGCAAAGAGCTTGTTTCTGCGAAGGCAATATAAGTTGAACCGTACGCGTATGTTTTTGCAAAGTGTAAATTTGCGTGCGGTAGTGAGCCTGTGTCATGCGTATTGTTCAGCGCTTCTTCAATGCTTGTTCCAAGCGTTTGTGGCGAAAGAACTGCTTGAGACGCTTGAGCTACAAGGTCTATAACGCCACCAGCACTTATTCGATAAACGGCAACAGGAATAGGAAGAGCGTTAGTGCCATAATGAGATGCGTTGAGCTCGAAAGGTGCAAGCGCTTCATCTTGGTGGAGCATATAGTAATTCTCAGGTTGACGTGGGAAAATATAGGCTGATGTGCTTCGCTGTAAGGCTTGATTAAGTGAAAAGGAAAGTTCATCCACCGAGCGGTTAAAACTTAAGATACACAGAAGTGCTGAGATACTGGTAAGCAAAACGAAGCTCACAATAATGACTACGGCAATAAATTTCAAGCGAAGTGTTTTTATTATGCTATTCGTTGAGCGCTTAATCATCGAGCGACCTTGTCGATTGTGTATCGGCTGATTTTTCATCGATTACCAGTTTATATCCAATTTTTCGCATTGTTTCAATACGTACGCTTGAGCCCACAAAACGGATTTTTTTGCGCAAAAATGAGATATACGCTTCAACGTTATTATCCATAACAAAGCTTTCGCTATCCCACGCTTTTGCAATAATCATGTCTTTTGTGAGGGTATGGGTGGGCGCTGACATAAACAGTTGCGCAATGATGAATTCTTTTTGCGAGAGGTTAATTTTTTTGTCGTTACATTGCAGTTCGTGTGCTTCAAGATTAAGGCTTAAGTCGCCTACGTCAATTTTTTCAAACAGAACAGATCCTTGACGGCGCGCCAGTGCGCGCAAGTGAGCCAGCAGTTCTGCAGTCGAGAACGGTTTTGTCATGTAGTCGTCGGCACCGCTGTCGTAGCCTTCAATTTTATCAGCAACACTTCCGCGTGCAGTAAGCATTAAAACAGGTGTTGATATGCCTTCTCGTCGCAATTTTTTACATACACTTAAACCATCAATTTCAGGAATCATTACATCGCAGATAATAATGTCATATTCACCACAGCGCGCATAGGTAAGTCCTGTTGTGCCATCAAACACACAGTCAACTGAGTAGTTGTGCTCCTGCAGGAGTGCTTGCAAGGTACGTGACAAGCTGCGGTCATCTTCAATAAGCAACAGATGCATACAAGCCTCCTTTCATGCTTGCGCGCACCAACAACCATACGCGGTAAATTTCGCAACGTATGCGTGATAGCGCGTTTATTGTGTCTTATCTTAGAGTACTATAAGGACGAAGCAATTATGTGAAAGTTTCGTATAAGTTCACATGATACCTGTTGCTTTGTAAAAAATGCGTTACAGCCTGCACATATATAGTAATGCAGAAGCACTGTGTTTTATAATTACACTGCAGTATCTGCACAGAGGTGCTTTGCAGCGTGTAAGCAGGGTGCACATGCCCCGTGTGGAAATAGTACGTGGTAGGTATGCCTAGAATTTGTACCTCGCGTGTTTGTTGTGCACGAAGCTCGTTGTGTACGAAGGTATTACAAGCGCGTATTGTGTAGGCAAGCAAACCAATTCGCTGAAGGAGATTAAGGTGACCAATCAGGTTAAACGAGTCTATCGATTCGGAAAAGATGCAGCGGGAGTAAACGTTACTGAAGGAAGCGCCCATATGAAGGCTCTTTTGGGAGGCAAAGGCGCTAATTTAGCAGAAATGGCAAATCTTGACTTGCCCGTTCCTCCTGGTTTTACTATCACCTGCCAAACGTGCATGGAATATGCCAACGCATCAAACGTATGGCCTGATGGCGCTCTTGAAGAGATACATGAATACCGCGTTGATCTTGAAAAGCGCATGGGTAAAACTATTGGGGACGATAACGATCCGCTGCTGGTGTCGGTGCGCTCGGGTGCGCCTTTGTCGATGCCAGGCATGATGGACACCGTGTTGAACTTAGGCTTGAATGATCGATCGATTCATGGCCTTATTGCACAAACGAACAATCCGCGTTTTGCATGGGATTCGTATCGCCGTTTTATTCAAATGTTTTCGAACGTGGTTATCGGGCTTGACGGCGATTTGTTTGAAAACGCCATTATCAGCATGAAACGCAAGCGTAATGTTGAATCTGATACACAACTGACGGCTAGCGATTTGGAAGAATTAGTGCAGGAGTTTAAACGCATTTTTTCGCAATATACGCCGCAAGATCAATATCCTCAGCTTGTTGAGGGTTCAAGCTGTGCGTTTCCGCAAGATCCTTTAGTGCAGCTTAAGCTTGCTATTGAAGCAGTGTTTGGAAGCTGGAATAATCCGCGCGCGGTGTTGTATCGCTCAAAGAACAGGATTCCCGACGATTTAGGTACTGCCGTTAATGTTCAGTGCATGGTGTTTGGTAACAAGGGCAATACCTCAGCAACAGGCGTGGCATTCACGCGTAACCCTGCTGATGGCACCAAGGAATTTTATGGCGACTACTTGGTAAATGCGCAAGGTGAAGACGTTGTTGCTGGTATTCGTAACACTTCTCCTATATCAGAGCTTAAAACAGTTGAAGGATTGCAGGAAGCAGGCAGTGAGCTTGAGCGTGTGTTTTTGATACTTGAGCAACATTATCGCGATATGATGGATATCGAATTTACCATTGAACAGGGTAAACTGTGGATGCTGCAAACGCGCGTTGGCAAGCGTACAGCTGCATCGGCGCTTAAAATTGCGATTGATATGCATACTGAGGGGCTTATTAGCAAAGAGGAAGCGGTCATGCGTATCGAACCACAGCAACTTGACCAGCTGCTTCACCCGCAATTTGACGCGAATGCTCACTACGATGTTTTGGCGCGCGGATTGAATGCTTCTCCTGGAGCTGCAGTTGGAAAATGCGTCTTTTCAGCTAAAGCAGCAGTTGAAGCTGCTGAGCGTGGCGAAAAAACAATTTTGGTACGCTGGGAAACAACACCTGACGATCTTGCAGGCATGATTGCTGCTGAAGGTATCCTTACGTCCCATGGTGGCAAAACTTCGCATGCTGCTGTTATTGCACGTGGCATGGGCGCTCCTTGCGTTTGTGGTGTTGAGGCGCTTAAAATTGACGCGCAAGCTAAAGAAGCACGCGTGAGCGGCACATCGGTTGTGCTGCATGAGGGCGACCTTATCTCCCTTGATGGAACAACGGGCATTGTCGTTTTGGGTGCTGTCGATTTAGTATCGCCGTCACTTACGGGAAATCTTGACACTATCTTGGAATGGGCTGATGAATTCAGACAGTTAGGCGTACGTGCAAACGCCGATAACCCAGAAGATGCGCGTCTTTCACGTTCGTTTGGTGCAGAAGGTATCGGGCTTGACAGAACCGAGCACATGTTTTTAGGCGAGCGCAAACAAATTATTCAAACGTTCATCTTAAACGATAACGCTGACGTGCGCAAAGAAGCAACTGATAAGTTGTTTACAGCTCAGCAAGAAGACTTCTATGGTATGTTTAAAGCTATGGATGAGCTGCCTGTTATTGTGCGTTTGCTCGATCCGCCTTTGCATGAGTTCTTGGAAAATCCGCGCGATTTAGCGGTTGAGATCGCTCGTTTAGAAGCGCAGGGTGTTGCTGATGAGCAACTATCTGAAAAACGTTTGCTGCTTTCAAAAATTGATTCGTTTGTAGAAGCAAATCCTATGCTTGGTCTGCGCGGTTGCCGTCTTGGCATTGTGTATCCCATTTTGCCGGTTATGCAAGTACGTGCTATTGCAACAGCAGCAGCACGTCTGATAAAAGAAGGTTTACATCCCAAACCAGAAATTATGATCCCACTGGTTTGTACTGTGCGCGAGCTGAAAAAGTTGCGTGCAACCTGTGAGCAAACAGTTCAAGAAATTGCTGATGAATTTGGTGTTTCACTTGAAATTCCTGTTGGAACTATGATTGAGTTGCCGCGTGCAGCGCTGACGGCCGACGAAATTGCTAAGCAGGCAGACTTCTTTAGCTTCGGCACAAACGACCTTACGCAAACTACCTTTGGTTTTAGCCGCGATGACGTGGAAGGGGAGTTCATCCCTCAATATTTATCTGAAAAGCTGCTTGCGTATAACCCGTTTGCAACGATTGATGCTGCTGTCGCAAAATTAGTTGCGATGGGAACCGATTTAGGACGCAAGGGAAATCCCAAGCTGAAAGTGGGTGTTTGCGGGGAACACGGCGGTGACCCTGATTCAATCCATACGTTCCATAACATCGGTGTTGACTACGTAAGCTGCTCGCCGTATCGCGTTCCTGTTGCGCGTTTAGCGGCAGCTCAGGCAGCACTTTCAAGCAAGGAGCGCTAGGAGGCAACGGGCGTTTTCAAATAAAGGGCGCTCGTAAACAAGACATATCCGTAATCAAGGAGCGCTTTTTGGCACGTAACGTGTGGCAACCAAAGAGCGCTCGTAACTAAGGTAACTAAGGAGAGCTCGTAAGCAAGAAGTGCTTGCCCGTAACCGCCGTTGCTTGCTTACGCGCTATTCGGGAATGATATCTTCTATCGTGCCGCCACATATAACAGTGTCACCACGATAACAAACTGCAAATTGCCCAGGTGCGCACGCTCGTTGTGGAGCACAAAATTCTATCCGAAGGCGCTTGTTGCTGGCATTTGTTACCACAGCATCTTGAGCTTTTTGACGATAGTGTGTTTTTACACTGAGCTGCTGCGTGCCATCTATATGGTCAAGAGCACCATACGTTACATCGCGCACAATAACGCCGCGACACTGCGTTTTCATATCAGTATCAACAACGAGTTCGTTTGTTTCTGGACGCTTTTCGTATACATACAGTGGTTGCGCTGCCGCAACACCTATGCCTTTGCGCTGGCCGATCGTGTAGTGAATAAGCCCTTGATGCGTACCAAGCCGCTTGCCTTCGCGGTTCACGATAGCGCCTGGCGTGAATGTTTTTCCTGTTCTATTGTGTATAAACGCTGCATAATTACCATCGGGAACAAAGCAAATGTCCTGACTTTCTTGTTTTTGCGCGTTGATAAAACCCGCTTCACGCGCAAGTTCTCTTACCTGCGTTTTTGTAAGATCTCCCAGGGGGAAAAGCATATGGCGTAAGGTGTCTTGATCAAGGTGAAACAATACGTAGCTTTGATCTTTGTGTTCGTCAAAAGCAGTATGTAACTCGAAGCGCTGCGTGTCATCGTTGTAGATGCGCCGCGCATAATGTCCTGTTGCAACGTAATCGAAACCTAAATCACGCCGGCGCTGTTGGAGCGCCTCAAACTTTACAAAGCGATTGCAATCGATGCACGGATTGGGTGTTTCTCCTGATAAATACGCATCGCAAAACTTATCAATAACCGTTGTACCAAACGTTTTTGTAAAATTAAAGACGTAGTGCGAAACGCCTAAATCGACACATACACTGCGCGCGTCTTCAACATCTTGAAGTGAACAGCACGTTTTAGTTTCAAGAGAGCAACTGGTTTCATTGTTAAATAATTTGAGTGTGACACCTTGTACTTCTAAACCCCATGAGTGCAACAACAGAGTAGCAACTGAACTGTCTACCCCTCCGCTCATTGCGCTTAAAACGCGCTGGCCTGGTGTTGGTTGGGCATAATCGCTTGCAATGCTTGAATCTTTACCTGTCACGATACGGTTGTGCTCCTTTAAACTGGCATTATTGTGCTTGTGTATCTTTGAGTATTGTAGCAAGGGTAATATCGCTTAAGTAGCTCCTGATTGCGTCACCCAAACCTTTCCATAAATCAGGATCGATACTTACTGAGCAAATATGCTGCTCTTCGTTAGAACTGCCAGGACTCAATGAGTTTTCCGTTGCTTTTAATATCATAAACATGCTTATTTCACTAGGTGGAAGCGCTAATCGGTAGCCTCCCAATTTACCGCGTGTCGCTACTACAAGTTGTGCGCTGCTGAGAGTGTGCATAATTTGTTCGAGATACTTACGTGAAATGTTTTCTTCACTAGCAATTTCTGAAAGCGAAACGGGTTCATCCGTAGCATGTCGCGCAATATAAATCATTGCTTTTACAGCATATAAACCTTTAGCTGATATCTTCATGAGTCGCCTTTCGATGTACTTCATAGCTGCAGAGGGTACAACCATGCAGCTATGATTAGGTGTTGCTACAACGAATCGAATTCATACCTGTAGTATAAGCTAAAGTTTGTGATTTTTACTCCACATTAAACAGTTCGGTCGTTAAATAACGCTCTCCTGTATCGGGAAGCAGTACAACAATCGTTTTACCGTGGTTTTCTTCGCGCGCTGCCAGTTTTTGAGCTGCTGCGAGTGCTGCTCCTGAAGAAATTCCTACGAGCAATCCTTCATGTGCAGCTACACTGCGTGCGTGTTGAAATGCTTCTTCGTTTTCGATAGCAATTACTTCATCATATATCGATGTATCTAAGGTTTCGGGTATAAAGCCTGCTCCTATGCCTTGAATTTTATGCGCACCTGCATGTCCTTCACTTAACAGAGGACTGTCTTTTGGTTCAACAGCTACAACTTTGATAGAAGGATTTTGCTGTTTCAGAAAAGCGCCTGTTCCTGAAATTGTTCCACCGGTACCAACACCTGCGACAAAAATATCAAGCTTTCCGTCAGTGTCCTTCCAGATTTCTGGGCCAGTTGTTGCAAAGTGAATACGCGGATTGGCACTATTGGTAAATTGAGAGGGAATAAATGAATTTTCGGTAGCCTCGTGTAGCTGTTGTGCCTTTTCAATAGCACCTTTCATGCCTTTTGCTCCTTCGGTAAGCACCAGCTGTGCACCCAGTGCTTTCATAAGCTTACGGCGCTCTATCGACATGGTTTCAGGCATCGTGATAATAAGCTTTAAGCCGCGTGCCGCCGCGCACGATGCAAGTCCAATGCCAGTATTTCCTGAGGTTGGTTCAATAAGTGTTGTATTGTTATCAATCAGACCTTGCTCAAAGGCATCATCAATCATAGCAATGGCAATACGGTCTTTCACCGAACTGGTGGGGTTAAATGCTTCAACTTTCCCAAGAATAGTTGCGTTAATGTGCTGGTTTGCAGCGTAGCGGGAAAGTGCTACGAGGGGAGTGTTGCCTACTGTTTCAGCAATATTGTTGTATATCATAACGATATCCTCTCTCTTGAGTAGCTTTTAAGCAGTTGTAGTTAAAAGCATACTGCGTCTGTTTGTACTAAACATACTTGATTGCTAGGAAAAGTCAATTCTAAGGAGTGCATTTTCGTATTTCCTCCACGAAAAGAGGCTGATAACATGGTAAAACTCTGTGAATTTCTATCTATTTTATAAGCGATGATAGACGTTCATGAAAACAATTGTAAATACTGTTTATAGTTTTCTTGTGCGTGTAAGCTGTTGCATAGTTGTTGGAAATTTTTGGAGCGTATCGGTGTTACTATACCCGTGGAGCAGGCTTATGTCACAAGCATGCGTGTGCGGTATGCGGGTTCTGCATCACGCGTTAAACGCCCTGATTAACGTCATAAGCACGCGTGTGCGATAGGCACCAAAGCACGTCAGTTGATGGAGATCTGCTGCATGTCACAGCACCCGCATGTGCAGTATGCACGTGAATCTTATTTTGTACGATGCGTGAGCATGAAAGGGATTCGTAACAATAGTGAACGCGTTACAGCATATAACAGCAATAAAAGAAGCGTTTATAGCAGCGCTGCCTATTGTGTTTGGCTATGTCGCAATTGGTGTTCCCTGTGGTATTTTAAGTGCATCTATCGGCTTAAGCCCACTTCAAGTGCTGATTATGTGTGTTCTATTTTATTCGGGAACAGGGCAATTCATGCTTCCTAATATGTATCTTGCAGGCACTCCTTTACCGTCAATTATTGCCAGTATTGCGCTTGTAAATTTGCGTCAAATGCTCTATTCCGCATCGTTATCTCCTTATGCAGCGAATGTTTCACCAGCGCGTGCCATATTATTCGCCGGTAACGTAACCGATGAGTCGTTTGGCATCAACATGACGAAGTTCAAAACGCAAGATTGGGATATTACGCGTGCTACGTGGGTGAATATATTTTCTCAAACATCGTGGACGATTTCAGGCGTAGTTGGTTGCGTGATTGGCGGTGCGCTTAGCTTGCCGCTTCCTGTAGCTTCATTTGCTATGACGTCGGTTTTTATTTGCTTGTTGGCACTTGCTTTGGGAACGCGTGACGATATTGTTGCAGCTATTTTTGCTGGCATCGGCGTTATTGGATGCAAGCTTCTTGGCTTAAACGGGCCTGCTATTATTGTTGGTTCGCTTATTGGTCTTATGGCTGCTTGCTTGTACGCACGTGCAAGGGGGAGCCTCTAATGCATACAATAAGCTGGAGTGAGTTTTTTATTTTGCTCGTATGTTTAGTTGCGGCGATGGCGGCTTCACGTATTCTGCCGCTTATGTTGCTGAAAGGTCGTAAAATACCACGTATAGCTGCACGTATGTTATCGCTTATTCCTCCTGCTGCGTTTGCAGCATTGGTGGTAAACGATGTGACGTCTCCGTATTTTCAGGCTCATGATGGCTGTGCTTTTTTAGTTGCGCTTTTAGCTGCATTGTGTGTAGGAATAACAGCATATTTTAAGCGTTCTATTGTGTTGTGTGCTGTGGTAGGATTACTTGCATACATCTTATTTTCATGGGCTGCAAGTGAAATTTTGTGCGTCTTGTGCATAAATTCTTGACGTCTAAAAAAGTACTTGCATCGTGACTTACAAGGCAATATACTATCGTAATGCGTGTTTTAGAGAGTATACACGATAAATGTTTTAGACATACAGAAGGAAATATACTATGGATATCATTCGCGCCATTGAACAGCAACAATTTAAGACCGATGTTCCTGATTTCCATGTGGGCGATAACGTAAAAGTTCATTATCGCATTACTGAGGGTAATCGTGAACGTATTCAGGTATTTCAAGGTGACGTTATTCGACGTCATGGTCAGTCGAGCCGTGAAACCTTTACGGTACGTAAAATGAGCTTCTCGGTAGGTGTTGAGCGTACATTCCCCGTTCATTCTCCTAAAATTGACAAAATTGAAGTCGTTCGCGAGGGCGATGTACGTCGTGCAAAACTGTACTATCTGCGTGACAAAATTGGTAAGGCTGCAAAAATTAAGGAAAAAGCATTCCGTTAAGATTTGCTTTTATCAGTACTGCCGCATTATTGATTTGATTAAGCCCGCACACTGTGTGGGCTTTTTTATGTTCGCGTTTCTCTGACCTTGATTAGTGTGCAGGCAATCGCTTCCTGTATGAGACATTATTGTTGGTGCCGTTGTCCCTAGCAGTGCATAAAAGTGCATAAAAGCATTAACTGTGCGCTCATCGTGTGTTACCAGCGCGCAATGAGAGTGAGTCTGTTGAAATTAGTACAATGTAATATGAAGAAAAACGTTCATCGATGAAAAGGAGTGCGTCAGTGGAAACTATATCCGACATTCAAGCACGCATTGCTCATGCTTCACAAAGTGAGCTTGAAGCGCTGCGTATCCTTTACGCATCCGATAGTCGTAAAGGCGTTAAGCATGCTTTTGACGTGCGAAAACGCCAGATTCTTCGCGAACAAGAAGAACAAGCGCGCCTGCGTGCACTCTACGATTTCGATATACGCGCTGGAGCTCACTCATGCGTTCTTGGTATGGATGAAGTGGGAAGAGGCCCGCTGGCAGGTCCCATGTATGTTGGTGGTGTTGTATTGAACTTAAATGCACCACCCATTGCTGAGCTTAACGATTCTAAGCAAATTGCGCCTGATAAACGAGAACGGATTGCAGCGTGCATCCAGCAGCAAGCGCTTGCATTCCATATTGAATCGGTTGATGCGCACGATATTGATACTTATGGTATGGCGTACTGTTTGCGCAGCGCATTTAGCAGCGTCATTGCATATTTTGATGCGCACCACGTGCCCGTTGAGTGCATTTTGCTTGACGGTGTGCCGCTGCATCTTGATAAGCGCGAACGTGCCGTTGTAAAAGGCGATACGAAAAGCGCGTCTATTGCTGCAGCGTCGATAATCGCGAAAGTTGCGCGTGATAATTACATGGTTGAACAGCATAAACTATACCCCGTATACGGTTTCGATGCTCATAAAGGCTATGGTTCACAGCAGCACATTAATGCTATTAAAACGCATGGTATCTGCCCTCTGCATCGGGTGAGTTTTTGCAAAAACTTTCTTTCGTAAGAACGCAGAGGTTTTGCTGCGTATGCTCCGTTTGCGGTGTTATGCGGTTGTTCAGTGCATTGCATCGTGAGCGACATTGTGCGCTTGCACATCGTTTTGCTCCGTTTGCGCCGTTGATGGCTGCTTGCCGTGTTGCTCCGTTTGTGCCGTTGATGGCTGCTTGCCGTGCTGCTCATTTGCGCCGTCTTTGAGCTGTGTTATTGTCGTATTGTTCGTGTTTTTATGCCGTATTATTCGCGTGTTATTGGCGTCTTTTTCGCGTCTTTTTACCAGTTTTGCTGATGTAGTCTTTTTTCGTAATGAAAGGAGATTGCTATGACTTGTACCAAAACATTCACACCCCAAACGCTTTCCACTCCTGATACATTTGATGCGCTCGATTGCGTGCTTAAAGTGCAAGATCCTCTTCCTGAAAGCGCTCATGAACTTGGCATTCGAGGTGAGCAAGCGGCACTTCATTATCTGGAGCGATGTGGGTATGAAATTCTCGAGCGCAATTGGCATTGTTTTGCGGGAGAAGCAGATATTATTGCGCGCGATGAAGACACGCTTGTATTTGTTGAAGTGAAAACACGTAGTGATGTTACGTGTGGTTTGCCTAGTGAGGCTGTTGATAAGAAAAAACGTGCACGATACGAAAAGATTGCACTGAGTTATATTTCAACGTATGAGCAGCAAGAATGTCCGTTACGCTTCGATGTCATTTCAATTTTGTTCGCTGATACGCATCGTGCCTTGTTGCGTCATCATATCAATGCGTTTGCAAGCACTAAAGACTTGTGATGTCGTATGTCGTTTACGGGTCAATGTAGAATTACCAGTGCGGCACTTGATGGCATTGATGCCGTGTGCGTTGATGTAGAAGTTCTTGTAAGTGCAGGAATGCCCAGTTTTTTGATTGTTGGTTTGGCAGATACTGCTGTTCAGGAGTCACGCGAACGTATACGCAGCGCTATAAAAGCGCAAGGCTATACGATGCCTATGTGTCGCATTGTGGTAAATTTGGCTCCCAGCTCGCTTAAAAAATCGGGAACAGCATTTGACGTAGCTATATCACTGGGTATTCTCATTGCAACGCGGCAAGTTGATCCGCGCTGTGCGCATAATCGCCTGTTTGTTGGCGAGCTTTCCCTTGATGGGCGCGTTCGCTGCGCGCAAAGCATTTTGCCGTGTGCGCTTACAGCATTGCGTCTTAAGTATGCACTGGTATGTGGACCTTTAAATGATCAGCTGGGCGAACTGCAGAATTTGTCGATTGGGTGCTTAGAAACGCTGCGTGATATTGAGCATCTTGAAACGCATTGCGTGAATAAGTTGACTGCTCCGTGTTCCACAGCAAAGCCAGCTACGCTTGATTTTGCTGATATTGTTGGCAACACGCGTGCTAAGCGTGCGTTGCAAATTGCGGCAGCGGGACGGCATGGTTTGCTGATGATTGGTCCTCCTGGATCAGGGAAATCAATGCTCGCATCGCGCTTACCTTCCATATTACCCGAACTTTCCGCAGACGAAAAAATTCAAACGGCGGTCATTCACTCGATCCGTGGGCTTTCATGTAGCAGTATTTTTGCTGGGTACCGACCGTTTCGCAGTCCACACCATTCTATAACACAAGCAGGACTTTTAGGAGGAGGTACACCCATTGTTCCTGGTGAGATTTCACTTGCACACAATGGAGTGTTATTTCTCGATGAGCTTGCGGAGTTCAAAAGCTCAGTGCTGCAAAGTTTGCGCACGCCGCTTGAAAATGGGGAAGTGCGCATTGCGCGCGCAGGCCGAGTGATTGCGTTCCCGGCGCGTTTTTCGCTGATTGCGGCGCTTAACCCGTGCCCGTGCGGATACTACGGCGACACGCATTATTCGTGTAAATGTTCTCAAACGCAAATTGTTAACTACCAAAACAAAATTGGCGGTCCGCTTTTTGATAGGTTTGACATGCGAATAGAGGTTTCGCGCATCACATCAACTGAAATTATGGAAACAGCGCGGGCGCAGTCATCACACGATTTGCGTGCTGCTGTGTTGCGTGCGCGTGCCTTCGCACAAAAGCGCAAGCCCCTGGTGCGCCGCTGCATAAGTGCGTGCTTGCAGCAGTGCAACTTGTCGGAAAACGACATGCAGTTTTTTACGGCGATGTCAGAAAAAGCCCAGTTAAGCGGCAGGGGAATGGTGTCCATTTTATCGGTTGCACGCACGATTGCCGATCTTGAAGAGCAAGCGCAGGTAAGCAAACAGCACATTCTTGAAGCGTTTAGCTATCGAACGCGCACCGACAACACACCCGCGCGCTGATAAGGGGGGCAATCATGACTGCTTTACAAGGAGCCTATGAATGCATTTATGCAAACGATGCGCGCTATCCGTTAGAGTTTCATCAGGTAGTATCGCCACCAAAATGCTTGTATTGTATGGGTGATACTTCGCTTTTGAGTGCTGATGTCCGTGCGCGCTGTTTTGC
Organism: Umbribacter vaginalis; assembly: GCA_001552935.1. GTDB lineage: Bacteria > Actinomycetota > Coriobacteriia > Coriobacteriales > Eggerthellaceae > Berryella > Berryella vaginalis. Next base: position 40,743 of record KQ959676.1, on the reverse strand, counting down.
GATTATTGGTGCGCGTAAGGCAAGCCCGTACGGACTTTCGGTGACTGAATTGTTTGCAGCGCAAGCGTGTAAGTATAATTTAATCGTCGTATCAGGAGGTGCGTATGGCTGCGATAGCTGCGCGCATAAAGCCGCCTTAAAAGCTCGTTGTGCTACGATCTGCGTATTGGGGGGAGGTTTTGAGCATGTGTATCCTGCGCGTCACGTTCAGCTGTTTCAGGACATTATTGACAATAAAGGGCTTCTTATCAGCGAAAATCAACCAAACACAATTCCAAAGCCGTATATGTTTCGCAAACGCAATCGTCTTATTGCAGCACTATCAAAAGCGCTTTTAATTGCTGAAGCAGGGATGCCATCAGGCACGCTTTCAACGGCAGACGATGCGCTTAACATGGGGAAATGCGTGATGGTTGTTCCGGGAGCTATTACGTCAGCGTTTTCGAAAGGCACCAATTATTTGTTGTACCAAGGCGCGTATCCTATTATTGATACGCAAAGCTTTACCGATGCGCTGCAATCAGCATACCCGTTTATTGATTGTGCGGATGCGCTTGTGAGCAAGGAGAGTGTTGAAAATGCCCCGCCGCAGCATCCTGTAATTACAGCTATTTGTGCCCGTTCCGCAACAGATGATGAATTACTCGCTTATGCACAAAGCCACGTAAGCGCTACATTTTCTTATACGATGTTGATGGAAATTTTGGTAAGCGCTGAGTTAAACGGAGAGATTGAGCGGCTTCCTGATGGTCGGTGGAGCGCAAAAATACGTTAGAATGGATGCATGGATAAAAACGTTACAATTATTGGAGCTGGTTTAGCTGGCTCAGAAGCGGCGTTGCAGCTTGCCGATCGAGGCGCGCACGTGCGCTTGTGTGAGGCGCGTCCTTTGTGCAAAAGCTCTGTTCACAAAACGGATACCTGCGCTGAGTTGGTGTGTTCGAATTCGCTGAAATCAACAAAACTAAACTCGGCTGCTGGCTTGCTGAAAGAAGAGCTTGCGCGTTTGCACTCACGCCTTTATGCGTGCGCGCTCGCGTGCAAAGTTGATGCAGGTGGTGCACTTGCCGTTGATAGAACTCGCTTTAGCGCTGCGGTTCACAAACGTGTGCTTGAGCATCCGAATATTCACTTCGAGCGCAATGCTGTTAGCAGTATTGCTGAACTTGCAGCAGCAAGTGATGCGTGTATTGTTGCGTCTGGGCCGCTTACAACTGATGCCCTCGTGCGCGATTTACGTGCGTATACGGGCAGTGATGCGCTGGCTTTTTATGATGCTGCGGCGCCTATTGTTGAGACGAGCAGCTTGCGTTTCGATCGCTTGTTTTTGCAGGATCGCTACGAAGATGCTGTGCCTGTTCACACAACTGGCGCTTTGCGCGATGCGCTGCCTTGCGTTGCATCTGCTGTTGCATGCGATACCAACCCCAAGGCTAAGCCTGGTGCTGCGAGCGATGCTGCTTGCGTTCCCGCAGGTGATGCCGCACCCGATGCGATACCACCCGCACCGCTTGATGCCACCACCGCCACCGCACCAGCAGCGTATTTGAATGCGCCGCTTTCGCAAGAAGAATACGAGCACTTTATTCACGAACTTGTGCATGCGAAACGTGTCATTTTGCGCGATTTTGAAACGAAAGACTTGTTTCAAGCGTGCCAGCCTATCGAAGAAATTGCACGTAAAGGCCTTGATGCACCCCGTTTTGGCGCGCTTAAGCCAGTTGGTTTGCGCGATCCGCGCACCGGGAAACGTCCTTATGCGGTGGTGCAGTTGCGTGCCGAAAATGCTGAAAAAACCGCCTATAATTTGGTTGGCTTTCAAACGAATTTAACGTTTCCTGAGCAAAAACGCGTATTTCAGCTGATACCTGCGCTGTCTGAAGCCGAATTTTCACGTTATGGCGTTATGCACCGCAACACCTTTTTATGTGCACCACGCTTGCTGAACGCTAACTTGCAGCTTACATCGCTTGCACAAACGCTGCCGTGTCCGGTGTATGTGGCAGGTCAGCTTTCAGGATCGGAAGGGTATAGCGAAGCAATTCGCTCGGGCTTGCATGTTGCGCTTGCGGTTGCGGCGCAGCTTTCTGGTTTGCGAGCGCCTGTTATCCCTGACGAAACGGTGTTTGGCTCGCTTTTACACTACATGACGCACGCCGAGCCACAGCATTTTCAGCCGATGCATGTTAATTTCGGTATCATGAAACCGCTTGATGTACCATGCAAAAACAAGACGCAGCGCTACACTGCCTATGCGCAGCGTGCGTCGCGTGCACTTGAGAATTACGCATCTGAACTGGAGAATTTAGGCTTGTTGAAAGCAGAGTATGGCAAGTAATAGCGAACATAACGCCACGCGACTTAAAACGCCTGAGCGGTTTGGCGCAACAGACATGCGTGCTGAAGAGCGTTCTTCTACAGAGGAGACGTGTGCTGACGCGTGTTCTTCTACAGAGGAACAAAACTCCTGTTCAAAAGCAAATAATGCCTTGATCGATAGGTATATTCTCAACCAAACGAAGCGCGGCTTGTACAGCAAAGCCAGCTTGCGTTCGTATGCGAGTGATTTGTCGCTGTTTGCACGGTTTTGCAATCAGAACAGCTGGGATATTGCGCGCGTCTCGCGCTTTGATGTGCGCGCATTTCTGGCACAGCGCACGAGCGATGGCATAAGCCATGCTAGTTTAAACAGGCTTCTTAGTACCTTGCGAGGTTTTTATGCGTGGTTGTGCGATGAGAAGCGCTGCGCACTAGACCCAACGCTTAGCTTGCGCGCGCCGAAAATTGCGCGCCATTTGCCGCACACCTTGAAACATCAGCAGCTTGATCGGCTGTTGGATGGCACAAGCACCATGAACAACGCTGCTTCATCTGATCTGTTCACGAGCGCACATGCCGCAGCTTCAGAGGGTACGCTTGCGCCAGCACCTGTTCCTGTTCCCAAACTATCCACTGTACGGCGCCCTTATAAAGAAGCTCTTGAGCTGCGTAATCGCGCGCTGCTGGAATTCATGTACGCCTGCGGAGCGCGTATTTCGGAAGTGTCGCTGTTAAAGCTTTCGCAGCTCGATTTGCGTGAGCGCTGCGTGCGCTTGTGGGGTAAAGGCAATAAGGAGCGCATTGTGCCACTTCACGACACTTGTATCAAGGTGCTCGAAATCTACCTCGACAGCGCGCGCCCCGTTCTTCTTCAGCAGCATCATGCACCCTATGTGTTTGTTACTGCTTCGGGGTCTCATATCAGCACCGACCAAATTCGCAATATTTTTGCGCGTTCTGTGCGCAATGCGGGTGTGCAAGAGCACACCACGCCCCACGATATGCGCCATACCTTTGCGTCTGATTTACTTGAGGGTGGTGCCGACTTGCGCAGCGTTCAAGAAATGCTTGGTCACGCGTCATTATCTACCACGCAAATTTATACGCACTTGTCGTTTGAGCATCTGAAAGCGGTGCAGCACAAGGCGCATCCTCGCGGTTAGCGCGCATGTTTTTGTACGCTGAGAGCTCCGTTTTTCCTGTTATGCGCCCAATCCAACCGCATACGCTTCAACGCAAGACACGTTCGCGCTTCTTTGATAAGGTATAGCTGTAATTGCAATTACCATTGTGTCGCGCAGTATAGAATTGAAAGGAACGGCATATGAAGGTGACTCTTAATATAGTGCCTGATACACAGGAAGAGTCAGTTGAATTTTACGTGCATGAACTTACACCCGCGATTAAAGCGTATGCGTTCGACTTGCAATCGTGCGGGCAGTGTGCAGACGACCATCGCATGGCTACGGTGCAGGTAGCGCAAGGCAGCGTGGGCGGCACCGAACACAAGCCCGCCGCAGCCTCAAGCCAGAAGAACGCTCATAGCGCCTGTTCAGAGGTGCCTTTGCAGCCCGATTATTTCTACGGCCACAAAGATGGCGCCATTATCGTGTTGCGCGAAGAGCACATTGTACTTGTTCGCATGGAGCACGGATCGGTGGTTTTGTACACTACCAAGGGAACATGCGTGTCGTACAAACGCTTGATGGACTTTGAGTCGAATGCGTTTTCTTCACTGGTGCGTATTTCGAAATCGGCGCTTGTGAACCTTAATCATATTGCGCGCATAGAGCCTGGTTTCAGTGGCTCGTTAAGCGTGCGCCTTGATAACTCAATGGTGGAGTGGATAAGCAGGCGCTGCGTTGCATCATTTAAGAAACGCTTAGGAATGTAAAGATTATTTACATGGCAATAAAGGAGTTTATGATGAATATAACCATAAAACAGATGACTCAAGATATATGCACGGGAATTGGTATTGGATGTTTCATTTTTACCATGATGACACTTATATTTGCGCTGCTTTCACAAAGCGAAGATGGCATGCGTATAGCGTCATACGCGCTTGCATCACTGGGAACAGGTTTAGCGTTTGGCGTTTT
>KQ959676.1:0-36222 GCA_001552935.1 Umbribacter vaginalis | reverse complement strand
TTTTGGGTTTGCATGGCGTATGGAGCGCTTTTCTCGTTGGACTCGATTTGCTATTGGATTTATTCCGCCGGTGATTATCTACCTTTTGATTGCAATTGCTGTGCATTGGATTCCGCTGGGAGAAAGCAATTATGCTGTTGTAATAAGTGTTGTGTTTTGTGGCGTTGTTCCTTTCGTAATAAGCTCGCTTGTCTTTGCATTCAATTACAAAACATCGCGCCAGATGAATGAGCGCTTACATATTCTTCAAGAACAGAAGGGCCAAGAACACGCCGCGCACTAAAGGCGCTGTTCGTTACCCATATAAGGCGAACAATTCAGAGGCTCGGGTGCGTCATCAAGCCCCACGCGTCCCCGCCGCACCATCTGCGCACGTAACGTGCTGCCTGGGCAATTTCCGTGCCATCCACGTAATGCCTTCACACCTCGCATCTGTGCAATGAAGGTAAGCATTTCATAACAGTTACGATTGAGGTACATCGATCATGCGCGCTCCATTACAATATAAAAGTTACCGATAAGGCAACCAAGTACCAACACCATCAAAAGCACCAGCACCGAAACGCACAACGAAAACGGTAGCTACAAGCACTACAACGAAAGACTGTGAGTACATGGAGCGCGAAATTGTTATCAAAGGTGCGCGAGAGCACACGTTACAAAATGTTTCATTACGTATTCCGCGCGATAAATTAGTGGTTATAACAGGGCTTTCGGGCTCGGGTAAGTCGAGTTTGGCGTTCGACACCATTTACGCTGAAGGGCAGCGGCGCTATGTTGAGTCGCTTTCAAGCTACGCGCGCATGTTTTTGGGCCGCATGTCAAAGCCCGATGTTGATAGCATTGATGGCTTGTCGCCGGCGGTATCTATCGATCAGAAAACGACATCAACCAATCCGCGATCAACAGTTGCAACGACCACAGAAATATATGACTATCTGCGACTTCTTTATGCGCGCGTGGGTGTTGCTCATTGCCCTGAATGCGGCAAAGTAATTACCCAGCAAACAGCCGACCAGGTAACTGACAGCATTTTGAACGCTGCTGCAGAAACGAGCAACGGGCGCGATGGCGCTGCGGGTGATAGCGCTTCGGGCACTGGTGCTGAAGTCGATGGCGCTTTGCGCGCGTGCGACACAGGTACTGCTTCCGGGCAGGGCGCTGGCATATCTGGCGCGCCCCGTGCGCTTATTATGGCGCCGCTCGTGCAAGGGAAAAAAGGCGAGTTCACCAAGCTGTTTGCTGATTTGTCGCGGGAAGGTTTCGTGCGTTTTCGTGTTGACGGCACCATTATTAAATACGACGGCACGCCCCTTACACTGAACAAAAAAGTAAAACATTTTATTGAAGTTATCATCGACCGTGTTGTATTGAGGGAGTCGTCGCGCTCTCGCATTACCAGTGCGGTTGAACAGGCAAGCATTCTTGCAGATGGCAGCGTGCTTGTGTCCTTTGTAGACGAAGCTACACAAGCGAACGCGCAATCGAACGCGTCCGCACCTGCATACGTTGCCACCTCCGACGCTGCAACAGTCACCGCCGACGCTGCCACTAGCCCCGACACCACCAATACCCCTGCGCAGCACCGTTCATCAGGCGCAAAAGGCGCACGCACGTCCGGTGAGTTTATGTACTCGTTGCGCAATGCGTGCCCCGAGCACGGCTACTCCGTTCCCGATTTACAGCCGCGCGACTTCTCGTTTAATGCTCCCTATGGCGCGTGTCCAAGCTGTTTGGGCCTTGGCAGTTGCGAGGAAGTTGACCCTCACCTGGTAGTTCTCGATACATCGTTAAGTATTGCGCAAGGTGCTGTGGCGCCGTTCAAAACAGGCAACTACTATCCGCAGGTGCTTGAGGCAGTGGTTCAGCATATGGGCGGCAACGCCGATACGCCGTGGTGCGATTTACCTGAGAAAACGCGCCATGTTCTGCTGTATGGAACGCGTGAAAAAGTGCGTGTTCACTACATAAAAATTGACGGCCGCAAAACGTTTTGGGACATAGAATGGCACGGCATTGTGGCAGCTGTGCGCGATAAGCTTAAGGAAGCAAGCAGCGATCGCCAACGCGACAAGTTCATGCGCTACATTGCAACCGTTCCCTGTGAAGCGTGCAAAGGTCAGCGTTTGCGACCTGAAATGCTTGCGGTAACGGTTGGTGAAAAGTCAATTTACGAGTGCTGTCATATGAGCGCGCGCGACAGCTTGGCGTTTTTCGAGTCGCTGCATTTCAGCGGGTCAAAGGCGCTGATTGCCGAGCCTATCGTGAAGGAAATTCGAGCTCGTTTGCAGTTTTTGGTGAACGTTGGGTTGGATTATTTAAGCCTTGAGCGTTCGTGTTCAACACTTTCGGGTGGTGAAGCGCAGCGCATTCGCTTGGCAACGCAAATTGGAGCTGGGCTTATGGGCGTGCTGTACATTCTTGATGAGCCGTCTATCGGTTTGCATCAGCGCGACAACGTGCGCCTTATTCGCACGCTGCAAAAGTTGCGCGATCTTGGTAATACCGTGCTGGTTGTAGAACACGACGAAGACACGATACGCGTTGCCGATTGGGTGATTGATATGGGCCCTGGCGCAGGTGAACACGGCGGACACGTGGTTGCGCAAGGCACGCCTGCCGACATTATTGCCAACAAAAAATCGCTGACAGGCGCCTACTTAAGTGGCCGCAAATCTATTGCCGTTCCGCGCAAGCGCCGCCATCCGCGCCGCGGTACGCTTACGCTCTATGGCGCGTCAGAAAACAACCTGCAAAACCTTACCGTTTCTATTCCTTTGGGTACGTTCACCTGCGTTACGGGTGTTAGCGGCTCGGGGAAAAGCTCGCTTATTTCCGATACGCTTGCGCCGCTTTTGTGCAACAAACTTAACGGTGCGCGCATGAAAGAAGGCGCGTACAAGCGCGTCACGGGCCTTGAGCACCTGAACAAAGTGATCATTGTCGATCAAAGCCCCATCGGGCGCACGCCGCGTTCGAATCCTGCCACTTATGTGGGCTTATGGGATCACGTTCGCGATTTGTATGCATCAACGCCTGAAGCGAAGCTTAAAGGTTTTCGGCCGAGTCGCTTCTCGTTTAATACCGAGGGCGGACGCTGTGAAGTGTGCAAAGGCGACGGTCAGCTGAAAATTGAAATGCATTTCCTGCCTGATATTTATGTTGCGTGCGAAGAATGCGACGGTGCGCGCTACAATCGCGAAACGCTTTCGGTGTTGTACAAGGGCAAAAGTATCGCCGATGTGCTTGACATGACGGTTGATGAAGCACTCCATTTCTTCGAGAACATCTCGTGTATTCGCACGAAATTGCAATCGCTTCACGACGTGGGTCTGGGTTATATACGCCTTGGTCAAAGCTCTACAACGCTTTCGGGCGGCGAAGCGCAGCGCGTGAAGTTGTCAAGCGAGTTAAACAAGCGCGCAACAGGCAAAACGATGTACATTTTGGACGAACCTACCACCGGATTGCATTTTGAGGATGTCGATCAGTTGCTTTCTGTGTTACAACGGTTAGTGGACGCTGGCAATACAGTGCTGGTAATTGAGCACAATCTGGATGTCATAAAATGCGCCGATCATATTATTGATTTAGGTCCTGAAGGGGGAAGTGGCGGCGGTCGCATTGTAGCATGTGGCACGCCCGAGGACGTGTGCGCGTGTAAGGAAAGCTACACTGGTCAGTTCTTGACACCGTTGCTTGCACGTGGTTAAATTCTAGCGCTCATATGCGCGTTTGCGTTTCCGTGCACGCGTTTGCATGTGCCGGTAGTCTTTTGTATGGTTTGCTGTTAATGAAAGGGATAACTATGGAAATTCGCCCTGCTACAATGCAAGATTTTGATGCTATCTCAGCAGTGTATGCTGATGGCCGCGCGCAGCTAGCGCAGCTTGGTATCGACCAGTGGCAAAGCGGGCGTCCATTTCCTGAAACCATTCGCGCTGACATTGAGCATAGGGAGCTGTATGTTGCAACTGAACAGGACGTTTTTCTAGGCGTTGCTATGTTTACGGTTCAGGGCGATGTGGAATACGACTCGATTGACGGTGCGTGGAATACACCAGGAACATCACAAAACCCCGACTATCTTACTATTCATCGCGTTGCCACCAATACGCATGTTGCACGTCGTGGCACCGCAACTGCGCTTTTTGGCTTTGCAGAAACTCTTGCGCACCAGCATCATCTGCGAGCGTTGCGCGTTGACACGCACCCCGGTAACATTCGCATGCAAGCGCTGTTGGAGAAATTAGGATACACGCACGTTGGAAGCTTCCATCTACTCCATACTACCGAGCCTACAAAACTGCGCTACGTCTACGAAAAATTACTTTCATAAAGCTATAGCTGGCGTGTAGTATGAGCGATAACTCCCAGCATATTCGCTATGTTGCGCTGCGTGATAATATTCGCGAACAGCAAGCAAAAAAAATTGAGCGACTCAAAAAAGAGCTTGAATTCGTTCCTGCTAAGCCAGGGTGCTATTTGTGGAAAAATGCTCAGGGCGAAGTCATTTACGTGGGGAAAGCAAAGCAGCTGCGCGCGCGTATGCGTCAATATATCGGTTTTTTGGACGATCGTCCAAAAATTCCCTTGCTGGTAGCACAAATTGATTCCTTTGAATATTTAGTTGTGAATAATGAACACGAATCACTGGTACTTGAAAGAAACTTAATTGCTCAGTATGCTCCTTTCTTTAATGCCGATTTTAAGGATGACAAAACATATCCATTCATTGCCTTAACGATGGACGATATGTTTCCCGCAATCAAATACACGCGCGAGAAACACGTGAAAACAACGCGCTATTTTGGACCGTTTACCGATTCACGTGCAGCGCGCCGCTTAATAGAAATTGCCCGCAAAGTAGTGCCGCTGTGTAGCGCACGCTGCCCTGAATGGCGGCGTATGCAGCGTGTATTGAAAGCGCACGGTGCACGCGGTGCTTCCCCTGCACCCGAACTCGTACCCGTTCCTGCACATTATGCTTTTAGCAAACCATGTTTTGATTGTCATGTAGGATTAGCTCCTGGTGCATGCTGTGGACGCATCTCTACCGATGATTACGCTAAAAATGTTGAAAAAGTAACTCGTTTTCTGAACGGTCAACATAAAGAGTTTGAAGACGAACTAACGCGTGCAATGCAAGCAGCTGCTGGCAATCTTGAGTTTGAGAAAGCAGCGCGCATAAAAAGCCGCCTTGATGTGCTTTCATCATTGCATTCCAAGCAAAATGTGCAGGTAGGACGCTTGCTTGATATTGACGTTATCGGCATGTATCGCGAAGACGAGCTTGCTGGTGCTCATGTATTAATGGTGCGCGAAGGTCAAGTGCTTAATGCAAACGAGTTTGTTCTGAACAAGGGGTCAAATGTTCCTACGCAAGATTTATTGCATATGTTTTTGCTACGCTACTATGAGCAAACAAGTTCAATTCCCAAAGAAATTTGTGTTGATGAGCTGCCTGAAGATAAAGAACTTATGGAAGCGTGGCTTACTGAAAAGCTGGCATCAAAAAAAGGTGCGCGTGTGCGGTTTAGCACTCCGCAAAAAGGTGAAAAGGCTGCATTCCTTAAACTTGCAAATCAGCAGGCAAAACATACGCTGCTTCGCTATAAAGTGAAGAACAATTACGACACGAATCGCACGAATACTGCGTTGCTGCAGCTTGAAAATGCGCTTGCTATGGAGCGCCCGCCGATGCGCATCGAGTGTTTCGACATTTCAACGTTTCATGGTGCGTATACGGTTGCGTCGATGGTAGTATTTGTGAATGGAAAAGCCGATACATCGCAATATCGCCGTTTCAAAATTAAGACACCTCTTGATGAAGCAAACGATTTTTTAAGTATGCAAGAAGTTATGAAACGCCGTTATTGCGCTTCTCGTATGGCCGATAAAAACTTTGGCTCAAAGCCCGATTTGATTATTCTTGATGGTGGTTTACCCCAGTTGAATGCCGTTATTGCCATGTTTGATGAAATGGATATCCACGACATTGCACTTGCAGGTTTAGCAAAGCGTGACGAAGAATTGTTTGTGCCTTGGCAAGGCAGCGAGCCTGTGGTGTTGCCTATGGGTTCACCGTCTTTGTATTTGGTGAAGGCAGTGCGTGATGAAGCACATCGTTTTGCAATTACGTTTCATCGTGAGCTGCGACAAAAAGGCATGACTACCAGCATACTTGACGAAGTTAGCGGTATTGGTCCGAAGCGTAAAAAAGCGCTTCTGCATTATTTTGGTTCGTTTAAGAATTTGCGTGCAGCGTCGTGTGAGCAGCTGATAGAAGCTCATATTGTGCCTGATGATGTTGCGCGGGAAGTGTATCACGTGTTGCAGCTGTATTCCGAGCGTGCTCACGCCATACAACGGTAGTGGTTTTGCTTTATAATGGTACTTGAAATAACGGGAAAACAAGCGCGCGTGTGCTGGAGTGTTATTCGCGCATGTCGCGCGCCGCAACGCTGTTTTTGTGGTAGTACTATCAACATAACTGCTGTTGTAAGGAGGTATGCATGACATCTGAACAGGATGCTTTTGATCTTGTTATCGTAACAGGAATGAGTGGCGCAGGACGAACCGAAGCGCTGCGCGTTTTTGAAGATCTGGGATATTTTTGCGTTGATAATTTGCCTCCTGCGCTGATAGGTGGGCTTATTGAGCTTTGTAAGAACAAACCCGATACGCCGTGTCGTAAGTTGGCAGTTGTTTGTGATGCACGCATGGGTAATTTTTTTGAACACATGCACGATGAACTTGAGCACCTTGCAACACAACATATTTCGATACGTATTTTATTTCTCGATGCAGCAGATGAAAAACTTATCGCTCGCTATAAATCATCGCGGCGCCGTCATCCTTTATGCGATGATGGAGCGTCTATTTCACGCGGGATAGCACGCGAGCGCGATGTGTTGTACGACATTCGTCAGCGTGCTCATGTAATTATTGATACTACTCATATGTTGCCTGCTGAGCTTCGCACAAAGCTCAATGAAGCGTTTGCGCACGGTGCAACAACGCGTGGGCTTGCCGTTACGGTATATTCGTTCGGCTTTAAACACGGCGTACCTCGCGATGCCGATTTAGTAGTTGATGTGCGATTTCTTCCTAATCCCTACTATGAAGCTCGCTTAAAATACTTAACAGGGCTCGATCAAGAAGTGCGCGATTACGTGTTGTATAACGAAGAGACAGAAAAGTTTCTCAAGCGCTGGGAAGCTTTGCTTGACTGCGTTATGCCTGGTTACGTAAATGAGGGTAAACAGCAGCTGGCAATTGGCATTGGCTGTACGGGCGGTCAACATCGCAGCGTATGTTTAGCAGAAGTGACAGGTGAGTATCTTGCTTCGCTTGGTTATCGCGTGAGTGTTGCGCACCGCGATTTATCGCTCGCGCAAAAACGCGAACCTTCTGCGCGTAGCGCTACAAGCAAGGAGTAACATTCGTGCACATTAATTTTAAAAAAAGCGATGGACCTTTTGTTCACGACCCCTCGCTTACTGAAGCGTTTGAAGCTTTGCCAGCTCATGCTGTAAGTGAGCGTTCTATTAAAGCGGTCGTAGTAGGTGGGGGAACAGGTGCGCCTGTATCAATTCGCACGCTGTTATCTATGGGAATAGAAACTTCATGTGTTGTAGCAATGGCAGATGATGGTGGCTCAAGTGGTATTCTGCGTGATGAAGCAGGTGCAAGCACACCAGGCGATGTGCGTAAATGCTTATCGGCGATGGCGGCATGCCCGACTGATGCATTCACACAGGCGTTCCGTTTGCGTTTTACTTTTGCTGAAAATCATACGCTTGGAAATTTAATGCTTTCTGCTCTTGAGCAAACAACAGGATCGTTCCCAACAGCTATTAAAACCTGTGCTCAGCTGCTTCATGCCCGCGGAAACGTGTACCCTTCAACACTTGAGCGCGTTACGCTTCTTGCGCGCAACAATGAAGGGCGGTTGTTGCGTGGTCAGGCGCTTGCGTCTCATTCCCGCAGTGCGCTTAATACCGTATCGCTTGAATCACCCGATACGCTGCAAGCTTATGAGCCAGCTCTCGATGCACTGCGCAGCGCCAATTTAATTGTGCTTGGCCCTGGATCGCTCTTTACATCTATCATTGCGAACTTGCTTGTCCCTGGCGTTGTGGATGCTATCCGTGCGTCGTCGGCGTATGTGGTATTTGTGTGCTCGCTTGCTGATATTCAAGGTGAAACGCGTGGTATGTCAGTGCTTGAACACGTTGAAGCTTTATTGCGTTTTGGACTTGAAGGACGTTTGAACTGGGTGATTGTTCACACGCCTCATCATGAAAAAACACCTGTGGTATGGGATGACACACAACAAGAAGCACTTCGAGAAAAGGGAATTTCAGTTTGCGCGCGCCGTCTCATTGACGACGCACTTCCTACGTGGCATGATCCACGCCTATTGCGTGAAGCATTCGAGGAGGTGTTACGCGCGTGTCATTTGCAACCGACGTTAAAGTAGAATTATCGCATGTAGAAGGGGAGTGTACACACTGTGGCATCGCTTGCCTGTCCGCGTTGTTGCGTACGGAAGGCACTCTCGTTTTGGCTGGTAAAGACATGTATCGCCTTGAACTGTCAACCGATATTCCTTCGGTTGCGCGTTTGGTTATTCGGCTTGCACACGAGTTGTTTGATCTTGAAACCAATCTTATTATCCGCCGCAGCGTTCTTCACAAAACTCCTAATTATCTTATTGAGTTTGCGTTTCAGCCCCAGTTGAAAAAGGCACTTGCTACTATGGGAATTTTGCGAAACGATGGTTTTGTACAGGGTTTGGACTCCCATCTTATTGCTAAGCAATGCTGTCAAGCAGCCTATTTGCGTGGCTGTTTTATGGGAAGCGGTTTTATTTCTAATCCGCGTGGTGATTTCCACTTTGAGATGGTTATTGAACAAGAAGAACATGCTCGCGCGTTAGTACAGCTTTTGGAAAAACGTCTTATTTCGGCGCGTATTATGCAACGACGCAGTTCATATATGATTTACTTAAAAAGCGGGGAAGCGATAAGCGAATTTCTTGCGTGTGTAGGAGCTCATCAAGCAGCACTCACAATGGAAAATGAACGTGTTGTAAAAAGCGTGCGCAATGATGTTAATCGCGTCATCAATGCTGAAATTGCAAATACAACAAAAGCTGCTAATGCTTCTGTCGATCAAATTTATGCCATGAAAAAGGTGCTGGGCGCGTTTGGTATCGAGGGTCTTCCGCAAGCTTTGCGCGAAGTAATTCAGCTTCGCGTAAGTTATCCGAACGCAACGCTTAAGCAATTGGGTGAATATGCCTCACCGCCGTTATCGAAATCTGCCATTTACCATCGTATCCGTCGCATAGAGCAGCTTGCTCATGACATTTAAGCACTCACATACTTTACAATAAAGCTATACCTCAATACCGTTAAGGGAAGGACAACTATGACAACTCGAATTGGAATCAATGGCTTTGGGCGTATTGGTCGGTTAGTCTACCGCGCATTATTTGATGACCCCACCTGCGAAGTGGTTGCCATAAATGATCCTGGTTCACCAGAAGCAATGGCCCACTTATTGAAGTTCGATTCAGTGCATGGTAAGCGCTTTGATAACGTATCGTGCACTGCCAATTCGCTTACGGTTGATGGGAAAACCGCAGCGGTATATGGCGATCGTGATCCTCATGGAGTACCGTGGGGTAGTCATAACGTGGACGTTGTCATCGAATCAACAGGGCATTTTCGTGATGGTAATACTGCGCGCGCTCATATTGAGTCGGGCGCTCGTAAAGTTATTATTACTGCGCCGGGCAAAAATGTTGATAAAACAATTGTTATGGGTGTAAACGATTCTGAATATAACCCTGATAAGCACACGATTGTGTCAAACGCTTCCTGCACTACGAATTGTTTAGCGCCGCTTGCAAAAGTGCTGCTTGACACCTTTGGTATTAAACGCGGATTTATGAATACCATTCATTCCTATACGAATGATCAAAAAATTCTTGATTTACCTCATAAAGATTTACGTCGTGCCCGTGCGGCAGCACTTTCTATGATTCCAACAACAACGGGTGCTGCAAAAGCGGTGTCGCTTGTTATTCCTGAGCTTGCAGGTAAATTTGATGGTTTTGCAACGCGTGTTCCAACACCTGATGCATCCATGGTCGATTTAACATGCGAACTTGAGCGTGCTGTTTGCGTGTCTGAAGTAAATGAAGCGCTTGAACGTGCAGCTGAAAGCACATTTAAAGGCATCATTCAGTATTCAACCGATCCGTTAGTTTCAGTTGATATTATCGGTAATCCGTATTCATGCGTATTTGATTCAAAACTTACCATGGTATTGGGCGACAACAGCAATTTCTGCAAAGTAATTGCGTGGTATGACAATGAATGGGCATACTCAAAACGCGTTGCTGATCTTGCAAAAATCATGATTGCCTAACGTGTCATGTAGTGTGTGATTTCCATTAAGCCTCGCATGTGTCGCTGCATGCGAGCGTGGTGTGTTTGGAAAGTACAACAGAGGTATCATGGTTGTAAGGTATCTGCTTGTGTGCTTTGTGTATTATGTTGCACGGTTCGATTTTGTATTGGTATGAAATGGGGAAATTGAATGCTACCTACCATAGATTCTCAAGATGTAGCTGGTAAGCGTGTATTGTTGCGTCTCGATTTAAACGCTCCATGCGATGGCATGAGCGTACTTGATGATACGCGACTTGTTGCAGCGTTGCCAACGATTATGTATCTTATCGAGCACAACGCAAAGATTATTATTGCAAGCCATCGAGGTCGTCCAAAAGGTTCTGTTCCCGATGATAATCTTTCGCTGCGTCCGATTGCTTTGCGTTTAAGTTCGCTGCTTGGTACACCAGTTTTGTGTGCGCATGATACGGTTGGTAGCGACGCTCGTATTAAAGCGGCATCGCTTGGCAATAAAGACGTTTTGCTGCTTGAAAATGTACGTTTCGATGCGCGTGAGTATTCAAATGATGAATCGTATGCGCGTGAGCTGGCATCGTTAGCAGACATCTATTGCAATGATGCGTTTGGCTGTGTGCATCGTGCTCATGCATCTGTTGCTGCTATCACGAAACTTCTTCCTTCGTTTGCTGGTTTTCTTATTCAGCGTGAAATTGAAACGCTTACCCAGTTGGTTACGCAGCCTGCGCATCCCTTTGCGGTGGTGCTCGGCGGCTCGAAAGTGTCCGACAAAATTGGCGTTATTACCTCGCTGCTTGAACATGCCGATACGCTGCTTATAGGCGGTGCGATGTGCTTTACGTTTTTGGCTGCTCAGGGAAAGAATGTGGGTGCGTCACTCGTGCAAAACGACTATCTTGACGAAGCACGCCGCATTATGAAGCTCGCGCAAAGCAAAGGTGTTGCGCTGTTATTGCCGCACGATGTTGTGGTGGCGCCATCGCTTGATAACACGCATGATATACAAGTGGTATCGGTCGATGCAATTCCAGAGCACATGATGGGGCTTGATATTGGCCCTGATAGTTCCCATAGTTTTGCTGAAGCACTGCATAGTGCACGCTGCGTATTTTGGAATGGGCCTATGGGTGCCTTCGAGCAGCCAGTGTTTGCACACGGCACAAAAGCTATCGCACAATGTCTTGCTGATGCGCCTGATACGATAAGCGTTATTGGTGGCGGTGATAGCGCGTGTGCGGTTGCACGCTGCGGGTTAAGTAGCAAAATGAGCTTTATTTCAACAGGTGGTGGAGCGTCAATGGAATTTATTGAAGGAAAAGAACTTCCTGGCATTGCCGCACTTGAAGCGTGTAAGGTTCGCACTGCGTAAGGCTTGCTTCGCAGCTTGTCGTTTGCAATTTATGAGTAAGGTATGGTGTGGTATGCGTGTTCCTCTTATAGCAGCTAACTGGAAAATGAACAAAACAATTCCTGAAGCGGTCGTGCTGGCACAAGATATTTGCAATAACCTCGATCGCTTCGATACAAGCGACTTTGAACTTGTTGTGTTTGCACCAGCGCTTGATATTAAGCCAGTAAAAACGGTGTTTGAATTTGAAAAAATGCCCATTGAACTAGGAGCGCAAAATTTTTATTACGAACAAAGCGGTGCATTTACTGGTGAAATTTCGCCTGCAATGATTCAGTCTGCTGGATGCAGCTGGGCACTTGTTGGACACTCTGAGCGCCGTGAGCTGTTTGGGGAAACAAACGACATCGTTCATCGCAAAGTACTTGCAGCGCTCGAACACCAGCTGAATGTTATGCTGTGCGTGGGTGAGTCGGCGTATGTGCGCGATTCTCATGAAGAACTCAGCTTCGTTGAGCAGCAATTGAAAGCTGCATTTGCACAGGTAGACGCTTCTTGTGCTTGCCACTGTGCTGTTGCATACGAACCGCTGTGGGCTATCGGCACGGGCGTAAGCGCTCCTCCAGAAAGTGCCGAGCGCATGGGTGCGCACATCCGCAGCGTGCTTCTTGACATTTTCGGCATGAAAGATGGCGAACAGCCGCGCATTTTGTATGGCGGTTCGGTTACACCAGGAAGCGTTGCAAACTTGATGAACATGCCGCATATCGATGGTGTGCTGGTGGGTAAGGCGTCTCTGGAAGCGCGCAGTTTTGTTCCTTTAGTGCAGGCAGCGGTACCAGAAGCAGTGCGCTAGGCTGTGAGATGAACGCTCGACTGTGAGCTGCTGTGACGGCGTTCCCTTTGCAGGCGCACCTTGCAGATGAGAAGCACCGCGGAAAGCGCCACGCCAGCCGCTATCGCTGCGTGTCACGTCACAACAAACGCCGCAGCACGCCCCGCGCCCGCACCACTCTCGTGCTGAGTTTTGCACCGTGTTGTTGCTCACTGGTACCTGATAGGTGTCATGCCACGTAACACGATAAGTTCTGCACCACGACAAGCATCAAACAGATGATTTAAAGCATATGATAGGCACTATTACAGAAAGTGATTAGTATGAATACAGTATCATCGTCCTTATCGCAGCAAACGCCACAGCCCGCTTCGCGCGAAAATTCCGCGTGGCACGCGTGTTCGCAGCAAGAAAAGCGCGCGTACACGCTTCCTGCGCTTCTTATGATTATGGATGGCTTTGGCTGCGCTGAAGCGTCTGAGAGCAACGCTATTTCCCAAGCTCATACGCCTACGCTCGACGCTATTTTTTCCGATTGCTCAAGCACGCGCCTGCACGCCAGCGGCACCTACGTTGGTTTGCCTGAAACGCAAATGGGCAATTCTGAGGTGGGGCATTTGAATATTGGCGCGGGGCGCATTGTTCCGCAAGAGCTGATGCGCATCAATCACGCTATCGAAGATGGTAGCTTATTTGAAAACGACCAGCTCCAACGTGCATTTTTACATGTTTCTCAGAACGGGAGCACGCTTCATCTGATGGGTTTGCTTTCAAACGGGGGAGTGCATTCCAGCAACGCGCATTTGTTTGCGCTGCTCGATTGCGCGCGCCGTGCACACGTTGCGCGCGTGGCGATTCACGCTTTCATGGACGGGCGTGACGTAAGTCCTACCAGTGGCGTTACGTTCATGCAGGAGCTGCTTGATAATATTGCGCACCATGACCACGACGGCACGCACGTTTACGTGGCGTCTATGGCTGGGCGCTACTATGCGATGGATCGCGATAAGCGCTGGGAGCGCGTGAAGCGCGCGTATGATGCATGTGCGTTGGCTGAACCTTTGAGCTCCCAAACGCCTATTGACGTGCTGCAATCTTCCTACGAGCGCTCGGTGACTGATGAATTTATCGAGCCTGTTGCGTTTTGTGACAAGGGCATTTCTTCAAATGACGCGTGCATCTTTTTCAACTTCCGCCCCGATCGCGCACGTCAGCTTACGCGTGCATTTGTATGTAATGATTTCGATGGTTTTGACCGAAGCAAAGATATTTTCCCCTTGTTTATTTGTCTTACGGAATACGATGCAACTATTCCAGCGCCAGTGGCGTTTCCTAAGCAATTTCCACGTGAAGTACTTGCTGATGTGCTCTCAGGTGCAGGTTTGCGGCAGTATCACATTGCCGAAACCGAGAAATACGCCCATGTGACCTTCTTTTTGAACGGTGGGCGCGAGGAGGCAAAGGCGGGCGAGGAGCGCTGTCTTATCAGTTCGCCCAAAGTGGCAACGTACGATTTAGCGCCCAGCATGAGCGCTGTTGAAGTATCGAAAGCCCTGGCAGACGCCATTGAAAGCGACAAAGCCGACGTGTACATCGTGAACTTTGCAAATTGCGATATGGTAGGACACACCGGTAAGCTTGATGCCACCATTAAAGCTGTCGAGTGCGTTGATAGTGCTATTCGGCGCGTACTCGATGCCTTGAAAAAAAAGCACGGTGTAGCTTTGCTGACAGCTGATCACGGCAATGCCGATCAAATGAAACAAACTGACGGCTCGCCTATGACCGCGCATACGTGTGCGTTGGTTCCGTTTTCGCTTATCAACTATTCGGAAAAGCCGTTTGCGTTGAAGCAGGATGTTGGATCGCTTTGCAATGTGTCGCCTACGCTGCTTGATATTATCGGCTTGCGCATCCCCAGCGAGATGACGGCGGAAAGCTGGCTTGACGTAGAACGCTCCTAGTAGAGCCGGCGTGTGTGCGCCGCGTGATTGGTGCGCGTGTGGGAAGTGGTTGGGGCGAAAAATGGCACTCAATCGGACTGTAATCGGGATGCAATCGGGGTACAGGTTGCCTAGAACTAGACTGCAATCGGGATGCAATCGCCACGCCTTCATCTGTCGGTTGCGTTACTTTCTTAACCACCTCACTGCCTGCGAAAATGCGCGTGCGCTTGTCGGGCAAGCGCACCAAGCGCGGGCAGACGCGACAGCGCGCGGTTATGGAATGTTAGTTGATATGCAATAAAAAATGTACGTTCGCTGTGAATATGAGTATAATAGCTCTGAGTTGTTTACGTTAGAAAGTGAAAGCTGTGAATCCGTTATTGATTATATTGCTTGTTTTACTTGTTGTATCAGGCCTTGGTTTAATCGTGTTTATTCTATTGCATTCTGGTAAAGGAACAGGCGTTTCCGACATGATTGCCAGCTCTGTATATTCAAGTCAGTCGGGTACAAGCATTGTCGAGAAGAATCTTGACCGCATTACCATTGTGCTTGCGATTATTTTTATGCTTTCGCTTATCGCATTGATGTTAATTTATCCACAGGGTACGATAAATTCTTAAATTTGTACTTCACAGAAGTTGATTTTTCAGTTATAGTACTTTTCGCTGTTATTACAGCATATGTCGGAGTGGTGGAATGGCAGACACGCTAGCTTGAGGTGCTAGTGCCCACATATCGGGTGTGCGGGTTCAAATCCCGCCTCCGACACCATCGTTAAATCGAGACGCTTGCATCGCTTGATGCGAGCGTCTTTTTGTTTTATCGGCTTCTATCTTATTTCCCTGTTTGATTCATTTCGTTTGAGGCTGTTCTCGTTTTTGCTTGTGCGCGTTGCGGCTTTCGTTTTCGTTCTTGCTTGTTTGTACCTGTTTTCGTTGTAGACAGCACGCTAGCTCAGTACCTATTCTTGCTTGTTTGTACCGGTTTGCTCCTTAATTGCTTTAGGATGCGCTGGAGCCATGTACAAGGAAGATACAAGAGGAAGAAACATTGCGACGTAGCGTGCTAGAGCGCTATACAGAAGGTATGGTGTTGTGAACATGATGCGTTAAAACGATGCAAAGATAAAAAGCTTATGGAAGAAAGATTTTGGAGGCGACGCCCAGACTCGAACTGGGGATAAAGGCTTTGCAGGCCTCTGCCTTACCACTTGGCCACGTCGCCGTTACTAAAAAGGCCAGCCACGCATGACCGGCCTACATTCATAAATGGAGCGGACAACGGGGTTCGAACCCGCGACCCCCACCTTGGCAAGGTGGTGCTCTACCAACTGAGCCATGTCCGCATTGCGAGTGCTTATATTACGTGAAATTGCGGCTTCTTGCAAGACTTTTTCTAAAAAACTTTGAAGTTTATTTTAACGTTCCCTTAAAACAGCAGGTCTTTTGATTTTCTTGCTATCGACACGCCGTATGGTCGTGTCACTATCGTTTATCTATAAATACGTTTATAAATGTTTACATTTTATGAAGATGCCACTTTAACTGGTGTTTTTCAAAATACAAACAAATGATAGCTTTTTTAAGCAAAACACCACGTAATGTACATTATATTTACTTGACATAGTGGGGTGAGGTTCTTCATACTACATCTAACTTTTAAATTACTTATGCATCTATATACCCTTAGGAGAAGCTTTTTATGAAAGACCACACTACGCCTTTTGCTACGTATGATACAAACGATGCTCATTCATCGTTGGCTTTTCACGAAACAAACCACACTCGTAAAACAAGCTCCTCTGCTGTGCCACGTATTGCACAAGCTGCGGTCGCGATGTCTCTTGCTGGAGTTATTGCATGGGGAGCAGGTAGCATCAACCCAAGTTCCTCATGGGCAAATGGTTACAATATGCCAGATGGCAGTTTTCGGTACGCGAATCGCGACTCATCAACTAAAGCTCAAAAATATACCGACATCTCAGTTGTGCCAACTGATGTTAATGGGATAAGCGATAAAGCAAAAGCTGATAGGAAAAGCTTTGGTCATTACTATACCGTAACGTATACCTTTAACAATAACTTTGAGTATTGGGCAGGACGTCCATTTTGGTGGTGCACTATTCCATCAGGTAGTGAGCTTGTTGGAAATATCACGAAAGAAGAAACGCTGCGCAAAGGTGATACACCTAAAAAAGTTGAAATGACGCTTGATGAATGGGCTCAACACTACCGTTTCTTATGGACCAACGAGGGTAGTACGGCTCAAAAATTTAGCGAAGAGTGGGGCCGTATGACAGGCGAAAATTTCCAATATAACACGTCTGGCAATACGCTTGATACATCGCGTGAGTATAGTAAAGCTACAAAACATCTTTTGGTTAATTGGACGCCAGCTGGAGAAGTAAAACACAGCGTTTCATTTCGTCTTAAAGTAACCGACATGAATAAACCTTTGCGCTTTGCAGCAGGTGTGTATCAGGTATTAGGAAATTGGCATTATACACAAGGTAAAGTTGACATGCCTGCACCGCTT
This sequence comes from Umbribacter vaginalis, assembly GCA_001552935.1. Classification (GTDB taxonomy): domain Bacteria; phylum Actinomycetota; class Coriobacteriia; order Coriobacteriales; family Eggerthellaceae; genus Berryella; species Berryella vaginalis. Next base: position 19,110 of record KQ959676.1, on the reverse strand, counting down.
GCGCCTTATGCAAGCATGTATGAGTTAGCATATCCTGACACGCCTTTTGAAGTGCAAAAGATGGGCACGACAGATGAAAACGCCCGCGCTCATATTCTTTCGCTGTTATGGGAAAAGAATAAAGATAATCATGATCTGTTAAGCAAATTGCAAAATTCGCCAACAACGCTTGAGGAATTCAAAAAAGCAGTTGAGATACATGCCGATGGCGGTGCTACTGTAACCTATAAAGACAACAGCTTTGATTATCCATCTAAAGACACTATCGCCAAAGAGGTACTCACAAAACGCTATGTGCCTTTAAACGAGCGCACACTGCTTACGTATCCTCAGCTTACTCCTGTGAAGAAAACTACACAACTTTCGCCTGATGAGCGCACCGCAGTTGCAGATGCTATTAAAAAAGCCAATACATCAATTGCTTCGAGCATAAAAGATGTGAGCGTGAGTGAAAAAGGTCTCGCAACTATTACATTTAACGATCGTTTTAAACCTGAATCGCAAAGCACGATTGATCCTGCGAATTTGATTATTGCAAAACCTGCACTTGCTGAACAATTTACGCCATATAAGCCTGTGCCTATGGCAGTTGGTAATCCTGCACACCTTGAGCCAAGTGAAATCTCTCAACTTCAGAAAAATATTTACGATGCTAATGTAGGCAATAAAGGCTTTTATGATGCGCTAAAAGGCGGGATGGCAGGCATACAGGTTAATGCTGATGGTAGTGCCACTATCACGTATAAAGATCATGAAGACGATTATCCGTCTCAAGATACCATTGATGCACGCTCGCTTGTTTATAAGCGTGCTCCGCTGGCAGATGATAGTCAAATTATTGTTAAAACACCTAATCGTATGGCAGTTGATAATAAAGACTCTCTCAAACCTGAAGAGATTCAAAAAGTGCAAGAAGCATTGTGGGCAGCTAATGCTGGCATTAAAGATAAACTTCAAGGTAGTGCTGCAACAGCCTTTGAGTGTGATAATGCTAATAAGCACGTAAAGGTAGTATTTAAGGATAATTCTTCACGTTTTATCGCGTATGACGAACTGGTATATACCAAAGGACAAGCAAGCGCGCCTGCACTTGAGCAAAAGCAAAACAATGGTTATACATATAACATCCGCAAGATTGTAATTACTAATAAAGATAATCCTACGCCAGGCGATTGGAATAATTTTGCTAAGCAGTTTATTCAAGACAACTGGGAAGCCAAATCAGGACAACAAACTATCACTGGTGATTTTATTAATAGCACACCAGGTCTTCTTAACAAATTTAATTCAACAGGTGATCGTTATGGCGACGGCATGCAGCTCTATAAATTTTTCGATAAATGGAATAATAAAGCTGGATCAACGTTAAAGCTGATTGATGTATCTAACTTTAGTGCGCAGGGGATTGTGTCGTTATTTCATGGTAATAACGGAATAGAAATAAAAAAGCAAGGCGCGTATGGACAGGAAACAGCATTTAATCTTAGTAATGATGACTGTTTTGTAAGCAACGCTCCAGCATTTGATAAAGATCAGAAAAAACAGGAAACCAATAGCATCATCGACAAGATCTTTGATAACAGTGGTTTAAGCGAAGCAGACAAAGAGAAAGCCAAGGAAGATTTTAAGAAGAATCATCAGGGTGATATTGACAACCTTTCCAATGAGGATGACATCAATAAACTTGTTCAAAAAGCAAAAGAAGATGCTGATAAGAAAAAGCAAGACAGTGATGCCCAAAAGCAAAAAGATGAAGCAAGTAAAAACCTTGGTTTAACGCCTGCAGAGAAGCAACAATTAGACAAGGATCTTAACGGAGAGACAAACCCTGATAAAATTCGTGAAAAGATAAATGAACTGCAAAAGAAAAAAGATCAAGAAAAGCAAGAAGACACCAACAAGCAAACGCAGCAAGATCAAACCAATAAGCAAAACACTGCAAAAGAAAAACAGCAGCAGGCGCAAGATACTATAAACCAAAAGAAGCAACAGGAACAGCAGCAGCAACAGCAGCAACAGCAAAAAGCCGAAGAGGATAAGAAGAAAGCAGAGCTTGATAAAAAGAAACAAGATGCACTTGATAGCATCAACAATAATAATAACCTGAAGCCTGAAGATAAAGAAAAATATCGTAAAAAAGTACAGGATGCTACTTCTGAAAGCGACGTTAATAATGCCGTAAATGAAGCTAATGCAGCAGGTAATACCAATAAAACTAATGCGCAAACGAACGCTAATGCATCGCTTCAGGCAGAAAAAGATTCTGCAAAACGTACTATTCAAAACTTACAGCATCTTGACCAAAGCAAAAAAGATGAATGGAAAAATAAAGTTGAGCACGCACAAAGCTCTGATGATGTTGCCGATATAGTTGAGAAAGCACAAACCGATGACGCTCGCGTAAACGCGCAGAAAATCATCGACAGCTTACAAGCCGACGGTAGCATTACACCCGATGAAGCTAATAAGTTCAAAGAGCGCATTAAAGCTGCATCCTCGCAGCGTGTTATCGATGGTATTGTGGAAGAAGCTCAGTTGCTTCACGATAAAAAAGAAGCATTGACAGCTCTTGCAGCTCTTCCTCACTTAAACGATGCTCAGAAAGCTGCGCTTAAAGATAGCATTGAGAGCGCACAAAGCGATCCGTCAGATAATACGATGAATACTATTGAGCTTGTTAAGAAGTATATTCAAAAGACAGTTGAGAGTGCTCGCACACTTGATAAGCGGATGGAAGAACTTGACACGTTCGTTAAGCTGGTACATCAGCAAAAAGACAAGCTTACACAAAAGCAAGACTACATCAATAACACTGATGATAAGAAAACGCATTTTGATAGCGCGTTAGCTGCAGCTGAAAAAGTTCTCAATAAAACTCAAGGAGAAAATAAAAGTTCTGCTGAAGTAACGCAAGTTCAAGAAACACTCGAAGCTGCTGTTGAAGCGTTAGGTGGCGATGTTGTTGATCGCTCGAAGTTGCAAGAACAAGTAGATAAAGCCCATGTTTTAGCAGGTAAAAACCCCAATACGCAAGCGTCGTACACATATACGAACGCTTCACCTGATAAAAAGGCGAACTTCGATAGAAAATTAGAAGAAGCAGAGCAAACACTTGCTATGCAACGAGCTTCTCAAGATGCCATTACGCAAGCAGCAGATCAGTTAGCACAAGCGATGAGCGCACTTGATGGCAATGATAATTTAGCGCTTGTACAAGCTATTGCTAACGCGGAAGCGAAAAAACAAAAACCGAATTATACGAATGCAAGTGATACAACTAAACGTGCTTTTGAAGATGCATTAACCAAAGCCACCATAACAAAAAATAAAAATGGCGCATCTGCTGCAGAAATTGCGGCAGCAAAAACGCAACTTGAACAAGCTCAAGCAGCCCTTGATGGCGTTGATCGCGCGCTGCTTCAAAGCACTCTTACAGCTATGGAAGCGGTAAAACAAACGCCTGCTTACAAGTATGCTACACCAGCTAAAAAAGAAGCTTTTGACAAGGCATGTAAAGCTGCTGCTGATCTTCTTACCAACGCGCAAGCAAACAAAACCGATTTAACAACAGCAATCCAAGAACTTACTAACACATCTCAAGCGCTTGACGGCAAGGTATTAGCGGAAACAATCGACCCTGTTGCGCCTGATCCAAAAGTGAAAGTTGATAAGGCTGATAGCGTTTCTGCAGAAGAACAAGAGCTCATTAAGCAAGCAGTTAAAAAGGCAAATGCTGCGTATAGCGATAAAATACAGTCAATTGACGTTGATGCACACGGTAAAGTAACTATTACCTATGTTGATGATACAGCGCAGTATCCTTCTAAAGATATCCTGGAGCCTGCACAAACTATCGTAGTGAAAACGCCTACCAACACGCCGTTGGTGCTTCCTAAAAAATTGAAAGTTAATAACATAAAGGCGCTTTCACAATCAGAAAAAGACGCTGTGAAGAATAACTTCCTTAAGGCGAATCCAAGTATCACACCTGATAATGTTGCTGTTGACGCTGATGGAACAATTACGGTAACGTTCCCAGGAGCACTTGATGGGGGAAATCCTCCTAAAGCACTTACAAAAACCATACCTGGATCATCGCTTGTGGAAGTGTATACCATGGCTGAACGTGTGGGGTCATCACTGTCTGCGCTTACACAACGCGTTCTTGTGTTTGATACTCAAAAATTAACAGCTCAAGATGCAGATGAAATTACCGCTGCTGTTGCGAAAGGTTATGCTCATTTAGGCATTCAACGCGATCGTATTGTTGTTAATGTTCATATCCCACGTGTTGTTATTACGTTTACTGATGGTTCAACAGCATCTGTTGATATAGAAAAAGTAGCTGTTAACAGAACAAGCACCAATACGAAGGTGCAGCTACCTGCACTCACGTTGCCAGTTAACAATTCGACACTTACTGAAGCAGAAAAGCAGCAGCTCCGTACTGCGTTGGTACAGGCTAATGCGGCTATTCGTTTACCAGAACAAGCGGTATATGTGAACAACGACGGCTCGGCAGTAGTGACGTTCAAAGATGGATCAACAATTCGTTTTGAAGCACAGCAGCTGGTACGTGTTCTATCAGGTACACAACAACAGAGTAGCAATCATGGTACTCATGGTGCTGATATGACAGCCGATGATGGTGGGCTCGTAGCGCCAAACGATGAAAGTGCTCAGAGTGAATCAACTCAGCGCACGCAGCATCTTGCTTCGACGCATGCGCCATCAGAAGGTATGTCGTTACCACAAACAGCTGATAATGCTTCTCGCGGTGTGCTGTATGCCGTTTTTGCGGGTGCGCTTTCTGCTTTAGGTGCAGGTCTAATGCGCAGGCGTAACCGCACTTCGTATGCCAAGGAACGCAAAGATCGTTAAACAATGCATACCAACAATGCACACAGGTTCCGCGTTGCGCAATTGGGTTTTGCTTGCAGGATAATTTGTTAGAAGTGTATGCATAACAGCTACACGCGTATAACAGGCACGATATGTTTCGTGCCTGTTTTTTGTTTTCGTAGCTCCAAAACCCGCACGCAACAAGCGCATTGCTGGGCGAAGGGGGGGGACGTGGCAAGCGGTGCGCTTCTTGTGAGTAATCATCAGCGCTAACGGCACGCGAACGCCTGCATAGTCTATAATACAAACAACATTGTGAAGGTATGGAAGAAAGGTGTTGGCGTCGTGACTGCGTGCTCGCAAACTGAAAGCGCACTTGAAGCGCTGCTTTTTTTGGCAGATGCGCCGCTTCCCGTGAAGGAGCTCGCGCAAGCTGCGCACGCATCGCCGCTCGATACTCAGCAGGCGCTGGCAAGCCTTCAGACGCGTTTGCGCGAAGACAACCACGGCATTCAGCTGTATGAACTTGCGGGTGGTTGGCAATTTTTGTCTGCCGAACAACACCATCAGATGCTCTATGACTATTTCTCGCTTGAAGATGCGCGCCCTTTGTCGCAAGCAGCCTGTGAAGTGCTCGCAATTGTGGCGTATTTACAGCCGGTTACGCGCATGCACATCAGCTCGCTGCGCGGCGTTAATAGCGATACGCTTGTGCAATCGCTTATGCAACGCAACCTGTTATGCGAGGTAGGACACTCGCTTGACGTTGGTAATCCGGCGCTTTTGGGCACCACACCAACATTTTTAGATAATTTTAACCTGTCAACGATTAAGGATTTGACTCCTCTTGACAGCTTTGCGCTTTCCGACGAGCTTATCGAGCGCATTCAGCAGAAGTTTGAAATGAATGATTGCATTGTTTCGCCTGTTCAGCAGCCTGAAAAACATGCACGGGAAGCGCAGAACGTGCTACGCTTGTATCACGTGCAACCGCCCACAGTGCACGCGCAATCGCGCGATAACGCTGAACAGCTTGGTAAAGCAGCGGTATCTTTGAACGCAAAGCCTTTGCCGCACACGTCATGCATTACGTATAAGGGTATCGAAGTCCACTTTGATGACGAGGAATAGCGCGCTCATGAATCACTCACGTTTTGATAACGCTTCACGCTGCACTGCCGCACCCACCACCGGCAATGCACCCACTACCGGCACCGTACCCGCAGCTCCGACATCTCCTGCACGGCGCAACACCGCTACCAGCGCAGCCGCCGCAACCGCGCTTCCCACGCCCCATAACACCGAGCGCGTTGTTCCCATGCGCTTGCAGAAATTTCTCGCACGCGCAGGCGTTGCATCGCGACGCGGTTCAGAAAACCTCATGACGGCTGGTCGCGTGCGCGTGAACGGGCAGGTTGTTGTTGAGCTTGGATCGAAAGTGCACCCCTTGCTTGACACCGTTACCGTTGACGATGTTGCCGTTGTGTGGGGGAGCGCGCCTGTGACACTTGCGTTTCACAAGCCTGCGGGTGTGGTCAGCACGATGCTTGATCCGCAGGGCCGCCCGTGCGTTGCCGACTACATCGACACGCGCGCGTTTCCGGGGCTGTATCCCATCGGGCGCCTTGACAGCAACACAACAGGTTTGCTGCTGTTTTCAACCGACGGAAATTTGGGGCATGCGCTGTTGCATCCCTCGCATCACGTTGCGAAGCGGTATATTGTTCTTGTGGAAGGCCACATTTCACCTGCGGATATACGTGCGTTTCGCGAAGGCGTGGCCATTGACGGATACACGTGTGCTCCCGCTGACGCGCGCTGTTTGCCCGATGCGCGCGCGGCTTATACACGCTATAATCTTGAGTGTTTTCGCAGCGTTGTAAAAAACAAGCGCCAAGAAGCAGCATTTCGTCACGCTTTGCATAACGGAGCGTTCAGCGCTGTGGAATTGACCATTAAAGAAGGCAAATACCACCAGGTAAAGCGCATGTTTTTGGCACTGCATCACGAGGTGTATGCGCTCCATCGCCAGCAATTTGGGCCTGTGAGCGCTGAAGGCATTGTGCGGGGAACGTATCGCGTGCTTGAGAGCACACTTGCAGCTCAGCTGTACGCATGCGGCGGAATTGCTGTGCCTGCTTCTACAAGCCCAACTGACGATTATCAAGAAAGCAACCAGGTTAACGAATGAATTTTGAGCGTTTTTACACCACGGGTTCCACTGAATTACCACTGGCGAAGTACGTGTTGCACGGACACTGCGTTATGCCAGGTGACAAAAGCATTTCGCATCGCTGTTTGATGCTTGCTGCGCTCGCAAGCGGCTGTTCACATTTTACGAACGTCAGCACAGGCGATGATGTTACCTCCACGCGCACCGCACTTGAAGCTATGGGCGCTGTCATTGAAGACGAAGCTTCAAGCAGCACAAATGCACCCGATTCTTATTCGTGTCACGTTACGGGCATTCCCGCGTCGTCGTTTTTGTGGACGCACGCACCTTTGCGCACCGAGGAAGTTTGCCTGCCCGAGCCCGTAGCACTTCAGTGCAACAATTCGGGTACGACCGCGCGTCTAATAAGCGGCATCTGCGCTAATTTTTACCGTCCGTGCGTTCTGCATGGCGACAGCTCGCTTTCACGGCGTGATATGGCACGCGTAGCACGCCCGTTGCGGCAATTGGGAGCACATATTGATCTTACGGGAACAACGCTTCCGCTGCGTACGACGCCTTCGTACCTTTCGCCTGCGACAATCTGCCTTGAAAGCCCGTCTGCACAAGTAAAGTCGGCTCTTTTGCTGGCAGCATTGCATGCACCAGGTATTACTCATGTGCAGCTCAAGCAGCTCTCTCGCGATCATACCGAGCGCTTGCTACATGGTTTTGGCGCGCGTTTTTGGGCAGAAAGCGCTGATAGTTTATATGTGCATGGTGCTCAGCCTCTGCATGCTGTGCGCTATGACATTCCAGGTGATATTTCTTCAGCAGCATTTATTGTTGCTGCTGCATTGCTATGTTCAGGCTCCGATGTGCATATCGATCACGTGGGGCTCAACCCTACACGCCGCGCGTTTCTAGACGTTCTTAAGCGTGCAGGAGCTTGTGTTGCGTGGGAGGAATACGAAAACAATGCTCTGGTAGCAGTCGATGAAGCACTTGATGCTCACGCATGCGCTGGTGCTGGAAAACGTGCTGGTGAGAGTGAGGGTGTTTCAGCTGGAAAGCGTGCCTGTTTCAATCAGACACTATCAAGAGAAAAGGCGGGGGGATACCGTGCCGCCTGTACCAGTGAACACGCTGTCGTCTCAGGTGATCCAAGCGTGTTTGAAAGCGAGCCATGCGGTTCTATTCATGTTCAATCGAATGCTGATACTACATCGCGTGCATCGTGGCGCGGTTTTCACGTTTCTGCTGAAGAAGTTGCGTTTCTTATTGATGAACTGCCTATGCTTGCGCTTTTAGCAGCGCGCGCCAGCACGCCGAGCGTATTTTCTGGCGTCGATGAATTGCGTGCAAAAGAAACCGATCGCGTTGCTGCTATTGAGCGCTTGCTTGCTGCATTAGGAGCTCACACCGATTTTCGTAATGGTGCGCTTACTGTTTCTCCTGTACAACAATCGCATTTTCGTCCTGTTCATGCGTTTGATACGCAAGGAGATCATCGACTTGCAATGTGTGCGCTTGTTGCAAGTTTGGTGTGCAGCACGCCTTTTCGTATAATTAACACTCAATGTGTTTCGGTTAGTTTTCCGTCGTTTTTAATAACCCTTGAAAGGCTTTTGCATGATAATTGCTCTTGATGGTCCTTCTGGTGTCGGTAAATCTACGCTGGCGCGTGCTCTTGCGAGCCGCTTACAGTTTTCGTGCTTAGACACTGGTGCACTGTACCGCTGCGTTGCGCTTTCTGTTTTGCTGGCAGGAGTTGATGAAGCGAACGAAATAGACGTGTCTAAGCTGGCGCAAACGGCTACTATTCGCTTTGCGCCGCAAAACAAGGTGTTTTTGAACGGGGCTGATGTAACGGACGATATTCGCGGCGCACGCGTTGAGCGCATTGTAAGCGTTGTAGCTGCGTATCCGCGTGTTCGAGCTGCATTGTTAGAAAAGCAGCGAGAAATTGGCAGCTTGGGTAATTATGTTGTTGAAGGTCGCGATATCGGATCAACCGTGTTTCCCAATGCAGAGTGTAAGTTTTTTCTTACAGCATCTCTTGAAGCGCGCACGCGTCGCCGTTTGCTTCAAAATCAAGAGAAGCAGCGTGGTAGTGTTGATGAACAGGAAGTTCGTAATATGCTTGCCAAGCGCGATGCTACCGATGCCACGCGAGAAGCATCGCCGCTTGTGTGTCCATCTGATGCTGTGCGTATTGATACGAGCGACAAAACGTTTGAAGAAGTGCTGACGCTTATTCTCAACCATGTGTATGAGGCATGCCCTGCATTGCGCGATGACGTGTCTAACACGCTGCATAGCAATGAGGTTGTTGCCGCCGTACAAACGCACGACCCTGCATCTGTTGCTTGCAAGCAAGCACCTAAGCAAGTTCAAGCAGCTAAGCAAGTTCAAGCATCCAACCCAGCTCAGGAACCTAAGTCTGCATCTGCTACTTCCAAACAAACATCCACGTCATCACGTTTTGCTCGATGGTATGAGCACTGTTGGGATTTGCCGATGACCAGTACCGCTCATGAACGTCACATCAATACCGTTGTTGCAACAATCATACTGAGTGTGGTATATGGTATCGCGAAGCTATTATTTCGGCATCGTTGTGCTCATATTCAGCGTTTTCGTGAACTTTACAAGCATACAGGCGTGTGTGTTGTAAGCAATCATACGTCATTTCTCGATGTGGTATTTGTGTATTTGTCGCTCTGGCCGCACGCATGGGCACGTTTTTTAGGAAGAAACACGCTTTTTGAAAATAAACCATTTATCTTTAAGTGGTTGTTATCGCATGTAGGAGTTATTCCTGTTAAGCGCGATAGTGCAGACATGCTTGCGGTGAAGCGTGCAAGTCGTGCACTTAAACACGGTGAAGCAGTGTGTATTATGCCTGAAGGAACGCGTCGTGGTCGCGGCAGTAAAAAGCCCCGCATTCATGGTGGTGCCGCACTTATTGCGCGCATGGGTAAAGCGCCGCTGTTGCCCTTATGCGTTCGCGATGCTGAACGCATTAAAGAAAAAGGTTCGCGTGTGCGTTTTCCTCGTATTACTACTGAATTTGGGAATCCGATTCTGCTCTCTGATTTCGACTTTTTGCCCAAAGATAAGCGTCTTGAAGGAGCAACGTGGTATGCAATGCGTGAAGTTTTTGCGCTGCAATTACGCGTTAGTCCTGATGAAGTTGATATGCCTGCCTTATTTCCTGATGATTACGATTTTACGCCTGTTTTTCGTGAACATCCTGTTGCACAAAGAAGCGTTGATGACGTAATAAACACTATTGTGACACATAAAGCATAAGCAACGTTATGCTTTATGCTATGAACTGTGGAGATAAGTATTATGTGCTGAAGCAGAGCGTGTGCATGAATAAGGTTTGTGTGCGCTTACGCTTCGCGCTGTAATGATGATACCGTTAAAGGAGCTTCATGAAAGTTATACGGGCGCATTATGCTGGTGCATGCTATGGCGTACAGCGTGCGCTTAATTTAGCGTTAAAACAAGCTAAAGAACCTACGAAAACGTTTACGCTTGGACCGTTAATTCATAATCCGCAAGTGGTGTCTCAGCTTGCCAAACAGGGTGTTTCTCAAATTGATTCCGTTGATGACATCACGCGCGCCGATGCGGTTGTTATCCGCTCTCATGGTGTAACACCGCAGGTTATGCGTGCCGTCAGCCAGAAAAGTGCAACGGTTGTTGATGCAACGTGTCCACATGTATCGCGTGCACAGCGAGCAGCAGCTCAGCTTGCAGAACAGTTCGGTTGCGTTATTGTCGTAGGTGAAAAAGGCCATCCCGAAGTGGAAGGCTTAGTAGCGTGTGCGCGCGAAAAATGTTCATGTGTGTATGCGCTTACATCAATCGAAGAATTGCCAGATAACTTGCCAGATCATCTTGGCATTGTAGTACAAACAACACAGCAGAAGGCAACCTTAGATGCCATCGTAGCGCATTTGCAAAAGCGCAATATTACGGTAGAAGTTAAAAATACTATTTGCGATGCTACATCTCAGCGTCAAGACACAGCCGCTGAGCTTGCTCAGCATGTTGATGGCATGGTGATTATTGGCGGCAGAAATTCATCGAATACCACGCGTTTGGCTGATATATGCAGGCAGTATTGTAAACACGTCTTTCATATTGAACATGTAAGCGAATTATATACGTGCACCTTTGATGATATTCAGGTAATGGGAGTAAGCGCAGGCGCATCGACACCCGAAGATCAAATTGAAGCTGTTATTTCCTATCTTGAACAGCTTTCTTAATATCGTTTTTATGGTGATGGCAGTTTTCGCAAACGCTCTTTGTGCTAGCGTCTGTTCATGTGGGTGTGTTCTTGATATTCATAGTGATTTTATAGTGCCGCGCGCTTGTGCGCATGTTTCGTAGTTGCATTCATGCGCAAAGCTGCAGGGGAGTGCGTTTTGTTATAATAGCACTACGATTATGTTATGAGGTTTATATGAGTTTACCCTTAGTTGCCGTTGTGGGACGTCCTAACGTTGGAAAGTCAACATTTGTTAATAGATTAGCCGACTCAAATGATGCCATCGTGCACGAAATGCGTGGTGTAACGCGTGATCGTTCGTATCATCAGGCATTATGGAACGGTTTCCATTTTCGTTTGGTCGATACGGGCGGCATTGAAATGGGAAGCGACGACAGCTTTCAAAGCTCGATACGCGAACAGGCTTTTTGTGCTACGGAACAGGCTGATCTTGTGATTTTTATCGTCGATGGTACCGTTGGCATACAACAAGACGATCAAGAAGTCGCGCGCCTCTTGCAGCGCGCTAACAAGCCAGTGCTCCTGGTAGTAAACAAGCTTGACAACCCTTCCGATGAATCGGCGCTGTGGGAGTTTTACTCCTTGGGCTTGCCGGAGGTGTTTGCCATTTCTTCTCTTCACGGGCACGGAACGGGAGATTTGCTTGATGAAGTGGTAAAGCAGCTGAAATCTTTGCCGTGTGACACCACCAACACGCCCGAAGAAGAAGGCATCAACATTGCGATTATTGGCCGTCCAAATGCAGGAAAATCGTCACTTGCAAATAAGCTGGTTGGAAAAGAGCGCTCGATTGTTGCGAACATCGCTGGCACAACGCGTGATGCCATTGACACGCATATCGTGCATGATGGCACAGCGTACACGATTGTTGACACGGCAGGTTTACGTAGAAAAAGTCAGATAGATGAGTCGGTTGAGTATTACGGTTTCGTGCGTGCCATGCGCGCTATCGATAGAGCTGATGTTGCGCTGCTGGTCATCGACTCAACACTTGGTCTTACCGATCAAGATCAACGCGTTGCGCGCTTTGCGCTTGATAGAGGCTGTGCTCTTATTGTGGTTCTTAACAAGTGGGATATTGTGGGTGACGCTCAAGCGAAAGAAGATGTGCGCACCCTTATCAAAGATCGCTTGATGTTTGTTGGCTATGCGCCTGTAATCGCACTATCTGCGCTTACGGGAAAAAATCTCCAAAACATTTGGGCTCATATCAATCATGCCTATCAGAATTATACTGGCAGCATTCCTACCAATAAGCTTAACGTATGGCTCGAGGATATACGCCACTTTGGTCACACTATAAGTTCTGGTAAAAGCATACTGCGCTTGAAATATATTACTCAAACGGGCACGTGTCCTCCTGTGTTTACGCTGTTTGCAAACCGCCCCGATTTGGTTGACGACAACTATGAGCGCTACCTTGAAAATCGAATGCGTGAGCAGTTTGATTTGGAAGGAACACCGGTGCGTTTTAAGTTTAAGAAGAAAGATTAGTAGTAGTTTTTGAGTGCGATAAAGCTTTGAAGTGAAAGTGAACGCAAGAACTAACGTGATTATGGACGGTAAAACGGACGTGAAACAACAGTATCAATTAATCGAGTATGTGCTCGTGACGTTAACGAAGAACTTAAATTTGATGTTACGCCTTATGCTCACGAAAACTTCAATGCAAGTGTAAAAGTAAACGTAAAAGGAGCGCGCGTGCTAATAAGTGCAATTATCTGCGGAGTTATTTCTTTTTTCCTAGGAAGTATTCCATGGGGCGTGATTATTTCGCGCATGTTTTACCATACTGATATTCGCCGTTCAGGAAGTGGCAATATTGGAACCACAAATGCTCTGCGTACGCTGGGAAAACGCGGTGGCGTAGCGGTATTCTTGCTCGATTTTGCAAAAGGCTTTGCAAGCGCGTTTGTGCCGTGTGCTGTTTTAGCGCTTATGCATCTTGCGCCGATGGAACCTTTTATGAACACAACCAGCGAACTTGCACTGCAAGCATTGGCGTTTGCATGCTGCACGCTCGGTCATATTTTTAGCCCGTGGTTGTCTTTCAAAGGCGGGAAAGGCATCGCTGTTGCCTTTGGCTGCTTATTGCCTATTTTGGGTCCTCTGCCGTGGATTCTTGAATTCATGCTCTTTTTGATTTTGGCAGTTGTGAGCCGCTATGTGTCGCTTGGATCGTGCGCTGCTGCACTGTCGTGCCCCTTTATGACTGCTGCTGTTTTCCCAGGCAACCTGTGGGTAATTGGCTTTTTTAGCATAGGATCGCTGGCGGTTGTATGGGCGCATCGTGGCAACATAGCGCGCTTGCTGAACGGTACCGAGAAACCATTTTCCGTGCGCTCTAAACAGCGCTAAAACTAGGAGTTTATTATGAAATGTGCTGTTATTGGCTCGGGTTCGTGGGGCAGTGCGCTTGCTTCTGTTCTGGCACGTCAGGGGCATCAGGTGCACATGTGGGCGCGCCGCAGTGAAATTGCGCGTGAAATTCAGCTCCAGCACACCAACGCAAGCTATCTTCCCGATGTTGCGCTGCCAAGCTCCATTCAGGCGTCTTGCAATCTTGACGAAGTTGTATGTGATGCTCAGTTAGTATTAGTAGTAACACCATCTCAGGTTATGAGAAGTATATCCCAGCAATTAGCCGCGTGTATAACGCCGTCGATGCATGTGGTGTTGTGTTTTAAAGGCATCGATTATGAAACAGGAAAAACACCTGATGAAGTCTTTTCAGAAGCGCTTGTGCGTCATTCGCGTCTTGCCGTGTTGTCAGGGCCAAATCACGCTGAAGAAATTGTACGCGACATTCCGTGCGCAACCGTGGTTGCTTCCTACGATGCCGCCTGCGCGCAATTTGTGCAGCATGCGCTTAGCTCGCCGAGCTTTCGCGTATACACGTCGCGTGATGTCAAAGGTGTTGAAGTGTGCGGTGCATACAAAAACATCATTGCCATTGCTGTTGGCATTTCCTATGGTGTGGGGTGTGGCGATAACACGGCAGCTCTGTTGATGACGCGCGGACTTGCGGAAATGAGTCGTTTTGTGTATTACGCGCAGGGCGATCCGCGCACGTGCACAGGCCTTGCCGGTACGGGCGACCTCATTGCAACGTGTATGTCGCAACACTCACGCAACCGTCGTTTTGGCGAAGCGCTGGCAGCAGGCATGTCGCTTGACGAGTTTCGCGAAAAAACGCATATGGTTGTTGAGGGTGCACTTGCATGCAAAAACGTCAAGTTGCTTTGCGAGCGCTATCAGCTTGATCTTCCTATCGCGCAAAAAGTGCAAGAATTAGTGTGGGAAGGTGCGAAACCTCTTGACGTTGCTGCTGAATTGTTGCAGCGCCCCCTCAAAGAAGAGTTTATCGATAAGCCGAGCATGCGTTAACGTATATGCAAAGCGCTTTTGCATGGTATTATCCAGAGTGAACAGGCATTACTGCCCGTATGCACGTGCCCGATGTAAGTGTTTTTCATGTTGCTCCACGTGCGCATTCGCACCGTATCATTTTTGTGCAAATCGTTTTTCAAGCTGTATCAAACCACGATAAATGTTTATGGTATGTGCGTTGCCTAAAGGCGTTCCTGCTTCACATTCTACGCGATGAATAGGAATGAACAAAGGACACGGACAATTGTTAAGAGCGCGCCCTATATGTGTTGCGCTTGTAGAAATGTTGTTTGCCTTCAGTGAGGCGCGTAAATCGCGTATGCGCATTGTTGTTCCGTAAGAAATATCTTGTACTGCTTTCCAAATAAGGAGATCAAAGTTTGACCCATGCAGCTCTAAGGGTGTGGAGAACGTTGTGCATTTACCCGATAAATAGGCTTGAATTTCGTTTGCTGCTTTGTTGGTGCGCTCACTTGGTTGGAAGTTTGGTGCTGCACCAGCATACACTCCAACGCCTGTGCCACTCATATTCGTGTTGCCGCTTTGTGCACCGTTAACGTTTCCAAAATGTACTTCAGTAATGCCGTTTACACCATCGCACAGTGTGATGCGGCCATACAGCGTTCGATACGTAAAAAAACTTCGCGTGTAGGGAAGTAGCATGAACAATTCTCCTTCCCTCTATAACTACGATAGCCAGGCAGTGCTGTGCCTGTATATTACCTGTGTGCACGTGTTACAAAAACATACGGTAAACTAAATTCTAGCACGAGCACCGCTCTTTTGAGCAAGTGAGGTACAATACAAGCGTGAAAACTACGCGAGAGGTTATCATGAACGCTATCGAAACGCTTAAAGCAGATTGCGCGCATTTTGGTGTTGCGCCGTCAATATTGTCAGCCGATTTTCTGCACATGGCAGACGATATTGTGAAGATAGAAGATGCAGGCGCGCGCGTTATTCATGTTGATGTTATGGATGGTCACTTTGTTCCTAACTTAACGATGGGTATTCCGCTTATCAAGCAGCTGAAACCTTTTGCGCGCATTCCGCTTGATGTGCATTTGATGATTGACAATCCGCTTGTTCAGCTGCCGTGGTTCTTGCGCGCTGGCAGTGATATTGTTACGATTCACGCTGAAACGCTTAATGCGAGCGACACGATTTCTGCAATTGAGCTTATTCATGAAAACGGCGCTGCGGCGGGCGTGTCGATTAAACCTCATACCCCTCTTGATGTCTTAAAACCCTATATTGCGCAGCTCGACCAGGTGTTAGTAATGAGTGTTGAGCCAGGCTTTTCAGGACAGGGGTACATAGAAGGCTCAGAGCAGCGTGTGTCAGAGATTCGTGCAATGGGAAACGAGCATGGTGTTTCTCACTTATGTATCGAAGTTGATGGTGGTATTAATCGCGATACGGTTGCACGTGTCGCGCGTGCAGGGGCAAATCGCGTTGTATGCGGAAGTGCGGTATTTGGCGCCGATGATATGGGTGCAGAGTTACAGGAAATCGAGCGCCGCGGTGCAGCAGTTTATGGTGCACCCGCAGGTGGTGCATGGTACTAGTATGGTTTTCTCCCTGAGATAAGACGCGTACTTGCATCTGGCGGTGCTTACACGTACACGGTGTTGTTTATATGTACACGGTGCTAACTCTGCGTAAAAACATCACTGCGCTCTGTGCGTGCTTCACGCGCGAAACAACACGCTACGTTTCGATGCGCTTCATCTCAGTGCGCGATACTATTATTGTATGCAGCATGCGACAACACAATGTGTTATACAAAGACAAAAGGATTACTATGGCAACAGCAGTTTCACAAGATTATGTTTATCTCGATTGGGCAGCCACCTCTCCTTTGTGCGATGAAGCACGCGCTGCAATGGAGCCCTATTTGGTATGCGGAAAAGAAGCGCTGCGCACAGGTCAAGCGAATCCCAACTCGTTACATAGTCCGGGTCGTTTAGCGTTTGAGCAGCTTGAAAGTTTGCGCAAGCGCTTTGCAAGCTTGGTGCATGCGTCGCGTCCGTCAGAGATTATCTTTACTGGTGGTGCAACCGAGGCCGATAACACGGCGCTTATTGGTATTGCGAGTGCTGCGTATGCCGAAAAACAGCGTGCAGGCTTTAAGGGTACGCCTACTGTCATCACGTCATCCATTGAACATGAAGCGGTATTAGAAGCGGCAAAATACCTTAAAGCGCACAATTATAATGTTATTACGCTCAACCCCAACGCACAGGGCTTCATTACGCCTGATAGTTTGCAAAATGTGATAGACGAAAGCGCTGTGCTGGTTTCTATTCAAAGTGCTAATAGCGAAATTGGTTCGCTGCAGCCTATCGAACAGTTGGCAGACATTACGCATCAATATAAAGCGTATTTTCACACTGATGCTGTTCAAGCATTTGGCAAAATTCCTTTTAATTTTACGGAAAGCGCCGTTGATGCTGCTAGTTTTGCTGCGCATAAAGTATGTGGCCCCAAGGGCGTTGGTGCGCTGTACGTACGCTCTCGCATTCCGTATAACGCGTATTTGCTGGGCGGCGGCCAGGAAGGAGCTCGACGCAGCGGTACACAAAACTTGCTGGGGATAGCAGGCTTTGTTGCTGCAGCTGAAAAAGCTGTTGCTGCTGATGAAGAAGGGGAACTTGAACGCCAGCTGCATATGCGTGATTTCTTGTACGAACAGCTCTCACGGTTATCGGGTGTACGCCCAACTACCCACGTTGAGCCACGTTCGCGCAGTTACCTTCCTAATATTGTGCATGTGCTGGTGAAAGGCTTTGAAAGTGAAACACTCGTATTGCGTCTTGATATGAAAGGCTTTGGTGTGTCGGGCGGATCGGCTTGTGCATCGCATTCGCTTGAACCCAGTCATGTATTGGTTGCTATGGGAGTGTCAGGAGATGAAGCGTTAGGCTCGCTGCGTATTTCCTTTGGACGCTATACATCGCAATCGGATGTTGAGCGTTTCGTACAAGCGCTTAAAGAGTGTATTTCCTAGAGCTTGATGTGCGCTGATATACTGCTGAGCTTGTGCGGTAGTTGTGCGGGCGCTTTGAGAGCACTTGTGTTTACGCGCAGTATAGTAGGTATGAAAATTTTGCCCTCGGTATGCTTGCTACCTGTTTTTCGCACAGCACGCCTGCGTTTACGAGAAAGGATATGTTATGTATGCAAGTCCTGAACAATGTAGAGTACTTCTGAACTTACAAGACCTTGACAATAAGCGCAGAGCTGCACGCAGCGCCTTTGATGGCCATACTGAAAAAGAAGATATCACGAAGTTAGGCGCGCAAGCTGCATTGTTGGTCAGTAAGCAATCAACGCTTCGTCAAGCGTCTCGTGGTATAGAAGCTCATTTAAGCGACATCTCTGAGCGCATTAAAACGCTTACCGAGCAACAAAATTCTGCTCAAAGTGAGATTAACGAGAATACGAACAACTATCATATTGTGTCAGCTCGCAGTGAAGAACTGAAACGTCTTGAGCAAAGCATTAAAGAGCTTCATCAGGAAGAAGAGCAAGCGCTTCTTGAATTGGAGCGTGCCGATGAACTTGCTCGCAAAATTCAATCGGCGTTAAGCGATATTCATACAAAAGAGCAGCAATTATCAGCGCTTCATACCAAAGCGCGTGATGAGTATGCTGTTTTAGTTGATACATTAAATGATAAGCGCGATGAACTTTTAGCTGCACTTCCTGGTGAGCTTGTGCGTTGTTATGAAGAAGCTGCACGTAAAAATAAAGGTGTTGCATTATCGCGCTTCCAAAATAATGCTTGTAGCGTATGTCGTGCTCAATTCGATCACGATCGCACTATTGCGCTTCGCAGTGAAGCTCCGCTTAGTAGCTGTCCTGTGTGTGGGCGTTTGTTGCTGGTAGAGTAAAGAACTCATTATCATAAGCTGCATCTTTCAGCAGGTAATTTTTGTTTGTGGTATGCATGCGCGCGCAGTGGTACCTCCATCGAGCGCTCAGCACATGCATCGCTCCATAAAAAAACACGAAGCCGAAGCTTCGTGTTTATGCGTTACCTGATAGCGGTGAGTAATACCGTGAGGTGCTTATGCACGCACAACCTTTCCTGCTTTCATGCAGCTTGTGCAAATGTTAGCTTTGCGTACGTCACCTTGTGCATCTTTAATAGTTACTTGCTGGATATTAGGACGAAAAGTACGGCCAGTAACACGATGTGAGTGGCTAACATTACGTCCAGCAACTGGGTGTTTACCGCAAACTTCACAAATTTTTGACATCGTAATCAACTCCATGCTTTCGCGCTCTGCAAGAAATGAACCTTGTAAATTTACAAACAACCTGTGCATTTTATCATGCTTGAAGCTGTTATGCAATAATTTTTTTATTGAAGCTCACCAAAGGTGAGTTGTAAGTCATAAAGACACAACTC
>KQ959675.1 GCA_001552935.1 Umbribacter vaginalis | reverse complement strand
AACCGCGGCTAATAAGTTCCGGCATATGACGATAGAAAAATGTCAAAAGCAAACAACGGATGTGTGCGCCGTCAACATCAGCATCGGTCATGATTACAATGCGATGATAACGCGCTTTGTCCGCGTCAAAGTCTTCTCCGATATTAGTTCCTATTGCAGTAATAAGTGAACTGATTGTTTCTGACGCAAGCGAGCGCGAGTAACCTGCACGCTCAACATTAAGAATTTTGCCGCGCAACGGTAAAATTGCCTGATGTTGGCGATCACGCGCCTGTTTAGCAGAGCCGCCTGCCGAGTCGCCCTCAACGATAAATATTTCAGAAAGTGAAGGATCTTTACTTGAACAATCTGCTAATTTCCCTGGTAGAGCAAAAGAATCAAGCACATTTTTGCGGCGCGTTAATTCACGTGCACGACGCGCTGCTTCACGTGCCTTCAACGCCTGCATTGCTTTATCGATAATAGCTTTGGCAGGAGCGGGGTTTTCTTCAAGAAATTCTGCTAATTTTTGTACAATCGCCGTTTGTACAAGTGAACGAATTTCCGTATTACCCAGTTTTGTTTTTGTTTGGCCTTCAAACTGCGGGTCATGCAGTTTCACAGAGATGACAGCCGCTAAACCTTCACGTGTATCATCACCTGTTAAATTAGGATCTTTATCTTTCAACAGGCCTTTTGCGCGGGCGTAATCGTTAATAGTGCGGGTAAGACCTTGCTTAAATCCCTCAAGATGCGTACCGCCTTCTGCGGTATTAATATTATTGGCAAACGCCATTACCGAATTATTGGAATACGATTTCGACCACTGCATCGCAACTTCAACCGAACCATCATCATTACTATCGCTAAAATAGAGTGGTTTATTAAGGGTTTCTTTTCCTTCATTAATATAGGTAACAAAATCAATAAGTCCCTGTTCAAAATGAAAAGATTCTGTTTTTGCGTATCTTTGTCCACTTGCTGCATCTTCAATTAGTACGCGCTCGTCAATCATTTCGATATGCAGGCCTTTTGTTAGAAATGCCATTTCACGAAAGCGTTCTTGAAGTGTTTGATAATCATACACACATGTTTCGGTAAAAATTGTGGGGTCAGGCCAGAAGGTCACTTTTGTACCCGTGTGCTCCGATGTTCCTATTTCATGCAGCTTTTCAACTGTTTTGCCACCTTCAAACGCTATTGCGTAACATTTACCATTACGCGACACTTCTACTTCAACGCGTTTTGAAAGTGCGTTAACAACTGAAATACCTACTCCGTGCAAGCCACCGGATACTTTATAGCCAGATCCACCAAATTTACCACCAGCATGCAAGATAGTAAGAACAACTTCAACAGTTGGAATTTGCTCTTTGGGATGTATATCAACAGGAATACCACGCCCATTATCAATAACAGTAACCGAATTATCAGGGTGAATAATAACCTGGATATGGTCACAATATCCAGCGAGCGCCTCGTCAACCGAGTTGTCAACCACTTCGTATACTAAATGATGTAAACCACGCGGCCCTGTAGAGCCAATATACATACCTGGTCGCTTACGAACAGCTTCTAACCCTTCAAGTACTTGAATAGCGGAAGAGTCATAATTATTTGCTGAATCTGCCACGATTTCACCCCTAACTGAATAAAGAAAATGAACTTATGCATCTCGCGAAATAGCCTTATATTGTGTAAGATTATTATACACGGTAGCAGGTATTTTTTTGCTTTCAAAATGCTTTATTTTCGATAATAAGGAACTATTTGATATTTATTTGATATTTTTATCGAATCCACTGTAAGATAGCGTCTTTAAGAGCTATTTGAAGCCGTTTATCATCTATTTTCGAAATCTGAACCAAACACGTATTATATTCCTCGGTTGTTAACATATCTTTTTCTCTATTGTAAAAGTCAGCAGAACGTTTGGTTGTGCTGGTTGTTTGTGATGTTTCAGTAAATGGATGCTTGTTTTTGTATGTTCCACGTGAAACGCTTATTCTTACCTGGTCTAATGTGAGATTTCCTAACTCTGAAAACAATAATGCTATAATCTCACGATGTGCATTTAACTCAGCAGCATAGATACTTTCATCAACAAAAATTGTACCTATTATTGCTCCATGTTCTTTTTTAACAATCACATTATTGGTATGATCAAGAATAAGTGTACTTGATTGCTTAAAGATGTGCTGAATCACATCTTTATAACAGCACTGAACGCGCGCAACGTATTGAAAATAAGCTGCTGATTTACTTTGGTTTACTAATATGGAAAGTTGACGATTAAATACCTCTTTTATTTGCTGCATCGTCTTTTCCTTTACGTTTATTTTTGTAACGCTGCACTGTCCACACTCCTGTAATTATATCGTATCACCTGCAAAGCGTGAATATTATTCAGCACCACCATATACGACGTATACACTATTTTTCTATATGAATTTCTTGGCAGTTACTGAGTTGTGAAAAATCAAAATCATTAACCGACGTTGTGGTAATAAAGCTTTGATATGGTTTATTTAAATACGTACACAAAAACTCTACCCTACTGCTGTCAAGTTCACTCATAACATCGTCAAGTAATAATAGCGGCTTAACATGTTTAACAGCTTCAATAAGTTCAAGTTCTGCTAACTTCCATGACAAAGCTAGCGAGCGTGCTTGGCCTTGGCTTGCAAATTGCTGAACAGGTATATTATCAATAAAAAGCATAATAGTGTCATGATGCGCACCAATTACACTACGGCCTGACAAACATTCCGTATGAGTGTGTGTTTCAAGTTGTTGATAGGTTACTTTTAAAAGGTTATCTATAGTGGGTTCAAAAGAAGAACAAGGAGAGTTGTCTACACCTATACTCATAGGTGAGGCTAACGAGTCGGGTTGCCATGAATACGCATAACAAGCACTACATATTTCCTCACCTGAACTAAAACTATTATAAAACTTCGCTATATAGGGGAGTAATGATTGAAACAACCGGTAGCGTTGATAACTCAAGTGTGCTGAACATAAACCAAATGTTTCGTTTGTAGCTTGCAAGTAGCTTTGCGTACATCCCTGTTTAAGAAGGCTTTTTTTATAAGTAAGGATTTTTTCAAAGTCGCGTTTTACCTGGTAATAAGAGTGTGATAATTGCCCGCCAAGAACATCAAGTGTATCTCTTTTTAGTTTTGACGCATTTTGTACAAGAGCTAAATCGCTTGGTGAAAAAACAACTGCTGGCACCAACCCTTTTAAGTGAGCAACAGACTTTTTCTTCGTGTTTAGTGTGTACTTTTTACTCTCTGAATCTGCATTGAGAG
This sequence comes from Umbribacter vaginalis, assembly GCA_001552935.1. GTDB lineage: Bacteria > Actinomycetota > Coriobacteriia > Coriobacteriales > Eggerthellaceae > Berryella > Berryella vaginalis. The sequence goes on along the minus strand of KQ959675.1, from coordinate 13,935 downwards.
CTATTGTTAGATGGCGTTCGCCAAGCTCAAAACACGCTTCAATATATGCTTGTTGTTGTTGAAAACGCACCAATTCACTTAATTTGGGGTGGCGAAACGAACTAAGCGCAGACAAAAGATATATAGCTTCAAGTACGTTTGTTTTCCCAGCACCATTTTTACCAGTAAGCACTGATGTATTAGTAGAAAATTCAAACGTTTTACTTGTATAGTTCCTAAACTCACGCAGAGTAAGTGATGAAAGTTTGGTGTCGGGTGTTTGGTCCATGCCTACCATATCTTATATGCCATATTAACGAATACGAACAGGCATCGCGATAAAGATATACGTATCACTTTCACTATCACGCAAAATGCCTGGCTTAGTATCCTGTGATAATTGGAATACAATTTCATTACCAGGACATGATGAAATACCAGGTAAAAGGAACGTGTTATTAAAACCAATAGTAAGCGAATTCCCATCAATGGACGCTTTAATACATTCGGTAATCTTTCCTTGTTCATCTGATGCTGTAAGCGTAATACTTTGATCGGTTGTATTAAATTCAAAAACAATAGGTGTTGTTTCTTTTTTAAGAAGTGACGTGCGCTTAAGCGCATTGAGTAATTCATCACGATTAACTCTTACCGTAGTAGATACTTCAGCAGCAGTAAAAGGACTAATATCTACCGGTAAAATATCAAGTTTTTGACCAACAATAACTGTATCCCCGCATGTAAATGTAACATTGCTCTCAAAAACAGAAAGTGTAATTGGTAGGTTATTTGCGGGAAGTGCCGTGATGGTTTGTAAAAGCTCAACAGGAAGTGAAAATTGCTGTTCAGGAACACTGTTTTCAGTTGTATACGAGCAAACCATTACGCGATAATTATCCATTGATTGTATGGTAAACATGTTATCTTTTATATGAAGAGCTACTGAACTGCCATATGAAGCTTCGCTTCTTTTTAATCCTAAACTTAATACATGTTTGCCTAATTGCTGCAGTACCGAAAGAGGTAATTGTATCGATACACCATTTTCAAAATAAGGAAATTGTGGTAAATCGTTTTGGCTAAGACAAATAAGCGAAAAAGAAGTTGAACCACAATGCACAACAACGTGATTATCAACAAGTTCAAATTGAGCAACATTTTCAGGTAAATTACGAATAAAGGCAGCAAATACACGACCTGGAATTGCTACATCACCACCCTCTTCAACAAGAGCATTGACGCTTGTTTTGATTGAAATCGTTAGATTGGTTGCTTCAAGTTTAAGGGAATCCTGAAGTGCTGTAAGATGAACGCAGGCAAGGGTTGGTTGTGTAGAGTCACTTCCTACAGCAAGCATAACTGCTGAGAGTGCCTGGGTTAAAGTATTTTTATCAACGCTAAATTTCATAGCACCCTCCTTGAGTACACGTGTTGAGTTAGCTAACAGAATAGAGCTTATCTCCGAAAAATCAAACAGCTTCTTTTTACTCGTAAATACCTTATTTTTATATTATATTTTTGTCTATAAAAAGAAATAATAATACATAATAAGCTTGGTTGAATTGTGGAAAGACGAAGAAAGTACTGTTAGCTCTCTGAGTTATTGTTTTAAAGATATGTTGAAACATATAGGAATATTTTTGAAAACTTTACACGTATAATTCTTTTCCACATGGAGTGGCTAAGTTTGCACCGTCTTTTAACGAACTTTTTTCATTGCTGTATTCGCGATATCTCCATAAATATAATGCTTACTTACTTCGTTTAAGCAACTAAGCATTCATACTGTGTCGATATACTTTTACGCAGTGAACTTTACTTTTCTCGTATAAGTTTTTGTATCAACTCTATCTCTTCTTGGACTTCTCTACTTTTTTCAAGGCGATCTTCTATACTTTTTACGGCATAAATGATAGTAGCGTGGTCACGACCACCAAACGACTCTCCCACAAGAGCAAACGGTATATCAAGCATTTCGCGACATAAATAGATAGCAATTTGACGTGGATATGATATATCACGTGATCGTTTTGCTCCGATAAGATCGTCATGCTTCACTTTATAGTAATCTTCAACCACTTCTTGAATAGCTTTAACGGTAAGCTGACGCATTGCCCCACCAGAAAAATGATTTTCTAGTAGTTTACGAACTGTTGTGAGCGTAAGTGCATCATCGCCGAAAATTTTAATCTGAGAAATAACTTTCGTGATGGCAGATTTTAATTCGCGAATATTGGAGCCAGAATTCTCTGCTATATACATTTCTATCTCTTCGGGTACCACAATGGTATGTGGTACGGCTATGCGATTGTATTCACGAATAAAGTTTCTAATAATACTAAGCTTCGTTTCAATCTCAGGTGGTTGAATATCAACAGTTCCTCCAGAATTAAAGCGAGAGTAGTAGCGCTCATCAATATCAATATTTTTTGGAGCACGATCAGCAGAAAGAATGATTTGCATGCCTTTTTCGATGCGCGTGTTGATGATTTGGAACAAAATCTCAAGCGTTTGCTTTTTACCTTGTAATAGTTGCACATCGTCAATAAGTAATACGTCAACATTTTCATATGCGTTTTGAAAGTCGCGAAATGTATGTTTCGATTTGTCATGTGCCATACTTGCTTCAATAAATTCATTTAAAAACGATGACGCATCTTTATAAAGCCTGGTGTAATGCGGTAAATTTACGCGAATGTAATCTTCTATTGCGCGTACGAGATGTGTTTTCCCAAGACCTGATTTTCCGTAGATAAAAAGCGGGTTTAATGATCGATTACCAGGATTACCTGCAACTTCAATAGACATGGAATACGCCATTCTATTAGAGTCACCGATTACAAAATTTTCAAAGGTATATGCACTTTCAATACCCGTATGCTCACTTGGAACTGGCGTAGAAGCTGAGTCGTATGATGAAGTGCTAACGGTTTTAATTTCACTATCCATAGAGAGAATATGGTTGGTTTGCATAGTGTCTTTTTTTTCAGGCGAAACAGTTTGTACTGTGGATGTGTTATCCGTCAATTGCGAACCCGCTGGTTTTTTCGTGTCGCCATGTTCGCCAGATGTTTTACAAACCTCAGTCGTTTCATGCGTGCCGGTTACTTCTTGTGGATGCACTCCTAAATTATCGTTGCGAACTGTGGTATTGGTTGCAGCATTTTGAATTTCTACCAAGCGTATTGATATTGTTGGGTTGCATTGGTACATCTTTTGCAAGGTGCTTGCGATATAACCAACAAAATTGCACTCAATCCAGCTTTTAACAAATGCGTTGCTGGTTGATAGTATTACTTCTTCTGCTGATATAAGTTTTGGTTCAAGTTGTGTAAAAAACGCATCGAATTGCCCATCACTGATATAGTGTTGCGCACGAAGGGTGCTGCAAAGCTGTATCCACTGTTCATGTAGTTGAAAATCATCCATTATTATTCCTTTGCTGCGTCAAAATGATGAGCAACTTGAGTTCCATAAGCGGTTAAAACACGCTTTTTTGTGCCTTTAGGCTGTTCGATTAAATTTAAATCGAGGAGCTTTTGAAATGTTGCGTGTACTGTCGAAGGTGCGGCATCGGTATATTGTGCCATTTCAGTAATACCCAGCGCTCCTTCTACTAAAAACACATGTAAAAAGGTGATTTCACGCTCAGTTAGTATAGGTATTTGGAGTGTGGGAGCACTATTTTGCGGTGTGTTTGTAATATTTAAAGCTCGTCGTAATGCTGTTTCGTCTTGATTTTCTTCACTTGTTAAACTAATAGTAACTACCGCACCTGCGTTAATATTACTTTCAATAACGACACTGCCATGTTCACTTTCAAAATACTCTTTTACGATAGGTAATCCAGAACCCACTCCGCGTATAAACCGCTTCATTGATGATGTAGCAGATGAAAAACCAGGAAGCTGCGCTTTTGCAACATCACTAATACCTGGTCCTTGATCGGCGAATCGAATAGTATTGCCTTTATCGAGAATAGAAATAACAACTTCACTAAATTGAGCATGAATGAAATTTTCTGAAACTTCCTGAATTACGGTAAACGGAATACTACCTCCGAGTTCTTTGGCTGAAAGATATGTTTGTGACGCTAAGGCAGCAATATAATCTTGTGTTTGCGCTGGTTGAATTTGGATAGTGCGAGGGGCAGAGCGCAAATTGTCATACACCGCAATGGTAGATATGCGTGAAACATAATCGTATGGATCGCGCAATGATTCTGATGAAGATGGAAGGGTAGTAGCGTTTTCGTGTGTGTGAGAGAACTGAGTACTAGCGTCTGAAACTGCATGTGACGATACGTATGGTGCTGAGGAGGGAGCATAACTGTGCAGCGTAGTATTCGTTTGAGTGTGGGGAGTAAGCTCGTTGTTCATACCTCGTCACTTTCATACTTGTAAAAGTTTTCAACACACGTATTGTACCTTGTTCAGCTTTTTTCATGCAGATATTCCAACTTTTTCTCGAAAATTCTTCTTAAAAGCAAGAATAAGGGTATTTTCTCAATAGATTTCAGCTATTTTCCTTATTTTTCTTATATTCAACTGGTGTTTTTATGAGTTTTCCATAATTTATAAACAAATTGTGAAAAACGTTGAAAGCTAATATCGGAAAAGTTCAAAATTTTCCAAATTTCTCCTTGCACGTTGATAATTTTATGGTATATAACGCGCTTTGATTATAATCTTGATGATTTTTCTCTTGTATCGTATTTCATCTTAATGATAAGGAAAAACAGGAAAACATATTATTCGCTTTTATTATTTTTACAATAAAATACCAGATAAATAGTATTAACTTATTATTCAACAAGTTCACACTATGATTTAATAATTCTTTGGTTTACTGCTTGACAAACGTTTTAAATAGGTTTCTGTTACCCGTTTCTTACATCGTGCATAAAGTTTTCAACATTTTCCACAATATAGCATGTTAAAAGTTGAAAGGAGAATGGTTGGTATTCACACATGCGTATTTTCTTGTAACAAGGTGGCACGTGTAATACAGCTACCTATGAATACTGCACTCTCATAGGTAGCCGCTCGTTGTTATGCCGGTGTTTGTTACGCTAAGAAGAGCATTTTTGTATGTTGTTGCCTAATCTGTTGGCGTATTTGGGTTGAAAAATTTCATTTTGCTTGCTTGTTGGCAGAGGTGTTTTATATGCGCTGTTGACAAGTATTTATGTTTTAAATCCGCAAAACCAACAGATTCTAATAACGTGTCTGAATCGGCAGTTCTATGCGATAAAATCCACCATTTATTTTCGACGCAAACACTTGTCATCGTGGTAAGTTCATGAATAATGCAAGAACAAGGGAGCGTACTAATTAATGACAATGTTTTAACAATAATACGATCAATATAACTTGCTAAAAAATACGCTTCAACATGAGCGTCAGACCAGTTCTCTTCTTTGTATGCAGGTGTTAAACAATCTATATGTTGATGCGTTTCCCTCATAAGCCAACGAATTGAGATCTCGCTTTGGGAATGTGGGAAAAGATACAATTTTGACACTTCTTCGCTTGCCAACATTTCATTAAGAGCACTCTGCAGATCGCTTTCATTATGTGTATCACCAGAAAAGCGCCGATAAACAAAGGGTAACCCGTGTGCATCCGACAACAGCGCCATTTTTACACATTGGCACTTTGTAGCTTTGTTATTAGTTATGCCATCAATATCATACGAATTGAGAGGTGTCTCATAATAAAAATTAATAATATTAAAGTAAATACTTGCAAAATCAAACCACTTACATTCTTGCATTACGCGATTGATATGCATACAGAGATGTTCCTTTGTTTCTACCAATGTATCGAGTGCGTGAGATATATCTTGTTCTTGAAACATACTTTGAATGAAATAGAGTTCTTTGTTTTCCCATATTGGGCATAAGGAATAGTGATTGCATACGCGATCAATAACAAGCAATTTTAAGACGGCGCTTACGTTGAGAGGAATTTTATGCTTATGAGTAAAGTTTTTGATGTTTGTGTCAATACCCAACGCTGCATATACCGACAAAGGAATTATACTTCCAATGTTTTTCTGATTACTAGTATTTCTATCAATGCGTTGAGCTGGATGAATACAGATATCAACCTTATATAAAGGGAACTTAAACTCTTCTTCACAACGCTTTACTTGTGAATCTGCCCACGTATCAACATCGGGGTGTGTTTTGATGAGATCTTCTAAGTTTCCAAGTGTTTCAATAGTGTAGTGGCGAACACGGCGGGCTTTGTTATCCCAACAATCCTGCATAACTGAAAGTTGTGTTTTCCCATTGGTGCGGCGACTCTTTTTTAAGTACATAGAGACTCCTTATGTTCACAGTATTACCTTTGAATATGTAGTTTTGAGCTCGTAAAGTACTACCTTAAGGTGCCGCACCCTGATAGCAAAGAATACTCCAAGCATAAAAGATATGCAAAAAAATCAGCTTATTGGTTAAAAATGAGGGATAAACGTGTATTCGACAAAGGACCAACATGGATTGAACGCAGGATATAAGGCCACCAATGAAAGTGCTGGTTTGTTGCACAAGAGAGATGGTCTTTCTGATACATGTTCCTGTCATGAACTAATGAGCGCAGATAATGTGTGACAAAGAGGAAAAAATCGAATAACCGCCACACCTTTTTAAAACATAAAAATTGATATTTATTCATCATTTTTGCCGTATTTTTACAACATTCTTCTGCAATAATATAGGTAAGGTCGGCGTGATCGATATGCTTACCACTACTGCTGAATGCATGCAGATAGTATGAAGACTGGGCAACAGATGTACCTACACGAAGTATCGGTAGGGAAATCTGGTAAACTTCTCTGATGTTTCCTGCCTCGGTGTTAACGATCACCGCCCGAGGCCGATTGTCCAGAGGAGGTGAGCTGATGAAAGCTTATGAATTATTGTTTTTTGTTGCACCTACGATCGATGAAGAAAATCGTATTGCAACCATGAAACGTATCGAAACAACCATTGCAGAAAGCAACGGCGTTATCGATAATGTTGATGAATGGGGCAAACGTAAACTTGCCTATGAAATCAATGGTCTGAATGAGGGATCTTATACTCTCATCGATTTTCACACCGACCCACAAAATATTGCTGAGCTTGATCGTGTGCTGCGTATCAACGATTTCGTTGAGCGTCATATGATTGTTGCTCGCAGCGATCGAGATTAATACAACGTGATCTCGCTATGCAATACCGCATCGTGGAAGAGGTAGAAAATGAGCATCAACCGAGTTATTTTGTCTGGTAATTTAACCCGTACACCAGAACTGAGATCAACAGCCAATGGGTCGAGTGTTTTGGGGTTTGGGATAGCGGTAAATGACAGACGCAAAAATCCTCAAACAGGAGAATGGGAAGATTTCCCGAATTTTATTGACTGTACGGTATTCGGCCCCCGTGCTGAAGGATTAAGTCACTGCCTTGATAAAGGATCAAAAATTTCCCTCGAAGGGAAATTACGCTGGAGTCAATGGGAACGTGACGGTCAACGCCGTAGCAAGTTGGAAGTTATTGTTGATGAAATTGAGCTTATGAGCACGCGGGGTGGCCAAAATTTTGCCGCCAACGATCACGCGTCAGCTGATGCTGGTTCATATAGCCAACCATATAACGCACCTTCTACACCTGCTGCACCCCCTGCTGTTGACCCCTCTTCATATAACGCCGATTTGCCGTTTTAGTATTGAAAAGAGGTACACCGATGGCTGAGTTTACAAGACAGCCCCGTCGTAAGTACTGTCAGTTTTGCAAAGACAAAACAGAGTACATCGACTATAAAGATACGCAGCTTTTGCGCAAGTATGTAACCGATCGTGGAAAAATTAAACCTCGTCGCGTAACAGGCGCATGTACACAACATCAGCGCGATATTGCATGTGCTGTGAAACGAGCACGTGAAATGGCGCTTATGCCGTATGCTGTACCCGCTATAAGCGGCCGCGGCGATCGTCGTAATCGCTAGGAAGGGGTAGAAGATGAAAGTTATTTTACTCAAAGAACTTCCTGGTAAAGGCGGCGAGGGCGACATTATTGATGTTGCCCGTGGGTTTGCAAACAACTACTTGCTTACGCAGGGATTTGCTGTATTAGCAACTCCAGGTAACTTAAAGCAGTTAGAAAATCGCCGCAAGAACATTGCTAAGCGCGAAGAAGAGCGTCTTGCGCAGGCGAATGCTACCAAAGCAGCTCTTGAAGATGCAAAAGTGGAAATTGCCGCTAAAATTGGTGAAGAGGGTCAGTTATTCGGCTCTATTACATCAACGATGATTGCACAAGCGATTAAAGATACAAAAGATCTTGACATTGATCGTCGCCGCATTGAAATCCGTAAGGCAATTAAAACCGCAGGAGCGCATGAAGTTCATGTATCACTCTATCGTGGTATTTCTGCAACCGTGCAGGTTCATGTTGTTGACGCTGCCGCACCAGAAAAAACAGATGATACTACAGCAGATGCTAACGCTGAACATACAGCCGAGACACAAGATACAACAACTCAGGCTGAGGAGTCCGCTGTTCAGTAACATTATCGCGCGTTCGTTGTGCCATTGTTATATTGGTTAATGTGATGGCAGAACGACAGCTTAAGCGTTTGTGTAGACACAAACCCTCTTATTGCTCTTATTGTCCAGTATACCGATGGTTATACTGCAGTTATGGGGCTATAAGGGGGTTTTACTTTTCTATTTTTTTGTTTAAGCTCAATGCTTTGCGGCGCCGGCGGAACAGTATGCGATACACTACAAAAGAAGAGAAATGGAGTGTTTATGGTCGTACCGTCAAATATCAACCAAGATGCACAATTTACCAGTTCAGACTTTTCAACACGCCACCTTCCGCAAGACATTGAAGCAGAGAAGTCGGTGCTGGCAGCTTGTTTACTTGACCAAACCGCACGCGTTGATATTTTGCCACTTCTCCACGCGAAATATTTTTATTCGCAATCACATGCGATTATATTTCAAGCCATTTTTGACATGGACCAATCAAATACTCCTCTTGATACCATTTCGCTTGCTGACCATCTGCGCGCTGAAGGAACATTGAGTAAAATAGGTGGTCGTGAATATTTGCTTGAATTGGCTGATAACACATTTGCCATCACAAATTGGCAACACCATGCTCATATCGTTAAGCGTACCGCTATTTTGCGTGAGCTCATTATGGCATGTACAAAAATTTCTGCATATGCATATAACACGCCTGATAATTTAAATGAAGTTGTAGAAGTATGCGAAAAAACACTCCTTGATGTTACCGAACAAAAGGTATCTTCATCGTTTAAAAATATCAGCACTTTGTTGAGCGAGGCATTTGAACAGCTTACTGAACAGTCGAAAGAGAAAAACGCTATTGTCGGCGTGCCATCGGGGTTTGCCGATATTGACAAGCTATTTCATGGGTTTCGTGGTGGAGACCTTATTATTCTCGCAGCACGCCCCGGCGTTGGTAAAACATCGTTTGCGCTTAACATTGCAACTAATGCTGTAAAAGCTGGCTTTCCTGTAATATTTTTCTCACTAGAAATGAGTGACGTTCAATTAGTGCAACGTATTATGTGTTCAGAAGCTCAAGTATCGCTTTCAAAAGTTCGTAGCGGAGATGTGGGTGCTCATGATTGGAGCGCGCTGTTAGAAGCGGTAAATAGACTATCTGAGACAAAGCTTTACATAGACGATACGCCTGGCTTATCAATTTTAGAAGCGCGCGCCAAAGCACGTCGTCAATTCCGCAACATAAACAAACAAGGACTTATTATCGTTGACTATTTGCAGCTGATGAACCCGTCAAGTAATCGGCGTGACGGCAATCGTGCTGTTGAAGTTGCAGAAATTTCCCGTGGTTTGAAAATTCTTGCTAAAGAGATGGATATGCCTGTGTTGGCTCTCTCTCAGTTATCACGTGCAGTAGAACAGCGCCAACACAAACGTCCGCAACTATCCGACCTGCGAGAATCAGGCTCAATTGAGCAAGATGCCGATATTGTTATGTTTATCGATCGCTCAACAAACGATTTGGAGGCAGAAGAGGAATCGCGCCCTCGCAAAGGCACCGCAGAACTTATCGTTGCAAAACACCGCAATGGTCCGCAGCGCGACATCACACTTGCCTTTAACGCAGAGTTTACACGTTTTGGTAATTTTATTTCAGACGATGCTTACCACGAATAAACAAAGGGGTGTGAATAGTGGATAGTTCAATTCGCTTTCTTCATACTGCCGATTTACATATTGGGCGCCCTTTTACTGGCATATGTGAACTTGATTCCTTGTGGCGCGAGCGTATTGTGAATGCCACGCGTAGTGCTTTTGATACGTTGTGTGATTATGCTATCAAGAACAAAGTCGATTTTGTGCTGGTATCAGGAGACGTGTTTGATACGGTATCGGCAGAATATAGCAGTTATGCTCTGTTTTTTGACGGACTTAAACGCCTTTCACACGAAAGTATTCATACGTATATTTGCGCTGGCAATCACGACCCATATTCGTCGTGGAAACCCTCGTTTTTTTCTGAATCTGCCTTTATTCACATAATGGAAGCCAAGCAACCGTCGTATTTTGTACACTATCGCAACGGTCAGCCACTGTGTTATATAGCTGGTCGAAGCTACAAAACAAATGCATGGGATTCAATCGAACCTATTATCAATGGATTAATGTATCAAGAAATTAAACAGAACGCTTGCGCAACGAGCAGCGAGTGCGCAACGTGTATAGAAGAAAACATACCTGCAATTGCTTTGGTGCATACGTCTCTTAACAAGGGAGAAAGTCAGCGTTATGCACCGCTAAAAATAACGCAACTACAAGCAAGTGGCGTGTCGTATTGGGCTCTTGGTCACATACATGCTTTTGAATGTTTCTCAAATGATCACGGTGTTTTTGCTGCATTTCCAGGCTGTTTACAGGGAGGGGATATTGGTGAGTGCGGAGACAAAGGCTTTGTTGATGTGACGATGCCTTATCCTCAGTATGTGCCTCACGTAACATTTGTTCCTGCTTCTCCGTTGTGTTGGGAAGAATGTATGCTTGACGTAACACACTGTGAAACATTAGATGCTGTGCAACAATGCGTGGAAGATGCTTGCACATGCAGTTTGTCGCAACACAGGAGTGATTATCTGGTAGCTCGTGTTTGTTTAACAGGAATAACGCCTCTTTATAAGGAGCTTAATTCGCTGGCAACACGTAAGGCTCTACGTGAAGAAATTAACCGTCATATGGCTGGTGTATTGGTATTTGAGCTTGTCAATAAAACAATTTTGGAAAAAGGCGATATTCTTGCGCCGAGCCATGATACGTTTTTGTATTATCTTGTTCAAAAAGCAGATGCACTTGCCGAGACGCCCGATGACGTGCGTTCAACACTCAAAGCATGGTGTGAAGATAAAGATGATGCAACGATATTTACAAGCTATCTTGATTCATGCACTGACCAAGAACTAAAAGAGCTTATAAGCGCAGCAAAAGATCAGGTAGTACGCAACTTATTATATCCTGCATAAGGAGTGTGAGCGACCTATAAGCTTTGCTTCTTGCTTGTGTGCGGTTGACTCATTGCTTGAGTTACTTACAAAATACGCGTTTAGTATGCGATGAAGTGTTCGGGAGTTGTTTATGCCATATTTTTTGAAGAAAATTTATATGCAGAGCTTTGGTATCTTTAATAAAGCAACGCTTGATGATCTTCAGCCAGGATTAAATATTATTTATGCTCCTAATGAGGCAGGAAAATCAACACTTTGCGCATTTATCCTGGGTGTATTATTTGGGTGGCCTGTAAAGTCGAGCAAAGTAAATTCATATAATATGCCTGGCTGTAAACAGCAAGGAACGCTGACGTTTGAGCAGCGCCCATCAAAGCAAGCAAACTCTCCCTTAACATCATTACAAGAGGCAAAACGACTGGTACATACCGATAACACAGCTATCTTTGAGACTTCGTTAGATGTTTCACGTGAAACATCGTTGGTATTGCCAGACAATAACCACTCCGCGCACGTTATGAGAATGCGCGTTATTACACGAGGGCATACCAAAAATAAAGAAGAACAAGATGCGATTGACAGTATTTTACAAGGCGTTTCTAAAGAATTGTACGAATCAACGTTTTTTATAACACAAGAGAGTGTTCAAGCTATGCTCCACACTGCCGATGTAGCTGCAGCTTTGCTAACTGCATCAACGGGTACCTATATCAATCCGAATACGCTTCTTAACAGGTATGACACAGAAGAGGGTAATTTCTTTAGGAAAGCTGCAGAAGTGCCTTATTCATTTCCAAACATCAATACCCGTATCGCCGAGCGCCAACATGAGTATCAAGCGTGTTTCGAAATGTCACAAGCTCAGTATGGCGCCAATGAACTGTTAGCTCGCGTACAGGATGAGCAGCGCCGTGTCCTCGTTCGCATAAAGCATTTAGCTGATCAGGGGAAACAAATCGAGCGCGCCAAAGAGGAACTTAATCGTTTAATGGGTATAGTAACGCACTGTGATGAAGAACTCGCAAAACACCGCAGTGCACAGGATGCCTGCAGGGTAGAGGAAGCACGCTTACAGACACTTCCGTATTACGGTCTTGTAAGAGCGCGTGTGCAAGCGGGGGATTTACGAGAGTTGCAGGCCGCACTTAAAGAGCACGTAGCACATGCACAGAAAATATACGAAATGAAAGAAGATGCGTATCACCGTGCATGTGAGCGTGTAAATGTATTGCCCCGCTCTATGTCTTCAACACGTGATGATACCGCAACACGCTCACGTGAAAACTTATCACAAGATCATTTATTGCGTCCGGAACAGTATGTCCGCTGCTATAGGCGTTACTGTGCACCAACGAGTGCATTGTTTGGGTTACTTGCGGGAGTAATTCTTGCTTCGTTGCTTGCTGTGTTCACACGCGGTACTTCCCTACTTTTTGTGAGCGTCTTAAGTTTATTGACTGCTGTTGTGGTTGCAATATTGTTGTTTACATGGCAAAACATACGTCTCGAGCGTACATTAACCAAGTATTATGATCGTGCGTATGCGTATCAATGCATAGAATGTGCCGCTGCGCTGCTACCAGGCTTTTCTGACGCACCATATCCACCTGTGAGTGTCAGTTCTTTTGTGAGTTTGTTGCAATCATCAGAACATTCATCGTGTGATGAAAATGATTTTTCCGACATTCAAAAAACGTACCAGGAGTATGAAAGCGCATATAATAATTATCTTTCGGTACGAGGAAACGCCCGCAGCGCACTTCTTAAGGCAGGTATACCAGATACCGTTGGCTCGTTTGAAGATATGTGTGCTTTTGGGGACGAATATGTTCGTTATGTTCGCGATTTGCATGCTGTTGAAGAAAAAAAGGCTGCGCTTCAAGAGGAATACCACGCGCGTTGCGCAGAACAAGATGCGACACTTGAGAACATTAACCAGCAAACAGAAGAGCTCTACGTTGCTGCAAAAGAGGTATTTAAGTACCTGAAACAGAACGTGAATACTCAAGAGGCTACTACAAAACATGTAACCGCTAACACAAATGACACTCAGCTTATACATGATATTGCCACACTTGAAAACCAAAACCGTAATGTGGTCGAGGCAGTTGTTTGTGCGTATAGCTCTCTTGAACAGTATGCACCTATTAAAGAAAAATCAGCTGCTTCCAGTACACAAACACTCCACAACGCTCGCGTTGTAAGCGATATATTCGATACCTGGAAAGAAGCATATAATAAATATGCTATGGAGCTATCGCGTTTACAAGCGCGTCTTGAAGCGCGTTGCAACAGTGGCCATACTAATCATAATCAAAGTATCGCAGAACAGGAAATTCGGTGCTTGCAGGCACAAAAGCTACAATCGTGTGAACGCTTAATTGAAGTGATGGCGCGGAAATTGTTGTTGCAACAAGCGCTTGACGCATGGAAT
>KQ959674.1:39910-77612 GCA_001552935.1 Umbribacter vaginalis | reverse complement strand
GAAAAATTTCTGAAGGGGTACGTGTGCAGGGCTTACCTTCACAGCCCTTCCCTATGCGTTCTCCTTGAAGACGCGAAGCGATACTTTACCGTGCTTTACACAAGCACGCAAGAGTTACGAGTAAGCTTTCCTAAATTATGAAGAAGTTTCCACAACTAACGTTATAAAAACGATGTACATACCGTATTCGTGCTCATAAGCAGCGATATCTACGCTTCAATCATGAAACAAAACGCACGTGCATTATAATGTATAGATTACGAACATTCGCGCGAACAGCACGTGATGATAAGGTACATGCGGAGGTTATTTTCAATGAACACGAAACACACTACGCCTATCGATACTCTCGTGCAGTTAGAACGTAAAAGCGCACGTGATGCACACACGTGTCTTAACGAGCTTTTTACTTCTCACTTACCCAACCAGGCACAATGTTTAATGGAAGCTCTTAATAATGCTGGCATTGAAGCATTTGTTGTTGGCGGATGGCTGCGCGACGTAGTGCTCGATCGACCACGTCACGATATCGATCTTGCTGCAAATGCGCCCTGGGAGCATGTTGAGCGCGTAGCGTTATCCCACGGGTGGAGCGTTCATCATACGGGTATTGCGCATGGTACGCTTAGCGTGGTAATTGACGGCATGTGTTTTGAAGTAACGCAGTATCGAAGCGATGGAACGTATAGCGATGCGCGGCATCCTGATGCAGTATCCCCTGTTCAAACGATAGAAGATGACCTTGCACGGCGCGATTTTACGATCAATGCACTTGCGTGGAACGCTTCGCGTGGGCTGGTTGATGCATACGGAGGGCTGCGCGATTGTAAGCGCGGCATTATTCGAGCTGTTGGGAGCGCTGATATGCGCATGAGCGAGGATGCGTTGCGCATTCTTCGTGCACTTCGTTTTGCAAGTGAAATGGGCTTTTCTATCGATGAAGAAACATGGCACGCTATGAATACGCGTAAAACCTTACTTGAGAAGCTGCCGATGCCTCGTGTGCGCGCAGAATTTGAGCGCTTTCTGGAAGGAAGCCACGTTCAAAAAGCACTGGTAGCGTATGCAGATATTGTATGCGCACTTATTCCTGAACTACAAGCAAGCAGAGGGTTTGACCAGAAAACACGCTATCACTGTTTTGACGTATACGAACACAGTGCACACTGTACTGGCTTTATACCTGCGCAAGCTCATCTGCGCTGGGCAGCGCTGCTGCATGACAGCGGCAAGCCCTCCGTGTGCGTTGAGGAGCAGGGTGTTCGGCACTTTCATGGACATGCTGAGAAAAGCTGCATAATTACACGGAGCGTGCTATCACGCTTTGGCTACCGTAAACGCGTTATTGATCGTGCGTGTTACCTGGTTAAACATCATGACGATATGCTGGGTGTGCCGTGTGAGGAAATTACGATGACCATGGTGCAGCATCTACTAAAAACGATGAAAGGCAACGTGGAGCTTTTTTATGAATGGTGTGCTCTTCAGCGGGCTGATGCACAAGCGAAAGCAGCTGGGTACCAAGAGGGCGTAGCGCTGGCGGATGCGCTTGAAGCGCAATGCAACGCTATTTTGAAGTGTGGTGCGCCGTATTCGCTAAAGCAGCTTGCAATTACGGGAGATGATGTATGCACCTATACGCACTGTGAAGCTTGCGACATTGGAGCTATTCTAACGAAAGCGCTTGAGCGTGTTATCGATAAACGGTGCGAGAATTCGCACGATGCGCTGGTGAACTGGCTTGTTGCAGGTTCCTCGTAAGTGCGTGGGATAAAGCGCCATGAGCCGAAATGGAACTACTTGTGTTTTCTGCTTGAACATTTGTGTACGAGGTGCATTATTGCAAAAATGACACTTGACGAAATGCTGCGCTCTGTGTAGTATGACAACCTGCGCTTATGTCTTTTACTGACAAGCATCGATATGTCGATGGGGTGTAGTCTAATGGCAGGACAGCGGTTTCTGGTGCCGTACGTGAGGGTTCGACTCCTTCCACCCCAGCCACTTGCTACAAACGCACGTCACCAAACGCGTGTCAGCACTAAGCGCTGCGGAAATTGTGGCTCCGTCGTCTAGCGGTTTAGGACGCCGCCCTCTCAAGGCGGAGGTCGCCGGTTCGAATCCGGTCGGAGCTACCATCTTTTCTTTTTCATCATTCAAAAATCGCGCTACAATAGCTATAACGCATTCGAAGGGCTGAAACAATCCCTTTCCTTGCGCTTAAAATCTGTACCATAGAATAAAAGGATACCTATGCAAAGTTCATATAACAGCAATCACGAAACGCTTCAATCGTGCACCCAAAAGCAGCCTTTTTGGGCACTGTATGACGAATTAATTGATGCTATTCCCGCAGGTATTGAGGTAATTGATTATTGTATTGGCGCTCATTGGGTGTATGTTGAAGCGGCGTGCGGCATGGGAATCAGTCACGCTCTATCGGCCGGTGCGCACGAGGGCTTCAACAAGGATGCACGCGAGTTTGATCTGCGCAATTTAGCGCAATTTGCAAAGTCGTGGAACTTTGTAGAAGCGGCAATTGGTGTTGCTGCACTTAACGCATGGCACTCAAGCGTGCAGCACGTCGAAGCGCTGGGTGGCGCTATCGATTTCGACCGCGCAGAAACCAACGACGCAAGCAATCCGTTTAAGACGCTTGCTGAGCAGTATCGCGGCAAAAATGTTGCTGTGGTTGGGCATTTTCCCAATGTAGAAACGATGCGAAAAATTGCGCGTGTAAGCGTGTTGGAGCGGAATTGCACAAGTTCGCTTGACATACCGGATAGCGCGTGTGAAGCTTTGTTACCTGAGCAAGATTTTGTTTTTATGACCGGAACGACGCTTATCAACAAGACCATCGTGCGCTTACTTGAACTGAGCAAACACGCATATTGCGGCGTTGTAGGCCCATCGACACTTCCCCACGAGGCATATTTTGAACGTGGTGTAAATTTGCTGGGCGGCAGCGTTGTTGTTGATCACGATGCAGCAAAACTGTCTATTAAAGGCGGTACAAAACGACAGTGGCGCAGCGGCATTAAAAAGTTTCATATTGAACGTGTATAGCCGATTAGCACAGGTAAAAAGCAGGTACGGGCGTGGTTGCGCGAATTCCTGGGTGGCGGGCTTCTAGTTGCGCGTGAGCTTGCGATGGATGCGATGCGGGCGTGCAGCATCTACACCTAAACGCTTCTCGCGATTTGCCTGATATGCCTCGAAATTTCCTTCAAACCAATACCATGCAGCCGGGTTATCATCACTGCCTTCCCATGCCAAAATATGCGTGGCAATGCGATCGAGAAACCATCTATCGTGGCTGGTAATAACTGCACAACCAGCAAAATTAAGGAGCGCATCTTCTAGGGAAGCAAGCGTTTCAGTATCAAGATCATTGGTAGGCTCGTCAAGCAAGATAACGTTGCCGCCTTGCTTAAGTGTGAGCGCCAAATTCAAGCGATTGCGCTCACCGCCCGATAAGACGCCTGCTTCCTTTTGTTGATCGGGGCCTTTAAAACCAAAAGACGCAACATAAGCGCGTGAGGGAACTTCCGTATCCCCTACCTGCATATAATCAAGCCCGTCCGATACTACTTCCCACACTTTTTTATGAGCATCAATACCTGCACGCGTTTGGTCAACATAGGAAAGCTGCACGGTTTCTCCGCGGAAAATAGAGCCGCTATCGGGGGAAACTTCGCCCATTATCATTTTGAACAAAGTTGATTTGCCAACACCGTTCGGCCCGATAACACCAATGATCCCGTTAGGAGGTAGTGAAAAACTCAGATTGTCGAAAAGAACGATGTCATCGTAGCGTTTCGAGAGCTGTGTCACTTCAATAACACGCGTTCCTAAGCGTGGAGCAGCAGGAATACAAATTTCCGTAAAGTCAGGTTTTTTACTGGAAGAGGACTCTGCAAGCATTTGATTATAACGCTCAAGGCGTGCTTTGTTCTTTGCTTGGCGCGCTTTCGGTGACAGACGCACCCACTCAAGCTCGCGTGCAAGCTTTTTGGCGTGTTTTTCACTTGCTTGGCCTTCAGCTGCCATGCGCGCTGCCTTCGTTTCAAGATACGTTGAATAATTTCCCTTGTAAGGGTACAAATGCCCTCTATCAACTTCGCAAATCCACTCGGCAACATGATCAAGAAAATAACGATCGTGCGTAACCGCTAGAACAGCGCCTGGATAGGTTTTTAAGTGAGCTTCAAGCCAGGCAACCGATTCGGCATCAAGGTGGTTGGTAGGCTCGTCCAACAAAAGCAAATCGGGTTGCGTAAGCAGCAAGGTACAAAGCGCTACGCGGCGGCGCTGACCACCCGAAAGGTGCTTTATAAGCGCCGATCCATCGGGACATTGAAGCGCGTCAGCCGCTTGCGAGAGCTTTGAGTCGATATCCCACCCATCAGCAGCATCAATTTCATTTTGCAAGGTGCCCATTTCTGCCATCAGCGCATCAAAATCGGCATCAGGAAGCGCCATCTGAGCACCAATTTCGTTGAAGCGATTTACTTTGCGTATGATGTCGCCAAAAGCGCTGGCAATCGTTTCGTCAACGGTTTTTTCAGAATCGAGCACCGGTTCTTGCTCCAAAATACCTACTGTAAAACCAGGTGTTAAGCGAGCTTCGCCATTTGAAACATCAAGCTTACCTGCCATAATACGCAAAAGTGTGGATTTACCCATACCGTTTGGCCCGACGACTCCAATTTTTGCACCCGGATAAAAACTAAGCGTTACATCATCAAGAATAAGCTTGTTGCCTTGGGCTTTACGTGCATGATTCATTTGGTAAATAAACTCTGGCATATATACTCCTGAAACCATTCGTAGTGATAGCTAACAGCGCGGTGCACTAAAACATAAAAAACTTTTAGCAGAGGTCTCTGTGCTTGGATAACGCTTGTGCAAGATTGTTTGTGCATAGCATTAATCATGTAAGCTCGCGTCCGCTTGAACATGTTTGATGAAAAGCGATACAGGTACTTATAGATTACGAGAGGTATACATGCACTGGAAGATTGACAAACGATTACAACCAAAAGAAACGTGGTGGGCCCTGCAGGACTCGAACCTGCAACCAAGGGATTATGAGTCCCCTGCTCCGCCATTGAGCTAAGGGCCCGCGCGTGCTTGCTTATTTTAACCTAACACACAAGAAAAATGCGCGGTGTTCAAGAAAAAATCAATTCCGCGCATAAGTTGCAAAAAATAAGAGCAATTACCTGCATTAACACGGACCATTCTGTAAACATACGCTCGCACAGGTGTGGCGAGAGCTTCGATATATTCCCCTAGACGCATTTGCACGCATGAACATATAACAGTAGTAGTACGCGCTGGTAAACGCACTAAAGTGCTCATACGCGTACGCAGAAACACGCTCGTATCACAGCATCGTTTTCTGTAACAGCACACATTAAAGCATCGTTACAATCAAGCTCGATTCGCCTGGAAAACATACTTAATGTTGCGCGATGCGATACACCCAATAACAATGATGAATTTTCTTATTACGCGCAAAATCGAGCGGAATAGTTTCATCAGTAATACAGCGCACGTCAACGCCATAATGCTTCAACTGCTGCTCATTGAGCTTAAATGATCGCAAGTTGCACGAGAACAACGCTCGACCGTGCTCAGAAAGCAACCGGGAAACACCGATAAGCAGCTCAACATGATCGCGCTGAACATCCCAGGTGCGCCGCCCCATTGCCTTGGAATTGGAAAAGGTTGGCGGGTCAACAAAAATGAAGTCAAAGCGTTTGCCTGAGCGACGTGCATCAGTCAGCCAACGCATTACATCTCCGCGCTCGAACAGGTGCTGCGAACCCTCAAAGCCGTTTAGATACATATTTCTATCTGCCCATTCAAGATAGCGCTGTGACAGATCAACCGTGGTGGTACTGTGTGCGCCGCCACGTGCAGCATACACACTCGCACTACCTGTATATCCAAACAAGTTCAAGAAGCGCGCGCCTGTACAGTGTTTTTCAACAAGCTGTCGTGTTATACGGTGATCAAGAAATATTCCGGTATCAAGCTTGCTTGCTAGGTCGACTTCAAATATCAAGTCGTTTTCGCGAATGTAGCGAACACAAGGCTCGTGTGCTGCACCTGCATTGCTATACTGCGCTCCACCTTTTTCTTGTATACGTGTTTTGATAAATATACGCTCAACAGGAACATTACAAACACACGATGCAATATATACCGCATCGGCAAAACGACGTGCCGCCTTTATAGGAGAAATACAACGCGCAGGAGCATATTCACTTATATGCAAATACAACTGCTCGGGAGTCTGTTGAAAATCGGGTGATTGCGCGGCACTATATACATCAATTGCAAGTGAAAATTCTGGCAAGTCGGCATCGTAAAGGCGATAATTTGCAACCTGACACGTACGCGCGAATTTGCGTCTTTCACGCAACAGCTTAATTAAGCGCTGCGCAAACTGCAAGGATCCTTCTTCGTAAAGATATACCGGATGAGCAGCGCCACCATTGGTATCACTTACCTGGTATAAGGTTCCTGGTAAGCAAGAACGAACATGCTCAATAACCGACACCGACACTTTTTGATGCGCGCATAAAAGTTCAAGAACAGAAACGCTCGCAAGCGGAATTGATGTTGTGGATGCAGCACTACTTTTAGCAGTCGTGAGCGCTTGATCATCTGCGTGTTCTGCATCAGTGGCGCTTTGATCAGCTGCATGTTCTTCATCAGTGACGCTTTGGTCAACGGCATGTTTTTGCAAAACGCTCCATGACGACAGAGATTGATGGTGCCCGCGCGCAGTCTCAAGCTGAGCAGTGCAAAGAGCTACAAAGCTATCGTCCAAGGTAGCTACCCATACCGTGTCAGTAACGTGGTACATGCACTGTAGCATAAGCTGCTGACATGCAATGGTAGATGCTTGCGAACGCAGCGATGATAACGCATAACACGATGCAAGAGCAATGCCATGATCATAGTTGCCATCATCATACATCTTCGGGTTAAGCAGTGCGAGACTCCGCTGAACGTTCATTGGATTGACCACTAAACACGCCACAGCACCACACGCTACTAATGCCCCAAGATGAGCGTCTTTAAACTGCTTGATAATACGCTGCTGAGAGGCTGCATGAGTGCACAAGACTACCCACGGACGTACACGTTTTGCCTGCACATCATCCATAAACTGTTGCACGGCAGCAGCATATGCGCACTGCGCGTTTTGTTGCAAATCACTCCACATGTCACTATCGTGCAATGCCCAAGCACGCACACCCCACGAATTGCGATACGCATGAAGAGGCATATGCAAGCATGCACATAACGCTTCAAAAATAAAACGAGCGCTATACGCACACGGATCAATAAACGTACGTGCATTAGTTTGATTGCAAACACGTTGTGCAAGAACAGCAGCAACCAGTGTTTCAAGTGGTGCTTTATCATGTTCAACGTCGCCTAAATAAAAACGACGTCCCAGCGTTCCACCACTTACATCTAAAGACAAAGTAGCACGATTATCGCGCAAACGAACATCAATAGAAGCGCATATCTGCTGTTTTACAGAAGATACATGCTGTTCATGAGAGTGTTTAACACGAATTTCATCTTGCGAACGCGTTGCACGCAAGGTATCGACAATCGCATCTTTTACTTTTAACGCTGTGAAGTGCGTATTACGAAGCTGCTGGTGCGTACCAGAAGCTTTAACTGCAATCGTCGTACCAGGTGCAATAATATCGCACCAGTTCATCGAAGCAACATTACGATAAAGCGTATCGGCATCAGGGGCGGATACTCGTGCAAGAATAAGCGTTACGCGTGCAGCAATACGACTGTACAACAAAAACTTATATACTTGCTGCTGAGTAGCAAAAAATGCCACGCCGCTTTGAAGTGGACGCACGCGCTTAATGCCAAGCGTTTTCATTTCTTGAGCAAGCAACTGCTGCGAACCGGGCAAGCAGCTTGCATAAAACTCGAATATGTCGCGCGACTCGCTACTGGGCGCGCTATTCATGCTACACCTCAAGGTAGTCTTTCAATTTTGAGGAACGCGAAGGGTGACGCAATTTTGCTAGTGTCTTGCTTTCAATCTGACGAATGCGCTCGCGCGTTACTTTAAACTCGCGCCCCACTTCTTCCAAAGTACGCGGATGCCCATCTTCAAGACCAAAGCGAAGAACAATTACTTTACGCTCACGTTCAGCTAAACCGTCAAGCACTTTAGCAAGCTGCTTTTGAAGCATGGAATAACTAGCAGCTTCAGCTGGTGCAATCGTTGCTTCATCTTCAATGAAGTCTCCCAGTTGAGAGTCTTCTTCCTCACCGATAGGTGTTTCCAAACTAACCGGTTCCTGGCTAATTTTTTGAATTTCACGAACTTTTTCAGCGGTCATGCCCATCTCTTTGCCAATTTCCTCAGGTGTTGGTTCACGCCCAAGTGTTTGAAGCAAATTACGCTGTATGCGTACTAATTTGTTAATAGTTTCAACCATATGAACAGGAATACGTATGGTACGCGCTTGATCGGCAATAGCACGGGTGATAGCTTGACGAATCCACCACGTAGCATACGTAGAAAACTTGAAGCCTTTCGTATAATCGAACTTTTCAACAGCGCGAATAAGACCTAAATTGCCCTCTTGGATAAGGTCAAGGAACAGCATGCCACGCCCAACATAGCGTTTTGCAATGGATACAACCAAGCGCAAATTTGCTTCAATAAGCATTTGCTTAGCATCAAGCCCCATCATTTCAACACGAGAAAGCTTGCGGCGCTCAAGACGTGTAAGCTCTTTGCCAGCTGCTTCCAGCTCTTCAAGCTCGCGACCAGCCTTAATTCCGTCTTCAATTTTCTTTGCAAGCACCACTTCTTCATTAGCATCAAGCAGTGACACTTTACCAATTTCTTTCAAATACATGCGAACTGGATCGCCGGTAAGCATCGTAACGCCGGTATCAACCGAACGCATGCGACTTGATTTAATTTTTGACGCGCGTGCAGCTTTTACTTTCGGAAGCGGTGTATCGGGAACAGCATTCAATTCTTCATCAGGAATACCATCAAATAAATCGGTTTCATGAGTGATGGCTTTTTCAAGGTCAGATACCGTCATATCATCAATGGAAACATCGTCAAATGTTTCTGCAGTAAGATCGTCCACCGAAGGCTCTGCATCGATGCCTGAAGATGATAAACTTGATGAAGACGCAGCGCTTGTTTTCTTTTCTGCTGGTTGCTTTAATGCGCCTTCGTTATCATGCTGCGTACTATTTTTAGATTCAGATTTTTTAGCCGATGCAGCTTTTTTTGATGACGTACGCTCTGCTGTACGAGGTGTATCAGTTGAAGCGGTCTTTGCACTGCGAACGCTTGTTTTTTTGCGTGAAGAATTTTTCTTATCAGCAACGCTTTCTGATACATCGCTTTGTTCGTGGTCATCAGTAGTTATTTTTGATGAAGACGCTTTAGCGCTTTTTGTACTGGTAGTACGCGTGCTGCGTTTTGATGCGGAAGTTTTCTTAGATAATGTGTTTGTGTGTGAAGTGGCAGTTTCAGCAGAGACACTCTCGGGGAGCATCTCCAAATTTTCAGAGGCTTCTTGGAGCGTATCCTTTGAAGCAGATGATACTTGAGTTTTTTTAGAAGATGCTTTCTTTGGAGCAGCTTGTTTAGATGCAGATGGTTTTTTCACGCTGCGCGTATTGCCGGCAGTACGAGAAGTTGAAGATTTTGCTTTTTTTGTAGTTTTTTCTTTCTGAACTGCCAACTCGCTTACCGATTCCTGAGCACTATCATTTGCATCATGTGTTACTTTTTTATCGTTTACTTGGGATTTTTTTGATTTAACAGTCACAAATATATCCTTTCGCTGCCAACATTGAATGCTCTATTTACTTAAATTTCTGAATTTAGGCGCAATAATACAAATTGCATTCTAGCATTTTTTTCTCATGGAGTGCGTATGTAGCACACGTTCACACAACGCACAAAATCACTCATTTTTTTCCTCAACACGCAAAAGAGTGACATACGCTGTATACATAGCAAAACGAAAGAATCAATCTTCTCTGAACACACTAAAGAGCGTAGCTCAACAAAAGCTTGCGGCACACAGTTCTTGCAACACGTGATAGTTTTACTTTTCGCTCCATTACATGACGCTCAATGGATCAACATCAATAGCAATGTTGACACCAGCTACTGTTTTTCGTTTACGAACGAGCTCATATAAAACTGCAGAAACAGCAGCTTCACGCGGTGCTTTAATAAAAATATGAAAGCGATAAATTTCGCGCACTTTCTCAAGCACGCACGCAAGAACATCAGATACCCACCAGGTGGTGCATCCCTTTGACGCAAGATGATCCATTAACACAACACGAAACTGTTCTAAAGCATGGCGCGTAGCTTCTTTTTGAGCACCCCACGCTAAAATATTGACGCACGATGTGAACGGAGGATAACCGAACTGCCTGCGTTTTTCCAGTTCACCAGTTATAAAAGCAGATCGGTCATAATGAGCAGCTGCTTGAATAGGCAGTACATGCGGATTGTATGTTTGCAAGATTACACGACCAGGCAGCACATCGCGCCCTGCGCGTCCTGCTACTTGCTCAATTAAATTGAAGGTACGCTCGTGACTGCGATAATCAGGCAAATTAAGCGTCGTATCAGCATTGATAATACCAACCAGCGTTACATCTTTGAAATCGAGACCTTTGGCAATCATTTGCGTTCCCAGTAAAACAGCACCTGTTTCAAATGAAGCAAACTCATCGAGCAAGCGTTCATGAGCATAGCGCGCAGAAGTGGTATCAGCGTCCATGCGCACCACCGGCACCTCGTAAGTAAGCTCAATTTGCTGACTGAGAAAACTGCGCAATTCCGCTTCAACACGCTGCGTTCCCGCACCAAATTTCTTCAAGTACGGGCTTTTACAAACGGGACAAACCGCAGGTAAAGGTGCACTATATCCGCAATGATGGCACATTAAGCGATGGTTCACTTCATGAAACGTAAGCTTGGTTGAACAGTGTGTACACTCAGGCGTATAACCGCAATCACGACACAACACGAAGCGTGCAAAACCGCGTTGGTTGAGCATAAGAACCGCTTTGTGATTGTGTTGCAACGTGTGCACAAGCGCTTGCTGAAGCGTGCGCGAAAACATCGAACGCGAACCGCCGCCAAATTCGGCTGCCATGTCAACAACCGTTATGGGCGGCATGGGAGCGCCGTTTGCACGCGTAGCAAGCTTTACGTGATGCCAGTTTTCACGCTTAACCGCTTCAAGCGTTTCAAGCGACGGCGTGGCCGAGCCAAGCACCAAAGTAGCTGCTGTTTGCTGCGCCATCCACCAGGCAACATCGCGCGCATGATAACGCGGCGCTGCTTCTTGCTTGTAGGTTTCTACATGTTCTTCATCGATAATGATAAGGCCGATATCACGCAAGGGGCAAAACAGCGCACTGCGCGCACCAACCACAACACGCGCGTGGTGCTGATAGATGCTTTGCCACTGCTCAAAACGCTCTTTCGTGGTAAGGCGCGAGTGTAAAAGCGCAACCATATTGCCAAAACGACCACGAAATCGTGCGACTGTTTGCGGTGTGAGTGAAATTTCAGGAACAAGCACGATGGCGTTTTTCCCTGCTTGCAAACAATGTGCAATGGCTTCAAGATACACTTCCGTTTTGCCCGAGCCCGTGACGCCATCCACAACAACTGCCTGACCACAGGCGCTATCCATGCACTGCGTGATGCAAGAGATGGCAGCGTGCTGGTGCTCGTTAAGCTGAAACGGGCGCGTATAATGCGGCTGGTTTACATTGGAAAGCGCGTAGGAGTGCGCTTGCACTGTTTTGGTGATGAAGCCTTTTTTAACGAGGGAATTAACAGTGCTTGTTGCGCGATCAAATTGAAGCGCAAGCTCGCTTAGCAGCAAAGGGCCAGCTCGCAGCGCATCAAGCAGCGCGCTTTGGCGATGCGCATTGCGCGGAGGCGCATAGGCAGCACCTTCGGGTGTAATTTCAAGCCACGTATCTTGTTGCGCGTGCATAACAGGACCGCGATAGATCCATGCGCGTGAAGGCGCAGGTGCGGGCGCGGACGGTAGTGTTGTATCGATCGAGAGAACAGGTGGGGTCGCGAGAACGGATGCTCCATCACGTGCGCCATCGACAACGCATTCCTCACCAGGAACGACAGGCGTTCCACCCGCAACAGGCACGGGAGTGGGCGCGCCACCCGCAACAGGTTCCCCATGCGGCGCGCGCACTACTTTTCCCACTCCACCTGGCGGCATAAACAGTCGAATACAGGCTGATAACGGCGCGATATAGTAGCGCGCCATATAGTATGCGCATTGCAGTTGAAGCTCCGTAAAATACGGCTGCGAGCACACACGTTGTATCGAGCGCAGGCGCTTAACAGGACACGCGCACGTATCTGCAGTGTAGACGCGCGCAACAAATCCAAGAACGCTGCGCGCACCAAGCGGAACCATGACAACACAACCCACTTCAAGCTGATAATCGCCCTGGTCAAACGTGTCGTTTACGCGATAGGTGTACATGCTTTCAAGGCACGCAGATGCTACATCAACAATAACGTCAGCAAGCTTCATGGAGCATCGTTATGAAAGTGCAGCAACAGCGCGCGTAAGCTTGTCAACCATATTGGTTTGTTCCCACGTAAACTCGGGCAATTCACGGCCAAAATGACCATAACTTGCTGTTTTACGATAAATCGGGCGGCGCAAATCGAGCTCGTCAATAATCGCTGCAGGACGCAAGTCAAACACCTGCGCAATAGCACGCTCGATAAGGTGTTCATCAACATGGGCACTGCCAAACGTGTCAACCATAATCGACACAGGATGCGCAACACCAATAGCGTATGCTACCTGCACTTCACAGCGCGATGCAAGCTTTGCAGCGACAACATTTTTTGCAACCCAACGCGCTGCATACGCAGCTGAACGGTCAACTTTCGTGCAGTCTTTCCCTGAGAACGCACCGCCGCCATGGCGACCCATACCACCATAGGTATCCACGATAATCTTGCGACCGGTTAATCCGGCGTCACCCATCGGCCCGCCAACAACAAAACGCCCGGTAGGATTGATAAACACCTGCGCGTCACGCGCAAGCTCAATATGCGCAGCTTCAAGCACAGGATGCACGACAAAGCGCACAATATCGTCGCGCAAGGTGTCCATCGACACGTCTTCTGCATGCTGTGTTGACACCACAACGCGCTCAACAGCTTGCGGACGGCCATCCGCATAACGTATCGTTACCTGCGTTTTTCCATCGGGACGCAAGTAATCAAGCGTTTCATTTTTACGAACTTCGGTAAGTTTTTCGGCAAGGCGATGCGCAACATAAATAGGCATCGGCATAAGCGTTGGCGTTTCATCGCACGCATAACCAAACATCATGCCTTGGTCACCTGCGCCGATAGTATCGTACTTATCAAGCGCGTGTGCACTTTCAGAACCTGCAGCATGCTGAATTTCGTACGATTCGTCAACGCCAAGCGCAATATCAGGACTTTGTTCGTGAATGGCATTCATAACGCCGCACGTATGGGCATCGAAACCGTATTTTCCGCGATTGTAGCCAATTTCATCAATGACGCTGCGCACAATTTCTGGAACATCAACATAAGCTTGCGTGCGCACTTCGCCGCCAACAACCACAAGTCCAGTAGAGATAAACGTTTCACATGCGCAGCGAAACAGTGCTGGATTTGCAGGAGCGCCATTAGGGGCAATATAACCTGCACGGGCAAGGTCGATTTCTTTTGCCAAAATGGCGTCAAGGATTGCATCGGAAATCTGGTCGCACATTTTGTCGGGGTGACCTTCGGTAACCGATTCTGACGTAAATAAAAAAGAACGGGGCTGTGTATTCATATTATCTCCTTTTGCCCCCTTGGAGTAGAGGTCAGTGTGGCGCTAACTCCACATACCCCTCGGGATTTATATGACGTATCTATTATAAAAGCGAATAGAGAACAACCCTAGCACTTTTTTGTGAGTGTAACTTATCTGTGTTCTTCAACTGAATGAGTACAGCGCACGTTTTATAGGTATAGTGAATCATGCAGGAGAATTGATTGTGTCAAGACTAAATATGCGGCATTGAAGGGTATACACAAACGTGACGAAAGGGGTGGCACGTGCCATGAAAAGTAATAAAGCACTCGTAGAAGAGTATTTCAATATAAGCGCTCGGCTGAATGGAGATATTGCTTCACGACGTCGTGCACATACCTACATGCAGCAATCAAGCGCCATTGTACATCATCGCGTTGTTGAGGCAAGTTTCACACCTAAGCTATTCAATGCAGCAAGCTATACCATGTTCAAATATACTGCTGAAAACACCCACCGCATTTTATGCAAAGTGATTCAGCACTATCTTGATAACCCAAGCTATCGTGAGATTTTTGATTTTGATGAACGCTTAAAAGAGCTTATTTTGCTACCGCGCGGATACAAAGACGTTTTGCCGTTTGCGCGCGTTGATACCTTTTTTGATGAAGCGAATAACACGCTCAAATTTTGTGAATTTAATGGCGATGGCTCAAGCGGCATGAACGAAAACCGCGAGATTACTCATTCTATTGAGCAAAGCGCTACATTTAAGGAGTTTGCAAAACACCATAACGTTGCAGGTTGTGAATTGTTTGAAAGCTGGGTCAGCACGTTTATTGCAATTTACGAGTCGTCCGATAATGCACATAATAATCCTACATTTGCTATCTGTGATTATCTTGATCATGGTGTCGTGGACGAGTTCTATCTGTTTGCAAAGTTGTTTGAAGCGCGTGGCTACCATTGCATTGTATGCGACGTGCGGGAAATTTCCTTTGATGGTACGCATGCACGCTCGCCAGAAGGCGACGTGATTGATGCAATTTGGCGACGCTGCGTTACCAACGATGTGTTGGAATTTTGGGATGAGTCAAAACCATTCCTTGATGCGTTACGTGCGGGTTGCGTGACGCTTATTGGCAGCTTTGCGGGACATATTGTACATGACAAACAAATTTTCCAGATTCTTACGCATCCGCAAACACAGGCATTTCTTACGAAAAACGAAATTGAGTTTATTCATGAAACGGTGCCGCTAACGCTACCTCTTACTTCATATACTATCACTGAACAGGCAATTCATGAGAATAAAAATAAATGGATTATCAAACCTGTTGATCACTATGGTGCTGATAACGTGTATGCGGGGCTTGGCACAACGCAAGAGAAATGGGATGCGTTACTTGATCGCTTTGTTGATAGCAAAGCGGGTTTTCCGATGATTGCACAGCACTACATTCAGCCTTATAAAACACTTACGCTGCCGCCCGATACCGACATCGAACAGCGCCGCGATAACGAAGTGCAGCAAGCAGGACAACTGTATAACAACCTCAATGGCTTGTATATCTATAATGGGCAGTTTGCAGGCGTATTTTCTCGCTTGGGGCCTTTGCCTACCATTTCCAAAGATATGAAAGGCATTACAGCAGCTACCATCTGGGTAGACCTACAGTAGCACACGAAAGGCGCGCGTGAAGCTTATCGAACAGCATCTCGTCACACGCGCGCTACCATAGCGCTACCATAGCGCTACCATGTGCAGCCCGTTCTGCCACAAATGCACGAACAGTGCTACCGCGTCTGTATGAAAGATGAGTATAATACGCTTATAGTGCTCATGTAAGAATAACAATCCATGCGAGAATGTGACAAAAAGTGACACGCGAAAGCAATAGTAATACGCAACAGCATACACAATACGCAGCAGCATCTGCCAGCAAAATGGCAGATGATCAGCGTATGCAGCCCGATGAGCGCGCTGAAGAGCGCACTGAAGAGCGCGTTGAGCAGGTCACAGAGCAGGTAGCCGAGCACACCAACGGGCATGGTACAGAGCGCTTCCCCGATAGCACACAGCAAACTGAGCGCGCCACAGAGAAAACGGAGCACACCAGCAAATTCCCAGCTTCTCATCCAAAAACAGCGCGCATATATCTGTTTAAAACAGCGCATATTCTGCTGAGTATAAGTCTTTGCATATTTCTTCTGACGTGCGGATTATTTGTGTGTATGAACCCTCACGTAACACGCGCTTGCTCACGTGCCAGCATTGAAAAAGTTGCTGCAAAAGATGCAATACAGCACAACCGCATGTTTACGCAGTATGAGTTGGTTTATATGGCAGGCGAACTGCGCGATTACTCGTTTGGTGCACACAATAAAAAACGGCTGCTCTACGCTCAACTAAAAATAAATGCAGCTCAAGGACGCAATATTAATGCAAAAGTTCGCAGTGCACTTGCTGATACGTATAACACACACAAAGCAATCAAGTCGATGATCAAGCATGCGAATGCAAGCTTTCGCAAACACACGATTATGCAGCAGGCACCAGCTACTATTACCAAATTTGACGAACGTTTTTTTATAACGCAAGCAGCACTTACACACCTGGATGATGTCTATGCCTTAGGCGTTATCGCGCGCAACGTCAGCATTGCAAGTGCTGTGGTAAGCCTTGCGCTTGTAGCGCTCCTCTTCTTCATGAACCAACGCGTTTACCTAGGACGCGCACTTAAACATGCCGGCATCGTTACACTTGTATTGTTAGCATGCGGCATACTGGCATCGTTGTTCAACTTCACCGACTTTTTTACTCAATTTCATGAAGTGCTCTTCCCTCAAGGAAACTGGAGTTTTAGCGCCGATTCGCTGCTTATTTCTGCACTTCCTGAAGCATTTTGGCAAAAACTGGCGCTTATATGGGGCACAACAAGCGCGCTTAGTGCCATTGTGTGCTTTCTTTTAGGCTTCGCGCTCACACGGCGCAGAAAGCAACTATAATACTTGCTATACCACGTCAATGAAAGAGAAAGGCTTCATTATGGCACAGCACTCCTCTCCTGTTCGCGTACGATTTGCTCCATCGCCCACAGGCAAGCTTCACATAGGAGGCGCCCGAACTGCAATCTTTAACTGGGCGTTTGCTCGTGCAACAGGAGGCAGCTTTGTTCTGCGCATAGAAGATACCGACCCTACACGCTCGACCGATGAAAACATACGCATTATTGTTGATGCAATGCGCTGGCTTCAGCTTGATTGGGACGAAGGTCCGGAAGTTGGTGGCGCTTATGGACCGTATCGCCAGACGGAGCGCATGGATACCTACCAGAAAGCGCTGCAACAGCTTATCGATTGCGGGGCAGTGTATCGGTGCTTTTGCAGTAAAGAACAGCTTGATGAAGAACGCGAGAAAATGCAGGCTGAACAGGGAGGATACTCCGGATACAACCGCGCGTGTCGCCACTTGAGCGCGCAAGAGGTGCAAGCGCATCTTGATGCAGGCGATCCGTTTGTGTGGCGCTTAAAAGTACCTGATAATCACCCTGCCATCGAATTTGACGATGCTGTTTACGGCCATATGTCATTTCCAGCCGATGTGATGGATGATATGATTCTCGTGCGTTCGGACGGTACGCCAACATACAATTTTGCGGTTGTGTGCGACGACATAAATATGCAGATCACACACGTTATTCGCGGTGATGATCACCTTTCAAACACGCCGCGCCAAATTCTTATATATGAAGCGTTAGGAAAAACGCCGCCTGTATTTGCTCACTTGTCGATGATTCTTGGCAGCGACGGGAAAAAACTCTCGAAGCGTCACGGCGCAACAAGTGTTGAAGAATATCGCGACAAGGGCTACCTTC
Source organism: Umbribacter vaginalis (assembly GCA_001552935.1). Taxonomy (GTDB): domain Bacteria; phylum Actinomycetota; class Coriobacteriia; order Coriobacteriales; family Eggerthellaceae; genus Berryella; species Berryella vaginalis. The sequence continues at coordinate 59,848 of KQ959674.1, read as the reverse complement.
CTGACGCAATGGTGAATTTCTTGGCCTTGCTAGGATGGTCGCTTGACGGAGAAACAACGCTCATCTCGCGCGATGTGTTGTGCAAAGCATTCGACTTAGCACGCATTACGAAAAAAGACGCAATTTTTGACGAAGTGAAGCTTGACTGGATGAACGGTGCGTACATTCGCGAACTTACAGCGCAACAATGGGCGCGTCTTGCACGTCCGTGGATTGAAAAAGCAGGTGCTACGCCTGAATTCTTCGCGCTTGATGCCTGGGCTGAAAAAACGTTTGCGCTTATTGGACAGCGCTTAGTGCGCTTTGAAGAAATTCCCGACAAGCTTGCGTTTATGTTTTGGGGAAGCACGCTTAAGGCACTTGACGATGCGTCGTTCAAAAAGGTGCTTGCTAAAGCGGACAGCCGCGCAAAAGACGTGCTGGTAGCGTGTGAGGCTATTTTGGCAGATACGAGCATTCCGTGGGAATGCAATGTTATGCAAGATGCCGTCAAACAGTTGTGCGACACAATGCAGCTGAAGCCTAAAGCAGTATTTCAGCCGCTCCGTGTAGCAATTGCGGGCAATATGGTGTCGCCTCCCCTGTTTGAAAGCATGGAGCTTATGAAGCGCGAAGATTGCGTCGCGCGTGTGCACTACGTGGCATCGTTGCTGTAATAGCTGGGCAAACTAAAGCGCATGTGCCTCGGCACTGGTCAAAAAAGTGACGATGCTAATGTAACAGCATCGATGGTTTGCTGTAGTAGCGCAAACGGTGTTGCCGCTGATGAAGAACGTATTGCAGCTGGCAGGTGGCGGCGTGCACGGCGCTGAAACTGCTCGCAGGTCTATTAGAGCTGCACTCCCAATCCACCAGGCGCAATGCTGCCTTGTGCACTGCAATGCCGTTCGCCTACCGCTTGTTGCCAATTACTGCGCACGTGCTTTAAGAAAAACATACTGGGTATCATCTGAGCGCTCCTCGCAAAATTGATACCCACTCCAATTAAACGCTTTCAACTGTTCAGGTGTTTCAGCGTGAATCTGCGCCATAAAGCGCACCATTTCGCCACGCGCCATTTTCGCATACACGCCTTTTTGCACCAATTTTGCACCCGACAATTCAGCAAAAACGCAGGTAATAAAGGTATCTTGTGGGGTGGTATACGCCTTGATGCACTGAGAATACTCTTTTGAAGCAAGATTGATGATAACGCGGCTGTCATCGATAACTTCATCGTATAACAAGCGACCCCAAAAATCGTACAAATTTTTATAACCGTCAACGGCTGCTTTCGCTTGCATTTCCAAACGATACGGAACAACGCCATCGAGCGGCTTTAACACACCGTAAAAGCCTGAGAGGATGCGCAGGTGTTCCTGCACATACGCAAGCTGACTATCGGTAAGAACACACGGCGCCATATAGGTATATTGTATGCCGTTATACGATAAAAGCGCAGGTGAAAGGTTCGCATGCACATCCATATGCGCGAAACGCTCGGCGTTTTGCTGCGCGAGCGCGTCATTGCACGCCCACAAACGTTTTTGCTGGTCAAAACTAAGCGAGGCAATCCAACGTTGCAGTTGCTGTGTTTTCTGTAAGAATACAGGAAGCTGTGTGGCTGAAATGCTATCAGTAGCTACACGCATCTGCTTTGCAGGTGCGATGATTGCTCTCATGCAAGCGCTCCTAGCATGTGCTGGGGGTTTTCAGCAGGCTTTACTTTTTCAAGAGCCTGTACGATAACGCCGTTTTCATCAATAAGATACGTGCTGCGCACAATGCCCATGTATACTTTTCCGTAATTTTTCTTTTCTTTCCACACGTCATATGCTTGAATAACCTGCGTTTCCGGATCAGAAAGCAGCAAAAACGGCAAGTTGTACTTTTCCTGAAAGCGTTTATGCGATGCTACGCTGTCTTTGCTTATACCCAGTACAACAGCGCCTTTTTCCTGAATCTGAGGATACAGCTCACCAAACGCGCATGCTTGTTTTGTGCAACCAGGCGTCATGTCTTTTGGATAGAAGTACAAAATAACGCGCTTGCCTTTAAAGTCGGATAAATGGCGAACAACGCCATCTTGATCAGGCAAAGCAAAATCGGGAGCAGGCTGTCCAATCTCAAGCATAGGAGTGTCCTTTCTGCGTAAACAAGTCATCGAAACGCCTGCGTTGTAGCGTAGCAGCCAAGCTATAGTGCAAGGTACAATCACGTACAACGCAAGGTAAAATCTACATTGCAATGCACAGTATAACTCAAAACCGCGGCATATTTTTCCCATAATGAATGGAGCACTATGAGCTACGTTCACGATATAATCATAAAAGTACCTCTGTATACCCTTGCATCTGTTTTCGATACCACATTCCGATGCATAGATCATCAAGGTGTGAATGTCGAGACTTCCGTCCTTACAAAGAATATGCTCGAAAATTGGTATTTAATGGTTAAAATGGCGTGTAATTAAATACGTTAACCACTCTATTGCCAATACACCAAGATAAAAAAGTGCCCATACAGCAAAGCTAATCAGCCTGACTTCTAAAGTCTGTACAGCACCGTGTCCATCTACTGTTCTTACGAGCAAGAACACACTAACGATTAAGAAGATTACCAATTGAATGATTTGAAAAGTTTTCCAGCTTTTACCTACCATATCAATCCCTCCTACCTTACATTATGGTTAGTGTACCAGTTTTTTTTAGGGAAGCAACTCCAACTGGATTTTCTTGTTCGTTTTAACTGTCTATCGTCTAATACCTTTACTATGATATTTTTAAATCTTTTTTGACCAATACACTTTTAATAACTTAGAGAATATTATTTGTGCAAATGCAACTATCATTAACGCTAAAAAGGCTTCATAACTTACATATGCTACAATTAAAGAAACAATTACAATAACCATTGAAAATATAGGTATTATATTTTCGCCTGACTTCATCTTTATTACTATCTCTCTTTCATCTGTTTCTTTGGTATACATCTTTTCCAATATATCTCTATTTCTATATGCTTTCATAAATATTGACATGTAGAATACAGATACAAGTTCAAGTCCAATAAAAAATCCTACTACATAATCTGTCATATCTTCTTTTAATGGAAAGGTATATTTTAAATAAAAATTGCCAATAACAACTGCAAGTAAGGCAAGTATACATAATAGGAGTAAAATACTAATTCTAAACCCTATTTCTTTTTTATATTTTTCTAATTTGTTCATATTAATCATCCTCTTCTATACTAAATATGTCCTCAATACTCATATCAAAAAACTTAGCAATTTTAAAAGCCAACGGCAGTGACGCTATATATTTTCCAGTTTCAATGGAAGTTATGGTCTGTCTTGTTACTCCAACTTCATTTGCCAATTCTTCTTGAGTTATTTTATGCTGTCTTCTTAATTGAGAAATGGTATTTTTCATTTTTCTCCACCAATAGCAAGCTCACTTTACATTTAAAGTATAGTTTGCTTTGCTTTTTTTGTCAAGCATACTTTGCTTTTTATAATTCCTTAAACTAAAAAGACGATAGATTTTTTGCTACCTATCGTTTATTGCTATATTCAATTCTAAAATTAATTTTTTATATTTTGATTTTTAATGCATTAGATTTTGCAGTTACTATAAAAGTGAAAAAGCTATGAGTAAACTCAATACTAATCGTACTGGTAATAAAATTATTCTAATTATCCATCTCATAAATACCTATAAAAATTAAACTGGGATTCATAACAAACCCCAGTTTAATAATGAGCGTGTTCTTTAATACAGCTTGGCACCAGCGGGAATATGATCGTCCACCATCAAAAGATGCAACTTCTCGCAACCTGCTTCTTCGTGTATCGCCGAGATAAGCATACCGCACGAATCGATACCCATCATCGTACGAGGAGGCAGATTAGTAATAGCGATGCACGTTTTACCAACAAGCTGTTCAGGTTCATAAAACGCATGGATGCCGCTTAAAATTGTTCTGTCGCAACCGGTACCGTCATCAAGGGTAAATTGCAGAAGCTTTTTCGATTTTGGTACCGCTGAACAGGCTTTTACTTTAACCGCACGAAAATCTGACTTGCTAAACGTGTCAAAGTCAACAAAATCCTTAAACAAAGGCTCGATGCTTACGTTGGAAAAATCAATGCTCGCGTCGGCTTGCTGGTGCGGCGCATTCGAAAGCGATGCGGGCTGCGCTGCAGCAGCACTGTCGCAACCGGTTGCGGCGGAGTTTTCCTGCTCCTTACTTTCCGCAGCATCAAGCGCATTCACATCGCATACCTGTGCATCATTAAGCGGTTTCATTGTTGGGAACAGCAACACGTCGCGAATAGACTCGGCATTCGTAAGCAGCATAACCAAACGATCGATTCCAATGCCAACACCGCCAGCAGGTGGCATACCATATTCAAGCGCACGAATGTAGTCGGCATCGTAGCCCATCGCTTCATCGTCACCCATGTCTTTCGCCTGAACTTGGGCAAGGAAACGCTCTGCTTGATCGATAGGGTCGTTCAGCTCGCTAAAAGCGTTTGCGTATTCATGTCCACAGATAAACAGCTCAAAACGATACGTAAGCTCGGGATTGTCTTCGCGTTTCTTTGCAAGCGGAGAAATTTCAAGCGGGTGATCACACACAAAGGTCGGTTGAACAAGCGTATCTTCAACGCGTGCTTCAAACAACTCGCTGATAATTTTGCCTTTCCCCCACGCTGGCTCAATGTCAACAACGCCATTCTTTTTCGCAATGCGCGCAAGTTCTTCACGTGACATGTCATACGAAATAGGCTCATCGATGTGCTCGTTGATAAGCTCAATCATGCTTGCATCGCGCCACGTACCGCCAAGGTCGATGTCAACACCCTGATAGTTAATAGAAAGTGTGCCACACGCCGCCATAGCAGCTGCGCGAATGAAACCTTGCGTTAAGCGTTTCATGCCCTCGAGGTCGCTAAATGCTTGGTAGGCTTCCATCGTTGTGAACTCGGGGTTATGGTATTGATCCATGCCTTCGTTTCTAAACTGGCGCCCAATTTCGAACACACGCTCAAAACCGCCCACCAACAGGCGCTTAAGCGGCAGCTAAGTTGCGATACGCAAATAAAAATCGCGGTTGAGTGCATTGTGATGCGTAATGAACGGACGCGCATTCGCGCCGCCCATAATCGAGTGCAAAAACGGCGTTTCAACTTCGTAGAATTGCTGGTCTTCCATGTAGCGGCGCACCGCAGATACAATCTTGAAGCGCTTCTCAAACGTTTCGCGCACATTGGGGTTCATAACCAGGTCAACGTAGCGCTGACGATAGCGCATTTCCTTATTTGAAAGCCCATGAAACTTTTCGGGAAGCGGACGAATTGCCTTGCTCAACAGTTCGATGTGCGTTGCAATAACGGAAAGCTGACCGCGTTTTGTGCGCGTAACAGTGCCGTTAACGCCTATCCAGTCGCCCAAGTCAAGGTCTTTTACCTGCGCATATTCTTCTTCACCTAAATCGTTAATGCGGCAAAAAATTTGAATGTCGCCTGTGGTATCACGCAACGTAAGAAATGATAATTTCCCCTGAACACGCTTCGTCATAATACGACCTGCAACGGCAACATGGTCGTTTGTTTCTTCACCATCAGCTAGCTGCTGGTAGCGAGCATGTAAGTCGCTTGCGTGAGCAGTGTAGTCAAACGCGTGGCCGTAAGGGTTCTTACCTGCAGCTATAAACGCCGCACGTTTATTTTTGCGCACTTGAATCGGATCATCTTCAACTGTTATGGGGGTATTGCCTTGTGCTTCGCTCACAATTTCTCCTTACATCCGTATAAAAAGCAACATGCTACAAGGTATGTCCCTGCAGCATGTATGTGTTGTACCGTAATCTAAACTATGTGCACTACGATTGCGCACTATAAGCGCTCACTACACTCACTGAACTCTATCAGCAGTGCTGTTTATTGCTCAATTTTCAAAATCGTTAGATCGATAGAGCGACCCGTAGGTCCACTAACATGCAACTCATCGCCTTTTTTATGACCAACTAATGCAGCACCAACAGGTGATTCGTTAGAAATTTTCTCTTCAAAGATATTCGCTTCTGCACTACCAACAACCGTGAACATACGCTGTTCGCCATTCATGGTAACCGTAACACTCGAGCCAATATTCACACGATTAGAACGCTTCGGCGTATCGACAACTGTCGCTTCAGAAAGAATGCGGTTAATTTGCGCAATACGCGCTTCAATCATACCTTGTTCGTTTTTAGCGTCATCGTACTCGGAGTTTTCAGAAATATCGCCGAATTCACGAGCGATACGAATGCGCTCACCAATTTCAGCGCGCTTTTCATTTTCAAGATAATGCAGCTCATCTTCCAGTTTTTGACGGCCTTCTGGAGTTAAAATGAGATTATCGTTGGCCATAACTTACCTTTCTAAAGCATTGAACAGCCAAAAGCTGTACCTGTTGTTACTATGAAAGAAAGGTACAGCTACGCTGCACCTTTCCTCTCTTATACTTATTTCTCTTCGCTGGCAGCTTCCCCCGCAGCGTCTTGCTGAGCAGGAGCTGGTTGTTCGGGAGCTTTCTTCACCACAACCTTTTTAACAGGTGCTTTAACGCTTGCAGGTGTAGCAACAGCAGCAGGAGCAACACTGGCAGCATCAGATGCTGGTGCAGCTGCAGCTGTTTGGGCGCTTTCTATTTCAGCAGGCTTTGTAGTATCGGCAGCTTGTGCCTCGTCTTTTGCCTCTTTCATGCCAGAGCGCAAACCCTTAACCGATTTGCCAAGCGCACTGCCAAGCTTTGGAAGATTTTTAGGTCCAAAAATAAGCAGAACAACAACCAAAATGATGATGAGTTCAGGCATGCCTAAACCAAAAAACTTCATACGTGCCTCCGATTTTCTACAATCTCATTATCACGCTCGCGTGCTATAAGGTGCAACGTTTGTCAATGCGCATCACAAAGGGAACGCCACATATTAAACGTAAGCACGCACCGCATTCATGGCAGTGATAAACGCCACAGAACACTTTACACGAGCTTTAATAGGATACCTCATATCGGAGCATTTAGTAATATAATTCATAAATTTGTGAACACGACTACAAAACACCTCCGCATAATACAATGCGAAAGATGAACATGGTCGGGTTGACAGGATTTGAACCTGCGACCTCTGCGTCCCGAACGCAGCGCTCTACCAAGCTGAGCCACAACCCGCACTACGAATACTTGCGCGCAATACGCACACGCTACCCATAAAAACGTGCTCATGATGTATGCACATACACACCATACGTGCACGGTTTGCAAAACGATGCTTACAAATAGTAGCACACTACCGCCGAAAGTAAAATATCGATATCGGCATCTATCCATAAGGTTTACGAATATACGTAAACGAAAGCGAATGTGTGCGAACGGGCACGATAGCGAACGGCCACGCGCATACTTCAGGTATGTTCCACAAGCTCTGTACGCGTGCGCGCAAAACACGTCAACGCAACCCATAACTCACCTACACCAAGCGCCACAAATGCCACTCCTGTAGCGCTGAGGTGATCGTTAACGCCGTTTAAAACTTGACGTAGTTTGAATAAGCACAGCGCCAATCAAAAATGGCATCCAAAACACAATGCCGCGATACACAAGTCCAATCGATAATCCTGCAGCTGAGCTTTCACCAAACGTGGTAAAAGCAAGCGTAACAGCCGTTTCTACAAAGCCAACACCTTGTGGCGTTATCGAAAACATTGCAAAAAGCGTAGCAACCACATACCCGCACACGAGTGCTTGCACGCCTGTTACGCCAAACGCAATACCCACTAAAATAAAACAGGTTAGTTCGCATAAACTAGCGCCTAGTGAACACGCGAAAGCTTCAAGCGTATAACGCGGATATCTCACGATAAAATCGGCAGCTTCTTCAAATGAGTCGGCTGTTTTATGAACCCACGGGCTCAGCGGTTTACGTTTTACGAGTGCAAGGATTTTCGTAATAAGCGCATCAACAACCGTAAGGATATGAATCAAAAGTGCTTTATGAATGCGCCCTAAAAAGAGAACACCAATCATGATAAGTACGACAACAATATCAACGAGCCCAAGGAAAAACCACCCCCCAGGCAAACCAACCGACACTGCTAGTGCACCAAAACCAACAAGAACAATGAGTGCAAACGCTGCATCAATAGTAATTTGCATCAAAAGCGCCGCTGATCCCGCCTTTCCAGAGCTAATGCCACGCTGACGAGCATCGTCTACCACAAGCGTTATTCCTGCTAAATTAGCAGATGGTGCAATTGTGTTCATGAAAAAAGTACCGAAAACTAAAGGCAACGTATGCTTAATCGCATAACTTTCGCCAATCGCTTTAAACGAGAAATGATACCCAAGCGATTGAAGCGCATATTTCCCCAGCTGAAGCACCAGCGCTACAACAATAGGAAGCATAGAGCCCTGTTTAATTGTTTCGGCTAATTCTACAATTTGGTCGCCACGTAAAATGACAACAGCCAATACAATAATAAGAACAATGCCTACCAACAGCGTTCTAATACTGAAAGTTTGTTTCACATGTGCTCCGATCGGCGTGTTGTGCACTAATGACGAAAATGGCGCGTTCCTGTGAGAACCATTGCTATACCGTGCTGATTGCATGCTTGTATACACTCTTCATCGCGAATTGAACCACCAGGCTGAATAATGGCCTTAATTCCCTGTTCAGCGAATAATTCTATATTGTCTGCAAAAGGAAGAAAAGCATCGGATGCCGCAACCAAATTATCAACTGGAAGAGATAAACGAGCACACGCTTCATGGGCGCGCGAACATGCCAGCTGCGCAGAGTCAACACGATTGGGCTGACCTGGGCCAAGACCTAACGCACACTTGCCGTACGCCACTAAAATGGCGTTTGACTTCACCGATTTCACAACACGCCACGCAAAAATAAGGTCGTCTAGCTGTTCGACAGTGGGCGTTTTCTTGGTAACAACCGTGAAAGTGCCTGGATGTTCGCGAACCGCATCAAGGTCTTGCACAAGCAAGCCTCCATCGATGCTACGAATTTCTTGGCCAAAAATCTTTTCGCACTGTCCTGTTTCCATAACGCGCAAGTTTTGCTTTGTCTTGAGCAATTCAAGCGCTTCAGCGCTGTATGAAGGCGCAACTATCACTTCCACAAAATGGTGATTGTTGAACATATGCTGCACCATTTCCGCTTCAACGCGCCTGTTAACTGCGATAATGCCACCGTACGCACTTTTTGGATCGCAGCTATACGCCGCATCGTAGGCATCGGTAATGTTATCGGCTTCAGCGCAGCCGCACGGATTTTGATGCTTAACAATAACCACGCACGGACGCTTAAATTCGCGAACACACGAATAGCACGCATCCATATCAAGCCAATTGTTGTAAGAAAGCGGCTTGCCATTGTGCTGCACCGCACGTACAAGAGCGTGTTTGCTTGCCTGGTCAAGGCAAAATACCGCAGCGCTCTGGTGCGGATTTTCGCCATAACGAAGGTCGCTTATTTTGTTTGCGTGCACCTCGAAGCGCGACGGATACAGCGAATACTCGTCAGCGGCATGGCTGGCAATCGAACATGCTCCCCCTTCGCACGTTTCGCTATCGGACTGTGTTTCATGGCATGCGCACTGGTCAGAAAACCATTGCGCAATATGCGTGTCGTAGCTTGACGTAAGTTCAAAGGCATCACGAGCAAGTTTTTCGCGTGTTTGCGCAGTTAATGCGCCTGAATGAACGCGCATTTCTTCAAGCAGCGCATCGTAGCTGCTTGGCTTCGTAACAACTGCTACGCGTGCAAAATTTTTAGCAGCAGAACGTATCATCGATGGCCCGCCGATGTCAATATGGTTAATGCAATCATCTGCAGAAGCGCCACTGTTTGCATACGTTTCAAACGCGTACAGATTAACAACAACCATGTCGATAAGCTCAATGTTATGTTCTTGTGCTTGCTGCATGTGGGCATCGTTGGTGTCAACAGCCAACAGCGCACCGTGAATGCGCGGATGAAGCGTTTTCACGCGCCCGTCCATAATTTCAGGAAAACCCGTAACGTCAGATACATCGCGAACAGGTATGCCCGCTTCACGCAGAGTATGTGCACTACCACCTGTGGAAATAAGCTGAACGCCAAATTCGTCAACCAACGTCCGAGCAAAGGCTACCACGTTAGTTTTGTCAGTAACAGAAATAAGAACACGTTTAATGCGACGATTTGAAGTACGTACTTGCATACACAATCCTTTTGCATCGAAGAAACGAATTTAATAACCACCCATCAAGCAGCGCCATTGCGCAATGAACCGCACAAACTATGCGTATGGTGCTGCGCGTGCTGGGTAAATGTGCATGGTTCTATAATACAACGAAATGGCTTATGAGCATGTATCATATCGCGATATACAAAGGGAACACATGCCAGTGCTAGGCGCCGTAGAGGCTTTTGTCGTGTTCAAGCTGTTCATCGTGAGAATAGCGACTTTTATAACGCATATCGATAAGCTCAGCCACGATAGATACTGCAAGCTCTTCAGCTGTTTTCGCACCAAACTTCAGTCCTATAGGACGCTTGATAGATGCCCACTGATCAGGCGTTACTCCCATGTTCGCCAACTGCTGATACACGTCTGCGTTCTTGTGCGCACAGCCCATCATGCCGATATAACACGCATGCTGCTTTAACGCCCACGCGCACGCTTCCACATCAAAGGTGTGACCGCGCGTCAGCACGGCAATATAAGCGCCATCAGGCACATGAAGTGCATCAATGTTCTTAAAGCCACCATCAAGAAGAATTTTGTTCACGCGAGGAAAACGCAGCTCGTTTAAAAATGCGGTGTCTTCATCAACAACGCTGACGCTAAATCCTACTTCAGAGGCATACCGCGCCAGCGCGCACGCAACGTCACATGCACCCAAAACAATCAGCTGCTGTTGTGTGTGCAAAGGAGTGCTCACCCACCATAATCCGCGAAATTGCTCGGGATGCATATGAGGTCCGCGTGTGATGTCTTTAATTTGAAACATATCACGCTCAGAAACAGCACGGGGAGCTAGGAATTCACGTGCATCGGTATAGAAAAAAAGCAAAAACTGCCCATCAGCGCTGCCGAGCTTGTATGATCCTTTATCGAGTGGATTATTGATACATGCAAGCGCCTTATCATAAACGAATTTTGCACCAAGCCATGCAAGCTCACCTGCGTCAATTGCCATACGAGCGCGTTTAAGTGTTGGAATGTCGTGCTCACTTAATGCAGCAGCACTGCTCTCAAGCAACGACTGCGACATGTGCGCGCGTCCTTCAAGATCGAAAAGCGCAGCTAAAGCTTGAGCTTTTTGAGCAAGCGTAGCACTTTGTTCCTGCGCAAGCAGAGCGATAAGCGTGTTGATACGATCTTTCATAGCTGTCACATCCTTTTAACGTGAAATACCATGTCAAATGCTGAAAATGCTTCGTGTCGGCGGACAGGCGGATGCACATTCGCGGGTGCGTTTCCTACGCGGACGCGCGTGCGGTTGCAGGAGCGAACACGTTCCAGCTTAGACACGTTCCTACGCAGAAACACCACTACCTGCAGCATCGCTTTTCGGATACACGCAAACTTTCTTGCCGGTAATGACCATGTCATGCGTTGCTAACAGGCGTAAGACCTGCGGATATAACACGTGCTCGACGCTGTGGATACGCGCTTCAAGTATCTCAAGCGTTTCATCTTGGCGCACGTCAAGCGCATGCTGAGCAATAATTGGCCCCTCGTCATACACTTCGTTCGCAAAATGAATTGTAACGCCTGTTACTTTTACACCAGCATCAAAAGCTTCACGAATTGCGTGCGCTCCCGGAAACGCAGGAAGCAGCGCCGGATGAATATTAAGAACACGCTGGGGAAATGCATTAAGCAACACATGCGTAAGTTTACGCATGTAGCCAGCCATCACAACATACTCAACATGATGGTGCTGCAAGGTGTTCACAATAAGCGCGTCGGCTTCAAGTGGGTTTACATAACGCTCTTTGTTCATCACAAGTGTCGGAATACCATGCTGCTGCGCACGCGTAATGCCATAAGCGTCAGGACGAGAAGCTACTACAACAGCAACGCGAACTGGTAAATCGTCGTTTTCGCAGGCGTCTAAAATAGCTTCAAGGTTAGATCCGCTGCCTGAAAGCAGCACGCCAATAGTAAGCTTTTTAGTCATGTGATGTCCTTTTTTCTCACGCTGCAAGCGTGTATGGGACACCTTTCCGTAAAGCGCAAACACAAACCGTAAACTTTATCACTGCTTCAGCTTTATCACTGCTTCAGCGCCGCAAGCAACCACAAGCTTGCAACCACGCTCCCACATGCAAGCACGATCCCGCTTACAAACATTCGCTTGCTGCCGAACACAAACCGTCAAACACAGGAGCTGCGCCACACAGCTCCTGTGCGCATTTGTGTTCTACGTCCATGTACCGCCTGGGTTCAGAGACGGTTGTATCGCAATTGGGTGGGCATACGACGTTCTACACCCACTTACCGCCTGGGTTCAGATCGTTAGTAATGTAAGGATGAATGTGCTCGGATGGATGATCGGTTTTTGGAGGCTCAGGTGCGCGTTCTTTCAGCTTTACTTCACCGCTACCAGGCACAACTTCGCCAATAAGCACGCAGGCTTCGTCCATGCTGCGCAAGCAAGCGGTAACTTCTTGATATTTATCAGCAGGAACAACCAAAACCATGCCTAAGCCCATGTTAAAGGTCTTAAATGCCTCTTCTTGCGACAAATGCGCTGCGTTGCACACATAGCTCACCACAGGAGGTACGCTCCACAAACTAGGATCGATAAGCGCATCAACGCGACTGTTCAACGCGCGATTTAAGTTTTCGGTGATGCCACCACCCGTAATATGAGCCAGCGAACGAACGCCGCCATCCACGCGCTTAAGCAAGCGCAACAGCGGATCAACATAAATTTTAGTAGGAACAATTAAAGCTTCAAGCAGACTTTTTCCTTCAAGAAGCGCGAGCGGCTTGTTCAGTTCTTCAAGCGATTTTCCCTCAATGCATACTTTGCGAACAAGCGAAAAACCATTTGAGTGCAAGCCCGATGACGGCAGCGCAATAAGCATATCACCTGGCACAACATCTTCTGGATCCAGCATGTTCTTACGATCCACAATGCCGGTACAAAAACCAGCAAGATCGTATTCGCTTGGCTTCATAACACCAGGATGCTCAGCCATTTCACCGCCAATAAGGCTACAATGCGCCTGCTTACAACCTTCAACAATGCCGCTTACGATGTCTTTAATAGCATCGGGCTCAATTTTACCAGCAGCAATATAATCAAGAAAATACAGCGGCTTGGCGCCTGTTGCCAGCACATCGTTCACGCACATAGCAACTAAGTCGATACCTACCGTTGTATGTTTGTTGCATAAACGCGCAATCTCAAGCTTGGTGCCTACCCCATCAGCACCAGATACCAACAGCGGATCGTCCATTGTTTTGGCTTCTGCAAGCGAAAACAATCCTCCAAACCCCCCAAGGTCGCCCACGACCTGCGGCGAATATGTGCTGCGAACCATGTCTTTGATGCCTTCAACAGCCTTGGCCCCTGCCCAAGTGCTTACCCCTGCATCCTCGTAGTTCACAGACTCATGACTTTCTTCCGAGTGACTCATGGTAACTCTCCTAACCCTTATTTGTAGACAACTCGTCTGTGTCTATTTTAATGCAGAGAAACCGTATCGTTGAGCTTATTTTCATTTTCAAGCTCGTCTGCGAAAGATTCTTTCGTTTTAAATGAATCACGTGCGGTAGATGGCGAAATTTCAACAGGATAATCGCCCGTAAAACACGCTTCGCAAAACTGAGGATGTTCACAGAAAGGAAGTGAGGCACGCAAACCCTCAAGCGAGATAAACGCAAGCGAATCGCAGCCGATAAATGCACGCATTTGTTCGTGTGTCATATTTGCTGCAATAAGCTGCGAGCGCGTGTCGGTGTCGATACCATAAAAGCACGGCCACATTACTTCTGGCGACACAATGCGCAAATGCACTTCGCTCGCACCGGCATCGCGCAGCATCTGAACCAGCTTTTTTGACGTGTTTCCACGCACAATACTATCGTCTATCACAATAAGGCGCTTGTTTTTCAACACGCTTGGCAAAGGGTTCAGTTTAAGGCGGATTCCCAGCTGGCGAAGCTCTTGTGTCGGCTGAATAAACGTTCTACCAACGTAGCGGTTTTTGATGATACCATCGCTATATTCAATGCCGCTTTCTTTTGCGTAGCCAAGCGCTCCAGGAATGCCTGAATCGGGAACACCGAGCACCAAATCGGCATCAACGGGAGCTTCACGTGCCAACACTTTTCCCATTTCACGGCGCGCTTCGTAGACGCTTTGCCCATCAAGAACACTATCGGGGCGCGCAAAATACACATACTCGAAAATGCACGATGCGCGCTTGTGCGATTCAACGCCCTGATAGCTAATAACACCTTCACGGTTAATACGCACAATTTCGCCTGGCTTAATATCACGCACAAAACGAGCACCTACAATGTCAAGCCCGCAGGTTTCGCTTGCAAGCACATAGCCGCGCCCACATGGCAGCTCTCCCAAGCTTAAAGGACGAATGCCGTGCGGATCACGAAAACCATACAAGGTATCGGGGCTGGTCAGCACCATGGCATAGGCGCCTTTAATTTTCTTCATGGCACGCGCAATACCTTCCCGCAGAAAATGAGTTTCTTGCGTGTATTTGCCGATGAGCTTTGCAGCTGCTTCGCTATCGGTGCCAGCCATCAGTTCAATCGAACACGAGCTAATAAAATCGCGCAATTCTTGTGTGTTTACAAGCGTTCCGTTATGTGCAAGTGCAATTTGCACGTCATCGATAGCAGAAAGATGCGGCTGAGCTGCTTCCCACGTACCGCCGCCGCTCGTTGAATAGCGCACATGACCAACAGCAACATCACCTTGTAGTGCTGCCAGTGATGCTTCATTAAATACCTGCGTCACAAGGCCTAAATTCTTCTCGATAACAACACGCTCGCCATCACCTACGGCAATACCAGCACTTTCTTGCCCACGATGTTGAAGCGCCTGCAACCCAAAACACGTCATGCGCGCAACATCACTGCCAGGTGCATACACACCAAACACCGCGCACTCTTCTTCCATATGATCGGGCAAACAAGCTTGTTGAATATCCATAGCGCCCCTCTATCCTCCCTCATAGTATAAAGGCACATCATAATACACATTTGGCACAAGTAAGCACATTAACAGGTGGAACGTACCGCTCACACTCCTGCTTCATCAGGTGGAACGAACGGCACACGCTCAGCTTCTTACGCTTTCTGAAACTAACGCTGTGTGACGGTTTTGTTCAGTTGAGCGTCCAGTTCATTGAGCGCTTTTTTATCAATGAACGACGATGACACACTACCCGATGATGTAGCAGCATTTACCGCAACCTGCTCAACGACATTACAATACAGCACGCAGCGCCCATCATGAACAATATTATTATCGCACGTAATAAGCGCAAAAAGTTTTGAAATACTACCTGCTTCAGGCATATCGGGCGTTTCAACGACATTGCGATTCATTTTATCGGTAATGTAGGCATTAAAAGCAGCACGATCAGGGAAATTAGCTTGCACTAAAGGATCGTCGGCATCTACAAACAAAAGCGAGAATGAACGCAAATGATACAGCTGTTCAGGCATGAAAATATACACATCGCGCTGCGTTTCATAATTTGCTTGCATACGCATAGCTGCAATAGCGGCAAACATAGAACCGTCGCGCATATGGTGTCCGTACAAAAAATTCACCTGATCGCTGAAATGAGGCGTATTGCGATAATCTTGAAAAATGCTGCCATGGTGCGTCAGCAGCCCTTGTGTGCGTTGTGCATCATGAGTAAGGTAGTAGTCGTTATCACTGCCTTGCACAATAGGATAATTAACTTTTGTGCCTGGAATATAAATCCATGCTTTGATGTCGGGATTTATCGCTTGCAAACGCGCCCAATCGATAGTAATCTCAGACTTTTTTTCTTCAAGTGGCGCAATTGTATCAAATGCTGATAAATCGACATTAGCATCGTGTGCAACCGATTCGTACGCTTGCTGACCTTGCCAATAACTAAACACAAGCGCGCCAAGCGATACCAGCGAACCGATAAATACGATAAGCGCCAGATAAAAAACTACATCCCAAAAACGTTTTTTCTGAGTATGCTCTTGGCGTGCGTGCTTCATACTACTCCTTTTAATTTCACAGTTCAGCGTAAAAATTGTCAGGCCGCTATCATGCGTTAGATGCAAGAAAAGCGTCTATTACAAATGGCAAACCAAACAACCGTACACAATATACTTACAACAAACAGGTGCTCACATATCGCCACATGCCAGAAACGTAAAGCAAGATCTCGCGTTGCAACTCACGTATATGAGTACACTACGAAAGCGTACGCTTTACTACATCGCCTATACGATTGGCAAGCTCTTGTGCACGGGCAACATCGCGCGCTTCAATCATAACGCGAACAAGCGGCTCAGTACCACTTGCGCGCACTAAAACGCGCCCTTCGTTAGCAAGTTGTTGTTCTACATTATGAATTACATCTTGAATTTCAGCACTCTGTGCAAGATTTTCTTTATGTGCTACAGGCACGTTCAGCAATACTTGAGGGTACTTTTGAACGACATCGATAAGCTTATCAAGCGGCATACCGCTACGAATAAATGCAGCAATGAACTGGGCAGCACTCATAAGACCATCGCCTGTTGAGTTATAATCGAACAAAATCATATGTCCCGACTGCTCAGCGCCAATATTATAGCCGTGTAACAACATTTCTTCGAGAATATGCCTGTCGCCTACTTGTGTTTGGACAACGCGAATACCAGCTGCTTTCATAGCATCTACAAAGCCTAAATTACACATGACCGTTGACACAACCGTGTTTTCTTGCAGCAAATGGCGTGTTTTAAGATCGAGCGCACAAACAGCAAGCATAATATCGCCATCAATTTCACGTCCATCAGGCGCAAGTAGAATAACGCGATCGGCATCACCATCGTGAGCAACGCCAATATCAGCTCCTGTTTCTTTCATTAAAGCGCGCAGCGGCTCTAAGTGCGTTGATCCACAATTAACATTAATGTCACAGCCATTGTAATCGGTATTGATAACGCTTACCTGCGCACCAAGTTCCTCAAACGTGCGACAGCTCGTATGCGTAGAAGCGCCATGCCCCACATCAAGAGCAATATGGAGCCCTTTAAACGAAATTCCTTGTTTTGTGATAGCGTCTATTATATGTGCGCAGTACTGATCGCAGGCATCGTCTACATGACGAGCTGTACCAACACGCGCTCCAACAGGTAATTCATAGCTATTTTGAGGAGTATGTGGCGACAGCGTATCGAGAAAAGGATGTTCAATACCGCCACGTGCACAGGTATAGACATAATCTTCGATGCGATGTTCGTTAAAATCGGTAAGTTTATAGCCTTGCGCATCAAAAAACTTAATCCCGTTATACTCAGGCGGATTATGCGAAGCTGACACCACAATACCGCCTGCACACTGAAGTGTGCGCGTAAGATATGCCACAGCTGGCGTTGGAATAACACCCGCAAGAAGTGCAGTTCCACCTGCGCTCATAACACCTGCAGCAACGGATGCTTCAAGCATATCGCCCGACTTACGCGTATCTTTACCAATAACAATAGTATCGCCTAACAGCGCTCCAGCTGCCTGTCCCAATTTAAAAGCAATGTCACACGTAAGATCGCGATTAGCAACACCACGAACGCCATCAGTACCAAATAATCCAGACACGATATATACTCCTCAACTCATAAACGGGTATGTAGAACCATGTAGCGCAGAACTATTCACTCAACATCCATCATGTAAACACAGCGCACAACCCAAAACCACTCGGTGCACACAATCAAAGTACGTTCAAAAAGCAAAACCAGCTTAACTTACGCAAGCTAAGCTGGAATATCTCCTGTTAAAAACAGTTCCTTATCATATGCTGTATGGTATACATACTCATACAAGCGGGCTGTGAAACCCTCGCATGCATACAAAGCACACCTCTGTCGTGAGGTTCTCGTTTGCTGCATGCCACCCATTCAAGCCCGCTCATACCTACTCCTTTTACGCTTTACCAGCGTTTATGCATCATCTCCAGTGTCGCCGCGATGCTCCCAAGAATTGGAATCGCTATCGCTTGAATCGTCCATATCATCATCGGCGCTCGTGGCATCGTCATCGTCAAGACCTTGTGCCTGGCGTGCATTCGATGCTGCTTCTTTTTGAGCTGTTGTGACGTTAAAGCCGTAGGAGTCCATCGAACCTAACAATGCGTCAAGCTCTTGTAAATTGCGCTGATATGAGCGCGGCGGCAGTGCTTCGCCTAACATATCTTCACCCTCAGTTGAGAATGTTGCAGGATGATCGCCTCCAATAAGGATGTCGTCATCAGGCGAAAATACCATGTCAAGCAGTTGCGACATATCGCTACTTGAAGCTGCAATATCTTCTTCAATAACATGAAGTAAGTCGTGCGCTTCAAGACCAGCTTTCAGCTCTTCAATAGCTTTCGAGCCAATGCCCTCAATACGCAGCAAGTCGTCTTCCGAGTGGCCAATTAAATCGGCTACCGTTTCAATACCCGCTTCGCTAAACTTGTTCGCCCAGCGCTGCGATACACCTAAATCATCATAAATGTACAAGCGCGCTTCTTCAGGATCAAGCTGAACACCGCGATGTCCGCTATAGTACTTGTTATTGATGTGCAGATAGCCATCGTTATCAAGCGACCAATCTTCAGGCTGTGGCAACAGTGCTTCAATATCGCGCAAAGTTTCAGGTGCATAGTCGGGCAACGTGTCATTTGAGCTTTTCTCGATAGGAACACCATGATACGTAAGCTTCGTATTGCGATAACGTTTAAGACCTGTACCTGCAGGAATGTGCTTACCAATGATAACGTTTTCCTTTAAGCCGCACAGTTCATCAACTTTGCCTTCAATAGCTGCATCGGTAAGAACTTTGGTAGTTTCTTGGAACGATGCTGCAGACATCCACGACTCAGTAGCAAGGGAGGCTTTCGTAATACCCAACAGCAAAGGCTGACCTACTGGAGGCTGCTTACCTTCAGCAATAAGATCGTTTGCAGCATCTTGGAACTCGTAGCGGTTCACTTGCTTGCCAGGCAAGTAGTGAGAATCGCCCTGGTCAAGTACGGTGAGCTTGCGCAGCATCTGACGTGCAATAACTTCGATGTGCTTATCGTTAATATCAACACCTTGCGATACATATACGCCTTGAACTTGGTTTACGATGTAGCGCAGCGTGGTATTAGGATCGGTTAAGCGCAACAAATCGTGCGGGTTAATAGAACCGCGCGTAAGCTGCTGGCCTACTTTCACTTCGCACCCATCAACGATGCCGGGCTGCATTTGTGCGCGCGCCGAAACCGTGTACTCGCGAATATTGCCTTTTTGGTCGTGAACCGTAAGGATTTTTTGGTTCTTGTCGCCAGAAATTTGCAAAGTACCAGCAATTTCTGCAAGCACAGCCATACCTTTTGGCTTGCGTGCTTCAAACAACTCTTGAACACGAGGCAAACCGTGCGTAATGTCGTCACCAGCAACGCCGCCCGTATGGAACGTACGCATCGTCAACTGAGTACCAGGCTCACCAATCGATTGAGCAGCAATAATACCAACTGCGGTACCGATATTCACAGGACGCGCGGTTGCAAGGTCCCAACCGTAGCACTTCTGGCACACGCCCTCGTGAGCGTGGCACGTCATAACGGTACGAATGCGAACGTGCGTGATACCGCGTGCCGCTAAACGCTCAAGCGATTTCTCGGAATCAAGATACTCACCTG
>KQ959674.1:0-39810 GCA_001552935.1 Umbribacter vaginalis | reverse complement strand
TTCACCATCAGGCGCAACAACGTCCTCAAGCAAGCAGCGGCCAACCAAGTTTTCATCAACTTCACCTTTTGCATTGTGAAGCTCATACAAAACTCCATCGCTTGTGCCGCAATCGATTTCGCGAATAATAACGTCTTGCGCAACGTCAACCAAACGGCGTGTAAGATATCCAGAGTCTGCGGTACGCAATGCAGTATCTGCCAAACCTTTACGCGCGCCGTGCGTTGAAATAAAGTATTCCAACACGCTTAAGCCTTCGCGGAAGTTAGCTTTAATAGGACGGTCGATAATCTCACCTTTCGGGTCGGACATAAGACCGCGCATACCTGCAAGCTGACGAATTTGCTTGATATTACCACGAGCTCCAGAGAATGCCATCATGTAGATGGGGTTAAAGCGATCGAAGTTCTCGGCCATCGCTTCGCCCACTTCTTCGTTAGCTTCGTTCCAAATATCAACAATATTGCCGTGACGCTCGTCATAAGACAGCAAGCCCCACTCGTAATTGTCGTCGATAAATGCAACCTTTTCATCGGCAGCTGCAAGAATTTCCTTCTTTTTCGGAGGAATCGTAGCGTCATACACCGAAACGGTAACACCTGCTCGCGTAGCATAATGGAAGCCAGCGCTCTTCAAACCATCAAGAATAGATGGCACTTCAGAGTCGGAATAGGTGTTGCACACATCTTGCACTAAGCGACTGATTTCGTTCTTGTTCATAACGTAGTTCAAGAACGGATAATCATCAGGCAACACGTCGTTAAACGTAATACGGCCGATGGTGGTTTCCAAGCGCTGACCAGCCTTATAGTCCTCGAAGGTGTTGAAGGCGGTTGCCACTTTTGTATCGCGCGTAAGGCGAACAAAAATTTTCGACTGCAAATCGACATCGGCGCGTGCATCATACGCAGCGCGTGCATCAGCGAAATCGATAAAGGCGCGGCCTTCGCCAGGGAAGCCATCACGCGCAGCGGTAAGGTAGTACAAACCGATAATCATATCCTGCGTTGGAACCGTTAAAGGGCGTCCATGTGCAGGTGATTTAATGTTGTTTGTCGACAGCATCAACACGCGTGCTTCTGCTTGTGCAGAAGATGAAAGTGGCACGTGAACAGCCATTTGGTCACCGTCAAAGTCGGCATTAAATGCCGTACATACCAACGGATGAAGCTTAATTGCCTTTCCTTCTACCAGTACTGGTTCAAATGCTTGAATACCTAAGCGGTGCAGCGTAGGTGCGCGGTTAAGCAGTACAGGATGTTCGCGAATAACTTCTTCCAAAACGTCCCAAACTTGCTCGCGGCCTTCGTTAATCGCGTTTTCTGCGCCTTTTACATTTTCAGAAATTCCCAGTTCAATTAAGCGTTTTTTCACGAAGGGCTTGAACAGCTCAAGCGCCATCGCACTTGGCAAGCCGCATTGATGCATTTTCAGTTCAGGGCCAACTACAATTACAGAACGGCCTGAATAGTCGACGCGCTTACCCAGCAAGTTTTGACGGAAGCGTCCTTGCTTACCTTTAAGCGTGTCGGAAAGCGACTTCAGCGGGCGATTGCCAGGACCAGTTACCGGGCGTCCGCGGCGTCCATTGTCAAACAGCGAGTCAACTGCTTCTTGCAGCATGCGCTTTTCGTTATTTACGATAATTTCAGGCGCACCTAAATCAAGCAAGCGCTTCAAACGGTTATTACGATTGATAACGCGGCGATACAAGTCGTTCAAATCACTTGTTGCAAAACGACCACCGTCAAGTTGCACCATAGGACGCAAATCGGGCGGAATAACAGGAATAACATCAAGAATCATGTTAGAAGGGTTATTGCCCGACTTCAAAAACGCATCAACAACTTTCAAGCGCTTAATTGCCTTTGCACGCTTTTGACCTTTTGCGCTTGCGATAACTTCAACCAGCTGCTCGGATGTTTCTTTAAGATTGATAGCATCAAGCAAGTCGCGTACTGCCTCAGCACCCATGCCGCCTTTGAAATAGTCGCTGTAATTTGTGCGCATTTCGCGATAGAGCGCTTCATCAGAAAGCAGCTGTTTTGGTTCGATGTGCTGGAACGTTTCAAAGGCATCTTGACGCAAAGCCTTACGCTCGTTGAACTCGTCATACACATCAGCAATTTCAGATTCTACTTCTTCAGGGCTCAGTAAGTCGTCTTGATCGATATCATCGACAAACTCATCTTCTGCAGGAACGTAATCAGTGGAATGACGACGCAAGTCTTCGATTACTTTATCGCGCTCGTTATCGAGCTCTTCAAGATCGGCAGCAAGCTCATCACGAAGCTCATCGAGGTCTTCCTCACGGGCAGCTTTATCGACTGATGTAATAATTGAACTGGCAAAATACAGAACTTTTTCCAGATCTTTCGGCGTAATATCAAGCAAATAGCCCAAGCGTGACGGCGTACCTTTGAAATACCAGATATGACTTACCGGAGCTGCAAGCTCAATATGTCCCATACGTTCACGACGTACTTTCGCGCGCGTAACTTCTACACCGCAGCGCTCGCAGACAATACCCTTAAAACGAACGCGCTTATACTTGCCGCACGCACATTCCCAATCTTTGGTAGGTCCAAAAATCTTTTCGCAGTACAAACCATCTTTTTCTGGTTTCAAAGTACGGTAGTTAATAGTTTCAGGTTTCTTTACTTCTCCTCGCGACCAATCGCGAATGTTTTCGGCACTGGCGAGAGAAATACGAATGGCATCAAAATTAGTAATATCGAAATCCGCTGACATTATCGCTCCTCTCCGCTGTGATTATCAGGTGTATCAATCAAAAGATTATCCAGTCCTTCGGCAACGTCATCTAACATGCTTGTATGCTCGCTGTGCGCATCATCGGTAGCGCTTTCGCTATCGCTTTGCTGCGCAGACGTACTACTTACGCTACCCTCTTCTGTAGCAGGCGCGTCATCGTCTTCTTTCTCAAGTTCAACATCCAAACACAAGGAACGCATTTCCTTAACGAGCACCTTAAACGATTCAGGCACTTCAGGAGCTGGAATATTGCGTCCATCAAGAATTGCTTCATACGATTGATTACGTCCAACCGTATCGTCCGACTTAATCGTAAGAATTTCTTGCAATACATTTGAAGCACCGTACGCATACAGCGCCCATACTTCCATCTCACCGAAACGCTGGCCGCCGAATTGGGCTTTTCCTCCAAGCGGCTGCTGTGTGATAAGTGAGTATGGACCCGTTGAACGCGCGTGGATTTTATCGTCAACCATGTGGCCTAACTTCAAAATGTAGGTTTGACCAACCGTAATAGGCTCGCGGAACTTCTCGCCCGTACGGCCGTCATACAACCACGTTTTACCAGTACGCGAAAGCTGCGGAACAAATTCATCGCGCGCAAGATCGCCAAAACGTTTGTGGTTCAAATTGATGAGGTTGCGGTTTGCATGCTCAATAGCATTTGAAATTTCGTCTTCGTTTGCGCCGTCGAATACTGGCGTTGAAACATACAGCGGGCCTTCGACCACTTCGTCGGTTTTTTCCTTGTCTGACCAGCCCCATTTAGCTGCCCAGCCCAAGTGGTTTTCAAGCAACTGACCAACATTCATACGCGAAGGAACACCCAGCGGGTTCAAAATAACGTCGATAGGCGTACCATCTGCCATATAAGGCATGTCTTCAACAGGCAATACACGCGAGATAACACCCTTGTTACCGTGACGACCAGAAAGTTTGTCACCCTGTTGCACTTTACGCTTTTGTGCAACATACACGCGGATAAGCTCATTTACGCCAGGCGCCAATTCGTCGCCGTTTTCACGCGAGAAGCGGTTAATGCCAATAACGCGTCCGCCCGCACCGTGAGGCACTTTCAGCGACGTATCGCGTACTTCACGTGCCTTTTCACCAAAAATGGCGCGCAGCAAGCGCTCTTCGGCTGTAAGCTCGGTTTCACCTTTTGGCGTTACTTTACCAACCAAAATGTCATCGGGTCCCACTTCAGCACCGATGCGAATAATACCGTCTGCATCCAAATGCGCTGCTTTCGACTCTTTGACGTTCGGAATTTCACGTGTAATTTCCTCAGGGCCTAATTTCGTGTCGCGCGCATCAATTTCATACTCTGAAATGTGAATAGATGTAAGCAAATCTTCAGACACAACGCGTTCAGAAACAATAATAGCGTCCTCGTAGTTGTAACCTTCCCACGGCATGTATGCAATCATCAGGTTTTGGCCAAGCGCAAGCTCGCCGCCATCGCATGACGGACCATCAGCAAGCACGTCACCTGCTTCAACGCGATCACCCTTACGCACCAGCGGACGATGGTTAATGCAACCACTTTGATTTGAGCGCTGGAATTTTGGAATAAGGCACTCATCGTATTCGCCATCGTCATTGAGGATGATGATCGTTTGACCGTCAACGTAATCAACAACGCCAGGGTTTTGTGCAACGAGAATTTCACCCGAGTCAACAGCAATGCGATGTTCGATACCCGTACCAACTAAAGGCGCAGTTGGACGCAGCAGCGGCACTGCTTGACGCTGCATGTTTGAACCCATAAGCGCGCGGTTTGCGTCGTCGTGTTCCAAAAACGGAATAAGCGATGTTGCAACTGATGTTATCTGACGTGGAGAAACGTCCATGTAGTTCACGTTTTCAGGCGGAACTTCGCCCGGCTCACCAAACACGCCCGATGCATCTTTCATGCGGCACAAAATACGTTTCGAAGGAACAAATTCGCCTTTTTCGTTGCGCGTGCCAAACACGCGGGTATCAGGGTCGAATGCCTCGTTTGCCTGAGCAATGACGTAGTTTTCTTCTTCATCAGCAGTAAGATAATCAATGTCATCGGTTACTTTGCCATCAACAACGCGACGATACGGCGACTCAATAAAGCCGTACTTGTTAACGCGCGCATATGTAGCAAGCGAACCGATAAGACCAATGTTTGGACCTTCAGGCGTTTCAATAGGACACATGCGCCCATAGTGCGAATTGTGAACGTCACGCACTTCAAAGCCAGCGCGTTCACGCGACAAACCACCAGGTCCAAGGGCTGACAAACGGCGCTTGTGTGTAATGCCAGCCGCAGGGTTCGTTTGATCCATAAATTGCGAAAGCTGTGATGAACCAAAGAATTCCTTGATAGATGCCACAATCGGGCGAATGTTAATAAGCGATTGCGAAGTTACGCTATCTGATTCCTGAACACCCATGCGCTCGCGAACCACGCGCTCCATACGCGAAAGACCAATACGGAACTGGTTTTGGATAAGTTCACCAACGGTGCGAATACGCCTGTTCCCAAAGTGGTCAATATCATCGGTTGTATAGCCTGATTGCCCATCGTGCAGCGCAATAATGTACTTCATCGTGCGCAAAATATCTTCGTGAGTAAGCGTGGATGCTGTTTCACTTTGGTCAAGTTTGAGCTTTTTGTTGATTTTGTAACGTCCAACAGCAGCTAAGTCGTAGCGGACAGGGTTAAAGAACAAACCGTCAAGTAAGCTTGACGCAGAATCAATGGTAGGAGGCTCACCAGGACGGAAGCGCTTGTACAACTCGATAAGCGACTCATCGCGCGTGGTAGCAGGATCGCGATCGAGCGTACGCAACACCATGTCAGATGAACCTAAAAGCTCGATAATCTCTTCGCGCGTTTCAGCAAGACCAAGAGCACGTACCAGCAAGGTAGCAGGCTGTTTACGCTTACGATCAATACGAACATGCAACACATCGCGCTTATCGGTTTCAAATTCAAGCCACGCGCCGCGACTAGGAATGATTTTTGCGCCATAAATAGTACGCGATGATGTTTTATCTGCCTCACTTGAGAAATACACGCCAGGTGAACGGACTAACTGAGACACAACAACGCGCTCAGTACCATTGATAATAAAGGTACCACGCGGTGTCATCAGAGGAAAATCGCCCATAAAGACGTCTTCTTCAGTTTTCTCGTTTTCTTTGTTCGTTAAGCTTACGCGCGCATACAGTGACGCCTGATAGGAAACGTCTTTTTCTTTGCACTCATCAACGGAATGTTTAGGCTCGCCAAAGCGATGTCCTAAAAATTCAACTTTCATGTCCTTCGCAGAATTTTCGATAGGACTAATGCTTGCAAATGCTTGATCGATACCTTCAGTAGTAAACCACTTAAAGCTTTCAGTTTGGATGGCAATAAGATTAGGCACATCCATAACGCTTGGAATTTTTGCAAAGCTTCTGCGGCTTCTGTATCGGCTGGTAAAATTAGGATTTTGTCCTTGAGCCACGAGGTTTCTCCTCCTTTAGTTGCACCTTTGATTCTGTAAAAAGTACAGTTTTACAGAATATAATGTAAAAAGATGAAGGTCAAGAAAAACTTTTTCAAAGTATGTAATTTATCTGTTTTTGAAGGACGATGCGCGCGAACGCAAAAGACAGCAGCTCGCACAAATGCAAAGGAGCACCACCGCGCGCGGCTCAAAAATGCTACTAGAAACAGTTAGCATACTGAAATGCAAGTGGGCGTGCAAACCTGTTCTGCATACAAAAACGTAAGAACCAACAGTGTAAGCCCTCTTAACGCTATAAGCTATCACGCAATTCTCGCAAAGCTTTCAAGCTTTCAGGGCGAATACGCGATGCAACCGTACGCTTTATGGTTCTATGCGGGCACTCCGTTACATGGTTTTCCTGCGAAGTACGCTTTACTTCCACACAAAAGCCACGTGCACTCATGCGGTCAACACCCAGACCAAAGGCGGTATCTTGCACCGTTGCATCACTTGACACAACCAGCACTTCCGCACCCGACTCGCGCGCGCAATGAGCAAGCCGTTCAATAACTTTATCAGCTGATACTCCAGCAGGCGAAAACACCACATCGATGCCTCCAATGCGCAACGGTGCGCCATCGGAAAAGCGGTTCCCTGCTCCATCAAACACGATGGTAGCTTTATAATCGTGCCCTGCAAATTGAAGCACATCATTAATCAGCTGTTCACGAGCAGCATTAAAAAAGTCATCGGTATGATCTGACGAACCGCATGTATAATACGTGCCCGATCGCAGCACATTATATCCGTCAATCAGCAACACGCGTTTGCGCTGAGAACGGCGATATACAGGCGTCGCACAAGCTGGCTGCGCGGCAAAACGCGCGGATGCGTGCGGTGTTAGGCGCCCTGCAGATTGCGTGGCACAAGACATTGCGTGCTGTTTCATCTTACGAGAAATTCTGACGCACCCACTCGAACATACACGCTGTTGAAGCTTGTGCAACATTAAGCGAAGACACCTTACCGCGCATGGGCAAACGTCCTTCTAAATCGCATACGTCACGCACTAAACGAGAAACTCCTTGCGCTTCATTACCAAGCACAAGCGCAATATTGCCATGCAAATTTACGCTCCACAACTCCTCTGAGGCATGTTCGGTTGCAGCCACGGTCCAAAACCCGTTTTCTTGCAAACGTTTGAGCGCTTGTGTGATATTTGCCGTAAGAGCAATCGGCAGATGTCCCACCGCTCCGGCAGAGGTTTTATACGTAGTAGCATCAACACGCGCCGAACGCTTATTCGGAATAATAACACCAGCTGCGCCAACGCATTCTGCACTGCGAATAATAGCGCCTAAATTTCCAGCATCGGTGATATGGTCAAGCACTACTACTAATTGTGCATCGTGATTACTACTATCGTCTTTGTTGGCGCGCACAGCACGGGCAATCACATCGCCAACTCCCACATACGTAAAGGGTTCAGTATAGGCAATAAAACCCTGATGAACACCGCGCTGAGAAATATCATCAAGCTTTTGACGTGGAACTTTTTCAACAGGAACATTACGTTGTTTGGCTTTGCGCAACACATCTTGTACCAAAGGATCGCGCTTAAGATTGTCTGCCATAAGAATACGCATAAGTGGCACATTTTCACGCAGCGCTTCAATAATCGGGCGCTTCCCTTCAATAAATTCTGCCATATATACCTATCCCTTTTCTCTATCAAATGAAATTGCTTGCAGCACAGCCAAAGCAGCTGCGCAAACGCCAAAGCTATTATCCGCACGCGTGAGGATGGTAATGTTCACTACGCTCCATGAATCGCGGCGGTACAACTTCAAGCTCGCCACTATCAAACAGCGCACGGCACATGGTAGCGTACTAAATTTCTCACTACCAAACAGCACACCGCCACATGGCAAAAAGCCACACGATACAACACCACGTGTTCCAACGCTCTACCATATAATACCAAAGGAAACTATAAATCAGTTATACCAGAACCAGGACCGTCGTCTTGAATGCCGTGCACTTGATTGCACAGCTGACGAAACTCTTCATCGATGGTGTCTAAATCAAGCGATGTTCTGTCGTAGACAATAGCAATATCCGCTACATCATACATAACGCTGCGCTGAATGCTTTCAAAATAACGCGCGCGCTGAGCACACGACGAAATATCTTTAATCGCGGAAACACGCATCAGTAAATCATCACATACTGCCTGCTTGGAGGGAGGAAGCACCGGTTCAGCATGCGCCAAGCTTTTCTTGCCAATAGCGTTATGCTTCGCCTCTACAACATACACATTTCCATTTTTATACGTATACGACGTGTTGTAAACGCAAATAAGTTTCTCAAGTCCAAAGAAAATACGCACGACATCAAGCTGTAAATCGTGCTCGGCAAAACGCATGAAATTGATAAGACTTTCATTGAACACTTGCAAAAACGGAATAGAAACGCAATAGCGCGCCTCATCATCAAGAGGAATAGAAAATACGGTCGTGTCATCCATTACATGAATAGAATACGGAATTTCATGCGGATAGCGCCTACGAATAAGATCGCGTACTTCAGCAGGCAAAACAACACATGCACGCTGCAGTCGGTGACGCACGACATCAGGATTTTCAAATGCCTCGATGGCGCGCTTATGTAACACGATGCTTTGTTTCATGTGCGTTTTGCCTCTTAACTCACTAAAACCTATGCTGTTAAGCGATAGTTGTGCCCGCTTTTGCGCCTGCTGACAAATCTTCAATGCGCGTAATTTCAAGCACAGGAATAGCAGCAGGAACTTTGGTACCGCGCTGATTTGCAACTTCTACTTGCTGTTTGTATAAATCGTCATCGGTGTGCAGCACCACATTGCCGCGGAAGCGATAGCCAGCCTTTTCTTCCAAATTAGCAAAAGCAATAACAAGAGGACTGCCTGCAACCATATTGTGATAATGCTTACCAGCGGTACGCTCGTGAAAAGCAAGGTGATTGTCGTCAACGACATACATCGACATTTTTGGGCCAATATTTAATTCACCGTCAGGGCTGACCGTTGCAATCCATGCTAAATTATTCTCGATAAATGTTTTCATCTCTGGAGTAAGTGTTGCCATCGATAAACCTTTCTCTTCGTAAAGCTTCTTGCATGTTCCTGCAATAAATATACGCACGAACTGGGATAAGAAGCACAGTAACGCATAATTACGTCAGTTCTTATAGTAGCACACAATAGAATAAGCAGCCGCCTGTGTGCGCGATAAATTTACGATGTACCATACTGTAACAATTGTACACTACTCAATTATGTACACGCAAATATCTGGCGCACGTGGCGGTCGCGAACGGACGGCGCGGGCAACGCAGGCAGCGGAAACGAACGATGCACTGGTAGCGGTTGCAAATGCACGGGGGGTGCGAACGCTCGTTACAGCTGGCACACCTGGCACGCTCCCGCACACTAAATCATGCACGCCTGACACTCAGCCGAGCCATCACAGCGAAACGGCTTGTCGCCCTGCGGCGGAGCAAAAACTTCATCGCTTTCCAAATGTTCGCTTCCCTCTAACACGTCTTGTCGAATGCGCACATAATAAATAGAGTTGCATTTTTTCTTAAACGCGTAGATGTACGCTCGATTCAAATCGCGCGTTGTTGCTTGTGATGTCATGAAAAGCGTTAATGAAATTGCCTGATCAACATGCTTTTGAGCAGCAGCCACAATATCGATAATCGCTTCAAAGCCAACATCATAGGCACCCTGTTCGTAATAGCGATAATTGTCGTTATCGATGCTATACGCAGGCACATATACGCGGCCCACTTTGCCTTCTTTGCGTGTTTCAACAGGAGATACAACAGGCTGCAAGCTTGGCGTACACGACGACAAATAGCTAATCGAACCCGTTGGCGCAACTGCCATCAAATGCGCATTCGCAAGACCACCCTTTGCAATACGCGCTGCAAGAGCAATCCACTGTTCACGCGTAGGAAGTGCTAAGCCACACTCGTGAAGAAGCTCGGCAACTCGCGTTGTAGCAGGTGTTATATCGTGTTCTGTATATTTTTTGAAGTAGCTACCATCGGCGTATTCCGATTGTTCAAATCCAGCAAAAGCACCCATCGTTTGTGCAAGGTCACATGATGCGCTAAACGCATGATACGCAAGCGTATAAAAGAACATATCGGTAAAATCAACCGCTTCAGCAGAAGCGTACGCTATTTTGTGCGTTGCTAAAAAGCCGTGCAAGTTCATGGCACCCAAGCCAACAGCGTGATTACGTTCGTTACCCTTCTTAACAGACGGTGCGCACTGTAAATCGGATGAGCGCGAAACGCTGTCAAGTGCATAAATGGCATCTTTTACAATACGTGGAAAATCAGGGGCAGCGTCCATAACAGCTGCGATATTCAAAGAACCTAAGTTGCAGCAAATATCTTCTCCAATATGCGTAAACTGCAAATCGGCATTAAACGTGCTGGGCGTTGACACTTGCGCAATTTCCGAGCACAAATTCGACATAACAATACGACCTGCTTTTTTGTGCGGATTACGCTCGTTTACGGTATCTTCGAACAGCAAGTACGGGTAGCCCGACTCAAATTGCAACTCGGCAATAGTTTGGAAGAATTTGCGCGCGCTGATATAGGTTTTCTTAATTTGGTCACAGGCAAGCAATTCGTCATATTTTTCACTCACCGATATATCACTTAAAGCGCAACCGTATACTTTCTGCACGTCATAAGGCGAAAAGAGCGCCATATCCTTGTTTTCTTTCGCAAGCGTAAAGGTGATATTCGGCACAACAACACCCAAGGAAAGCGACTTGATGCGCACTTTTTCATCGGCGTTTTCACGTTTCGTGTCAAGAAAACGCATAATGTCAGGGTGATGTGCGTGCAAGTATACTGCGCCAGCTCCCTGTCGCTGACCAAGCTGATTAGCGTACGAAAACGTATCTTCAAGAAGCTTCATAACAGGCACAATGCCGCTTGCTTGGTTTTCAAAGCCCTTGATGGGAGCACCCGTTTCACGCAAGTTGGTAAGGCAGAGCGCCACACCGCCACCGCGTTTTGACAGCTGCAAACTGGTTGCAATACCGCGTGCAATCGATTCCATATTGTCTTCAATGCGCAACAAATAACACGAGATGAACTCGCCGCGGCGCTTTTTACCCGCGTTTAAAAATGTAGGCGTTGCAGGCTGAAAGCGATTCGCAATAATATCAAGCGTCAGCGCGCGAGCACGCGAAGTATCGCCCTGTGCAAGAAACAAAGCACACATCACCGCACGTTCTTCAAAACATTCAAGGTAGGTTTTTTTATCATCGCTGCGCAAGGCGTAGCTGGTATAAAACTTCATTGCTCCCATTAACGATGGAAATTCAAAGTGCTGCGCGTGCGCAAGTGCAAAAAGTTCTTCAAGAAACGGCTTATCATAGGCATGCAGTACCGCTTCGTCGTAGTAGTTGTTGCTCACAAGATAATCAAGGCGCTCGCGAACAGATGCAAATGTTTTGCGATGTGGCTCAATTTGAGTAGCAATATACTGCTGAACAGCCTGTTTATCGGCTGCAAAATGGAAGTGACCCTCCTGGTCTTTAAAACGAGTAAGCGCGTTGAGCGCAATATAAGAATCGGATGTAGGCGTTGACATGCAAACCTTACCTTTCGTTTTCGTGTGAATGAGTTGCTGAGGGCACAGCGCAAGCAGGTAGCTCCACTTCCCCATCAATAAGCTTCTGAACACGTGCAACATCCTCACGCGTGCCAGAAAGTTCAAATTGATACGCCATAGGAATACCCAGTTTCTGCGCGATAATAGCCCCTGAAATGGCAAAACTGTCGCCAAAATTCGTATTGCCACTGCCAATTACGGCACGACACAAAGCGCGATTATGTTCATCGTTTAAAAATTGAATAACCTGTTTAGGAACAGCACCGCGCGTATCAAGTGTCCCTTGTGCCGATTTACCACCACCTGAATACGTAGGGCAAATAAGTACGTAATCGTGATTAACGCGCACATGCTGCGTACCATCAAAAGGTATACGCGTGGCGCTTGCGTGCAGCTTTTCTACAAACCGATGCGTATTTTCAGATGGCGATGAAAAATAAACGACATGCAAGGTATTCATACTAAAACTCCCAATCGTCATCGGTTGTTTCTTCTGTCGTGCCAATAACATATGACGAACCGCTACCCGAGAAAAAGTCGTGATTCTCATCGGCACGTGCTGAAAGCTGGGCAAAAACCTCAGGTGAAATGCGTGTTTCTTCTTCACTAAAGGGCGAATCGTAACCTAAATTCTGTAAAAACTTACCAGCGTTATAAATACTAAAACGAATCGCTTCATCGGCTAAATTAAAGCCCTCATACAGCTCGTAAAGGTACGCTTTTTCCAAATCGATAAGCTGGTACATTAAGTTAAAGACGAACTGCTTCATATGTTCTTGCTGGTCAGTAGGCAGAAGCTTAATTTTCTGTTGATACTTGTATCCACTGTAATAGTTGTGAATTACCTTATCGCGCAAAATAAGACGAATCATGTCGGACGTGTTAGGCAACTTGGCGCGCGCCGACAAATAAAACGGCAAATAAAATCCACCATACAGCAAGAAGCCTGGCATAAGAGCTGCAGCAACTTTGCTTTTCAGCGAATCGTCGCCCGTATAAAACGGAATAAGCACTTTTGCGCGGCGTTGGAGCGCTTCATTGTTAACAACCCACGCTTGCGCTTCATCAATTTGCTGAGAGCTGCATAAGGTTGAAAAAATCGTGCCATATGAGCGCGCATGAACTGCAACCATAAAGGCAAAATTTGCATAATTAGCCTGTTCAATATCGGTAAGTGCATGGCGAATTTGCGCGATGTCACCCACGCTTGCCTGCACGGTATCAAGCAGCGTCAAACCTGTAAACGTACGCACAATAAGCTGCTGCCATGCTGGATTAAGCTCGCTCCACGATGGCAAATCGTTTGAAACAGGAATATTTTCTGGAAGCCAAAAATTTTGTGTCACTCGATTCCATACTTCAAGATCTTTTTCATCTTGCAAGCGGTTCCAGTTCACGGCACGCATATTGCCCTGAGAAGTAGCGTAAGCGTATTCCGCAGGCGATTGAGACGATGCTGCGTCACGTAAAACAGTTTGCATAGTATTCCTCTCTAAGTACACGCGCCAAACGAGCACGGTACGCAGCTCTAGCACGAGAAGCTGCGCTAACGCGCGTTCAAGCACGCATCGTTCCTTCTATACATAGGTTTTCCTTAATGAAGTGAAAGACAGTCTAGCACAATATATTGTTATCTTCAATATAGATTTATACTTCATGTTGTTATTTTGAGGATTGACAACAAGGTGTCACGCGAAGAAGAAAACCGCAGGAAAGCATACAGGAAACGCAAACATGTACCAAGCGCATACACATTATGCTTCGTACTATTTGATAGAAAAACCCTGATTCGAGAACATATGCGTATGACCGTCTTGTCCATCAAGATGGTAGTGCGGATGTTCGTGCGTAATAGTAATTACCTGATGGGTTCCGTTCACATCACACGTGATAGTATGCGTATGTACGTGAACGTGACGTCGCACAATAGTATCGTAGGCCACCAAAATGCTTCCGAACAACATAATGAACGCCGCAATCAGAAAGAACGCGTCGCATCGCTCACGCATTATAAGCATCGAACACGCTGCACCGATAAACGGAGCCACTGCATAGCAGGCGCTTGTTTTCGCAGCTCCCAAAACGTCCTGCGCGCGAATGTACAAAAAGATGCTTACGCCGTACGATAAAAAGCCTACTATCAGGGACGATGCCAGAATAACGGCACTGGGTAGCGGTGCGCGAAAGAATAACGCGAGCGCTAGTGCGCCAGCTCCGCACGCCAAGCCTTTCACGATGACCACCTGAAACGTGTTTTTGGAAGCCAGCGCTCGCGTGCAGATGTTCTCAAGGCCCCAGCACATTGTTGCAAGTACAATTAGAAGCGAGCCCCACGAAAATTCAGGAACGCCGTCTACCTGCACGCTCAAAATGATGCTTGAACAGGTAATAAGCGCCAGTGCGATAATAAACTTCCTGCTCATGTGTTCGCGAAGGAGCAAAAATGCAAAGAGCGCCGTTGCAACAATCTCGAAATTGCTAAGCAGCGACGCACTTGACGCCGACGATAGCTGTATGCCAAACAACAGCAAAATGGGCGATGCAATGTTAAGGACAACCATTGCAAGCACGCACCAAATATCCGATACGCAAAGCGATGATTGTGTTTGTACGCTGCTGGGGTATTCCGCATCAGCACACTGTGTGTGCGTGCGCTTGTGTTTCCCCGCTACCAGCGCGTCAACTCCATACCACACGGCTACTCCCAAACCAGCGCCGCCATACAACGCTGCCGCAAGCATCAGCGGGTCGATATGCTCAAGTAGCACTTTCGATATTGGAATACTCAAGCTGTACAGGAGCGCTGATAGAACAGCAAGCAACAAAGCACCTATCTTGATGCTTCCCCATGGTTTCACCACCAAAGATGCGGGTTCGTGAGTGTTTTTGGCTGCGGGTACATAAGCTGCGGCTGTTGTTTCGCGCGCAGCAGTGGATGTTGTGTCGCGTGTGCTATTCATACGATGACCTTTACCCAGTTAATAGCTGAATGCACATAAAATGTAACAAAATATACTAATACCATCAATGTGCACAAGACAGGTTTTACACAGTAACTACAAAGGGTAGCGCGTCGATATGCGCAAGGCGCAAATGCACGCCGTATACCTGCTCAATGAGCTGTTCAGATAGCACTTCACACGGCGCGCCGCTAGCAAGAACCGTGCCCTCACGCAGCGCAACAAGATTATCGCTATAATGAATCGCTTGGTTAATATCGTGCAATACCATGATAATCGTTTTACCATACGTACCATTAAGCGTTTTCATAAGCTGCAAAATTTCCAGCTGAAAACGAACATCAAGATAGGTTGTTGGCTCATCTAGGAGCACAATGTCGCTTCCCTGGGCAAGCGACATAGCTATCCACACACGCTGACGCTGACCTCCTGAAAGCGAATTAATTGCACAGCTGCGCACCTCGTTAAGCGAGCATACTTCAAGTGCCCAGGTAACCATGCGCTCGTCCTCTTCACGCAATACTTGATGCAGCGTTTTGTGATTAGCGTGTTCATGAGTACGTGCAGTAAGCATACGAGAGCGATGAGCATGAAAGGGGAAACGTCCGTAGCGCACAAGCTGTTCAACGGTAATATCACCTGGTGCAGTATTATTTTGATGCACGATAGCAACAAGCTGGGCAAAATCAGATAAGCGCAATTGTGAAACGTTGCCCTCGCGCAAAAGAATAGTTCCTTGTGCTGGCTTTAAGTTTTTTGTCATCAGGTTAAACAATGTTGTTTTGCCCGATCCATTCGCACCGATAAGCGTTGTAATTTTCCCCTCGGGAATACTCAGCGATAAATCGGAAAATAACTGCTTTTTCCCGTACGAAAAACTAACGTGAGAAAGCGTAAATGCGGCTTGATTATTGTCCATACGTATCACGCGCTTTCAATAATAAGATAATAAATGCAGGTCCACCGATTACCGACATAATAACAGCAGCGCTTATTTCATACGGAGCAGCAATAACGCGCCCAAGCGTATCAGCAAACAACAACATAAAAGCACCCAATATACAGCTGTAAGGAATAAGCCATCGATGGTGCGAACCTACCAGCAAACGCGCACAATGCGGCACGATAAGCCCTAAAAAGCTAATAGGACCTATAATAGCGCTTGAAATGGATGCCAACACAACAGCAACTGCCGAAATAAAAAGTCTGCTTTTACCCACATCAACACCAAGCGAGCGAGCGGTTTTGTCTTCAAGCATCAAAAGGTCGCAACGCTTTGCGCAAAGCAGCGCTACCAGCAAAAACGGAATGACATAGGCTGCAAGTGTTTTAAAGTCACTCCATGTTTTCATAGTGATATTGGCATCAATAAGCTTAGCAACACCGCTCATAACACCGCCTGTACCTGCAGAAAATGCTGCAGACAAACCTGAAAATAACGCTCCCGTTGCAATACCTACTAAAATAATACGAATAGGAAGCAAACTTCCGCCACGCCACGACAACGCATACACCAGCAAAAACGCAAGAATGCCACCTAAGCAAGCAAACAAAGGCGTGAAATAAAACAGCACAGGCGCAAACAGCGCTACACAAATGGAAGCAAATCCTGCACCTGCGTTAATACCGATAATACCAGGGTCGGCAAGAGGGTTTCTAATAACCGCCTGCAATAACACGCCTGATACCGCAAGCGCCGCGCCGCCCAACAAAGCAATAAAAATACGTGGAAAGCGCAAGTCAAAAATAGTTGCTACCGTATCATCGTAACTGATAAATAAACCGCTAAACAACTGCGATGGAGCAACTTTAAGTGTACCTGTGTTTACAGCAGCTGCAAACAGCACGATAAGCGCACCACACGTAAGCACAACAATAAGCAATCTTTGAATTGTTTTCGCCATAGCTAATTTCCGCCTTTGAGTGTTCTGTCCGTATGAGGTGAAATGTCCACCCCATTTGCTGGCGAGGCTGTCCCGTCTGCTTGCGCGTTTGTCCCACGTGGCTGAGCATCGAGCACTTTAGCCTGATTACCGCTGGTACCATGTGCATGCTCGTAAAAAATCGCGCGCAAATCGAAAAGTGCTTGCGGATATGCAAAGGTGGCGCTCATTCCAAACCTATCATAGGCTAAGTCGTATACACGTTGTTCTTTAACGGCGCGAAAATGTTTCCAGATGTCGTTTGTGGAAAACTCCTGCGCAAACATTGCCATAACTTCATCGGGCAAAGCGTGAGATGTTCGCAAAATAATGTCCGGATCGCGCGCAAGCATATCTTCAGTATTGGCGTTCAAAAATAGTTCATCGCTATCAGAATACACGTTTTCGCCACCTGCCAGCGCTACTAAACTACCAACGTAACTATGCGGTGTAGCAACAATATACGATCCAGGTACACCCATCAGCAGCAATACGCGTGGACGCGGTTTACCTGCTATAGATTGTTGATACGTGTTCATAAACTGATGATACTGTTCAACCAGCTGTTGCGCCTGAGCGCGCCTATCAAACTTGTTTCCTAGATACATAAGTGAATCATACAAACCATCAACACTGTTCAAATCTACAAAAATAGAGGGCTTGCCAATAGCAATATACCGTGGCAATAAGTCGTTTTGAAGTGACAACGGTGAGAGTAGGTAACTAGGATGCAGTTTTGCAACAAGCTCCATGTCGGGACCCATAGGAGGGCCAATAACAGGCAAATCAGCATATCGTTCAGGCAGCGTAAATGCTGTTTTCGGAATGCCAATAAGGTTCAAATCGAGCTTATCACACATAGCAGCAACAGCAGGTGATGTTGCAATAAGACGATCTTCTGCAGGAACACCCGCTGCTGTTTCGGGATGTTGGTTCACACACGACGTGCACGCAAGCGCTATAAAACAAGCGCAGCAGAAAGCAACCACACGATACCATACGCTGCGAATCTGCTTGTGAACGCTTGTACTGTACATGTTCGGTATGCAGTCAAATACTGTCATATACCAGGCACTTACATGCTTATGAATGCTGCGATGTATCGGCATGATCAGAGTCGTCTGTGGCGCTTGATGGCGCTGTTGCAGACGCTGGAGCAGAATTTGATACGGTCGCGGCAGCTACACTTGAAGAAGAAGCCGGCGTGGTACTTGCTACGCGCGTTGCCTTACTACTTGCAGAACATGCCGCTTCAAGGGCACGTTTGCGTGCTGGCGCTAGTATGGCAAAATTTACAATCAAGGCAATAACGATAAACACCACAACAATAATACCTATAATAAGTGGATAATTCAGCGAATTGGCAGCAGCTTTGGTGTCGCTGCCAACAGGAGCTCCATCGCCATTAAATTCCTTAACGCCTGACGTTGCACTTGTGCTAGATCCTGCCGAAGATGACGACTTCTGCGTTGCAGCAGCATCCGAGCTACTTCCTTGAGCTGTCGACGTATTAGTTGTCGCAGCGGCAGTGGTATCGTCACTTCCTTCACCTGGCTTAACTGACTCAACAAAGCCACCTGCATTGCCAGGCTCAAACTGCGCTAGCTTTACAAAATAAATTACATAGCGACCCATCGGTTCAACATACATAGACACGCGAAGAGCAGCATCTTGAGAACTTACTTGAGCGCGCACATCGATGGTATTTGCTTTAGCATTTTTTTGCATTGTTTGAGCAGCGATCGCTTCTGAAAACGCACCTTTGTCATCTTTTGAACTTTGAAACTTTACATCGCCAATCTCTTTTCCCTGGTGGAGGCGCAACGTTACAAAGCAATGACCATCCGTATCACGCTCAAAAAAAGCTTGCTTGTCAACCGTACTATTTACCATTGATTCGCCGAGTGCGCGAGCACGCACACCACCCGAATCTTCAATAACGCCGTTGTAGGGGTTTTCATAACTTGGCTGTGTTGTTGCACTTAAAGCAAGCGATGTAGCTGCGTAGGCACACGATGGGCACGCTTTCATCGCATCGGCAATACATAAGGCAACTGAACTAGCAAAACAAGTAGTAAGCACAAAAAACGCTACCAGTAGTGCATGGGCTGTGCGAGTGCGTTGCGTTTTTAGAAAATGCATACTACGCATAATAAAGGAATTCATAGACGTGTTCATACGTAACTCTTTCTTATCATAAAAGCGCACTATAACGCGTACAGAGCGCACATGAACAGAGAAAAAAGGGGCGCCAAAGGTGCCCCCGTAATGACATTCTAATGTTTAGTGCTCAAAACGCCTGCGAGCAGCAGCAACAGCAGCGATAATTGCCGCACTTCCTGTTAATCCAGCAAAGCCAGCAACAACAGCCATATCGCCAGTTTTTGGCATGCCGTCTTTACCGACAGATCCGGTGTATGTTGAACTTGCATGAGCACTTGCACCTTTTTCAATGAGCTCTGCCCTGTTCATATATACATGCATATCAGCTTCTACCGTCATGTGGTTCATGGGCACAACGGTAAAGGCAAGCGTTGCTACAAATTCCTTATTTGTTGCTGGAATAGTAATGCTATATTCCCTGCTTGTTGACGATTCACGCAATACTTTCGCAGTACGACCTTTGTATGCAACGCGCGTCAGAAAATCGGGACGATTGGTAGAAAAACGCAATTCACACGTTCCATCAGCCTGTGGGATAGCTACTGCATAATCACCAAAGAACTTACCCGACATAGAATCGCCTGATGCCTTATATTTATAGAAATGCAAAGGTACTTTGTATGATGCGCCAACAATTAAACCATCAACCGTTTGCTCGTCACTGGCCTCTTGTGCATCCTGAGCTGCTTGAGCTTGCTCGCTTTCAGCTTGCTGCTGAGCCTGTTTTGCCTGCTCTTCTTGTTGCTTTGCCAAAGCTTCTTTTTGTTTAGCTTCATCAGCTGCTTTTTTTGCATTCGCATCGAATTTAGAAGTATCTAACTTCAATACCACTGCTTCAGTTGAATGATGAAATGGAATCGTTAAGCTTAACGCAACAGCGCGCGATTTCTTCATTGCATCGGTAAGCGTAAACGAAATAGGCGCATCTGAACCCATCTTCGTTGGAGTTTGTTCTTTGAACAGCTGTTTTGTAGCACCCTCAGGCTTTACATACTGCTGTGCGTTATACGCATAGTTTTCAAACAAGCCAACCTCAGATACACCAGCCGTATCCTTGCCTACTGTCATTTGTTTTACGGTCAATGAAAGCGTATACACGCCTTTCTTAACTGTTAATTGTGCCGGAACACTACTAACAGCCGCGTTCATCATTGACTTTTGACTGGGATTAGCTGCTTGATAAGCAGCTACAGGCACTTGATACGTGCCATCGGGCAAATTCTCAAATGATGAAACAGCCGTTTGCTGAGTTTGCGCAGTGTTCGGCGCCGATTGCGAAGACGTACCATCAGCAAACGCTACCCCACTTGCAATACCGAGCGACAAAACGCCTGCAAGTGCAACGCTTGCTCCTGTTGATAATAGCTTTCCTGAAGCCATAATACTCACTCAACCTTTCGTATATAAGCGCTCGAATGTATGTCTAAACACGATAGCAACAAGCGCTCATGATTGTTCATTAATATTTAACCATAGATAACTTTTTACAACAATACACAACTATAGTTACCTATGAATAACACATCTCTTTGCATACTATGCAGGTACGCGGCAAACTGACTCCTCTACTCTCGATTGCACATGATGTTGAAATCATAATCGCAGGTAGGATACGTATTACAAAACTGCGCTGCGCTCCTTACACCACTAGCGCTGTAATGTGTCTACAATAGTACGCTCAGTGTCTTCACCAACAGCAGCGTTGCCACCAAAAATCGCATAACTTTTAATAGCCATACGATTTTGAGCCATAAACGTTTCCACCGCTGAGCTATTAGTGTCATCAGCAAGAACAATTACTGAATCGTAGCGCCCACATAATGCAGCACCACATAAGGCGTCAAGATAATCAAGCCCTGTAGCAATACCCATATTGTTGGCACGCAATCCCATTGAAAGCAACTTTTGCGCAAGTTGCAAGCTGGTGTCGTAAGATGTTTCACCAGCAACACGCTCAACGTTCGCTATCCCCCATGCGCTCAGCGTCTGCTCAACTTCTGGCGACACAACGCTTGTACCACCAACAATAATGACGCGCTTAAAACCTTTAGATCTGATAGTTTCTAGCGTTGCACTGCTCAGCGTGCCATCGTCATAATTGGTTAAAAAGATAGGTGCTTGCTTAGCATACGCAAAACTTGATGCAGAAAGGGCGTCTGCATACCCCCAACTGGTGGTCACAAAACACGTATCTGATATACGCGGAAGTGTACGCGCAATCTTATTGGCAGTATCGTCTGCCATTTCTCCGAATATGCGCTTTACTTTAATGCCCATTTGGTTTAATTCATCTTCTACTGCCTGAGATACCACTAGTGAGCCACCGCAAATATACACCGTTTTTGTTTGCATGCGCTGCAATTCAGAACGCGTTTGTGCTGGTAGTTCATTAATGTCTGTTAACAACACCGGCGCATGCAGCGCACCTGCAAGCGCATTGGCGGACAGCGCATCAAAATACGCTGCATTGGTTGTTAGTACCACTGTCTTACGGGTATGAGGAAAAGCAGTTTGAACAATCGCTTGCATGGTATCGGCTGCTGTTTCACCAGCTAAACGCTTGATACCTAGCTCGGGAATAACACGCAACTCGTCTTCAATATCGGGATTTTCATCCTCAGCTGCCTGCTCAGAGGGTGATGTAGTATTGTCTGGATTTGATGAGCCAGCTGGATTTGATGGTGTTGTGTTGTCCGCTTGTGAAATAAGCTTAGATATAGTAAATGTTAAAGGTACAGTACGCGGCGTGTTTTCCTGTTCACCAGCAGAATAACTCGCCTTTACACTAACCGTATTGCTGGAAGAGCTCATAATAAACGAAATGCTCGATATGCTATCGCCTTGCTTCCACGCTTCAGCTCCGTTTACCTTTATATAGTTCATGACCTGCATTCCCGCTGACTTAAGTGGAATGGTAACGGTATACGTGTTTCCTACAACTTGTACGGTAGCTGGATTAAGAAACACTATACCAAAGTAATGGTTGTAATCGCCTCCGCTCCACTGTGCTTCGTAAGTACCATCGGGCAGATTTCCCCACGTAAACGAATCGGCATAGGCAGTTTGTACAACAGAGTGTTCAGCAGAAGAAAACGCCAATACCTGCGGAGCATCCCCTATAGACAGCGCTCCTACGCTTAAAACTCCTGCCGCTAGCGCACATGAACCCAATTTAATCATTGCTTTTGATTTCTTCATAAACTGCCCCCCCCTTAAAGTTTAGAACGTACGGATGCTTGCTTATACCCACATGCGCCCTATCCCTAACGTAACAGTGCACCCGTTTTACGGACGACATTCCTACCAGCATGTTTTCAACAGGCAGAACAGCAACTGTGCTCAGCAAGAGCAGTATGCTTGCATCAAACATACTGCTCTCTCTTCTATCGCACTGTTAGCTAATCTTCGTTAATATCTGCTTCAATATTCTCACTTGTAGCAGGTGTAGAGCTTGACTGTGAATTGTCGCTATCGTGCGTATCGTTTATGTCAGCCTCAAGCGAAGCGCCATCCGCGCTGTCTGCTGCATTAACATCATCGCCAAACGAGCTAAATACGTTTTCAAGTCCTTCGCTTACACGTTCGCCAACAACGCTTTGACCACCCAAAATGTAGTAGTTACTAATTTTATTCTTTTGCGCATCAACAATTAAATCAACAGCGGTGGTATTGGAATCGTCAGCAAGCACCATTACAGAGCCCTTCTTGCCACATAACGCTGCCCCAACCAGAGCATCTTCGTAGCCATAACCCGTAGCAATAGCCATGTTATTCGCTCTCATACCATGGTTAAGTGCCCACTGTGCAAACAGCGCTGACGTGTCATAAGCGGTTTCTCCTGCAATGCGCTGAATATTCTTTACGCCCGCTTGATTCAGCTGCTGTACCAATGCAGGTGCCAAAACACTTTCTCCACCAATCAGAACAACACGCTTGAAATTCTTTGAGCGTATGCATGCAAGCGTTGAGCGATCAAGCATTCCTGCATCGTTTGCTAGGAAAATAGGTGCTTTCTTGGCATAAGCAAAGCTTGATGCAGAAAGTGCGTCTTGGTAGCCCCAGCTTGTTGCAATAAAGCATACATCGCTCGATGGAAGCTTACGTGCAACCATGTTGGAAGTATCCTGCGCTCGTTTTCCGGCAACGGTTACCGTAGAAATGCCTAAGGCGTGCAATTGATCAACCACGGAATTCGACATTACGGAGCGTCCACCAACAAGATACGCGCGTTTCGTACCTAACCGTTGTAGCTGGTCGATAGTTTCTTGCGGAAGAGCATCGCGTCCTGAAAGCAAAACAGGCGCCTTCAAAGCTCCTGCAAGCGCACTTGCTGAAAGCGCATCCCAGTAACCATCCTTGCTTGCAAGAACAACCGTGCGCGCTTTATTAAATGTCTCGTCAATAACTTTGGACATCGTTTCCATTGCCGTATCACCAGCAACTCGATTGGTTACCTGCTCAAATGGCTTTACAGGATGTGTTGCTTCAACAACAGGTGCAAATTGCTTTGCTGTTAAGGGAACTAAATCGCGCTCGGTATCAAGAACTTGCTGCTGAAGTGGGTTGTTAGCAAGCGAGGCAATGCCCGGCGCTTCAGGTGTTTGTTCGCCAGAGCCGCCCTGCGTACCGCCACCTTGCGAACCACCCTCTGGTGTGCCGCCTTGTGAGCCGCCGCCTTGTCCACCAGGAATTGGCGCAGGTGGCACAGGGATTGACGGGAATGGCGCAGGAGGAGGTGTCGGCACCGAAGGATCGCTACCGCCTGGCACTGATGGATTAGGCTCAGGCGCAGCCTCATACCACGGCGTTCCTACACCTTTAGCTGTCCCACTTTGCGACAATAGTGACCCGTTCGCCTCCATTGCCTCAACAATCAGTGACGATACTGCTTTGAAGTCACCAGCAATTGTAGCAATCTGTTGCTCTGTTGCTTGAGAATTGGCTACACAAAGTGGCTTAAGTTGTTGATACAAAGTATCTAGTTTAGATCTATTGGCGTCACTTGCATTCTTATAGGTAGGATATGTTTTTAGCGCGTCTGCTGTTGCAAGCAATAATCTGCCATAAGCACGCATCGCGTTTACCGAGCTTAAAGCATAATTCCGCTCATCGTTTACTGCGTTTTTCATTGCTTCTACCGTAATAGGAATTTTATTCATCTTGATAAACGCACGTTGACTTACAAGATGCTTACGACTATAGCTCCAGTACTCGTTATGTACTTTCGTAGTAAGCGTATCGCCACTCACATACAAAAGCGCTTCTGCTTCAGACACCCCAAGACCATCCGCAAAATAGTGCACACGAATAGGAATAACGGTATCACGATTAGATGCTATAGCGTCTGCAGGTAACTCTAAAGAAGCACCTGA
Organism: Umbribacter vaginalis; assembly: GCA_001552935.1. GTDB lineage: Bacteria > Actinomycetota > Coriobacteriia > Coriobacteriales > Eggerthellaceae > Berryella > Berryella vaginalis. Next base: position 15,465 of record KQ959674.1, on the reverse strand, counting down.
TGGATACGTATAGCCTTTCGCACTTGCTGAGAAATTATATTGAGGAATGTTTCTCAGGTCGTTTGTACTTAAATTCATGGCTTTCCAAGCACCACCTGATGGAACTTGATATTCTAAATTAGTGATACCGCCAAGAACATTATATTTACCTGGGGTGTTTTGATTATTGCTCAACATTGGAACAAGAGTAAGCGACAGGTACATTTTATTGTTCGCTTGATCAAGTACACCACGCCAATAGACGCAAGGGTCTGCAGCTGATAAGGCATTTTTATCCTTATTTTTCACAAACAGCGACACTGTGTATTCTTGCTTATCTTGCGGATTCTGTGGGTTAGGTCCTGGGCCAGGAGCAGGTGGATTTTCTGTTCCACCACCTGGCTGCGTTCCCGATCCGCCAGGACCTGGCTGAGGGCTAGGACCTGGATTTGGTGTAAGCGACAAAGAGCGTTTATAGTTTTGCACTGCATTTTGCAATAAGGTGAGCTGATAACGCAAATCAGCTTTCGATGTTGAGTTGTCTACATTTTTCAAAAACTGCTCTGCAGCACTAATAGCTTGATTCAACATTTGTTGCATATGAGGTGCAGCCGGTGAAGCAGCTAATAAATTACGTGCGGAAGTAATATCATTCTTTAACTCATCTAAATTGAGAGCTTCATCGCTCGTACTATTGAACGTATTTATTGCACTTTCCAGCTTATTGACTTCCTTAGCAACTATCTCTTGTGATGTCGGTAGCGCAATGCTCCATTTTGAATATTGAGTCTGCACTTCGAATAATGCACTCTTAAAGACATTCCATGCATCGTCAGACTTGCGCCCCTGCTGAATTTTATTCGCCTTACCCAACATACTCTCTAAAGGCGATAATGTTACAACTCCCGTTTTTTCAACTAATTCATTATACAAGCTGTTAAGCGCTTCGCGTTTTGCGTCAAGCTCATCCTTGGAGTGTGTTGAGTCGGCAAGGATATACTTCGTTGCCTCCTCAATACTTGCAATGAAAGCCTGTTGTTTTTCTGGCGGTAGTTTCTTAAAACTAGCATCTTGAGTAAAGTTTTGTGCCGTTTTGAGGACGACAGCCATCGCGCTTGCTGCATCCAACCACTCTTTAGTTTTCTTAACAGGTTGTTTAGCATTTCCATGGCGTAAAAGCAATGTCGTTTCTTGCACATCACTTACTGTATCAGGGTTAGCAATAAGCTTCTTTGCCTTTTCTACAACCGACTGTTCGGCAATTTGCGTATTGACGCCATACTGTTGAGCATTGTACGCCTGTACAAGCTTCTTAAGATCAATCGTGTCATGCAAGGGCTTATATTCAGCTAAGGTCTGTGAATCAAAAATCACGTCTGCTGTATCAAGCTTAGTTTCATTATGAGCAGCATTGTCACGCTGATCTTCTATACGCTCAACATACGTAACGCGAATATGCACCGGCTTATCGTTGAGAACGTTGTCAGCAATCAGCGGCACAGAGATGCTCGTAACATACGTATTATTACTATAATCAGGCAAAACGTTCTGATCACTTGTTAGCGTAGTTGCGCTTTTCCAATCTGTTCCATTATAGCTGTACTCAACTTTAGTTGTAGCAGCATACGGCATGCCCTGTCTATCCAGTGCTGGTTTTAACGTAAGAACAGCATTATATGCAGAGCCATCGTAACTAATTTTAGCAATTGACCAAACCGCTGCGTTTAAGAATGCATGATCGCTCGTTCTATCAGGAATAACATACGTAGCCTCTGCAAACGATTTGCCCGCCACTAATGGAGTTACAGCGCTCTTGGTAGATGAATTAAATTTAGCAATTTGTTGCTCAAGTTGTTTCTTTGCTGTTTCAACTGCATCTTGTGAATCGGCACGAGCAAGCATGTCGCGCGTTGCATTAATCTGCGCTTGAAGAACTGCCCAAGCTCCTGCAGGATGATTACCCATTTCAAGCTTTGATGCTGTTTTAACAAGCTCCTTAACTTCTTGTGTCTTAAGCGTTGAAATGTCAGAAGCATTAATCGAGTTACTAAAAGCATCCATGGCGCTTTGTAGAGCCTTTGTTACATCATCTTGTTTTTGCTTAGAATCTACCGTTTGAACAGCATTCATAGCTTGTGTAATAGCAGCATACATAAGCTGTGTATTTTCAGGGAATTTATTATTTTCCTTTTCTTTTAACAGTGCTTGTGCTTTTGTAATAAGTTCTTGAACTGCTGCTTGATATTGATTGCTTGCCTGAGTAGTTACGATAGCTTTTTGCTCAATGTGTTCAAGCTCATCTTTTGCTTTTTTAAAATCGGTATCTTTCCACCAAATTGCAGCCTTAAAGTTACGTTGAATTTCGTCAATATAATTGTATGCTGCTTTTTTCTCCTGCTCTGATTTTTGTAGTGCTGCAACGCGCGTTTTAGCAGCACTAATTTGCTTAAAGAGCTCATTGTAAGGGCGTAATACTTGATTGCAGGTTTTAAGCATGTCTTCTGCAGTATCAATATGATTCATACGCTGTTCATCAGTCAATGTAGAATCTTTTTCCAGCGTCGTACATACCGTTGTTACTTTTTTAGCAACGTTTAATGAACGCGAAATAAGCACATCAGGAATAAGCGGCTCTAAATCTTGAGCTATCGTGAACTTGTTATGTTGAGTATCGGGAAGAATGAGAATGCTTAACACATTGTCATCCCCTTTTTTTGTGTACTCATTCTTTAATGCTTCAAGTCGTGCTTTTACTGTTTGCTTTTCTTTCTTAATAGCTGCAAGTTCTGTAAATGCAATGGTAGAAGCATTATTCCACTTTGTTACACCATTAACAGTAAACGCAATATCGGCAGGAATAGCATTGCTGGAATTAAGGCGATAGTTGGTAAGAACAATAACTTTTCTATCGCCTTCTGTTGTTACTTTGGCAGTAGTTTGTACTGAGCCAGCTCCAGAATAATCTATTTGTTTAACTTTATCCTCTGCTTCTTTCGTAAGATAGATAGTAAGAGTATGGTTCTTTTTGTCCAGCTTACCTTGAGGCTCATAAAAGTTTGGTACTACAAACGATCCAGCATCTGGCTTAATATTCAATGCCACGTCAACTACAGCTTCATCTTGTTGTTGCGTTTCTCCTGATGTACCAGGAGTTTGTGGCTCAGTAACTGTAAAAGGTTTGTCTTCTCCTTGCTTGCCTTTTAATGCTCCAAGTGCAGTAAGCAACTTTGAAGTATAATCGGCAGTTTCATCAAGTGGTGGGCGACGCTTTATAGTTTTGAGCCAGTTTTGCGCATCGTCAAGTGCAATTTTATAGGCATAATACGAACGCATGTCATAATCTGTCTCTTTTAAATTGGCGACTTGCTTTACGATATTTTCCAGGCGAGAAGCGTTATATTCAAGAATGGAGCCAGTAGTTGCATCGTCCAACACTTTTATATCTTTGAGAAGTTTTGATATATCGAGAATGTGTTTACTCGCTTCTGCATCATACTCATTTAATTTTTGCTTATATGTTTCAATGCTCTCTTTGGTGTATTTTTTCTCGTTAATAATATTCTTTTCAGCAAGCATCGTACGATGTGAAGTTACTACATCCGTAAGATGATTAGAGATGGCAAATGCAATTTCCGTTTTATAAATAGGAACCGCTGATGCAAGCGCCTTGGTATACGATGGCCGTGGCTGCTTAAGATTTTCTTTTATTTCTTGAATGGCTTTGTTAATTTCATCGATACGTTGCTTATGTTCAGCATTATTTCTATCAAGCCCTTTAAGAATTGCTTCACCACGGACTATCCAGTACGAAAGACGAGCTTTTGTTTGCTCGTCATATTCGCTAGAAATGTAATTATGACCATCCGAGTGGATATTAGGAGCTTTATTGACAGCATCATAATCAATATCTATGCCAACGGGGCCAACTTTACGTTCCTTTCCCTGTGCGTCAGTGTACTTGATTGTACACATAAGTTGCGTAGCCGAAAACTCGCCTGGAATTTGTACCGTAAAAATGTTGTTTCCAACATCCTGGATACCATCGGCACTCGTAGAGTTGCCAACATGTCCAAGCTCTGTATTAAAACGCTTATTCAGAAAAGGCTCCATGTATACCAACGAAACATTGCGAACTTTCGTTGAGTCCGTAAGAAAATTCAGATCTAAATAATTTCCCCATTTGACTAATTCCGCACGTGCAAAAAGTTCTTTTGCTTGTGTGTTCTCTTTGCCTGTTGGTACATAAATGTTAGAACCATATTCTGCTTGTTGCATTTCTTGAAATTTCACATTATACGCGTTCTTGGCTTTGCTCAATAACAAATACTCGCCATCATCTTGAAGCGACGTTTTGTCTTTAACACCATAGGTAAGCAAAATGCCTTTTAATGTATCAAGGAAGTTCCGAGCTTCGTTTTCTGTTACGCGAGGAGCTTTTTCTATTGCTCGTGCCGCTTCACTTAAAATTTGGTAAAAAACAGCATCTTCTATTAATCCTGGTGCAATACGTGTAGCATCATTTAAATACTGCTTACCTCCTATGTACTTCAATTTATCATTAGGCACCGCTACATCATAGTTTGTACCCTCAGCTGTTTTAATATAGCCGGTACCCATAAGATACGGAATAATAGTTTCATTTTTGAAGAGCTTATCGGCAATATCTTTAATTTGCTGAATAGTTTGTTCCGAAGCAGCGTTGCCAGCGCTCGAAGTATCAGAACTTGAACGCGTGTCACGTGTCTGGGATACACCACTCGCAGCATTGCTATGCTCTAAAGCAGCAAAAGCAGGAGAAGCCATTGACAGTGCTAAGGTAGCAGACAGTACCGCCGACGTGGCAACATGACGCTTTAAGCGCTTTTGCGCATGAGCACGCCCCCAGCGCGCTTTGCTTTTTGCCGATAATGAACAGTTTTCGTTATTCTCAAGCGAATTACTACGCTCAAAATAATCGTTAATCATAGTACTATCCTTACCCTAACCTCACATAGCTACTGCATTAACGTTACTACCCTAGCAAATTTGTTAGGGTGGCGCAACAATTAAAGTTTCCTTAAAATAACAGTTTATAAGTTGCGAAAAAAATTACTATATAAATATGTTGTTAATAGCTACAATTATGCGTATGTACTGCTTATTTATAGATATAAGCTGTATGCATAACGATACACCATAGCTATAATACTAAGGATTATAGACAAATAGATCTTGCCATAATTTGTATTTCATTTACATATAAGGACAGTATTTTTTAAAACGCAATAAGTACATTGATTAGAACTGATTTTTAGTAACTATAACCTGTTCTTCATAAAGTACGCAAAATTAAAACACAATCGCATAGGTAATTGCGTACAATCTATTGAATGAGAAACAAGGCTGGTGCCTCGCCTACTGTTAGCAGGCACACAATTGCAATCTGATAGTGCGGAGTGTTATTCCACGCCGTTCTTCCCGTTTTCAACCACACTATCAGGGACGTTGTCGGACGTATCGTTGCTGGAAGCTCAGCTTTTGTTATCAGCACAAGGCGTTGCACAATACGGACACACCTTCCACGATACATCAAGCGGTTTTGCGCACTGAGTGCACACGTGCTTTAACGGTGCAGCGCAATACGGACAAACAATAAACGTATCATTGATTGGTTGCGAACACTGCGGACACGATCCATACTGCATAAGCTGGCGTTTCTGTAATTCATATGCTAGGTCTTGCACTTGCGAATCTTCTACATAAAAACTAGGACGTAACAAACAATACGCAATTACACCCAGAAGAGGAATAAGTGCCACGAGCGTCCAGGGAATCCAATAGCAACCACGAGCATAGGCATCGCGCGCAACCCACACAACTGAAAGCGCATACAAGCAAACGAAAAAAATAATGGTGCTTACTGCGAAAAACTGCACTTGAGGCGTCCAAATTTGCGCAATGAGCTCACTCATATACTCCCCTTTTCAACGATCACAGGCGCACACAAAGCGCGGCGCACTCTTACCTGCAACAGGCACATTATAAAACTGCAACACTCACATTAACTGCAACGCTCATGTTAACTGCAGCACTCACATTAACTGCAACGCTCATATTATAATATAAACTAAGCTTTATCCTTTGACCTTGTTACATTCAAGGTTATTGAGAATTATCGCTGACAGTTGATAGCGTAAGTATGAAGCACAAAGGCAACATATCGTCTAAAATAGCAACAAAATTTTCGAGCAAACTCAATTGTGAAATCAAGCAATCAACCCAGCTATGAGGCGTAAATACACCAAAAAGATGTTGCTACTGCACGTAGTTGCTGCACGTCGTTGCTGCGTATTGTTACCGCACGCCGCTAGTGCACGTTATATGGTATGCTGCTACCTCGCGTTGCTACGTCACGTTATTACTGCACGACAGCTTTTCCATTCATACAATGTACGATGTAGTGAGCTCGTCCGTCTGCTTTATACCCAAAATTAGCTTTATGCTTTTCGGAAACTTCAATACTGCCATTCTCGCACCCCACTTCAACACACGCATCTGGTGTAATTGCTCCCTCTAAAACACTCGTGCCATTGAGCGTATCAAGTGTGCATGCATTTGTTGCCTCTACGTTTGCAGCTACAGCAGAGCCATTAAGGCACTTCAAGAAAATATCATTTGCCTTAACGTTTCTTGCTTCTACTTTACCGTTATGAACCTCTGCATACATCGCGTCTACTTGGATGTCAGTAATCAAAACCTGATTCGATTCAGCTTCAATCTCGCAAACATCAACATGCTCTGGTAGCGAAACAATAACTTCAGGAGCGCCTTTACTAAGCCAGCTTAACCAGTGAAACGATGGTACTTCTTCTGTTTGAACAAGCTTTATGCCATTTTGATTTTCTTCAATTTGGAATATATCTTTTTTGCAATTACTATAGCTGATATTGAAAGAATCGGCTCTCTTTACCGTTAGGCTAATATCTTTTGTATGTGCGGTAAACTTCCTACGCTGTGTCATACAAACACCTTTCGTGTGGATGATAAATTACTTACTTTAATTATAAGAATATCAAAAGATTGGTTTTTTACAATAAGCTTAAACAAGAAGAGACTTTACCCGCCTTACAAGCTGAGCACAAGTGAGAACACTTTTAATGTCTCCAACAATATTCCCTCATAAACGAAGCACTCATCTGTAAATTTTCGCCTTCGTAATACTCAACAAGTCACTTCTTAAACTCAGGAACTTTATTTTCTGGAATAACCAACAAGCCCCTACCATGCGAAATCAAACAGTGTAGGGAACTGTTTTATAATTTTTACACTGTTTTGTTCCCCAAAACATAAGCAAATAGAGCGCACAAGCATTCGACAGTAAAATGGCAAAATTACATCTAGAATTTCGGGAAGTAAGCTTAAAGCTACTTCGCATTAAACCTTTTAACGATAGCCCTCGCTAAGCCTTGCTACACAAGGGCAAATTTGCACCCACCTAATCAGCCTTTGACATCAATGCCATGAGCGCGTGTGCCGTGGGTGGGCGTTTTGCGATGCGTTTTGGGTTCGTGTGGGTGCGTGTGGGTGCGTGTGGTGAAGAATCGTTACCGATTCTGTATGGATGGAGGGAACTCCTAGTACGTCAGTTCTTTTTCGAGTGCACACTATGGATAGTGGGTGCACTTTTTAACGATAGAAGCGAGCTATCGTTAAAAAGTTTGAGATGGATTATCTCAGTGAAATAAATATATTGCTTTCGCTCGCTTTCAATTGCTTGCTATCATTTGTAAAATGCAGGCAGAAAGGAGTGTGAATATCATGGCAAATACCAATGTTGTATATGCGCGAATCGATACCACACTTAAAGAAAATACTGAAAGCATCTTGAATCAGCTGGGAATAACTCCCTCTTCAGCAATCCAAATGCTGTATTTAAAAAAGGATGTAACGAATCCTTACACCCTTTCTAAAATTATTCTTTATTAACTCAATATTCTAATTTGGTAGATATCTATAGTAATATGTGTTTACGGTTTTACATACTTCAACTTCTATCCTACTTATTTATTTCCAACTACACTGTTTGCTTAATCCTCTAATCTTTTGCTCACATAAAATATTCTGTGCTGTATTTTGGTATAAGTTCTATATGGTATATACAATTCCTACCTTGTATCAAGTATTACATACATATTTTCTACAATATAAAAGAGTAAGGGATTCTTACTCTTTTATACTACTATTTAATTTTAAATAATTTATCAGTTTGTGATAATTCCACAATAATATTCGCTTTACTCAATAGGTCTGCAGGTAACTTATCTTTCAATATTGAAATTACTAATTGAATGTCTTTTTTTATAACAAAATCCGAAACTTTCACCAATTGATTATCATGCATCAATTCTTTTTTATCATTTAATAAAAAATGCAAAGAGGATATTCCTTCCTCATCTGCAAACATTATATATGCCAAATCAAAACATAGAATTTCTCCTTGTTTTTTGCCTGAACTCATATTTGAGTTAAATGTGCTAAACTTATATACTGGCTTGTTTGTCTTTTTATTATTAATAATCTCATATGTCAGAGCATATTTTTCTCCATATAACTCATATGATACCGAAGAAAAATATCTATTAAATTTCGTTATTTGCTTCTTAAGTTTTTCTTGAAAATCAGAAGAATATAAATATTGGTCAATGTTTTTAAGTTCATTCTCTGTTGTTTCGAGAATTGAATCTACCTCGTTTATTTGTGAAATTGTATTTTCATACTCACCTTTTAATCTATATTTTTCATTTATTTCAGAAATAATATTTTCCAAATCTTTAAAAGAATCACTCTTGGAAATTTTTATAGATAATATTTTTTCATCTCTTAACAATTCTTTTAAAGTTCTCTTCTCATTTATAATTCTATCATTTAATACAGGTAATTCTTTTGTTATAAATGAAACCTTCTCCACTATCATTTTATTGTGATATACGACTAAATCTTCAAATGTTTTATGCAAATTAGGGATATATTCTTTTGATTTAATATACAACAATCTTAATTGATCTAAATCAATTTTAGACACATCTTTTTCCATCTCATTTTTTGCTTCAATGATCATGTCTCTTCTTATTTCTAGTTTAGTAATAAGTGAACTTAACCTATTTATTTTATATTTTATTTCATTTAGTTTATTTAAATCCTCTTCAAAATTTTCATTTATATTTAATAAAGATTTTTTGTTATTTAACTCAACTATTTCATCTTCAATTATAGATAATGCAACCTCATATGAATTTTTCTTTTGTTTTTTTTCAAGCCTTTCTTTATATGCATTTTCCTGTTTTATATTATTAGTAAGTGCTTGTTTTTTGGCTCCACTATCAAATCCACATCCTAAAAGATATAAATATAGAGTTTCATATTCAACATCAGTAGTATAAGAATTTAATGTTTTTAATGTCTTATTAATACTATTGTCCTTATATCTAATATTATGAGATATAATTTGCCTAAAAGAAGGTTTTTCATTTTTATGTTCTGGAAATATTTTTGCTAATAGTTCGTTTTCAAAATCTTTTTTCAATATTGATTTACCATTTATTTTCCTTATAGCATTTTTCCCTGATAAAAAATTTCGCTCGATAACTAATCGTTCTTTTTCTTGCATGTTAAATCCATTTATAAGGGTTAATGTTACTAACACTTCCTGATTTATTAAAAAACTTTTAACCTCTTCATATACTTTATTTTTATTTTCTTCATCTGTGTAAATATCCTTACCTTCTCCTCCCAGGCAAAAATAAATTAATTTTAAAACTGTTGTTTTACCTACATTATTCCCTGTTGATTTTAAGTCATCTGTTAAAGGGGTGTCATCAATTATTAAATTCATACCTGTATGAAATTTCATCTCTCGAATTGTTTCATATTTAGTAGAAATTTTCAGTTTTTCTATAAACATTTTCTTACTACCCCCTTCTCACTTATTTGAGCTAATTGTATTAAATATAACCAGTCAAGACTCAATACGAACACGGAAAATGACATGTTATTTGACTTTTTTACATTATAGTATAATTCTAAAAGCATTTGTTCTGTTTTCTTTTCAAGCTCTGTTAAAATAACATAACCATTATAATAAATACTAAGTTCAGGATGAATATTATCTGGTAATAACATGGTTATATCCCTCCGGATTATTAAATATTTTACATCTAATAAAAGCATCTACAACCAGTATATCCGTACACAATTGTAGTTCTTCCATCGGTATTTCTATATAATTACTACTTCCAATTATAACTTTTATAACACAATTAATTATTTCATAAAAAATATCTGTAGGAGTATAATTTAATCTATTTAATTCTATATACTGCCTTCTAATTTCCTGTAATACAGAAAAACTTTTATTTTTACCTTCTCTATCAAACTCACTGTATATTTCATCAAGCCTGTGATAAAAAATTTTATACTCATCAATTATGTCTTTAGCATATTCTAAATCATTAAATAAAATTTTATCCTCTATAGCAAAAGAGTTAATTTCTGGAGAACCAGCATTAATATCAAGTGTCTCCTCTGCTAAAATGTTAATAACTTTGGCTAAATTTGACTCAATTTTAACGCAATCAACATCCTGCCCTAACTCATCTTTTATTAAATTATATAAACACCTTTGCTTAGAAACTGTTTGATTTAAAGTTTTTTTAAGAAGTAACCCAACATCCCATATATCTTGTTTTGGATTAAATTGCATACTATATGGATTCTGAAAAATTTTATTTTTTAAAGAAGAAGGTGCATTTTTAGAAATAGACATAAACTTGTATTTATAACCTTTATATTTAGCATATACATTTTTGCTTAGAGAATTTTCAATTTTTGTTTTTGTACAGGTTGAAGAAACTTGCACAACAACTTTATTTTTATGATCTATTAAATCTATACCATCTATATTTTGGTATGAGAAATTTAAATTTTCTAATTCTAAACCAAAAATAATATTACACAAATTGGCGAAAAAATTTTCAGAATGGATATTAAGCTCCAAAAGGTTTAGTTTACTTTTCACTTCTATTCTATATGCTAGCGTATTTAATTTTTCTTCTATGTAATTAAAATAATTTGTCCTATTCACTTAATACCATCCTATTTCTTACTATTTATTCCTTAAATAATAAATATGGTTCTATCTCTAAAGTATCTGCTATTTTTTGTACATTATCCAACGCAATGCTTCTTTTTTTACACTCTAATGCACTTATATATGTTCTATGCAATCCGGATTTTTCAGCAAAAGCTTCTTGTGATAAACCCATTTCATTTCGATATTTTTTAACGTTTTTAGAAAAAACTTCTATGATATCCATTATGCACCACCTCTATTCTTTTAATATTTTATCATTGTTGAATACAATTAGTCAACATACAATAAGTAACATGTTCTTACATAAGCAATCAAATTTTAAAATACTATGGTTCCTAATTTTCTCTTCAATCTATTGTTTCTTAATTTCTATATAGTTACATAATCAAGAAAATTATATAATTTAAATCTATAATGCTTAAATAATTTCATTAGCCTTTTTTATTAAATTATTTTAATACAATTCTGATAGTTCTTATTTATCAAGTCTTTTTTCATCATTAAATATAAACATAAAGTCCTGATCCAACCTTGGGTATTCAAATTGCAAAAAGAGCGGCCTTTTTAAGCTACTCTTGTAGAAAGTATAAAATGGGTTTTATCTTATTATATTTTTCTTTGTGTCTCCTTATACCAGTTGCAAAACTACTCTTACGTCCATGTAATGTTTTTGAGTCTTTTTGACGTATCCTTCTTCGTCTTTTTCAAATACAAAATGCTTATAAAACTGCTTAAAATGCAGGATTTCTAAATTTACATCTTTTGTATCAACGCTATAGCTTCGACATTATGCCTTAGACATTAGGCAAACACACTCAACGCGAAAGGTTTGAGGGAACATATCAACAGGCTGGACGCGTTCAAGCTGCATGCCGCAATCTTGCAAGCGCGCAATGTCACGTGCGAGCGTTGCAGGATCGCAACTCACATACACCATGCGCTGGGCGCCACTTTTAACAATGTCAGCAGGAACGCTTGCTGCCAACCCAGCGCGCGGTGGGTCAACCACGAGCGCATCAAGTGCCGCATGTGCACGTGCCGCTCCAGCGACATGAGCAGTACGGGCTGCACCAGCGACATGAGCGGTACGGGCTGCGCCAACCGTACGTAACACACCAGCTGTTTCCATGCCACTATTCGCATTATTCGCGCTATTCGCATTATTCACACTATTCGCACTACTATCAGCATTATCAGCACCACTGCACGCTCCAGCATAAGCACTGCCATCAGCACCAAGCGCTGCCAGCTCACGGGCAGCATCGCCGCCGCACACATCCACATCAACGCAGTTCTCAAGCGCGTTTCGGCGCAAGTCACGCACCGATGTGCCCACACTCTCCACCGCAAACACCTGCGCACCTGCAGCCGCCAGCGGAATGCTAAACGTTCCACCACCAGCATATAAATCGGCAACACGTGCTCCATCAATATCTCCCAATGCATCCAATACCTGCTGAACCAAACAACCTGCCTGATGCGTATTCACTTGAAAAAATGCGGGAGCTTGCGTGTAAAAATCAAAGGTTTCACCTGCGCAAATAAGCTGCTCGTGCCAATACCCTTTCCCTGCAAGAACCTCAATGCCCTTAATGGCGCGCGGCGTTTGCGGATTCGATAACACACGAACAATGCTTGAACAATGCAGAGAATCATTCAGCGCTTTTGCAACAAAATTACGCGGAAACGGGCCGGGCTTGCACCAAAGCGCCACCTCAAAGCTACGCGTGCGCCTGCTATAGCGCATTGATATACGATGCATACCGTAATCGGTTTTGCCAAGCGAAAAGCGCAGCACACCTTGCAGAGCGCGAGCAGCTTTCTGTAACGGAGGCTCAACCAAAAGCGACGTTGGATTCTCTACCACTTCACCTGTTTGAGGGTTTGTATACCCCACAGAAATACCATGCGTGCGGTCAAAATGCACAGCTAGCTCTATTTTGTTGCGATATTCCCAAACGCGTTTTGAAGGAAGTGTTTCGCGCACTACACTTTTAGCTTTATCGGGAGAAAGCTTACCAATACGCTCCAACTGAGCAATAATATTGCTCCGTTTTAATGCACATTGCTGCTCGTAAGCAATGTGCTGCCAGGAAGCCGATCCGCACAGCTTGTCATACTGGCTTGTAGTGGCAACGCGATACATGGATGGCTGCACAATCCTCTCAATGCGCGCACGCGCAAACGATGGTTTTTCGCATGTGATAGAACACGCCACCACATCACCTGGCACACCACCCTCAACAAACACAGTTTTTCCGCTGCTCATGCGTCCAATAGCTTCAGAACCGTAACTCATTGCGCTCAGCTGGATAATTTCGCTCATGTACTACCTTTCAAACATTGTTGTTAACGCTTAATGTATCACATTCTTTAAAACTCAGGGCTCTCGACGTAGATCACAGGTTGAAGCAGCGTTCTTATACGTCATGAAGATTCGCTGACGAACAGCTTCCATAGCTGCACAAGTGTTATCAGGCATAATGCTGTATCCAAGTATGAATATTTCTTGCACAATGAAATTACTCAGCGACATGCAATGTTTAGAGTAAGCGATGTCGTATAATCAAGCTACCCTTGGAACATGCCCTCGTAGCTCAGGGGATAGAGCGTCTGCCTCCGGAGCAGAAAGCCACAGGTTCGAATCCTGCCGAGGGCACCACACGTTTACACGGTGTGTGCGAACGCACGTGCTATCCCGCATTTACCTTTCTCTGTGCTACGTATTTACGCTTCTCCGTACTGCATTTATGCTGCTCCGTATTGCATCTTGGATCCTCTGCACAGCATTTACTCTTCTCCGCACAGCATTTACGCTGCTCCGTTTATACGCAAAAAAATATGTGCTGCACGTTTCTCAACATACAGCACATATCATTTTAATTATGGAGCGCCTTACTGGCTCCAACGCTATATATGGCGTTTTACTGGCTTCACCACTACAACCATCAATACACTAATTATCCCTACGCAAAGGAGGCTGCGTTTGACCAGCAGTGCCTTGCGGTTGCGTTGGCGTTGACGTGCCCTCTGGAGCGGCAGATGCATTGTCATTTTGATACGCTTCCTTAAACTCACTTGTCAAAGCCTGTGTAACGCCCATTCCAACAACACTGGTACCTCCAAATATCTGCAAATCTTCAATTTGCTTTGCATGTGTACCAACAAAGTCTTTAAATGCGCTGAATGCTTGCTTAGTCATGCTGTCGTCTGCAAGAACCATCACACCACCCGCTTTACCAGTAAGTGCTGCGCCACACAAAGCATCGGTAAATCCGTAGCCGGTAGAAATACCAATCGTTAGAGGCTCTTTGCTATCTTGTGTTGCCCATTTTGCAAACGCGAGCGATGTATCGTATTGAGTTTCACCCCATACACGTTCTACAGAAACGCCCAGTGAACGCACCAGATCTTCCACCTCAGCAGAAATGACTGATGTACCACCAACCAACACAATGTGCTTAAATCCCTTTGCGCGAATAGCATCGAGCGTTGAATAGTCAATGTCTCCATTCATATTCGTAAGGAAAATAGGCGCATGTTTAGCGTATGAATACGACGATACTGACATTGAATCGCCATAACCCCAGCTGGTTGTAATAAAGCACGTATCAGATACTGTTTCTGTGTTCAACGCAATCTTTGTTGCTGTATCGCTTGCTTCACTACCAGCATAGCGCACTACGCGCATGCCCAATTGGTGCAGCTGCTGTTCAACCTGCTTGCTAATAACGTGCGTACCACCACAAATATACACGGTCTTAGCCTGTAAGCGCTTTAACTGCGCAACCGTTTGTTCGGGAAGCGAATCAAAGTCCGAAAGCATAATCGGTGCATTCAAAGAGCCAGCAAGAGCATTTGCGCTGAGAGCATCCCAATAACCATATTGGGTAGCCAGAACTACATTTTCAGCAGATGGAAATGCCTGTTCCACAATTTTTGCCATAGTGTCGAGCGCTGTTTTGCCAGCATAACGCGACTGCTCTACAAACATAGCAGGGTTGGTGCGCTTAAGGATTTCACGCGGTGATTCTTTAGCAGGTGGTTCTGGAGCTGGGGGCTCAATAGGCGTAACTACCTTTTTCGTAACAACTTTGTTTGCTTCAAGTACAACAGGTTTAAAGCCAGCACGCGTAATCGTTACCTTACCTGTTGTTTTTTCAACAGCGATTTCTTCATCGGTAAGGTTAAGAGTTGTGTTTTTATCCTTGATGGCTTTTTTAACTGCTGCAACATCGGTATCACTTAAATTTGTGAGGTTTGCAACTTCAGTGAGTTCAGGATCAGCAACAGTAAGGGTTTTCAGCTCAGAAACTACTTTTTTCTTGGTAAGTTTAGAAGCATCAAGATCTACCTTT
>KQ959673.1 GCA_001552935.1 Umbribacter vaginalis | reverse complement strand
GTGTTTTCTAGCGCTGCTTGCTTTTCAGCAGCATCAAGTGTGGACATGAAAACATCACCAGGCGTTGCAACGCGCTCTTGTTCTTCGCTTTTTGAAAAGTCCTCACGTGTTAAGTGATAGGTATGTTCTAAAACATAATCTGTATATGAAATCACTTGCTCAGCAGCGCTTAATACTTGCTTTAGTAAGTTATTTTTTTCTGCTTCGGGCACATCTTCATCGCCCACCCAGCCTGCGATATATGATGCGTTCGCGCGCATAGAATCGATGCCGTAATATTGTGCAACAATACCAGCACATAATTCAGCTTGATATTCTTGCAGCGCACGAGGGAGTGCTGTGTTCTTATCGACATTAGTATGTGGATTGTGCAGCAGCGCATGTGCTGTTTCGTGTGCCAAGGTTTTTAGCTGCTGATTTTCTGAAAGTGTTGCATCAATAAGAATTTTTACTGGTTCGCTAGAGTTATCATCTCGAGGGAACATAGTAACTCCTCTTGCACCGTTCAGCACGTCTGCACGCTCTTGATCACTTGCAAAAGAAACGCTATGCCCTAACTCATCACATAAAAAGTCTTTAATAACTGAAAATAGCGTTGTTGCGTGAACATCGTTACCAAGAATAAAATCTTGCGAAAAGGCTTTTGGATATTTTTCGATAGGGCAATCGGTTTGTGATATATCGAAAACAGGAACAAGAGTATATCCAGTTTTTTTGCGCTCAACGGTATACTCACCTGATGTAATGAGTTTTTTCTGCTCAGGTGTAGCATCTTTCAAGCGACAAATAACATTTTTATCTTTATCATAAACAAAACTTGTAAGACATGGTGCAAATATTTTAAGGGCATGCTCACCTTTGCGAACATTGTATCCTTGCTCTTTCCATTTAGAAAACGGTGCTACTTGTAGTGCACCTTCGCGTTGCTTATATATAAGAATGACGTTATTCATGCTATATTCACGAAATTGCTGGCTAAAGAGAAATAATTCATAGAGCGCATCTGGATCAAGTGTGTAATTTTTTACTGCTTCATCAATTTTTGCAGCAAGCTCTTTAATTTCTTTCTTTCGGTCAACCTTGCTTGATTTGGGGTGTAATGTAATGGTTTGGTTTCGGGTATCGATCTGTGTAAGGTTGGTCAAGCCTGCAAGAGGTGTGAGGTCGGAGACTTGGTTATGCTCAAGAGTGAGATCTGTAAGCTCAGGCAGGGATGCAAGCGCGCTGATGTCAGAGATGTTGTTATAGGCAAGATAGAGCTTTGTAAGGTTAGTTAACTTTGCCAGCGGTGAGAGGTCGGAGACTTGGTTGTAGACGAGATTGAGTGATTTAAGGTTCTTGAAGTTTTCAATCCCCTCTATTGATTGAATACCATTATTAGATAGATCTAATTTTCTAACTTTTAACGCATCATCTTCGGTAATCTCCTTTGCTGCCAGATCAATAAGACGGCGCACCTTCATATCAGAAAGAATTGCACTCTTTAGATTTTCATCTTTGAATTGAATAGTTTCCATTGTTTTCACTCCTTAAAGTATGATCTGCCGTATGGAAGTGCAGATACATTGTTTTATGTATTGTTGTATGGGGATTTATAGCGCATACAAGACAGTGCTTTTCATGCGCAAATTATAAGATTATAATCAAGAAGAAAAATTGAACATTGTATCACTCCTAGCTTGCATCCGTTGTATTGGAAGTACGGATTTTCTTACATTATATACCAAGTGAAAGGGTTAACTATGCAAGAAATTTTTCTATTTGAAATGATGATGGCACTTTTTTTCGCAATCCTGAAATTCATCGGTATATGCATCGGTGCAGCCATCACGGCAATAGTTTTTCTCGCTCGCATGCTCTGTTCACTCCTTAAAAACATCATCAAAGGTATAATTTTCATTATCAAATTCATTATCAGAAAAATCCGTTCTCGAAATGCTATCGAATCTGTAGAGGACACGCACCAACAATCAGATCTTGATCAAGTGATTTTTGTGTTCAAAAATCACAAGAGCGAACAAACATCTAAGTAGCAGCGCTTTCTTTTTGTATGACTGCACAAAGCTTTTGTGTAAGCTTTTCAAGAAACGCTTCCGTTGAGTATGTGCCTTGTGCTATTTCGCTTAACTTTGTCTCCCACTGTGCGGTAAGCCGTGCGCTTGTAAACTCGCTATCAACTGCACAGAGAAGCGCAATACCTTTGCCTGTTACGTGAAGTGCTTTTTTCTCACGCACAACAAAGCCTTTGCTAATAAGATTTTCGATAATACTTGCTCGTGTTGCAGGCGTGCCAATGCCTTTACGCTCGACTTCTACATTTTTATCAAGCACGTCTGTGCCAGCGATCTCCATAGCATGAAGCAAAGTATTTTCATTAAATGCAGCAGGGGGCTTGGTGTATTTATCCTCTATCAGAACTTCACGTATAGGGTATAACGTATCACATGACACATCGCCCTCCAGCAGCGCATGTGTGCTTTCTTTTACCTTAATTGCATACTTTGTCCATCCAGCAAGCCGTATTTGTTTTGCTGTTTGCGTAAAGGTAATACCGTCAAAGGTAAGTGTAAGCGTGGTTATATCTTCTACAAGGCTCTCACTTGCGCAAGCTAAAAACTTTGCTTTTACAAGCGCATAAATCGTTTTTTCTATATCGCTTACATCGAGTGTGTTTATATCCTTGCTCGCGCTTTCAAGAGTAGGAATTACAGCATAGTGATCGCTTACTTTTGATGAATCAAACATACGAGAGAAATTCTTTTCATCAGGTACAAAGCTAGGATCAAGAGCACTTAAAAGTGTGCGCACTGTATCTTTCATGTCATTAGTTAAGTATCTGCTATCAGTGCGAGGATACGATGTAAGCTTTTTCTCATAAAGCGCTTGAAGCGCATCGAGTGTCTTTTTAGCTGAAAAGCCATAAAGTTTATTCGCTTCACGTTGAAGGGTTGTTAAATCATAAAGACGAGCAGGGGGAGTTATTTTTTCTTTGTGTATAACGCTATCAAGCTCGCAAGACTTTTGTGCACGTATACTTGTAGCAATCTGCTCTGCATGCGCTTTATCATTGATACGCTCAGATACTACACTAAAAACATCACTCTTAATGCAAACCGTATAATACTTTTCTTTTTGAAAAGTTTTTATCGCTTTATCACGCGCTGCAATAAGGGCAAGGGTAGGTGTTTGTACACGTCCAACGCTAAACACTTGCCTAAATTTACATGAATACAAGCGTGACAAATTCATACCAACAAGCCAATCGGCAATGCTTCGCGCACGCGCTGCTGCAAATAGATTTTCATATTTGCTGCCAGGTAAAAGATTTTCAAAGCCTTTGCGTATAGCGCTATCTTCCATTGATGAGATCCAAAGACGATACATAGGCTTTTTGCAACACGCTTTCATATAGACAAGTCTGAAAATGCTCTCACCCTCGCGCCCTGCATCACAGGCGTTTATAACGCTATCAATATCGCTGCGCGCTAAAAGCGCTTTTAGTACATTAAACTGTGCTTTTGTTGCTTTTATAACTTCATACTTGTAGTGCTCAGGCACAATCGGCAAATCGTCAATGCGCCATTTGTCGTATTGCGAAGAATAGGCAGACGGTTGTGCAAGGCATACAAGATGCCCTACACACCACGATACGATATAACCATTTCCCTCAAAGCCTGCATCTGTCTTTTTATGTGCACCAATAGCGTTTGCAATACTTTTAGCAACGCTTGGCTTTTCTGCTATAACAAGTTTCATGATACACCTACTTAGATTTTCCAACTTCAAAGGCTTGTTTTTGAGAACTATACACAACGGGTATACGTGAGTGAGAATAATTGTTTACAATAAACTCAGTTGAAACATCGCCTGTTTTATAATCTGCTCTTACTTGCCCTGACCAGGTAAGCTCACTTGCTGTTGGATAGTAAGTTTCGCAAAACGCATGCAGCGTATCTTTAAGCTGTCCAGTCTTTCCACCTACAAGCTTATCAAATTCAGGCGTTATTCCTTTTACCTCAAAGGTGCCTGAGTTTTTAGATGGCATATAGCGTGTGCTTGAAAACGCACCTTGACCTATATGCATTTGCCATTTTTCATAGCCATTTTGCGCATAGCGCCTGGATACTTGCATAAGGTAGGTTTGGCTGTCCATTTCAAGAGCAGCGGTATACATGACGGTAAAAAAGCTCGGATTGTTGGAATCAACGACACGGTTAAAATTAAACGCACTTAATACATAAGGACGTGACTTGATATTTTGTGATATTTGCTCTTTGATGATGGTATCGCTAAAGCTAATCACACTTTTTTCATTGCCATCAACCCAGGTATTATGCTCAAGTATGTCTACAAACTCCTTTTCATCTTTCGTATAGCGAGCTTGCGCTTGTTGCTGGCGTGCAGCAAGCTCAGGAGAAATTGCTTGCTCTGCCGTATCGCTTTGCTCGTGTGTGACTTGTGTTGCTTGTGGTGTGTTATAAGCGCTTAAAACGACATTTGCACCACATGACACAGCTATCAAAAATGCAACGATAGCAAGACTTGTTATAAGAGATTTTTGCTGTTTAACAGGCAAATGCTTAAAATCTTCTAATAGTTTCATAATTACATCCTTTCTAATGTTAGTGAAGTATCCTAATGGCGCATACCCAGCGGTTGTAGTGAATGGAATTTACACGGCAATAAGGCGGTGTTTGCTCAATTACCGTTGTTGGAGAAATATAGATACCAATGTGTCCTGGCATCCATACAAGATCGCCTGCTTGCGCTTCATCAAGCGGAATAGCTATACCTGCTGCTTTTTGTGCTTCACTGGTACGTGGTATCGAGATACCTGCTTGCGCATAGCACCATTGTGTGAAAAACGAACAGTCACACCCGTGCACAATGTCACTACCACCAAAAACATAAGGGGTTGCATTAGCAGCAACGCTATAAGCAGCAGAAATTACATCACTACCGCCAAGTGCGCCACCAGCACCCATGGTAAGGATGGTGTAATAGCGTTTAGCTGCTTCAATGCGCCGATCCCAATGTGCAAAAGCCTCATTTGGACGCTCAAAGGTGCGCCCGAAATAATATACAGCCTGTTCAAGGTCATCTATTCCCAAAAAAGCATTAAAATTCATCTGGATATTAGAGAAAAGCCCAGCAGCCCCTGTTCCTGTAAGTTCAGAATACAAAAAATCCAGCTGAACATTTATATTTGCTGGTGGTATGCCTTGAGAAAAAGCGTATTCTTCTAGCTGTCTGCGCCTGTCAAAAGACCACTGACACAGCCCAAAACCATCACCTGCTGCTGCATGTGGTGCTTCAATTTTTGCTGGATCAAACTCGCTTTCAGCAGCAATATTTCCCATAATGGCAGCAACGTGTAAGGGATCTATCTCTTTTTCAATTAAAAAGCGAGCAACCGTGCTTTCATATTCATTCATACCCTCAAAGTTTGCCCGATGCATAGCGCCCATGCTCCCTGCAATTAGCGTAAGTAAGAGCAAAAAGCCCATAAATGCGCCAACGATTAAAGGTGCAAATAAAAGTACTCGTCCAAACAGGGCAAAACGTGTTAGCGCTAATAATTTGATCACACGCTTCATATGATTTTTAAGAGAGCCGATGCGCCGAGCAATAAATTTTTCTCTAAAGCGCGCAAGTCCAAAGCGTTTTTCTGCACGCGCAAGTTGCTTTTTTCGCTTTAAAAATGCTGCTTGTGTCATCTGTGCTTTTTTCGATGCAAGGATGCGCTGCTGTGCTTTTACTTCACGAAGTTTACGCATACGCTTTAAGCGTAAATACTCTAGGCGCTGCTCGTTTTTTTGAATCTTATAAGCAATTTTTTCACGCTTGTAGGGATAAGTTTTTAACTGATGTGCTTGACGTGCACGAGCAAGGCGATACGGTGCTGCAAGCGCACTTGTTGCTATCTTTCGCGCACCTTTACTTGAATTTTCAAATTCTTTGCCGACATCGATCTCTTTATCGCTATCAGCACACTGCGCACCATACACATACGCTTGCGTTGCAGCAGCGCGCGCAGCGTTAGATGCGCTTGCCCCTCTTTTTGAAAAGATACGCCTGGATAAGCTTTGACCAAACACGCCAGCAGCAAAACTCTTTTCGCTCTCATCTGTATCAAACGCACCTGTTGCTTCGTCAATGTTGGTACTTGCTGTTTGATTAAAGCGATTATGCAAATACGTGCTTGCAGCAAAAAGAGCAGACGGTGCGTGTGTGGTATCGATCTCACGTTCTGATACGTTTACAGGCGCTTTTATAAGACTACTATTAAAGCTATCAGAAAAGCTGCTTTCCTCATCGCTTACTAAAAGCGAGCTTGAAACCAGGGCGGAAGAGGTCTTTTTATGTGCATCTAAAAGAAAATTGCTCTGTGCACCACTAAAATCCTTTTCATAATCAGATACCAGATCAACACTTTGCAGCAAATCTCCATCAACTGGTGTTGCTTCTTTTTGTAGGTAGTGTGAATCAAAATTACTCATAGATAACTACTTACCGAGCAAGGGCATCGCGAATATCTTCAAATTT
The DNA here is from genome assembly GCA_001552935.1 of Umbribacter vaginalis. GTDB lineage: Bacteria > Actinomycetota > Coriobacteriia > Coriobacteriales > Eggerthellaceae > Berryella > Berryella vaginalis. The sequence goes on along the minus strand of KQ959673.1, from coordinate 7,090 downwards.
TGTGGTAAACATCTGGTAGAGCTTTGTGTCTTGCGGAAACTCATTGACAAACGGCACAATCTTCGAGCCTGCTACCAAAAGACCTGCACCTTTACGCTTTGAAGCAATATGTCGCATCTGCGTATCAGATAAATGCAACAGTTCGCGCAAAATATCTGCGTCTGCTGTGGATTGTTCAAGCAGCAACATAAAATCTGAGTTTGATAACATCAAACGTGCTTTTTCGTTTTGTACCACGCGCGCGATATTTTGTGTGATGGCGGTAGGTACTGCTCCCCATTTACGGGCACGCGACCACAGTTCATCGTAAAAGTTAACTGCATAGTCATTTTTTAAGAGTAGCTGCCATTCATCGGTATAAAAATACGATCGCACGCCCTGATCGCGATTCTTTACAATCTGATTCCACACTTGATCGAGCACGACTAAAAGAGCAACCGTGCGCATTTGCTTACCGAGATCTTTAAGATCCCAGATACGCAAACGATTCGATGCGTCAATATTTGTGTGATGATTAAATACGGAATACGAGCCTGTAATATAGCGCTCAATAGTAACGGCTAAGATATGCGCATCTTCTTCGGGCTGTGCTAAAAGCTCTTTGTGAAAATCACTTAAAATTGGGAGATCATCTGCTTTACCTGATGTGAAGTACGGCTGATAGATAATGCGACACACCCTATCTACAATACTTTCTTGAATGGCAGAAAGTCCGCCAGCCATTTCTTTTACCAGCGATAAGATAAAGTCAGTCTTTACCGTAAGTGGATCGTCATCATCAGAGTAATCCTCTGAAATATCAAAAGGATTAAGGTAGTTTTTTGAAGCCGATGAGATGTGAATAATCTCTCCCGAAAAACCACGAGCAAGAGCAGAAAACTCACGTTCTGGATCGATAATATCCACACTGGCATCGCGCTCTGTTAAAAGCGTATTGGTCATCTCTTGTTTAGCAGCAAAGGATTTACCACGCCCAGGCTTGCCAACAATCATGCCGTTTGCAGCAGCGAGAGATGACCGTTTGAAAAATATAGGATTTTTCGATAATTGATTCCAACCGTAATATGCGCCACCAGGTTGCATTAACTCTTCAGATATGAAAGGACAAAACGCAGCAAGAGGTGCTGTTGTAAGTACACGCTCATGCGGAATGGCGCACACGCCCAAAGGAAGAATGCTTTTAAGCCCACGCGCGCGCTGCATATGAAATACAGGATCAATCTTGTAGCGATATGATCGCGCAACACGCTCTAACTCTTCTCGAGCATGTTTAAGCTCATCAAGACTGCGGGCGAAGGTGAAGAAAAGTAATGTCTGGATAAACATTTTTTGATCTTTATTCATAATATCAGAGTGCAGCGCTTCGGCATTTTTGATACCATCTTTCAAGTTACTTGGAAGCATCTCTTCAGTATAAAAAAACCGCTGACCGTGTTTAATCATATGATGTGATTTTTCTGCTTTCATATCGGTAAGCTGGGAGTCGACCAAATCAATAGCATCTGCTTGATCAATAATACGCACATGCATACTCATAACGAGATTTTGTGGCAGTGCAGAAAATGCAGCAAGAATATCATCTTTGACTGATCGCGCATATTTCGTAATGGAAAGTACACTGCCATAATAATCGCCGAATTGAAACGTTTGCGCATCAATCTTATCCAGGCATGCTGGAGCGATAAAGTCTTTTGTACAAAGTGTTGGGTTTGCATGCAAATCCTCATAGGAAAAACTTGCAGCACTTGTATCATCTGCTGGACGCAAAATACGAGCGCACACGCTTAGGCGCTCAGATGCACTACAAAAGTGCATATCTGATCCCATATCTTCAAATTTTCTGATAGCAGCTTCTCCTGCACGAAACAGCGTTGCTTCTGCTTCATCTTTATTAGCAGCCGTTGTACTTAAAATTAAATAACGCTCTCGCTCGATACTTTTTGTTTTTGAGAGTACTTGCTTTTCAATCATGGTGTTAATCTCACGCCGATATTCATTTTTAAGCTCTTGATTTGGATCATCTGAATAGGCAAGACACATAGACGTTTTAATATCTTTTCCATTGACCAGGCGGTTATTAAATAAAAGCTGCACATCCAAATCTGAATCAATCGAGTTTAGAAACTCAGCATAGGTGCTAAAGACTTCAAATTGTTCTTCATAGCGTCTGTCTTGATAGCTTACATCTTCAAAGGCATACATAACAGAGTATCTGCCCTGCTCAATGCGACACAATCCATTTTCAAACATGCATTCATAACCAAGTAGATCACGTACGTTTTTACCTGCTGGTGTAATAGTAAGTGTTGTTTGAGGATCTTTTTGCTTTTTATTCTTTTTCTTTTTTGTAGCATCTTTTTTGCTTGCGTGAAAAAGCATGGTTTATCTCCTTTAACTTCTTTTCGCTGGATGTTGTAATGTGGCTTTGTACGTATTCAAGCTCGCTCGGTACAAAAAACTCATCCATTGCAATAGATAAAAACTTTTCTAAATGCTGCCCTGAGAATTTCCCCAGACCAGCAATGCCAATAACGATGCCCTCAATGACGAGAAAGTACCCAATTAAAACAAGGGGCATATGAAAAATCGACAACACCGCAGCTGTTGCGCCAGCGATACATAACAGCAATACCGCAACACACACGCTTCGCTTTGTCTGACCAAAAAACGCTTTAGGTTCGTAATCGTTAATGTCATCGCGCAAAATAATTTCAATCATCTTATGCACCTACTAACTTATTCGCCAAACCACGTGAACCTTTCACAGCACCAAAAATTGAGAAAGAAAGTGCTAGAGGTGGTACACACGTAAGGATTATTTGAATGCCCGATGCGCCCGTAGTGGCGATCATATTGCTTAAAAGCACTGCTACACCAGCAAAAAGAGGTGCGACAAACTTCAAAAGCAACACAATTACTGCTCCTTGCAAGCAGACGGATGCATAATTTTTAATGAAATTGATACCGATTTGCTTTGTGTCTTGTCCAAGTAAGCACACAATCGGCAGCGCGCCAAACGCCACGCACACAAAAATCTCAATAAAGCGCCCAAGGGCATACACTTGTATAAAAATGCAGGTGGCAAAGGTAACGCCCAGCGCCACAAGCATGACAAGCATGATGATAAACAAAAGCCCGATTTGATCTCCTGTAGCTGAGTTAATGACGTTTAAGACTGCATCTTTTGGCATAACTTGACCTGACGTGCCACTTGAAAGAGCATATTTTTCAACGCCATGTGTGATATTGACGCTCAGGTCATATAACCCTCGCATGATGGCAGGTGTATTATCAACGACAAGTTTCACAATTAAAATCTTAATCAGGCAGCGCAGGAGCATCTCAATACCGCCGAATTTGCTTTTTTCGATGTGCTGTGTTGCTGTGTAAAATTCAAGTGCGACAAAAAAGCCAAGCAGCGTGTACGCTAAAACCATGGACACGTGAAGTGCCACACTTGATGCAACAGACCACACGCCCACAAGCTCAGGAGAAGCAAAATCCAGGGTAAAAATCCTAAAAGAGCTAATCGTACCGATAAATTCATTGATACCATCGCAACAAAATGTGGCGATGGATATACACCACCCTTTTATCAGATTAAAAAGCGCATCGTTTAAAAAACCGAGTGGATTCATTTTCTACTCCTTAAAAGGTAGGAATAGCAGGGAAAAATGTCGCTCCACCAAGACCGATAAGACAAATAACAATAGCTACACCAATGCCATAGGTGGCTTCTTCTTGATCGGCACTTGCACGGTGTTTGATTGCTTTTGCTAAGTTCATACCGCTAATTACGCCATAAATAAAACCGCCAGCTGTAATAGCCCAGAAAACAAGTTGTATAACTTTATTGAAAAATGACATATCCATGTGTTTTCACTCCTTAAAAAACGTTACAATAACTGTGGTTGCGTTTAGCAGCCGTCCATTTGTGACCCGTAAGGGTTGCAATTCACTCCTGCGTGCATGGGGGATACGGGTCAAAGCGAATGGAAGCGCTCCGTTGAAACCTGCACGCATTTTATTCACCCATAACAATCACCTCTCCTACATCGCGAAAAAAGTCCTGTTCAGGCATATCAATACCACGTGCTGTATACGAATCAACCATGCGATTTTTAGCAGCACGGGCACGCTGTGTTAAAACATATTCATCCAAGTTAAAGCTAGAGTGTTCAAGCTCGCTATAGTAAGGATGTTCTTTTGTATCGTATTTGTAATCTTTAAATGCAGCAGCTTGTTTAATTTTTACGATACACTCGTCCCCCGGGAAATTATCATCTCCCAGATCACTTGCTGCCATAAGCTTGCGAGCAAGTTTTTGCTCTGATACCGAGTACGAATCAGACGATCCACGCGATCGAGAAACGTTATCTACACATATTGTTTCTTCACCAAGCGTATCAGAAAATGCTGAATTAGCGTCATGATCGCACCTGCCCAGAAAAAGCGTAGTGTCGCAGTTACCCTTGATGATTTTTCTTATTTTTTCATCATATACGGCATCTATCTGTGCATCGGATTGTAGGATGGGGATAATATCAATACCAAATGAACGCAAGTATGCGATATGGCGCTCAATATCAGGGATGCGCCCGATATTGGCAAACTCATCCATGCCACACCACACACGTACAGGTAAGCGCTTATTGTCTTGCGCTCGTGCAAAGTGCAAAAGATCATCAAATACCCGAAAGAAAATCATCGATGTTAAGAAGCGATAGGTGTTATCTCCGGCACTCATGATAATAAAAAGAGCAGCTTTTGTATCAGGTGTTTGTGCGATACAAGACAGATCGCCCGTATCGTCATAGCGCATCATCTCACGTACCTGCGGTATCTTAAATGGCGCTAGACGCACTTCACAGGAAATAAGAATACTTTTAAGCGTTTTACCAGCACCTTTCTTAAAGCCATGCCATAGCTCAACCAAAAAGTATTCTCTATCTTTGTTGGTATATTTGCTTTCCAGGTCACGCACAAGAATATCGAGCGGAGAGACCGCTTTTTCGTTTTCTTCTTCAATTTGCGCAAAGCCTACAAGGCGCAGCAATGTATCAATGTTGCACAGTTCTTTTGGTGCAAACATCCACATATACCCAATGCAAAACTCATAAAGTAATTGCTCTGCTTGTACCCAGAAATCTTTGTGTCCATCAGGTGGTTGTGTATTATTGATGATACAGCCTGCTAGACGCAAAATATCAGCTTCCGTTTTGATCATAGTAAACGGGTTAAAATGCATGGAACGTGTTGGATCGTCTGTATTAAGCACCAGCACCTTATACCCATGCGCAAGTAAAAAGCCACCTGTATCTGTAAGTATCTGCTCGTCTGGATCGGTAATGACATATGAACCAAACATTTGCAGCAAATTAGGCAGTAAAAAGTTATAGCTTTTACCTGAACCCGAGCCACCAAGCACATAGATGTGCCCGTTGCGCTCGTAGCGCCTATCCGCAATGCGATCAAGCGATAAGCATGCACTTTGGCTTAAAATTACGTTTCTAAATTCATCTGCGCTTGCAAATGGCTTCATCTCAGCAAGACTTGCCCAGTGTGCACACCCGTATTCTTTTCCTTGTACACGCTTTTTCATCAATGCTTGCCCTGTTATATCGAAATGCAGCATAAAAAAGAGAAATGCTATTGCACACACGAGCGCACATGCAAACGTTGCGTGCTTGTCACTAAATACAGGATGATAAAAAAGCGTTGACGCAAATGCTTTGCATACATCTGTAGCGCTACAAGGCATGCCACTTAAACTCAGCAGCATATATAAGCCAACTAAGCGATTTGTACACCACGCTAGCACAACAGCGCATGTCACATAGATGCATATAAGCTTTTTTGTTACAGGTGATTTGTGCACAATTACCTACCTTATAAGTCCTTTATCACGTGCAAGCGTGTGCTCTTTTGCGCGTGCTTTATTTTCTGTATGTGCTTGCACCTCTGCGCTATCGAGTTTTTTCTCAAAGTCTGTTTTTTCGCCACTTGGTAGCGGATCGACTGACGTATCGGGTGGCTTTAGTCTGCCTGCGCCATCGCGTTGAAGATACTCCTTTTGTGGAACTGCGCCTTTAAGCTGCTCGCATGCACTTTGTACTTCTTCTATGCTTGCACAAGCAGAAAGATTATTGCTCGCAACAACGTTTTGCTTTGAGTTAATAATCTGTGCTACACCACAGCTAAAGGCTTGCATAACAAGTCCACCTAGCAGCACTTTTTCTGATAACAGCGTATTGATGTCGCCATCAGGAGTGTGGTATACCGCTCGTTTCGGCTTGCTCCACGTACCCTCTTGCGCCTTGGCGTTACCTTTGCTACTCTGCGCTTCTCTCTGCGTTTGAGTAGCAGCTTGCTTTTCTGATTGTGCGCTCTTTTGTTCTTGTTGCTTTTTGGCTTGTGCTTGCTTTTCAGATTGCGATTGTGTGCTTTGAGCTTGTACTTGCTGCGATACGGGTGCTTGCTCTGCTTGTGCAACTTGCGCTTTTTCAAGATAATCATGCATTGCATGTTCAATGACGCTTAAATTTGCAGCTTTAACAGCAATACCAAGCTCACCTGTTTGAGGATTTTTAACAACGGCGAAAGTGACACCCATTTTCTTTAGTTGTTTTTGAAACTGTTTTAGATCCGCGCGAGTAATCGGAATCGTGACAAGCTCTTTTTCGTCATTTGTGAGCGTTTTAATATTTACTTGCCCCTCTTTGCCGATACCGTTTATGTGTTTTGCTCCAACAGCTCCAGCTTTCCATAAAGCGCTATGCGCTACATGTGCAGTTCCCTTGAGTCCTGCCTGCGCCATGTCAAAAAGCAGCTGTGCGATTTTTTGTGCTGCTGGTATAGGCAAGCGTGTAAAAGTTAAAAAGAGCGCAACAATATGATCGTTTACTTCATCCATGATATTCTCCTATCGTTCCTGTGTTGGTGGTGTGTGGGGTGGTCGGTGCGTGTTTTCTAGTGCTGCTTGCTTTTCAGCAGCGTCAAGGGCAGATGTGAAAACGTCTGCTTTGCACGGTTTTTCCTGCTCTTGCTCGTGTACGTTTATATAATCGGGCACATCTTCAAGTGTGATACC
>KQ959672.1 GCA_001552935.1 Umbribacter vaginalis | reverse complement strand
CATAAAAATAGCAGATAAAGGGAAGGAAATTAATTTACACCAAAGTTGAGACTTGACCCACATAACGCTTTTAGATTTCCATTTCTTCTAAATCTTTAAGCGATTTGCCATCTTCCGTTTTCCAGTCGGTCTTACCGTTTGTTGTCATTCCTAAAACAAATGAAGCGGCATAAGATGGGCTCTTAAATAAATATTTGCAGTTCCGGGAGATACTTTCAGCTTAACCTTCCGGCTTGTTGGAGTACTGCTACTTGTTGTGGCTATTTCTTTAGGCATGAAGAGTAAGGCTGAAAACAAGCTTTTGCTTACTGTTGGGATTGGCGTGGTTGCGTGTTTGACCGCTATTGCTTTAGTGGCAACACAGGCTTAAGCTGCCCTTAACATCAAAACAACACTCTCAATGTATTTAGTGCTCGGTAATATGCCCCAAAAAGTCGCGGGTGCGTGCGCTCTTCGGATTATTGAACACCTCATCAGGCGTTCCTTCTTCCACAATCACGCCACCTTCCATAAAGATAACGCGATCGGCCACTTCACGTGCGAAATTCATCTCGTGCGTTACCACAACCATGGTCATGCCGCCTGCCGCCAGTGCGCGCATAACGTCAAGCACGTCGCGCACCAATTCAGGGTCAAGCGCGCTTGTGGCCTCGTCAAACAACATCACATGCGGATCCATCGCCAACGCGCGCGCAATTGCCACACGCTGCTGCTGCCCGCCCGATAATTGCGCCGGATAAAAATCGGCTCTATCAGCCATGCCAACGCGTTCAAGCTGTTCACGTGCAATACGTGCCGCTTCCTCTTTTGAGCGCTTCAGCACTTTTATTTGCGCAAGCTCAACATTTTTCTTAGCTGTTAAATGGGGAAACAGGTTAAATTGCTGAAACACCATGCCCACTTTTTCGCGCAGCTTATTCACGTCGGTGCGCTTTGCAGTAATTTCGTTGCCTTCGATAAAAATATGCCCACCCGTAGGCGTTTCCAGCAAATTGATGCAGCGCAGCATGGTCGATTTGCCCGAGCCCGACGGACCCAGCACAACCACCACTTCTCCGCGTTTGACGTCAATGTTTACGTCGCGCAGCACGGTTGTTGCGCCAAACGATTTCGAAAGATGCTGAATGCTGATCATCACATCGGCGCTGGCGCCGCGCGTGGACGTTGATGGCATTTCTGTAGATGTTTCAGCACGTACCGGCACAAAAACTCCTTAATTTAGGTATCATGTAGATAGTATCACGCCTTATGGCGAAACAAAAGCTCAAACACGAAAGGCACGCGCCGTATGCTGAATTCTTCCACGGAAACGCCAATTACAAGAACGGAATCGGGAACGGTCACGCGCGCGGGTGCGGATGCGGGCGTGGGAACGTGCGGTCTGCCTACAGAAATAGGAACGGACGCGCGTGTGTGCGCGGATGCAGGAACGGAAACATCCAATGAGCTTTCCGAGCAGCCCGTTCCCCCTTCCAACCAGCCCGTTCCCTCTTCCAATCAGCCTGGATCTTCCACCGAGAAGCTGGAAGTGATTTTTGGCACTGACGGATTGCAGCGCTTGCGCAGGGCACGCGTGATGGTGCTGGGCTGCGGAGGCGTTGGCTCGAACTGCCTTGAAGCGCTGGCGCGGGGCGGCGTTGGCACGCTCATCTGCGTCGACAAAGACTACGTTTCGGCAAGCAATATCAACCGCCAGGCGATTGCGTTCCACTCAACCCTTGGAAAACGCAAGGTAGACGTAATGCGCGCGATGATTTTGGACATCAACCCGCACTGCACGGTTGAAACGCACGACACGTTTTTGCAAGCGGCCAGTCTACCTGAGTTTTTACAGGCGCATGCGCGCAGCGTTGATTGGATTGTGGATGCCATCGATTGCGTAAGCGTGAAATTGGCGCTTGCGGAATATGCCTGTGAACAGGGATTACCACTTATTTCCTCGATGGGCGGTGGCAACAAATTACATCCCGAATTTCTGCAGTTTGCTGATATTTACGAAACGAAAACCTGCCCCCTTTGCCGTGTTATGCGCAAAGAAGCACGTAAACGCAATATTGCTGGCTTACGCGTGCTGTACTCAAGCGAACAACCTGCACAAACGCAGGCGCGCGAGGGGGCAACGCGCGCCGATCGCTCCGATTTAGGCACCATGAGTTACATGCCGCCTATCATGGGACAGATGATTGCCGGCTGGGTTATCCGCAGAATTGTGGGCATCGATGCAGACGAGCGATAAATCGCATTTCGCCAGTTCACATGCTGAAGAACGGATGCGCGAAGCGTACGCACAAGCAGCTGGCTTACAAGGGGCACGGGAATTGCGCGAAACGTCGCTTGCAGAAAAGCCCGTGAACGCGGAATGTGGATCATGCGCTGCTTCGTGTGCAGAAAAGCTGGAAAAATCGCACGAGGTACACACAGCGCACGGGGTGCACGAAGCGTGCGGGTCACACGAGGATGTAACAACAATTCAGACGCACGTGCTGTCCGAAGTGTTTGGCGGAGGCACTGCGCAACCAGGCGGCAAGCTTCACGATGCTGCGCAACCAGGCGGCATGCTTCACGACGCTCACATTCACCTGAACGCGTGTGCAAACGCCGATGAACTTGCAGAATATGCTGCTAACCAGGGCATTTACGTAGCATGCGTAACGCGTAACGCGGAAGAATTTCACACCGCCCGCGCCCGCTTTGCGCGCTATTCTGGCATTGACGTGGGCCTGGGGCTTCATCCGTGGGATATTACCAGCAAAGCCGCAGCTGAGAAGCTGTTTGCACACTTTCAAAGCACGCTCGATGCATCAGTGATACAACACGATGCCGCACTCCATGATGGCTCTCCACATACCTCGCCATACAATGCAACACAGAATGCAATTCAACACAATCTCACGGAGAACGCAACGCAGCATGATAGCGCATCTTGTATAACACCACATAATTCAAGCGATTATCAGCGCAAACAATCTATGACATTGCCGCAATCAAGCGCCCCACACAACGCGAGCACACCCCGTGCAAGCACGCACGTTTCCCCTGTTCAACTAATAGGAGAAATTGGTCTTGACTATGCTCCTGCTCATCGCGAAATGCGCACCTTACAACAACAGGTGTTTTCGCAGGTGATTAAAGCAAGCTGCACCTACGCACAAGCCATTAACACGCGCATAACGCTTTCAATGCATGCCGTGAAATCGTGTGGCGATGTTCTTGATATTTTGGAGCACTACCAGGCATTTCAGCATTGTGCGTGCGTGTTTCATTGGTTTAGTGGATCGTGCGATGACCTGCACCGTGCTGTTCGTAATGGCGCGTATTTTTCGGTGGGAACACGTATGTTGCACTCGAAGCGCACAGCTGAATACCTGAAGCTTATTCCGCGCGCGTCACGCTTGATAGAAACCGATTTTCCGCACCACGATGCCACAATTCAGCCTGATGAATGGCGCAAAACGCTTGAAACGCTTGCCGCGGCGCTCTATGAATAAATGCAAGAAAAATGCGAAGTTGCAAAATTTTCGCTTCTAAAAAAATGGTGCCCCCAGAAGAATTCGAATCTCCGTTTCCAGCTTGAGAAGCTGGCGTCCTTGGCCTCTAGACGATGGGGGCGCATATACATTCTGGAACTCACCAGCGCCGTACGCTGCGGCTATCACCAACACACGGCGCGAGTGCTCCTATTCGTTCCACGGCACGCGCTGCAACGCACGGCACGCAGCTTCCACAAACGCCTCGCAATCTTCTTGCGTATGAGCTGCGGAAATAAACACCGACTCGAACTGACTTGGCGCAATCAAAAAGCCAGCATCAAGCATCGACGAAAAATAATGCGCAAACTGCTTTGTGTTACAACGCGACGCGCTATCCCAATTACACACCGGCTGGCTACTGAAAAACAGCGTAAACACACTTCCGATATTATTAACTTGAACAGGAAATTCGTGTTCGGCACAAAAAGTGCGCAACGAACTTGCAATAAAACTGCACTTGCGTGCAAGCTCGTCGTAGAACACGCTGCCTGCTTGCTGCAACTTGCTTAGCTGCGCATATCCTGCCACCATAGCAACAGGGTTGCCCGAAAGCGTTCCCGCTTGATACACCGAACCAACGGGCGCAAAACCCTCCATGAACTGGCGTTTTCCTGCAATACATCCAACGGGGAAACCGCCACCGATAATTTTGCCGAAGGTGCACAAATCGGCTTCAATACCGAAATATTCCTGCGCACCGCCCAGCGCCAAACGAAAACCCGTGATCACTTCATCAAAAATAAGCAACGCACCATATTGCGTGCACAGCGCGCGAATGGACTCCAAAAAGCCCTTTTCAGGAGGCACAACGCCCATATTGCCACTAACGGGCTCAACAATCACGCATGCAATATCGTTGCCATGCGCGGCGAACAGTTCCTCAAGCGACGCGGCATCGTTGTAGCGCGCCACCATCGTGTCGCTTGCCGTAGCTGCGGTAACGCCTGGCGTATCGGGAATTCCGCAGGTAGCAACGCCACTGCCAGCGCTCACCAACAAGCTGTCACTGTGGCCATGGTAGTTGCCCGCAAACTTCACAATTTTGTTGCGCTGTGTAAGGCCGCGCGCCAAGCGAATAGCACTCATCGTGGCTTCAGTTCCAGACGACACCATGCGCACTTCCTCAACGCCGGGCACCACGTCAACAATTTTCTGCGCCAACTGAAGCTCGGCCATGCAGGGAGCCCCAAAGGAAACCCCCTTGTCAAGCTGCTGTTTTACGGCAGAAAGCACCGTTTCATCGCCAGCGCCAAAAATCAGCGGCCCCCACGAGCAAATAAAATCGGTGTAGCAGTTGCCATCGACATCCCACACTTTTGAGCCGCGCGCATGGTCGTAAAAAACCGGCGTGTCGTTCACGTTCCCAAAGGCACGCACGGGCGAATTCACGCCGCCAGGAATAAGCGTAACCGCCTTCTGAAAAGCCGAAACGCTGTTGTTATGCACTAACGTCATACGAGTTATCCTCCTCAAAATAGCGCATCGATGTTTTCTTAAATTCGCACGTTGTTTGCAGCGCGCTCATCTGCAGAACGGGAACGTGCGCCTCGCTTAAAGCGTGCTTCATGCGCTCGACCGTAGCCTCAAGCTCGGCCTCGGTGTGCCCGTGAATCATCGCATACATATTATATTCCCACGTAGGAGCCGTTTCACGCGAATAGCAATGCGAAACCGCCGCTTCGCGCGCAAACACCGCACCAGCGCGCTCGATGTCCTCGGGCGCAAAACGCCACACCGTCATGCTATTTGCCGTGTAGCCCATGTTTTGATGCTTAACCATCGCACCAAAACGCCTGATAGTTTTGGACGCGCACCAGCCTTTCAGGCGATCGCACACATCCTGCTCGGTAAGGTTTGCATGGGGAACGTGTTGCTGCACGAAGCGCACAGCGTCGGCAAACGGAGCTTCCAGGATGCTAGCGTTTGTGCTGGTAGACGGCGTGTTGCTGGCTCCGTGAGCGCCGTGCGCAGCGTGGGTGGCGTGCTCGGCGCTAATACCGTGCGCAGCGTGGGTAGCGTGCTCGGAGATGCTACTAGATGGAGCGCACGCATCAGTTGCAGGGGTAGCAGCGCTGTTAGCGGCATCTACGTTGACCTGAGCTGCGGGCATCGAGTTCGACGGCTGTTCGCGCATAATATCGCCTTGAACCCAGCGCAAAAGTGCCGTGTCAACAGGGTCGTCAGCGGAAAATTCACGCGGAGCAGACAGTGCACTGTGCTGCGCATCTTCAGCGGCGCGCAATACGTCGTTGTTAAGAATAGCCTGTTCATGAGCCTTTTTCTGCTCGCTTTCATGGAGTGCATCCAAGGCTGCACGCACACTGTGATGGCGCCCCTGATCGCTTTGGCAGCTTTGGGAACTTTGGTCGTTTTGCTTGTTGTGGACACTTTCGCAACCTTGTGCATCAAGCGATTGCTGAGCTGCACCCTCGGATTGCAGCGCGGCGCACTCACACTGTTTTACCTGTTCAGAGGCTATCGGACAGGCCTGCTGCTGAACGCACGAAGCTTCACGCGCATCACCAGCACGAGCGCTGTTACCGCCAGCAGTATTCCCACATACGCAAGCACCGCCGCTAGCGCCGTTTCCGTCACCCTCAACACCGCCGCCAGCAGTCGTGCCAGAGCCACCAGCCGCGACACCGCCACCGCCGCCCAAAGCCTTCTGTTGTGCCTGATAAGCCTGCAAAAGCGTCATCGGTTTATGGAGCGTTTTTTCGTCGTTCTTCCGCGCATTGAACTGCACTTGTATCTTGAATGTGCGCGTCGCAGCCAGCTTCAAGGCATCACGACAACCCGTTTTTTGCACAATTTCCTGGAAAATGCGGTCGCGCTGCGCAGGTGAACGCGCAATAAGCGTAAACCAAATATTGTAGCGATTATCGCGTCCATAATTGTGCGTGACCTGCAGATACGAGCTTACCACCCGCGCGGCAGCTTCAATGGCTGCATCGCCGCCTTCTATCGCCAATGCGCACAAACACGACACATATCCCAGCTTGTGCGAGGTAAACGACGCGCCAATGCGGCGAATTTTCTTCTGCGCGTACAAATGCTCCAGCGTCTCGCGCACCTGATCGGCCGACAGTCCAAGCTCGTCAGCCAGCGTTTCAAGCGGACGCGGCGTAAGCGGAAAATGCGCCTGAATACGCGAAAGCACCAGCTCTTCCTGACGTTTTTTCGGCGTATAGGCACAGTAGGGCTCTTCTTGCATGTAATCGCCATACAAACTAAGCGCCCGCGCGCGACAACCGCCACACACACTTTTATACTCGCACGCTCCACATTTGCCCTTCAAGCGCTCGTAATGGCGCAAATTCTCGAACACAGGCGAGTACGTCCAAATTTCCGAGAACGGAATTTCTGTTACGTTCCCCAAGTTCATATCGAAATAACCGCAGGGCTGCACCTGTCCAACGTGGCTGATGAACGCGAACGTGATGCCACCCAAACACCCGCGCGTCATGGCTTCCATGCCGTAGGTTGCGGGGCTTACTTTTATTCCTTGAGCTGCGGCTTGTTGGCGCAAGATGCGATAATATTGCGGCGAATCGGTGGGCTTGAAATGCATCGGCGAGCTTTGTTGGCGCTCAAATGCCCAGCGCAGCACTTCTTCGTACTCGTCGGGCGTAAGCTCAACATCAAGCAAATCGGTGCCTCTACCCGTGGGCACAAGCAAAAACGGATGAAACGCAACCGCGCCATTATCCAGCGCTAAATCGTGCAACTCGTCCATCATCGTGTGATTCATCTTGGTGACGGTGGTGTTCACTTGCACGCCAATGCCATATTTGTTCATGTTGCGAATGCCTGCAAGCGTTTCCTCAAACGCGCCATCTTTCCCACGAAACGCATCCTGACCTGCTTCGTTAGGAAAATCAAGCGACACAGCAACACGCGGAATGTTGTGCTCGTAAATTTTTCGCGCAATCTCGTCGGTAATCATGGTGCCGTTGGTGCCGATAACAGGATGCAGGCCTTTTTCGTGCGCGTAGTCGATAATATCCCAGATGTCAGCGCGCATCAGCGGCTCGCCGCCCGTTAAAATAAGTATCGGGTCGGTGATGGTTGCAATGTCGTCGATAACGGCTTTGCACTGGTCAAGGCTCAATTCTCCAGGATACGGCGCACAATGCGCCGCCGCGCGACAATGCGCACACGCCAAGTTGCACGAACGCGTAATTTCCCACGCAATAATTTTCGGCGGCTTGATGCCTGTGCGCTCCTCGTACGCGCGAGCCGCAGCTCCAGCGCCCGGCCGATACGCACGCGTAGGGTCGGATGTGTTCGAACGATAGTGGATACCGCCCTCGTGAACGGGGATTGTGGCAGTTGACGCAGACGCGTGGCCGCCGGGGTGTCCGCCGGGGTGTCCGCCGGGGTGTCCACCTGCGTGGGGAACGGGGTGACCGCCGGGATGCCCGCCCGTGTAGCGAGTCGCTTCCCCGCCCGCGTTCTCGCAAACACACGCGGCTGTACGTTCGCCGCCTTCGTGAACTGGGCACATAACGCTTTTATCCATGGTCAACCTCACTTAGCCAACGCGCTGCCTCTTTCGCGTGATAGGTGATAATCATGCACGCACCAGCACGTTTTATGCTTAGCAGCAACTCAAGCACAACGCGCTTTTCGTCAATCCACCCATTCTGAGCTGCGGCTTTCACCATAGAATATTCGCCCGACACATTGTAGGCTACCGTCGGAAAATGCAAACGCTCGCGCACATCGCGCAGCACGTCCAAATACGCAAGAGCAGGCTTCACCATCACCATGTCGGCACCCTGCGCAATGTCAATTTCAGCCATGCGAACACCTTCTTCCCTGTTCGCAGGGTCCATTTGGTACGAACGCCTGTCACCATGAGCTGGCGCAGAATCGGCGGCATCGCGAAACGGCCCATAAAAGCCGCTTGCGTACTTCGTGGAGTACGACATAATGCCCACGTTCGAAAATCCACCCTGGTCAAGCGCCTGGCGAATGGCAGCCACGTGCCCGTCCATCATATCGGAGGGCGCCACCATGTTCGCGCCGGCTTGTGCGTGACTAAGCGCTTCAGCCGCCAACCACTGAAGTGTTGCGTCGTTGTCGACATCGCCCGACGGCGTCAATTTGCCGCAATGACCGTGGCTTGTGTATTCGCACATGCACACGTCGGTAATCACAAAAAGTTTGGGGTGATCGGCGCGAATTTGTCGCACGGCGCGCTGGACAATGCCATTTTCGTCGTAAGCTTGCGAGCCACATTCATCCTTGTGGCTTGGCAACCCGAACAGCAAAACAGCCGCAATGCCCAACGATTCAAGTTCGCACAGCTCGCTATCGAGCATGTCAAGCGAATACTGAAACACGCCAGGCATCGACTTCACTTCGCGTTTTACCTGTTCACCCTCGCAAACGAACAGCGGATAGATGAAATCGCGCACGCTGAGTTCGGTTTCGCGAATCATTTGGCGCACTTCAGGGCAGGAACGCATGCGGCGCGTACGATATAAAGGAAACGGAGCAAAATTCATGATGCTACACCTCACTTGCTGAACACAGTTGCTTGCCGAGAGCGCCTTGCACGCCTGGTGCCGTACCCGTTACCGAGCCAAGGCCAATTTCTTCATCCGTCAAGTAACATGCTGGGTCACTTGCCCACAAATCACCTGTTGCAGCTTCTGCGCGCACGCGGAAATTGCCGTTGCAAATATCAAGCCACTTACATTGCGAGCAGCGGCCTTTCACAAACGGACGCTTATTTTTCAAGCGGAACATCAGCTCGCTTTGCTCGTTCGTGCGGCTCACATCGCTCCAAATTTCCGAAAACGGACGATTTTTAACGTTCCCGAACGAAAAATGACGCCAAAATTGGTCGGCGTACACTTCGCCATCCCAGCTTACGCACGCAATACCCGCGCCCGTTGAATTTCCCTGGTTCCATTGCAACAACTGCATAATTTCTGCCGCGCGATCTGGGTCTTCTTTCAAAGTTTCCAGATACACGAAGGGACCGTCGGCATGATTATCAACCGTCAGAATTTCAGGACGCCCGCCACGCTCAAACCACGCACGCGTTCTGTCCATAATTTTGCGAACGGCAGCACGCGTTTCTTCGTGGTTCAAATCTTCATCGATAAGCGCCGACCCGCGGCCGGTATACACCAAATGATAGAAGCACGCGCGGTTGATATTGCGCTGCTCCATCACGTCGAACACATCGTCAATTTCACGCCAATTCAGCTTGTTGATAGTCATGCGCAAGCCCACTTTTATGCCTGCATCCTGGGCATTCTTCAAACCTTCAAGCGAACGGTCGAACGAGCCTGGAACGCCGCGGAACTTATCGTGAGTTTCGCGCGCGCCATCAAGCGAAACGCCCACATACGACAGCCCCACCTTCGCAAACTCCTTAGCAAGCTGGGGCGTTATAAGCGTGCCGTTCGTTGAAATAACAACGCGCATGCCGCGGTCTTTCGCATAATGCATAAGCTCGCACAAGTCTTCGCGAACGCAGGGCTCGCCGCCCGAAAACAGCAGAACAGGAGCACCAAACTGCGCAAGGTCGTCGATCATCGTTTTCGCTTCGCTGGTGCTTAGCTGATCGTAGTGATGCGCGTCGGAACCCGCATAGCAATGGATGCACTTCAAGTTGCACGTACGCGTGCAATTCCACACCACAACTGGCTTTTTATCGACAGAAAATTGCAGCAAATCGCTTGGCAACTTGTTGGAAAGACGCTTGTAGCGCAAAACGTCAGACGGCTCCACCGCCCCACAATACAGTTTCGAAATTCCTATCATAACATCCCCTATCTCTTGTTCCGCGCGCGTTCGGAGCAATGCGAACGCGGGCGAAATTCCCTCATATATGCTGGTCACGTGCGTGGTATGGATCCACGAACGGACGAGTGAACGAACGAACGCTGGCGAACGAACGCTGGCGAACGGTCATGGCGTCTTGTGATGCGAATAATAGGCACACAAAGCGTCTACCAGGCCATCCGCGTTGTAAATGCGCGCCTCAGCAGCTGGCGTAATGTCGTGAGCAAGCATGGTGCGCGTGGTTATCGGTCCAATTGAAAACGCGTCTACCTGCGAAAAGAACGCCTGTGCATGGGCGCCTAACGCATCAACGGTGGCTTTCACAGCCGACGACGACGCAAATGTGCACGCGTCAATCGAAACACCCGAGCTCAACACCTGTTTTAGCTGCTCGGTGCACTTCTCGCTGCGATACGCGCTTACAACATCTACCTGCGCACCCAAGGCGCGCAAGCCCTCGACCAGCGTGTCGCGTGCTTCTTCGGCGCGCAAAATAAGAACCTTCGAGGTGTGACGAACGCCTGCCGCTTGCAAGGCTTCTACCAGGCTTTCTGCAACAAAGGCCTGCGGCATACAATCGGGAACAATACCGTAGCTCTGAAGCGTTTCTGCAGTTGCAGAGCCTATAACCGCCACCTTTGCCGTGCCGAACGCACGCGCATCGCACCGTACGGCGCACCGTGCTTCACCTGTCACTTCACCTGTCAAACTATGCGTGTCGCGAAATGCTTCACCTGTCGCTTCGCGAGGCGCTTCGCCAGGCAAGCTACGCGCGTCACGATGTACTTCAGCCGTCGCTTCACCTGTCGCTTCGCCAGACAAACGATACACTTCATCACGCAAGCCACGCAGAGCGCCAAAACAAGCGTGCACACCATTTGCGCTGGTAAACACCACCCAATCGTATGACGCTAAACGCGCAACCGCTTCGTGCAAGGCTGCTGTGTTGGTTGGTGGAACAACGCGCAGTGCAGGAACTTCAAGCACGCGCGCGCCCGCTTCTTGCAAGGCACATCGAATGTGCGACGAATGGGTGCGCGTACGCGTAATAAGCACCGTTTTCCCAAATAAAGGGCGTTTTTCAAACCAGTTCAGCTGCTTGTGAAGCGCGGCAACGCCACCGATAACGATAATGCACGGTGCACCAATGCCCTTGCGCTGCATCACGTCGAACGCCTGTTCAAGTGTCGTGACGCACGATTTTTGCTGCGCACACGTTCCCCACATAACCGCAGCACACGGCGTAGTTCCCGCAACGCCATACGCAGCTAAACTGCGCTGAATGTGCGGCAAATTTTTCACACCCATATACAGAACAACACTCGAGCCGCTGGTGATAAGCCGAGCCAACGCCTGCCAATTTGTGGTGCTTTGCTGCTTATTTGGGTCTTCGTTGCCAGTAACGAACGTTACCGACGTAGCAATTCCGCGATGCGTGGCGGGGATACCCGCGTACATCAGCGCCGCAATTCCGCTTGTTATGCCTGGCACCACCTCAAATGCTATGCCATGCTGGTGCAAAACGAGCGCTTCTTCGCCGCCGCGCCCGAAAATATAGGGGTCGCCGCCTTTCAAGCGCACCACGTAGGGACGCTGTGCGTGTTCAAAGGCATAATGGAGCGCAGGTTCGCTTTCGCCCGTAGAGATGCTATGGGAAACGAATCCACGTGCCTGTTCATGGGCGTAATTGGGAACGTGTTCAAGTGAACGCGAAGCGGTGGAAGTATTGCTCGCTTCCGCAGCCGCACTGCCACGCGCTGCTGCATCCGCACTGCCACACATTTCCGCAGCCGCATCTTGAGCCTGACGTGCCTTTTTAAGCAACAGCGCATTGATTTCATCCTGCGTAACGTGCTGAGTAAAACCCTTTTTGCCTACAAAAATACACTCGGCATGCGCATTACACATGCCTACAATCTCGTCACTAACCAGATAGTCATAAATAACGCACGACGCATGTTTCAGCAGGTAAGCAGCGCGAATCGTCAGCAGCGACGCATCGCCTGGGCCCGCGCCAACCAAATACACCGCCGGCGCATTCTGTGTAAACGTAGGATTATTCACAAGCGCCTCCTGTTGAAGACGCACGCACCACATCCGCCAATATGTCGAACGCTCCCTGGGATGCAAGCTGGTCAATGATACTTTTTTCCGCGTTTGCATACGCGCCCGTAAACGAAGCACGCGCCCTGCGCGCGCCATCGAGCGACAAAACCACGGCATCTACCTGCACGTTTGCGTTGTGAAGGGGTGCGGGTGTGAGTTGTTCATCTCCAAGAGGTGCGGGCTCAGGTGCGGGCGCGGGTGCGGCCTGCTCATCGCGAACACGTTCCTGCTGTTCCTCGCGCGCACGTTCCCGCTGGTCATCGCACGAGAAACGCGCATACACGCCAATCGGCGTTTTGCAATCGCCACCAAGCGCTGCCAAAATACGACGCTCAAGCTGCACGCAGCGCATCGTTTCTGCATCGTTAATGGCCGCAAGCAGCGTACGAACGCGGTCGTCATCAACGCGCGCTTCAATGCCAATAGCGCCCTGGCCTGCAGCGGGAACCATTTCCTGAACCGACAAATACGCCGAAATATGCGCTCCCAAGCCAATACGCTCAAGCCCCGCAGCAGCCAGAATGGCACCGTCATAGCGATCGCTGTAAGCTTTCTCGATGCGCGTGTCAACGTTGCCGCGCATATCAAGCGGCTGCACCAAGGGAAACGCCGCTCGCAGCTGAGCGCTGCGCCGCAACGAGCCCGTACCAAGCCGCGCACCTGCGGGAATGCTGGCAAGACTGCGGCAATGCGCCAAGCGGGGCCCGCACACCAACACGTCGCGAGCGTCCGCACGCTTCGGCATAGCAAGAATGCCTAAACCCTGCGGCAACACGCGCGCAACGTCTTTCATCGAATGGATGCACAAATCCACGTCGCCCGCCAATAATGCCTGATCAAGCTCCTTGGTAAACAGATCTTTGCCGCCCAGTTCCGCAAGTGACTTCGACAAAATGCGATCGCCTTGTGTCGTATACGTGCGCATGCTTACATCCAGGTTCGGATGCACTTGTTTCAGCAGTTCAGCTACATAATTCGACTGCCATAACGCCAGCTTGCTTGCGCGCGTGCCAATAATAAGCGTTTGCTTCATCGCGCTACTCCTTCGGCAGAACGTGCGCCCACCTGCTGCAAGGTTTCGCAATTTTGGCGCTTTGAACAGCCCTTTCCTTCAAGACACGTAGGATGCGCGCAATGCGGACAGCCCGATCCTGGCGGGTTAGTGTCCAGCCCAAACAAATAGCGCGCCGACACTGTGTAATAAAACGACGCGCTCGTGTGCGCCTCTTTGCGCAAACGCGCCGTAGGTCCATGCAGCAACTTCTTGACAATGGCCTCGCCGTACAGCTCAAGTAGCTGGCACTCGTCGCTCGACAACTTCTGACCGCGTGCATTCTCGAACGATTTGATGCAACGCTTGAGCTCTCTATCAACCACAACGCTGCCTTTTTCGTACATTTCTTTGATGGTTGGCGTAACACTGCGCTCTTGCATCCACGCCAAAAACTCAGATTGCGCTTCCTCAATAAGCTTCTCAACAGCACCAACAGCTTCCATACGTGCACTCAGCCCCGCATCAACAACATGCTGAACGTGCTGCGTGTCAAATAGCTGAACGCCTGGCAGCGACGCGCACGCGGGGTCGATGTCGCGCGGAATTGCGGCGTCGATAAGCACGAGTGGGTCGTCTGACGTGGGATTTTCAGCAGTGTGGTGCGCATTGCGTGCCATTTCCAACTCTTCGGCAGCAATGATGAACGAAGATGCACGTGTCATACTCATTACCAGCTGCGATTGGGCAATATACGAGTACCGATCAGCAAAATCGATGGCCTGTAACACGGTGGGGGTGGTAGATTGTCGCGTTCCCGCGCCGTCTGTTCCCACGTCTGCCATTCCCGCGGTTGGCGTTCCCGCGCCGTCCGTTCCCGCATCTGCCATTTCTGCATCTGCCGTTCCCACAGCTGATGTGCGCATGTCTGCTTTCAGCTGTTCTACTACCTGCTGTGCATGCGCATAATGACGTGACGCCACATAAATGGTTTTCACGGGCGCTTGCAACAGGTAGCGCAGCGACAACTGCGCCATTTCCCCTGCTCCCAGCACCAGACATGACGCATCCTGAAGAGCGCTGCAATGTTCACGTGCAATATGCATCATGCTGGTTGACATCGATACGCAATCCGAGCCAATGGCAGTTTCGCTGCGCGCACGCTTGCCAACACTAAGCGCCGTTTTGAACAGGCGGGAAAGAACTTCTGAACAGGTTTTATGAAGCTCCGCCATCTCGAAGGCGCGCTTCGTTTGACCCAAAATTTGAGCTTCGCCAAGCACCATGGAGTCAAGCGAACACACAACGCTGAATAGGTGCGACACTACTTCCATGCCACGCTTTTCGTAGCAGTAATTTTCAATAAGCCAGGCGGGTGATTCGGCAAATCCGCGCTTCGCCTGAACGAGACGCGCGGTACATAACGCAACAAGCGCTTGATGAGCAAGCCTATCAGTTTGCGCGTTCACGTACAGCTCGGTGCGATTACAGGTAGAAAGAATAACAACCTCGTCGATGCCACGCTCACGCAACAGCGCTTCAGCACATAATGTAACGTCATCAGGAGTAATAGCAAGTGCTTCACGCACAGGCAACGGAGCGCTTTTGTAGCTTGCTCCAAGCAGAAACAAGCTCATCGCGCGCTCCCTTCTTGAGAGTTAGCACAGTTCACATCCTGGGAATCGGCATAAAAACGCGCACGACGATGCCCCCGTTCAGAACTATGCAGCAAAGGCGCGACAATTTCATCGTAAAGCGCGTAAATATCAAGCTGTTCGCCCTGTTCAACGCGCTTTTCAAGGCCTGCCTGCGCGACCGCCTCAAACAAAGGCGTACGATTGACGGCATCGCCCTCAACGCGCTGTTTAATAAGTGTGCGCAGCTCTCCCAGCACGCGCACATATTCTTCCCAATAGGCAGGATACTGAGCCTCAAGCGTGTGACGAATGTGTTTTGCCACCGTTGGTGCAGCTCCACCACTTGAAACAGCAATTTGCAAATCGCCGCGACGCATCAGCGACGGCACAATGCAGTTGCATAGCACGGGCACGTCCACCACGTTGCACAGGCAATTATGCGCCTCGGCATCAAGAAAAACTTGCTTGTTGACCTGGGTAGATGACGTTGCTGCAAACACCAAAAACGCGTCAGAAATATCGCCCGACTCGTAGGCGCGAGGCGTCCACTGAATGAGATGCGCATGCGCCCATTCCTGAATTTTTGGCGTTGCATCAGGAGCAACAACATGCACGCTCGCCCCATACTCGCGCAAGGTAGCAATTTTTCGTTCAGCTACTTTGCCTGCTCCAACAACAAGTGCGCGCTTGCCCTCCATGTAAATGAACAGCGGATACGGCGCACGTTTCCCGCAATACGTCATACTCTCCCCTTTTAAGTGCAATTCCCACCCTGCTTATGTATATAAACGCATATACATAAGCGCATAGGTATACTAAAGAGAGTTTGCGATATTTATAACTGTTAAAAGTACTAGTTTTTTAAGAAACTATACCAACGCCGCTATAATTGCACTGCATGATAAGCGCATAAAGAAGAGTGGCAACCTGTGAAAATAGAGAGGGTAGCGAACACTGGAACCGTCCGCTCATAGAATTTCTGCAGGTAGCATGCGTGTTTTATGGAGAACGCAACGAAGCGGTGCGGATGCGCACGATACCAAGGTGCGAAGACGCTCAGGAACGGGTCGGCGCAGCGGGCGTATTGAGGAACGGAGCAGCTGAGTACTCGGGAACGTGGCGGCACACACGTTTCAGCAGAGCCACGCGCAGATGTAACGTACCACTTCGTGCGTAGCACTTCTGCAGTTAGGATTTGTGTCGCATTACGCTTGCCTTACACACTTTGTGCGGCGTTTACAAATTCGATAAGCTCGTTTCGGGAATGCACACCCAGTTTTCGATAGGCATTTTGCTGATGAAAACGTACTGTCGAGTTCGAAACAACCAATTTCTGCGAGATATAAGCACATGAAAAACCCTGTGCTGTAAGCAATACTACTTCAGTTTCGCGTTTTGTGAGGCCGTACTCCTGCGACACCACATCTATTTGCTGTTTCATTTTTTCTTCAAGTGAAATGGTAGTTTCATCAGCGCGAGGTGCCCCTTCTAGCGCGCTGCCAGCACCATGCGCAGTATCAGTGTACGCAGTGTGTGAGGAACTAGCAGCATCGCCTTCCTCGCCAGCAGCACCAGCAGTTTCACGTTCTTCACCAGCAGAAATATGTTCGGCATAACCGTTCGCAACGCCAATATCCGCACCAGCACGATTTGCCGCCTGACAAGCATCCGTTTGCTCACGTGCATTCTCTTGACGCATTCCATTCTCTTGGTGCAATGCATCAGCCTGCTGATGTGCATACGCCTCTTGCCGTGTATCAGCCCCTTGCATCGCATCCATCCGACGCGCACCGGCCGCATCGAAGCCCTCGATCGCTTCAGGCATGTCGTCGATACGATACGGGATAAGGCTTACTTCGTGCGACAAAATGACGCCACCTACCAAAATAAGCGCAACGATAACAGCAATAGCACAGCCAACATTGCTTAAAATATGCACGTTCATCGGCAACAACGACCCCACAGCACCACCCACGAGCGACGCAAGCGATCCGTTAGCACAAATAAGCAACAAGCCAACTAAAAAGCCACGAGGGATTTTCAACGTTGTAAACAAAGCAGGAAAAATAATCCAATACAGCAAGCGCGAACAAAAAACCGATGCCAGCAACAAACCAAGCGTCGTTTGCACAAACATATCCGACACAAAACACGAGCTTAAAATTGCAAGCGCTAAAATAACAACCGATGGGAAACCAATAAAATGCGACCATCCGCGTGTACACACAATCAGATATACCACAATGGTAAGCGCTACCAGCACCGTTATTACGTATACTGCTATATTCGCCCCATCGCTTAATGTAATAAGACGCTTGTAAGCAATAGCGTAGAGCGCCGTTCCTAAAAATCCACTTGAGAGTACCAAAATAACGCTTAACCAGGGAATACGATGCAACACGCCCTCTTGAAGCTTCGTTTCAGTGCACGCGCATTGCAGCGTAGTATCAATACGCAACACGCTTACTCCTGAAATAAATGCACAAACGGCAGCAACTATCAGGCAAATTTCACGCCCCAAGCCAGGCACCATCATCAACGGCGCTGCCAACAAAACGCCGCCTAATACACTTACCACAATTGAGCGAATGGTAAATGTGCTCAGTAATAACATCCACGTATACATTACAAGAGCATTTGCAACACTTGCTATAACGTAACATGGTGCAACAACCCACGATTCCATAGATGCACACGCAATAACAATAGTTGAGCCTATCATGCATGCAATCGAGACAATAAGGGCAAGTGGTTTAATCGAAACGCGCTTATTGTACGCAATCAAAGACAACAGCGCAAAGGTAACAATTTCACTTATTGCACGAAGCGCATAATACGGATCGGATATAGCTGCGCCACCAGAAATAAGATACCCTACAAAACCTGTAGATAACATGCGACTATAGGCAATCATGCACGCAAAACCACATGCTGCTACCAGCAACACGTTTAATGGCTGATGTCGGCGTTCACAAGCGCCCGCCTGCGACACACGAGTAGAAGATGATGTCATAATGCTACCTATTCTTTTGTGGCACAGATATTCCTTGCACACCGTACGCACAAAACACAATACAACTATTAAATACGTTTATTATCGCTATCCTTGCACAATGAAGCAAGGCGTAAAGAACAGAGTTAACACACGAGTCAAAATTAAATGAACGAATGAGGCGAATATATGGTATTGAAAAAATAGGCACAAATGCATTTGGTAACCTATAAATGCAGTCTCCACATGAACAAATCACAGGTCATCTCGTGAGAATAACGAAATGGATTAAAATATATTATTGAAGTGCATTTATAACAATTTGTAAGGCTTCTTGCACGGTAGTACCATCAATATGTACCGTAAGATTTGCATAACGCCTGTACAACGGTACACGTTCGCTATACAACTGCTGTAGAGATACCACGCTGCCATTACGCGCAACAACACCACGCTCCTGCAAGTTGCCAAGGCGTTTTTCCAGTTCATTAAGTGATACTTCCAAATAGATGATACGACCGAGCGTTGCGACATGTTCCATAGCACGCGCAGAATACACCGCACTTCCGCCCGTTGAGATAACAGCGTTTTCATCGTCAATCGAACACACAGCATCGCTTTCAATCTGAAGAAAACGAGCCACGCCATACTCATCGATAAGCTGCTCCAAAGTTTTATGATGGGCGCTTTCAATACGCTTATCAGCATCAATAAACTGTTTGTTCAAATGATGCGCAAGGGCACAGCCAAGTGTCGACTTGCCCGATGCGGGCATTCCAATTAAGGTAATAGTTTCGCTCTTACGAGTTTTACTGCATGTACCAGGCATATTTAATGTATCACGCACTGTGCCCTCCTGCGGATAATAACGCTCGAGTAGTTTTTTGCACTAACAATTATTACATACTCGCTGTTCGCATGATACATTCCAACGAAGAGTACACTAAAGAAAAATCAGACCCATAAAACCGTACCTATAAGCGTACCTATAAGCATACTCGTTATGACAACACTATCGGCTAATACGCTATTTCGAGCGCTTTAACACGTCAAACAAAACAGCAAATGGGAAAATGAGCAGCATCGCAATAAAGGTCATGATAATCTCCTAACCGCTTATTCACCGTGCAACGAAATAACATAGTGTCGTTGCTTGACGGCATAAGTATCGCAAAAGCACCATGATCATTCATTAGCTGTCAGCTAAACTTTTAGGAATATTTGATTGGTATGCGCGTTTATGTCTTGAAAAAAAATTTTATTACAAGGCAAACCATAAAGCGGAACTATAAAGCAAGAGTTTCTGATATAGATTAGAAACTTCCAGTATAGAGCAGGGGTTTCTGGTATAAAACAGCATAAAAGCTAGAGTAAACATATAAAATCTAAGGAAAAGAATGAAACAGGAATTTGCAGCAAAGATTTAAAAATTGCTAGAAAAATGGTGCGCCGTGAGGGATTCGAACCCCCGACGTACTGATTCGTAGTCAGTCCCTCTATCCAGCTGAGGTAACGGCGCACGCATCACGCGTTGAAACAAAATTTCAACAGCTAGGATATTGTACCGTACTATTGACGCTTGTCAAGAGCAATGTTTGAAGATAGTTCTTGCACAGTGCAGTATATTTTTCCGCACTCATACGCGCCATTGCTCACCTTTGCAAACTAGTACACACCATGACACACGCTCGTATTACCTGCTGCATAACAATGTGTGGCATATGGAGAGGATAATCTCCATACTACCGCACATGGTATAGTACACTCACGCTATCATGCACTCGGTCACTCACTTACGCTATCACGCAAACACTCTTGCAAACCTTACACCTTACATAACAGCCCATACGTGATACGCGCACACTACAATACTATTCAGCTTCAGCCGCCTCGGCAGCTTCAGCAGCCGCTTGAACAGCAGATTTCGCACGAGGCGCATGAGCCGCTTTTGCAACTAAGCCAGAGAGTGCCACCAAACCAATTACGTTTGGAATAACCATCAGCTGATTAAAGAGGTCGGCAAGTTCCCACACTAAATCGTTTGACGCAAGCGAGCCCATGAATATGAAAATCAATGCGATAACCGAAAACGCGGTAACAGCCGTTTTGCTTTTGTTCGGGAACAGATACTTCACGTTCAATTTTGCAAACAAGTTCCATCCCAAAATAGTTGAGAATGCAAACATAAACAAGCAAATTGCCACAAATGCATTTCCGCCAAATTCGCCTAACAATGAGCCAAATGCAATTTGTGCCATATTGGTTTTACCAATGCCGCCTGCTACTGCTTGCGCATAATTTTGCGCAAGCGCGCCATCACCAACATACAGAGTAGAAATAACAACCAAAGCAGTAATCGTAACCACAACAAATGTGTCGATAAACACGCCGATCATGGCAACAACACCCTGGTCGTGCGGCTTTTCTACCTTGGCAAGCGCGTGAGCATGCGGTGTAGAACCCATACCAGCTTCGTTTGAGAACAATCCGCGCTTTGCACCTTGCGAAATAGCAGCAATCAAACCAAATGCACAACCACCGATTTCCGCATGAGGATTAAACGCCATGGTAAAAATACTAGCAAATGCGGGACCAACGTTTTGTGCGTTCACAATCAAAACACCAATACCACCAATAATGTAAATGATGGCCATAATAGGAACAATTTTTTCAGTAACAGAAGCTAAGCGCTGCAAATTGCCCAAAAACACAAACGCGCACAGCAGCATAACAAACAAGCCAACCATCCAAGTAGGAATGCTAAAAGCGGTATGCATCGTTTCTGCAATAGAATTTGCTTGTACCATACAACCCATTAATCCAAGCGCCATAATAATTGCAATAGCGAAGAAACCTGCAAGGAATTTACCCAGTCCACCATGGAATGCATAGGTAATATAACGCGCTGGACCACCCTGCACGACACCGTCCTTGTCGGTAACACGCGTAATCTGCGCAAGCACTGCCTCAGCGTAGTTTGTTGCCATACCCAGCAACGCAATCAGCCACATCCAGAAAATTGCACCCGGGCCACCCACCAGCACAGCGCCGCATGCACCAACAATGTTGCCCGTTCCTACTTGCGCTGCAACAGCGGTTGCAAGCGCTTGAAACGAACTCATACCATCTTTATGCTTGGTGCCGTTTAATGAAAAGCCACCAAACAAGCGCGCAACACCTTCACCAAAACGACGAAATTGAATGCCGTGTGTGCGAATGGTGAAAAATATTCCTGCACCAAGCAGCAGAAATACCAACACGTAATTCGACAAGTACGAATTGATTGTTTGAACAATATGAAGTAGTGCGGTTTCCAAAATATTCTCCTTTGCTCGTATGCACTGGATATATCTTGGACGGAGTACTTGGCACTTAAGCTGCAAGTACAAGCAGAATTCTCCGTCTTTTTGCCTGAGAGATTCGATTACAAATACGCAGCGCACATGTTTCATGCGAAATGCTTGTTGCTCTGCGAATCGCTATGTTACTTGCGAAACATTTGTAATCTTGCACCTTCGGCATTCACTTAAGAATTTTCCAGAGCGTTCTCTGTTTCCAGTTTTGCGAAGCGCAGCTCGCGCGGGTGCATGCGCCGTACAATTCAAGAAACTTCGTTGAACTATGTGTTCGCATTATTGCAAGGAGAAAGCAGCGGTACAAGTACAAAAACCAAAATAAGCGGTAAATGGTAAGTTTTATCTGTAAACGGTTGGGTTTATAACGTACCCGCCACACTGTACCCCGTATATGCTTCAAATTCATCAGCAACAGCGCGTTGAATGCGACGCAATGTTGCTTCATCGTGCCCACCAACAGGCGCTGCGTTCAATTCACGAATACGAAGTGCAAACTTCGACGAAGAGCTTACAATCACTTCATCGGCATGTGCTAATTCATCAAGCGTAAAAGCGCGTTCGATAACGGGAATGCCCAGCTTGTAGCACGCTAAAATCAGATGCGTTTTTGCAATTCCACGCAAGATATGCTCGTCATTTGGATGAGAACGAAACACGCCATCTTTCAAAATAGAGATATTTGAATGTGCGCATTCGGTGACGATACCATCACGATGCAATACTGTTTCGCTGACATGAGCATCTTGTGCCATTTGGCTATATAGCACCGCTGGCAACAAATTGAGTGTTTTTACATTACCGTACTCGAATCGCTTGTCGGCGGTTGAAATAACGGTGCCTTCATCGGTTATGGGGTCGATAGCTTGCGGACGAATAAGCACCCACAGCTTGCCTTTCATATCAGGATCAAACACGTGGTTGCGCATGGAAACCCCACGGCTCACCTGCCAATATACAAAATGAGTTTCACCATCAACACGCGAGGTTAAATCAAGAAGCAGCGTGCGCAGCTGCTCTTTTTCAAACGGAATACGAATAGAAAACGATGTAGCGCTTGAATAAAAACGATCAAGATGTTCCTCAAGCAAAAAGGGCTTGCCATGAGCTGCCATCGTAGCTTCATACACGCCATCACCAAAAAAGTGTGCACGATCGAGAAATGGCACTTTCACCTGGTCAACTGTACCAATTTCACCGTCATAGTACGCTAAATTTTCCATTGGAAGCCTCCTTAATACCGCCATACACAGACCGCAAAAGATTACAACAAGCGAATTGCAGCAGATTACGCAAAGCCGATGGGCGCGGCACCCTGTCGCGAACGCTACGAACAGCCGTAACAAGCCGATGCCACAACGGACAGTCACAAACACTGCGAGCAGCCGTAACATGTGGCCGCTTTATATTGCCACGAACGGCTGTAACATGCAGCCGCAAACGCTGCTCATAATGGTATTCATTGTTACACATTAAGCCGATATATCAAGATTGACTATGCTCAACGGCGTATATGATTTACACACTGGAAACAGGCAACCGATTGTAAGCACAAAAAAAGCCCGAACACACGCTCGGGCTGAAGAATCTGGCGGAGAAGTGGGGATTCGAACCCCAGAATCGCTTGTGGCGATTACTCGCTTAGCAGGCGAGCACCTTCGGCCTCTCGGTCACTTCTCCAAAACTGGCGGAGGAAGTAGGATTCGAACCCACGGTACCTTGCAGCACAACAGTTTTCAAGACTGCCGCCTTCAACCACTCGGCCATTCCTCCGCTAAACGCACAATAGAATACCATATAATATACCTATGAATGACCAAGATTACATGTATATTGCAATTGAAGAAGCAAAATCTGCCAAACGCGCAGGTGAAGTGCCTATTGGAGCAATTGTGGTTTTTCAGCCGATTAATAAAGAAACGCGAAAACCGCTTGCTCAGCCTCGCATTGTTGCCAAAATGCACAATTGTCGCGAATTTCACGACGATCCGTGCGGACACGCCGAGCTGCAAGCGCTACAAGAAGCAGCGCGGGTACTGGGCGCGTGGCGTTTAAGCGATTGCACGGTGTACGTAACGCTTGAGCCGTGCGTAATGTGCGCGGGCGCGATGCATCAGGCACGCATTGCTCGCTGCGTGTGGGGAGCGCCAAATCCCAAGGCTGGGGCGTTGGGATCGCTGTATGCAGTGCACGCTGACACGCGGCTTAACCATACCTTTGCCGTTGAGGGTGGCGTCCTTGAGCACGAGTGCGCCGATTTGCTGCGCGAGTTTTTTGCGGATAAGCGCGGGCACAAACATGCAGGTAAAGAACGTGGCTGAAGGGCGCGAGAACGAGTGTGCGGTCGTGCGGGAACGCGACAGAGAGCCACGGGAACGGGAACGGGAACGCGGGCAGCACTGACACGCGCAACACACGTAAGCCACACGCGCCACACACGTGGGCAACGTGCAAGCGGCAACACACGCGCGGCACAAGGGAGTACGCGGTAACGCACAACAGAAAACAACCAAGCAAGAAGGTGAATCGCTATGCCTCGTTCGTCAACTAATCACCAGGTAAATGCCGCAAACGACACGCTCTCGGCAACGGTACAGTCGCCTGCCAAGGTGAATCTGTACTTGCACGTTGGCGCCAAACGACCCGATGACTATCATGATGTAAACACGGTATTGCACACGCTTGACCTGCATGACACGCTCACGATACGCTACATGCCCGACCCTTCTCTTGCTGGCACGTGCCAAAAAAACCTACGCATTACACTTCACATAATCGATGCGCAAGGAAAACCCGTTATGATTGGTGCGCCAGAAGACAACCTTATTACAAAGGCGCTTATGCTGTATGCGCACTATGCTTGCATTCCCGCAGGACACATCCACGTGCAAGCAGTCAAGCGAATCCCTGTTCAGGCGGGGCTTGGCGGCGGATCGAGCAATGCTGCCGCAGCGCTGTATGGGGCAAGCGTGCTGTTCCCCGCTGGTGTGGCGCTTGAAAAACTGGCATGCGAACTGGGATCTGACGTAGCTTTTTTCTTGCACGGAGGATGCGGTTATTACACGCAGCGTGGCGATATACTGCACCATCGGCTACATGCTACTGAACAGCCTCTATGCCTTATAAAGCCAGATAAAGGAGTGAGCACTGCGCAAGCATATGCATATTTCGATAGCTTGCATGAAACCGCAACAGGTTCAAACGCCTGTTCACAGGAAAAATTTGAGCGAGAGACGGTGCACTCGGAAAGATTACAACCGAAAGAATTGCAGCTGGCAAAGGTGCAGATGGAAAAATTACTCCACGCATCAAACTTTTTTCGTACGCAGACGTTGCTTCACAACAATCTAACCAGCGCGGCGCTCGGGTGCTGTTCAGCGCTGCAACCGCTTCACGAACAGTTTGCTTCATGGAGCAATAAACTCCCAGATAAACGTTCATTTTTGCTATGCGGAAGCGGATCAGCAAGCGTGTTGTTTTGTGAATCGCGTAAAGAGGCACAACGCTGTGCAGATGCCGCCGCTCAGCAAGGATATTGGTCGTTTGCTGGAGCGCTTTCTCCCTGCGGCGTACAAGTTGTTCCGCTGTAAGCTCCGCATCGCAACTTCCGCCTTGCACCAACAAATTCATGCCGAAACGCATTTAATATGTTGCAATTGTAGGGAAATAACCTACATTTGCTACACAGACATGGCAATGCTCCACATCGTAATTGTGGTTATTGCGCAGGCGAACATTCCAATACTGACGTAAACAGCACGCGCCATTACAACCATTCTTTTAACATAGTTTATGTATTCTGTGACTATAAAACTTCCCATTGTGTGATAGTATGACTTATTATTCCTACTATAGAATAATACTGCAGCGAATATAATACGCATGGACAAAATACGCGCTATCATTCGCGCAACGCTTAACACGCAGAATACACATCATGCTGCACCACGCATTACACGCATAACACGTATCCGGGGGTTACTATGAGTATTCAATGGATTAGTCCATCACGCATTGAATACCTTTTACAAGAAGATTTTACGGGTATTGATATTACCTCTAACCTGCTATTATCGAATGCTGCGCGTGCGCGGCTTCAATTTTATGCACGCACTGATGGCATTGTGTGTTGCACTGAAGAAGCCGAAGCGCTGGCGCATCTGCGCAAGGTAGATGTGATGCTTACTCAAGCATCGGGCACACCAATCACAGCTCAGCAACCATTTTTTGCTCTTGAAGGAGCCGCGCAAGGCGTACACAGCATATGGAAAGTATGCATGAACCTCTTCGAGCACTACAGTGCGCTTGCCACTAAAACCCACACGATGGTACAGGCTATTCACGCCGTTAATCCCAATACGAATCTGTATGTAACGCGCAAAAGTATTCCTGGTACGCGCGACCTAGCCACCAAAGCTATCCATGCTGGAGGCGCATTTCTCCATCGTTTAGGTCTTGCCGAAACGATTCTTATTTTTGAAGAACACCGTGTTCTTATGGGTGGCAAACAAGCACTTTTAAAACAACTACCTGCGCTGAAGCGTCAGGCGTGCGAAAAGAAAGTCTTCATTGAGTGCTGTGCAGCTGATGCTGTCGATTACTTAGCGGCTGGTGCAGATGGCATTCAACTTGACAAACTTCCCGTAACGCAGGCAACACAAATAATTACTACCTTACGTGCCAATTTTCCCCATGCAACGCTTACGCTTGCTGGTGGAATAAATCCCTCCAATTGTCGCGAATACGCAGCGAGTGGCGCAGATGGGCTTATTACGTCTGCTCCTCTGTATGCCCCGCCGCTTGATATGGGCGTAATCATGACGCCTGTGTCACCTTGTTAGTAGTTCCACGTTATGAAAGGAAAAGGAATGGAACGTACTCATGCATTTACATCGAAGGGAGCAAAGCTTGTTATAGCTTTGGGTGTGGTTGCATCGCTCGGCTTTCTTGGAGCGTGCGCACCGCAGGCAAAACCTGCCGAGCCCGCAAAGGCGCCGCATGCTACCGAGCAAACAAAACCAGCGTCTGAGCAGCACCTTATGGTATATTGTGGCGCTGGCATGAAAAAAGCTATGGAACAGGTAAAAACAGGCTTTGAAGCCAAAAACCCTGGCGCTAAGCTGGATATTACCTATGCAGGCTCGGGAAAACTTCTTGCACAGTTGCAATCAACGCACAAAGGCGACTTGTTTATTGTGGGTGCTAAACCCGACTACGAAAACGCCAAAAAAGAAGGTCTGGTACAAGACAATATTCCTGTAGCAAACCATACACCTGCTATCGTAGTAAAAAAAGGTAACCCTAAACATATTAGTAGCTTGAAAGATCTTGAAAAACCTGACGTAAAGCTTGTTTTGGCCGATGCTGCAAGCGCATCTATTGGTCGCACCGCCAATATGATTTTCGAGAAAAACGGCATCAATGCTAAGAAAAACATTAAAGCGACCGTTGGTACGGTAACTGAGATTGTTACCGCAGTACAATCGAGTAACGCAGATGCTGGTATATGTACCAAAGACTCGGTATCTGAAGCGCAAGATGTGGAAGCTATTACCATTCCTAACGACCAAAACATTAACCAGATTATTACAGCAAGCATTACTACCTTTACCAAAAATCAAGATCTGTCAAATAAATTTGTAGCGTATTTAAAGTCGGCTGAAGGTAAAAAAGCTTACTCTGACCACGGATTTTTACCCGTTGATAAATAAACGTTAGTAGAAAGCATGTAGACCTCACGAAACGCCTGCACTCAAGTGAAACCGTTCATCGAGTGCAGGCATATTCGTAGAAGCATATCGGCTGCAGGCGTATGAGCGAATAGCAGTATGTTGGGCGCTGGTGCATGCGTGGATGGAAGCATATCAGCTGCAGGCGTATGAACGAATGGCAATATGTCGAGTGTAGGCACGTTTGTAACACACAACCGCAAACGACGCACAAACAGGTTCAAGTATAGCAGCACACTGGATATGAATGTATTCATATCTACACCTTTAACCAACAGCCAAGTATCAAAACCTTACGCGCCCTAATCAGCGCTTTGACGTGCATAACCAGCATGGTTTCGTAGCGAAAGGACAACAAGGCACTCATGAAACACGTATCACCGTGGAGAATAGGAGGGTTTGCTTCCTTGGGGATTGCATGCCTTATCCTTATTGCCCCGCTGGTGTATGGCATTTTACGAGGAGTAGGAGAGCTGCCAGGCGCCATCTTCGACGAAGAAGTGCAATTTGCATGCGGATTATCGCTGGTCACAGCCATTATCTCAACTGCTCTTTGTATACCGCTTTCCTTATGCGCTACAAGTTCCCTGTTTTCGGCACGCTTTAAAGGACGCAGCGCGCTTGTTCAACTTCTGACAACACCAATGGCGCTGCCTCATATCGTCCTTGGTATTATGCTTGTGCTTTTCTTTGGTAATCAAGGACTTGCACCTTTGCTTGAACCTTTGGGTATCGAATTTATCTTTACGGTACAAGGAATTATATTAGCGCAGGTAGTAACTAATATCCCCTTTGTTGTTGAACAACTATGGGCTGCTTTTTCAAACATAAACCCCAAACATATTTTCCAAGCACGCAGTATGGGCGCAAGCAACGCACAGCTTGATTGGTTGGTGGTATTTCCCAGCGTTAAACACGATATTATTGCCGCTATTATCATGTGTTTTAGCAGATGCTTAGGAGAATATGGTGCAGTTATGATGGTAGCTGGCACAACGCGCATGTCAACTGAAGTGCTACCAACTGCCATTTTGCTCAATACCTCAACAGGCAACCTATCGCGCGCATTAGCAATTGCTACCATTCTCATTTTGCTTGCAATTGCGCTTAGTGGCCTGTCTCGCATATGGCTGCGACAATCAACTCATGACAAGTACAGGAGCCACAAGCGCGTAAGACATGGAAGCGCGACGGGCAACACCACAGATGATGCAGATACGAAAGGCTTAGGAGTAAACGGATCAAACGCTTGCGCAGACGTGCAATACTCAGGTGCTGGCGCTGAAAGCTCAGGCGCAAACATCTCAGGCGCTGGTGGCGATACGCGATCTGATGCTGACGTAGACGCAAACGGCTCAGGTGTGGAACGCTCAGATGCAAAAGGAGAATACGCAACATGAGTACGCTTCTTTCGCTTCAAAACCTTGAAGTGTATATTGGCTCATGCCATACCGCACCCCTCAGCATGGAACTTAACGCTGGTCAGCATATTTGCCTTACGGGAGCATCGGGCATTGGAAAAACGCTTATTCTGGAAACTATCGCAGGTCGTTGGCAAGCATACGCTGGAGATATGCTGCTGCGTGGCGTTCCGCTCGAAACAATTGCACCTGCTGAACGAAACATTGGCTTGCTCTATCAAGACAGCATATTGTACAACCATTTTTCAGTGCTCGATAATGTAGCACTACCACTTCGCCTGAGATATAGCGCACAACGTACTTCTTTACGATCGGCACGCGCACACGCTCACGCACTGCTTGGATGGTTGAACCTTGAGCACCTTGCACAGCGCCATCCTGCTACCTTGAGCGGCGGTGAAGCTCAGCGCGTTGCGTTAGCGCGCACACTTATTCATAATCCCTCATTATTATTACTGGACGAGCCATTTGCGGCACTTGATACGGCAACAAAGCACCTTATGGAAGAAAAACTTGCAGAATGGCAAGATCAGCATAGTGCAAGCATTATTGAAGTAACACACGACAAACAGCGTGCCTTACGTATGCGCACCTATGAAGTAAGGAAATACAAGTAGGAACGCATACAAGGCTACAGCGTCGTAGCACGGACACACACAATGCGGCATGTGACGTGCGGATGACATATAAAATTACAATGCTTTACAAATACGTTTGCACTTTATGCAAACATGTGGATACTATCCAAAAATTTATGAACGTTGCCCTTATGAGCGGATGCGTCAATCAAATCTTGCAGAGAAATTTTTCCGAGAAACACATCAAGACTACTCGAAATAAGTGAATTAGCATCTTCAACACGATTAAGCAGTTCTGCTTCAATATCGGCATCAGCAAGTGTATAACGACGTGCTTTGCCTGGTTCTTCAAACGCGCGAACAATAGCGCCAACAGAAATTTCGCTTGGTTGTTTGCCTAATTCATACCCACCATGTTTACCAGGACGCGCAATAATCAAACCAGCATTACGCAGTTTAAGACCTAATTGAATAAGATAATCGCGCGGAATATTCATGCGTTCAGCGATTTCACGTGATGACACAATAGCATCTTTTGATGCAAGATACATCATGGTGCGTACACCATAGTCGATAGAGGCTTTTAATTTCATAGTCGTCCCCCTTCGCGGGTAAGGTATATGCTTATACACCAAGCACGTACCAGCAATCGTCGTTTTCCCGTATACACTCAACCGTTAAACTGTAGCCAAAATTTACATTAATGTAAGTTCTACTTAAGTTTTGACATAATATAGTAACGTACATCACACAATTGTATAGAAGTGTTACATGGTACGATACGCTCATGCAATTGGTAGACTTGTATTGTAACGCATACTCCTACCGTTCGAGTAGTAATTGTTATTATGTCACACATTGTTACAATTCTGAAAGAGAAAAGTTAATATAAATTATCTATTTATTGCATTAGTATTGCGTACAATGTAACAATAGAGAAGAAAGGTTTGGATAATTTAAATGCCAGTTCAACATGATAATCTAAGCGAACTTAAACAAAGTGTAAGAAAATATATAATGCAACTGAGGCGCAACCTTTCTCGTGAGGAACGTGATACAAAAAGTAATATAATTTCAGATATCCTGTTTACTAAAATTGATAATCTCTACACAATTTATTCAAAATCAGAGCCCATAAAGCCCTTTACCATAGCACTGTATTGCGCCATGGATGACGAAGTATCGCTTATGCCTTTTATAAAGCGCGCAGAAGGAAAACCATGGACGCTCTGTTTTCCCTGCATGATTAAGCCAGAGCGTGAACGTGATACGCAAGTATGCGCTGAAAGCGCGCGATCATGCGACAACGATCAACCAGGTACCAACGATCGACCATGCAACAGCGATCGACCAGGTACCAACGATCCGCTGGATAAAAACACAAACGCGCAAGCTATACACAACAGCACTTCACGTGACACTTACCAGCACGACATACGTGCAAACAAGACGCACCCACCCTGTGCAGCTGCAATCAAAACACACGTTTTTACAGAACAACAACCTAAGGTGCGCAATCAGATGCGCTTTGTAGAGCTTAATGCTATCAGCGTAGAACACAAATCGCTTGAATTTTTAGCGCATCCAGCGCGCGCATACACGCAAGCTGCCATTGAGCAGCAAATTGAACGAGATTCTTACACCACGCATACACGCTGGGTACAAGCTGAAGAATTCCATGCAATAGTTGTTCCTGTGGTAGGCTTCGATGATAGCAATATGCGCCTTGGTTATGGACAAGGAAACTACGATGAGTTTTTGGTGCAGTGCTCACCAAACGCTTCAATTATTGGAGTAGCATTTAAGGAACAGCATGTTGCGTGTGTATATCCTGAACCGCACGACGTAGCACTTCCCGACATTATCGTAAGTTAAAGGAAGCTCGTATAAGATAATGCTCAGCAACACGAATGCTCAGCAACACGAACATGCAGTAGTCCGAATGCTCAGCAACACGAACGCATGTGTATAAAACAAGCTAAACGCATGTTATCGCTCCATGAAGCGCTTTTGACACGCTTCACAATATCCAAAAAGTATACTTTGAGCAGGAATGATACAAAAACCATGAGATTGCTGCGTATGATGAGCAAACTCGGTAAATGTGCTGCAGTCGATTGCTAACGCAGCTCCACATTTCAGACATAACAACTGACCATAGGCGCTTTGTTCCTTATCAATATAGCGATAGTAAGCTTTTTTGTCAGACGGCATCTGAATTTTTGCAACCTCGCCCTCCGCAAAAAGAGCCTCAAGCGTACGATACACTGTTGTACGACCAAGCATTTCACCAGCTTCCGACATTTGTTCATACATGTCATCAACTGTCATATAGCAGTTCATATGCTCTTCCAAAAAAGCACGAATAATGCGTTTTTGTTTTGTATCGTAGCGTGCCATAACAACCTACCGTAAATGATATGAAGGACATGCGCCCGATTGCCCCTGATAATGACTCCCAAGGCCTGCTGAACCATAGGGGCGCTCAACGGGGCTTGTCATTTGCTCAAACGACATTTGCCCAATACGCATGCCAGGATGCAAAATAATGGGAAGGGTAGCTACATTTGACAATTCAAGCGTGATTTCACCCTCCCAACCTGGGTCAACATACCCTGCAGTGGAATGAATCATAAGACCAATGCGCCCCAAGCTTGACTTCCCTTCCAGCTTCCCCAAAATGTCGCACGGCACACAGATGCGCTCGACGGTGGTGCCAAGCGCAAATTGCCCAGGTTGCAGCACAAATATGCCGCCCTCCTGAACGTCGATGCTTTCGGTAAGCCCCTCTTGCGTTTTAAGCGGGTCGATAAACGCCTGCGTCGAATTTTTGAAAATGCGGAAATTTGAACCCAGATGCACGTCAACGGACGCGGGCTGAATGTCGTCCATATCGAGCGGAGCAATGCGAATACGCCCCAGTTCAAGTTGCTTTTTTATGTCTCGATCGGACAAAACCATACAAGCCCCCTATGCTCGTACATGCACACGCGTTCGCACGATAGTATACCCTTGAACAGTGCTTTTGTGAACAGGTGTGGGCGTGGGAACGTGGCGGCGCGGATGTGGGTGTGGGAACGTGGCGACGCGGGCGCGGGAGTGGGAACATCGGGAACGGGTACGGTAACACGACACCACAGCGCAACTGTTGTGCCATCAGCGGGAACGTGGCGGCGCAGGTGCGTTGCGCGCAGTTCCTTCCTCAGACTAATTATGCGGCTCGATTGGCTCGATTGGCTCGGTCGGCTCAGTTGGCTCGGTCGGTTCAGCTGGCTCGGTTGGCTGGTGCGCCGCAGGCGACGCCACGCCATCAAGCACGTTCTGCGTTGCGTGGTAGGCGTCCAAAATTCGCTGCGCAACCGAGTGTGCGTCAAGCCCCACGCTTTTCATCAAATCGGCAGGTGAGCCGTGGGGAACAAACTCATCTTCGATACCCAACGCCAGCGAAGGCGTATGAACATTGTGAAGCGCAAGCACATGCTGCACTTCTTCGCCAACACCACCCGCAATAACACCATCCTCGATACTCACAACCAGCTGCGTTTGCGCCGCCTGAAGAATTGCCTGCTCATCAAGAGGTTTTACCCAGCGCATATCAACCACACGCACCGACACATCATACTTCGCAAGCTCATCGGCCGCATCAAGCGCAACTTTTACCATTTCACCAAATGCCAGCACCGCCACCTGCTTACCTTCGCGCACGGTGTTCGATTTCCCCACCTCAAAGGTCTGCGGAACGCTTGGAATGTCCACGCCCCACCCGTTGCCGCGCGGATAGCGCAACGCCACGGGCCCAGGCGTAACAAGTGCCGTGTGAAGTGCACAAACAAGCTCGGCTTCGTTGCTGGGTGCAAGAATTTTCAACTGCGGAATCATGCGCAGGTACGCAATGTCAAACACGCCGTGGTGAGTAGCGCCATCGGCTCCCACCAGGCCAGCGCGGTCAATCGCAAACACAACATTGGTGTTTATAAGCGCGTTGTCAATAATAATCTGGTCAAACGCGCGCTGCAAAAACGTCGAGTAAATGGCAACCACGGGCTTCATGCCCGCAATTGCAAGCCCCGCCGCCATGCCAACTGCGTTTTCTTCGGCAATTCCCACGTCAATAGAGCGGTCGGGGAACGCGTGAAAGAACGCCTCGGTTCCAGTGCCTCCGCGCATTGCTGCCGTTATCGCAACAATCGTGTTGTCGTTGCGCCCTTCGTTCACCAGCGCATCACTAAACACCGAGGTGTACGACGGCGCATGCGCAGGCTTGGGCAGCATCTCGCCCGTTTGCGGATTGTACGCGCCCACGCCGTGAAACTGCACCGGATTTTGAATGGCCGGCGCAAAACCTTCGCCTTTATGCGTTACAACATGCATCAGAACAGGGCCGTTCGTGGCCAGCGCCATGCGCAAAAAGTCGCGCAGCTGCTCGATGTTGTGCCCGTTCAAAGGCGGTGTGCACACAATGCCCAGCTGCTCGTACATCATGGACGATTGCGGCAAAAACAACTGCTTCACGGAGTCTTTCATGCTGCGGCCCACGTTCACGGCAGCGCTGCCCAGCTTCCCTTGCGCCTCAAGGCGGCGCTGCGTTGCGTCGCGCGTGTTGCGGTAGGTGTCGCTTGAACGCAAGGCTCCTAAATGCTTCATCAATGCACCGACATTTTTGGAAATGGACATTTCGTTGTCGTTGAGAATAATCACCAAAGGCAGCTGCATTTGACCGATAATATTCAGCGCTTCAAACGCCATACCACCCGAAATACCAGCGTCTCCAATAAGCGCCACAATTTTTTCGTTCGAACCGCGTATTGCGCGTGCTTTTGCAAGCCCCAGTGCAATAGAGAGTGAATCAGATGCATGACCTGCAGCATGAACATCGTGCTTGCTTTCTGCAGGGTTCGTGAAACCAGAAATGCCGCCAAAACTGCGCAATGTAGGAAAGTTTTTCAAGCGTCCTGTGAGCAGCTTGTGCGCGTAGGCTTGATGGCCAACGTCGAACACGAATTTGTCGGTTGGCGAGTTAATAAGTGAATGAACAGCAACGATAATTTCAATAGCCCCCAAGGAAGATGCAACATGCCCGCCTGTTTTCGCGGTGACGGAAATAATCTCTTCTCGCAGCTCATGAGCCAAAATATTCAATTCATCATTAGTAAGACATGAAAGCTGTGAAGGCTCGGTAATGCAGTCGAGAATACGTTTCATAGGTGGCTGAACAGCGGAGATATTGTTCTCGGAGCTGCAGCG
Organism: Umbribacter vaginalis; assembly: GCA_001552935.1. GTDB lineage: Bacteria > Actinomycetota > Coriobacteriia > Coriobacteriales > Eggerthellaceae > Berryella > Berryella vaginalis. Next base: position 26,861 of record KQ959672.1, on the reverse strand, counting down.
CTGCGAGCTCGGTTGTACGGGGAGGTTTTGATTTTGTGATGGAACGAAAGGGTCTTCTGTCACGCTAGCTTACCTCCTTCGGCGTGTGTTCATTCGTGCATCCACCAGCATGATCGTTAGCGGATTCTGCGGTGCAAGCGCAAGCGTGATCGTTGGTGTTAAAACGTTCATCAGCTGATACTTCAGTGGCAGCTACACCAGCGTGCTCACCAGCTGCACCATCTAAAGCCACAGGTGCACGAAACTGTTCTTCAAATTCGTCACAAGCTTTGTCGGCAAGCTTTTGCGCTTCTTCCAATAAACTTAATGCCTGATCAAGCTCCAGCGAATCATCCTTTAAGCATGCAACAATTTCTTCAAGACGCTGTGTTGTATTACTCATGGCACTCGTCAGCTTAACGCTCGTTAGTTTGGCACTCGTCAGTTGGGCGCTCATCAGCTTGGCACTCGTCAGCTTGTAGTGTAGACACTTCATGCTCTTCATCAAGAGCACACGCAATTTTACCTAACACACCGTTAATGAAACGCGATGATTCATCCTCGGCGCCAAAGCTTTTTGCTACTTCAACCGCCTCTGAAATTGCAACTGACACAGGAACATCGCTGCAATACACCATCTCGTATACTGCAACGCGTAAAATAGCCAAATCGACAAGCGGCATGCGCTCCAACGTCCAATTTTGTGAAATATGCGCAATACGCGTATCTATGTCGTCAAGGTGCTGCTGTGTGCCAACAACAAGCTCTTCTGCATACTCCGATATTTCTAAATCGCTTGAAGGATACAAGCCCTTTTCTAAAATATCGAGTGCTGGTGTATTGACCATTGCACTTGAATACAAAAGCGATATGGCCTGTTGGCGCGCTTTGGTACGCTCTTTAATTTTCTTTTTGGAGCTCATGGTTTCCTCTACTCTAAAACGCTGCAAGCGCAGGGCTTAGCGATCGCGTTTTAGCCCTTCTACATAAACGTCAATTGAATCGATATGCGCTCCCACCTGCGTGGTTACAGCATCGGAGATAGCTGCACGAACCGATTCTGCCAGTTCGGGCAAAACAGCGCCATACAACGCTACAATATGTACAGCAATAGTAAGATGATCGTTTTCGCCAATATGAACATCAATACCGGTATTGCCGCTTACTTTGTTGCTTATCATACCACGTAAACCGCTTACTTTTGCGCTTCCAACACTGGCTACGCCGTCTACTTCCTGAGTAGCAATTGCAACAATAGTTTCAACTACACCGGCAGATACTCCCATGCCGTCTACATGTAAATCGCTCATTGCATAACTCCTTACGTTTGCGTGTTATAGTAAGTGTAGCAACCATTACGTATTATTGCAGCGCAATTCAATAAATAAGTATCAAATATTTTTCTGAACCTGTGTGTGGGAAGCGCGCGCACGTATTGAACGAACGTGTGACGTGTATAAAGAATTCGAAAAGACATAAGCCACCACGTGAAGCGTGGAACGCACCTGCAAAAACTAACAAAACCATCAGGCGATATATAAGCTAACACGTAAAGCGTAAAGCGCATATTACAAAGAGCACCCATTACGGAGAACGCGTAGGTAGAGCATGCTTACAGCCTGTTCGCGCTACCTGCATCTGCTCAAGTTTCCTGTGTATGAATAAAAAACGGCACCTCGCATAAAGCAAGGTGCCGCTTGTGGCGCTCGTTCAACGAGGACGTTGTCACGATGACGCACAATTCTTTGTGCAGCTGAAACGTGCCTATTCGGCGCCAAACTCTCGTTCGAGCGTGCGAATAGTAGTAGCTCCAACAACTGCTTGGCCACCCAAGATGTAATAATGTTTTACATCTTGCTTGTACTGGTGCGCCAGCGCTTCAATAGCCGATTGATCACTGTCATCAGCCAAAATCATAACCGAATTGTGTTGTGCGCATAAAGCAGCACCACACAATGCATCGGCATAACCCCAGCCTGTAGATACAACCATGTTATTAGCGCTCATACCTTTGCTAATAAACAACTGAGCAAGTTGTGCGCTGGTGTCATATTGCGTTTCACCAGCCACACGTTGCACGCCTGCAATACCAGCATCAGCAAGCTGCGCTTCAACATCAGATGACACAACGTTTTCTCCACCAACAATGTATACGTGCTTGTAGCCACCCTTTTTGATAGTAGCAATTGTGTTGTCATCAAGAGCTGCGCTATCATAGTTTGTTAAGAAAATAGGTGCATGGTGCTCATACGCATACGAGGATGCGCTCAAAGCATCAGCATATCCCCAACTCGTAGCAATAAAGCACGTGTCGGATGGGTTTTTGATCTGCGTTGCAATGCTATTTGCCGTATCACTTGCCCACTGACCAGCAACGCGCTTTACGTGTATGTTCATATCAGCAAGCTGCTGTTCAACCGCAGAGCTTATAACATTGGTACCGCCACACACAACAACATTCTTTACCTTTAAACGCTGCAATTCGTCAATCGTTTGCGCGGGAAGCGCATCGATATTTGTTAACAATACAGGAGCATGCAAGCTGCCCGCCAGCGCATTTGCAGAAAGCGCATCAAGATAGCTGTCTTTACCTGCAAGAACTGCCTCAGCAACAGCGCCTGTTGTACCATCAAAAACGGTATTCACAATACGCTGCATTGTGTCTTCAGCGGTAGCACCCTGTACTGGTGTACATTCCTGCGGATAAGCAATCGGAGTATCGGGTGTAATAGACGGCGAAACAATGGGCGCCCACAACGCTGTAACAAGCGTGTTTTCGCTAATCGTAACCGTATCGCCTGGCTGGTGCGTAACACCATTTACCGACCAAGCTTTAAATGCGTGCTTGTCAGGAGCAGTAAACGAGCACTTCGGCAGCGTGTAGGTAGAACCCTTTGGCAGAGTAACTAACGTATCAAAGCCGTTTGTGCCTCCATTTTTCTCGTACGTAACGGTTACAGGGGCCGTCTGTAAGCTAGGCGTGTCAACCCATGACGCCTTAAACGTAAGATCCTTTTTTACAATAAACGATTCTCCTACTGCATGCAGCACATCGCGTCCGGTGTCGTGCAAAATCCAACCATTAAACACCTTGCCATCAGGAGCTTTGAACATGCATTCAGGTAAGGTGAAATCTTCGCCAGGAAAAACCTTGCTCGTTGTAGGATTAGATGCGTCTTCTTTTGTAACGTTTCTATCCAGATTTACACGTAGTTTGTCTTCCTCAGATTTTTTGTCCGTTTTGACCTCAACATCATGAAACGATGGCATTTCATCTGGATCATCGCTGTGCGGGAACTTACATGAGCACCATGTAGCACTTACATTACCTGCATAATCGACTGCTGTTACATCAATCTTATAGTAATCACACTGGTTATCGTCATTATCATAGTATGCAAGCGGCGCATATGCTTTGAGCGGGGTGCCTGGGTCGTATTCTTTGCCATTAATCTTTATGCTATGCCTTTGAATTTTACCTGGTTTAGCAGGATCCTCGCTGCGCTTATCAAAATAGGCAATGTTTACAAACAGCTGGTTTCCACTATCTGTTGAATACGGAATAGACAAGCTGTCGCCTGTTTGTTTTGCTTGTTGATCAATCTTCTCGCTCGACTCGCATTCCACTTTTAGCGTTGGCTTCACGTTATCAAGATAAATGTAATACTGATCATGGTACGTTGGCTGATATGGCTTTCCGTTAAGATCGGCAATGTGATCGGGCTGATTGCCCACATAATCAGACGCAGCCCAGTCAAGACGATCGCCATCTTCGCATGGAATAGTAACACTAAAGGGTCGCGTATTATCGCTGGTTAAATCGCCATAAATAAGGTATTCGTTCACTTGACTTTCGTTAATGCGGAACTTCCAGTTAAAGCCTCCTTTATCGCTTAGCGTTCCTTTCAGCTTCAACGGGCTCTGCTTAATGTATACGACGTTTCTCGATTCGCCAGCAGCCTGTGCATCATGACTTGAAAATACCACAGGGTTGAAGAAGTTTTTATCAATGCGCAATTCAGGACGATTCATATCCACATAAATGCATTTTCCTTCTTCAGAAACAATATTTTTCTGAGCGGACTGTTTATCATCTATAAGCTCTGGCTTCGTTGTTTTGGATTTGCCGTTTTCATCAAGGGCAATCTTATACACTTTGTAGTTTACCTGGTTAAAGCCTTGAAGAACACGAATAGGCACATAGAACATAAATTGTGGCAGGTCTTTGTTATTGTCATAGTCGTAATCATGGTGATCTTTAGTTGAGTCGCAGTAATACGTTTGGCTAAAGAGCGGTTCTAGGCCTGTTTTTCCTGGATTATACGATGTAATTTTAACAGCATACCCTGGCTGCAACTTCAAATGGTCTTTCACAACATAATAGGTATTGTTGTTGGTGTCGGTATAAGGAGTAGCCGTTGTTTTCTTCGTGCCACCGCATTCAGTAATTTGATCCAAGCCATCGCCTGCTGGTGCGCAAACTTTCGATTTTTCTACGGTTACCGCGTGATCGGTTGTAATTTTAATAACTGCAACATTCGTTTCTTTTCCCTGATCAACAACACATAAACGCTGGTCAACACTGAAGTCGTACCCATCTTCGTTACTGATGTCGTCGGTATTGGCATACAAATCGAAATCGAGCGCTGTACGTTCGCCTTCCTTGCGGAAATTGTATGTAACTACTTCTTTACCTTTGTGATTATCGCTACCGTTAATGTACGGGCGCGACATAAGTTTTGCCTGCGGTGATACGTTATAGAGCGTACCGCGTATATCAAACCCGCCATCTGCAAGAGGCTTTACCAAAGCGGCATAATCGCAATTCTTTTCCTTTTTGCCCGTGCTTGCGTTCTTGAAATACATGCTAAAGCTGCCGTCATGATGATCTTCAAGAGTTGCGGTAACCGTTTCGATAGGCGTGCCATCGTCGTAGAGAGGCTTACCATCGCTATCTTTCTTGCCTTGCTCACCTGTGTCTTCGTAGTCTATTGTTTCATCTGTGTAGGGATCTTTCTTCTGATAATGCTTCGGCTTTACCCGTGTTGGTAATACAATTTTTGACAAATCTGTTTCTATATCAGACTGTTTATAATCGATAGCCATAGTCGGTTTCTGTGTGCTTGCAGGCTCACTCGATGGCGTTGATGTGCTTGTGCTGCTTGAATGGGTGCTTGGCGCAGGAGCAATCTTTAAGTTTTGTATTACTCCCTGCTGTTTTGGGCTATTAGCGTTATCAGCATCAGAAACGCACGTGTAAGGCAGTGTTCCGCTAGCGGCTTCACCAAACTGTACCTGGAAGCGCTTCGAGAAATTCGAGCACCCGTCAAGGGCAACAATTTCAAGTGTTTTACCAGGTAGAAGCTCGTTTGTTACATCCTCAATGGTGTATTCGCTTATGCCGTTGCTCTTATCTTCAGACGTTAATTCCGCTCCAGGATTGTCTACTTTAAGCACCTTAAGCTTCTTTTGCAGATTATTTTCGCCATCAATAAAGCCAGCATCTACTTGCCATACGGGAATATATTTCGTTTCAAAGGCTTCCGGATGCAAAATTTGGTCGAAGTCGAATTCTGTTTTGCTTACATCTTTTTGCTGATGGTAACTATCACGCGCGAAAATCTTAATGCTTGCAGGGTTTGAAGCATCAACGCGCACAATTTCTGGTGCTGTGTTATCCACTTTCACAGGAATATATGACACCTGATAAGGATAATCAGGCGTTAAGCGATACTGGAATTTATACCAATACTGCCCTTCAGCAACAGACGTTAAGCCGGGGTTAATAACCTGATGCGTTGCGCTTTCACTGGTATCAAATGAAGGAACGTCAATGGTTTTCGGTGAATATACCTGTCCATCCCAACGCAAATCGGCGTTCACTTTCAGCTTTGACATTTTCATGCCTTTTGCATCATTTGCCCTGCTGTTCAAGATGCCGCGAATAAATTGCTGAACGGCAAGGGTGCGCAACACGCGCTGGCCCTTTTCGTCTTTTTGGTTCACAATTGACACTTTAGCATCGTTGCATGAACGCAAAATTAAAGGTGCAGGAACAACCGATTTATTGCGCGTGCAATTGCTAATTAAGGGGCTGTTCGATGAGTCTTGGGCACCCACTTCACTGCTTGTATCATCCGTTGTGCCTGTTGGCGTGGCAGGTGTTGCCGATGGATTTTGCGCAGCAAGATGTTTTGCCCACGCACGTACCGCGTTATAGGTTTCATTCCCTGGCCCAAAATTGGTGCTTACGTTGTTCAGCGAGAAAAACGTTGGGTCTTGCACCTGGTTCGGGTTGCCATCGGCGGTATTTTGGATAACGCCTTCTGGGTGGAACATATCGATGTCATGTTCGCCACCAACACCAACATTCAAGGTACCAGGGCGTTTAAGCTTGCCTTCTTCGTCATAGCCTACAATATGGCCAGAACGTGAGCCTTTTTCCCATGCCCACTTATCGATAATTTCTTCTGCATTCCAATTACCTGCAAAGCCCATAAACGGCATCGACAGGTCGGGTTGGTTGGCGGTTTGCGATTTGAAGCTCAAGAAGCCCTCAACGAACTTGTTAGCGTTTGCAGCTTCGCCAACATTCAAGCTACCTGCTAAATTGTAGGTGCCATGAGCAGGAACCGTAATCGTAAGCGTTGATCCATTATCGCCTGCGGCATCAAAATGCACCGAGGCTCCCTTTACTTTCACAGGATGAATTTCAGCAACGGTTTTCTTTCCTGCAGCGTTGCCTTCACCCTCAAAGTTTTCATCGAGCTTTACTTTTGATATTTCGCCATCGGTCGTAATGCTACTTGATGAAACATTAAACGTGCACGGCGCATCGGATGTATTACGCAAGGTAATGTCAAAATGCTTCGAGGCGCCTTTAATTTCGCGCAACGAAACCGCACCGTACTCGTTATACGCGCCATCACTGCCTTTAGCAGCACTTGATACCACAACATTATTTTTTAATGCCGCAAGAACATCAATAAGACCTGCTCCTTGCTGACGCGGGGAAGCAAATAAATGCCCTGCGGAACTTTGATCGCTGGTGGTTGGATCGACCATGGGGTGTGCTGTATTTTGCAGCATAATTTTCGTGAGGGTAACCAAGTCAATATTCGCTGCTACCAGGTTTGCGTCTTTTACCAGCTCTTTTAAGCGCGGGCGTATAAGCACCGTGGAAGCTGACACAAACGGCGCTGCCATTGACGTGCCGCTATCATAGGCGTAGGCGTTGTTATTCAGCGTCGAGTAAATGTTCTTACCAGGAGCAGATACATCGGGCTTCAGCAACAAGTCGGTGCGCGGGCCCCACGATGTAGAACCAGCGGGCACAACGTTGTCGCTTTCCACAAAGAAGCGGCCCGTAAAATGAAGTGGTAGCTCTTTTTCCTGGCCGATTTTCGGCTTATGAGCGTCGAACGCGTCCATGTTCGCGCTGTAATCGAGATTTTGTGCCGTAGCCGCTGGAGCGGTACCGGTAGCGGTTGCAGAAGCTGGGGCTGACGGTGCGGCAGTGCCATTCGTTGCCGCTTGAGCTGGGGTGTTCTGATTTTGATCAGCTTTGTTCGTAATCATATCCCACAGCGTTTTACCGTCATTGCCCGACAGCGAAAACACCTGTACATGCGTATGATCGTCGCGTTCATAGCCAATGGCAGGAACGGTTTTCCAGTTGTCGCGGTTGTAATACGATACCGTGTTCACAACAATAACAGCCACAGCGCCCTTGTCGCGTACTTTCTTAAACGCATATTTCATGTCGGTTGAGAAAATACGATCCATAACAACAATTTTTCCTGCAAGATCTTTTCCTGCAATATCTTCATCTTGACATTTGCCCAGGTAAATGAACTTGAAGGACTTATCTTTCATGCGTGCTTGCGGGTCGTTTGAGGTGCCCATCGCTTTGTTTTCATCAAAGAAAACGCCAATTTGTGCATAGGGGAATTCGTGTCCGTTAATAGAAACGCTTGAAAGATTGATGTGGTTGTTGCGTGCACTTGCAACAGAAATAGCGTCTTCATGCGCAGCAGTGCGCGTTTGGTTGCCAGTATCAATCATGTTCAGTGCATTATCGGGGTACAAATCCCACGAGTTGTCAGCCGCTGATGTTGCGTAGTTACCTGCGGCAACACATACGGGGATGCCAGCGTCGCGCAGGTGACGAATAGCGCTCCAATACTTTTCGCCCACAAGCCCAGTTCCGTGGAAGCCTGACGAAATGGAAATAACGTCAGCGTGGTGGCTGATGGCGTCTTCAAACGCGTGGAACATCGTTTCGTCACCAGCAAAAGCCTCGCTGATGTCGGAGTAAATTTTGTAGGACAGTATTTGCGCATTCGGAGCTACGCCCACAACGCCTTTGGTTGGATCTTTTGCATTTGCAGCAAGAATACCAGCAATATGCATACCATGAGCATCAGCATACTCTTCGCCATCATCGCCAAGCTCTTTGGTAACTTTGCCACCCGTTAAATAGTTAAAGCTATGAGGCACTTTTTCGTTGATGTAGAACTGCTTATCTTCACGACTCAGACTTGCTTCGTCCATATACCCCTTAGCACCTTTTGCATCAGGGTCGATGCGCATATCCTGATGCCATGCATCCATACCAGTATCCATATGAGCAATGCGCATACCGCGCCCATCATAATTTTGCGCAATAGGATTATCGGGATTTTGCTCGTGGAGCGCTTTCAAATATGCGATAGCTTTATCGACATTGATAAGCTTGCGCGCTTGTTCTCTTTCAACCGAACTCACAGATGTTTGGGTCGCAGCCTGATTGGATGCGGTTTCTGTGTTCTGGGCAGCTCTTGACTCTGCGTTCTGGGCATCTGCTTTATGTTGTTTGCTTAAAGGCTGCACAGCAGAGCACACTTCAACGCTCTTTACGCCTTTTGCATACCGTAGCGCCGCAGCTACCTCGGGGTACGTTTCAACAGCAACTGCCTGAAACAAGATGCTGTAATCGTACAGAACTTTAACGTCTTTCATCTGATCGAGAGCAGCTTTTACGCTTTCGCGCATGTCAGGACTGGTAAACTCAACAATGTAAGAGAATTTATCACGCTGAGGCGCTAAATAAGGTGGCGTTGTAACGCTGCCACCCCAGCGAGCAAAATTCCCCTCCTGTTCTACCGCCCGTGTGGTTACATGCAAGTTGTTGTGCGTACTTGATGCGTCCTTTACATGGTGTATAGGCTGCGTATCGTGCGTATCGCCTGATGAAGGCGCAGCATATGCACCATTGAAGGGACCTATTGCAAGCGTTGCAGCGATCAACAAGCAAATAGGCTTTTGCTTCATTCATTCCTCCTTTATAAAAGATTCCGCCTCAATTTCAGAAGTTTACCATGGCTAAATAAAATTTGAGTTCACAAATGTAAATATTATTTGGTATTTTATATAGGAAGATTATGTATATTATATATTGTTGCAGCATTTTCACTTTACTTATTATGCAGAAGTGCATATATCAAGCAAAAATATCTACTAAAGATATAGAGATATGCAGTATAAAAGTCTTTACTATTAACATGACGTATTATTACATGAAAACGGTTATGTAGTAGGCAAGCTGGTACGATCGAAGCCGTACGGTAGTATAAGCGCAAAACTGTTTCGCATGTAAAGAACTATTTCGTGCATACAATTCCGCGTCTACAGAAAAGTGCCGTGCATGCAAAACGCTACGGTGCATGCACGGCTGTTTGACAAACAATGTTCAGCGTATGTTAATCACACGTAGAAACAGAACGGTTTGCATACGCAAAAACACAATTCAAAGCCACTAAAATAAGCGCTATCGTCAAGCCAACAGGCAGCAAAACACTTATTGCTTCAACAAGTGAAGGAATATACGCCTGCCCCATTTCAAAAGCAGTTCCGTTATTTGCATATAATCCCGTTGCGATAGGATATGCCCACTCGGGCGAAGGCGCATTCGACAAACCAACAAAAAGCGTTGGTGCTGCAAAAGCTGGATACAGCAACATCATACGATGCGCCAGCATGCCGATAACGGTTGCCAACACCACTACTAAAAACATTTTATGCTGAGCGTGGCGGCGCGTAAACCACAACACCAAGGCAGCGATCAACGGGAACAGCAGTTCAACAGCGTATAACGGAGCATACACGCCCAACAAATGCAACACTTGTTGTGATGCAGGTGTGTTCTCCATGTGTAAATTCACAAACTCTGCAGCCATGAGCACAATGTGCACAAGCACAGCAACGCACAAGATAGGGCTCAGTGAGCGTGCCATACTCATGCCGCCGGCGCGTTTTGATACAGCACACACGCCAACGAGCGCAGCCGCACCACATACAAATGCAACGCAGATGAAATCGATGGGCATAATGGGGCTATGCCACCAGGTACGCGCGGAATTAAGTGCGAACAGCAAACCCTCAACAATCTGCAAAAACAACGCCGCAAGAAAGCCTATAATCATCCATACTTTCGTGTTTTTCCACGACCGCGCAAGTGCGAACAGACACACCACTGACACCACTAAAAACAAGCTAAGCGCCACCATATCCCACGTAAGCATCGATAGAGGGTTAGGATGCAAAATCATATTCAGCATGTTTTTGGGAGAGCCAAGGTCGGCAACAATTGCTGCACCTGCTCCAACGCCGCCAGCAAGGCTAATAGCTTGCGCGTAGCATGCTATGTTGCGATAACGGGTATGGTCGCGCAGGTACAAAATGGATGCCAGAAATTGAGCACCTGCTCCAAAACCCACAAGGAAAGCGAAAATAGCAATCAGAAGCCCCCAGTTATAAATGTTGCTCATGTTTGTTGTGGCAAGGAGGCCGCAGGTAAGCATCGCTATCCACGCGATGGCGCCAATGGCGGTTGCAACAAGCGACACGACGATGGCGGTGCGGTAGCGCCCAAACACAAGGGTAAGAAACGCATTCCCATTCTCGATCACGTTCGCACTCGCCGCGTTCCCGTTCTCATGAGTGCTCATGCGCGCTGTAAAATTTTCCTTTGACATGGGGCTACACCTCCTGAAGCGTGCCACGCGTTGACGATACATAAATAACTTTTGGACGCGTATTGTGCTCTTTGCCCAAAATGAAGGTTTTCTTGCCTTCCAGATATTTCGATACCGAAGAATTCGGATCGTCCAAATCGCCAAAAATACGCGCATTAGCTGGACATCCGCTACAACACGCCGGCTCTAAACCTTGAGAGGTATACTGCTTGCAAAATGTGCATTTTTCCACCACGCCATCGGGACGATGCGGCGTGTACACCAAATGGCCGTTTTCGCGATACTCCTCGGGATAACCATAAGAGTACGTTTTACCGTCGGCACTTTTGATGTCGGGCGACTTTCCCCAGTTAAACTGGCGAACATTGTAGGGGCACGCCGTCATGCAGTAGCGGCATCCAATACAGCGGTCGTAATCAACCAGCACCGTGCCCGTGTCGTCGGTGTACGTTGCGCCTGTTGGGCACACACTTTGACACGGCGCATTTTCGCAATGCTGGCAGCTAATAGGCACGAACTCCATGCGTGGAGCGCCGTTCACCTTAACCGACGTGCCGTATTCAGGCGCTCCCGGCACGAACACGCGGTTCCACCAAATGCCTTCAGGTTCGGCGTTGTGTGTTTTGCAGATAACCGCACAGCTGCGACATCCAATGCATCTATCCAGGTCAACTACCATTCCGTATCTCATGACATCACTTCCTTACGCGCGCCGCCCGCTTCCAGCAAACGCACATTACACAGACATTCGTTCCACGCCATATTGGGCGACCACACGCTCGACATGTAGTAAATTTCGTGGATGGGGTTAATCCACGGGAAAATAAGCGAGTTGTAGCTTTCCTCGCCGGTATAGCGGCTCCACCAGCCCTGATCGAAGATTACCTGCCCTGGCGCCATGCCCGGGTCGCACACAAGCGCGGCGCTGATGCGGCCACGATCGTTGTACACTTCTACAACATCGCCCTGGTGAAGTCCCTTTTCTTCCGCGTCGTGCGGGTTCATGAACGCTTTGGGCGTGTTGTTTTGGAGCTCAAGCATGAACGGGTTGTTCGAGTACGTTGAATGCACACGGAACAGACTGTTGCGCGTTACGTAGGCGAACGGGAACTTTTTCAACGCATCGGGGTCGGCTTTGAGCTCGGTGTCGACAAACGCCGGTTTGTAGCACGGAAGCTGCTCTTTGAACTGCAGGAATCGGTCTTCGTCCTTGTAGAATTCAATGCGGCCCGACTTCACGAACTTCGCCGTTTTTGGGTACGGATTGGGGCGCGACACGGTTGGGAACGGCTTGCCTTCGTGAATTTGCACATAGAAAGGAATAGCCTTTTCACCTGGGTTTGCGTGCGCCAATTTGCAGGGGCCTTTTTTCAGGTCGTCCACCGTAATGTGCTCGATGGTAGGGCCGCCGTTTTTCAACAGCGTAGCTAGCACATCTTCAGCAGCGCTTTCCGCCTGCTCAGGCGTGCATTGCGGCCATTGATTTTTGCGCTCAGGTGCCAGGCGGTTGGCAAGCTCTTTGCATATCCACAGCTCGGGGCGAGCTTCTCCAGGCGGATCAACCAACGGACGCTCAAGCTGCACCCACGGGTGCAGCGGCGTAATAACCAGCTCGGTTTTTTCGTACCAGCTGGCGCACGCAAAGGCAACATCGCTGTATTCCACGGTTTTAGTTTGTTGAAAGTCGAACGAAATAACGCATTCAAGGTCGCCCTTTTCGCGCGCGCTACGCAACCAATTTGCTACGTTATGCTGCTCGAAAGGATTACCCCACCCAACAACCAAAGCTTTAAAGCCGCTTTTCGGGAACGGGGCGCTCATGGTAGGCGTGCGGCCGTTCACCGCGTAGTGAAACGGTGCTGATGTAGCGTTTGGATTAGGCGGAACCAGCCACGATGCTGCCTTGAAACGCGTTTTGTACTGACCAACGTAGGTAGAAATGCCTGCTCCCAGCTTTCCCAGGTTGCCAGTAAGTGCTACCAACAGCGAGCACGCGCGGCCTTTGAGGTCGCCATGGTGCCACTGAATTGCTGAGCCGCCGAGGATGATGTGCAGTGGTTTGATGGTGGCGCAGTTGTGCGCGATGGTTTGAATAGTTTTAGCGGGAACGCCTGTAATGCTTTCGCCCCATTCAAGCGTGCATGGTGCAAGCGATTCGCGCAGCAGCACCATTGAGCTTTTTACGGGAATAGTGCTGCCGTTTTTGAGTGTAAGCTGGGTATTCACTTCCAGCTGAAGGTCGGGCGTGGAACCAAGATGCTCTGGGTCGACACACACAGGTGCACCATTTTTGAGCGCCACGTACACTTCGCGATATTCGGGAACGGATGGCAGCGTTAGACCAGGCACATCACGTGCAAGGACGCGTTTTCCTGTGTTCGTGTTAATGAGAAGTGGCAAGTCGGTGAAATTCGCGCAGAATTCCTTGTCATGCAGGTTGTTTTCGATGATATAGCGCGCCGCCGCTAGAGCAAACGCAGCATCAGTGTCGGGCTTGATTTGCACCCAGTCGGTCGATTTTTCGGCAGTAGCGGAATAATTAGGGTCGAAGCACACAACTTTGCCGCCCGCTTCGCGCGAAAAATTCAAGAAATGAGAATCGGGCAAGCGCGTAACCATCGGGTTCGATCCGAAAATAAGCGTATAGCGCGAATCTTCCCACGCGTAAGACTCCAGCTCTTCGCTTTGGCAACCGAAAGTTTCAGGCCAGAACATGGGAAGGTCGCCGTTGAGCTCGTAACCACCAATTGCCGACCAGCCCAGCGACTTGGTAAGGCGAATAAGCGAGCCTTTTTGGATATGACCAGTGCCCTGAACTTGCCAGATGACGCCAATGGAATCGGGGCCATATTTGCGCGCGATTTCTTGGAGCTTAGAGGCGGCAGTGTCAAGTGCATTTTCCCAGCTTGTTTGTTCCATTTTGCCCGTTTGCGCGTTGCGAACCAGCGGCTTGGTAAGGCGCTCAGGACCGTGGATCATCGTGTTAATGGACAGGCCTTTCAGGCAGCCGCGCGGGTTGTAGTGCTCGTACGGGTAGTCGGCGGCTTGCGAGACCATTTTGATTTGGCCGTCTTTGACGAACGCTTTCATTCCGCAGGAGCCCGTGCAGTTGGGAGCACAGGTGGTGCGAACCCACATGCCCTCACTGGGCGCGTTTTCTGCAAGCGATTTTGCCGCGGGAATGCCAGCGATCATACCGCCTGCAGCAAGAGCGCAGGTGGTAGCAGCAAGTCCTCCCACGAAGGCGCGGCGCGAAACGCCGTGAGGTGCAGGAGCGCCATGTTCGTCAGAGATGTCATGCCCTGCAAGCGTATCGTTTACAGGCAGAGTACGACCTTTGATGTGTTCGGTTTCTTTCATAAAACCCCCTCGTCTTAGATACAAGAAGACCTATCCCCCTCAGGCGTTGCCTCCTTGTTAATTGCCATTGTGGCAGGTAACGTAATGGAAACAAAGGGGGAATAATCCTAGCTCGACATAGGAAAATCCCTATTAACAATAAGTTTTTTAATATCTTTTTTTGAGAATAATTTTGAACTGGAAAAGATTATAAGAACTACCGTTTTAATGCCGGAGTACTGTGTGTCGGTAGAGTGTGCAGGTACGGTACTCAAAGCAAGCAAAACGCTGTCGCGACAATAGGAAAACCGAGCACGATAACAGGTGGTAACAGATGATAACTAACGACAACAGGTGGTAACAAATGGTAACGGACGACAACAGGTGGTAACAGACGACATACAGCTTTAACCAAATACACGCACTGTCAAATACACGCATTGCACACCTTATACAAAGTCCAAACACTAAAGCCCCAACAAGCCGTGTTGAGCTGCATATGCAAACAATTCTGGCTTAGAATCAAGCCCAAGCTTTTGCATAATTTTTGTTTTCTGGCTTTCGACTGTTTTAACTGACACCGATAACGCTTCTGCAATAGCAGTATTTGAATACCCTTGAACAGCTAGTGTTACCAATTCGCTCTCACGAGGCGTTAATACACATTGCGCTCCTGTTTGATTTTTCTGCATCGACTGCTGCACAAAACCGCTCATCATTGCTTCGCAGACATACATTTCACCAGCAGCTGCGCGGCGTACCGCATTTACTAATTCAGTATCGGAAGAGCTTTTCAGCACATAACCCATAGCTCCCAAACGAAACGCTTGTAACAAATACTCCAGTTCCGCATGCATGGTAAGCATTACAACGCGACACGGCAAATCGGCATCGACAATTCGCTGAGCAAGCAGCAAGCCGCGCTTTTCACCACCCATTGAAATGTCACTCACTACTACTTTAGGGCGAGCAGTTGAGGCTTTCAACAAAGCTTCATCCATATCAGCTGCTTCATCAACCACCTTAAAGTCGGGTTGTTGCTCAAGAATCATGCGAAAGCCTTTACGCACCATCGCATGATCGTCAGCTAAAAGGATTGATATCATCACTCCTCCTTGGTACATTCCGTTGATGATGTATGTGCGTCAGCAGAAACAGCAGCAAGTTCCTGACAAGCAGACGATGCAGGTGCTTCATGATCTGCCGATGCAGCAGATGACGCAGGTGCAGTGCTATCTGCCGACGCGACAGTAGACGCAGGTATCTCATCATCTGCCGAGGTCACAGGCAATCCAGGCGCTTCTTCATCTGCCGATGCAGCAGATGACGCAGATGCAGCACTCAGACATAAGGTAACAGTAGTACCAGCTCCATGCGTCGACGTAATCGTAAATTTGCCACCCACCAACAACGCTCGCTCACGCATGCCTTCAATTCCTAATCCTGTTCCAAATGCGCGAATGTTGTCAGTATCAAATCCACAACCTGCATCTTCAACACGCAAGTGCACATACTGGCTCGTTTGGCGCAACAACACGGTAATATGTTCTGAGCCAGAGTACTTACATGCATTCGACAGCGCCTCTTGAAAAATACGATACACTACAATCTCGCGCTCTTCACCCAACGGCAAAACATCGTCGATCTGTGCATCAATCGTCACACCAAACGCCGAAGAACACGTGCTACATAAATCGCGCATTGCGGCAGCAAGCCCCAGCTCATCAAGAGAAGGAGGCCGTAGCGCCTTTGCCATAGCACCAATGTGCGATATAACATCGCGCAGCTGTTCGCTTGCGTGGCGCACTTCCGCGCGCCATTCATCACCAGTCACATATTTCAGTTTGCGCAAGCTCATTTGTGCCAACAGAACCTCTTGTGAAATTCCATCATGGAGCTCGCGTGCAATACGACGGCGCTCATCTTCTTGTGCCTGAATAATGCGCTGTGAGAGTTCAGAATATGCGAAACCTTTTTGTCGGCCACGAACACGTAATGGTGGAATAAGCGAAAGCTCGAGCTGCAGCTCATGAGCAACAAAACGCTCTACTTCCCACGTAAATGCATCATCAAAACTACGAACGCTACGAAACGCACAAATAAAAATGGTAACGATATTTTGTTTGTCCATCAGCGGAAACGCTATAAAACTTTGAAGCGCTTCGGCTACGACAATAGGATACTGAAACCGTTCATTTTCAGGAATGTCATCGGCAACACTATCAACAATCAAGCAGCGCTTAAGTGCGTATGCTTTACCAAGCGCGCCCACACCCGCTGGCAAGCGAATCATCTCGAAATTATCATTGGTTGAGCCACTTGCAAGCGACCAATCAAGCACATTGAGTGCGTCAGATGGCACGAGCGATACACCAACAAAGTCGAAGCCAAACCGTTTGCGCACATGATGTGCGGCATCTGTCAATATCTGGGAAAGAGACGACGTGCTGCCAGAGTATGCAGTTGCAGCAGGCTTTTGAGATGTCGACTGTCGAAACGACGACGTAGATGTATCAACCGCACGCTGTGAACGCTGATTCATATACCCCTCCTTATGCCATATGCCTATGCAATTATACAAACAATCTGTGTACTGCCTATAAGGATATCCGTTAGTATTCGTAATCATACACGCTTATTTATATTACGCGCATGCACAACTAATACAGTATCGATTACGCCTACTAAGGGTGTTTCGTACATGCACAATATACACACTTACACAATGTCACACTTACACCGTTGCCGCACAACCAGGCCTATTTTTGAGTGATGTGGTCGTACGCTATTAAGCACCCTCATTGTTTGTTATTTGCTCTATCATATGGTCGTATCCTTTCAATGCGGCAAATGGCATGAATAAACTCGGCCTCATAGGATCATTTTCTGGCTGCGGAAAACCCTCTTTATGAACGCGTTCCAAAATAGCTGACACCACCGTCGAGCGTTTTTCCCTTTCATAAAAGGGAAGTGAACACCATTCATCGCATATCATCAAGGCCGACAGCTCATTTTCAAGCTTTTCAAACTGCGCTAATATACTCTGTTGATCTATACTCACCCGAACTAAACACCACCTCTCTTATGGCTCTTTCCTAACTTTTGTTTCCTGACTTTTATTTACGCATTGTTTTTGTTCAATATATAGCGGATGTCTGTTATCGTGTTTTGTCACTACGTAGTGCCAATATTCAGCGCATTACCGATGTTGATTATGATGCACGAGTTGCTTTTCGATAATTGCCGATGAATTTTGATCTCCTTATCCCGCTTTAATTTCGCAGCGCTTATTTATTGGTCGCAGCTCTCTTATATACTCCTTTTTACTCCTTTTTTACTCCTTTTTTACTCCTTTTGTTGCACCCAAACTCTTCACTACAGCTAATATTTATAACAAACAGATTAAGCACGATGGCCTCCTATTTGTTTATTACGAATACGCGCATTTGCCTCGGGGCGCAAACTCGTAGCTTTAAGCAAATAATTTGCCCCAAAACGCTTACGAATATCAACAATAGTTTGCGGCAATTTCTGTAATTCTGATGGGCTATCACTGCAGCACGGCAGCGCAGAGGCGCATGTATCCGATAAACATAAACCGGTAAAATTCAACTGTACGCGCCGGATAGTAGCATTGGCGGGAATATGCGCTTCATATAAACGCTTAAAGGCAGCATAGAGCTGCTGTTCATTATTGGTTGGTACGCACAGCTTACTTGAAAATGAATGTATTCTGCGCTTAAACTCGCCGCTTGTATTACTCTCCATTATGCGCGCAAAGTGCATAGAAAATCCAATATTCAGCGACACTCCCGATGCATATATACGCTGACGTACCAAATCAAGCGATGACTCTGTTGTCATTTCATGCAAAATCGTAAACACTTCCTGATACGTATAATCTCGCATAAACACTTGCCCATTAGTTATACTATGCACTTTTGGCGTATATGCCTTAATGCGCGGGATAGTCATACACTCTAAACCCCAGGCATGCTCAAGAAGGTATCGGCCATTTTTGCCAAATTCTTTCAAAATAAGATTTTTAGGCATGCTACACACGCCAGCAAGCGTATCAATGCCAAGTTTTGCCAGATGTTGCTGCGTGCCTTTACCAATACCCCAAATATCCGTAAGAGGTGTATAAAACCAGATATATTTCTTAAACAGCTGACTATTCAACATGCCGATGCCGTTTTTGCAATGCTTTGCGCGAATATCAAGCGCTACTTTAGCAAGGAACAAATTCGTGCCTATACCAACCGTTGCTGTAATATGGGTTTTCATAAGTACCGCTTGCTGCAAACGTTGCGCAAACTCTATAGCGGATACCTGATAGAGCTTCAAATAAGGCGATATATAAATAAAACATTCATCAATGCTGTAGGGATATAAGTCGACTGGAGCAACAAATGATAAATAAATATCAACAATGCGCGCTGATATATCCATGTAATGCTTCATGCGAGGTGGCGCCACTTCGTACGAAATACCAGGTGGTATATCGTTAATACGACAACGATTAGCAACACCAAGTTGCTTCATAGCAGGAGTAATAGCCAAACAAATAGTATTGTCGCTTCGGGTTGGATCAGCTACCACTAAATTTGTTGTAAATGGATTAAGTCCTCTATCAGCACATTCGACACTTGCATAAAAAGTTTTTAAGTCGATACACATATATAAAGGCTGTTCAGAGGCGATTAATGAAGAAGTTGTAAACACATCAAGGTTGTCATCATGTTCATTCATTACAGATCGCCTCCTTTTTAACTCTACACGCAAGCGCTTAACGAAATGCATTACAACCCAATATGACAGCCCAATGCGCGACAGTTCAACGCGTTACAGCACGTCATCTTCACTAATCAGCCAATCTTCATAACAACGTTGAAGCTCGTTTTTCATATCCTGAGACATTTTTTTCTTGTCGCTATACTTTTCTTTCCACGTAACAAACTGTGATGACTCAAAAAAGGCGCTGGTATCGAAATTCGCATTAGTAATACGATGCCATGCAGCTACAATCAATTGAGTAAGATGTACTAGCTCATCACGAGAAGCAGATGATACAACAGGCTCACGCTTCTGTTTTGTTTGCTTATCGGGCTCAACATACCAATCCTCACATGTTATGACGTGATAACCGCTAAACTCCTGTGAGTTTTCTATAAGGTAAACATAGAATTGCAATTGACGCTGATAAGCCGCTGTAGGGGTAGTTATCTTTTTAGTTGATAGGCTTGTTTTATAGTCAATCAACTTAATTGTTTTGTCTTGTTCGTTAATTTGTAACAAGTCGCATTTTCCGTACAAAGGCACTTCGTTATTAACCACTGCCGTTAACTCTACTTCAGTACGCAACAAACACTGATCACTATAACCACGGGCTATTTCAGGCGTTATATGTACAATAGCGATAAATCTATCCAAACAACGAATTACATCTTCTTGTTCAAAATCGAGCGCTGCCACGCGATTAATATAATATGAAATCAAACTATATATATTGTCTGATTGATTCGCAGCGCCAGTATCATATTTATCAGTTGTCACCTGTAAGGGTAATGGTGTTTGTGCTGCATCTTGCACAGACATATTTTCTAGTGTGCCATTGTTCGTACAATACGCACGTAATTCCTGTAAAGCGTCAGTTGATAACAGAGTGCGCAATTCTTTATCTACCGCATCAAGTCCATATTTGTTTGCATACTGTACATAATCTTCAAAATAAGCGTGCACTAAACTACCAAACTCAAGACTGATAGAAGGAGCTTGCGGAAGCGCCAATAACCTCTTATGCGCAAAACAAGCGCTTCCCAGATTTTCAGGAGAACACCCAGTACAACTGACAAAATCATTCAAAGCACTCACCGATAATGCGCGCGGAGGCAAATACGGTGTAAGAAGCGCTCTCAATTCAGGAGAATTAAGCTCGTATGATTGCTCCCACGATGTTTGCAACGCAGCGCTTATATCTTGTACATCAAGCGTTATATCAGTAGATGTAACAAGCTCATTAAGTTCGGGCAAAGTATTACCACCAACACGCGATATTTTCAGATAATCCTTTGCGCGTGTCACAGCTACAAATAACAACCGCCTCACGTCGTCATCGTTTTTGTCGTTGCTTACTAAGATATTGTCAGGGAAAAGACACACGCCTTTTCCTGCCTGTGTTGAATACCATGTTTTATCTGCAGCATCAATTAAATACACTAAATCGAATTCTAAGCCTTTCGAACTATGAGCTGATGTTAAGCGCACGGCGTGTTGCGTGCCAACTTGTAATGATGCTTCAACAAACACTGAATAGCTGGCTGCTTCATCCATACAGTGCACAATATCACTTAAACGCAAAGCGCGCTGTAAGGCATAACGCGACTCCAGTTCATCATTAACAAATAAGAGTAAAGCACGTATGCCACTGTTATATTCAGCAAGTGCATAAGGATTATCTTCGCTATGACGTTGATAATATAAGCGTGATTTCGCAGTAATATCAAAAATAAGCTGACGAACAGGCGCTTCTAAGGCTCGTCTTGACCATTCCTGTAATGAATTATGAAGCTCCTGCAAACGCTTATTGTCGGTTTCCTTCAAAGCACGCAACCAGTTACCCCTATAATGTTTTTTTGCGTTAAGAGCAAACATAATACTTGATACGTTATCGCCGCCCCATTCAGGAGATGCAACAATTTGTGGTAAATAGGTAGCTGCTAAATCCTCTTTGCCTGCACTATACGCAGACACACAGCGCAAAAGTGCTAATGTTGTTTGCAGCGACTCCATCGTAAACACATTCGCTTTATTGGAATAGGAATAGGGGATATCAAACTTATTCAAAAATGGGATAAGTTTCTTAAGCATCTTATGAGTATTAGCAATCACAGCGATAGCTTCATCAGGTTTTTTAGCGTTTTCTATAAAGTTATCATCAATATGGCGTTTAATATCTTGGGCAATAGCAAAGTACTCTTGGTCTTCACTTAAAAATACCTGCTCTTCGAAGCTTGTTTGTGTTCCGTGTTCACGAAAAGCTTCTATTTGTTTATCCTGAGTGCTTTCAGGAAGGCGCTGTTCAATATACTGTGCGATGCGCGAGCCCATAGCAACAATATCAGGCGTTGAACGATAATTTGTTTTAAGCACAACACGCTTAGGAGTAAATCGTTCACAAAACTGGCCTATGCAAGCAATACTTGCTCCTTGAAAACGCATAATTGCTTGATCGTCATCGCCCACCACCATAATATTTGGTTTCTCAACACCATCTGCAAGCAGTTCTACTATGCCCATTTGCGCACTGTTAGTGTCTTGAAATTCATCAACTTGAATGTAGCGATATTGCTCCTGAAGCGCATATTTTAATTCTGGTGTTGCACGTACAACTGTTAAGAAATCCATAATCATATCATCATAGTCGTGCAAACCCGACTGCTCTAAATGCTGCTGATATTGTGCATATATATCTGCTGCAACCAAGCCTTTTTCGCTTACACTCACGCACTTTAACTCAATGTTATGATTAGCATCTTTTCTGAAAAGCACTTTGCGTAATTCTTGAAAACCACTCGTGGACGTACCGTCCGTAAGTTCATGATTGTCAAGATAACGCATAAGCCAGCATAAATAAGGCTCGTACACGCCAGGCACACTGCATACATAGTCTGTTAGCTCCTTAGGTGCTGTTTTACATAGCATGTAAGCCTGTTCCTGAAACGACTGAATGATGTCATACTTGTCTTTCTTATTAAGAGGCAGGGTAAGCAACTCCATGAACGTAGAATTGCGCGCAAGATATAGTCCAGTATCATACGTTTGCTGCATAATGGCTTTATACTCTTGTGACGAAATAGCATGGCGCTTCATAGTAGAAATAAACGTTTTAACAGCGCCAATATTATTGGCAATACCATTACTTATACCAGCAAGGCAGTTATCGTATCGCAGATCCTTCAACAACTTGTCAATAAGCTTGGTCTGTTGTAATGAACTAATAAGAACAGTGCGAGATTTTTCACGAAAATACTCTGAATACTTACTGCGGCATGAGCACGCAAAAGCATGAAATGTTGATACCTCTATGTTGTAACCATCACGCCCGATAAGCTCGATGAGGCGCTTTGTCATAGCCTCGGCACCAGCTTCAGTATACGTAAGGCATAAAATATTCTGCGGTTGTATATCTCTGTGCGCTAAGATATTTGCTGCTCTCAGGCTTAACAACTGAGTTTTCCCTGTTCCAGGTCCAGCAATTACCATAAGCGGCCCATCAATACACTCTACTGCCTCGCGTTGCTGCGGATTTAAACGCTCAAAACCTGCTGTAAACGCATCCATCGTGTCCCCTTTCACGCTTCATATCGTGATTTTCCCTTATTTACCTACATAAACATACATTTACGCGAGATGCACATACTCCTATGCCGCTATTCATGCACATATCCTAGTACCTGAAGCCGTCACTCTTACCACTCCATGCGCTTTATGTGTTGATGCCATGTTGTACCATTTGCTCATAACACAAGTGCTGTTACGCTTTATGTGTTCACGCGCTTTGTGCCTCTGACACGTGTTTTATGCCTCTGATACTGCTCCTCATATAATCCTGTGAGTATTGACTACCAATAATCATTGCTGTCCCTAATCTATGTGCAGCATCGTTCGAGATAAAACGCTTATAAATTGCACCGTGCCCAAGCTTTAACACAACAAGTATGCCTCTTTGTTCGTTATCATAATAGCGTATATTTGTTCGATAAATAGCGAGAATTTTAAAAAAATTATACCGATTGATATCTTTAATTGACGTGTTCCCATATTCCTGAAATACATATGATAACGATGCATAACTCAACTCATATAAAAAATATGATACGCACCATCAGCCCTCTGAGAAAAGCAAAACCACCCCACAGAGCCTCCATACCACCCAAAAAGGGTGTGTTAAAGTTGCTAGGTTCTCCTGCATAATCGCATACAGGGTAAGCGAACGCGTACATTTCTACCCTGTATAGCTACACCGTGTACCTCGTAAAAAACATGTTCAGGCTCACAAAAGTGCCCGTAAGTACGACTCGTTACGAAGCCTAGCTACACAATGTATCTATGCAAGGTACCTGTACTGCATGCACCGCATGTCCAACGTTCGCAGTGTTCGCAACATGTACAGCATGTCAAGCGTTCACAGCGTACACAGCATGTACCGCGGGTTCGTCGTTAGCAACGTACAACACATCCAGCATGCAGTGCATGTACGGCGTTTTCGCCATTACCCCAACAACAAAAGAGAGAGGGAGAAAGTATGGCTAACGAGCATCAATCGCCATCTGCCAACGAAAACGATGGTGGTGCGGCGGCCGCGCATGCGCAAACAGCGCCCAAGTCGCAAAAAAAGAAACTCATCGTTGGCGTTATCGTTGTTGTGATTGTAGTTTTAGCGGTAGCGTTCTGGAAATGGCATGAGCAGCCAACGTTTTGCAACAGTGTCTGCCACACGCCAATGGACAGCTACGTGGAAAGCTACTATCAAAACAACGTGGCAAGCCTTGCAAGCGTTCATGGAAAAGCAGGAGTTACGTGTTTGACCTGCCATCCAGCTAAAATCGACGAGCAAATTAACGAAGTTACCAAGTGGATAAGCGGTCATTACGCCTATGACAAAGAAACGGGCAAACTGCTATCTCACAGCGCAAAATATGCAACACCGGAAACGTGTTTGCGTTCTGGCTGCCATAATATGACGCTTGCCGATCTTGAAAAGAAAACCAAAAACATGCCGTGGAATCCGCACGCGTTTAGCCAACATGGTGTTACCAACTGCGGCGATTGCCACAAAGCGCACGAACAGTCGGTAATGATTTGCTCGGAATGTCACCGACCAGCCGCTGAACATGTTCCTGAAGGGTGGGCGGCGCTTCCCTATCGCCCAGACCACGAGGCAACTATTCCATTTCATGCGAAAGGTTAAGGGTGCACCATTATGAAAAGCAACACTTCAAACAAACATTTAAGCCGCCGTACGTTTTTGGAAAGCGCCCTTGCTATTGGCGCTGCAGCTGCGGCAACAACCCTTACTGGTTGTGGAACGCCACACTCGTTTGCCGAAGAGAAAGAAAAGAACAAGCTTGACGGCGGTGCGTTCGACATCGTGATTGTAGGAGCCGGTGGCGCGGGCATGGCGGCGGCAATTGGCGCCGCTGACCAGGGTGCAAAAGTTATCGTTCTCGAAAAAATGCCTGTTGCGGGCGGTAATACCTGCTTTGCAGAAGGCGGCATGAACGCCTGCTGCACGCGCTTCCAAAAACAAGCGGGCGTACAAGACTCCGTTGAGTTGATGGTGAACGACACCTACAAAGGTGGCCACCAAAAAGGGAAAATGGAGCTTATTCAGCACCTGTGCGAAAATTCAAACAGCGCGATTGACTGGCTCGATTCAATGGGTATCACCCTCTCGAAGCTAGGTATGTCGGGCGGCGCGTCCGTAAAGCGCATGCATCGTCCTGCAACCGGCGAAGCAGTGGGCAAGTTCATCGTTAAGGGTATGGTGAAGCAATGTCAAAAACGCGGCATTGGCATTATTTGCAACACTAAAGTAGAAGAAATTCTCATGCAAGACGGCAAAGTTGCTGGTGTTCGTGCGCGTAACCCTCAGGGTTTGGAGATTTCATACCACGCGCGTGCAGTTATTGTTACGACAGGCGGTTTTGGCGCAAACCACAAGATGATTGCACAGTATCGCCCCGAGCTGATTGATGCAGTAACCACCAATCAGCCAGGCACCCAAGGCGACGGCCTCGTATTTTCGCAGGCAGTTGGCGCGGACATTGTGGACATCGGAGAAATCCAAGTGCACCCAACCGTTGAGCAGTCAACGGCAACGCTGCTGTCAGAAAGCATCCGCGGCGACGGCGCCATTCTTGTGAATTCAAAGGGCGAGCGTTTTGGCGATGAAATGCGCACACGTGACGTGGTTTCGCAGTCGGAATGGGCGCAGCCTGGAAAATTTGCGTGGGCTGTGTTCGACAAAACAGTGCACGATAACAACTTGTCGATCAAAGAAAAGTTTGTACCGCGCAAGCTTATCCAGATAGCAGACGACTTCAATAGTCTTGCAGAAAAAATGAAGGTACCTGCGGCAACGTTTGCGGCTACCGTCACGTCGTACAACAACAATATCGCGCAGGGTGTGGCTGACCCCTTTGGGCGCACAAAGAGCCTGAATCCGCTGGTAAAGCCACCATATTGTGCAGTTAAAGTGGCGCCTGGCATTCACCATTGCATGGGTGGTCTGCGCGTGAACGCCAAGGCAGAGGTGCTTGACAAAAACGGGAAGTCAATTCCGGGTTTGTTTGCCGCAGGAGAAGTGACAGGCGGCCTGCATGGTGGCAACCGTCTGGGCGGAAACGCAGTGTGCGACATCAACGTCAACGGGCGTCAAGCGCAAGACACCGCATTAAAATTCTTGAAGCAATAAGCTGCGAAAACGGCAGCGTCGCTGCGGACTGAGCTGCGAGGCGGTTTTCCCGTGTCGCGTGGTTCGGATGCGGGAACGTGGTGCGCGTAACTGTGGAACTGGTGCCAGTGGCGTTTGGCATTGGTGGGCGGTTATGCAACTGGCGAGAACGCTCCTAACGGACGTTAGCGCGGCTTGCAGGAGTTCCTGACGGGCGTGCGCGCGCCTCTCAAGGGCGTTCGCAAGCCGTTCCCAACGGATGTTCCTAACGAGCATCCAGAAACGTATTGCTGCAGTTCACAAGGTTGTTGATGCAGCTTGCGAGGGTGCTCACAGCGCCTGCACAAAACATACATGATTTATAGCCGAATCTGCCTTAGGCGAGTTCGGCTTTTTTGCTATTCTGCGCCGCATTCGCGCACGCAACGTATACAATAAAGCGGGGTGTGTTTCGAAAGAGAGAAGAGAAACCAAGCGTGCAAGCACAATCGTTACGCGACTTTTTCAGTGTATTGAGAGCTCGATTCTCGGTATGCTTTTTCGGCATAATAGCGGTAAGCGTCTGGATACAATGCTGCTTTTACCAGCATCCTTTTAGCGAGAATGCGCAGGAAAGCTCACTGATTGGCAGCATATCGCGGGCGGCACTTATTGTGTTGCTTATCGTAGCTTTTGTGTGCGGTCACTTTAATGAACGCGAACAAAAACTAGCTGACTGGCTTTCGGTAAGCACACTTACCGTGACGGCGGCGCTGTATGTTGCGCAAAACGAAATCCCACATCTACCGGTAACGTTGCTTGAAACCTTACTTGCCGGCATTGGCATTGCGTGGGGTATCGGCATGTGGATGCGCTTTTACGAGCGGCTTCAGCCTGATGAGGCGCTTGTTTATACGTTCATATGTCTTGCGCTGAGCTCGGTTATAAATTTTTGCATGACGCTGATGCCGCACGTCATGTGTTATGTGCTATGCATCTTTTTGCCGATTGTGTCATACGTAGCCTACCATCAGGCAATGCGCGAACTCGATAAACGCAATGCGCAACAAATGTTTCACGTGAAACATAAT
>KQ959671.1 GCA_001552935.1 Umbribacter vaginalis | reverse complement strand
TATTCAAGCACAAAAAAAGACCCCCGAAGGGGTCTTGCACATTTGCATGTGCCCTGCGCGAGCACGGCTCCCTATCCTTCCACAGCCTAGCGCTGCAGTACTTTCGGCGACGACGGGCTTAACTACCGAGTTCGGAACGGGATCGGGTGATCCCCGTCTCTATTGCCGCGCTCGCGCAAGGCGCAAGCACATGGCAGGTTTAAAACTGCACAAGCACGTTTTTAACTGCCTAGGGTAGTGTACCCTAACAGCTACATAGTGTCCATGATTGAATCGCAATATGCATGATATGCAAAAGATAAAAATGAAGAGCTCGACCGATTAGTAACGCTCGTCTAAACTTCTCACGAAGCGTGCAACTGCGTCCTATCAACCTAGTAGTCTACTAGGGGTCTTACCAAAAAGAGGGCTCATCTTGAAGACGGCTTCCCGCTTAGATGCCTTCAGCGGTTATCCGCGCCGGACGCGGCTAAGCAGCCATGCCGTTGGTCGACAACTGCCGCACCGGAGGTCCGTCCACCCCGGTCCTCTCGTACTAGGGGTGGGTCTTCTCAACCCTCTTACGTCTGCGGAGGATAGGGACCGAACTGTCTCACGACGTTCTGAACCCAGCTCGCGTACCGCTTTAATGGGCGAACAGCCCAACCCTTGGGACCGACTCCAGCCCCAGGATGCGATGAGCCGACATCGAGGTGCCAAACCTTGCCGTCGATGTGGACTCTTGGGCAAGATCAGCCTGTTATCCCCGGAGTACCTTTTATCCGTTGAGCGACGGCCATTCCACTCTGAGCCGCCGGATCACTAGAACCTGCTTTCGCACCTGCTCGGCTTGTAGGCCTCGCAGTCAAGCCCGCTTGCACTCTTGCGCTCTCGGGACGATTGCCAACCGTCCTGAGCGGACCTTCGTGCGCCTCCGTTACATTTTAGGAGGCGACCGCCCCAGTCAAACTGCCCACCTGACACGGTCCTTTTGCCTGATAAGGCTAAAAGTTAGGCCGCCGGCGCGAAGAGGGCAGTATTCCAAGGGTGACTCCACCAAAGCTGGCGCCTCGGTTTCAAAGTCTCCTGCCTATCCTCTACGCTCCGTGCCAACGGCCAATGCCAAGCTGCAGTGAAGGTTCACGGGGTCTTTCCGTCCTTCCGCAGATAGCTCGCATCTTCACGAACAATGCAATTTCACCGGGTCCGTGGTCGAGACAGCGCCCAAGTCGTTACGCCATTCGTGCAGGTCGGAACTTACCCGACAAGGAATTTCGCTACCTTAGGACCGTTATAGTTACGGCCGCCGTTTACTGGGGCTTAGTTTCTATGCTTCGCTTACGCTAACACTTCCACGTAACCTTCCAGCACCGGGCAGGCGTCAGACCCTATACATCGTCTTTCGACTTAGCAGAGTCCTGTGTTTTTGATAAACAGTCGCTTGGGCCAATCCGCTGCGGCCTTACAAAGCTTCGAGAGTAAATCTCTACACCTCACAAGGCACCCCTTCTTCCGAAGTTACGGGGCCATTATGCCGAGTTCCTTGACCACGGTTCCCCCGATCGCCTCGGTATGCTCTACCTGCCCACCTGTGTCGGTTTTGGTACGGGCACTATTCATACTCACATACGCGGTTTTTCTTGAAAGCAGGGACTCTGCAGCTTCGTCAATAAAGACTTCGTCTCACATCTCAACCATACAGATGGCGTACTTTACAACCATCAAGTCTACATGCTTTCACGTGGACGTCCAGAACCACGCCTGCATATCCTTCTTTGTCACCGCTTATGCTCAAACGTATAAATAGTGGTACAGGAATATCAACCTGTTGTGCATCGGCTGCGCCTTGCGGCCTCACCTTAGCTCCCGACTGACCCTGGGGGGATTAGCCTCGCCCAGGAACCCTTAGGCTTACGGCGGAAGAGTTTCTCGCTCTTCTCTCGCTACTCATGCCAGCATTCTCACTCCTTGCATGTCCACGGCAGGTCACCCTTACCGCTTCAACCCTACAAGGACGCTCCCCTACCGCTAAAACAAGCATGTTTTAACCCGTCGCTTCGGCGTCGTATTTAGCCCCGTGTATTGTCGGCGCGCTCCCACTCGACCAGTGAGCTGTTACGCACTCTTTAAATGTATGGCTGCTTCTAAGCCAACATCCTGGCTGTCTGGGCGAGCGCACATCCTTTGCCACTTAACACGAACTTAGGGGCCTTAGCGGACGGTCTGGGCTGTTTCCCTCTTGAGCACGCGGCTTAGCCCACGCACTCTGACTCTGAACCTTTAAAGCTGTGGCATTCGGAGTTTGGTTTTCTTCGGCAGGCGGTGAAGCCCCCTAGGAAATCCAGTGCTCTACCACCATAGCTGAACAGTTCAGGCTAGCCCTAAAGCTATTTCGGGGAGAACGAGATATCTCCAGGTTTGATTGGCCTTTCACCCCTATCCTCAGGTCATCCCCTCCGTTTTCAACCGAAGTGGGTTCGGCCCTCCACGGGGTCTTACCCCCGCTTCAGCCTGCCCAAGGATAGCTCACCTGGCTTCGCGTCGGCAGCATATGACTTAATCGCCCTTATCAGACTCGCTTTCGCTTTGGCTCGTTTCTAAACTTAACCTTGCCACATACCGCCACTCGCTGGCTCATTCTACAAAAGGCACGCCGTCACAGTGTTACCACTGCTCCGACTGCTTGGAGGCGTACGGTTTCAGGTACTATTTCACTCCCCTCTCGGGGTGCTTTTCACCTTTCCCTCACGGTACTGGTTCGCTATCGGTCACAGGAGAGTATTTAGCGTTGGAGGGTGGTCCCCCCAGATTCGAGGCGGGTTTCACGTGCCCGCATCTACTCGGGTGTCAACTTAAAGGTGTATGAAGTTTCATATACGGGGCTTTCACCCTTTATAGCCAGATTTTCCAAACTGTTCTACTACTCTCATACATTTTTTACCTTTTTACAGTGCTCGAACACTGTAGGTGCTGATCCCACAACCCCTTTATGGTGAAGCTTCGAGGCCATAAACACATAAAGGTTTGCGCTTCTGCGCGTTCGCTCGCCGCTACTAGCGCAATCTCGGTTGATTTCTCTTCCTCTGGGTACTTAGATGTTTCAGTTCCCCAGGTTATCTCTCTAAGTTCTATGTATTCAAACTTAGGTAAATAGACATAACTCTATTTGGGTTGCCCCATTCGGAGATCTGCGGATCAAAGGCTGTTTGCGCCTACCCGCAGCTTATCGCAGCTTACCACGTCCTTCATCGGCTTCCTGTGCCAAGGCATCCGCCGTACGCCCATAGTATCTTAACTTTTATCCGTATAAACTAAGTACCTTCACATATGTGAAGTTCTATGGGTATTTGTTGCATATCGCGCATTAAAAAATTGCGATCGTTTGATGCGATTACTAAACATAATCGTATCGTTGATTTTCAGGGAATCGTATTATCGATTCACCATCGAATATATCGATGGAACACTATGTAGCTGTCAAGGTACACCGATAAGTTTTGATTACTCAAAGCTTATCTGAGGGTATAAAACCCTCAAAACCGAATGCTGAACAAGAAGGATGGACGGAATATCCTGTTCTTTCTAGCCACAATGTGGGCAAAGAGATAAACTCCCTAGAAAGGAGGTGATCCAGCCGCACCTTCCGGTACGGCTACCTTGTTACGACTTCACCCCCCTCACCCTCCACACCTTCGACGCCTCCGTCCCCAAAGGGGTTCGGCCGGCGGCTTCGGGTGCAGACGACTCGGGTGGTGTGACGGGCGGTGTGTACAAGGCCCGGGAACGCATTCACCGCGGCGTGCTGATCCGCGATTACTAGCAACTCCGGCTTCATGGAGGCGGGTTTCAGCCTCCAATCCGAACTGGGACCGGCTTTACGGGATTCGCTTCCTATCGCTAGGTTGCAGCCCGCTGTGCCGGCCATTGTAGCACGTGTGCGGCCCAGGGCATAAGGGGCATGATGACTTGACGTCATCCCCGCCTTCCTCCGGCTTGACGCCGGCAGTCCCCCGCGAGTCCCCAACTAAATGCTGGTAACACGGGGCAGGGGTTGCGCTCGTTGCGGGACTTAACCCAACATCTCACGACACGAGCTGACGACAGCCATGCACCACCTGTGTAGGCTCCTTTCGGCCACGACGTTTCCGCCGCTTCACCTACATGTCAAGCCCTGGTAAGGTTCTTCGCGTTGCTTCGAATTAAGCCACATGCTCCGCTGCTTGTGCGGGCCCCCGTCAATTCCTTTGAGTTTTAGCCTTGCGGCCGTACTCCCCAGGCGGAGCGCTTAATGCGTTAGCTTCGGCACGGAAGATGTAATCTCCCACACCCAGCGCTCATCGTTTACGGCTGGGACTACCAGGGTATCTAATCCTGTTCGCTCCCCCAGCTTTCGCGCCTCAGCGTCAGTGACGGCCCAGCAGACTGCCTTCGCCGTTGGTGTTCTTCCCGATATCTGCGCATTCCACCGCTACACCGGGAATTCCATCTGCCTCTACCGCACTCGAGTCGTCCAGTTCGGAACCCGGCTCGAGGTTAAGCCCCGAGATTAGAGGTTCCGCTTGAGCAACCGCCTGCGCGCGCTTTACGCCCAATGAATCCGGATAACGCTCGCCCCCTACGTATTACCGCGGCTGCTGGCACGTAGTTAGCCGGGGCTTCTTCTGCAGGTACCGTCGATGTCTTCCCTGCTGAAAGCGGTTTACAACCCGAAGGCCTTCATCCCGCACGCGGCGTTGCTGCGTCAGGGTTTCCCCCATTGCGCAATATTCCCCACTGCTGCCTCCCGTAGGAGTCTGGGCCGTATCTCAGTCCCAATGTGGCCGGTCGGTCTCTCAACCCGGCTACCCATCATCGGCACGGTGGGCTTCTACCCCGCCGTCTACCTAATGGGCCGCGACCCCATCTCTTACCGCAAAAGCTTTCCCGCATACATCATGTGATATGTGCGGAGTATTTGGTATTAGCCAGAATTTCTTTTGGTTGTCCCAATGTAAGAGGCAGGTTGGTCACGTGTTACTCACCCGTTCGCCACTCTATACACACCCGAAGGTGCTTTAATCGTTCGACTTGCATGTGTTAGGCACGCCGCCAGCGTTCATCCTGAGCCAGGATCGAACTCTCCGTTCGAAATAGCTCTTTTAGCTTTTTAAGCATTTTTTATAAAGAAAATAACTTAAGGGTCCGTCCAGAAATGCTTGTTTACCAAGCATAACCGATGGATTCATTTGAATCGCTTTGCTTCGATTTCTCTTGTTCAGTATCCGGTTTTGAAGGTTCTAAGCACTAACGCTTTTGTCGTTAGCGCAAGGAGATATTCTAGGGAACTTCGCGAGGTAAGTCAAGTACCTTTCTTCGGAAATTTTGAAAAATTTCTGAAGGGGTACGTGTGCAGG
>KQ959670.1 GCA_001552935.1 Umbribacter vaginalis | reverse complement strand
ATTCAGCCTTTATCTTATAACACATCAGACAATACTAATAAACATACGCAAATGATTGACGAATATGTTGTTCAATTTGAGGAATATCCTGCCATTGGATCGGGTGGTATTACATATTTGGGAACAAACCTCTATGTAAATACGTTTTCGATACAAGAGTACAACAAAGCAATTGAGCAGGGACATATGTCAATTATGGGCAAAACATCATTTAATCTGCACGATCGCATGCGCTACCGATTTTTGATGCAACTGTTCGGTTTGCGCCTTGATAAGCGCCAGTGGTTCAAGGATTTTGGCGTAACCGTTGAAAATGGCCTACCCCTTGAAATGGCGTTTATGAAAGCAGTTGGTGCATTTGATAGAGACAACAGTGAAGAATTAACACTTACTTCGAAGGGTCGCTATCTGGTTGTTGTGATGATGCGTCAGTTCTTTATTGGTATTAACAATTTACGTGATCAGGCGCGTCGCGCTCTTCCAGAAGATGAGCGAGAATTGCTCTTTGGTTCAGGGTGTGCAAAATTTGAATAAACGGTTTTTCTTGAATACGAATAGCAGCGCGCTTGTGTGTTAATGCGCTCGTGCTTGCTTATGCTGTAAGAAGCCCGCATCTGATGACATGATGTTTTGTTGTTGGCGGTTTTATTTTGGGTGTTTGATGTCGGTTGTTTCAAGTGGCGAAAACACCCATTAACACTGCAGTAAGCAGCGTTCGTTATTGGGTGTTCCGTGCGTATTACACGGAGAAATTTCGTAAAATAGCGCCTGCCCTCTTGACCGAAAAGGAATAAGTCGGTAAAATGACGCTCTGCGTTTGATTACGCACGTGTGGTCGGATAGCTCAGTCGGTAGAGCAGCGGACTGAAAATCCGCGTGTCGAGGGTTCAAGTCCCCCTCCGACCACCATTTTCTTATTATTATTTCGTACCTACATTGTTACACTGCACTTCTATGCCCTTTAAGCATCTCGTTGCTGCACGTGTTATCTAAACGAGCTGGTGCTGCATGCACTACGAGGCACGTTATCCTTTGTGTGTTGTATAGTCAGCTTTAATACGTTCCAGTAACTGTGCTAATTGGGTTTTTGAATGAATTCCTAGTTTTGTGTAAGCTTTTCTTACATGCGTGCGTACGGTATTTTCGCTTACAAATAAACGTTCTCCAATGGACGATTTACTATATCCAAGAGCTAGCCATAAAATAACTTCGCTTTCACGGTCGGTAAGTTGATAACGCTTTTCAAGATGCTGTTTTATGGCTTTATCCAGTTTGTTGTGGATGTTTTGTTCCGTGTGAGTTTGTTCTGTGTCGTTAGTTTGCGGTATTTTTTGAGCCTCTGCTTGCATACGTTCAGGTGATGAAGCTAACAACGTGAGTACTTGAGTATCTTGGGTACTCGTTGAAACTTTTGTTTCTTGCATGGGTGTTGCGTGCGTTACGTCTGTGCTTGGTACAGCCTTGGGTGGTAGTACTTCATGAGTTGCTGGTTTGCGGGCCGTTATTTCGCATGCATTACATACGCTGTTTGTTTCTGGAGCATTGTTATACCAACGCGATTGGTTGTTTTTGTGGTTATCTGAGAATAATGGCCGTTGACGCGGTAGTTTGTCAGTTAGCAGAAATGCCATTCCAATAGCAAGCGATACCACAATAGCGCCTAAAGCAAGATTGTAATGTATCCCCTCGCCGCCAATAAAAAAGATAAGAACGCGCGCTACGTTGCGTGCCAATACGCGTGCTGCCCAAATAAAACCAAAGATCGCAAAAGGATGAAAGCTGCTAAATCGTGCAACGTCTTGTGAAATTGCCCACAATACGCCCAACATGAATGTATCGGCAATATTGATAACGGCAATCGATATGTCAACGTGGTTGTTGTCAAGCACTACAATACTGGCTGCACCGAGTAACAGCACCAGAACTTCACAGCGCCATAACCATAAAAAACTGAGAGATTTAGACCGTATGAGTAGCTTTATGACAATACAGGCGCTTAATAGTACAACACCACCTTGATGAACACAACGCGCTAGCACATCCATCGGAAGCGGCGTACCAAAGGGGTATCCGCGCGCAATGCCAAGCGCAAGCGATAGCACAATCACACCACCATAGATAAGAAGCAGGCTGCTTAAGGGTTCATTATCATACACGGCTTGTTGGTGTGTGTGGGTGTAGTGAGAATCGCCTGTAACCGTGCGCATGTCCTGTATGACTTGTGGTTGTGCACTTTGTACGTTTTCAAGCTGCCGAAACAATAAAAGGTTTATCGAGGGAATAAGCAAACAAAGCGTCATAACAGTGGTGTCATTAGCGAATGCCAACATCCATGCTAACGCTGAGCCAAGCCCCAGTGCGCAAAAACTACCAATAAGAGCACTACGGAGATTAAGCTGCACAAAGGGAAGAACCCACATTCCTCCAAGCATTGCTCCTGCAACGCCACAAAGTACCATAGTAATTCCATGAACATATAATGATGGTGTTTGTGCTGTTAAAAATACTACAATACCTGCAATCGTTCCAAGACTAAATGCCATCCATGCCATTACGCTGGCCTCTAGTGTGCCTCGTGGACGTTTCCACGCAATAATGGCGCCAATAAGAATTGCTCCACCGTATGACCATTGATTTATTGTTGTTGAAAACCCTGCATCGCTATGCGCATAAAAACCAAACAACATTCCTTGAAGCCATACACGGGTAAGTGCTAGTCCACAAAGACACGCGAGGAGTGCTTGGTGTTTACGCAGCTGTTGTAGGTATTGCTTCATAAATGGTAAGAGCGCCTTTCTTGAGATGTATTTGCGCTTGTTTAGTGCTATCAGCGTAATGTTATATGTTTGCCATCCTCATCCGTTTCGGGTGAAAAATTCACCTGAACGGGGGTGATATTGACATATTGCCTACGCGTTTCTTTCAATATCAAAGATAATTATATAGGTATTTAGGGTTACGAGAGCCCTGCGAAAGTAAGTTTTCAATGAGAGAGGGAAACGATGAGTACGGATAAAAACGTGCAGCAGTCGTTTGCGGTGCGTAATGCGCATACTCGTGCAGCATTATTGAGTAGACGTCAGGTAGCACGAACTGCACTAACGTCGGTTGGTGTGCTTGCGCTTACGAGTACACTTTCGGCATGTGCACCTAAACATGCTGCTGAAATGCATGAACAAACTAAAGTAACAAAAACAATATCGTGTGATGTTTTAGTGATTGGCGGCGGCGGTGCTGGCGTAAGTGCCGCAGCTGCAGCTGCACAACATGGAGCATCGACCATTCTTATTGAGAAAATGCCTTGGTTAGCAGGGTCAAGCTCTCTTGCACTTGGTACGTTTTATGGTGCAGGTACACAATTGCAGAAAAAGGCTGGAATAAAAGATTCACCTGCTGGCTTGCTTGAATATTTCATGCGTCGAGGTGGACAAAACCTTAATTACGACGTGCAAAAATTTTGTGCTGAACATTTTGGAGAAACAATTGACTGGCTAACCGGCGATTTGAAAGTGCCATTTCGTGATGTGGTATCGCTGAAAGGCACCGATACCGTTCCGCGTGGACACAATTGCAAAGTGGCAGCTATTGATGCGTTGCGTGCAGTAGCGGCGCTCGCGCGCGATGCAAAAGTTCAGTTTCATTTTAATACCGCTGCAAAAGAACTGGTCATGAACGATGACGGCAGCGTTGGTGGTGTGCTTGCTTTTGATAGCAATCAACAGTTAGTTCGCTATAGTGCCAAAAATACCATTATGGCAACAGGTGGGTTTTGTAGAAACGACCAGATGATAAGCACCTATATGCCTGATTATGCTGGCGTGTACACCGAAGTTGCAACTGGCCTTACAGGCGAGGGCTTGCAGATGGGGCTTGATAAGGGAGCTGCATATATTGGTCATGGCGGCACTAATGGTATTTTGTCATGCGCTGTTGAACCTGGTCAATCGAAGCTTATTAACCGTGGTGCTTTGTGGGTAAATTCTCGCGGTGAGCGTTTTGCGAATGAAGCAGGTCAGCCACATGATATTTATTATCAGGTTGCTAAGTTCCCCGATCGTAAATTTTTTGCTATTTATGATGAAGCAGCATATGCGCGCTTGAGCGATAAGCTGCGTAAGCAGATGCAGCGCGGTATTAAAATGGGTATCGTTACAAAAGCGAACACTATTAAAGAAGCTGCTGATAAATTGGGCATTCAAGGCGACGTATGTGCCGAAACACTTGCTGCTTATAACGCTTCCTGCCAACGTGGAAACGATGCACAATTTAACAAGAAGCCTGAGTTCCTTAAAAGCCTTACACAAGCGCCATTTTATGTGATTACACTGGGTATTTGTACCCACGGAAGTTTTGGTGGCTATAATGTAAACACGCGTTTTGAAGTGCTTGATAAGCGCGATAATCCTATTCCTCATTTTTATGCTGTTGGTGAAGTGAGCTGTGGAACGTTTATTTATGACGATTACCCCTCAGGTGGCTGCGGCTTAAATTGGGCGTATACATCGGGCAGGTTTGCTGGTGAATATGCAGCTCAAAACAAGGTTTTGGCATAAGGGGGATACGATGACAAATACTAATAACTCGAAGAATACGCAAAACCCGCAGAATACGCATCAGGCTTCTGAGCTAGAACACAACACACAATTCGCCGCTGATGCTCAAAACGCATCAAGCGACCAAACCACTCCTTGTGGCGTTTCGTCACCAAACTCAGCCGCCTCTGCCTCTTCAAAAAAATGTCGCGTGCGCAAAAAAGGCGTTATTGCAGCTACGTGTATTGCTATTGTTGCCATTGTAGGAATTGCTTTTTGGCATTGGCATGAAACACCGGGATTTTGTGGAACAATGTGCCACAATTCGATGAGCGCCTATTCCGAAACATTTGTGCAGGAACTGGGTAAACCTGGTGTTGACAAATGGGGAAACACTGTGTCAAATGTTTCTGCCATGCTTGGTCCTGTTCATAATCAAGTTGGAAAGAGCTGCTTGTCGTGCCATATTCCTACGCTGCCACAGCAGCTTGGTGAAGTTCGCGAAACGCTTACGGGTGAGTATTATTTCCCTCTGCATGAGGTAGGCGTTGAACAATTGCGTTCAAATGCAGGTAATCCTGCGAATACTGGTGATCAGTTCTGCTTAAATTCAGGTTGCCACATTGCGAAGAGCGCTCCAGTAACGACGCGTGCCGACTTGCAACGCGCAACTAAAGACCTGCCGTTTAACCCACACTCCACACGTCATGGAGATATTGCCTGCTCAAGCTGTCATAAGTCGCACCGCGCATCGGTGATGTATTGCACGCAATGTCACTCTGAAGCTTATGACATTATGCCTGATGGTTGGGTTGATTATAAAACAGGCGAAGAAATTAACGCCCGCGCGCATTCTCGCGCATAAGGGAAGGTATTGCGCGCGCGTTTGCGCGTAGAGGACGATGCGGCGCAGATGCTTGCGTGGTTGAGGAAGGCACGCAGTGTATGCATGTGCGCCGCAGGTGCAGCTAATTTGAGTGTAACTGGCTGCAAACAAAAACACCGCGAAGGTAGGGGATCCTTCGCGGTGTTAGGGTTATCGAGTTTGCACTCGCATCAAGTGGGAAAATAAGGGGAAACCCACTTGAATTGGTCGTATGAAAGACCGTGCGTACAAGGTCGGAAATGGCACTTGTTTGCAGATCTACTTTCTCATAAACAGCAGTATAAAACTATCTAGTGCACAATCATTTACTTATTCGCAATAATCTCGTTATCGTTTTGTTACAGAGCACCTACCAAAGCGCTTTGACGTGCGCTTGCACGTTGACAAGATACCCTTAAAAAGAAACGATGCGGCGCATGGTATAATGGTTAAAACACACAAAACTCGAGGTAGATATGCATATTACGCTTATTGTGGTAGGAAAATTAAAAGAGCGTTATTGGCGTGATGCCTGCGCTGAATACATAAAACGCCTTTCAGCGGTAGCAAAAATTACACTCCTTGAACTTCCTGATATTGATAGCGCACGTGTGGGCGGTGTTGGATGTGCAATTCAAAAGGAGTGTGATCATATCGTAAGCGTTTTGCCTGATAATGCCTATCGCGTGTTATGTGATATACAGGGTACGCTGGTATCAAGTGAGGAGATTGCCGAGCTTATTTCTAGCCAGCAAGTGCAAGGACACAGCCACTTTGTGTTTATTGTGGGCGGCTCTTATGGGGTAAATGAACAGGTAAAACAGGCTGTTGATGCGCGAATTTCGCTGGGACGCATAACACTTCCTCATAATTTAGCGCGCGTGGTTGTGCTAGAACAGCTGTATCGCGCACATAGAATTATTGCAGGCGCTCCCTATCATAAATAGCATGTAATCTGCACATTCATTGAGCAATTCGCTAAGTATACACTTACACCACCGCTCATAGCTGGTTTATGTATTGAGTGCATTCCGTGTTACACTATGAGCTAAACAGGCGTCGATCCTGCAGATAAATGACGCTGGTTACGGACAGAATTTTCATGAAGAAAGGACGTACATGAAGCTTGTTTCGTGGAATGTGAACGGATTGCGCGCAATTGTTAAAAAAGGTTTTGCTGATATTTTTGAAAGCATCGACGCTGACGTGTTTGCTTTGCAGGAAACAAAGCTTCAAGCAGGGCAAATCGATCTTGAGTTTCCACAATATACCAGCTATTGGAGCTATGCTCAGAAAAAAGGTTATTCTGGCACCGCGGTGTTTAGTAAACATCAGCCCTTACAAGAAATTCACGAGCTGGGTGTGCCTGAGCTTGATTTAGAGGGTCGTGTTGTTGCACTTGAATTTGAAAGATTCTGGTTCGTGTGTGTTTATACCCCTAATGCACAAGATGGATTGGCTCGTATTGACCATCGTTTAGCGTGGGACGAGGCGTTTCGTACGTTTTGCAAGAACTTGGAACAGGGCATTACACCAGCTAGTGGACGTGCAACAAGTGCAAAGCCCGTTGTGATGTGTGGCGATTTTAATGTTGCGCATAATGAGATAGATCTTAAAAATCCCACTGCAAACAGGGGGAATGCAGGCTTTTCTGACGAAGAACGCTCTTCGTTCACCACACTACTCAATGCTGGGTTTATTGACACGTTTCGTTTTAAATACCCATCGCTTACAGGCGCTTATTCGTGGTGGAGCTATCGTGGAAATGCACGTAAAAACAATACGGGGTGGCGCATTGACTACTTTTTAACAAGTGAGTCGTTGCAAAATGCTGTGATAGATGCGCGTATTTATAATGAAATTTATGGCTCTGATCATTGCCCTGTGGGTTTGACGCTTGAGGTGCACTAATATGATGGAACACAACCAAGAACGTAAAGAAACAACTCCATCGCGTTTCGATTTTGATAAGGTCCAGCAGGGCGTTCGCCTTATTCTTGAGGGTATCGGCGAAAACCCCGCACGCGAGGGACTTCGTGAAACTCCTGCTCGTGTGGCTCGCATGTATCAAGAAGTGTTTTCTGGCATGCACACCGATCCGCATGAGTTTTTCACCACGCTTTTCGATGAACATCATCAAGAAATGGTGCTTGTGAAAGATATTTCGTTTTATTCGATGTGCGAGCATCATTTGGCGCCTTTTTTTGGGTATGCACACGTTGCGTATATTCCCTCTGTTGACGGGCGTATTTGTGGCTTGTCAAAGTTGGCGCGCTTGGTAGAGGCTTTCGCGCATCGCCCGCAAGTACAAGAACGTTTGACGTCACAAATTGCCGATACGCTGGTCAAGGAGCTAAAACCGCAAGGTGTTATGGTAGTAATTGAAGCCGAACACATGTGTATGAGCATGCGCGGCGTTAAAAAACCTTCGTCAAAAACCACTACCAGCGCTGTTCGGGGTTCGTTCAAAATGAATTTATCGACACGCAACGAAGTTATGCATTTGATGTTTAACTAACAGCTGCCAGAGGAGTTTATGCTATTATGCCGCTTGCAATTAGTTTGTTATTGGTTGCATTTTTCCTGCTTATGAATGCTTTTTTTGTTGTTGCAGAATTTGCGATGGTTCGCGTGCGCCCCTCACAGATTGAAATTGCATGCCAAGAACGAAAGCGCGGAGCACAAGCCACGCGTCGCGTTATTGAAAACGTGAACGATTATCTTTCTGCGTGTCAGCTTGGTATTACGCTTGCTTCTCTTGCTCTTGGTTGGTTGGGCGAGCCTGCGTTCGCCGAGCTGCTTTCTCCTTTGTTTTACCTCGTAGGGCTTCCACAGGTGCTCGTAGCGCCTATTGCGGTTGGTGTGGGATATGCAATCATGACCACGTTGCATGTTGTTGCAGGCGAGCTTATTCCTAAATCATTTGCTATCTTTGCAACCGAGCGTTACGCTTTGTTTACCGCTCCCGTGTTGCGCATATTTTACCTGATTACCTATCCTATTATGGCGCTTTTTAACAGCATTACCGCTTTGGTCTTGCGTCTTAGCGGCCACGCACAGGCAAACGAGCACGAAGTGTATACCGACGAAGAGATTAAGCTGCTGATAGACGAGTCAACGGAAAACGGGCTTATCGATGCCGAGCGTAATGCGTTAGTTGACAACGTGTTTGATATTACTGATAAAGACGCCGAAGCTATTATGACGCCGCGAACTGATATTATTTGTTTGAACTTGGACGATTCGTTGGAAGAAAACATGCGTCTTGCGCGCAATTATAAGTTTACGCGTTACCCAGTGTGCAAGGGCGACAAAGATCATATTACGGGCTTTATTCACGTGAAAGATCTGTTTACCGCACCTGCGGGAACACCGTTAAGCGAGATGCGTCTGCGCAGTATTGATGCAGTTCCAGAAAGCGTAAGTGTTGCTACGTTGTTGCAACAGCTTCAGCAGCGAAGCAGCAAAATTGTCGTGGTGGTGGATGAACACGGCGGCACATCAGGCATTGTTACGATGTCGGATATCATGGAACAAATTGTGGGGCGTATGCAGGATGAATATCACCATAACGATGATGGTGAAATGCATCATTTGCAAGATGGGTCGGTTGTCATTGATGGATTGCGCCCGATTGATGAAACCTGTGAGTTGATGGGTTTCACACCTCCTGCTGCATCAAAGTGTGAAACTGCAGGTGGGTTGCTGTTTGTTTTGTTCGACTGCATTCCCCACGAGGGCGATGTCGTGTATCTTACGCGCACCTTTAACGATGGCGAACCGCAATTTACCTGTTCAACGACTGAGCCCGCGTGTCTTGTGTCAGAACGCTCGTCTGTAACAAGCAGCTTAAAGCAGAGCGCTCCACTTGATGCATCCACGTCTTCTGAGCGAAATACTACCAGCGCAAACGCAGGTGAAGAGGATATTTGTGTGCGCTTTCGGGTATTGTCAATGGATAAGTTACGTATCGATAAAATACAAGTTGATATAACCAAATCTACCTGCACCGAACAGCGTGCATAGCATGCACGCGGTGAGCGTGCTGTTCGTGGGGAGCGCGCTGTTCTGTTTACGGACCCTTGGCGTAATTCACACACGAAAAGTTCACGAGAATATGCTTGTTTTTTACAAATACTTGCTACAAGCACAAGCATTCTATATACTTGTTGTTCGCACGCGTGATGCTTTTTAGAACGCCATTTCGTTTGGATTTTTGTTTTGTGGCATTACGCAGGTGTTATTGTGCCAACGTGGCTCAGATGGTAGAGCAACGCACTCGTAATGCGTAGGTCGGCAGTTCGAGTCTGCCCGTTGGCACCATTTTTTTTATCTTGCTTAACTTCACGCGCGCAATAACAGCAGTTCAACCTTACTATAAGGGGTTATTATGACGCATGACTATGCTCAAAAAGTGCGCGCGTTGGGAGCGCCGCTCGAGGATAAAATTATTGAATGGCGACGTTATTATCATGCACATCCCGAGCTTAGCTTGCATGAATTTTCAACCTGTGATCAAATTGAACGCGAGCTTGACGCCTTAGGCTTTGAGCACAAGCGTGTTGCAAAAACAGGCATTATCGCTACTATTCGTGGTGAAGCGCCGGGTTCTTATTCCAGTTCAGGTATGCCATGTACGCGTATTGCTTTGCGTGCTGACATCGATG
This sequence comes from Umbribacter vaginalis, assembly GCA_001552935.1. Taxonomy (GTDB): domain Bacteria; phylum Actinomycetota; class Coriobacteriia; order Coriobacteriales; family Eggerthellaceae; genus Berryella; species Berryella vaginalis. The sequence continues at coordinate 5,613 of KQ959670.1, read as the reverse complement.
CACTTCCTGTTGAAGAACAGAACAAGGTTAGTTATGTTTCGCAAAACAAGGGCGTTATGCACGCATGTGGGCACGACTGCCACATTGCAATGATGCTTGGAGCACTTCACATTCTTAAAGCTTGTCAAAGCGCCATTAAAGGTGAAATTCGCGTGATTTTTCAGCCTGCAGAAGAAATTTCTGATGGTGCGCAGATGATGATAGATGCTGGCGCGCTTGAGGGTGTTTCTGCTATTTATGGTGCGCATATTTGGAGTGAAGTTCAGGCAGGTACTATTTCGTGTGCCCCAGGCCAGCGCATGGCGCATACCGATTGGTTCCGTATTGATATTGAAGGTGTAAGCGCGCACGGGTCGATGCCCCATAAGGGGGTAGATGCGCTGGTTGTTGGTGCTGAAATGGTAACAGGTTTACAAGTACTGGTGAGCCGCGATGTATCGCCTTTCGAGCCGGTGGTTGTGACGGTGGGAGAATTTCATTCGGGCACCGCGCGCAATATTATGGCTGGTTCGGCGTATTTAACAGGAACTATTCGTACGTGGTCAAAGCAGTTGCGCACCGAGGTTCCTAAACGATTAAAGCGAATTGCTACCGATATTGCAGATAGCTTTGGTGCTACGGCATGCTTTACGTATGAAGAGGGAAATCCTGGCTTGTCGAACACGCCGGAAGAGGCAAAACGCTGCGAGCGTGCGGTGCGGCAATTGCTGGGGGATGCGGCTGTGTCTGACTATCGCGGCACGCTTTCGGGCGAGGATTTTGCGTATTATCTTGAGCACGTACCTGGTGTTTTTGCGTTTATCGGGGCACGTAACGAGGACATTGGTGCAAACTATCCTCAGCACAGTTGTTTTTACACCATTGACGAAAGCGCGCTGGTGGGTGGTTCAATGGTAGCTGCCCTATGGGCTCTTGATTATTTACAAGAACACGCGTAAGGGATGGCTTGTTGTGCGATTGAACCGGCGCTGGCATGGGAACATGGGAACGGTTACGTGAACAGCAGCAAGAACGGACATCGCCGCAGCGCTGGTATGCGCCGCGCACGTGACCTGGTGTGAAGTGGTATTAAGCTAGTGTTCAATAATGTGGAGCGGATCGTTATAAACGGTAAATGAGTCGGGATGCGCTGCGCACAGCAGGGTTAGTTGGTAGCGTTTTGCCAGTTCAACAGTAAGATCTGTTGGTACGGCTTTCGACATAAGCAGCGGAATCCCTGCCCGAATAGCCTTTGATGCCATGTCAATAGGAACGCGCCCACTTGTATAAATGAAGCATTCTTTAATGTTCACGCCGTCGCGCATTGCACAACCCACCACTTTGTCGAACGCGTTATGCCTGCTGAGGTCTTCGCACACATACAGGATGCGATCGTCTTTCACCAAATAGCAGCTGTGTGCTCCGAAAGTTTTTTTGTGCATGGGCGTGTCGGCAGCAAAGGTGTCTGCAACAGAGAAAATCCAGCTAGGCTGCCATATTCGTGGTGTCACAGGCTGATACGTTCTGCCCAGCTGTTCGATAGCGGCAAATATTTTATTGCCGGTACAGCAGCTTGGCACGGTATCAACATTCGTGTGCTCAAGTGCGATTTTCTTTTTCAGCAACACGCGCGCCACCGTTCCGTATTCACACAGGTACACAAATTCGATGTCGCTTGCGTCGGCAACAACGCCCTCCGTAAGCAGGCGCCCTGAAACTAACTCCACCAAATGTGATGGCGAACAGACCATGCGCATGCTTAACTGACCATCAATATATACATCCAGCGTGTGTTCAGCTTGAAGATGCTCATCTTTTTGCTGATAGGTGCCATCGCGTTTTACGATACACGCGTGATACGATTCAATTTCTGTTTTACTATCAGCTGATTTGTCGAACGATTGCATAAGCTCTCCCGTGCTGTTGTATGAGGATCTGTGCGCATTATGCAAGGCGCGCCCCTCATAGCTTGTTGGTACTAGTGTAGCGTATTGTAGCGCTTTAGGGGTACGTGAAAGCAGCTCATTCGTTTACATTTTTTATTACAGAATTTGTAGGTAACACGCTTGGGTTGTTGCTGCTTCAACATGCTTAATTACGAGGGCGGTTTGTTTTCTTAAGGATTACGCGCTTATGTTCAGGTTTTATTTAGGCGCTTATGTTAAAGTGGTGGTGTATCTAACATTGCGCTGCAGTTATATGGCTCATTTCATTTATACTGACAGTTACAATTTATATAACTATACATTTTAAAGGATGAACATGAAGCTTCGTTTCTCACATACATTATCTTTCTCGCTTGTCTCTGGCATGGTGGTTTGTGCCGCTTTGAGCAGCTCGCTTGTATGGAATGCACAAACTGCCCATGCGCAAACCACTGAGTTGCATCCTCAAGCGCAATCTTCTGCTACCCGTGATGTGCTTGATAAAGAACCAGCTGGCAATATCGTTAAAAAGGAAGAAAACGATTATTCCATTACGTATACGCGCACCAAGGACGTAGCTGTTAAAAATCCGTTCCCAAGCATGATAAGCGATGAGGAAATTGCCAAAGCGTTTCAGCATGATAGCTCGATTCAAAAATATTTCTTTACACCCGATAGCAATCCTGCAAAACAAATAGAAATTGCGCGAAATAACATCCTGCAAGATGAGCCTGGCACGTATACCATGTATACCGTCGTTAAAAACTATTCAACATCAGGCCTGTTTAATAAATTGTATGCTCAAGGCTACCAAACGAGAAACGGGCTGATCCTTAAAGATGGAAGCATATACGCTGGTTCAAAATCGACGGTTACGTATACCATGCACCCGTATTCCTTTGAGTTTAATGGACTAAAGCTTGCTAATAATGCAACAAAGCAAACCAAAATTGAATTGCAATCACGCGATCATTACCTCTACTACAAAATCATATTTAGCAGTAGAGGCACACACATTGAGCGCTTGCTTACCAATTATGGTGATGAAACAAATACAGGTGGACAACCCTTCTCGTTTTTTTATTACGACACAACGCCACAGGTCAGTGCACAATTTCACTTTGTGGACGATATAGCGTATCGCACTCAGACGCACCAAAACAACGCTGATGCGCCACTAAAAGAGCGTGGAAATACCGATGAACACCCGTTATTAACCGAAGAAGATAAGCAAAAAGGTTTTGTGATATCGGCACTTCCTCATTACGCGATACGTAACTTGAGCGATCTTGGTAAGCCGATTGCAACAGGACTTGCGCATTTTATGCGCAATAAGAACAACGATGTAAAATATACCGTTCTTTCATTTAAAGATGATCCCGATGCGCCAAAAGTTGAAAACGGTAGAACAACAGGTGTTTTTCGTCCTACGCTTGAACAGCTAACATCGACGCGCATTCCGGGGTATGTGTATTGGGATAATGACATCGATAAACCAAAGGGCGGCGCGTTTCAAAACAATAATGACACGAGAGAAAACCCAGGAAATCATTATCTTTCTTTTGCGTATGAAATGAAAGATGGCAAGCCGTGTAAGCGTTTTGATACAAAACATTATTACGTGACGTTTAGAAAAGTGCCCACTCAGATTGTCGTGCACCAATTTAAAAAAGATGCTGCAACAAACACCACAACACCCCTTACAACAGGGAGTTTTGATCTGTATCAACGTGTTGGTAATAACGATGTGTTAATAAAGAAAAACGTTCCGCTGAGCAAGGATTTTGCAAAAGATACGGCACCGTCTTTCGATAGTGTTGTGAGTGCGATGAAAGCGCCCAGTGCGCTTCATAAAGAGGGGTTTTATCAGGCACACGAGAAGCTTTATTTGCAGCCAGGCTCGTACTTTCTTCGCCAAACACAAGCAGGTGAGGGCACGCCTCAACTTGCCGATATACCTTTTACAGTATCATGGCAGGTGAAAGATGGTGAAAAATCTGATCTTGTGAAAGAACCATCCACGCTCAAAATAGTAGAGATTGATCGCGATAAGCTTAAACCCGCACCAGCCCCCAAGCCACCAGCACCAGCTCCTGCGCCTGAACCATCACCCGCACCCTCACCAAAGCCGGATTCTGATGCGCCTGCGCCAGCTCCAAAACCATCGATACCGCCAACGCCCACACCACCAGCTTCTGATTTTGTGCCAGCACCAGCACCGAAACGCACAACTAATGACCCCGCCCGTACGGCTGATACACCGGGTACTTCCGCACCTCAGCAGGCGTTTCATCGCACGATGCCATCCGCCGATGTCTTGCCGCATACATCAGATGCTCTCTTGACTGCTTGTATAGCGCTTACAACAGCAAGTTTGGTTGGTAGTGGTGTCATGATTGCTGTCATAAGCTTGTACATTCGCAAGTATCAGTAAGAATGTAGTTCAGATACCGTCTTTTTTGGGCACTTCTGCAGGCTGTTCGCCGCTTTATATTGAAAACTGCACAGTAAAACTCTTGAAAACTGCTCATTTGTTAAGTTATCGTGCGTGTTGATGAGCCTCAGCGCCTCCAAGCAATATTCATATTAACGTACAAGCGGTACTCACTTTGCATGTGAACATATATAATAAGCTTAACAAACTAAGCACCTGTGTGTAAATTTGAGTGTTTGTCAGCGTCTTTGTACACGGTCTACAAACGATACCTCACCCCGTATCGATAATGTGCCGACCGAGGTGCCGACAGAGTTGCTGGTAGAGTTGCAGACAGAAAAGGAGATTACCATGGGCTTGTTCTCACGCTTTGAAAATACAATGGAAGACGCCTTCGAAGGTGCTGCCAGCAAGCTGTTTGATGCGCCTCTTTCTCCTGTTCAGATTGCGAAAAAGTGCGAAAAGGCAATGCGGCGTGGCGCTATGGTTGGCGCTGGGAAACAATACGCTCCAACATTGTATACGGTATTGGTAAACATTGATGATGACAAGCGTTTAACGGGGTATTACCCCACATTAGCTGGAGAAACAGAAACTTATTTAAGCGCCAAAGCGGTTGAGTTCGGCATGATGCTCGACGGTGACCCTCTTGTTCGTTTTATTCCTGATGAAAAGTTGAAATGTGGTCATATAAGTGTTATCGCTGAAACAGTTGCAGCGCCGATTGTTGCTCAGTTGCGCGAGGAAGAGCTGGTGCGCTATGGGGTTGCTGCTGCTCCCGTTGACCGAGCAGCATCTACGCCGAAGAAGCCGCCACTTCCGTATGTTCCCGAAGATGAAATTGATTACTCAATCAATTATGGCAAATATACGTTTGACAGTCGCGACTTTGAAGATTATCGCTCACAAGCTGAACAAGATCAGCGTGATCGCGCCGTACAGGCTGCTCGTGGGGCTGAACAAACCCCACAGCAAGCACAAAATCAGGGCTATACACTTTCATTGGTTGGTGGGGAAGCCAGTGATATGCAGCGCGTTCCTATTCGTGCACGCGTTACTAATATTACGTATCGGCGTGTGTACGATTTAGCAAACACTCACATTACGTTGGGACGCGGCACTGATAATGATATTGTGGTGCAAGATGTAGCGGCATCACGTAAACACGCTGAGCTTATTTGTTCGCCGCAGGGGTATTGGACGCTGGGCGATTTAGGCTCTACCAATGGCGTGCAGGTTAATGGTCAAGCAATTTCAACAACGCCTCTTCACGAT
>KQ959669.1 GCA_001552935.1 Umbribacter vaginalis | reverse complement strand
CACCGACCACCCCATACACCACATGAACAGGAAAGATAGGAAAACATTATGCATAATGATAGAGAAAATATTGAGAGATTGTCGCGTAAAATTGATAAAGTCCTAAATCATGTACGAAATTGCTTACACGAAAAAGGAGAAAATCCTCCCTACTATCAGGCATTTCATGACTACTTGTATAAATCCCTTGTAGTTGTGGACGCTAGCACGCACGCCTTGCGAGCTGATCAATTTATTGTAGGTCTCGATAAAGCCAATGCACGCTTTATTGTTTTTTCTGATACAAACCCAGATGGTTATAAACTTTTTGCGTATCCTTTTGAAGACGCAATACATAACATGAATACCATTGATGGAGAAAACAATACTACTCGTGTAAGAGCGCGTCCAGTACCCTATGTCTTACGACATGTAGCGCGCTTACGGGATTATATAGAGTATGACCTACCACGGTATTATGATAATAATCACAATGAGATTCAGACCCACAATAATGATGGTATCGCTACTCAAATAGAACTTATTTCATCGCTTTCTCCTAGTGAATATCTTACGGCAACATGCATACATAGTTGGAAAGATAAATACATTCAACTACAAGAAGATGCGCTACAAGCATGTAATGGTGTAAATAAAGAAGTTAATCCATTTATTGCATACCTGGATAGCGTTGAAGATAGAGCAGCGGAACAAAATCATGTTGTGCGCGATGCACAACAAAACTTTAATAACAATAAAAAAGAGAACGGAAACGAACATGATTAACCCTCGTGCACATGCGCCCTGAGTAAAGTAAAAGGTATATTTATACCTTTTTACTACAAATGCCGTCTTAAAACGCGCTATATAAGCCGTTTTAAGGGCTACTTTTATTTCAGTTCGATAAAACATACTAAGGAGTTAAAAATGAGTGATACAGAAAACGGTAGTGAAGAAGTCCTCACCACTCGCACCCTTAATGGCAGCGCTCGAGAATTTATGCTTAAATGCGCTACTGACGCAGCGCTGTATAAGGAATTTTTGAATATCGTTGCTCGCTTTCCTCGATTTTCGATTATGAACCTAACACATGTATATGAGCGTGAACCTAATGCGCACATCTTACTTGACGTTGATGCCTGGAAGAAAAAAGGCTATAGCATTGACACTACAAAAAAAGGTGTAGCGTTTGTAGTGCGCGATAAAACACAGCAAGACATAGAAAAGTTCCCAAAATTTGCTGTTGCGCACTACTTTAGCGAAAACGATCTCACAAAATCATATGCTGGGTATTTACCATCATATAACAGTGAGATTTATGCACACGCAAAAGAGCAAGTCACACAAGAGTTTCCAAGTACTGAGGATGCACAATTTGTGGCACTTCGGCATTTTGGTGAAGAAATAGAAGCACCACTTGTAAACCTTTCTCACCTTTTATGCCACAGTGATGTTTCTGAAAATGTTAAAAGCGTAAAGACGTATTTAGAGCAGATGCGCTCGAGTGCCTGGAAATACATCAGTGCTGTTAGAAGTGCATATTTTACACTTCTTAAAGACGAGCAAGAACATACATTTACAGAAAAACTCGATCATGCAGAACATCTTGCAGGACTCGATGATTTAAGCGATGAAGATATTACGTTTTAGTGCACATCTTCCATAAAAGTGCTAATGAAAGGAGTGATTTTATGCTAAACGCACTAAAAAACACATCACACAAGCTGCTCAAAGCTTTTGTTTTGCTTGTAGGTTGCGCTGCACTTGCGCTAAGCGTGTGCATGCTTTTACCTCATCAAGCAAAAGCAGCCGATAAGAATATCGGCGATCCTTTTGAAACAGGGCAAGTTGTGTGGAATCCAGGCATGAACTGCTGGAAATTGAACATGGAAATCAACACTACGTCAATTACTGATCTCAAGCGTGCAGATCCGCCAAATTGGGAAATCCCTCAATTTATCAAGGATTTTGCACGTCCTGTAATTGATGACTGGGGCATATCGGATTTTGCCTTAACCACTGAAGTAAATAATCCTTTGGGTATTAAGGTTGATATTCCAGATCGCGCACATTGTTGCATGTCGCATGTTGCAACAACACGTCCTGCATCACATTATTGTGAGTTTGTAACTGACGACATCACGCCAACGCCAACAGGCTGGAAAGGTATTTTTTACTTCATTGTGTACTCTAACGGCGG
>KQ959668.1 GCA_001552935.1 Umbribacter vaginalis | reverse complement strand
ATGCGCATAGTGCAAGAACGGCTCAACATCTTCAGAAGCAAGCGCAACAGCCATGCGTTCTTGACTTTCCGAAAGCGCCAGTTCGGTGCCGGTAAGTCCGCTGTATTTTTTTGGCACGCGGTTAAGGTTAATGGTAACACCATCCGCAATTTCGCATACCGCTACGCTGACGCCACCAGCACCAAAGTCATTACAACGAATAATCATACGTGAAACATTTGGGTTGCGGAACAGTCGTTGTATTTTGCGCTCCACGGGAGCATTGCCTTTTTGCACTTCAGCGCCACAGGTGCTTAAACTTGTTTGGGTATGCTGTTTTGATGAGCCACTTGCACCACCAATACCATCACGACCCGTTCTTCCCCCTACTAAAACAATAACGTCTCCTGCTTGAGGTTTACGCCGTTTTACGTGCGATGCAGGTACTGCTCCTACGCATGCGCCAACTTCCATGCGTTTAGCGCGATAGCCCGGATGATACAGCTCGTGCACAAGACCAGTAGCAAGTCCAATTTGGTTGCCGTACGACGAATAGCCAGCTTGTGCCATCGTTGTAATCGTTCGCTGAGGAAGTTTGCCGGGAAGCGTTTGGTTGAGCGGCGTACGCGGATCGGCGCTTCCTGTTACACGCATAGCTTGATATACATACGCACGGCCAGACAATGGATCGCGTATACAGCCACCAATGCAGGTAGCAGCACCACCAAAGGGCTCTATTTCCGTAGGATGGTTATGCGTCTCATTTTTGAAGAGAAACAGCCAATCTTGCAGTTCTCCGTCAACGTCTACAGTAACATGCGTTGTGCAGGCATTAATTTCATCTGAAATATCAAGATTCGTAAGCACGCCCTTGTTTACAAGATACTTTGCAGCAATGGTTGCTATGTCCATTAAACGAACAGGTTTTTGAATGTGCAGGTCATTACGCAAAGACATATAGGTGTTGTACGTCGCTTGTATGGTTGGATCGTCAATGCGAATATCGTTAAGCTGCGTTTCAAAGGTAGTATGTCGACAGTGATCCGACCAGTAGGTATCAATGACTTTAAGTTCAGTAATGGTGGGATCTCGCTGTTCACGTGCAAAATACGCCTGCGCACACGCAAGATCGGCGTCATCAATACTCAATCCAAGACGTGCACCACATGCGTGTAATTCATCTGATGTAAATGAGATAAATCCGCTGATAGTTTCAACGAGCGCGCTGCTTGCGTTCGCCTTACAGTTGGACGTTTCGCCCTTGGACGTTTCGTCTTCGGCTGCGCCCACGTTTGCACCTTGCCCCGCGGACGTGCGTTCCCACGGAGCATTAACGTCGCTAATTTCCTGGCATTCTACAGGGTTAATAAGATGGTGCTTAATGCGTGCAAGCTGTTCGTTTGATATATCACCCGATAAACAGTAAATTTTTGCTGTATGCACATCAGGGCGATATGCGGGATTGATAAGTTGAATACATTCAGAGGCACTATCTGCACGTTGGTCAAATTGCCCTGGCAGAAACTCTACGCCAAATACCGCAGCATAATTGCCGTGAGGGAGTTCGGTCGTGCACACATCGCTTACAGGATCGCTCATGACGGTGTTAAGGCACTGATTAAACGCTTCTTGTGGCATGCCATCAATGTCGTATCGTATAAAAATGGCAATGTCAGTAAGGTTGCGTATGCCAAGCACATGTTGAAATTCGTGCAATGTTTGCTGTTCCTCGACATTGAAGTGCAGCTTACGTCTTACATATACGCGCATCCCCATGAACTTCTCGCTTTCTTGTGCGGTTGAACGGTTATTGATGGAGCAAGTACTGTATGTAATACACCAGGTAAGCAATTCCTGCTAGGAACAAGGCGCTTCCAAGCCCCGTATAAAAAAAGGCAATAAAAAACGATGGAAGAAACAGACGGAGAACAATGCCAAGCGTGATCATGAACGCTACCACGATGTACGATTGAACAGTAAAGAACTTAAATACAGGATTTTTATCTGATTCAAGTGCACGAATGCGTTTTTGGTTTTTGTAGGCAAGCATTTGAAATAAAGCACTGAACAGCACAAATATAAGAATAGAAAGCAAACACACGAATATCGTTGTATTATTTGAAAAGTGCGATATGCCCGTGCTTAACACAAATGAGCCAGCAAGCATCCATACAAGTCCTGCAATCCCAATTAGAACACGCCTTGATACCACTTCTCTCTCCTCCTTGGCAGGTTTTATACAGTACTTGTTATACGGCTACTTTTACGACAATTTTGAACACTTCACCTGCGTGTACACCATCGCTCAATCCTGGTTTATGAGCTTCACCAGGCCACAAAATGCAAAATTCCCCTGCATTCATGTGAATAACGCTTGGCGGTGTTGTAAAAGAGTTGCTTAATACACAGTCGTCTCCGTTGTCGAGTGCTCGATATTGTTCGGCATCACAGGGAAGTGCGGCGATAAGCTCCGAGCCTTCTACCAGCACTTGAACATCGGCATAGGCAAAGTGTTGTTCGTATTGTTTTTGATCTTGAGCAACGGGAGTATAGCGTGCCACATTAGCAAATACACCTTCAGCAATATCATGTCGTCCACAGCTTAACGTGCTTAAATCGCTGTGTGTAAGCCAGGAAAAAGCTTCTTGAAATTTTGGAGGCAGTCCCTGGTAGCGTTGAGTGTTTGTAAGCAAATCTTTAATCATGCCGTGCTCTCCTTTTGCAATAGGTATGACTCCTATAATAAAATTTCCCCCACGAAAAAGCACCTTAAGAGCACTTTATTACGAACTTGTCACGTAAACTGTATAAACAATGTGCGTATTAAAGTTGTCAAGTGTGTCACACCTTAGAATGGCTGTCGCATAAGCGCTTAAAACATGCATAATTATACGTGAATATTATGGATAACGGCATCATATATGGAATTTTGCACGTAAGCTGCGAAAATAAGAAGAATCTTTCGGGAAGAGTTAGAGGGAAAGCCCATGAATTTTAAGGCTGCAAATCGCAGAAAATTGGTTGAATTTTTTCAATCAGGATGTAAAACCGCTCAGGGTTTTGGTATAGAAATCGAGCATATTATACTGCATAAAAATACGCATTTACCTGCGTCTTATGAGGAAGAAAACGGCATTGCAGCACTGCTTGAGCGCATGAAGCCCTTCTATGAGGAAGCGCACTACGACGGCTCGCACTTGGTGGCTCTTTCGCGTGGCAACGAGCACATTACGCTTGAACCCGCAGCCCAGCTTGAAATTTCAGCAGGGCCGTTTGAAAACTTGCTTGATGCAAAATTTGCCTATGCGTGTTTTCGCAAAACACTCGACCCTTTGCTTGATGAACTGGGCTTATATACGCCCATGCTGGGGTATGTGCCTACCGTTCCTGCGAAAACGCTGAAGCTTATCCCGAAGTTTCGCTATGACGCGATGAATGCGTTTTTAGGCGCCGAGGCCTACGAGGGTGTTTGCATGATGCGTGCGTCGTCGTCGCTGCAAATTTCCATTGATTTTCGTGATGAACGTGACGCGATGCGCAAGTTTCGCGTGTCGGAAAAAATTGCGCCCATTTTGGCGCTGATGGCGGACAATTCCCCCTTCTACGAGGGGAAAAATCGTCATGGACACATGGCACGTTTTGCGTTATGGACGCGTATGCAGCAGGACAGGTGTGGCGTTGTTCCCGGTTCGCTTGGTGCGGATTTCGGTTTTGACGACTACGCGGACTACATTTTGACACGCCGTGCCATTTTAGTGCCGTATGCTGCGGATGTTGCCGCCATTCTTGAGGGTGACAATGGGGAACGTGTCGCCGCTGGTGCCGCTGGAGCCGCCAGTGCCGCCGGAACGGGAGAGGAGCACACAACAAGCCCCGTACCAGCATATATTCCCGAGCACGACGATCACTGGCTGTACGCTGGAGCGCACACGTTCGACGAGTTGTACGCTCACCGCGCCATGACTGACGACGAATGCATGCACGCGCTTTCTATGGTTTTCCCTGATACGCGCCTTAAAAACTTTGTTGAAATTCGTCCTGCCGATGCGTTGCCACTGAGCCATGCACTTGGGTATATGGCGCTTATTAAAAGTATTTTTTATTCAGACGACATTCTTGATGTGCTCGATCGCTCTCTTGCGCCCTATGGGGAGCAAGATGTGCTTGACGCTAAGCAAAGCCTTATTGAACAGGGGTATCAGGGTCGTGCGTATGGACACGGAGCTGCATTTTGGGCTGATAAGCTGGTAGCTCTTGCTCTTGATACTATGACGCGCGAAGAGCGCATTATGTTTGAGCCGTTGCGATCGCTTGTATATCATCGTGAAACGCTCGCTAACATGGTGGCACATTTCTTCCCTCTGCACACGGTTTTTGATGGCAACAGTACCGCTAAACGTAGTATAAAGCCTGATGAAACATATGCTGCTCATGCATCGTTGCTTGCAGGTACCTTTCCTTCATGGTCAGCAGCATGTGTATGTACCTATGCTGAAGCGGGGCACGCGCTTAGTGGAATGTGGCCACCACTTCGTTTGAGCACCGATCGTGAGCTTGATAAGGCTCATGACCAGCCTCATGATCAGGAAAACGATCGTGGTTTTGATGGGAAGCTTGCGTGGGAGCACCATCAGGAACACACGTACAAAGGTGGCATGTGTGTCGATACGTATGCACCTTCCGCTGCTCCTGTGATTGGTATTTTGCCACGCTATGATACAGAATTTACCAATTTGACGCTTTCTGAGGGTTATATTACAGGCATTATAGCTGCAGGTGGATTGCCGCTTATGATACCTCTTACGTTTGACCAGGAAAATGTTGAGCGTATTCTTGACTTGTGTGATGGTTTTCTTATTCCGGGAGGACCTGATATTACGCCAAGTTTGTACGGCAGAGACGAAGAGCCGCAGCTGTGTCGCACATCTCCTATGCGTGATGCAATGGAATTTATGCTCATTCCAGAAATTTTGAAACGCGATATCCCTCTTTTGGGTGTGTGTCGTGGCATGCAGGCGCTGGGAGTATCGATGGGCTGCACGCTTAATCAGCACATACCTACCAAATACAGCCATTCAGACATTAAGCATGTACAGTCAACGTTATTTGCGCCTCCGAGTCATACGGTAGAAATTGATGCAAGTTCGCAGTTGTATTCCCTGTTGAAACAAAAGGAAATTCACGTGAACACGATTCATCATCAAAGCCTCGAGACAATTGCAGAAGGTGTGCGCGTGTCGGCACAAGCAAGCGATGGCGTGGTTGAAGCTATTGAATTGCCTGGTTATCGCTTTGCGGTGGGGGTTCAGTGGCATCCTGAACTCTTATGGCGAACGCACGAGCACGCATTTACTATTTTGCATGCCTTGGTGAACGCAGCGGCTAACAACCATACGCAGCAGCACCGATAAGGAGTATGGGAAAGCACAATAACTATGGTGCGCTGACTAGCGGGAACGTTTCGCTCGCAGTGACGTTCCCGCACGTTCAAGTTGCTATCCTCATGTGCAGGTACGTTCCCCGCTCTACATCCCGCATTCTTACGCAACTATTGCTTCGATATGTGCCGTAACCATGAGTTTTTAACACTTAACGAACTACTAACATTTACGCTTTGGTAGCTGTGTTAAAGTAAACACGCGCAATCTGCTTATTTATAGGCAGAATGTGCTTTTCTTATAAGAAGTACTGGCAGGTTAAAATAAAGGAAGAACTATGACCGCATCAGACGATACCACTTCAAGCCGCTCGAGCGCAAAAAGTGTATACATTGATGAAGCCCAGGTAAATCAAGCGCGCTTTCAGTCAATTCTTAACTTTACGTACTCATCAACGAAAGCTGCGGCGCTTATGCTTATTGCCGCTGTTCTTGCGCTCATTGTTGCAAATTCAGGCGCTTACCACGAGTTTCTGGAATTTTGGGAAAGTTCGTTTGGTATTATCGTTGGTACGGCGCACCTGTCGCTTCCGTTAGCCGAAATCATCAATGACATTTTTATGGCAGTGTTTTTCCTGCTGGTAGGTCTTGAAATTAAGTACGAAATGACAGCCGGCGACTTGGTGAACGTCAATCAGGCACTGCTGCCCATTATCGCTGCGTTTGGCGGTGTGTTTGCGCCCATTGTTATCTACTCGATTTTCAACATCCATTTTGCCGATACCGCACATGGATGGGGCATTCCTACCGCAACCGACATCGCGTTTGCGCTGGGAATTTTGGCGCTTTTGGGAAATCGTGTCCCTAATGGCGTGCGCGTGTTTTTGAGTACGCTTGCTGTAGCTGATGACATCATTGCCATATTAGTGATTGCGCTGTTCTATGGCCAAACGCCTTCGTTTATGTGGCTTGGAGGCGTGGCGCTTATTATGGTCGTCCTTGTGCTGATGAATCGCTTTCATGTGTATTCGTTAGTGCCATATTTACTGGTAGGTGTAGCTCTTTGGTATTGTGTATTCATGTCGGGCGTACATTCAACTATTGCAGGCGTACTGTTAGCTTTTACCATTCCTGCAAGTAGCCACATTAATTTGGGACGCTTTAGCATTTGGAGCCGCAGCGCTACCGAAAAAGCGCAAAAGGAATATGATCCAAGCTTGCCTGTTTCAGCACAAGAAGTGTATCTTAAAACGGTCAGTAGCTTAAGTGATGTGGCACGTAAGGTAGTTCCTCCTGCTACACGACTTGAACACACATTATATCCGTGGGTATATTTCTTTATTCTGCCGCTGTTTGCACTAACCAATGCTGATGTTTCACTGCTTGGGAGTTCATTTGGCGAACTGGTTGCTAATCCGGTATTTTTTGGCGTGTTTTTTGGCTTATTACTGGGTAAACCTTTAGGAATTTTGCTGTTTAGCTTTCTGGTGATTAAAACCAAAATTGCGCGTTTGCCTGAAAATACGTCGTGGATGCACATGATTGGTGCAGGTATTTTAGGTGGCGTTGGTTTTACGATGGCAATTTTTGTAGCAAACTTGGCGTTCCCGGATGCCGCACACGTGGTGAACGCAAAGCTTGCAATTTTGTTAGCATCAGCTACAGCTGGTATTGTGGGCTTTTTGTTCCTCGCCATTCGAGCACGAGCCGATCAAAAGCGCGGTGTTGCGTATCTATCGACGGCATCGAATGCTGCTGCGCATCAAACAGCACATTCAGAGACTATCGAACACAGCAAGGAGTTGCTTGATAAAATTAGCAGCCCGCTTGCTCGCCAGGAAATTGAAGCCGCTCAGCGTGATAGCAGCTCAGGTGTTACTGAAGTAGTGGTTGAATTAGGCTCTGACCAGCTATTTGGCACAGATTCTGCAGATACTACAAATGAAGTGGATGAATTGCGCAACATAGTTGAAATGGACGCGCCTGGTAACACGCGCAACAATGCGGACGCACCTGGCAGCATGGGCGCTTCTAATAACAAGGGATGTGCTGGCAAAACGGGTGCATCTGACAACAAGGGAGCTTCTGATAACACAGATTCCCCTCATACGCATCGATAACATTTATCGCACTCACCATAACAAGAGATAAGGAACAGCAATGTCACTTCCCGCATCGGATCATTCTAAACAGCCTGATAATCGCACTACTATGGAATTAGGTGCTGTGTTACCTGCCACTGCAGAGGTTCACGATGGCCATCTTTTTGTGGGTGGTGTTGATATGGTTCAGCTTGCGCACGAACAGGGAACGGCGCTGTACGTCATGGATGAAGCTGACATCGAAATGCGCATGACGCGCTACAAAAACGCTTTTCAACAGGAGTATCCTCACAGTGCCGTGCTGTATGCCAGCAAGGCGTTTCTGAACAAGGAAATGCTGCGACTTGTGGAAAAACATGGTCTTGAACTGGACGTTTCTGGCGGTGGTGAGCTTGCGTATGCGCAGGCACTTAATTTTCCATCGCAATCTATTCATGTGCATGGCAACAACAAAACACCACGTGAAATTGAAGAAGCTATCGTGTATGGTGTGGGCGCTATTGTTGTTGATAGCCGTATTGAAGCTTCGCGCGTTTCAGAAATCGCGTGCAAACTGGGGAAACGTCAGCGCATCTACATGCGCGTTACGCCTGGTGTTGAAGCGGACACACATGAATACATTCGCACAGGCTGTGAAGATTCAAAGTTTGGGTTTACGATGCTTGATGATTTTGCGTTTCGCTGCGTAGGTGATGTACAGGCGCTTCCAGGTGTTGAATTGATCGGATTTCATTGTCATATTGGCTCGCAAATTTTTGCGTTGCACTCGTTTAAGGAAGCAATCGACGTTATGGCGCAGTTTTCCGCGCGCGTCAAGCAGCACTATGGGTTGGAAATCCAGGAGCTCGATATGGGTGGCGGTCTTGGTGTTGCGTACACGGCTTCCGATAAGCCCACGTCAATCGAAGAATTTGCACATGTTATTTGCTCGGGCGTAAAAGAATCGTTCACGCGCCTTGGCTTGTCTCTTCCAAAATTGATGGTTGAGCCTGGTCGTAGCATAGTTGCCAACGCCGGATTAACGCTCTACACCGTTGGCATTCTCAAAACGCTGCCTCATATTCGCAAGTATGTTGCGGTGGATGGTGGTATGTCGGACAACATTCGTACGGCGCTTTATCATGCATCCTATGAACCAGCAATTGCAAACAAGGCTGATCAGCCGCGTAGCGAGATAGTTACGCTGTGCGGCAAACATTGCGAAAGCGGCGACGCTGTGGTGATTGACATGCCGCTTCAACATCCTGAACTCGGCGATATTGTGGCCGTTTTCTGTACGGGAGCATATTGTTATACCATGTCATCAACCTATAACGGCCAGCCGCGCCCTGCTATCGTGTTCGTGAAAGATGGCGCAGCGCGCGTTGTAACGCGTCGCGAAACCTACGCTGATATTATGGCGCGTGACGTATAAACTGGCGTTTCAACTGGCATTTCACCTGACGCATAGCGCACCGCATTTCATGACGTATAATAAGCGCATGTAATGTGTGCATCTAATTCGTGCATGGATTTTGTAGATAAGGTAGATGACATGCGCAGAACTTCGTGCAGCAATTCGTACGTGCAATTCGTGTTTCAAATTCATGTATGTAGTGAATGCGCATGATGCGGGATCGCATTTCGCGCGTGTTATAGAAAGTGAAGGTGTGTATGGCCGTATCAGTTGGGCTTGTGGGAACAGGTACTGTCGGACGTGGGTTTCTGGAAATTCTCGCGAAACATCACGACGATTTTCTGCGTCATTACCATATCGATTTGCAGGTAACACGTGTGTGCTCGCGGCGCAATGATGTTGCGTGCGAACTGGGATTTTCCAATGTGTTCACCTACGATTTTCATGACATTCTAAACGATACGTCCATCGATTTAGTGGTCGAACTTATTGGCGGTGTTGATGACGCGTTCGACATTATCGCAGGTGCGCTTCAAGCAGGTAAATCGGTGGTTACCGCCAACAAAGCCCTTATGGCACAGCGCGGTAAGGAGCTGTTCGCGCTTGCTCATGAGCACAAGGTTGAACTGGCATTTGAAGCTAGTGTAGGCGGTGGTATTCCCATTATTGGCCCTATGAAACATGCGCTCATCTCAAATGAAATTTCATGCGTAATGGGCATTGTGAACGGCACTACTAATTTCATGCTTACGTGCATGGCCGAGCAAAATTTATCGTATGACCAGGCGCTTCAAATTGCGCAGCAGAAAGGCTATGCGGAAGCCGATCCAAGTGCCGATGTTGATGGCCTCGATGCTGCTGCAAAAATTGCGATTTTGTCGTCGATTGCTTTTAATACGCGCATCACCTTGAGCGATGTGTATGCTCAGGGTATCCGCGCGCTTACGCCGCTCGATTTGGAAGCAGCGCGCGATATGGGCTATTGCGTGAAGCTGCTTGCTATCGGACGACGCAGCGAAGCGGGAATTGAAGTGCGCGTTCATCCCACTATGATACCGCGCTCACATGCTCTGGCGTCGGTCAAGGGCGTCTATAACGCCGTGTATGTGGTGGGCGACGCGGTGGGCGACCTTATGTTTTACGGAGAAGGTGCAGGTAGTGGGGCTGCTGCCAGTGCTGTGATGGGCGACGTGCTTGAGTGTGCGCGGCATATCCAGGGCAATGTACGCTCGTTTGTGGGATGTACCTGCAGCGATACACTTCCTATTATTGCGATGAGCCAGCTTGAAACGAAGTACTATTTGCGTTTTCCTGTGGTGGATAGTCCTGGCGTGCTGGCGTCTATGGCAAGTGTGTTTGCCCAGCACAACGTAAGCATTTATTCGGTAGTCCAGCGCGGCAAAAAAGACAAAGACACCGTTGAAGTTGTGTATGTAACGCATCAGGCGCGCGAACAAGACATTATGGCGGTTGTTGAAGAAGTTGCGGCGCTTCCCGATTGTTTACGCGGAACACCTGCGCTTATTCGTGTGGAAGACTAGGCCGCACGGGGTGGCCTGCGTTGTGCGAGCGGCAGCGTGTAGGCATCGGCGCGGTTGCGTGTTCGTGATGTCGTGCAGTGGAGCGGTTGCGTGTTCGTGACGTCGTGCACGCACCAACGCGCTGCAAAGCAGCTTGTTCATCTGTCCGTTTGTTCGCTACGCAAAAACACGTGGGTCTTTATGGTGAAAGGATGGCGTAACGCCTGTGAATAGCATTTCTCATTTACGCAAGCCATCAGGTATTATACTCGATTGCGATGGCACCTTGCTATCGTCTATGCACGCGTGGCACAATCTTGACGTGGTGTTTGCCAGCGAGCTGAAACGCCCCTTAACGAAACAGGAAACCGACTTTTTGAACACATGCACGCTTGAAGAGTCGTGCACATACTTGCATCATACGCTCGGAGTGGGTTTGTCACCAGCGCATATAGCCGAAATGATACAAAACTATCTGCTTCATTTTTACGAACACGATGTAGAAATATGCCCTGGTGCCGACGTGTTTTTGCGCGCATTGCAAGCAGCACATATACCTGCGGTTGTTGCGTCATCATGTCCGCGTGCGTTTTTGCTTGCAGGCTTGCAGCGCACGGGCTTGCTTTCTTTGGTGCAAGATGTGGTCTCAACAGACGACGTTCCTGGCACTAAGCGCGATACGCCCATCTACGAGCACTGTTTGGCATTGTTGCACAGTGCGCCAGAAGCGTGTTGGGCGGTGGACGATTCCGCATATGCGCTGGCAGTGATGCGTGATATGGGCATTTCAACTATCGGAGTGCATAGTTGCGACAAGTGCTCGACAAAATCCCAGTTAGAACAGGTGTCAGTGTGCGTCATTGATTCTCTTGATGATCTGACGAACTGTTTATCGCGCTAATCCCACGGATTGCGCTCAAAAAGCGGCTGTGATGTGGTGCGATCAGAATACGGATCGTAGCCGTCATCGTCTTCGGTTTCTGCTCGATAACCTGCTCGTTTGCGGTTTAACCGCTGAAGCGTTTTGTGCGCGGATTGAGTGTGCCGCTCATGCGTTGCGCGCGATGTGAGTGCGGCGTGCGGGGTTTGTATATCGTGCGTGCTTGCGGATGAGCTTGCAGATGAGCATGATGGTGCGGACATGTTTTCACATTGAGTTGCTGCCGTGCTTGCAAGCTGATTTGCGGACGCGCATGGAGCTGCGGCCAAGCGCTGAGTTGCAGATGAGCCTGGGATTGCATCAGCATGTTGCGCACGTTGTGCCGCAATTTGAGAAGTGGTATTCAATGAAGTATGTTTCGACATTATAAGTATCTTTCATAGTCAGCTTATTCGTATGTCTTGTGATTGTGTTGTATGCGCTCGCGCAAACGTTCCAATTGTTCTAGTGGTTCTCGCTGTTCCCAGTCACACAGCTACTCTCTCATGTGCAGCCATTCATGCTGTTCCCAGCCACGCATTTGTTTCCAGTTACTCAATCGTTCCCGCATCCGTAGCCGTTCCAGCTGTTCCCAGCGTGCGTGCTTCTATGATTTTATCGCGAATTTCTGAAAAGTATAGCGAATTCTAATTGACGTTTGTAGGGGAATAATCTTATAGTTAATCAGTTGCTTTCAAAAGCCCCGTGAAGCAAGCAGGCTCTAAGCACCTTAAGCGAAGAAGTCCAGTCTTTTCTTGAGTGCGCGGCGTAGGAAACCGCAGCTTATCCGTTTGCATC
This sequence comes from Umbribacter vaginalis, assembly GCA_001552935.1. Taxonomy (GTDB): domain Bacteria; phylum Actinomycetota; class Coriobacteriia; order Coriobacteriales; family Eggerthellaceae; genus Berryella; species Berryella vaginalis. Next base: position 9,913 of record KQ959668.1, on the reverse strand, counting down.
TTTTGGAAACACACATCGTGCGCCGTTTTGGTGCGCGAGAGAGGTGCACGTACTGCACTTCTACAAGTAATGGAGGATTATAGTGAAAACGTATTACGCAAAACCCCGCGAGGTTGAGCGCAATTGGGTTATCATCGATGCAAAAGACCAGGTTCTTGGTCATCTTGCTGTTGAAGTAGCCAAAATTCTGCGCGGTAAAAATAAGCCTCAGTACACACCACACGTTGATACAGGCGATTATGTGATTATCGTAAATGCTGCTCAAGTGCGTGTTACTGGTAACAAAGGCGAAGCCAAGCAGTATTTCCGCCACAGCGGTTTTCCTGGTGGCTTGAAATCGGAAACCTTTAATGAGGCACTCGCAAAGCATCCTGAGCGTATTATCGAGCATGCTGTAAAGGGTATGCTTCCTAAAACGACGCTTGGACGTGAGATGTTAAAGAAGCTTAAGGTGTATGCAGGTGCGGAGCATCCCCATGCAGCTCAACAGCCTCGTGAAGTGAAGATGGAGGGCTAACAGATGGCTAACAAAGCTCTATATTATGGTACTGGTCGTCGTAAAAATGCGACGGCACGTGTTCGTTTAGTTCCTGGAACTGGTAAAGTTACGGTAAATGGCCGTGAAGCTCTTGCCTATTTTGGACGTCAGCCCTTGGTTGATTATGCGCTTATTCCTTTTAAAGTAACTGATACACAAGGTCACTTTGATGTAATCGCATTGCTGAACGGCGGTGGCGTTTCTGGTCAGGCTGGTGCGCTGCGTCATGGTATTGCGCGTGCATTGCTGTCAGCTGGCGAATATCGCCCCGAGCTGAAAAAGGCGGGTTTGCTTACGCGTGACCCACGTATGGTTGAGCGCAAGAAGTACGGCTTGAAGAAAGCTCGCAAGCGTCCTCAGTTCTCGAAGCGTTAAGCAGTATTGTTCCTGTACATATTCAGGTTTTTGCAACCCGTCTTTCTTCTGGAAAGGCGGGTTGTTTTTTGCACGCCGCGAACGTCCGCCAGCATCGTCAGCATCGCAAGTACCTCCACGTTCCTACAACCTGCACGCATCGCCAGCATCGCAAGCACCCCTACGTTCCCATACATCCCTGCTTTTGTCATGCAGGTATGTTTCTGCGCTATAAATTTTTTGTTTAAAGCGCAATTCATAACACGGTGGTATTACAATGCTAGATAATCTGTATTCGTAGAGAAAGGAAGTACCTATGACAGATATCACTCCCGTTCCGTATATTTGGAAAAATGGCTCACTGGTAGCATGGGAAGACGCTCAAACGCATGTGCTTTCCCACTCGCTTCATTATGGTTCAGGCGTATTTGAGGGCATTCGTTGCTATGAAAACGATACCACCCATAAAAGCTATGTGTTCCGTTTGCGTGACCATATGGAACGTTTGGCGCGTAGTTGCAAAATTGCTGCTATTGACCTGCCTTATTCGGTTGACGAATTGGTTGAAGCTACCCTGGAAGTTCTTCGCGCAAATAATTTGAAAAAAGGCTACATTCGCCCGCTAGTGTATCGCGGTTATGGCGTTATGGGAGTTGATCCAAGCGGGGCTCCTATTGATGTGATTATTGCTGTTTGGCCGTGGGATGCATATCTGGGTGCTGAGGCACTCAAACATGGTATTAAAGTCGGCGTATCTTCGTGGCGCCAGCGTTCAAATAATGCTATTCCGCCTGCGGTTAAAGCAACAGCGTCCTATATGAACTCTCTGCTTGCAAAATTGGAAGCAAAAGAGCATGGCTATGCTGAGGCAGTGATGCTTAATGAGGCGGGTCGCGTGTGTGAAGGAACGGGAGAAAACCTGTTCATCGTACGTAATGGCGCGCTGATTACGCCACCATTAAGCGATGGTTTGCTTGAGGGCATTACGCGCGATAGTGTTTTACAAATTGCAGCTGACATGTATGAAGCAGAAGAAATTGACGTCTTCCCTGTTGAAGAGAGCCTTGTACGTACCGATTTATATATTGCTGATGAAATGTTTATGACAGGATCAGCAGCTGAGCTTACACCCGTTGCATCGGTTGATGGTCGTGAAGTAGGATCTGGTGAGTGTGGCGAAGTTACTGCCGCGCTTCAGAAGCGATTCTTTGAAATTGTCGCAGGTGATAATGAGGATTATGCCGATTGGCTCACTGAAGTGTAAGCAATTCGTGTGATTGGTATTTGCCGAGCGTTGCTGAAGGCACGCACTACATGTGCGTACTAGTAAGTGCGTGAGGGTCACGCAACGAATTCATAAGGTTGCACTACGAATTCATAGCACACGTGTAAGATACGTACGGTGTAGTTCGTGTAAGGTGTAGGTGTAGGACATGAGTGTGCCATACGCGCCGCTTGCATCGGGTGCTTGTGTTCGCTCAGCGTAGGGGTTTAGGGATGACAGCAATAAGAAACAACGATGTAGATGCACTGCTCACAGTGCTTGCACGCATGGATGATGTTGATGAGCTGTTTTCGCTCCTCGAAGATTTATTTACGGTTCGCGAAATTAAGGAGTCGTCGCAACGCTTGGCGGTTGCGCGGCTCCTTTCTGCTGGAAAGTCGTATGCGCAGGTAGAAGAACAAACAGGCGCTAGTGCTACTACTATTGCTCGTGTGTCGAAGTGTTTAAGCTATGGATCAGGTGGTTACGAACAAGCACTTGCAATCTTGAACGAACGTTCTTCCACGTAACCGTCACACATCAAGCTTCCAACGTCGTCAACACGCACCAATTTCCACGTAGGCTGCTTTTGCCAATCGTCCAAACCGTTCGCGTTGCGCATTTCCATTTCCTCAAGCCGCCACACCGGTGTGCACACTGTTCGCGTTGCGCATTTCCATATCCTCAAGCCGCCGCGCCCTTCTTTCCAAAACATCTCCCAAAACAATTTTTGCATCCTGTTTCGATGTGATTTTCCCGCTTTTAAATGGTTATTTGTGCTATAGTCGGCTGTTTTCATTAGCTGACAGCTAATGAAACGCTCCGGCACTGTTCATACACTGGTGTCAAGTATTAGTTTTAGAGAAAGCGAGTTGTTATGAACACACCAGAACCACCTTTGTCTGGACGCTCACAAGAGGACGCTTCCATGCATAAGTCTTCATCAACAGGAAGTCATGGAGTTCCATCATCACCTGATAGCACGGTGTCTTCTTCACCATCAGGCACAGCACCTTTTGCTTCAAGCAAATCAGCATCAATGCCAAATACGTCTACGAGTGAATCTCACGCCGTAGCGTATGGCGCACCAGCAAGAATGTCTGGAATGGCTATCACATCGCTTGTTTTGTCCATTATTGGAATCGTTGGATCGTGGATGCCTATTTTGAATAATGCAGCCTTTGTTTTTGCAGTACTTGGCTTTATTTTTGCAATTATTGCACTCATTTCGATGCGCAAGAAAAACATAGGTGGCAAGGGTTTGGCTATTGCAGGGCTTGTTCTTTCCATTTTGGGTGTAGTAATTGTGTTGTATACCCAAAGTATGTACGCTAATGCATGGCATAAAGCTTTTAACGATGTGTCGAACGCGTCTCCCCAATCGCAGCAGAATGCGACCTCTGGTGCGTCCTCAAGCAGTAGCGCTGCGTCTTCAAACAGCAAAGATGCTCAAAGTGCTACCAATGCGCTTGCTGCAGCAGCAGCTGTTTCAAAAGCGCAAAAAGAAGCTGCGTCTAAAGCTAAATACAGCGTTTCAGTTGACTCTATGGCAAAAACCCAAACTTACGACCATAAGCCTGCCATAGCGGTTACGTATACGTGGAAAAATGTTGGAACGTCTACATCGTCGTTCAGCACAACATTCAGTGCACGCGCTTATCAAAATGGCGTTGAGCTGCATCATTCGTACAAAACAGGCATCACCAACAACGAGCACACGCAGGTAAAGCCCGATGCGTCGTTGCAGGTGGTTGAAATGTACGAGCTTAACGACAATAGCGAAGTAACGGTTGAAGTAACGCCGTGGATTAATTTCAATGGTGACAAAGGTGTTATCACAAGTAAAAAGTTTCCTGTTGCATAATGGTGTTGCAGGAGTGCTATTCCGTAAGGATCGTGTATAACGGATTAAAAGGTGTAACGTAAAGTGATGTAAGGGTTTTAGTTATCAGAGTATGCTTAATGGTTAGGTGTTTGTTTCACGTGAAACATGTGGCATGTAGGACGAACTTGCTAAGAAAGTAATGTGTTGTAGACGTGTACGTGTGAAGTATGGTAAACAGTTGCAAATTTAGCAGTTGCCTATTTAGCAGTTGCGCATTAAACACTCTTTTGTTTCACGTGAAACACACCGTGCACAGTTGGTTTGTGTGCGCACCGTTATAGAGTCATTACAAATTGCCTGCTATCTTGTATACTATGCCATGTACAAAAGAAGCGCAGCTACGGCATGTAGGTTATGGGCGCTTTTATATGCTGGTGAACAGGATACTTATGGCGCTTACCACCGAGCAACTGCTAAAAGAGTTACATGAATTAAAACACGATGCCGACCTTGAAAAATGGTTGGCAAGTACGTCGTCGTCTGTAGTAACGCTTCATGCATATTTGGATTTTTTGCTTAAAAAAAGTGGCTTTAAGCGTGCGCAGGTTTGTCGTGATGCACATGTTGATGCCACGTTCGGTTACCAGATTTTTCAGGGAACACGAGGTGCATCGCGCAACACCCTCCTTCGTTTGGCCCTGGCGCTGCACATTACGTTATACGAAACAAATGTTATGTTGCGCTTGGGTGGTTGTAATGCACTGTATTGCAAGGAAAAATTTGACGCTATCGTCATTTTTGGACTCGACCACCAAAGAAGTGTTCCCGATGTTAACGACATGCTCTATGACCATAATCTTCCCCTGTTGGAAGCGTAGCCTCGCTTCCTTGCGGTAAAAGGATACGCTATGAGTGCGTCTATGTCTGACATTGATCGATATTTGCAGTCTTTGGAAACCGAAGACGCTTATCGTTTTGTGCGCACGATTAAGACATCTGAATTTGAGGTAACGCAGCTTGTTACACGGTCGTTCGCCAGCAAAAGCGAAGAGCGTGCATTTTATGCACCCTATACATATTATTTAGATCAGGGAAAACATATACAGTTTGTTCATGCGGGACAACAAGCATCATCAAAGCATAGTAAGAAACGCACTTCTCAAGATTCACGAAATGAGGATTTTAAGAAAGAACATGAACAAGACGCAAAGGTAGCGCATGACCGTTCATTTTCAAATCGGTTTGTCCGGAAATTGATTATGCGAGAATCGCCCTTGGGTGATGTGTACGAAAAGCTTTTTTCCGCACAGCATAATCAGGAGCATTGTGCCTATACACCTCACCTGCCATTTATTTTTGAGTGTTATCGGAATGATTCTCATCGCGTAGTAATTATGCAGGTTATTGATGGGCCCAATCTGGAACAATTTATGCGTGCGTTGCCTTTTGAGGTTCGTATACAGCAAGCCCAGAAATTGCTGCCATCATTATGTGAAGCAGCGCGTGAGCTGCACGAATTTAGCGATCATCCTATTATTCATCGTGATATTTCACCTGATAATATCATTGTGTGTCATGACGCGGCGTTTTTAATCGATTTTGGCGTTGCGCGCGAATATAAAGAGAATGCGACGCATGATACGGTATGTTTTGGTACTCGTATTTATGCAGCTCCTGAGCAATTTGGCTATCAGCAAAGCAGTATTCGCAGTGATGTTTACGGGCTTGGTATGGTGCTTGCTTATATGCTAAAAGGCAGTGACATTTCAGCGGTTGATGTGTCGATGAATTTTGAATGTCTCGATTCCCTGTTTGCGCGTGCGCATAAACGTGATATGGGAAAGCGCCTTATCAGCGTTATAGCTAAAGCAGTTGCATTTGACCCTAAAGTACGTTTTGGTAGCCCTCATGAATTTTTACATGCATTTCAAGATGCGTGTTCAGGTGCTGTGGGCAGCGCTGTTGCGCTTGATGGCGTAACGAGTTGCGTAGGCGATGGTGCTCCTGTAGGCTTTAGCGAGGACGCACCCAATAGTGCAGATGGTATTGGTGTTGCTGCGTCTGATAGGTCTGTTGGTGATGGCGCATTTGGCGGTGTAGCGGAAGCTGAAGGCGGCATGTGCACACGTTCAACGTCTCGATCGGGTGTTGAAACGGATGCATGCACTGGTTCTTCTAATACTTTAAGTGCCAACATTTTAGGTATGAATACTTCAAACGCGCATGACTTTAATGCCAACCATCCAAGCAACGATGTTTTAAATATCAGCACCAACACTCTCAATCCCAACGCCACAAGCGTCGACACTTCAACCATCACCACCGCGCCTACCTGTTCTGATGCTTCTACTGCACATGGTCCGTGGCATTGGTTTGACCATCCTTATAAAGCAGTGCGCGTGGTTTGTATGCTATGGAACGTATGTGTGTTTTTAACGTGGGGTCTCTTTTCATGGGCGGCAATCTGTAGCGGCACAATCAGCTATCTTTCAACAGACACACAGCGTGAAGTTTTTAATCGTGTGTTTTTAGCCGGCATGTTACCTTTATGTTTTACTATTTGGGGCGCGTGCCTTATGTTTAAGCCGCGCTGGTTTTATGCTTTTCGTTTGTTTCGCGGTTGGCGCTGGTGGTGGAATGGTATCGTTGCGTTTCTTGCGTTTGTAGCGCTGGTAACTTATGCGATAATAGGCTATCACGCTTAGTAAATATATTGCTGATTGTTGTGCATTCTTCCTGAAAAATTATGTAGCAATTTGTATTTGTAACATAGTTGTACTTAATAATTTTCGATTTATAACTCTTGCATAATCTTGCTTTTTGTATGTTTTGCATGCACAAGCCGTTGAGGATATAAAAACTACCACTTTATTTTTAAATTTTAGAATTTGTTTTATACTAGCATTAAAAAGTTAGTTATAGTTAATTTACAGGAAAGGTTGGTAGCATGTTTCGTTCAATTACACCATCTTTGATGCGAAGGCTAAAGATTGCTTGCAGTATTGTTGCGTTATGCATTTTCTTTGGCAGCATAATGAGTAATGGAACTGCCAAAACAGCATATGCTGATGAGGGAGGTGCTTTTGGCTTTGTAGAAGATCTGAAAACTCGTTGTGGGAGCGATATTAACGAAGGTACACGTCAGTCTGATCTATGGCTCAATGATGAAGACGCAAGCAATGATGTTCTTAAACAATGGTTTCCAGGATTCGAGTTAGTAGATGGTTCAGAATTTGCTCAAAATAATGATATAGAAGGTATTTGTGACGCAATGGACAGTGATGTACCCGATGCAGAAGGTGATCCGTATTTTGATGAAAGCGTTAACCCTCGCCTTCATGATCTGAAAGAGAGCAGCGTTTTTGATGATTATCCGTGGACGTTTCAATTGCTTCCCTTTTGCAAGAGCATAGAAAAAGTGCATTATTATGTAAGTAATGACGAATCAAAACAGCTTTTGCGCGCCGAGGAAGTTCTTGCAGCATTGAAGCAAACATTAGCGCATATTACTCCTACTCTTGTTTTGGAAGGTACGTCGCCTGCATCGATTACACCTGCCTGGAAAAAACTTGTAACCACTGAACAGTGCGCTATTATTGATAGTACGACGTTATCAACATCAAAGAGCAGCCATGCCCTTCTTCGTGCAAAATTAAGTGGTGCATATCCCTTTGGAACAAAAGGAGCGTGGAATATTACAACTCCGTTAAGCTCAGAAGATGTTACGGATATTGTACAGGCATGCAGCAACGCACATAAACCCTTACAGTTCGTTAGTTCAACAGCAGATACCGCAAGTAATGTAAACTACGCATTCGAGTACGAACTACCAATATTTCTTGCGAATGACAAAAAAACAGCAACTATTTCAGAAGAAGGCATTCAGTTTATAAAGAAATATCTCACGATGCACGATAGAAGCGCTTCAATCAGTAATGATATAAGCACTGATAATTATACAATTAATGGTAATGTCATTAGTTTTAAAAAAGACTATAGCAACATCAAATCAGCGCTGGTACTTGGTGCACTGAAAAATGATGATTGTAATATCAAGGTGAGTTTTGCCGAGATGAATAAAGGTATTGACGTACAAGATTATTTTGCTAACGCTCAAGTTAATAAGCCTTACAAAACAACAATCACGTATCAAGCATTTGGATTAGGCGCTGATGATGTTGTTACTCTTAATACGCAACAACTCGGTTCAGACTTACAAGCAACGATTAATATAGATACTAAAAGTGTTACTGTTCAGGGCACACCTGTAAATGCGAAGCAACGCAGTCTTATGTTAGAAATTCACAATAAAGATGGTCATGTGGTTGGTAATTCGGAAGAAATTCGTTTAATGATCGTGCCAGAGCCTACCATTTCCCTTAAAGATCCAGGTGATATTGCACTAACACAATATTGTCAGTACGAGATAATACGTGAATTAGACAAAGTTAATCTTGACGGTACACAGCTTATAGTGAGTCCTGAAAAAGAAAATGGACTTACTGCACAAATAAAAGATGGATCCCTTATTATTACAGGTGCTCCTCGCAAGGCAGAAACAGTAACGTTTAAGTTGAGTGCGCAACAAGGGCAAACTGAACGTGCTCATCTTGATGTATCAATTGTGGTAAATGCTTGTAGCGAGGTAGAGCAACAGTACTTAACTACGATGCCAGAGCAAACGCCAGAGGTTATCGAGAATGGCATAGCTGCGTTGGGCAATTTAAAATTTAATAAATTACCGGATGGAGTATATAAAATTCCACTTAGAATTTTAAAAGAAGGTTATGAGTATAACAGCATTGATTTTCAAAATATTCCCCGAGAGAAGCTGTCAATGGCCGATGAAACCATAACGGAACATACCGCAACATTAACGGTTATTGACGGGATGTATTATGTTGATTTTTGTCTTAAACGACGTCACGCAGGGCCGATTGTATGTGGATTGTCAGGTTTAGAATTATATCCTCATTATGAATTTCAGTTTGGTGTACGTAAACCTGCCTATAAAAGTGGTCAGACGATAACCATCTTTAAGCAAGATAAAGTTAGCGATCAAGGTGCAATAGCGCCAATTCATTTTATTATGAACAATAACATGAAACAAACAGGCATCGCTGCTGTAAAAGTACATGTTCCCGCTATGGGAGCAAGTGCACCTGATGCATTGCTTGCATTTGATATTAATCACATTACTCCACTTACCGTATATAAAATGAAAGAAGTTACTCCAGCTCCTGTTCCAGTTTTTACCCTTACGGGAGAAGTTAGCGGTGCACAAGCTGGCAAAGAGTTGAGTGCTGAACTTTCCTACACGCTTGAAAATGCAGATGGTTATACCGTTATCGCAACTCTTGAAGGTGAAGCAAAAGACGGACTTACTGCGACTGTTGATACTGCAAGCAAAAAAGTAAAGCTGAGAGGTACGCCTACCAAAGCAGGAGAAGTAACCGTTAAGGTGAGCGCTACTAAAGAGGGCGCAACAGCTCTTGAGCAAACAAAGACATTTAGCGTTGCTGCTGCTCCTGAGCCAGCTCTTACACTTACTGGCGATGTCACAGGAGCACAAGTTGGAAAAGAGCTTAATGCTGAGCTGCCCTTTACTAATGCTAACATGCCAGAAGACACTACATTTGAAGCTACGTTAGCAGGTGACGGTAGCGTGAACCTTAGTGCGAAGGTATCAGAAGATAAAACAAAAGTTATTCTTAGCGGAACACCAAGTAAAACGGGTACCGTTACAGTGACACTGAGCGCCAAGAAAGCTGATGCTACCATCAAAACTGCTACTAAAGAATTTAGTGTTGCTCCTGCTCCAGCGCCCGTGCCTCCGGTGCCAAATCCCACACCACAGCCAGGTGAAGAATCCCCTGTTCCAAGCTTTGATCAGGCAACCAAACGTATTGCTGGAGAAACTGCAGAAGACACG
>KQ959667.1 GCA_001552935.1 Umbribacter vaginalis | reverse complement strand
TCATAGAAAGACACAAAACGGTCACCCCAGTTGACAACGGAAAAACGCAATTAGTAACGATTAGCGCATTGCAGGGAACAACGAGCATTTTTTGCGCGTTGTTTGCGCAGGTCAGAATATATAAATAGGGTAGTTAAAAATGGCGGAGGAGGGGGGATTCGAACCCCCGTCACCCTTGCAGGTGAAACAGTTTTCGAGACTGCCGCATTCAACCGCTCTGCCACCCCTCCACGGGTGTTATCTGGCGGAGAGATGGGGATTCGAACCCCAGATGCGCTTTTGGCGCATACACGATTTCCAATCGTGCTCCTTCGGCCAACTCGGACATCTCTCCCTATTGAAGCTATTGAGCGTTATAGCAACATTGAAGTATAACGGAGCATTGCTTATTGAACAAGTGCTCCGCTAGAGTTTTCTTTACAACTTATGTTTTAGACGTATCCCAAAGTCTATACTGTTAGCAGGATGTGTTCCTTGTGTTAATCCTTTCTACTGCTATTTTTTACTTTCAGTAGACTGCTTATTATCAGCAGGTTTGTTCGTGTCTGCTTGCGTTTTGTCTGAAGGTGTAGCACCGTCAGCAGACTTCTTTGCTCCGTCGTTATTCTTTTGCGCTTGTTCAGCAGCTTTCTGTTCTTGAGCCTTTTGAGCCTCTTGCTCGTATTTTGTTATATCAAGATCATATGAAAGCCCTTTAGGCATGTCATTCTTCTTTACATCTGCTTTATCTTTTTGGGCGTCGAGCCACTCCTTAAATGCTTGCTGTGTTTTATTAGCAAGCGTCATCTTTTTAATGGAATCTACCATTTCTTGAGGCATTTGATCGAGAGCGGTAATTTCTTTAGGAGCAGTCCACTCATCAGTACACTTAATAATATGATAACCAAATTGTGACTTAACGAGCTCGCTTACCTGGCCTTTTTTCAAAGTACTGAGTGCTTTTGTATATTCAGGCACGAAGTTGTTCATTTTATCCCAACCAACATTGCCTCCTTGCGCACCTGAGCCTTTGTCAGTCGAGTATTGCTTTGCAGCTTCTGCAAAATCGAGTTTGCCTGCATTAATCTTTTTCAATACATCTTTCGCCGTTGCTTCATCTTTCTCTGCAAATAAAATATGCGATGATTTGCGCGCGCCTGTTAAAAATGATGCGTACATGTTGCACGATTTCAAAACATCAGCATCCTCTACTTTTGTTTCATTACGTAACTTTTCTTGAATTTTTTGAGAGAGAAGTGAACTTTCTACGGTATCGTGATATTCGTCAGCAGTAAATCCTGCCTGTTCAAGAGCTTTATTCCAAGCATCATCTGAATCATATTTTGAGCGCATATCCTGAATGCGCTTATCTATCTCTTCACTGGAAACCTCAACACCTAATTCTTTTGCTCCTGCTTTAATAACATGCTGGCTGATATACGAATCAATCATTTGATCGCGAACTTTTTCTGGTGTGAGCTTATTTTTCACCAGCCAGCGACCCCATGCATTGGTGTCGGTAAGCTCGTAGCGTGCGCGTATTTGCTCCACTTTTTTTGTGATAGCTTCTTCAAGAATTTTATCGCCATTGATAGTTACTGCTACGCCATTTTTCCCTGAAGAACAGCCTGTAATACCACATACAACAGCTAAAGCCACGGCACACACGCCTAATGTTTTCATAATTGTTTTTACCATTGCTCTTGTTTCCTTTTCCTATCCTTCCAAGCGTACTGGTTCATTCTACCATGTGTTTCAAGATAGATTTTATGTATGCCTCACAAATCAATACGCAGCTAGCACGAACCAAACTATACTACACACTTACACAAAAAATTCTTAAATTTTAGCAATAAAAAAGATGACATACAGGCTGTAAAAATACGGTATGTCGCTATAAACTGCCGTTCATTAAACATGCTTATGACAAGCTTATAGCAGGCGGCGCAACACCTAAAATGAACAAACGCTGCGCCGTGAGATAGAAATCCTTGCATTCATCAGCACTTTAAATAGTCGTGCTACGCTCTTAGTTATTCTTGTTTGCTTTGCGGCGATCGGTTGCCGATAGCAAGCGCTTACGGAGACGAATTGATTTTGGTGTTACTTCAACCAGTTCATCATCCTCAATATATTCAAGCGCCTCTTCCAAAGTAAATGTTTGTGGTGGAGTAAGCGAAATTGCCTTGTCTGCTGAAGAAGAGCGTTGATTGCCAAGATTTTTTGATTTTGCAACATTTACTACCATGTCGCCTTCTTTGGCTGACTCGCCTACAATCATACCCTCGTAACATTCTTCACCAGGGCCGATGAACAACTTTCCGCGCTGCTGGAGCGTATCAAGCGCGTATGCAACCGATTTTTCCGTAGCAAGCGCAATCATCGATCCGCACTTACGGTGTCCCATTTCTCCACGATAAGGTCCATATTCCGAAAAATGATGAAACATTACAGCTTCACCGCGCGTAACGTTGAGAATGCGTGTGCGCAAACCCATGGTGCCGCGTGAGGGTATTTTGAACACCAGATGGGTGTCATCTCCACGTTGATACATATCCGACATTTCTCCGCCAGCAGTGCCGAATACCTCAATAACCTTACCTGCATATTCACTT